>NZ_RZIJ01000023.1 GCF_003989665.1 Azospirillum doebereinerae | reverse complement strand
CGCAGGGCCGCCGCCGTCATCCCGTCCGCGATCTTCAGGCTTGCCGACATAGTCACCCCCACTCCCGGTGGAGCTTCGGTGAATCATGCTCGCTATAATTTGGGAATCCCCTGCGCCCCCAGAGTCAGTTCAGGCGTGAGCCGGTATAAGCAGTATATTTCATTTTTTAGCATGTGCTTCGTGCCGACTACTTTAACTGGCTGGGTATGCCGTGAGAAAACTGGTGTAATGTTGCAATCTTGGTGCGTAACGCCAAAATGTTGAAGAATATTTATGATATCATAGGTCCTCTCACTTATTTGTATATTCCTTTTGCTTCTCCAAGAATCCCCATTATTTTCATCTAAGTGCTAAAATTGTGCCTTGTAATTATTTGACTGAGATAGCATTCTACAAGCGCTATGAAAGTCCTCCTTCACTTTATAAGTGTGGACGAATTCTCTGTAAGGTTCCGGGTAATTTTCCGGACTACCGAATTTCGCGATTACACAATCCGCAATGAACGGAAAACATTCACTCAGTTTTCTCATATATCTTGAGAAATACGTCTTGTAATCTGAGGAGCGCCTCAAATACTCCCATGCAATCTCCATATGAGCATCACGCCAAACATAATACGGACAGGTCTGAGATGGGTAATAATTCCCACACTTTCATCCTATTAATGCTAAACGTTTTCTTTCAGGCAGATAATGTTCTTTAATGTAAATCCCGAAACGCAACTTTTATATATCCCTACTATGATCATCACTCAGTATTTTTGATGCCATTGACTCTATCAATGAGACAGCTCGTCTCAAATTTCCATAGTTTTCCTTACTTTCCCATCTCGGCTTATGAGAATGTAAAATACCACACGACTCGATGAGAAACAGATCATCAGCCATTTTTCGAGCCGTTCACAATTATCGCGGCAATTTTTTGCGTTGCAGCTCTCAGTGCATCATCAAGGAGATGAGCATAACGGCTGGTCGTCTTCGCCTGGGTGTGCCCCAGCAGGGCACCCACCACAGGGAGGCTCTCACCTGACGACACAAGCAGGCTGGCAAAGGTATGGCGGACATCGTGAACCCGGACACCTTCGATCCTGGCCCGGCGGCAAACCGCCGCCCAGAAGGTGCGGATGGTCGTCATATGGCCGTCCGTGCCGTCACCGGGAAAAACCCACGGCGGCGATTCCGCCTTGGGTCGCTTGGCCGTTTTGGCAGCTTGACGCTTGGTCAGCACCTCGACGGCGGCCGGCGACAGGGGGACACGATGGATGCGCTTCTGCTTGGTCGTGGCGGCCGGCTTGATCCACATGCCGACCGCCAGATCGACATGGGACCACTGCATTGCCAACACCTCGCCCACCCGTGCGCCGGTCAGCAGCAGAAGACGCACCACGTCGGCGGAGTCCTGCGCGGGGCTTTGGTCCAGCGCCACATGCAGGCGGGCAATCTCCTCTGGCGTCAGATAGCGCTCACGGCCCTCCTCGGTGTTCCGCTCGATCTTGAAGGCGGGGTTGGCTGGCAGCATTCCCCACCGCTCGGCGGCGGAGAAGATGGCGGAACAGAGGGACACAGCCCGATTCGCCGCGACCGGAAAACGCTGGGAAATCCGGTGATGCAGATCCTCGATGTCCTTGCGCTGGATGTCGGCTATCCGCTTTTCGCCCAGAACCGGCAGGACGTGGTTCTTCAACAGCAAGCGACGGTTCTTCAGGGTGCCGTCACGGTTGCGGCGCTCGGCCACCTCGGTCATCCAGCGGGTCGAGAAGTCGGTGAAGGTCGGGTTCAGATCCGGCTTGACCTCGCGCGCCTCCTTGCGCTCCTGGGCAGGGTCACGGCCAAGGTCGGCGGTGGCGAGCACCTTCCTGGCCTCCTGGCGCGCCTTGTCGAGCGGCACCTTGTTGCAGAACCCGATGGTCATGCGGCGTTCCTTGCCGCCACGAACCCGCATCTGCACGATCCAGGCTTTCGCACCGCTGGGCGTGGCGCGGACGGCGAAGCCGGGCACCTCGCTATCCCAGACGAAGGCTTGCCCCTTCTCCGGCAGCTGTAGCTCGTCCACAAGGGGCTTGGTAAGGCGGACGCGGGCCATGCTTGTGTCACCCCCTACTTACACGAGAGGCGCTTACAAGGCCGCTGGGCGGGCTTTCCGCGTGAGGGCGTCGATTCGCCCGCCATCGGCTTACAGTCCGCCTACACGCCCTGTGTAAGCCCGGATGTAAGCTAGCATGGAGCAAAATCAGGCACACCGAAGCACCGAACTGCATCCCGGTTCGATGCTAACTCATTGATCTCTTAGGGAAGTCGTTGGAGCGGGTGAAGGGAATCGAACCCTCGTCGTAAGCTTGGGAAGCTTCTGCTCTACCATTGAGCTACACCCGCGTGCCCGCTGTTTATAGGCGACAGCTTCGCCGGATTCAAGCGTTCCCGTGAGGAAAACAAGGAATGATCAAGCGATCGCCTTTTGCGGTTCCACCAGGGCCGGCGCGTCGTGGCGGCCGGTTACGGCACGGACGACTCCTTGCGAGACAGCGCGTTGGCAATGCTCGGCGATGGCCTTGCGGCTGGAAAAGCCGTCGATGGTCACCGGGGGGTGGAACTCCACCTCGACGGTCATACCGCCGAGCTTGAACGCTTGCCACAGGTGCGGAGCGAGGTCCATGTCGCCGTACCAGGCGTAGAAGGGGCGGAAGGCGATCCCCATGGGAATCCCGTCCAGCCGCGTCGGCGTCACGCTGACCGGCTGCACCGTCAGCGCCTTGCCTGCGATGCGCCGGGAAGCCACCGCGAACAGGGCGGTCTTGAAGGGCAGCGTGCGGTTGCCGTCGCTCGACGTGCCCTCGGGAAACAGGATCAGGCTGTCGCCGGACTCCAGGCGGGCGCCGATGTCGTCCCGCTGCTTGCCGACCTCCGTGCGCGCCTTGCGCTCGACGAACACCGTCCGTTGCAGCTTGGCGAGCAGCCCGAAGAACGGCCAGCCGGCCACCTCGGTCTTGGCGATGAAGGAACCGGGGATGACGGATCCCAGAACCGTGATGTCCAGATAGGAGGAATGGTTGGAGACGAACAGCACCGGTCCCTCGGTCGCCCGCTGCCCGCGGACGACCACGTCCAGGCCCATCAGGCGGGCACAAGCGCGGTGGTAGAACACCGGCAGCCGGTGCCGCAGCGGCCGCTTCAGCGCCACGGCCACCGCCTGCACCGGGATCAGCGTCACCGTCCACAGCGCGTAGGCCGCAAGGCGCAGCGCGCCGCGTCCGGTCGATCCCAACGCTTGCGCGGTTTCGGTCATCGTGGAACTCAGCCCGGTTGGCCGTCGCGGCTGCGACGTTCGTAATGCTTGAAATACTTGTCGGTGATCAGGTCGGTCTTGACCACGATGCAGACGTCGGTGGTGTTGAACTGGTGGTCGATCACCACGCCGTCGCCGATGAAGCCACCCAGCCGCAGATAGCCCTTGATCAACGGCGGCAGGATGTTCAGCGCCCGCTTCGGGTCGATCCGGTCCTTGTCCATCAGGTTCATCGAGACATAGCGCTCGGGCAGGGCCGTGGCACGGAGATCGGGGGGGGCCAGATGGTGGTGGTGAAGGTAGGCCAGCGGTTCGGCGAGCGCGCCCGGATCGGTCCCCGGCAGGCTGGCGCAGCCGAACATCAGCGCGATGTCGTGGTGGAACACATAGGCCGCGATCCCCCGCCACAGCAGTTGCATGCTGCCGCGCGTCCGGTAGCCGGCGTCCACGCAGGACCGCCCAAGCTCCAGAATCTCGCCCGGCCAGGCGACCAAGGGGGAGATGTCGTATTCGTCGCTGGAGTAGAAACGGCCGGCCCTGGCGGCGGCCGGGCGGCGGATCAGCCGGTAGGTGCCGACCACCATGTCCGGCCCGTTGCCCCGCGCGTGATCGATCACCAGCAAATGGTCGCACAGCGCGTCGAACTCGTCGAAATCGCGCAGTTGCGCCTTCATCGCGTCCGTCGGGACGGCCGCCATCTCGTCGTAGAAAACCCGGTAACGCAGAGCCTGCGCCCAGTCGATCTCGGCGGCGGTCTCGGCCAGCCGCACTTCCAGGGAGCCCATCCGAATTCCGGACGCTTCGCCCTGGTCCACGCTCGTATCAGCCATATCGACGGTTCGCTGCCGTGGTTCGCGACGGTGCGCCGTACCGACCGCCATCGTCACCGGGAGCAAGCGACCGGATCGAAGGAGTGGGCACACACGCATCGCAAGGGATAACACGAAGCGACGGGCGCCGGTCAACCGACATCGTCGGGGAGACCGGCCTCATCGGGCCGCCAAAACGGCGGCGATCCGTCATAAATCCGTCAGAACGGGGCCGTTCAGGCGGCGCCGCGGCGCGCGCGCGTGCCCAGGCCGATCTGCTTGGCCAGCGAGCTGCGCTGGCGCGCGTAGTTGGGCGCGACCATCGGGTAATCGGTCGGCAGGCCCCAACGCTCGCGGTATTCTTCGGGCGACATATTGTACGCTGTCTTCAGATGCCGCTTCAGCATCTTGAGTTTCTTGCCGTCTTCCAGGCACACGATGTAATCCGGGGTCACCGACTTCTTGATGGGAACGGCGGGCTGAGGCCGCTCTTCCGTCACCGTGGGCTCGGTCCCGACATTGGCCAGCGACTTGTAGACCTGCTCGATCAGCGTCGGAAGATCGTTGAGAGCCACTGTATTGTTGGAGACATGCGCCGCCACGATCTCCGTGGTCAGAGACAACAGCGCGTTGGAAGGGGACCCGTTGCTCATGTAAGCTTGCTCCGCAGCATTCGTTCCTCTCCATATAAAGAGGTTTGTGCCAAGGTGCAATATCCATCCTTTGATCATAAAGAGGAAGCAATGAGCGAAAAAAACTCCACCGACTTGTTTCTCGACATCACCAACGAGGTCTGCCCGTTAACCTTCGTCAAGACCAAGTTGATGGTGGAGCGGATGGCGGTCGGACAGGCCCTGGAAGTCCGCCTGAACGCGGGTGAACCCTTGGAAAACGTGCCCCGTTCCTTGGCGGAACTGGGGCACAGCATTCTGTCTCTGAATGCGGAGGACCAGGAGGATTTGACCGGCGTCCACCGCTTGCGGGTGCGGAAAAATTAACGCCTAGCCCGCGGACAGGTCGTGACGCAGCACTAGGGCGGCCACCCGCCCGTCCCGACGCTTGTAGTATCCGGGGCGCCGGCCGACCGAAAAGAAGCCGCAAGCCTTGTATAGACTCCGTGCCGCTTCGTTGTCCTCGGCCACTTCAAGAAACAACGCGGTCGCGCCCAGACGTCGCGCGCCGGTCGACACGGCGTCCACCAGGCGGCGCCCCGCGCCCGCGCGGCGGCCGGACGGCAGCACGCCGATGGCCAGGATCTCGGCGTCCTCCGCCGCAACGCGGGCCAGGGCGAAGCCGATCGGCTCCTCCCCGTTTAGGGCCAGCACGGCGAAGCCGCCGGGCGGGCAGGCCAGCGTGGCGATGGACGCCTCGTCCCAGGGATCGTCAGGAAAACAGGCCTGCTGGAGCGCCGCCACCACGGCGGCCTCCAGCGGGCCGGCGGGGTGCAGCGCGATGCCGCCCCGCCCGGTCGCGGCGGTCACGGTTTGGGCTTCGGCAGCGTGACGTCGGGCGGACGCAGATAGAAGGGCTCGGCCGGCAGCCCGGCCGGCCGCGCCGCGCCCAGCGCCGCGACCACGGCGGCGTCCGGCGTGCCGTCGCCCGCCGCCACCGACAGGCCGTCCCTTTGACCCAGCACGACAAGCAGCGCCGTCGCGCCGTCGCCGGCGAGCAGCAGCGGCGCGTCGGCGGGCAGGAATCCGTCCAGCCAGCCGGGCACCGCCGCCGGGTCCAGCATCGTTGGTTCGCCGACTGGGGTCAGGGCGGCGTCGAACAGTTGGAGGAAGGGCTCCGTCCGGCGGCTGTCGACCGCGACCAGCACCGAACGGCCGGCGCGCTCCACCTCCGGCAGGCCGTGGGCGACGGCGTCGAAGGTGGTGACGCCGACCACGGGCAGGTCGTGCGCCACGGCGATGCCGCGCGCGGCGGCCAGCGCGATGCGCAGGCCGGTGAAGGCGCCCGGCCCGACCGTCACCGCGATGCGGTCGAGATCCGCGAAGCCGGCACCGGCCTCCTCCAGGACGGCCTGGGCCAGCGGCACCAGCAACTCGGCCTGGCCGCGCGCCATCGGCGCGCTGCGCCGGACGGTGATGCGCTTCCCATCGGATCGGGCATCGGCAGCCGCGTCGTTCCACAGCGCGGCGGAGCAGCCCGACGTCGCCGTGTCCAGTCCCAGGACCTTCATCGCCCCGTCTTCCCCGTGCTAGACAGCACTCTCAGGCCCTCCCATTCGCACACTAACGGTTTTACGCATCATGCTGATCGACATCGCGCCGCCGGATTACGACATCGATCTGGACCTTCTCTACGCCACCGCCGACAATCTGTCCGGTGTTCCGATCTACCGCGCGCCGGTGTGCCTGCTGCACCCCGAGGCGGCCCGGCGGCTGCGGGCCTCCATCGCGCTGGCGCACGGGATCGGCTGCCGGCTGCGCGTGTACGATGCCTTCCGCCCGGTCGAGGCGCAATGGAGGCTTTGGCACGCCTTCCCCGACCCGACCTACATCGCCGACCCGCGCCTGGGCTCCAACCACACGCGCGGCGTCGCCATCGACCTGACGCTGGTGGACGCCGGCGGCCGGCCGCTCGACATGGGGACCGGCTTCGACGAGATGACCGAGCGGTCGCACCACGGCCGCACCGATCTGACCGCCGACCAGCAGCGCAACCGCGCGCTTCTGCTGGGGGTCATGAGCGGGGCCGGCTGGGACCATTACGCTTCGGAGTGGTGGCACTATCAGCTGCCCGACGCGGAACGCTATCCGCTGCTGGCCGACACGGCGGTGGGCGGCCGGATGATGTGATCCGGTTCCGCCGGAGGCGACGGTGATCCCCCTTCCGGCGAAGGCGGAATTGCGCGAAAGCGCGGACGGATTGTTGCACGCGCGCATCGCCTCCGGATTGTGAGCGCAAAAGAGGTGAGGTGGGCTTGTCCCGGCGACGTCGAGTGTGGCACACCTCTTGCGTCGAGTCGGGGTTCGCCCCGGCTTCCCATCCCACAGGATGCCATGCTGTTTCGCCGTGCCGTCAAGGCGCTCGCCACCGCCGCGTTGACCGTCTGGACCGCCTTGGTCCCGGTGGGGCGCGTGGCCGTCGCGGCGGAGACCGGCAACAGCGCGGTGGTCTTCGCCTACGACCGTTTCGGCGAGGACCAGAACCCGTCGATCAGCATCCGCCTCGACCAGTTCGAGGCGCATCTCGACGAGCTGACCGACGGCGACTACCAAGTCCTGCCGCTCACCAGGATTCTCGACGCGCTGAAGGCCGGCAAGCCGCTGCCCGACCGCGCGGTCGCCATCACCATCGACGAGGCCAGCCGCTCCGCCTACCAGGAAGCGTGGCCCCGGCTGAAGGCGGCCGGCCTGCCCTTCACCCTGTTCGTCGCCACAGACGCGGTCGATCGCGGCTCCCCCGCCCACATGACGTGGCCGGAGATCCGGCAGATGGCGGCGGCCGGCGTCACCATCGGGGGGCTGGGCGCCTCCACCCAGTCGCTGGTCCCGCGCACGGCGGCGGAGGTCGCGGCGGAACTGCGCCGCATGTCCGACCGCTTCCAGACGGAGCTGGGGCAGCGCCCGACGCTGTTCTCCTACCCGCAGGGCGAGTACTCGCTGGCGGTGCGCAAGACGGTGGCGGAGATGGGCTTCGTCGCGGCTTTCGGCCAGCAATCGGGCGTCCTCCACCCGCAGGCCGATCCGTGGAGCCTGCCACGCTTCGTGATGAACGAGACCTACGGCAGCGTCGACCGCTTCCAATTGGCCGCCAACGCGCTGCCCCTGCCGGTGTCGGATTTGACGCCGGACGATCCCCTGGTGACGGTGAACCCGCCGCCGCTGGGCTTCACCATCGCGGACAGCGTCGGCGACAGCTCCAAACTGGCCTGCTTCGCCGCTGGGCAGGGCCGCACGGTGCTGGAACGCATCACCGAGGACCGGGTGGAGGTCCGCATCAAGGAACCCTTCCCGCCCGGCCGGGCCCGGGTCAACTGCACCCTGCCGGCCCCCGACGGGCGCTGGCGCTGGTTCGGCGTGCAGTTCCTGATCCCGGAGTGAGTCGGGCCTATTTCTTCAGGAAATGCAGGAACGGAAAGCGTTCGAAGTCGTGCCACACGGTCGCGGGCGCGCGCCCGGTTCCCTTGAGGTGGTCGAACACGCAGTAGGGGGCGGCCTGGTCGAGGCCCCAGAAGACCAGTCCCCGGTCGAAATGCCAGCCGATGTAGCGCAGGACGAGGTCGAGGAAACCATGCCCGCCCTCCGTCGCGTTGAAGGCCATGAAGCCGGCGAGAAAATCCCGCATGGGGCCGCGGCCCCGCTTGTCCCGCATGATCGAGATGTCCCACCCCGGCCAAGCCGCCATCGCGGCGCCGGGATCCGCGTCGAACGTCGCGTCGATGTCCACCTGCACGACCGGGACGCCGGCCTCGCGCAGCAACCGCTCCGCGACGGCGAAGCGCGCGCAGGTGTAGTAGGTGACGCGCTGGTGGTTGGACAGTCCCGCGTCGTCGAAGATCTCGCAGGAAGCCGACAGCTTGGCCGGCCGGGCGGCGTGGAGGCGTTCCAACTCCGCGCGCGTTTCCCCGGACGGGTTGATGAGGTGCACGTGCAGCGCGCAGGATGGCGCCCGCTCCTCCCAGGAGGCCAGGAATGCGACGCCGAAGCGCCGCCAGTAGCCCTCGTCGCATCCCGCCAGGATGATCGGCCCAGCGTCCGGACGGGGTGGGGCGAGGACGTGGTGCATCCGTCGCTGGAGCAGGCGGGGCTCGTAGGCGGCCAGGGTTGCGAAGAAGCGCGGCTCTCCCTGGACCATCGTCCAGAACCGTTCGAACGCGTCCGCCTCGCCGGTCGATGACGGGTGCCGACTGAACTTGCGGAAGAACCGGGAAGCCACGGCCAATTTGCCCCGGCGGTAGAGGGCGTAGCAGACGACGGCGACCGCGTTGATGTCGCCGGGGTTGGCGGCGAGATGGGGCAGGGCCGTCGCCACGACGGAGTCCAGCACCGGCTCGTCGATCACCCCGCTCTGGATCGCCAGCAGCGCGGTGCCGAAGTAATTCCTCAGGGCGTTCCCGTGACCGTGGCGGAGGCCGGCGGTCTTGAACAGGTCGAGGGCGGCACGGATTTTTCCGCAATCGACCAGCCGGGCGGCCTCGGACAGATGGGCGGTGAGAAGAGTCGACGCGGTGAGCTTGGCGAGGCCGAGATTGTGGATGCGTTCCGGGTTGCCGGGGTCGGCCGCGTTCAGACGCTTGCACAGCCGCTCGGCGACGTCCGGGGCGCCGCCGTCCGCGAGGCAGGCCTTCGCCCAGGCGTCGAGGGCCAGGGACAGGTCCGGCGTCAGGGCGACGCCGATCCTGTGGACGCGGGCTGCCTCGCCGCCACGCCCCAGCGCCGTCAGGCACGCCGCCAGCGGGATCAGCGCGGCGCCGTGCGTGGGGTCCAGCCGCGCCGCCCGACGGTACGCCCGTTCCGCCGCTTCCATCACGCCATGGTCGCGAAGGGCGTTGCCGAGATTGGCATAGGGCTTCCGGTTGTCCGGCTCCAGGGCGATGGCCAGCCGGTGACTGGCGGCCGCCAAGGCCGTGTCCGGCAAGGCGCGGTAGGCTGAGCCCAGGCTGTCGTAATAGTTCGCGTAGCACCGGTCGCGCTGGATCGCGGCCTGGATGCAGGCGATGCCGTCCGCATGCTGCCCAGTCTGGTGCAGGAGCAGGCCCAGGAGATGCCACGCGTCGGCCACCATCGGGGCCGCCGCGATGATGTCCTGGTAGATTTTGGCGGCTTGCGCGAAGTCCTGCCGTCGATGCAAGCCAACCGCGATGTGAAGCGCTTCGGAGACGGTGGCCATTCTTTGAACACAAATCAAAAAGGCGTTTTGATATAATTTTAATCGCCTTATAATGGTGTTATTGAGAAATATCCACTCTTTGTCAATGGTTTCCTGTGTGTGTTTTCTTCCTATGGAGGTGTTTTTTTCGCCAAGAGATTCCCGTTCCGCTCTCCGCCCATCTCCTTGGCCGGAAGCCGAAGCGGCGGCTTGACCGCGCCGCCGCCAGCGCTATGTCGCGGGGCATGACCGACACGACTCTCTCCTCCCGCCGTCCGCCGTCCGCCCCGTTCCGTGTGCGCTGGTGGCAACCTCTGCTGTTCTGGCTGCTGGTCAACGCCTGGGGTTTCGTCGAGCGTGGGACGCAACCCTTCGCCGGACACGCGCCCTCGCCCCTGCAACCGCCGGGCTGGGTGTTTCCGGTCATGTGGTTCTCGCTGAACATCGTCCAGCTCTGGGGCGATCTGCGGCTGCTGGATCCGGCGCGGCCGATCCGGCACCGGGGGAGCCTGCTGGCGCTCCAGGCCGTGAGCTGGGCGATCTACGCGACCTTCGCCCTGGTCTATTTCACGCTGGGAAGCCCGATCCTGGCCGCCGCCTGGACCATCGGCTTCTTCGTGGTCAGTTCGGCCTGCATCGCCCTGGTGATCCGAGACGACCGGAGCATCGCCGCGCTCTGGCTGCCGCTGATCCTGTGGACCGGCTTCGCCTCGGTCGTCGGCGTCCACAACGCCCTGCTGAATCCCGACCCGCTGTTCGGCACCCCGGCGCTCTGGCCGCGCTAACCCCGGTAACGGTGGGTCGTGCCGGTGAAGTCCTCGACCCTGTACGTCCCCTCGCCGTCCTCCGCGATCCAGGCGGCGGCGGCCGGGGTCTTGCCGTGGCCGCCGGGGATGTCCAGCACGTAGGTCGGCTGGCAGACGCCCGAGACCCGGCCGCGCAGCCCCTTCACCAGCGCCTGCCCCTCGGCGAGGCTGTTGCGGAAATGGCTGGTGCCGGCGGCGAGGTCGGGGTGGTGCAGGTAGTAGGGCTTCACCCGGTTGCGCACCAGCCCGCGGAACAGGGCCTCCAGCGCGGCCGGGTTGTCGTTGATGCCCTTCAGCAGCACCGTCTGGCCCAGCAGCGGGATGCCCGCCTCCACCAGCCGGGCCAGCGCGGCGCGCACCTCCGGCGTCAGCTCGTCGGCGTGGTTGATGTGGACGGCCATCCAGGTGGCGAGGCCGGGGGCGGTCAGCGCCTCGATCAGCTCGCCGGTCACCCGGCCGGGATCGGCGGCCGGGATGCGGCTGTGCAGGCGCAGCACGCCGACATGCGGCATCGTCGACAGGGCCTGCGCGATGCCGCGCAACCGGCGCGGCGACAGCAGCAGCGGGTCGCCGCCGGTGACGACGACCTCCCAGATCGCCTCGTGGTCGCGGATGTAGGCCAGCGCCGCGTCCATCTCCTCGTTGCTCAGCGCCTCGCCGCCGGGGCCGACCATCTCGCGGCGGAAGCAGAAGCGGCAATAGACCGCGCAGGCGTGCAGCGGCTTCAGCAGGACGCGGTCCGGGTAGCGGTGGACGATGCCCTTGACGGGGCTGCGCGCCACGTCGCCGATGGGATCCTCGCGCTCCTCCGGGGTGGTGTGCGCCTCCTGCGGGGAGGGGACGTACTGGGCGTAGAGGGGATCGTCGGCGCCGCGCCCGGCCAGCGTGTCGCGCAGGTAGGGGGTCAGCGCCACGGCGTAGCGCTCGGCCACCGTTTCCACGGCCTTGCCGGCGTCGGGCGTCATCAGCCCGGCGGCCACCAGATCGGAAACGCTGTGCAGGGGCTTCATCGCTCTTTCCCGCCTCGACGAATTCGGTCATTAGGAAAGCGACCGCTCTTACTCCGGTGTGCCCCATGCTGTCGACTCTTCCCCGCCTGATCGGCCATCGCGGCGCCAAGGAAAGCGCCCCGGAAAACACGCTGGCCTCGATTCGCGAGGCTGCCCGCCAGGGCGCCTCCTGGGTCGAGCTGGACGTGATGCTGACCCGCGACGGCCGGCCGGTGATCATCCACGACGACACGCTGGACCGCACCACCACCGGCCGGGGGCCGGTGCCGCTGCTCGATCTGGAGGCGTTGCGCCAACTCGACGCCGGGTCCTGGTTCGACCCGCGCTTCGCCGACGAGCGGGTGCCGGCGCTGGAGGAGGCGGTGGAGCTGATCCGCGACCTCGGCCTATCGCTGAACCTGGAGATCAAGCCCTATCCGGGGCAGGACGTGGCGACGGCGGAGGCCGCGCTGGCGGTCCTGCGCCGGTTGTGGCCGGCCGGGCGGCCGCTGCTGCTCTCCAGCTTCGAGGTGCCCAGCCTGGAGGTCGCGCGCGATCTCTGGCCGGAGATCCCGCGCGGCTATCTGATCTGGAAGGAGCCGGCGGATTGGGCAGCCATCGCCGACCGCGTCGGCGCCGCGACCATCAACGTGAACCACGAATGGCAGACTCCGGAGACGGTCGCCGCCTATCGCGCCACCGGGCGCCCGGTGCTGGCCTACACGGTCAACGACGCGGAACGGGCGCGGACGATGTTCGCCTGGGGCGTGACGGGGGTCTTCACCGACGCGCCGGGCCGGCTGGCGGCGGAGCTGGCAGGGGAGCCGAATGGCGGATCCGGGACGGAGTTGGGAGCGGAATGACCCGATTCTTCCGTTCGCAGTTGCGGAAAACCGTGAACGTTTTTTGCGCGACGGTCCGAATCCCCTCGTAGGACGGCGCAATTCCTCATATATAGAACCGCATGGCGCACCCTGCCGGCAACCGGTCCGGTTTCCGACGGGGTCTTTCGTCGTCTGGTGTCCGCCGCTTTGATCGGGCGTCCCTCGGGACGCGTGTACGGTTTTTGGAGGGTTCGTTGAAGGCGTTGAAGCCGTTGCCGATGTCCGGCCGGGATGTTCTGCCGCTCGTCGAGGGTGGCAAGGGGATTGCCGTGTCCAACGGCGAAAGCTCCGGCGCCTGGGCGGCCGCCGGCGGGATCGGCACCTTTTCGGGGGTCAACGCCGACAGCTATGACGATAACGGCAACCTACTGCCGCAAGAGTACAAGGGCAAGACCCGGCGTGAGCGTCACGACGAACTGATCGCCTTCGGCATCCAGGGCGGCATCGCCCAGGCCCGCATGGCGCACGAGGCGTCGAACGGCCAGGGCCGCATCCACATGAACGTGTTGTGGGAGATGGGCGGCGCCGAGCACATCCTGCACGGCGTGCTGGAAGGCTCCAAGGGGATGATCCACGGCGTCACCTGCGGCGCCGGCATGCCCTACAAGGTGGCCGAGATCGCCGTCAGCTACGGCGTGCACTACTACCCCATCGTGTCGTCGGCCCGCGCCTTCCGCGCGCTGTGGCTGCGCGCCTACCACAAGTTCCGCGAGAACCTGGGCGGCGTGGTCTACGAGGACCCGTGGCTGGCCGGCGGCCACAACGGCCTGTCCAACTCGGAAGATCCGCAGAAGCCGGAGGATCCGTTCCCCCGCGTCCTGGCGCTGCGCCAGATGATGAACAGCTTCGGCATGAACGACACCCCCATCGTCATGGCGGGCGGCGTGTGGTGGCTGTCGGAGTGGGAGGACTGGATCGACAACCCCGATCTCGGCCCCATCGCCTTCCAGTACGGCACCCGTCCGCTGCTGACCCAGGAAAGCCCGATCTCCACCGCTTGGAAGAACCGGCTGCTGAACCTGAAGCCGGGCGACGTGTTCCTGAACCGCTTCTCGCCGACCGGCTTCTATTCGTCGGCGGTCAAGAACCCGTTCCTGCTCGACCTGATGGGCCGCTCGGAGCGCCAGATCGCCTATCTCTCCAAGCCGGTGGGCGAGCATTCGGCCGAATTCCCGGTCGGTCCGCGCGGCCGCCCGGTCTACGTGACCGAGACCGACAAGGTCCGCGCCGAGGGCTGGCTGAGCCAGGGCTTCACCACCGCGCTGAAGACCCCGGACAGCACGCTGGTCTTCGTGACCCCGGATCAGTCGGAGAAGATTCTGCGCGACCAGGTGGACTGCATGGGCTGCCTGTCGGCCTGCGGCTTCTCCAACTGGATGCAGAACGAGGCCGGCACCACCGGCAAGAAGGCCGACCCGCGTTCCTTCTGCATCCAGAAGACGCTCCAGGCGGTCAGCCACACCGACGACTGCGAAAACCAGCTCATGTTCGCCGGCCACAACGCCTACCGCTTCGCGTCCGACCCCTATTACAAGGACGGCTTCATCCCGACGGTGAAGCAGTTGATCGAGCGGATCGCGTCCGGCTACTGACCGGGCGCAATCGGGCCAGCCACTCCACCGCGCGACGCGCTTTCTTGCGTCGCGCGGTGGAAAGGTTCTACATTGGAACGGTCTGCGGCCTTGTGCCGCGTCCATCGCGCTCCGGGTTCCGCCCATGATGACCGCCACCCGCCCCTTCAAGCGCGTTCTCGACCGTCTGCAAGGCGCTGGCCTGCGTCCGACCCGCCAGCGGCTGGGCCTCGCCCGCCTGCTGTTCGAGGGCTGCGACCGGCACGTGACGGCGGAACAACTGCACGGGGAGGCTCTGTCGGCCGACCTGCGGGTGTCGCTGGCGACCGTCTACAACACGCTGAACCAGTTCACCGACGCCGGCCTGCTGCGCGAGGTGGTGGTGGAGGCGGGCAAGTCCTACTTCGACACCAACACCAGCGACCATCACCATTTCTTCCTGGAGAACACCGGCCGCCTGGAGGACATCCCCGGCGACCATCTGGCGATCCGGAACCTTCCAGCCGCCCCCGCCGGCACGCGGATCGCGCGGGTCGACGTGATCGTCCGCCTCGTCGAGGACGGCGAGTAACCAGACAGACGCTGGTCTGGATGGACGTGCGAAGCCGTTGCGGCGCGGCGGCTTGACGCTGTCTTTAGATATTTTCCAGATTGTTGACGACGCGAACTGTTGGTGAGACGATCCGTGTGACGCCGGACGCGCCGCGCACCCGGACGCTTTGGAACAAGAGGGGCGTGGCGACGCCGGGCGAAACCGTCCGGAGGAACCAGTCATGTCGCTGAAGGGCACCAAGACCGAGGACAATCTGAAAGCCGCTTTCGCCGGCGAGAGCCAAGCGAACCGCCGCTACCTCTATTTCGCGCAGAAGGCCGATATCGAGGGCTTCAACGACGTGGCCTCCGTTTTCCGCTCCACGGCGGAGGGCGAGACCGGCCACGCCCACGGCCATCTGGAATTCCTGGAGGAGGTCGGCGACCCCGCCACCGGCCTGCCGATCGGCGCGACCGACAACAACCTCAAGGCCGCCATCGCGGGCGAGACCCACGAATACACCGACATGTATCCGGGCATGGCCCGGACCGCCCGCGACGAGGGTTTCGACGAGGTCGCGGACTGGTTCGAGACGTTGGCGAAGGCGGAAAAGAGCCACGCCGGACGCTTCCAGAAGGCGCTCGAGGCGTTGTGAGGTGGAAGGGGGCAGCAGCGGTTCCCCCTCCCTAGCCCTCCCCCGCTTTGCGGGAGAGGGAACTGCCGCCAGCCCTTGCAAAGCTCCTACCCCCTCTCCCGCGAAGCGGGGGAGGGATGGGGAGGGGGCCACCACGCCTGCCACCCAAAAAGAGGGACGCCATGCGCGAAGGCAGCCTCGAACCCCCGGTCCGTCATCCGCTCGATTGGCGGAACCCGGACTTCACCGACGCGGCGAAGCTCGACGCCGAGACGCGCCGCGTCTTCGACATCTGCCACGGCTGCCGGCGCTGCTTCAACCTGTGCGACAGCTTCCCCCGCCTGTTCGACCTGATCGACAACGCGGGCGACGCCGAACTGCACGGCGTGAAGTCCGAAGACTTCAAGGGCGTCGTCGCCGCCTGCACGCTGTGCGACCTGTGTTTCATGACCAAATGCCCCTACGTGCCGCCGCACGAATGGGCGGTGGATTTTCCGCACCTGATGGTCCGCCACCGGGCGATGGAGACCCGGACTCGTGGCGTCCCCTTCGCCTTGAAGCAGTTGACGCAAACCGACCGCAACGGGGAGTTGGCGCGTCCGGTCGCCCCGCTCGCCAACTGGGCCTCGGCCGAGACCAACCGGCTGACCCGCCCGGTCCTGGAGAAGATCGCGGGCGTCCACCGCGAGGCGCATCTGCCGGCCTTCACCGGCAAGACCCTGGCGATGCGCGCCAAGGCCGAACCGTTGCCGCTCAACCATGAGGCGCCGGCCTTCGGCAAGCGCAAGGCGGTGCTCTACGCGACCTGCTTCGCCAACTACAACAACCCGGCCATCGGCATGGCGGCGCGCGCCGTGCTGGCCCGCAACGGGGTCGAGACCGAGGTGGTCTATCCCGCCTGCTGCGGCATGCCGCAATTGGAGCAGGGCGACCTTGCGCGGGTGGACGCCAAGGCGGCGGCGGTGGCGCGGGCGCTCGGCCCCTGGATCGACAAGGGCTACGACGTCGTCGCGCTGGTGCCGAGCTGCGCCCTGATGCTCAAGCTGGAATGGCCGCTGATCGTGCCGAAGGACGCGCCTCACCGCGCGGCGGTCGAGACGCTGGCGCAGGCGACCTTCGACGTCAGCGAATACATCGTCGACATCGCCCGGCGCGACGGGCTGGCGCCGGGACTGGAACCGCTGCCGGGCGGCGTCGCGCTGCACGTCGCCTGCCACGCCCGCGCCCAGAACATGGGGCAAAAGGCGGCGGAGATGCTGCGCCTGATCCCCCAGGCCGACCTGAAGGTGATCGAGCGCTGCTCTGGCCATGGCGGGTCGTGGGGGGTGTTGACCGAGAACTTCCCGGTGGCGCTGAAGGTCGGCAAGCCGGTCGCCACCCAGGCTTTGAAGTCCGGCAAGCGCTTCGTCGCGTCGGAATGCCCGATCGCCGGACCGCACATCATGCAGGGCATCGCCCGGCTCAACGGCGATGGCGACGGCCCGTTGCCCGAGAACCTGCACCCGGTCGAACTGTTCGCCCGCGCCTACGGCATCACCGTTTGAAGACGGAGGGAGACCCCGGATCATGGCCGCGAAGACCGCAATCACCCGCGCCGACATCCTGCCGATGGCGCAATACGCCCAGGAGCGCCTGGATCGCCGCAAGGCCCTGGTGGCGGTCAAGAGGAACCGCCGCCTGCCCGTCGGCCCGGACGTCACCTTCTACTTCGAGAGCTACGAGACGATGTGGCAGCAGATCCACGAGATGCTGCACATCGAGAAGGGCGGGGAGGAGCAGATCGCCGACGAGCTCCATGCCTACAACCCGCTGATCCCCAAGGGACGCGAGCTGGTGGCGACGGTGATGGTCGAGATCGACGATCCGGTCCGCCGCGACCGGGTGCTGAGCGCGCTGGGCGGGATCGAAGGGCACATGACGATCCAGGTCGGCGACGCGACCATCGCCGGGCGGCCGGAAGGCGACGTCGAGCGCACCAACGCGGCCGGCAAGACCTCGTCGGTCCATTTCCTTCACTTCGACTTCACCGACGCGCAGATCGCCGCCTTCCGCGAGCCGGGCGCGCGGGTGCTGGTCGGCATCGCCCACCCCAACTACGGCCATCTGGCGGTGATGCCCGAGGCCGTGCTGGCGGAGCTGGCGAAGGACTTCGCGTGAGGGCCTCGGTCCGGCGCGGCGTCAGCGGGCCGCGTCGCCGGCGTTTCCCATCGCCGTCGCCGCCAGTTCGGCGGCGTGGTCGCGCACGTCCGCCGGCCACGCGGCGATCAGCGCGGTGAAGCGCGCCGCGTCGTTCGCGTAGAAGGCGCGGGTGGCCTCCTCGTAGTTCGGCAAATCGCCGGCCATGGCGGTCAGGAAGCGCTGTGCGGCGTTCTGGGCGTCGCGGGCGCGGTCCTTCTCCTGTCCGGCGCGCTTGGCCTCCTCCACCAGCTTGCGCAGCGTCACCGAGGCGCCACCGGGCTGCGTGGCCAGCCAGTCCCAGTGGCGCGGCAGCAGGGAGATCTCGCGCGACACGACCCCCAGCTTGGGCCGCCCCGGTCCGGCCTTGCGCGGTTCCGGGGCCGGGGCCGGCTCCAGCCGGGCGACGACCTCATCGGGCGTGCCGCGCAGGTCCAGCTCGACCCGCGCGCTGGTGGCGGCGTCGAAGATCAGGATGGCGGGGGTGCCCTCGCGGTCGTCCTGCTCCTTCACGGCGCGGGCGATCTGGGCGAGGGGGCCGGCGGCGATCCTCCGGTGCCCGGCGAAGGCGATGCAACGGAGGGTCGGTTCGGTGCTGGTCATGATCAGGCTCCAGGGGCCTCCGGCGCTCGGGGCCGGGGCGACGGACGCTTGTTTACACCGGGTAAAATTGGGCGTCAATATACCCTGGGTAAAATCACTCGATCTTTTCTCCGGGGTAGCTGCCCCAGAAATCCGCCCGTTGCAGCCAGCCGCGATAGCCCTTGATGTCGATCTCGCACCAGTCGCCCTGGCATTTCTTGAGCGAGCCGATGACGCCGGCCTCGACGCGGGCGACGACCGACGAGTCGCTCTGCGGGGCCTTGCGCAGGGCGCGGACCGGGCCGACGACCAGGGCGCCGCGCTTGCCGGACAGGGCGCTCTGGTGGACCCAGCCTTCGCTGCCCTCCCAGTCGCGGATGCGGCGCCACGTGTCGAACTCCTGGATGATCTCCACCGGCATGTCCTTGCGGGTGAACACCCAGTCGATGGGGTAGCTGCCGTTGGGGCCGGAGCGCAGGTTGATCTCGCCGACGCGCAGCGTGACGAAGCGCGGGATCGGCAGGCCGGACGCGTGGGTCGGGTCCTTTTCCTTGCGCGGTTCCGCGGCGGACGCCAAGCCGGCCCCCAACCCGACGAGCAGGGCCAGCGCGGCAAGGGCGGAACGGCGGACGAGCATGGGGCACCGGGAAAACGGGGGCTGCGACGCAGGACCGCACTATAGATAGTGGTGGTCGCTTGGGGCAAGGCCCGCCGCCCGCCGCGAGGGGGAGCCGGAACGCTTGTCACGGCCCTTCAAACCCCCGGCCCGGCCCGCGCCAGGGCGGTCATTCGTCACAGCCATCTGGACAGTCACACAACCGCTTGGTATGGCAACGACAGGCCGTTTTTCATCGCAAGGCCGGCCAAGAGGTTAGGGGAGGCATCGCTCGATGACCGACAAGAAGAAGCCGCTCGTTGTCGTGACCCGCAAGCTGCCGGACGTCATCGAGACCCGGATGATGGAGCTGTTCGACACCCGGCTCAATCCCGACGACGTTCCGCTGACGACGGCGCAGCTGCTCGACGCGCTGGCCGTCGCCGACGTGCTGGTCCCCACCGTCACCGACCGCATCGACCGCGCGATGATCGAGCAGGCTGGGCCGAAGCTGCGCCTGATCGCCTCCTTCGGCACCGGCGTCGACCACATCGACCTGCGGGCGGCCAGGGAGCGCGGGATCGTCGTCACCAACACGCCGGGCGTTCTGACCGACGACACCGCCGACATGACAATGGCGCTGCTGCTCGCCACCGCGCGCCGCCTGGCCGAGGGCGAGCGGCTGGTGCGGTCGGGCCAATGGGCCGGCTGGGGGCCGACGACGATGCTGGGCCACCGGATCACCGGCAAGCGGCTGGGCATCCTCGGCATGGGGCGGATCGGCTCGGCGCTGGCGCGGCGCGCGCGCGCCTTCGGCATGTCGATCCACTACCACAACCGCCGCCGCGTCCACCCCGACGTGGAGCAGGAGCTGGAGGCGACCTACTGGGCCAGCCTGGACCAGATGCTGGCGCGGATGGACGTGGTGTCGATCAACTGCCCGCACACGCCCGCCACCTACCACCTGCTGTCGGAACGCCGGCTGAAGCTGCTGCGGCCGCACTGCTACATCGTCAACACCTCGCGCGGCGAGGTGATCGACGAGGTGGCGCTGACCCGCATGCTGTCCAAGGGCGAGATCGCCGGGGCCGGGCTGGACGTGTTCGAGCACGAACCGGCGGTGAACCCGAAGCTGCTGCGGCTCGACAACGTGGTGCTGCTGCCGCACATGGGCTCGGCGACCATCGAGGGCCGCATCGACATGGGCGAGAAGGTCGTGGTCAACGTCAAGACCTTCATCGACGGCCACACCCCGCCCGACCGGGTGCTGGAAACGTTGCTGTAGGAAGGAGCCCTCTCCTCCCCGGGGAGAGGGTGGCCCGCTAGGGCCGGTGAGGGGGCGTTACGCCCGGCAGGGCGGAAGAAAAATGCTGAGTGGTTTTCTATGTTTGCCGGTCGCCATGCGTCCCCCTCACCCAACCCTCTCCCCGGGGGGGAGAGGGCTCAGTCGGCGGGGATGCGGCGTCACTTGTCGCGGTGGAAGGTTGCCTTGGCCTCGACGCGGGGCAGCAGGCGGATGGCGTAGGGGCTGGTCTGGCTGAGCGCCACCGCCTGCGCCGGGCCGGGCACCCGTTCGTGGAAGCCGACCTGCAACTCGCCCCCCGCCGTTTGGGCGCGATCGATGCTGACCGTGTAGCCGGCGGTGTCGCGCGGCCCCAGGAACACCGCCACCGCCATGCGGTCGCTTGGCAGGGACGCCGGGGCCGGCTCGCCGACCCGCGCCCACAACTCGGTCCATTCCTGGGCGTTGCTGGCGGTGACGTAGGCGCGTTCGGCGGCGAGGCTGCGGTCGCCCTGCCAGGCGGTGCCCGACGCGGCCACGGCGGGCAGCAGGTTGCCGGCCGCCTCCTCTCCCGTTCCATCGGTCTGGCAGGCTGTCAGGCCGGCCGCAAGGGACAGCGCGCCCAGCAGCGCGAGCGGGGCGAGGATGCGGCGGGTCGTCATGCGGCTCAGGCGCTCCGGGGCAGGATGGTCTCGACCAGCGACGCCCAATAGCTGGCGCCGGTCGTCAGGATGGCGTCGTTGAAGTCGTAGTGCGGGTTGTGCAGCCGGCAGCCCGGCCCGCCGTGGCCGCCATGACCGAGCCAGATGTAGGCGCCCGGCCGCTCCTTCAGCATGTAGCCGAAATCCTCCGCCGCCATCGTCGGGGCGGGCGCCCAGACGACGTTCTCCTGCCCCACCACCTTGGCGGCGACGCTGGCGGCGACGCGGGCCTCCGGCTCGCTGTTGACGGTCGCCGGGTAGCCGGGGCGGAAGTTCAGCACGGCCTGCGCGCCCAGCCCCTCGGCGATGCTCGACACCAGCCGGGCGAACTGCTCCTGGATGCGGCGGTGGGTCGCCTCGGAGAAGGTCCGCATGGTGCCGCGCAGGGTGGCGCTGTCGGGAATGACGTTGGCGGCGGTGCCGGCGTCCACCACGGTGATCGACACCACCGCGCTGTCGGCCGGGTCGGTGCCCCGGCTGACGAGGCTCTGCGCCGCCGTGATGATGTGGGCGGAGACCAGCACGGGGTCGATGCTGCGGTGGGGCATGGCCGCATGGGCGCCGTGGCCGGTCACCGTGATCTCGAACTGGTTGGCCGCCGCCATCACCGGGCCGGGATGAACGGCGATCTGACCGGCCGGCAGCTCCGGCCAGTTGTGCAGGCCGTAGATCTGCTCGCAGTCGAACTGTTGGAACAGCCCTTCCTGGATCATCCGCAGGCCGCCGCCCTGGCCTTCCTCGGCGGGCTGGAAGATGAAGTGGACGGTGCCGTCGAAGTTGCGCGTCTCCGCCAGATAGCGGGCGGCGCCCAGCAGCATGGTGGTGTGGCCGTCATGGCCGCAGGCGTGCATCTTGCCGGGGTGGCGCGAGGCGTAGTCGAACTCGTTCGCCTCGGGCATCGGCAGCGCGTCCATGTCGGCGCGAAGACCGATGGCCCGCCCGCTGCCGGTGCCGAGCCCGGTCAGCGTGCCGACCACGCCGGTCCCGGCCAGCCCGCGATGCACCGCGATCCCGAACTCGGCCAGCTTGGCGGCGACGAGGTCGGAGGTGCGGTTCTCCTCGAAGCCCAGCTCGGGGTGGGCGTGGATGTCGCGCCGCCACGCGGTCATGTCGTCCTGGAAAGCGGCGATTCGGTTGTTGATGGGCATGGCTCTAACGCTGGTTTTTCGAACGGCGGGGCCGTTCCGGGGAGGTGTAGGGAAGATGGGGCGTCATTCGGGAACCGCCATACCGCGCTGCACCGCCGGCCGCGCGGCGACCGCGTCGTGCCAGCGCTTCAGGTTGGCGAAGCGCTCCAGCAGGCCGCCGCCCGCGACCGCCGCCGCCGCGATGAAGGGGAAGCAGGC
Organism: Azospirillum doebereinerae; assembly: GCF_003989665.1. Lineage (GTDB taxonomy): Bacteria > Pseudomonadota > Alphaproteobacteria > Azospirillales > Azospirillaceae > Azospirillum > Azospirillum doebereinerae. The sequence goes on along the minus strand of NZ_RZIJ01000023.1, from coordinate 85,414 downwards.
GATGTCGGCGATGGAGTAGCCGTTGGCGAGGTGTTCGGCCTCGGCCAGCCGCTCGTCCATCGCGGCGTAGCAGCGCATCAGCTCGCCCTTGAAGAGGTCGATGGCGTAGGGGATTTTCTCCGGCGCGCGCACCGAGAAGCGCAGCATGTCGACCGAGGTCGGGCCGAGGTCACTGATGCCCAGCATGAACCAGCTCATCGCCTCGGCCTTGTCGTCCAGATTGTCGGGGACGAGGCGGCCGGTGCGCTCGGAGAAATGCAGCAGGATGGCGCCCGACCCGAACAGGCGCCGGCTGCGCCCGCCGGGCAGTTCCTCCACCAGCGCCGGGATCTTGGTGATCGGGCTGATGGCCAGGAAGTCGGGCCGCTTGTTCTCGCCCGCCACCAGATCGACCCGGTGGACGCGGTAGGTCAGGCCGAGTTCCTCCAGCAGGATCGACGCCTTGCGCCCGTTGGGCGAGGGGAAGGTGTGGAGCGTGATCATCCGGGCCGGTCCCTCCAGCCGCGCTGGCGCGCGCGGTCCTTCGCCTCACTGTGGCCGATTTGCGCGCGCAACGCCAGAGGCGGCGGTCGGCCCAGAAGGGCGCCATATCCATAAAATGCGATGGATTTCTTGAAAGGCCGCGCAGGAGTCCCCAACGCCGGTCCGTATGTCCGGTAACAGGGCGCCTTCCGGCCAAGCGGCCGCCGGACGCCAGCGACTTCCCAACGGAGCGTCCGGTCATGCTCTCCTCGCTCAGCGGTTACGGATCCAGCACCTCGTCGGTGCTCCAGAAAGTCTTCTCCAAGGCCGACGCCAACGCCGACGCCTCGCTGTCCAAGGACGAGCTGGTCAGCGCGCTCGGCAAGACGACGAAGTCCTCGAACAGCTCCAAGCTGTCCTCGGCGGTGAACGATCTGGTCGGCAGCCTGGACAGCGATTCCGACGGTTCGCTCAGCGCGACGGAGTTCAGTTCCTTCTCCAGCCAGTTCGACTACAGCAGCGGCAGCACCCTGCTGGCGGCGCAGGAGGCCAGCGCGCAGAGCCGGTTCCAGAGCTTTTATTCGAGCCTGGACAGCGACAGCAGCGGCGGCGTCAGCCAGGACGAATTGAGTTCGGCGGTGTCGTCCTATCTGTCAGAATCGGGCGATTCCTCGACAGACAGCGGCACTCTGTCGTCGGATCTGTTCAGCAGCCTGGACGCGGACAGCGACGGCACGGTGTCGCAGGACGAATTGAGCAGCGCGCTGAAATCGACCGAGGGCAACCGCCCGCCGCCGCCGCCGCCGCCGCCGCCGGCCAACGACACCGCGTCGTCGGGGGATTCGGACTCGTCCTCGTCGAGCGGATCCTCGTCGAGCAGTTCGTCCTCGTCGAGCGGCGCGACCGCGTCGGCGGGCGGGGCCGGCGGCAGTTCGTCCACCACCTACGATCCGCTGGACACCAACAAGGACGGCTACGTCTCCGCCGAGGAGCGGATGGCCGGACTGTCCGGATCGGCGCAGCCGCCGCCGAGCACCGGCGTCACCTCCAACCGCCTGGGCAGCGACACCCTGCGCTTCCTGAGCGGCATCAACGAGGTGGCCGCCTGACCGGGGGACTCTCCGGCACGACCAAAGGGATGCTTTGCACGGCGCATGGAGTGTGATTCCCTCACGGGGATGGAAGCCGTCCCCTTGAGAGATCCTCCTTGCGCACGCTGAAACGCAGCCTCGGGCTGGTCGCCTCGGTGGCCTTCACCTTGTTCGGCTTGTTGCTGGTCACCTTCCTGATCGGCCGCGTCGTGCCCATCGACCCGGTGCTGGCCGCCGTCGGCGACCGCGCCACCGCCGACACCTACGCCCGCATGCGCAGCGAGCTGGGGCTCGACCTGCCGCTCTGGCAGCAGTTCGCGCGTTATGTCACTGCGGTGATGCAGGGCGATCTCGGGACCTCCATCCTGACCTCGCGCCCGGTGCTGGAGGACGTGCTGCGCGTTTTCCCGGCGACGCTGGAACTGGCGACCGTCGCCGTCGCGGTGGGTGCCGCGCTGGGCGTGCCGGCCGGGGTGCTCGCCGCCACCCATCGCGGGCGCTGGCCCGATCACGCCATCCGCCTGCTGGGGCTGGTCGGTCATTCGGTGCCGATCTTCTGGCTGGGGCTGATGGGGCTGATGCTGTTCTACGCGCGGCTCGACTGGGTGCCGGGGCCGGGGCGGGTGGACGTCTTCTACGAGGGGCTGGTGGAGCCGGTGACCGGGCTGGTCACCGTGGACGCCCTGTTGGCCGGCGAAAGCGACGTGTTCTGGAACGCGCTGCACCATCTGGTGCTGCCCACGGCGATCCTGGGGCTGTACAGCGTCGCCTACATCGCGCGGATGACGCGCAGCTTCATGCTGGACCAGCTGCGCCAGGAATACATCACCACCGCCCGCGTCAAGGGCCTGTCGGAGGCCCGCGTCGTCTGGCGCCACGCGCTGGGCAACATCGCGGTGCCGCTGGTCACCGTCATCGCCCTGTCCTACGCCACGCTGCTGGAGGGCTCGGTCCTGACCGAGACGGTGTTCGCGTGGCCGGGGCTGGGGCTCTACATCACCAACTCGCTGCTCAGCGCCGACATGACCGCGGTGCTGGGCGGGACGCTGGTCGTCGGCACCGTCTTCATCGGGCTGAACCTGCTGTCCGACCTGCTCTACCGCCTGCTCGATCCCAGAGCACGATGATGAGGCGCGCGATGATGGACTCGTCTCTCTCGGGCTGGCGCGGCTGGCTGTCCACCGACACTCCCTCGTCGCGGATGCAGGCCCGGCTGGGGCGGGCGTGGGGCGGCTGGCTGGCCTTCCGCCGCAACCGGCTGGCGATGGCCGGGCTGCTGATCGTGCTGGCGCTGGTGGTGGTCGCGGCCTTCGCGCCGCTGCTGGCGCCGCACGCCCCTTACGCCCAGGATCTCGCCAACCGGCTGCAACCGCCGGGGCCGGGCCATTGGCTGGGGACCGACGGCTTCGGGCGCGACATCCTGTCCCGGCTGATCCATGGCGCGCGGCTGACGCTGATGATCGTCGCGCTGGTGGCGCTGACGGCGCCGCTGGCCGGGCTGCTGATCGGGACGGTGGCCGGCTATCTCGGCGGCTGGGTCGACGCCGTGCTGATGCGGGTCACCGACGTCTTCCTGGCCTTCCCCAAGCTGATCCTGGCGCTGGCCTTCGTCTCGGCGCTCGGTCCCGGCATCGAGAACGCGGTGATCGCCATCGCCATCACCTCCTGGCCGCCCTACGCCCGCCTCGCGCGGGCCGAGACGCTGACCATCCGCCGCGCCGACTTCATCAGCGCCGCCCGCCTGCAAGGGGCGTCGAGCGCGCGGATCATCCTCGGTCATGTGGTGCCGCTCTGCGCCGCCTCGCTGATCGTGCGGACGACGCTGGACATGGCGGGCGTGATCCTGACCGCCGCCGGGCTGGGCTTCCTGGGCCTGGGCGCGCAGCCGCCGCTGCCGGAATGGGGCGCCATGATCGCCGCCGGACGCCAGAACATCCTGGAGCAGTGGTGGGTGTCCGCCATGCCCGGCGTTGCCATCTTCGTCGTCAGCCTGGGCTTCAACCTGCTGGGCGACGGGCTGCGCGACGTGCTGGACCCGAAGGGGGAGTGACGGCGATGGACGGGACCGAACCCCTGCTGGAGGTGGCCAACCTCCGCGTCTCCTTCCCGACCCGCAACGGGGTGACCGAGGCGGTGCGCGGAGTCTCCTTCACCCTGGGGCGGGAGAAGCTGGGGATCGTCGGCGAATCGGGGTCGGGCAAGTCGGTCACCGGCCGCTCGATTCTGCGGCTGGTGCCGGCGCCGGGTGTGGTCACCGCCGACCGTCTGGCCTTCCGGGGCGAGGATCTGCTGGCGGCGTCGGACCGGCGCCTGCGCGCCATCCGGGGCCGGCGCATCGCCATGGTGATGCAGGACCCGAAATTCTCGCTGAACCCGGTGATGACGGTGGGCCGCCAGATCGCCGAGGCTTACCGCGTCCACAGCGGCGCCGGGGCGGCCGAGGCCAAACGCCGCGCGCTGGCGATGCTGGAGGCCGTCCGCATCCGCGATCCCGAGCGCGTCTACGGCCGTTACCCGCACGAGGTGTCGGGCGGGATGGGCCAGCGCATCATGATCGCCATGATGCTGATCCCCGAACCCGACCTGCTGATCGCCGACGAGCCGACCTCGGCGCTCGACGTCACCGTGCAGATGCAGGTGCTGGCGATCCTCGACGATCTCTGCGGCCAGCGCGGCATGGGGATGGTCTTCGTCAGCCACGACCTGAACCTCGTGGCGTCCTTCTGCGACCGCATCCTCATCATGTACGCGGGCCGCGTGGTGGAGAGCTGCCGCGCGTCGGAGCTGCGCAACGCCACCCACCCCTACACGCGCGGCCTGCTCGACAGCCTGCCCCGGCTGGACGACCCGCGCGCGGAGCTGCCGGTGCTGACCCGCGATCCGGCCTGGACGAAAGAGGACGGGGCACGGGAGGGCGGCGCATGATCGCGGTCGAGAATCTGCGGGTCGCTTTCGGCCAGGGCGCCGACGCGGTGCTCGCGGTGGACGGCCTGTCGCTGGCGGTGGAGGAGGGCGAGAGCTTCGGCCTCGTCGGCGAGTCGGGGTCGGGCAAGTCCACCGTTCTGCGCGCGGTCAGCGGGCTTAACCACGACTGGACCGGCCGCATCGCGGTGGCCGGGGCGGCGCAGTCGCGCCAGCGCTCCAAGGACTTCTTCAAGCTCTGCCAGATGGTGTTCCAGGACCCCTACGGGTCGCTGCACCCGCGCCACTCGGTGGACCGCATCCTGGCCGAGCCCATCGCCATCCACGGATTGGGCGACGCCGACCGGCGGATCGACCGGGTGCTGCGCGAGGTCGGGCTGGGACCGGCCTTCCGCTTCCGCTACCCGCACCAGCTCTCCGGCGGGCAGCGCCAGCGCGTTGCCATCGCCCGCGCCCTGGTGCTGGAGCCGCGCGTGCTGCTGCTGGACGAGCCGACCTCGGCGCTCGACGTGTCGGTGCAGGCGGAGATTCTGAACCTGCTGCGCCGCCTGCGGGCCGAGCATGGGCTGACGCTGGTGCTGGTCAGCCACAACCTCGCCGTCGTCGCCAACCTGTGCGACCGGCTGGCGGTGATGAACCGGGGCCGGCTGGTCGAGGAGATGACGGTGGACGAGTTGCGTCAAGGGGCGGCGCGTCAGCCCTACACCCGGCAGCTCCTGCGCGCCAGCCAGGGCTACGACCGCGCGGCGGCGGAGGGCTTCCGCGACTTCGCCTGATGGGCTTTCACGAGTGGCGGTCCGTCGCCGTGACCAGCACCGACAGCAGGGCGGCGCCGGCGGCGGCGAGGAAGACCGCCGGGTAGCCCCAGCTTCCCACCAGCCCCCCGGCGACCGGGGCGCCGAAGGCGATGGACAGGTCGAAGAAGGCGACGAAGGCGGCCAGCGCCACCCCGCGGTTCTGCGCCGGCACGCGCTTCACCGCCTCCACCCCCAGAGCCGGCAGCACCAGCGAGAAGCCGAGCCCGATCACCGCCGCGCCGGCCACCGCCATCGTGGGCGAGCTTGCCTGCCAGACGATCAGATGCCCGACCGCCTCGACCGCCAGCGAGCCCGCCGCGACCCGCTTTCCGCCCAGCCGGTCGGGCAGGCCGCCGGCCACCAGACGCACCGCGATGTAGGCGACGCCGAAGGCGGTCAGCGCCAGCCCGGCGCCGTCCCAGCCGCGCGCCGCGAACAGCAGCGGCGCGAAGGTGGCGAGCACCGCGAAGCCGGCGCTGCCGAGCGCCAGCCCCAAACCCGGCCGCAGCACCAGCCCGATCACCGCCGTGAAGGGCATGCGGACCCCGCCCGGCACCGGCACCGCCGGGACCATCGCCGCGACCGCCAGCCCGGCCAGCGGCGCGAGGCTCGCCGCCAGCGCCAAGGCGCCGAAGCCGCCCGCCTCCTGGATCGCCAGCCCGGCGGGCGCCCCGGCGGCGATGGCGCTGTACATGGCGATGCCGTTCCACGACATCACCTTGCCGGCGTTGCGCGGGCCGACGGTGGCGATGGCCCAGGACAGCGCCCCGGTCATGAACAGGCTCTCGCCGAAGCCCAGCACGACCCGGCCGCACAGGATCGCGGCGAGCGCGCCGATGCTGCCGCCCGGCATCAGCAGCGACAGGCCGTAGCAGACGCCGGCCAGCGCCGAGGCCGCCAGACCGGTCAGAACCGCGCGTTTCGGCCCTCGGGTGTCGGACAGGATGCCGGCGTGGCGGCGGGTCAGCACGGTCGCCACCGACTGGAGGCCGACCACCACCCCGACCAGAACGGCGCCGAAGCCGAGCGCGTCGTGGACGTGCAGCGGCAGCACCGACAGGGGCAGGCCGATGGCGAGAAAGCCGAGGAACACGGCGGCGACGAAGGGCAGCAGGCGCGGCAGGACGGCGGACCCGGCCGGTGCCGGGGGGGCGAGCGCATCGCTCATGAACGGAGTCTCCAGGGAAAGGTCATGCCCATCCATCGCTCCGTTCCGGCATGATTTACAGTGCAACGGTCGGAACTTATAAGTGCAGAGAACGCAATCCACCGGATGCCGTCCCATGGATCTCGGCCTGCTGCTCGCCCTCGACGCCCTGCTGACCGAGGGCAGCGTCACCCGTGCGGCGGAGCGGATGAACCTCAGTCCCCCGGCGATGAGCCGCACGCTGGCCCGCATCCGCGCGGCGGTCGGCGACCCGATCCTGGTGCGCGCCGGCCGGTCCATGGTTCCCACCCCGCGCGCCGAGGCGATGCGCGAGCGCGTCCGCTCCCTGGTGGCGGAGGCGCAGAGCCTGCTGCGCCCGGACCGTCTCGACCTGTCGGCGCTGGAGCGCCGCTTCACCCTGCGTTCGGGGGTTGCCGGGCTCTTCGCCGCCCCGCTGCTGGCCGCGCTGCGCCACCGGGCGCCGGCCGTCGCGCTGCGCTTCGTCGGCGAGGGGGACGAGGCGGTCGATCCCCTGCGCGACGGGCAGATCGACCTCGACATCGGCGTCATCGGCCCGATGGGGCCGGAGGTGCGGGTGCAGACCCTCTACCGGGAACGCTTCGTCGGGGTGGTCCGCGCCGGGCATCCGCTGCTGGACGGTTCGCCCCTCACGGCGGATCGCTTCGCCGCCTGCGGCCATGTCTGCGCCTCGCGCCGGGGGAAGGCGCGCGGACCCATCGACGACGCGCTGGACCGGCTGGGCCTGACGCGCCGGGTCGATCTGGTGACGCCGGACGTTCACGCCGCGCTGTCCGCCGCCGTGCAATCCGACCTCGTGGCCGCCGTGCCGCAGGGCATGGCGCGCCACGCCGTAACGCTGGGCCTGCCGGTGGCGGTCTTTCCGCTGCCGGTGGAGACGCCCTCGGTCGCCGTCGCCCAGGCGTGGCACCCGCGACAGGACGGCGACCCGGCCCACCGCTTCCTGCGCGAGACGGTGCTCGCCGTCGCCCGCCGGCTCAGCGCGGAGCCGTCTCCGGCAGGCGGATGACGCAGAGCTTGTCGGCGGCGCCCTTGGCGTGGGCCTTGTTGTCGGCGATGGCGGCGTTGACGGCGTCGGGGGTCAGGCCGTGCGGGCCGGGGGCGACCACCACCACCACGCCGCTGGCCGACAGCAGCGGGAAGGAGCGGACGGCGCCGTAACGGTCCTTGGCCAGGAAGCCGCCGGCCTCTCGCGTCGCCGCGTCGTACAGGCTTTCGGCGTCGGAGCGGAACTGCGCGACCAACTCGGCCAGCCGGGCCAGCGCCTCGTCCTCGTCCCCGCCGCTGACGCCCAGGAAGAAATCGTCGCCGCCGATGTGCCCGGCGAAGCACTCCCCGGCGCCCGCTCCGGCCCCCGCCGCCCAGGCCTTCAGCCGTTCGCTGAACATCAGGATGGCGCGGTCGCCCTGGCGGAAGCCGAAACTGTCGTTGAACGGCTTGAAGTTGTCGAAATCCAGATAGGCCAGGACATGGCCGCGCGCCGGGTCGGCCAGCGCGCCCTCGATGCGGCGGACGATGGCGGCGTTGCCGGGCAGCCGGGTCAGCGGGTTCTGGTCGGTCGCCATGGCGAGGTTGCGCTCGTGCACCAGCCGCAGCAGCGCGCCGCTCGACAGCACCCCGGCGTAGGCGCCGCCCTCCACGATCACGATGCCGTCGTCGGCCGCTTCGGTCGAGAACGCCTCGATGACGCGGTCGAGCGGGGTGGAGATGTCGCAGACCGGGATGGTGACGACCAGATCGTCCAGCCGGTCGCCGAGCCCCCGGTTGCGCAGAAGCTCGCCGCCGAAGCGCGAATAGACGAAGCGCTTCAGGTCGCGCTCGCGGATCAGGCCGAGCGGGCGGTCGTGCTCGTCGACGATGGGGGCGATGGTCGCGCTGGAATCGCCCTTGAAATAGTCCAGCAGGTCGGTCTTGCGCGAATCGACGCGCAGCGGGGGCAGGCGCTCGATCACCTCGGACAGGCGGCGGTGCGCCTCGCCGGGCTGGCGGCGATCCTTGCGGTTCAATTCCTCGACGACGGCGCAACGGGGCGTCACGCCCGTGATGTCGGTGCGCGGGTGGGCGAGCAGGAAACCCTGTGCGAAGTCGCAGCCGAGGTCCCGGCAGGTGTAGAACTCGCCGGTCGTCTCGATCCCCTCGGCGACGATCTGGATGCCCAGCGCGTGGGCGTGCCCGACCACCGCCGCCACCAGCGCCCGCTTGCGCGCGTCGCGGTCGATGCCGGCGATGAAGTAGCGGTCGAGCTTCACGTAATCCGGTCGCGCCTCGTAGAGTAGCCGCAGCCCGGCGAAGCCGACGCCGAAATCGTCGATGGCGATGCCGAGCCCGCTGCGGCGGTAGAGGTCGACGGCGGACTCGACCGAGACGTCGGGCGCTGTCGGGCAGCGTTCGGAAATCTCCAGCGCGATCCCGGTGTGCCGCCGCCCGCCGCTGTCCGGCGACAGCCAGGGCGAATCCGGGCGGCCGACCAGACGGGCGTCGAGGTTCAGGAACAGCTTCGCCTCGGCCCAGCCGGCCAGACCCCGGTAGGCGGCCACCGCCTTGGCGTGCAGCGCGCTCTCCACCGTCCCCAGCGCCCCCGCCGCCTCGGCCGCGTCGAGCAGTTCGCCCGCGTCGGCGAAGGGCGTGCGGTCGAAGCCGCGCAGCAGCGCCTCGTAGCCGTGGCAGCGCCCGCTGCGCAGTTGGACGATCGGTTGGAAGGCGTAGACCAGGGCGGCGACCGCCGTAGGCCAGTCGAAGCGGAGCCTGGAGGGCAAATCGGCCCGTCCGCTCGGCAGCGCCGGTCGTCCGTCCTTCGCCGCGTCCATGGATAGCAAGGTCATGGGGGAGACCGCCGCCCGCTCGTGTCGCACGTGTCCGTCACGCACCGGAACCACCGGTTCGGGCTCCGCTTGTAGCAGACCATCTTTGCGGTTTCGTGACTCCGGGACGCCCTTTTTTCACAGACTTGGATTTGGCGAGCGTTCAGCGGGAGATGTGTTGCGGAAGTGGAGCGCAACAACTCATTCGCTCTCCAAGGTAGAAGATCCGTTGCTCCTCCACCGCTTCCTCTTTATGCATGCTTTCGTGGGAACCGGGCGGCGGACCGGCCACCGCCCGCGTCCCACTGACTGGGGAGACCAGAGGATGACCAAAATCCTCCAACTCCTGGTCCTTGTGCTGCAACCGATCAAGGAAATCCTTGACCTGATGCCGTAAAGGACCGGACCTGGGAGCGCGGCGTAGGACCCGTGCTCCCTTGGTCCCCACAGGATATGGGCAAAGACCGGCCGGGAGCAAGTCCCTCCCTTCCGCAACCCCTGGCGGCGCGGACCGCGCCGGAGGAAGGGCGGCCCTGCTCAATCGCATCCTCGTATCGACGCCCCCCGCTGCGCTATAGGAGGGCGCTTCACGGGTGGTCCGGGTGCGGGAGGCGAGCGGTATGAAGGTCGGCATCGACATGGGGCGGACGAACGCGAACGCGTCCGCGACGCTCGACCTGGAGGAGCTGCTGGCGACCCGCCTGCTGGTGCAGGGCAATTCCGGCTCCGGCAAGTCGCACCTCCTGCGCCGCCTGATCGAGCAGAGCGCCCCCTGGGTCCAGCAGGCCGTCATCGACCCGGAGGGCGACTTCGTCACGCTGGCCGAACGCTTCGGCCATGTCGTGGTCGAGGCCGACGCCCACACCGAGGCGGCCCTGCAATCGGTGGCCGCCCGCGTCCGCCAGCACCGCGTCTCCGTGGTCCTGAACCTGGAGGGGTTGGATTCGGAGATGCAGATGCGCGCGGCGGCCGCCTTCCTGGGCGGGCTGTTCGACGCCGACCGCGACTTCTGGTACCCGATGCTGGTGGTGGTGGACGAGGCGCAGCTCTTCGCCCCGTCCGCCGCCGGCGAGGTGTCGGACGAGGCGCGCAAGGTCTCGCTGGGCGCGATGACCAACCTGATGTGCCGGGGCCGCAAGCGCGGGCTGGCCGGGGTGATCGCCACCCAGCGCCTCGCCAAGCTGGCCAAGAACGTCGCGGCGGAGGCCTCGAACTTCCTGATGGGCCGCACCTTCCTCGACATCGACATGGCGCGCGCCGCCGATCTGCTGGGCATGGAGCGCCGGCAGGCGGAGATGTTCCGCGACCTGGAGCGCGGCCATTTCATCGCGTTGGGTCCCGCTTTGTCGCGCCGCCCGCTGCCGTTGCGCATCGGCGCGGTGGAGACGCAGGGCCGCACCGGCAGCCCGACGCTGCTGCCGCCGCCCGCCACGGCGGTGGAGGACGCCCGCGACCTGATCTTCACCACGACCGAGCCGGAGCCGCCGCGCTACGTCCGCCGCCCCTCGACCTCGGCCAGCGCCGACCTGATGGCGCAGTTGGCGCGCGGCCGGGCCGCCGCCGCCGCTTTGCCCGTCGCGCCGCCGGAGGACGAGCTTCCGCTGCCGCCACCCGAACCGGTGGAGACCCCCGAGCAGGCCGCCGAGCGCGAGGCGCAGTACGAGGTGGTGCTGCGCGAGGTGCTGGCCGACCCGGAGGCGCCCTACCGACCGCTCGCCGTGCTGTACCAGGATTTCCTGGTGCGCTGCCGGGGGCGCGGGGTGGACGGCGACCAATTGGCGCTGCCGGCCTTCCGCCGCCGCCTCGCCGCCGCGCGGGCGGGTGCGGGCAGCGGCGACGATCCGGCCTGGGAGAAGGCGACCGCCGTCGCCGCGACGCTGGCGGAGGACATCCAGCCGGTGTTCCTGCTGCTGGCCCGCGCCGCGCTCGACCACACGCCGTGTCCGTCCGACGCCGACGTGGCGCGGGCCTGCGGCAGCCGGTCCAAGGGGCGCGGGCGCCGCTTGCTGACCTACATGGAGCAGCGCGGCTTCATCGCGACGCGCAGCGGGCTGGGCAACACCCGCGCCATCGGCCTGCCGGCGCTCGGCTGGGAAACCGCGCTGGGCGACCCCAACGCCGACGACACGGCCGGCAACCCGACGGATGGTCCGGCGGACGGTGACCTGTTCGCGGCAGGGTGATCCCTCAGCGGTCCAGCAAACGCTGCATGAAGACGAGGTCCAGCCAACGGTCGAACTTCCGCCCGACTTGGCGGAGCCGTCCGGTTTCCTCGAAGCCGAAGCCGGCGTGCAGGTGAATCGAGGCGGTGTTCTCCGCCTCGATCCCGGCCACCATCACATGTTTGCCTTGGCGTGTCGCCTCGTCCAACAGCGCCCCCAGGAGCAGCCGTCCCAACCCACGGCCACGATGCCCGGCGTCGATGTAGATCGAGTTCTCGACGCTGTGCCGATAGCCTTCCCAAGGTCGGAAGTCACCGAAGGACGCGAAGCCCAGCGCGCCGTTCCCATCGTCCGCGACAAGGACGGGATAACCCTTCAACCGCCTTTCCTCCAGCCAAGCTCGGCGGGTTTCCAATGTGGCCGGCGTGAGGCTCCAAACGGCCGTCGTGTTGACGATGGCGTCGTTGGTTATGGCAAGGATGGCTGGAAGGTCGCCTTCCTCGGCGGAACGGACTTGGATGGGCACGACGCAAGCTCCAGCAGCCGGGGATAAGGATGGTGTGCCCCTCATGAATCCACTATAATGGATTTATGTCCACTGAATTCACCTCCCTTGAAAAGCGCTTGGCGCATCGCATCCGGGCCGAGCGGGAGAAACGCGGCTGGTCCCTGGCCGACCTCGCCGCTCGCTCAGGGGTGTCGCGCGCCATGATCAGCAAGATCGAGCGGGAGGAGAGCAGCCCGACCGCCGCTTTGCTTGGCCGTCTCTCGGCCGCGTTCGGCATCACTCTGTCCCAACTTCTGGCACGGATCGAAGACGGTGGCGGGCGCCTCAACCGTCACGCGGAGCAGGAGCGCTGGACCGATCCGGCCACCGGTTTCCAGCGCCGCGCCCTGACGCCGGCCATTCCCGGCGGAGCGCCGTTGGAACTCGTCTGGGGTGATCTGCCGGCGGGTGCCGAGGTCGCCTACCCGGCCGCCGCCTATGGCATGATCGACGACCAGCAGATCCTGGTCGTCGAGGGGCGGCTTTGCTTTCGCCAAGGCGAGGCGTCCTACGACCTCGCTCCCGGCGACTGCCTTCGGCTGGGGCCGCCCGAGGACTGCGTCTTCGTCAATCCAGGCACGACCCCTTGCCGTTACGTCATCGCAATCCTGCGGCGTGACCGTTAGCTCGCCGTCGTCGGGTCGCGGACCGGCTTGCCCGGCACGTTCCAACTGCCGACGAAGTCGCGCACGCCCGGAACGCTGCCCATATGCGCGTCCTTCACGTAGAGGAAGCGCTTCGGCCCCAGCGCGTATTCGCTGAGCGTGATGCCCTTGGCTTGACAGCGCTTGGTCTCCGCCGCCGTGATCGGACGGTCGGACGCCACCATGTCGGGATGCTCCAGCCCGACCCCGGCGCAGAAGGCGCGGAAGCCCGGCGCCGTCCCCTCGGCGACCAACCGGGGGCGGGTGTCCGGCCCACCGCCGAACTTGTCCGAGGAGCTCTGCACCGGGCCGCGCAGGGCCGGGCTGCCGACGATCCAGATGCCGCGCTCCTCCGGGGGCGGGCGGGGGGCCGGCGGCGGGGTCAGCGCCGCCGTCTGGCGCGGACCCTCGGTGCCGGGAAACTGGCAGCCGGCGATCAACGTCGCCGCCGCCAGGGCGGATGCCAGAAGAAACTTGTTGGTCATGCTTGAACCTCCCGAACCGGTCGCGGGGCGTTGACGCCCCTGTCCATGGGGTAACGCGCGTGGCGGCCGGTTGGACCAGGGCCGGACGGGGCTGCTCGCCAATCATGCGCAAATCGGATAGATTCCCCGAAATCCATCCAATGGCGGAATGAACGGCGATGACGCTTCCCGATCTGGACATCGACGCGCTGCGGGCCTTCGTGACGGTGGCCGAGGCCGGCGGCTTCACGGCGGCGGCGGAGCGGCTGGGCCGCACCCAGTCGGCGATCAGCGTCAAGATCAAGAAGCTGGAGGACACGCTCGGCCGCCGCCTCTTCGAGCGCACCAGCCGGTCGCTGTCGGTCACCCATGACGGGGAGTTGCTGCTGGGCTACGCCCGCCGCCTGCTGGAACTGAACGACGAGACGGTGCGCCGCTTCGCCGAACCGGCGGCGGAGGGCGAATTGCGGCTGGGCGTCGCCGAGTATTTCCTGTCCGATCATCTGCCGCGCGTGCTGACCCAGTTCGCCAAAATCTACCCGCGCCTGCACATCGACGTGCGGGTCGGGCTGTGCGGCGATCTGGTCGGCGGGCTGGACTCCGGGGAACTCGATCTGGTGATCTCCCGCCGCGATCCGGGCGAGACGCGCGGCCGGGGCATCTGGCGGGAGCCGATGCGCTGGGTTGCCGCCCCGACGCTGGAGCTGGCGCCCGACGCGCCGCTGCCCTTCTGCGCCCTGCCGGCGCCCTGCGTCTTCCGCAACCGGGGGCTGGCGGCGCTGGGGGAGATCGGGCGGCCGTGGCGGGTGGTCTACACCAGCGCCAGCGTCATGGGGGTGCAGGCCGCCGTCCGCGCCGGGCTGGGCGTGGCGGTGCTCAGCGAATCCTCGGTTCCCGACGGCGCCCGGCGGCTGGGCGCCGAAGACGGCCTGCCCGACCTCGGCGAGGTCGAAATGGCCATCTTCGGCGAGACTCCGCGCAACCGCCGTCTGGCCGAGCCGCTGGTCGGCTTCATCCTTGAGAGCTTGTCCGCGATGCGCCCGGCGCGGCCGGTGCTGGCGGCGGTTCCCCAGGAAGCCGCCTGACCGAAACCGCCTGAGCCTCTCGCTCAGAAGCCTTCCAGCACGATCTTGCCGCGCGCCTGCCCCGATTCGATCAGGGCGTGCGCCCGCCGCAGGGTGGCGGCGTCGATGCGCCCCAGCGTCTCGGTCAGCGTCGTGCGCAGCGTGCCGTCCTCGACCAGCCGCGACACCTCGGCCAGCAGGTCGTGCTGCGCCTGGAGATCGGCGGTCTGGAACAGCGGGCGGGTGAACATCAGCTCCCAATGCAGCGAGACGCTCTTGCGCTTGAGCAGCCGGACGTCGATGGGGGCCGGGTCGTCGATCAGGCCGATGCGGCCCTGCGGCGCCACGATGTCGACCAGGGCCGGGAAATGCCGGTCGGTCGCGTTGGTCGAGAAGATGGCTTCGACGCCGCTCAGCCCCAGCGCGCGGATCTGGTCGGCGATGGAGCCGTGGTGGTCGATCACGTCGTGCGCCCCCAACTCCCGCACCCAGGCTGCCGTTTCCGGACGCGAGGCGGTGGCGATGACGCGGATTTTGGTCAGCTTGCGCGCCAACTGGATCGCCATGGAACCGACGCCGCCGGCCCCGCCGACGATCAGCAGCGACCGGCCGTCCTCCCCGCCGCGCGTCAGTTGCAGCCGGTCGAACAGCATCTCCCAGGCGGTGATGGCGGTCAGGGGCAGGGCGGCGGCCTCGGCGATGCTGAGGTTCGCGGGCTTCGGCCCGACGATGCGCTCGTCCACCAGATGGAACTCGCTGTTGGTGCCGGGGCGGTCGATGGAGCCGGCGTAGAACACCGCGTCGCCCGGACGGAACAGGGTCGCGTCCGGCCCCGCCGCCTCGACGATCCCGGCGGCGTCGAAGCCCAGCACCCGCAACGCGCCCTCGGCCGGGGCGACGTTGCCGCGCAGCTTGGTGTCCACCGGGTTGACCGACACCGCCTGGACCCGCACCAGCAGGTCGCGGCCGGTCGGGACGGGCGTGTCGAGGACGGTGTCGATCAGGGCCTCAGGCTCGGCGACGGGCAGGGGCTTGCGGTATCCGATGGCTTTCATGATGGGGCGCCCTTGGCGTTGTGGAAGAAGGTCGAGGCGCAGAATGCGCCGGCTCCGCCAATTTCTGAAATTCATAGTTCTTGTTTCACCGATCGCGATATCGGATCGATGCCGGCGTCGGAAGTGGCGCGGAAGAGGCGTGGAATAACCGGGGCCGTGGGCGTGTTCTTTCCATGACGTCCCGTTTCAAGGTTCCCGGCCATGACCATCCTCCGCGCCACCCTGCTTTCCGCGCTGCTGCTGTCGTTGGCCGGCTGCGTCGCCTACGATCCGTACTACGCGGGGTATCCCTCGGGGCCGGTGGTGGTCGGGCCGCCGGTTTACGCCGCGCCGCCCCCGGTGGTGGTCTACCGCGACCAACCGCGCCCTTGGCGCGGTCCCGGCTGGGGTTACCGGAGCGGATGGAGCGACCGGGGCGGGTGGGGGCATCACGGCGGCGGTCGCGGCTACGGCGGCTACGGCGGCCATGGCGGACGGGGTCGCTGACGGAGCAGCCCCGGAAACTCTACCGATTGTGTAGGCCGTGCGGAATATTCCCGCGCGGCTTCTTGCGTTTTCCCGCGTTGCGCGTCACGCTTGGCCCGTGGTTCTTTCCTGTGGTAAAGAATAGGTTAACAATCGGAACGAGCAGACACGCGGCCGACGCGAGCCATTCGCCAACGGCCGGCCTTTTCCCGATCCCTCGTGGAAGGACGCATGACCGTGATGCCTGCACACCCCCACATCGCCCCATCCCCCGCCGCGCCCGAGCGCAGCATCGCCATCGTCGGCGCCGGCTTCACCGGCAGCGTGCTGGCCGCCCATCTGCTGCGCGGCGCCGAGACGCCGACCGCCGTCCACCTGATCGAATGCGGCGGCTGCCACGGCACCGGCGTCGCCTATTCGACCCCGAACGGCGGGCATCTGCTGAACGTGCGCGCCTACAACATGAGCGCCTACCCCGACGATCCGCGCCATTTCCTGCGCTGGCTGTGGAGCCGCGAGGGCGACGACGCCCAAGGCAATGGTGGCCGCCCGGAGGCGATTCCGCCGAGTGGCCACGCCTTCGTTTCCCGCGCGCTGTACGGCGGCTACATCAAGGACGTGCTGGCCCAGGCCCAGGCCGCCGCGCCCGACCACGCCCGGCTGCGGCTGATCCGGGGCGAGGCGGTCGACCTGCGGCCCGATGGCGAGCGCGTGCACGTGCGGCTGGGCGACGGGCGCCGCCTGACGGTCGACGCCGCCGTGCTGTGCATCGGCAACTTCCCACCGTCGCCTCCCTGCCTGGACTCGGCCACGGCGGCGGAAGCGTTCGCGTCCGACCGTTTCATCGGCGATCCTTGGGATCTCGCCGCCATCGCCCGCATCGACCGCGACGCCCCCGTGGCGATCCTCGGCACCGGGTTGACCATGGTGGACACAGTGCTGACCCTGCTCGACCAGGGGCATCGCGGGCCGGTCACGGCGGTGTCGCGCCGGGGACTGCTGCCGCTGCGCCACAAGGAGGTGCGGCCCTACAAATCCTTCCTCCACCCCGAGGTGATGCCGCGCACCGTGCTCGACGTGCTGATCGCGCTGAAGGCCGACGCGCGGCGGGCGCAGGCCGAGGGCTTCGACTGGCGTTCCGCCTTCGATGCCCTGCGGCCGCACCACCATCGCATCTGGGCGCATCTTCCAGAGGAGGAGCGCCGCCGCTTCCTGCGCCACGCCCGTCCGTTCTGGGAGGTCCACCGCCACCGCATGGCGCCGGAGGTGGCCGACCGCATCGACGCCGCGCGGGCAAGCGGACAATTGAGCATCCTCCAGGGCCGGCTGCGCGACGCGGCACTGACCGGCACCGGGTTGAACCTTCAGATCGCGGCGCGCGGCGCGGCCGTTCCTCACGGCCTGACGGCGGCGGCGCTGATCAACGCCACCGGCACCAACTGCGATTACGGCCGCATCCGCCACCCGCTGGTGCGCGCGCTGCTCGATCACGGGCTGGCCCGGCCGGACCCGCTGCGGCTGGGGTTGGACGTGACCCAGACGGGGGCGGTGATCGGCACCGACGGGAAGCCCGCGTCGCGGCTGTTCGCGCTGGGGCCGGTCAGCAAGGCGCCCTTCTGGGAGATGACGGCGGTGCCGGAACTCCGCAACCAATGCGCCCAGGCGGCGGAACGGCTGCTGGCCTTGGGTCCGGCGGAGGGGCTGGGCGCGGCGGCGCCGCCACCGGGCCTGTCGCCCGGTCTGCCCTCGTCGGGGGGATGGGCGAACGCCGGGTCTGGACTGAACGCCCGTTCCGATTGAACGCGGTTCCGGGGCCGGTCAGTCGCTCGCCGGCTCTTCCACAACGGCCGCGACGTTGCGCAGGACGACGACGGTGCGGTCGTCGTCCGCCAACCCGCCGTCGCGCAGCAGCACGGCCGCCGCCAGCGTCGGATCGACCTCGTGCAGTCCGCGTTCGATGAACAGGACCGGCAGGCGGGCGCAGCCGTCGCTGTGCAGGACGACGTGGTCGCCCGGCTTCCACAGCAAATGCACGCTGGCCGGCATTTGCGGGTTGTAGCCGACCATGGCCCAGCGCGCCGCCAGCGACGTGACGCCGTGCCGCCGCACCACCGCCCCGGCCACGGTGCCGAGCGCGGTGTAGTCCACCGCCGTGCCGTCGAAGCGCAGAACCGCCGCCGTCACACCCGCCGCCGTTTCGTTGGAGGGGGCGGTCGCGGCGTCGCGCCGGACGGCGCCGATCACCATCTGCGGCGACAGGCCGGGGGCCGTCGCGGCGACCACCGCCTCGGTGCGGCGAGCCGTGTCCGTGCTGGACGCGTCGCCGGCCGCTCCGTCGACGACCAGGGCGATGCCGCTGCCGTCGCCGTTGCAGCGGATGAACCAGCCGTCCGCGCAGGACGCGGCCTCCGGTCGCGCCAGCATGGCCACTCCGGCCAGGGCGGTGTCGGTGGGGGAGGGTTCGTCCGAGCAGCCGGGGCGCAACACCCGCGCGAGCGTCACCGTCCCGACTCCGGGCGTGACGTGCGTGGCCAAGCGGTCGGCCTGTGCGCGGAGCCCCGTCAAGGCGTCCGGCGCGATGTCATGGTCGGAGTAGGCGAGGCATTCCACGCCCTGCCGCCGACCCCAGCGGCGCAGAAGCAGGGTTCCGGCACCAGGCTGCTCCAGCAGATGGGCGGACAGCGCGGCGACCACGGCGTCGAGACGGCCGGAACCGTCCTCCGTCAGAACGCCCTCGCCCAGCGTCGCGGCAAGCTCCCGCGCGGCGCCGGTATCGGCGGGCGCGGCGATCGCGATTCGGCGGTGGCAATGGTCGGGCAACATCAGGACGCTCCTGGGGGCGCGGCGTGGTCTGGCGAAGCGGGAGTGTACGTCCACCCGCCACCGTAACCCAAGCGCCAGCCTACGCGAAAAGCCGGCAAGCCCGCAGGATCGCGCGGTTTTTCCCCCATCGGCCCGAAGAATGGGCCTTTCCGAAGGGAAAGGCGTCAGGGGGCCGCGACGCCGACCGGGACGGAGAGCGCGGCGGACAGCGAGGCGGCGGAGGGAACGAAGCAGCGCTGGCTGCGGGCGCGCAGCATTTCCGCCGCCTCCCACAGACGCCCCAGCCCGACGATCGAGCGGCAGCCGGTCTTTTCCATGATGCGGGCGCGGTGGACCTCGACGGTCTTGATGCTGATGCCGAGTTCCCAGGCGATGGTCTTGCTCTGCTTGCCCTCGACGATCAGGCGCAGCACCTCGGACTCGCGGCGGCTCAGCAGGGTCAGGCGGCGGGCGGCGTCGCGGCCGCGGTCGCGCTGCTGGGCCTGCGGGTTCTCGCTGGCGAGGCAGGCGCGCACCCGCTCCAGGAAGGTCGCGGTCTGGAAGGGATGGGCGAGGCAATCGACGGCCCCGGCCTTCATGGCGCCGACGGCGGCGTCGACGTCGCCCTGTTCGGTGATGACCAGCACCGGCAGGTCATGCCCGTGCAGGGCGGCTTCGGACATCAGCTCCTGCGCGGTCATGTCGGGCAGGTCGTTGCGGATGACCAGACAGGCCGAACCGGTGCCCAGCACCGACAGCGCGTCGGCGCCCGTGCTGTGGACCCGGCAGGCGATGCCCACCGCGCCCAACGCCCGCGCCAGGGTGCTGCGGGTCGGGAGGTCGCCATCGACGACGTGAACGAGGCAAGCGGTTTGCAACAGCATTGGATCAGCCCTCCACCACAGAACCATCGGCACGGCGCCGAGTTGAGCCTTTCGGTGACCGACCGTTCGTCGAACCACCATCTTGCCCATAGCATAGCGGGGGCCTCGGTCTTTTTTCTCCCTGTGCGAGGGATAGCGGGGGCGGCAAAAAGGATATCGGGGATAGTATCCGCTCTCGTGATTCGGCAAGGCCATGAATAAAGAAGGTGTTTACCAAAAGCGGGCAAGTGGCAAACAACGAAGACCATCGTGTTCTTCGGGTTTTTCAAGAATTCGGCCGGTGCGGTGGGCGATTAGCATTGATGCGACATTTTCGGGCCGAGGAGGAGGCGGAAAATGTCGCGGTTCCGGCCGAGGGTTCAGGCGCGGCGGCGGGTTGCCAGGGCTATTCCGGCGGCGATCAGCGCGATGCCGACGCCGTGGTACAGGTGCGGCTGCTCGCCGAGGAACGCCACCGCCAGCAGGCTGCCGAAGACGGGCACCAGATGGATCGCCAGCCCGGCGCTGTTGGCGCCGACCAGCTCGACCACGCGGTTGAAGCAGAGATAAGCGACGATGGAGGGGAACAGCGCGACGTAGCCGACCGCCAGAAAGGTCGTCGCCGTCGCCTCGACCGGCCGCTGGGTCACGGTTTCCCAGAGGTAGAAGGGCAGCAGTTCCACCGCCCCGATGGCGAAGGTGACGAGGATGAAGCTTAACCCGTGCGCCGCCGGCTTGCGGCGCAGCAGGGTGGTGTAAGCGGCGTAGACGGCGATGGCGGTCAGCATCCACAGGTCGCCGGCGTTCAGCCGCAAACCCAGCAGCACCGCCGGGTCGCCGTGCGACACCAGGGTCAGCGCCCCGGCCAGCGAGACGACGATGCCCGCTCCCTGCAACGGCCGCACGCGGTCGCCGAACAGCAGGAAACTCATCAGCACGATCATCACCGGCATCGAGGACTGGAGCATCACGGCGTTCAGCGCCGTGGTGGAGTTCAGCGCGATGTACTGGAAGGTGTTGAACATGCCGATGCCCAGCGTGCCCAGCAGCAGCACCGGCTTCCAGCTCGCCCGCAGGGCCGGCAAGTCCCGGCGTAGATGTTTCCAGGCGAAGGGCAGCACGATCAGCGTGCCCAGCACCCAGCGCCAGAAGGCCAGACCGATGGGCGGGACGGCGCCCGCGACCGCGCGGCCCATCACCGCGTTGCTTGCCCAGAACAGGGGAGGCAGCATCATCAGCAGCCACGCCTGATCCGTCAGGCGGCGGGCTGCGGAGGGGGACGCGCGGTCGGGGGTCACGGGTGCCGGCCGGTCAGCTGCGGCGGCGCGGGGACGCGAAGGCGGAGGCCGCCGTCGGTCCCGCGGAGCGCGCGCCCGGCCCGGTGTCCTCGCTGCGGTACACGCTGGGGCGGTTCTCGCGGCGCGGGCGCGGGCTGTCCTCGCGGGCCTCGCGGCCTTCGCGGGGCGGCTTGGGCGGCTGGCGCAGTTCGGCGTCGAGTTCGGCGATGCGCTTGCCCAGCGCCTCGCGGATGGAGGGGGCCGCGTGGGCCTTCAGCGTCGCGAGTTGCTCCTTGAGCTGCGCCATCTGGCGCTGCTTCTCCTCGCGGGTGCGCTTGATGGCGACGTTGTCGGAATGCTGGCCCTCGAAGGAGCGCATGGAACAGGCCCTCGTTTTGAAAAACACACTGTCGGCCGTGGTCCCGAAGGGGGACCCGGCGTGGGGGCAGGATTATTGGGAGGTGCCGTCACCAAAGCAAGCCGGACTTCGCCTTGACTTTCGGGAAAGGGAGTTCCGGGAAAGGCCGGCGCCTCCGCGACGAAAGGCAGCGCGAAGACAAGGAAAAGGGGCGCCCCCTTGCGAGGGCGCCCCCCTTCCGAACCAAAGCGTCGGAACGCCGTGGACTTCCTATTAGAAGCCCATGTCGTCCATGCCGCCCATGCCGCCCGGCATGCCGCCCGGAGCAGCCTTCTTCTCCGGCTTCTCGGCGATCATCGCCTCGGTGGTGATCAGCAGGCCGGCGATCGAGGCCGCGTCCTGCAGGGCGGTGCGAACCACCTTCACCGGGTCGATGATGCCGGCGGCGACCAGATCGGTGAACTCACCCTTCTGGGCGTCGTAGCCGTAGTTGGGGTCGTTCTGGTCCAGCAGCTTGCCGACCACGATCGAACCGTCGGTGCCCGCGTTGTAGGCGATCTGACGGACCGGAGCCTGGAGGGCGCGGCGGATGATGTCGATGCCGACGCGCTGCTCGTCGTTGACCGGAACCAGGGCGTCGAGCGCCTTGCCGGCGTAGAGCAGGGCCGAACCGCCACCGGCGACCACACCCTCTTCCACCGCGGCGCGGGTGGCGTGCATGGCGTCGTCAACGCGGTCCTTGCGCTCCTTCACCTCGACCTCGGTCGCACCGCCGACGCGGATGACCGCGACGCCGCCGGCCAGCTTGGCCAGACGCTCCTGGAGCTTCTCGCGGTCGTAGTCCGAGGTGGTCTCCTCGACCTGGGCGCGGATCTGGCCGCAACGGGCCTCGATGTCGGCCTTCTGGCCGGCGCCGTCGACGATGGTGGTGTTCTCCTTGGAGATCACGACCTTCTTGGCGGTGCCCAGCATGTCGAGCGTGACGTTCTCGAGCTTGATGCCGAGGTCTTCGCTGATGACCTGACCACCGGTGAGGATGGCCATGTCCTCCAGCATCGCCTTGCGGCGATCACCGAAGCCCGGGGCCTTCACGGCGGCGATCTTCAGGCCGCCGCGCAGCTTGTTGACGACCAGCGTGGCGAGCGCCTCGCCCTCGATGTCCTCGGCGATGATCAGCAGCGGACGCGACGACTGCACGACGGCCTCGAGGACCGGCAGGAGCTGCTGGAGACCCGACAGCTTCTTCTCGTGCAGCAGGATGTACGGGCTCTCGAGGTCCGCGATCATCTTGTCGGCGTTGGTGATGAAGTACGGCGACAGGTAGCCGCGGTCGAACTGCATGCCCTCGACGACGTCCAGCTCGGTGTCCAGGCTCTTGGCCTCTTCCACCGTGATGACGCCCTCGTTGCCGACGCGCTCCATCGCCTGGGCGATCATCTTGCCGATTTCGACTTCGCCGTTGGCGGAGATGGTGCCGACCTGGGCGATCTCGTCGTTGGTCGTGACCTTCTTGGCGCGGGCCTGGATGTCGGCGACGACGGTGGCGACGGCGATGTCGATGCCGCGCTTCAGGTCCATCGGGTTCAGGCCGGCGGCGACCTTCGTCACGCCTTCGCGGACGATGGCCTGGGCCAGCACGGTGGCGGTGGTGGTGCCGTCACCGGCCAGATCGTTGGTCTTCGAGGCGACCTCGCGGACCATCTGGGCGCCCATGTTCTCGAACTTGTCGGCCAGCTCGATTTCCTTGGCGACCGACACGCCGTCCTTGGTGATGCGCGGGGCGCCGAAGGACTTCTCGATCACGACGTTGCGGCCCTTGGGGCCCAGCGTGACCTTGACGGCGTCGGCGAGGATGTCGACGCCACGCAGCAGCTTTTCGCGCGCGGAGGGGCCGAACTTAACGTCTTTGGCAGCCATGTCTCAATTCCTCTGATGTCGAATGTCGAAGAGAAGGATGGGCGGAGGTCTTTAGGCCTCGATGACGCCCATGATGTCGGATTCCTTCATGATCAGGTAATCCACGCCTTCGATCTTCACTTCGGTGCCCGACCACTTGCCGAACAAGATGCGGTCGCCGGCCTTGACGTCCAGCGCCACGACCTTGCCGGCCTCGTCACGGGCGCCGGGGCCGACGGCGATGATCTCGCCTTCCTGCGGCTTTTCCTTGGCCGTGTCGGGGATGATGATCCCGCCCTTGGTCTTGGTATCGGACTCCAGACGCTTGACGACAACGCGGTCGTGGAGCGGACGGAACTTCATGGTGTGCCTCCTCAGGAACAAGGCTTGGTCTTGGGAATGATTGGCCGTCGGAAGGGTGTTAGCACTCTCCCTCGGCGAGTGCCAGACAGCTAATCGAACCGGGTTTTGGATTCAAGAGCCTCGTTTCCGATTTTGACTCGAATGCCCGGCATCAGTGCGGCGATTATCGCTTAATTGGCTGTTTTGGCTGAGTTTTTTCCGAGACTTCCTGGTTTTCCCAAGGCGCGGATTTGCAAAAGAATCACAAAACGGAAACCGTTTGTGACACTCGTCACAGCGGTTTTCGGAGGATTGTATAAAATTTTATCTATTGAGAAGGGCTGGCGTGGGGGCGTCGATCATGAACGATACCGACGAAACGTCTCGAAAAAGCGGACGGCGGCGGACCGGAAGGCTGGCCGACTACACCATGATCGCGGGCTTGTTCGTCCTGCTGTCCGCGCTGTTCATCCTGTGCGGCGCGCTTCCTCAGATATTACCTTAGGTCTGGCTTCGAATGGGCGACTTTCTCCCGCGTTTCCATCCGTCTTGCTCAAACAGCATCCGTATTTTGCGAAGATAAATTATAATGAACCCCGTATGAGGGTGGCCGAGGACGGCTGCCCGCGCGATGACGTTCAGGAGACGCCACAGCATGAGCACCCAGCCGGTTTGCCAAGCCGCCGTCGATCTGGTGAAGCATTTCGAAGGGCTGTATCTGACCGCCTACCGCTGCCCCGCCGGTGTGCCGACCATCGGCTACGGCCACACGGCCGGCGTCGCGATGGGCGAGACCATCACCGACGATCAGGCCACGGCCCTCCTCTCCACCGATCTGACCGCCGCCGCCGCCCAGGTGGACAAGCTGGTCACCGCCCCGCTGAACGAGGACCAGCGCGGCGCGCTCGCCTCCTTCGTGTTCAATCTGGGGGCGGGCAGCCTCGCCAGCTCGACGCTGCTCAAGATGGTGAACGCGGAGGATTACGCGGGGGCCGCCGGCCAGTTCGGGCGCTGGGTCTGCGCCACGGTCAACGGCGTGAAGACGCAACTCCCCGGCCTCGTCGCCCGCCGCGCCGCCGAATCCGCGCTGTTCCAGGGCCAGACCGCCCAACCGCGCTGCAGCGTCGTCACCGCCGACGGCACGCCCTGATCGTTGGGAGGCGGGGAGGGGTTTGACGCGGCGGGCGGATGACGCCAGAGTGGCGAACGTCCTACCGCCGCACTCCGGATTGCCGCCTTGACCGCGATCACCTCCGACACCGTCCACGTTCCGTCGCCCACGTCCGACCGTCCCATCGCGCTGTGGCTGCTGGCCTGCGCCGTCCTGGTGCTGGCGATGGCGGTGATCGGCGCCATCACCCGGCTGACGGAATCCGGCCTGTCCATGGTGGAATGGAAGCCGCTGATCGGCATCCTGCCCCCCCTGTCGGAGGCCGAGTGGAACCGCGTGTTCGACCTGTACAAGGGCACGCCGGAGTTCCGCGTCTTCAACAACCGTATGGATCTGGCCGGCTTCCAGGAAATCTTCTGGTGGGAGTGGTTTCACCGGTTGTGGGGGCAGGCGATCGGCTTCGTCTTCCTGATCCCCTTCCTGCGCTTCTGGATCCAGGGCCGCATCGCGCCGGCCCTGTGGCCGAAGCTGGCCGGGCTGTTCCTGCTGGGCGGGCTCCAGGGCGTCGTCGGCTGGTTCATGGTCAAGAGCGGGCTGGTCGACCAGCCCAACGTCAGCCACTACCGCCTCGCCCTGCATCTGGGCATGGCGATCCTGATCTACGCGCTGCTGCTGCGCACCGCGCTGGGGCTGCTCGATCCGCTGCCGCTGGCCGGCTGGCGTCCGGAGGCGGCGTCCCTGCGCCGTCACGCCCGCTGGGCGTTGGGGCTGGTCGCCGTCACCATCGTCTGGGGCGCCTTCGTCGCCGGGGCGCGGGCGGGCTACGCCTACAACACCTTCCCGCTGATGGAAGGCCATCTGATCCCGCCGGAGATCGGCACGCTGGTGCCGTGGTGGCACAACCCGTTCGAGAACACCGCCGCGATCCAGCTGATCCACCGCGCGCTCGCCCTGTTGACCGGGCTGGCCGTGCTGGCGTTGGCGGCGCGGGTGGCGCTGGCCCGGCTGCCGGGGCGCGCCGGCCGGGCGGCGGCGGCGGCGGGCGCGATGGTGCTGGTCCAGATCGGGCTCGGCATCGCGACGCTGCTGACGGTGGTGTGGATCCCGGTCGCCGCCGCCCATCAGGCGGGCGCGATCCTGGTCGTCTCGACGCTGGTGTGGCTGCTGCACGAACTGCGCGCCGTGCGGCGGTGACCGCCGCCGCACGGCGCGCAGTTCGTGGATGGGTCACGCGGCCGACAGCGTCATGTTTCCGGCCGCGTCGAGCGTGAAGAAGGGGTTCCAGGCGATTTCCCAGGGATGGCCGTCCGGATCGGCGAAATAGCCCGAATAACCGCCCCAGAACACATCCTGCCCCGGTTTGAGGATTCGCGCGCCGGCCCGTTCCGCCAGCGCCAGCACAGCGTCCACCTCCGCCTTGGAACGGACGTTCTGGGCGAGCGTGATGCCGCCGAAGCGCGTCGGATCCCCGGCGTCAGGCAGATGCGCGTCCTCCGCCAGGGCCGCGCGGCTGAACAGCCCCAGCGCCATGCCACCCAGCTGATAGAAGGCGACGTTGTCGTTCCCCGCCGGGGAGGGCGTCCAGCCCAGCCCCTGTTCGTAGAAACGCCGGGAGCGCGCCAGATCGGCGACCCCCAGCGTGACCAGACTGATGCGCGGTTCCATGCGGTTCACTCCCCACTGTTTCGTGTG
Source organism: Azospirillum doebereinerae (assembly GCF_003989665.1). Classification (GTDB taxonomy): domain Bacteria; phylum Pseudomonadota; class Alphaproteobacteria; order Azospirillales; family Azospirillaceae; genus Azospirillum; species Azospirillum doebereinerae. The sequence goes on along the minus strand of NZ_RZIJ01000023.1, from coordinate 59,413 downwards.
TTTCACGCGAAACAGTGGGGGGGAACATGCCGGAAGTAAACCGCGCCGGTCCCGGTCTCAGTTCCCCGAGGCCAGCGGGCAGGCGGCCATCGCGGCGGGCGGCTTGGCCTGATCGCCCGGAATGGTGGCGAGCAGGGTGTAGTCGCCGCCGTCGGCCTTGGACTGCTCGGGCGCCTTGACCTCGAACAGGTAGAAGTCGCGCTGGACCCAGCCGTTGGGCAGGACGCGGGCGTTCCTGGTCATGAAGTCGTTGACGGGGGTCTCGCGCATCTTCGCCGCGACGGTCAGTCCGTCGGCGCTCCTGGCGTCGGCGCTGGCCTTCAGGTAATGGGTGATGGCGCTGTACACCCCGGCGTGGACCATGCTGGGCTTGCGGCCGTCGAAGCGCTCGGAGAAGGGCTTGGACCAGGCGCGGGTGCCGTCGTCCATGTCCCAGTAGAAGCTTTCGGTCAGCCGCAGCCCCTTGGCCGATTTCAGGCCGAGCGCCCGCACGTCGATCAGGAACACCAGAAGCCCGGCGAGCTGCTGGCCGCCCTCGGCGATGCCGAACTCGCTGGCCTGCCGGATGGTGTTGACGGCGTCGGTCGCCGCGTTGGCGATGCCGATGACCTTCGCCTTGGCGGAGAGGGCCGGGTAGTCGGCAAGGCCGTTGGCGGTGAGGAAGGTGGTCCAATTGGCCGCTTGGCGCTGCTCCTCGGGCGGCGTCCAGACGTGGTCGTGAACGGCATCGTCGTACGCGTCCGAAGGGGAGACGGACATCGGCATGGAAACGGGATCGGGGTTTCCCCGAAGCGGGTCGGCCCCGACAGGACAGGCGCGCGGGTTCGGACGATGCTGGGGGCAGGCAGGTTCCTTGTTCGGATGTCTTCCTCAACCTCGGGCGGCCGGTGCGTTCCGGCCGCCCTTTTCCTGTCCGGACGAGTCGCGGGCATGAAAAAGGCCCGCCGGATGGGCGGGCCTCGGTCGCGCGCGATCGGGCTCGGGCGCTCTACAGGGTGTCGCCGCCGCGATGCGCCCAGCGGGTGGAGCGGTGCTCGATCAGCGAGAAGACGGCGTACATGGCGACGCCCATCGCCGCGATGACCAGCAGCCCGGCGAAGACCAGCGGCATGTTGAAGCGCGAGCTGGCCGACATCATCAGATAGCCGACGCCGAGGTTGGAGGCGACCGTCTCCGACATCACCGAGCCGACGAAGGCCAGCGTCACCGCCACCTTCAGCGAGGCGAAGAAGAAGGGCAGGGCGCGCGGGAAGCCGACCTTCAGCAAAATGTCCATCCGCGTCGCTCCCAGCGAGCGCAGCACGTCGCGCAGCTCCGGCTCCAGCGTGGCGAGGCCGGTGGCGACGTTGACCACGATGGGGAAGAAGCTGATGAGGAAGGCGGTGAGGATCGCCGGCACGGTGCCGATGCCGAACCACATCACCAGCACCGGCACCACCGCCACCTTGGGCACGCTGTTGAAGCCGATCAGCAGCGGGTTGGCCGCGCGGTAGACGGCGCGCGACGAGCCGACCGCGACCCCCAGCAGCACCCCGAAGGCGACGGCCAGCGCGAAGCCGGCCAGCGTCGTCAGCAGCGTCTGCAGGGCGTGCATCCAGATCGCGTCGCGGTAGGTCCAGGCGGCGGCGAAGCTGGCCGAGGGGGTGGGCAGCAGATAGTCGGGGATCGCGAACAGGCGGCAGACCAGCTCCCACACCAGGAACAGCCCGATGGCCGAGACCAGCGGCATCGCCTTGTCGAGGAACGCTTTGGCCTGCGGGGTCATGGCAAGGTCTCCTCGGCGGCGCGCACGGCGCTGATGTGGTCGCGCAGTTCGTGGACCAGATCGGTGAAGTCGCGGGTGAAGGTGGTTTCCAGGTTGCGCGGGCGCGGCAGATCGTTGGGGCGGACGTGGACGATGCGGCCCGGCCGCTTGCTCATCACGTAGATGGTGTCGGCCAGATAGGCGGCCTCGCGCAGGTCGTGGGTGACCAGGATCACGGTGAAGGGCCGCTTGGTCCAAAGGTTCTGGAGGATCGCCCACAGCTCCTCGCGGGTGAAGGCGTCGAGCGCGCCGAAGGGCTCGTCCAACATCAGCAGGTCGGGCTCGTGGATCAGCGCGCGGCACAGCGAGGTGCGCTGCTGCATGCCGCCCGAGAGCTGCCAGGGGAACTTGTCCTCGAAGCCGGCCAGACCGACGCTGGCCAGCATGGCGCGGGCGCGCTCCTCGTATTCGGCGCGGGCCTTGCGCAGGCGGTGGCGGTGCGGCTCGACGATCTCCATCGGCAGCATCACGTTGTCCAGCGTGGTGCGCCAGGGCAGCAGCGTCGGGTTCTGGAAGGCCATGCCGACGATCTTGAGCGGGCCGGTGACCTCCTGCCCGTTGACGATCACCGTGCCGGTCGAGGGCCGCATCAGCCCCGAGACCAGCTTGAGAAGCGAGGACTTGCCGCAGCCGCTGGGGCCGACGACGGCGATGAACTCGCCCTTGGCGATCTTCATGGTGGTTTCGGAAAGCGCCAGCGTGTCGCCGGCGCCGTAGCGCAACGTCACGCGGTCGAGATCCACAAAGGCGGTCATCCGTCCGTTTCCTCTGTTTTCAGTCAGGAGCCCCTCTCCCCTTGTGGGAGAGGGGTTGGGGTGAGGGGACGCAAGCTTTCCGCCTGCGGCGGAATACCCCTCATCCCAACCCTTCTCCCTCAAGGGGAGAAGGGCTTCAGTGCTAAGCCCTTACGGCGTCAGCTTGCGCTCGGCGGCGGAGGGCAGGAAGGAGGCGTCGAACACGTCGGATGCCGCCGGCGTCTTGGCGAAGCCGAAGGTCGCCGACACCTGCGCGATGGCCGCCTCCAGTCGGTCGGCGCGCACGCCGCCCATGCCGTCGGCCTTCACGTCCGGGGTCAGGACGCACATCTCCAGCGCCATCTTCAGGCGGTCGAGTTCCAGCGCGTCGTCGATCAGCGGGTCGCGCTTCTTGATCGCCTTGATGCCGTCCGCCGGGTTGGCGGCCACGTCGCGCCAGCCCTTCACCACCGCGCGCAGGAAGCCCTTCAGCGCCTCGGGGTTCTCCTTCATCAGCTTGGGCGACGGGATCAGGGCGTTGCCGTACAGGCTGACCCCGGCGTCGGCGAAGTTGAAGATCGTCAGGTCCTTCTCGGTCACGCCCAGCGCCCGCAGGTTCAGCAGGCTGGTGAAGTAGAAGCCGGAGATCGCCTGCACCTCGCCGCGCACCAGCATCGGCTCGCGCAGCGGCGGGTCCATGCTCTTCCAGGTCACCGAATCGGGGGCGACGCCGACGGCCTTGGCGTAGGCCGGGAACAGCTTGCGCGGGGCATCGAACACCGGAGCGCCCATCGTCTTGCCGGCGAGGTCGGCCGGTTTGGCGATGCCGCTCTTCTTCAGGGCGAACAGCGAGAAGGGCGGGATGTCGTAAACGATGAAGGCGGCCTTCATCGCCTTGTCTGGGTTCTTGTCGTTGAACTCCATCATCGAGTTGAAATCGGCCATGCCGATGTCGTAGGCGCCGCTGGCGACGCGGGTCACGGCGCCCGACGAGCCGTTGCCCGAATCGATGGTGACGTCCAGCCCCTCGGCCGCGAAATAGCCCTTGTCGGCGGCGACCAGGAAGGCGGCGGCGGGGCCTTCGAACTTCCAGTCCAGCGTGAACTTCACCGAGGTGGCGGCCAGGGCGCCGCCGGCGGTCATGGCGTTGCCGGCGGTCAGGGCGGCGGCGGCGAGGCCGGCGCCGGCCAGCATCGAACGGATCGTCTTGAACATCATGCTCTCACTCTCGCGGGTCTCAAGGGGGTATCGGAGGAGACGGTCTCCGGCGGGATGGGCGCCGGAGACCGCCCGAGCGGCCGGGACGGGCTTAGAAGTGGAGCTGCGCCTCGAAGATCGGCGCGCTTTCGATGGACCCCTGGACCTTGGTGTGGTCGTTGCCGAACTTGTTGTACCAGTACTGCCAGCCGAAGCCGGCCTTGAGGGTCTTCTCCTTCCCGAAGGCGGCGCCGACGTCCCACATCAGCTTGGGACGGACCAGGATCTCGGTCTTGGTCTCGCGGTTGAAGCCGTCCTTGCCCTTCGGGCCGACGATGTTGCCGAAGCCCTCGAAGTTGACCGGGACGCCGACGGTGCCGAGCGGGATGTTCCAGGCGGTGGCCAGGATCGGCGCCGCGTCGAACTCGACCTCTTTCCTGGTGATGCCGTTGTGGTTCCACTCCTTGCTGGCCAGCACGGCCACGGTCAGGAATCCGGGCACGTCGAAGGAGAAGGAGGGGCCGACCACCGGCAGAACCTTGCGCGAGGCGAAGGTGGTGTTCTTGGTGTTCAGGTCGACGCCGGCCTCGATGGCGATGTCCTTGATCGGGCCGAAGGCAAAGTTCTTGGTGCCGGTGACCTTGTTCAGGCTCAGGTCGTGGCGGTAGACCACATAGGCCTCGACCGCGCCGGTGTCGCCGCCGGACGCCGGGTCGGCGCGGTTGGACTTCAGGATGTCGACGTTGAGGAAGTTGCCGCCCAGCGAGTAGCCGTTCACATGGGTGAAGGCGACGATGTTCTTGGTGATCTGGCGCGCCTCGCCGTTGGAGCGGGTGACGGCCGGCTCGCGGAAGTTCGTGCCCAGGCGGTAGCTGACCGACGTGTCGCTCCAATCCAGCGCGGCGGCCGGTGACGCGGCGACGGCCAGACCGAGCGCGGCCAGGGAAAGCACGACCTTCTTCGACATTTCTTCATCTCCGTTGAGGGGGAGGGGCGGGAACCGCCTCCAAATCTGCGTTCGGAGCCCTAAAAGCACACGGCGTGCCAGGAGATTAAAATCGTTGTGCATCAATGATTTGTTCGTACCTGCCCTGGTCGGGGCGCCGAGGTTCTGTGCCTTTCGGCCTACCAGCGCCTGACCCGATGGCATATCCATACGGAATGTGCCTGTATTTTATGCTTCAGTTTTGTCGATGCGCCGTAACCATGATGTAACGCTCAGCGGTCCGACCCACAGAAACCCCATGGTTCCTGCGGCATTTGAGATTTTTTGATGTATCGTCCGATTGGGGGTGTAAGTCAGGAAGTTGTTGCACAAAATTTTTGCACAACAATGTTTGTGCTCAGATAGAAGGCCGATAAAAGACGAGGTGATTGTCTGAGGGGCTGAGGTCTGTACGCAAATAGGAAAGATAGGTTGTCTGAACTTTATTGATGGCACGACAAATTGTTTTTGAATTCTTTATGAATCGTCATGGGCGCAACACAGATTTCCGGTGTGCGGGCATGGATTCACTTCGGCGTCTCTGCTTTTTGCAAGAAGACGTCGTCCGACGCGCTGATCGGCGTCGGGGAACCAGTCGGGTTCCTGTGTGGTGAGGTGATAGTAACGCCGGACGGGGGCGCCGATTGTTCCAATCATTTTGAAACTGCTTCCAGAAACAGGCGCCCGCGTCTCCGGTCCCGAGGGCCAGACCGTCAATCGGTGCTGCCGCTGCCATAGGACCAGTCGCCGCCTCCGCCGGAACCGACCGACGCCTGGGGCGCGCCGCCGCTTGTGGACGGGGTTCCGGTCGAGCAACCAGCGAGCAGGGCAAGGGCGAAGAGGGGGATCATCACGACGCGCAGCATGGCGGCGCTCCTGTTGAATGTGGGTGTCCGTTCAACAGGAGTGCGCGCGGCCCGTTGCGCGGGGCCGCGCCTCACCTCGTCAGATTATGGCGGTGTGTCAGATTATGGCGGTGTCCGGGATGCGGCCGGTCAGCACCGCCCGCACGTTGTCGGCGATCATGTGGCCGGTGCGGATGCGGGCCTCGTCGGTGGTGGCGCCGATGTGCGGAGTCAGGATCAGGTTCGGCACGCCGTGGAACGGGTTGTCCGCCGGGAGCGGCTCCGTCGCGAAGACGTCGAGCAGCGCGCCGCCGACATGGCCACTCTTCAGCGCCGCCGCCAGCGCCACCTCGTCCACCACGCCGCCGCGCGCGACGTTGACGAGGATCGCGCCGGGCTTGAAGCGGGCGATCACCCCGGCGTTCACCATGGCGTGGGTGTCGGGGGTGAAGGGAAGATGCAGGCTGATGGCGTCGGACTCCTCCCACAACCGGTCGAACGAGACCTTGCGCACGCCCGTCTGCGCCCAGACCGGGTGGTCGTCCGGCAGGAAGGGATCGGCGGCGGTGACGGTCATGTCCAGCCCTTGGGCGCGGCGTGCGACGTGACGACCGATGCGGCCGAAGCCGACGATTCCCAGCGTCTTGCCCGACACCTCGCGCCCGATCAGCGTGCCGCGCGGCCAGCGGCCGGCCACCACCTCCGGAGTCGCGAAATAGGCGGTCCCGCGCACCAGCATCATCAACCCGGCGATGGCGAGCTCGGCGACCGACACCTCGTTGGCGCCGGTGGCCGGCAGCACGGCGATCCCGCGCTCCTGGCAGGCCGGAACGTCGATGTTGTCCAACCCGACGCCGAGCCGGCCGACCGCCTTCAGGTTGGGGAAGGCGTCGAAGAAGGCGCCGCGAATCTCCGTCTCGTTGCGGATGCAGATGGCGCGGGCGTCGCGGCCCAGCGCGTACAACTCGTCGAGCCGGCGGTAGAGCGTTTCGTCATAGAGCACGTCGAAATCGCGCCGCAGCTCGTCCACCGCGCTGGGCTGCATGAATTCGGAAACGATGATGTCGGGCATGGTCGGTCTCGGTCTCGGTCTTTGTCCGGTTCGGGCGGGGCGGCGGGGCCAGGATCACAGGGCGAGGCCGACGGCGTCCAGGTAGGGCTTCAGGTTCAGCAACTCGATGGTCGTCTCGCCGGCCTCCAGCTTGTGGCGGTACTGCTCCTCCGCCGCTTCGCGGGCCAGGGCCTTCTCGAGCGTGTCGGCGGCGAGATCCCGGGGCACCACCACCACGCCGTCGTCGTCGGCCACCACGATGTCGCCGGCCGAGACGATCACGCCGCCGCAGACGATGGTGGTGTTCACGTCGCCCTTGGCGTCGGTCTTGTTGGTGCCCTTCATGTTGGTGCCCCGGCAGAAGACCGGGAAGCCCATGTCGCGGATCGCCGCCGCGTCGCGCACGCAGCCGTCGATCACCAGCCCACCCAACCCGCGCGCCACCGCCGAGGCGGTCAGGATGTCGCCCCAGGGGCCGGCGTCGGTCATGCCTTTGAAGTCGACGACCAGAACGTCGCCCGGCTTGGCGAGCGCGACGGCGATGTGGATCATCAGGTTGTCGGTCGGGCCGCAGGACACGGTCAGCGCCGGTCCGCGCAGCCGCATGCCGGGGTAGAGCGGCTTGATCGGGTGGCCCATCGCCCCCTTCTTGCCCATCGCCTCGTGCAGGGTGGCGGGCGCCTGCGCGCCGAGCGCTTCGACCAGGGTGGCGGCGGGGCGGGAAAAGTCTTTGTGGACGGTCATGGTGGAAAAGCCTTTCGCAACGGGCGGCCCGTCCCAGGAAGCGGGACGGCCGGACGACCTGCGGCGGTGATGGCGGGCCGGGCGCACCCGTCATGCGCGCATCATCCGCCGAATGACGGCAAGTATTAGAATATGATGGATTGCCGTTTTATCGTCAAACGATGGTTTGCCCGCGTCAATTTCCCCTATGGAGAGGATTCGTCGTTCACGTTAAAATCACTGGAGCGTTTGAAATTCGATGAAAAGCAAGTCAGGCGTGTCGGAAACAACCCAGGCGAGGGCTTGGTTGTACGAAGCCTTCGGAAGGAGAAGCGTGCGATGGTCGGTTTGAGGTCGCGGGGCAAACAGCAACGGGCACGCGCGGGTGCGTTCGGGGTGGCCGGCCGGGGCGCGGCGCTTTGTCGTGGGTTGGGGCGTGGGTTGGGCGCGCTGGCGCTGGCCGCGCTGGTCGGCCTGACGGCGCCCCAGGCCCAGGCCGCCTATCCGGACAAGCCGATTTCCCTGATCGTCGGCTACGCGGCGGGCGGCGGGTCGGACTTCATCGTGCGCTCGCTGGCGCCCTTCATCGAGAAGGAGCTGGGCGGCACCGCGCGGGTCGTCGTGATGAACCGCCCAGGGGCCGGCGGGGAGATCGGCTTCGCCGCCATCGCCGACGCGGCGCCGGACGGCTACACGCTGGGCCTCATCAACTCGCCCAACGTCGTGACGATCCCGATCGAGCGGCACGCTCGCTTCTCGCTGGACCGGCTCGACCCGCTCTACAACCTGGTCGACGATCCGGGTTCCTTCGTGGTCCACAAGGACAGCCCGATGCGGACGCTGGCCGATGTCGCGGCCTACGCCAAGGCCAACCCGAACACGGTGACGGTCGGCACCACCGGCATCGGTTCCGACGACCACCTCGCCATGCTGATGTTCCAGCGCCTGACCCAGGTCCAGTTGACGCATGTGCCGTTTCCGGGCAGCGCCGACGCCCACCGCGCGCTGCTGGGCCGGCACATCCAGTTGAGTTCGATGAACATCGGCGAATCGCAGCGCGCCCGCGAAGGCGACCCGATCCGCATCCTGGGCGTGATGACCGACCAGCGCTGGGACCAGGCGCCCGACGTCCCGACCTTCAAGGAGCAGGGATTCGCGGTCAACATGGCCTCCCTGCGCGGTTTGGCCGCGCCGGTCGGCCTGCCCCCGGGGATCCGCGCCAAGCTGGTGGACGCCATCGCCAAGGCGGTCGAGCATCCGGAGTTCCGGCAGATCGCGACCCGCGCCTACCAACCGCTCCGCCTGCTGCCCCCCGACGCCTACGCCGTGGAGCTGAAGCGGATGGACGAGCAGTTCCGTGCCCTCTGGAAGGAAGCGCCGTGGCTGAAGTGACCGGGTGACGCGTCGCCGTGTCACCCGCCGGAACGGGCGCCGACCGATTGGCCGGCGCCCGAGTCGTTTCCGGTGCCGCTTACTTCAGCCAGGGGTTGGAGGCCCACAGCTCGCGCAGCGCGGCGGTGGCGGCGGTCAGCTCCGCCGTGTACTGCTCGGGCGGCAGCAGGCGGAGCGGCTGGAACAGCTCCTTGGCCTTGGCCTGGAAGCCGGGGGCGTTGGCGGCCTTGCCCAGCGCCTCGACCAGCTTGGCGCGCACCTCCGGCGGCAGCCCCTTGGGCGCCGCGATGCCGCGCAGCGACGACATCTGCGCCGCGAAGCCCTGCTCCTTGAAGGTCGCGGCGTCCGGGGCGTTCTCCGCCCGCTTCTCGGCCATCACGCCGAGCACGGTGATCGGGTCCTTCTGCTTGTACTGCAGCGCCTCGCCGATGTTGACCGAGCTGAGCATGATCTTCTTGCCGGCCAAGGCCGCCTCGTTGGCGGAAGAGCCCTGGAACGGCACATGGGTGAAGGTCACGCCGGCCTGGCGCTGGAACACCAGCATGGCGAGGTGATCGTCCGAGCCGATGCCGGTGGTGCCGACCGTCACCGTGTTCGGGTTGGCCTTGGCGAAGGTCACCACGTCGGCCAGCGTCTTGAACTGCCCCTCGGTGTTGGCGGCGAAGGCGCCGGGGTCGTCGACCAGATTGTAGAGCGGGTCGAGCCGGTCCAGCGAATAGCGCGCCTGACGCTCGATCGGGATCGCGGTGACGTTGGGCGAGTTGATCGAACCCAGCGTGTAGCCGTCCGGCGCGGCGTCGGCGATGGCGGCGAAGCCGATCTCGCCGCCGGCGCCGGGCTTGTTCACCACCTCGACTCGGGCGCCTTCGCCCAGTTCCTTCTCCAGGAACGGCGCCAGCGCGCGGACCAGCAGGTCGGTGCCGCCGCCGGCGCCGAACGCGACGATCAGCGTGATCGGCTTCTCCGGATAGGCGGCTTGGGCTTGCGGCGCCGTCAGGAACAGCGCACCCGCCGCCGCCATGGTCAGAGTGTTCCAGAATCTCATGATCTTCCCCTTCGATGATGCGCCGAGCGTGGCGTTGAGCGGGGCCGGCGCTTTGCGCGCCCGTTCCGTCCGTCCGGACCATCGGCGGTTCGCTGCCAGAACCGTGAGAAACCAAACGAAAAGAGGCTGAATTCGAGTTCAGCGACCTCTCTCCCCTTACATCATCAAGCATTAACCGGCAATGGGAACGCGCTTATTTCTTCCTGTCAGCGTCAATCAACCGCATAAGCGCGTCGGATTTCATAAATTTTTGAATGATATTTCAAGGTGATTGTTTGATCATGGTGTTCATAACTAAAATCATGATGACTCTTTTCTGGTAAACTCCTAGTTTTTGTTTGTGAAGCCTCAAGGCTTTGGCGTTCCAGCGGCACAACGGACAAAATAGAGAACAAGTTTTGAAAGGTGATGCGATTGACGCCGTGTCACCCCTTTCCATGAGGGCAAAAAGGAGAGAAAAATCCATGATTTCAACATTTTTATTGGCATCGCGGCTTGGAGATGTGAATAAAAAATCGACACACATCACAGATTTTTGACCTATGGGTTGTGCATCGAAGGTTCGGTCGATGTCTCTCTCGGCGCGCCGCTCAACATGATCTCATTGGGTTGTGTCTTGCGAAATCGACACCCGTACGGGCTGTGACTGTCTTCGACGCGGCCGCGATTCGATTCATCCCCGGACGGTTTCCCGTGCCGACAGCGGGCGTTGACAGGGCGGGGACGTGGCACTATGGTGCGCGCCTTCTATCGAGCCGCCGAGCGTTCAGGAATATCATCATGAAAATCGTCAACTCTCTCAAGTCGATGAAGACGCGCCACAAGGCCTGCCGCGTGATCCGCCGCAAGGGCCGTGTCTACGTCATCAACAAGCAGAACCCGCGTTTCAAGGCCCGTCAGGGCTGATCCGGCGGGGAGGTCGGGTTCACCCCTCGGCCTCTTTGCTTTCGGGTTTCTCGCAAGAGCCGCGCCTTCGGGTGCGGCTCTTGCGTTTTCAGGGTCATGCGGCACATCGCCTTGGTGCCGCCATCCCGTGTCGTCGTCTTGTGCCCGCGCGGTGGCGGATGGTACGTCTAGCGGACGAACCCCGAGCCATGGTCACCGCCAGGGAAGGACGCCCACGCCATGAAGATGCCTGTTCCGGACGGCGGCATCATCGCCCGCCGCCGCGCCATCGTCGATGCGCTGCGCGCCATCGTCCCCGGCGAGGGCGTGATCGTCGACGAGAACGAGCTGCGCGCCTACGAATGCGACGGGCTGACCGCCTACCGCCAGCTTCCCCTGGTCGCCGTGCTGCCCAGCACGGTGGAGCAGGTCAGCCAAATCCTGAAGACCTGCAAGGACATGGGCGTCAAGGTGGTGCCGCGCGGCGCCGGCACCTCGCTGTCCGGCGGGGCGTTGCCGCTGGCCGACGGCGTGCTGCTCGGGATGGGCAAGTTCAAGCGCATCCTCGACATCGACTACGCCAACCGCTGCGCCGTGGTGCAGCCGGGGGTGACCAACCTCGGCATCTCCAACGCCGTGGCGCACGAGGGCTTCTATTACGCCCCCGATCCGTCGAGCCAGATCGCCTGCACCATCGGCGGCAACATCGCCGAGAACTCCGGCGGGGTGCATTGCCTGAAATACGGGCTGACCACCAACAACGTGCTGGGGCTGGAGATGGTGCTGATCGACGGCACGGTCCTCCGGCTGGGCGGCAAGCACCTCGATCAGGGCGGCTACGACCTGATGGGGATCGTCACCGGGTCGGAGGGGCTGCTCGGCGTCGTCACCGAGGTGACGGTCCGCATCCTGAAAAAGCCGGCCACCGCGCGCGCCGTCCTGATCGGCTTTCCCTCCAGCGAGCAGGGGGGCGATTGCGTCGCGGCGATCATCGCGGCCGGCATCATTCCCGGCGGCATGGAGATGATGGACCGCCCGGCCATCCACGCCGCCGAGGCCTTCGTCCACGCCGGCTACCCGCTGGACGTCGAGGCGCTGCTGATCGTCGAGCTGGACGGCCCGGCCGCCGAGGTCGACCACCTGATCGAGCGGGTCGAGGCCATCGCCCGGAGCAAGGGCTGCGTCTCCGCGCGGGTGTCGACCACCGAGGAGGAGCGGCTGGCCTTCTGGGCCGGGCGCAAGGCGGCCTTCCCGGCGGTGGGGCGCATCAGCCCCGACTATTACTGCATGGACGGCACCATTCCGCGCAAGGCGCTGCCCCTCGTGCTGCAACGGATGCAGGAGATGTCGGCGCGCCACGGCCTGCGGGTCGCCAATGTCTTCCACGCCGGGGACGGCAACCTGCACCCGCTGATCCTCTACGATGCCAACAAGCCGGGCGAGCTGGAGACGGCGGAGGAATTCGGCAACGACATCCTGCGCCTGTGCGTCGAGGTTGGCGGCGTGCTGACCGGCGAGCACGGCGTCGGCGTCGAGAAGCGCGACCTGATGACCGACCAGTTCGACGCCGCCGACCTGGAGCAGCAGCAGCGGCTGAAATGCGCCTTCGACCCCGACGGGTTGCTGAACCCCGGCAAGGTCTTCCCGACGCTCCACCGCTGCGCCGAGCTTGGCCGGCTGCACGTCCACAAGGGGGAACTGCGCTTCCCCGACATCCCGCGCTTCTGAGGGGCCGACCGGCATGACCATCACCACGCTGAAGCCGGACACCGCCGCCCAGGCCGCCGAGGCGGTGCGCTGGGCGCTCTCCGCCGAAGAGCCGTTGGAGGTTCTGGGCAGCGGAAGCCGGCGGGGGCTGGGCCGCCCGGTTCAGGCGGGGCACGCGCTGGATCTGTCCGGCCTGTCCGGAGTGATCGCCTACGAGCCGGAGGAACTGGTGCTGACCGCGCTGGCCGGCACGCCGATGGACCTCATCCGGCCGATGCTGGCGGAGCGCGGGCAGCATCTGGCCTTCGAGCCGCCGGAATCACCCGAGGGGGGTGGCACGCTGGGTGGGCTGATCGCCTGCGGGCTGGCCGGGCCGCGCCGGATCTCGGCCGGGTCGGCGCGCGATCACGCGCTGGGCATCGCCGGGGTCAGCGGGCGTGGCGAGCTGTACAAGGGCGGCGGCAAGGTGGTGAAGAACGTCACCGGCTACGACCTGCCCAAGCTGATGGCCGGCTCCTTCGGCACGCTGACCGCGCTGACCGAGATCACGGTGAAGGTGCTGCCGGCGCCCGAGGACACCGCCACGCTGCTGCTGTTCGGGCTGGACGATCCGGGCGCGGTGGGCATGCTCGACCGCGCGCTGCGCAGCCCCTACGACGTGTCGGGGGCGGCGCATCTGCCGGCCGGCGTCGCGGCGCGCTCGGGCGTGGCGACGGTGGCCGGGGCGGGCGGGGCGGTGACCCTGGTGCGGGTCGAGGGCTTCGGCCCCTCGGTGACGGCGCGGGTGGCGCTGCTGCGCGAGGAGTTGCTGGCGGACGCGGTGTTGGGCCGCGACGAGTCGCTGGCGGTCTGGCGCGAGGTGAGGGATGGGGCGTGGTTCGGCGCTCCGGTTTCCGGCCCCCTCCCCAACCCTCCCCCGCCTGCGGCGGGAGAGGGGGCCGTGCCGGACACGCGCTTGGCTCCCTCTCCCGCGTCAGCGGGGGAGGGGTGGGGAGGGGGCAACCATCTCTGGAAACTCTCCGTCCCGCCAGCCTCTGGCCCCGGCGTTCTCGCAACGATTCAACGGACCCTGGCCGTCGAAGCCTTCTTCGATTGGGGCGGCGGCCTGATCTGGTTGACGGCGCCGCCGGACTCCGCCGCCACGATCCGCGCCGCCGTCGGCGCGAACGGCCACGCCACGATGGTCCGCGCGCCGGACGCCGTGCGCGCGGTGACCGAGGTGTTCCAGCCGTTGCCCGACCCGCTGATGGCGCTGACCCGCCGCGTCAAGGCCAGCTTCGATCCGAAGGGCATTCTCAACCCCGGCCGCATGCACGCGGGCGTGTGAGGGACCATGCAGACGAATTTCTCGCTCGCCCAACTGGCCGATTCCGCGACCCGCGAATCGGAAGCGATCCTGCGCAAATGCGTGCATTGCGGCTTCTGCACCGCGACCTGCCCGACCTACACCATCCTGGGCGACGAGCTGGATTCCCCGCGCGGCCGCATCTACCAGATCAAGGACATGCTGGAGAAGGGCGGACCGCCGCCCGAATCGACGGTCAAGCACATCGACCGCTGCCTGTCCTGCCTGTCCTGCATGACGACCTGCCCGTCGGGCGTCCATTACATGCATCTGGTCGATCACGCCCGCGCCCACATCGAAGCGACCCACAGCCGCCCGCCCGCCGACCGCGCGGTGCGCGAATTCGTGGCCCGCGTGCTGCCGAACCCGACCCTGCTGCGGCTGGCGCTGCGCGGCGCGCCGCTCGGCCGGCGTTTCCGCGCGCTGCTGCCCAAGCGGCTGGACGCCATGCTGGCGCTGAGCCCCTCCCATGTGCCGGCGCCGAGCCCCACCGAGCGGCCGGGAGTCCACCCGGCGCAAGGGCCTAGGCGCAAGCGGGTCGCCCTGCTGATCGGCTGCGCGCAGCGGGTGCTGGCGCCGCAGATCAACGAGGCGACCATCCGCCTGCTGACCCGCCACGGCGTCGAGGTGGTGGTCGCCAAGGGGGCCGAGTGCTGCGGCGCGCTGACGCACCACATGGGCAAGGAGTCCCTCGCCCACGCCTCGGCCAAGGCGGCCATCGACGCCTGGACCCGCGAGATCGAGGGCGCCGGGCTGGACGCCATCGTCGTCAACGCGTCGGGCTGCGGCACCGGCGTGAAGGATTACGGCTTCCTGTTCCGCGAGGATCCCGCCTACGCCGCCAAGGCCGCGGCGGTGGCCGGGCTGGCGCGCGACGTGACCGAGCTGCTGGACGAGATCGGGCTGTCCGCCCCGGTGGTCGAAACGGGGCAGGCCATCGCCTACCACTCCGCTTGCTCTCTTCAGCATGGCCAGAAGATCAAGGAACCGCCGCGCGCCCTGCTGCGCGCCGCCGGCTTCGCGGTGCGGGAGATCCCCGACGGGCATCTCTGCTGCGGCTCGGCCGGCACCTACAACCTGCTGCAACCGGAGCTGGCCGGGGAACTGCGTGCCCGCAAGGTCGCGGCCATCGAAAGCACGCGGGCCGACGCGGTGGCGGCGGGCAACCTCGGCTGCATCACCCAGATCGCCGGTGGCGTCGAAGGCGGCGCGGGGCTGCCGGTTCTCCACACGGTGGAACTGCTGGACTGGGCCACCGGCGGTCCCAAGCCCGCGACGCTGGCCGGCCGCGCCGCCTTTGGCCCTCCGGGCTGAGGCGGGCCGGAGGGCGGGCGGGGCAGGGGGATTTTGCGCCGCCACAAATCTGTGTTTATCTGCGTGCATCTGTGTCAGAAAATCGCCCCCTCTGTCCCCCTGAACGCCCGCCGGAACGGAATCCCCTGAATGAGCGCCGCCTACGGAATCACGCACCGCCTGTCGGCCTGGGGTGTCCATGTCTTCACGGCGAGCGGGGCGGTGCTGGGCCTGCTGGGCCTGCTGGCCGCGGCGGCGGGGGACGCGAAGCTGTGCCTGGCCTGGCTCGGCGTGGCTTTGGTGGTGGACGGGGTGGACGGCACGCTGGCGCGCCGCGCCTCGGTCAAGCAGGTGCTGCCGGGCATCGACGGGTCGGTGCTGGACCTCGTCATCGACTACCTGACCTACGTCGTCGTGCCGGCGGTGTTCATGCACCGCTTCGGCCTGCTGCCCGAGGGGCTGGTCAGCATCGCGCTGGCGGCCTGGGTGCTGCTGACCTCGCTCTACTGCTTCGCCAACGTGCAGATGAAGAGCGGCGACAATTATTTCGTCGGCTTCCCGGCGATCTGGAACGTGGTGGCGCTGTATCTCTGGCTGCTCGGGCTCGATCCGTGGATCAACGCGGCGGTCGTGGTCGCCCTGGGGCTGCTGACCTTCACCACGGCGAAGTTCCTCCACCCGTTCCGGGTCAAGGCGCTGATGGCGCTGAACATCGCGGTCACCACGGTGTGGCTGCTGTGCTGCGTGGCGCTGGTGATCCTGTCGCCGGACCGGCCGGGCTGGCTGTTCGGGCTGTGGTTGGCCACCTCGGCCTATTACGCGGGCGTCTGCGCGTGGCGCACGGCGCGCGGTCCCTGACCGGAACCTTGGGCTCCGGGAACCTCGGGCTGGGATGAATCGTTGGGGTCGGGCAGCTTCGCCCACTTCGCCAAGGACATCCCGCTTGGCCGACCTTTTCACCAAGCCCGTGCCCACCGCCATCGACGCACCCGAGTCGCGCCGAGACCGCGAAACGGCGCGCCGCCGATGAGCGCGCACCCGATCCGCATCGGCGTCGCCGGCTGGGGCATTCCGAAGCTGTCCGCCTCCGCTTTCCCCATGGACGGCTCCCATCTGGAGCGCACCGCCCGCGTGCTGCCGATGACCGAGGTGAACAGCAGCTTCTACCGGCCGCACAAGCCGGAGACCTGGGCGCGCTGGGCCGCCTCGACCCCGCCGGGCTTCCGCTTCGCGGTGAAGATTCCCAAGGCGATCACCCATGACGGGCGGCTGGCCGGGGCGGAGGCTCCGCTCGACCGCTTCCTCGACGAGGCCGGGCGGCTGGGCGACCGGCTGGGGCCGCTTCTGGTGCAGCTTCCGCCCAGCCTGGGCTTCGACCCGGCGGTGGCGGGGGCGTTCTTCGCGGCGCTGCGCGAGCGGTTCGATGGCGACGTGGTGTGCGAGCCGCGCCACGCCGGCTGGTTCGGCGCCGAGGCGACCGCCCTGATGGTCGAGCATCGGGTCGCGCGGGTCGCCGCCGATCCGGCCCCGGTGGCGGGGGCGGAGGAGCCGGGCGGCTGGGAGGGCTTGCGCTATTGGCGGCTGCACGGCTCGCCGGTGATGTACCGTTCCGCCTACGAGTCGGCGGTGCTCGACGCGCTGGCGGAACGTCTGCGGGCCGAGGCGCGGGACCGCCCGGTGTGGTGCGTCTTCGACAACACCGCCGATTTCCATGCGGTGGACGACGCGCTGGCGATGCTGCGGCGGGTGGGGGCGGCCCTGTAGGTCCCGGCTTCCGATTGCCCCCACCCCGCCTCCCCCGCCCAGCGGGGGAGGGCCGGGGTGGGGGCATCGGGGGCAAAGACCTATGGAATCGCGCCACGTAGCACCTTCGTCATCCTCCAAGCGTGACCACGACAGTGGTACGGCGGTGGCGCTATCCTGACGCCCGAACGAATGGGTGGGGCGGCAACGCGATGGAATTCCTGCTGGTGCTGCTGGCGGTCGGCGTCGTCTATCAGCGGCTCAACCGCCGGCTGAAGGCGCAGGCGCGCGAGATCGACGATCTGCGCAAGGCGCTGACCCGGCTGGCGGCCGGTGGCCCGGCACCGGTGCCCCAACCCGCCGTCGACGCGGTCCTCGGCTTGGCCGACACCGTCGCGCCGCCCGAGGAGGCCGTTGCACCGGTCCCCGTCCTCGCCGACGAGCTTCCCCCCGCTGTGCCGGACCCGGCGACGGAGCCCGCCGACCCGTTCGCGCCCCCCGAACCCGGCCGCTCGCGCTGGCGCGACTTGGAGGAGTCGCTGGCCTCGCGCTGGCTGATCTGGCTGGGTGGCGCCACCATGGCGCTGGCCGCCGCCTTCTTCATCAAGCTGTCGGCCGAGCTGGGCTGGCTGGGGCCGTCGGTGCGGATCGCGCTGGGCCTGCTGGCCGGAGCCGGGCTGATGGTCGGCGGCGAATGGCTGCGGCGCCGGCCGGAGCAGCGCTTCATCGCGACGCTCAAGCCCGACTACGTGCCGCCCGCCCTGACGGCGGCGGGGCTGTTCACCGCCTTCGCCAGCGTCTACGGCGGCTTCGCCCTGTTCGACCTGTTCGCCCCGCTGGTCGCCTTCGCGCTGCTGGCGGCGCTGGCGATGGTCGGCATCGGGCTGTCGCTGTTGCAGGGGCCGTTCATCGCCGCGCTGGGGCTGCTGGCCGGCTTCGTCACGCCGCTGCTGGTGTCCTCGAACGACCCGATGGCCTGGGGGCTGTTCGCCTATCTGCTGGCGCTGAACGGGGCCGGCATGGCGGTGGTGCTGTATCGCGGCTGGCGCTGGCTCGGCTGGGGGACGCTGGCCGGGGCGGCGCTGTGGCCGCTGCTGTGGATGCTGGACCCGTGGCGGCCGGGCGACGCGCTGCCGGTCGGGCTCTACCTGCTGCTGACCGCCGCGCTGTTCCTGATGCCGGCGGTGCTGGGGCGCTGGGAGGACGCGGAACCGGTGGAGGCCGTTCCGGTGGTGACGGGCTGGCGCGCGGCGCTGCCCTCCTGGGCGCGGCGCAAGAAGCGCCATCCGGCCGACGGGCTGGCGGTGGCGGGCATGCGGGTTCTGGGGGCGCTGGTTGCCGGGCTGACCTGGACCGATTCGCATGGTTCGGTGTCGCTGGCCGTGCTGGGGCTGTTCGCGGCGCTGGCGCTGGTCGCCGGGCGGCGGGTGGAGCGGCTGGGCGTGGTCGCCTGGACCGCCTCGCTGGTCGTGCTGGCGGCGCTGGTGCCGTGGAGCCTGCCTTATGTCCCCAACCTGCCCCCCGCATTGAACGAGGAGGGCCAGCCGGTCGTCACGGCGGTGACGGAGATCGTGCCGGGCGAGATCGGTCGTTTCCTGTGGACGGTGGGCGGCTTCGCGGCGATGTTCGGGATCGGCGGCTTCGTGGCGCTGTGGGAGGCGCGGCGGATCGCGCTGTGGGCGTCGCTGTCGGCGCTGGTGCCGCTGGCGCTGCTGGCCTTCGCCTACGCGACGGTCGAGCCGCCCTACACCGACACGGCGTGGCCGATGGCGGCGCTGGGGCTGGCGGCTTTGCTGGTCGGGGCGGTGACGCCGCTGGCGCGGCACCGCCACCGGCCGGGGGCGACGCTGGGCATGGCGGCCTTCGCGGCCGGCGCGGTCGGCGCCATCTCGCTCGGCGCCACCATGACCCTGCGCGAGGCGTGGCTGACGGTGGCGCTCGCCCTCCAGGTGCCGGTGCTGGCTTGGCTGGAGCGCCGGCTGGACGTGCGCGAGCTGCGCGGCGTCGCCCTTCTGGTCGCGCTCGCGGTGCTGGCCCGGCTGGCGGTGAACCCCTACGTGCTGGACTACGAGGGCATGGCCTGGATCGCCTACGGCTATGGGCTGCCGGCGCTGGGCTTCCTGCTGGCGGCGCATTGGCTGCGGCGGGCGCCGGACGGGCGGGGCGACGATCTGGTCGTCATGGTGCTGGAGGCAGGCGGGCTGATCTTCACGACGATGATGGTTTCGCTCGGCATTCACCGCTGGATGGTGGAGGACCTGACCGAGGCGCCCTCGACCCTGGTGGAGGCGTCGCTGCACACGCTGGCGTGGCTCGGGCTGGCGGTGCTGCTGGCCGCCGACCGGCGCTGGACCGCGCGGCCGGTCGCCGTCTGGGGGCGGCGCGCGCTGGTGGCGCTGGCGGCCTTCCACGTCGTGGGCTGGCAGGTGCTCGACCTCAACCCGCTGTGGACGGACGAATCGGTGGGCGACTGGCCGGTGGTGAACCGGCTGCTGCTGGCCTACGGCGCGCCGGGCGCGCTGGGGCTGGTCTATCTGTGGCTGGATCCGCCGCCGCTGCCGCGCCTGCGGCAAATGGCCCCGCTGCTGCCCTTCGCGCTGTTCGCGCTGAACCTCGCGCTGGAGATCCGGCGGGTCTTCCAGGGGCCGGTGCTGTCCGGCTACGACATGTCCAACGCGGAATGGTACAGCTATTCGGCCGGTTTCCTGCTGTTCGGGGTCGCGCTGATGGTGGTGGCGCTGCGTTTCGGCTGGGGCTGGATGCGCCACGCCGGGCTGGCGCTGGTGCTGGCGGTGGTCGCCAAGGTGTTCCTCAGCGACATGGAGGATCTGGAGGGGCTGTACCGCGTCGCCTCCTTCCTGGGGCTGGGGGTGAGCCTGATCGGCATCGGCTATCTCTACCAGCGGGTGCTGCTGCCGACGGGGCGCGCGCCTGCGGCGGGCGGACCGCCGGACGGGCCGCCGGTCGGTCCGCTTGGCGAACGGATGGATTGACAGCCCGCCGCCTCCCGCGCTCCCATCCGGGACGGGCACCAGAACCCCGATCCCGAGAGAGGAGCACCCCACGATGACCCGGTCCGGCGACGCCTATCCCATCCAGCCCGACGGCGAGGTCGGCTTCACCGTCGAGGCCGCGCGCATGAAGTTCGGCCCCGGCATGCTGGCCGAGCTGGGCGGCGACGCCGAGGCGCTGGGCATGCGCCGGGTCGCGCTGTTCACCGATCCGCGCGTGGCGGCGACGGCGCCCTTCGCGGCGGCGCTCGACTCGCTGAAGGCGGCGGGAATCGACGCGGTGGTCTACGACCGCTGCCGGGTGGAGCCGACCAGCGCCTCCTTCCTCGACGCGGCGGATTTCGCGGCCGAGGGCGGGTTCGACGGGTACATCTCCATCGGCGGCGGCTCGGTGATCGACACGGCCAAGGCGGCGAATCTCTACGCCACCCACCCGGCGGATTTCCTCGCCTACGTCAACAAGCCGCTGGGCGAGGGGCGCCCGGTTCCCGGTCCCGTCAAGCCGCACATCGCCTGCCCGACGACCTGCGGTACCGGCAGCGAGACCACCGGCGTCGCCATCTTCGACCATGTCGAGAAGCAGGTGAAGACCGGCATCTCCTCGCGCTTCCTGCGGCCGACGCTGGCGGTGGTCGATCCGCGCACCATCGACAGCCTGCCGCCGGGCGCCATCGCCGCCACCGGCTTCGACGTGCTGACCCACGCCATCGAGAGCCACACGGCGCGCCCCTACCGCTCGCGGCCACGGCCGGAGACCCCCACCGCGCGGCCGCCCTACCAGGGGGCGAACCCGTGGTCGGACATCGGCAGCCTCCAGGCGATCCGGCTCGGCGGGCTGTGGCTGGAGCGGGCGGTCAACGACCCGACCGATTCGGAGGCGCGCGACGCGCTGATGTTCGCGGCGACGCTGGCGGGTCTGGCCTTCGGCAACGCCGGCGTCCACATCCCGCACGCCATGTCCTATTCGGTGGCCGGGATGAACCACAGCTTCACCGCGACCGGCTACGACGCGGTCGACCCGATGGTGCCGCACGGCATCTCGGTGGTGCTGAACGCCCCGGCCGCCTTCCGCTTCACCGGCCCGGCGGCGCCCGAGGCCCATCTGCGCGCCGCCGAGGCGCTGGGCGCCGACACGCGCGGCGCCGGGCCGGAGGACGGCGGCGCGCTGCTGGCGACGCGTCTGATCGCGATGATGCGGGCGACGGGGCTGCCCAACGGTCTGTCGGCGCTGGGCTACGGCGAGGCCGACCTTCCGGGGCTGGTGCGGGGGGCGGCGTCGCAGCAGCGCCTGCTGACCATCGCGCCCCGCCCGGTGTCGGACGACGACCTGCGCGGGCTGTACCTGGACGCGATGCGGTACTGGTGAGGGAGGAGAGCGTCGTCCTCCCTCACGCCCGCGCCAGAATTTCCTCGGCCAGCGCCTGCATCTCCACCGAGGCTTGCGACTTGCGGGCGGCCTCGGTCACCGAGAAGCCGCTCATCAGGGTGCCGGCGTAGGCGGTGCGGTTGCCGATCTGCGCCCGCGCCAGATCGACGGCCGGCGGGGCCACCAGCTCGTGCACCTTGGCGATCAGTTCGTCGGCGATGCGGGCGCGCGGCGGAACGCGGTTCAGCACCAGCAGCAGCCGGCGCTTCTCCTGCCCGGCCAGCTCGATGGTCGGGTGGACGGCCCAGAGGTCCATCGGGCTCGGCTGCACCGGCGCCACCACCAGCGTCGCGGCGCGGACTGCGATGCGCGCCTCCGTCTGGGCGTGGGGCGGGCTGTCCACCACGACGATATCGTGGGTCCGCGTCAGTTTCTCGACCTCCGCCTGGGTGCGCCAGCCGTTGATCTGCACATGGGTGAAGCCGGGCTCGCCGCCGGTCGCCTCGCTCCGCACCGCGTGCCAGCGGGTCAGGCTGCCCTGCGGGTCGATGTCGACCGTGGCGACCGAATGGCCGAGCTGCGCCCAGGCGATGGCGAGGTGGGCCGCCAGCGTGGTCTTGCCGGCGCCGCCTTTCTGCTGCGCCACGGTGAAGACCTTGCCCGTCATGCCCGCACCCATCATGTTGTCGTTGGAAAAACCCAACGTCCCTCATAGCCTTGCGATGAGATGGGTGCAACCGCGCGAATTGACACCTTGCGGCCAGCCGCTAGAAAGACGCCGTGACCGACGATCCTTCCTCCTCCGGTGAGAAGCGCCCGGCGCTGATCCCCGCCACCCCGCCCGGCATCCATCGCGCCGCCGAACTGCTGCGCGCCGGCCGGCTCGTCGCCTTCCCGACCGAGACGGTCTACGGCCTTGGCGGCGACGCCACCGACGATCGCGCGGTCGCCGCGATCTTCGCCGCCAAGGGGCGCCCGCAGTTCAACCCGCTGATCGCCCATCTGCCCGATCTGGCCACCGCCCAACGCTGGGCGATCTTCAACGACCGCGCCTACGAGCTGGCCCAGCAGTTCTGGCCCGGCCCCCTGACCATGGTGCTGCCGCGCCCAGCGAACTCCGCCCTGTCGCTGCTGGTCAGCGCCGGGCTGGATAGCGTGGCGATCCGCGTGCCCGGCCACCCGCTGGCCCAGTCCCTGCTGAAGGCCGCCGGCATCCCCATCGCGGCGCCCAGCGCCAACCGCTCCGGCGCCGTCAGCCCGACCACGCCGCACCATGTGCTGGAAAGCCTCGGCGAGCGGGTGGACGGCATCGTCACCGGCGGCAAGTGCCAAGTGGGGCTGGAGTCCACCGTCATCGACCTGACCGGGCCGGAGCCGGTGATCCTGCGCCCCGGCGCCGTGCTGCCCGAGGAGATGGAGCGGCTGATCGGGCCGATCCGCGTTTCGGCCGGCGACCCGACCGCGCCGAAAGCCCCCGGCCAACTGGAAAGCCACTACGCGCCCAACGCGTCGGTCCGCCTCAACGCCCCCTCGGCGGAGGCCGACGAGGCGTTCCTGACCTTCGGCCCCGACCGCTTCGTCTTCGGCGGCGCGACCCGCCTGAACCTCAGCCTGCAGGGCGACCTCGACGAGGCGGCGGCGAACCTGTTCAGCCACTTGCGTCAACTCGACCAGAGCGGCGCCCCCCGCATCGCCGTGATGCCGATCCCCGACGAAGGGCTGGGCGTAGCGATCAACGACCGCCTGCGCCGCGCGGCAGCCCCGCGCCCTGCGTAGCGGATGGAATTGCGGGCCGGGAGATTGTAGAAGGGTCGCAACGATGCCTCCACCCTTCACCATCGCCGGACCCCGCGCCATGACGACCCTCGCCGCCGCCCTCGACCAGATCCGCGCCATCGTCGGTCCGTCCGGCATTCTGACCGACGCCGCCGACATGGCGCCCTACCTGTCGGAGTGGCGCGGGCGCTTCAAGGGCAACAGCCCGGCCGTCGTCCGCCCGGCCAACACGGAAGAGGTCGCCGCCGTCGTCCGGATCTGCGCCGGGGCCGGGATCCCCATCGTGCCGCAGGGCGGCAACACCGGCCTCGTCGGCGGCTCGATCCCCTACGAGGACGGCCGCGAGATCGTGTTGAGCCTGTCGCGGATGAACCGCATCCGCGAGATCGACGCGCTGAACTACACGATGACGGTCGACGCCGGCGTCGTGCTGACCGCCGTGCAGAACGCGGCGGCCGAGGCCGACCGGCTGTTCCCGCTGAGCCTCGGTTCGGAGGGCACGGCGCAGCTCGGCGGGCTGATCTCCACCAACGCCGGCGGCATCAACGTGCTGCGCTACGGCAACACCCGCGACCTCGTGCTGGGTCTGGAGGTGGTGCTGGCCGACGGGCGCGTCTGGGACGGGATGCGCCGCCTGCGCAAGAACAACACCGGCTACGACCTGAAGAACCTGTTCATCGGCGCCGAGGGCACGCTGGGCATCGTCACCGGCGCCGTGCTGAAGCTGTTCCCGCGCCCGCGCCAGTCGATCACCGCCTTCGTCGCGGTGCCGAGCCCGGCCGCCGCCGTGGCGCTGCTGGCCCGGCTGCGTTCCGCGTCCGGCGACGCCGTCTCGGCCTTCGAGCTGATGTCGCGCCGCTGCCTGGACTTCGCCCTCAAGCACGTCGCCGGCACCATCGACCCGCTCTCGGCGCCGTCGCCCTGGTACGTCATCACCGAGCTGACCGCCGGCACCAAGTCCGACAGCTTCCAGGACACCGTCGAGGCCGCCTTCGCCGAGGCCTTCGAGGCCGAACTGGCCACCGACGCGACGCTCGCCCAGTCGGAAAGCCAAGCCAAGCAGCTCTGGTTCATCCGCGAGGCCATCGTCGAGGCGCAGAAGTTCGAGGGCGGCTCGATCAAGAACGACGTGTCGGTCCCGGTCTCCCGCGTCGCCGAGTTCATCGATCTGGCCGAGGCGGCGGTGGCGACCGCCTGCCCCGGCATCCGCCCGACCCCCTTCGGCCATGTCGGCGACGGCAACATCCACTTCAACCTCAGCCAGCCCGAGGGCGCCGACACCAAGACCTATCTCGACCGCTGGGACGAGATCTGCCACGTCGTCAACGAGGTGATCTTCGCGCTCGACGGCTCGATCTCCGCCGAGCACGGCGTCGGGCGCTTCAAGAAGGACGAGATGCCGGTCATCAAGGGGCCGGTGGAGTTCGACCTGCTGCGCGCCGTCAAGGCCACGCTGGACCCGGACGGCCTGCTGAACCCCGGCAAGATGCTGCCGTGAAATCCGCCGTGAAACGCCGCCAGCGTTAGAAAGTTGCGGGAAGCAGGCTTGCGGCGAAAGACGCTTTGCCAAGCTTGTCCCTGCGGCGACACAACGCTATTGTGCGGCCCTCCGTTTCGTTCCGCGCCTACCGTATCCGCGAGAGAGATTTCCGATGTCCAAGCCGCGCACTCTGTTCGACAAGATCTGGGACAGCCACGTCGTGCACCGCCAGGATGACGGCACCTGCATCCTCTACATCGACCGCCATCTGGTCCACGAAGTGACCAGCCCGCAGGCGTTCGAGGGGTTGCGCGTCGCCGGCCGCCAAGTGCGCCGCCCGGAAGCCACTCTCGCCGTCCCCGACCACAACGTCCCCACGACGGACCGCTCCAAGGGCATCGTCGAGGAGGAAAGCCGCATCCAGGTCGAGACGCTGGACAAGAACGCCCGTGACTTCGGCGTCCGCTACTTCCCGATGGACGACATCCGCCAGGGCATCGTCCACATCGTCGGGCCCGAACAGGGCTTCACCCTGCCCGGCGCCACCATCGTCTGCGGCGACAGCCACACCGCCACCCACGGGGCGTTCGGCGCGCTGGCCTTCGGCATCGGCACGTCCGAGGTCGAGCACGTGCTCGCCACCCAGACGCTGATCCAGAAGCCGGCCAAGAACATGCTGGTCCGCGTCGACGGCGCGTTGAACCCCGGCGTGACCGCCAAGGACATCGTGCTGGCGATCATCGGCAAGATCGGCACCGCCGGCGGCACCGGCTACGTCATCGAGTTCGCGGGCGACGCCATCCGCGAGCTGTCGATGGAAGGCCGCATGACCGTCTGCAACATGGCCATCGAGGGCGGCGCCCGCGCCGGCCTGATCGCGCCCGACGAGAAGACCTTCGAGTACGTCAAGGGCCGCGCCATGGCGCCCAAGGCCGGCGCCTACGAGCAGGCCGTCGCCTATTGGAAGACCCTGCCGTCCGACGAGGGCGCGGTCTACGACGCCACCGTCGTGCTGGACGCCGCCGCGATCGAGCCGCAGGTCACCTGGGGCACCAGCCCCGAGGACGTGCTGCCGATCACCGCGACCGTGCCGAACCCGGCCGACATCGCCGACGAGGGCAAGCGCGCCGCCGTCGAGCGCTCGCTGGCCTACATGGGCCTGACGCCCGGCCAGCCGCTGTCCAGCGTCAAGGTCGACACGGTGTTCATCGGCTCCTGCACCAACGGCCGCATCGAGGATCTGCGCGCCGCCGCCGACCTCGCCAAGGGCCGCAAGGTTGCCGAGGGCGTGCGGGCGCTGGTGGTTCCGGGCTCGGGTCTGGTCAAGGAGCAGGCCGAGGAAGAGGGGCTGGACAAGGTCTTCGTCGAGGCCGGCTTCGAGTGGCGCGAGCCGGGCTGCTCGATGTGCCTGGCGATGAACGCCGACCGTCTGGCGCCGGGCGAGCGCAGCGCGTCCACCTCGAACCGCAACTTCGAGGGCCGTCAGGGCCGTGGCGGCCGCACCCATCTCGTCAGCCCCGGCATGGCCGTGGCGGCGGCGGTGACCGGCCATCTGGCCGATGTGCGCGACCTCGCCTGAGCGCTTTCGCTTCGGGCATGAAAAAAGCCCCGGTGGACGATCGGTCCACCGGGGCTTTTTCTTTGTGCCGGTCCTTTGCGTCGGCCGGATCAGGCCTTCTTGACGAATTCCGACTTCAGGTTCATCGCGCCGATGCCGTCGACCTTGCACGAGATGTTGTGCCCGTCGGTCGCGTCCACCAAGCGGATGCCCTTGACCTTGGTGCCGCCCTTGACGACCAGGGACGAGCCCTTGACCTTCAGATCCTTGATCACGGTGACGCTGTCGCCATCGGCGAGCGGGTTGCCGTTGGCGTCCCGCACGCCGCCCTGGGCGGCTTGCGCGGCGGCGTCGCTCGCGGCGGTCTCCGGGTTCCATTCATGGGCGCATTCCGGGCAGATCCACAGGCTGCCGTCCTGGTAGACATGCTCGGAACCGCATTGCGGGCACTTCAGATCGTCGGACATCGTGTTCCTCGCCGCCGGGAGCGGCATTCTTGAGCAGAGTTGTTGGTGCGGCCACGTTTGCCCCCTCCCTAACCCTCCCCCGCTGCGCGGGAGAGGGAACTCCGCCGAACACCGACAAGGGGCCGGCCCCCTCTCCCGCCGCAGGCGGGGGAGGGAGGGGGAGGGGGCAAAGCGTGGCTGAACGTGGCGCCCCCCTGTTTAGTCCACTTAGCGTCCCGATAGGAACCTCAATCGCCCCGCCCGCGCGGCTGCCCCAGCAATCCCTGCGGGCGGTAGATCAGGAACAGCGTCAGCAGCCCGAAGGCGACGATGTCCTTGTAGGCGATGACGAAATAGGCCGACCAGAAGGTCTCCACCAGCCCCAGCAGCGCGCCGCCCAGCATCGCCCCCGGCACCGAGCCGATGCCGCCGACCACCGCCGCCGCCAGCGCCTTGAAGCCGATCAGGTAGCCGGTGAAGAAGTTCACCCCGCCGTAATACAGCGCGATCACCGCCCCCGCGACCGCCGCCAGCCCGCCGCCGATGGCGAAGGTGATCGCCACCGTCCGGTTCACATCCACCCCCACCAATTCCGCCGCCGCCACGTCGTCGGTGCAGGCGCGGTGCGCCCGGCCGAAGGGCGTCCGCTGCATGATCCCCCACAGCAGCGCGTAGAGCCCGCCGGTCAGCGCCAGGATCGCCAGCTGCGAGGACAGCGCCGTCACCGTGAAGGCTCCGTCGCCGATCAGGTCGTGGCGGTCGGCCAGCACCGGCGCCGGCCACCAGTCCCGCGCGCCGTGCAGCAGCCGCACCCCCTCCTGGTAGGCCACCGACAGCCCGACCGCGACGATCAGCGGCGTGTGCGAGCGGGTCTTGCGCAGCCGGCGGAACACCAGCCGGTCCATCGCCCAGCCCTGCGCGGCGGTGAAGCCCATGACCAGCACCAGCACGCCCAGCAGGGCCGGCGGCCAGTCCGCCCAACCCGCCATGCCCAGCCCGGCCGCCGCCATCGCCGTCAGCATGGCGCCGACCATGGTTAGCTCGCCCATCGCGAGGTTGATCTGGCCGAGGATGGCGTAGACCAGCGTGTAGCCCAGCGCCAGCAGTCCGTAGACGCAGGCCACCGTCGCCGCGTTGATGACCTGTTGCAGCAGGAACAGCCACGGCGTCCAGGCGGTCGGCGGCGAGCGGACGATGGCGGCGGCGGGGGCCGCGTCGTGGCGCGGCGGCTTGATGCGGATCCACTGCTCCAGCATGGCGAAACGCATCGGCGGCAGCCAGCCGGTGCGGTCGGTGGCGACCGCCTCCAGCACCGTGCGGCCCGCCTCGGTCGCGGCGCCGGCGTAGCGGCAGGCGATCCAGTGGGCCTCCCCGCCCGTGCGGTAATCGATGCGGACGACGCGCCGGTCCTCGGCGTCCATCCGCGTCCAGGCATCCGTGATGGGATCGGATTCGAAGGCCGGAATCAGCCGGCGGCACAGCACATCCTGGTCGGCGTCGATGCCGCACCCGGACAGCAGCAGAAGCGAAGCGGCCAACAGCAGGAGAATGCGGAGCACGGAGCGGCCCGGAGGTGGCGGGATCTCCAGCGTAACGGCAAACCCCGTCGCCCCTCAATACCGCGCGGAGACGAAGTAGAGCCCATCCGGCGGCGCGGTCGGCCCGGCCTTGGAACGGTCGCGGGCCTCCAGCGCGCGGCGCAGGTCGGCCGCACCCCACTTGCCGATCCCCACCAGTTCCAGCGTGCCGACCATGTTCCGCACCTGATGGTGCAGGAAGGAGCGCGCGGCGGCGTGGACGCGGATCTCGTCGCCCACCCGCTCCACATCCAGCCGGTCGAGCGTCTTCAGCGGCGACTTGGCTTGGCAGAGCGACGCGCGGAAGCTGGTGAAGTCGTGCGCGCCCACCAGAACCTGCGCGGCTTCGTGCATCGCCTCGGCGTTCAGCGGCCGGGTGACGTGCCACGCCCGGCCAACGTCGAGCGCCAGCGGCGCCCGCCGGTTGACGATCCGGTAGACGTAGGAACGCCCGGTGGAGGTCAGCCGCGCGTGGAAATCCTCGGGCGCCGGTTCGACCGCGACCACCGCGATGGGCGCCGGCTTCAGGTGGAAGTTCAGCGCGTCGCGCAGCTTCAGCCCGGTGAAGGTCTTCTCGAGGTCGAAATGGCAGACCTGCCCCAGCGCGTGGACCCCGGCGTCGGTCCGGCCGGAGCCATGGACGCGCACGGTCTCGCCCGACAGGCGGAGCACCGCCTCTTCCAGGCTCTGCTGCACCGAGGGGCCGTTGTCCTGCCGCTGCCAGCCGACGAAGGGACGGCCGTCGTACTCGACCGTCAGTTTCCAGCGTTGCATGATTCGCCGACAATCCCGCTCACAGGGCCACCCACGGGAAGCGCGAAGCCGCGCAGGAAGGCGGCGCCGTCCACCGGCGCCTTGCCCGGCCGCTGCACGCGGGTCAGCCGCACCGCGCCGTCGGGGCAGGCCACGGTCAGCCGGTCGTCCAGCAAGGTTCCCGGCGCGCCCGACGCGTCGGCCACCAACTCGGCGGCCAGCACCTTGATGCGCTCCGCCCCGACGTCGAACCAACAGCCGGGCCACGGCGTCAGCGCCCGCACCTGCCGCTCCACATACGCGGCGTCCCGCGTCCAGTCGAGCCGCCCGTCCTCGCGCGTCAGCTTGGCGGCGTAAGTCACGCCCTCCTCGGGCTGCGGCTCGGCGACCAGCGTTCCGGCGGCGAGCCCCGCCAGCGCCGGGGCGATCATCCGGGCGCCGAGCGCGGCCAGTTCGTCGTGCAGGCCGCTGGCGGTGGTCGCGGGCGTGATCGCCACGGCCTCCTTCGACAGCATCGCGCCGGTGTCGAGCCCGACGTCCATCTGCATGATGGTGATGCCGGTCTCCGCGTCGCCCGCCAGGATCGAGCGCTGGATCGGTGCCGCCCCGCGCCAGCGCGGCAGCAGGGAGCCGTGCACGTTGACGCAACCCAGCCGGGGCGCGTCGAGGACCGGCTGCGGCAGGATCAGCCCATAGGCGGCGACCACCGCCGCGTCGGCGTCGAGCGCCGCGAACTCGGCCTGCGCCTCGGCGTTGCGCAGGCTCTTGGGCGTGCGCACGGGGATGCCGCGCTCCTCGGCGAAGCGGTGGACGGGGGATTTCTGCACCTGCTGCCCGCGCCCGGCCGGGCGTGGCGGCTGGCTGTAGACGCAGGCGACACTGTGCCCCGCCGCGATCAGCGCGGCAAGGCTGGGCACGGCGAAGTCCGGCGTGCCCATGAAGACGAGGCGAAGGCTGGTCATGGCGGGGTCAGGCGCTCGCCTTCTGCTGCTTCTGCACCTTGCGCAGCATCATGTTGCGCTTGAGCAGCGACAGGTAATCGACGAACAGCACGCCGTTCAGGTGGTCGATCTCGTGCTGGAGGCAGACCGCCAGCATGCCCTCGGCCAGGATCTCCTGCGGCTGGTTCTTTTCGTCGAGGTAGCGCACGCGCACCGACAGCGGCCGGGAGACGTCGGCGTATTGCTCGGGCACCGACAGGCAGCCCTCCTCGCACAGCCCCTTCTCCTCCGACGACCAGACGATCTCCGGGTTGGCGAGGCGGATGGGGTTTCGCGGCTCGCCCTTCTCGTGCACATCGACCACGATGACGCGCTCCGACACGCCGATCTGCGGGGCGGCGAGCCCGATGCCGACGGCGGCGTACATGGTCTCGACCATGTCGTCCATCAGCTTGGCGACGCGCGCGTCCACGGCGGCGACGGGCTTCGCCTTCTGCTTCAGGACGGGGTGCGGGGCGACGAGAATCGGGAGGACGGCCATGGGTGCTCGACAGGGATGGACAGGGGATCAAAGGGTAAAAGTAGGCGGACCCTGCCGCCGGGTCAAGGAATCGACCGTGTACGACCGCGTTCATCACAGGCATGCGCGGCACGGGGGCACCGGGCGCGCGGCGGTGTTATAGACGGCAAACCCCATCCCAACGCTGCGAGTGACCGATCATGATGGTGCTTCACGGATCCGCCGGTTCCCCCTACGTCGCCCGGGTGCGGATGCAGGGCTACGCCAAGGGTCTCGACCTCGAAACCCGCCCGGCGGCGCCCGGCACGCCGGAATTCCTGGCGATGAACCCCATCGGCCGGATGCCGGTGCTGGAGCATGACGGCTTCTTTCTGCCGGAAAGCCTGATCATCTGCGAGTATCTGGAGGATCTGCACCCCACCCCGTCGCTGCTGGGCGACACGCCGCGGGAACGCGCCCTGGTGCGGCTGATCCCGCGCACGCTGGATCTCTATTGCGGCGGGCTGTTCCCGTTGCTGCGCGCGGGCGTCGACGCTGGCTTCGCGGTCGACGCGGCGGCCGAACGCGCCGGGCTGACCAAGGGGCTGACCGCGCTGGAGCAGTTCCTGCGCTCCGACGGCTACGCCGCGCGGGAGGGCCTGTCGCTGGCCGATTGCGTGCTGGTGCCCTGGCTCTATTACGGCCGGATGCTGGCGGCGCGTGGCGACGCGCTGTTGACGCAATTTCCCAAGCTGACCCGCTACGCCGAGGCGATGGCCGCCGACCCGCTGGCCCGGCGGGTGTGGGGGGAGATGGACGAGTCCTTCCGCGCCTTCATGACGCGCTGGCAGGCCGAGCAGGAGGCCGCCAGAAAGGCCTGACGGGTCATGCCGCCTTTTCGGTCGGCGCGGCGGGGATGGCGGTGGGGGAAACGGCGGAGGCCGTGATGGTGTTGGCCGGCGCGGTCGCGGATTCCGTCCCGACGATCCGGCCCAACCCCAGCCCCAGCCCGAAGCCGACGCCGGATTCGGTGGACTGGTCGCTGCGGACCGGCTGCTCGCGCATCTTGCGGTTCTCCTTGTCGCGCGGACGGGTCTCGCGGCCGCTGATGCTGTCGACCTCGTCCGGCGTCTCCAGCGCGTTGAGCGCCAGCACCTGATAGATCGACAGCGGCGTGCCGTTCAGCGACTTGGTCGGCGGCATCGGCACCTGGGTGGTGAAGCCGTCGGGCATGTCCTGCTTGCGCACCGTGTCGTTGACCACTTGGGCCGGCGCGAAGTTGGACAGCGGGTTCTCGGAGAACTTGGTGGCGAACTTGTCGTAGATCTCCTTCAGCGACTTCGCCTTGCCGGTGGCCTTGTCGTAGAAGACATTCTTGTTGGCCGCCGCCGCGTCCGGGAACACGTCGCGGGCGGTGCGGCCCGGATTGTCCTGCATCGCGTTGAGGAACTTCGATGCGCCGCCAGCCCCCAGGAAATGCGCCATGTAGAGTTCGGTGGAGCCGATGGTGCCGTCGACGGTCTCCTCCAGATGCTCCTTGTTCTCCTTGGTGTATTCCGCCGCCATCAGGGCCGAGACCGTGGGATCCTTGCGCAGGTCCAGGATCTCCTTCTTCATGTCGGCGTCGGCCACATAGGGCCGGCCGTCGCCGCGCGTCTGGATGGCGTTGGCGTATTTTCCCAGCCCATGCTCGGCGCCGTGGTCCTTCATGGTCTGGAGCCACGTGCTGTCGATGAACTGGTACAGCCCGGTCGCCGAGGAGGAGGAGGACTTTACGTCCGTGCGGTACCCGCTCTCCACGGCAGCTTTTTCCATGAGGTAGGAAAAATCGACCCCCGTCTTCTCGCTGGCGTTGCGCACGGCGGCTTCCACGCTGGCGGGACCCCGCGCGGCACGGGCCTGCTGGGCGGCGGTATCGCTGGAAAGGCCAAGGGCGGACGCGTAGGTCATGGGTCGGTTCCCGTTCTAGGACGGGGATACCAATGCATCCATCGTGCCAGCTCTCGCGAAGCCTCCCGTCTTGCGGCGGCGCGCACCTCGGCATAGCTTTTCCCGCGACCTTGCGTCCGCTCGCCAACCACCATGCGATGGTGTATGGTGACGCTTAGGTCAAGCAAACAACAGCAACGTTCGAACCAACGTTTCCGAGGGAGGCCGTTTCCGCCATGAGTTCCTACAGCGCTCCGGTCGAGGATCTGCGTTTCGTCCTGAACGAGGTCGTCGGCCTCGACGCCGTGGCGGCCTTGCCGCATTGCGAATCGGCCGCCCCCGATCTGGTCGACGCCATCCTGGAGGAGGCCGGAAAATTCGCCTCGGGCGTGCTCGCCCCGCTGAACCCGGTCGGCGACAAGGAAGGCTCCAAGCTGGAGAACGGCGTCGTCCGCACGCCGACCGGCTGGAAGGAGGCTTACAACCAGTTCACCGAGGCCGGCTGGAACAGCCTGCCCTTCGAGCCGGAATATGGGGGGCAGGGCCTGCCCTGGACCGTCGCCTTCGCGGTGAACGAGATGTGGCAGTCGGCCAACCTCTCCTTCGGCCTGTGCCCGCTGCTGACCCAGGGCGCGGTGGATCTGCTGACCGAGCACGCCAGCGCGGAGCAGAAGGCCGTCTACCTGTCCAAGATGATCTCGGGCGAGTGGAACGGCACCATGAACCTGACGGAGCCGCAGGCCGGCTCCGACCTCGCCGCCGTGCGGACCCGCGCCATCCGGGCCGGGGACGGAAGCTACAAGATCACCGGGCAGAAGATCTTCATCACCTACGGCGAGCACGACCTGACGGAGAACATCGTCCATCTGGTGCTGGCCCGCCTGCCCGACGCCCCGGCCGGCATCAAGGGCATCAGCCTGTTCATCGTGCCGAAGTTCCTGCCCAACGCCGACGGCACCCCCGGCGCCCGCAACGACCTGCGCTGCGCCAGCCTGGAGCACAAGCTCGGCATCATGGCCAGCCCGACCGCCGTCATGGCCTATGGCGACGACGGCGGGGCCACCGGCTTCCTGGTCGGCGAGGAGAACCGCGGCATCGAGTACATGTTCACGATGATGAACAACGCGCGCCTGGGCGTCGGCATCCAGGGCGTGGCGGTGGCGGAGCGCGCCTACCAGCAGGCCCGCGACTACGCCAAATCCCGCGTGCAGAGCAAGGACGTCGCCGACGGCAAGGGGTCGGCGGTGGCGATCATCAAGCATCCCGACGTGCGCCGCATGCTGCTGGACATGCGCGCCAAGACCGAGGCCGCGCGCGCGCTGGCGCTCTACGCCGGCACGCAGCTCGACGTCTCCCGCCACCACGAGGATCCCGCCACCCGCGCGGCGGCGGCGGCGCGGGTCGACGTGCTGACCCCGATCGTCAAGGCGTGGTCCACCGACATCGGCTGCGACGTGGCCTCGACCGGCGTGCAGATCCACGGCGGCATGGGCTTCATCGAGGAGACCGGCGCCGCCCAGCATTACCGCGACGCCCGCATCACGCCGATCTACGAGGGCACCAACGGCATCCACGCCAACGACCTGACCTTCCGCAAGACCGGCCGCGACAAGGGCGCCGCCGCCAAGGCCTTCATCGCCGAGATGCGCGCGACGGCGGCCGAGTTGGAGAGCGCCCCCGGCGACGACCTTGCGGTGATCCGGACCGAGCTGACGGCGGGGCTCGACGCACTCGACAAGGCGGTCGACTGGATCGTCGCCACCCAGGCCGAGGGCGATTCGCGCGGGGCGGCGGCGGGTGCCGTGGCCTATCTGAAGCTGTGGGGAAATGTCGCCGGCGGCTGGATGCTGGCGCGCTCGGCGGTCAAGGCGATGGAGGGCTTGCGCCGTCCGGGCGCCAACGCGGCGTTCCTGGAAACCAAGCTGATCGTCGCGCGCTTCTACGCCGAGCAGATCCTGGCCATATCCCCGGCCCTGCTGCCGACCATCGCCAGCGCCCGCAACACGGTGATGGCGCTCGGCGACGACCAGTTCTGACCGGGGTCGTCCTCCCCCGCCCGGCGGGGGAGGACCTGAGGGGCATCGTCAGCCGCGACCAGCCATCTCAGCTGATCCACAGCTGGAACATCAGCCGCTCGCGCCGGGTCGGCGGCAGCGCCCGGTGGTAGCAGGAGGTGTCCTCCAGGAAGCCGGTGCCCGCCGGCCCCTCCACCACCATCAGCCGGTCGCGGGAGAAATGGGCGAAGACCTCCTCCTCCCGCGCGTTGGCCGAGCCGAGAAGCATGCGCAGCGACTTGCCCCGGTGCGAACCGCGAACCAGCGCGTGCTCGCCGGCCCCGGAATCCACGTCGGTCAGGTAGAACTGCGCCGAGCAGAAGTGGAAGTCGTGGACGTCGTAATGCCAGTCGATGGTCTGGCCCAGACGACGGCGCTCCTCGTCGGTCACGTGGGTGACGAAGCTCCAGAACAGGCGTGGAATGATCTTGCTGGGGCGGAATCCCAGGAAGGCCGCCGCGCTGTCCATCAGCAGCGGGTCGCGGCACACGCGGCGGACGGCGGTGGCGTCCAGCGGGTCGGGCACGGTGGCGATGACCACCGGCGTGCCGTCGGGCAGCCGTCCGTCGACCACCTCGTGCCGATGGAACAGGCGGTCGCTGCCGCGCGCCTTCAGCGGCGAATGGGTCGCGAAGCCGACCAACTCGGCCACGGTGGAGGGCGGCAGATCGAAGCCGAGCGCGATGGAATCCCGCCGCAGATCGGCCAGCGCGCGCTCCGGCGTGACGCCGGTGAACAGCGAACTGGGCAGGGCGGGGAGCGGTACCGGCGGTCCTGCGGGCGGTCGGGCGGCCGAACGGGGGGTGAGGCGGCGGAAGGCGCTGTAGCCCCGCCGGACCGTCTCGAAACGGCCCAGAGCATAATGAAGCTCACCGGCGACCAGACGCCGGGCAATGTTCGCGACGTTCATGACGGGGCCATTCCTTGCCGGAAGCCGGCGGTGGAGTGTGCGAGCGGCAGAGCGCGCCGGTGCGTCCAATGGAGGCGCGTTCGATGGAATGACTGAAGTTTACTCAAAGCTGGAGCAGTTCTAAAAACGCCCTTTGGGCGTAAACCAAGCCGCTTCGGGAACAACCGATCGTCGGATCGGCGCCGGGGGTGGTGCTTCGGTCGGCCTATCTACCGTTCCGGTTCCGGCTTGACGCCCCGTTCCTTCAGCGCGTGCATCAGCGCCAGCACCACCGTGCTGATGTCGGGGAAGGACAGCGCCACCGCGTGTCGGTCGGGGTCGAGCCGCACGGCGTGGGCGATCTGCCGACCGCCGGCACCCGGCGCCTCGGCGCAGCGCAGCTCCAGCCGCAGACGGTCGCCGATGGCGTGCGCGAAGCTCTCCGGCGGCAAATCGACCAGCAGGCCGTGCATGGACCAGTTCAGGGTCTCGCAGCGCCGCCCCTCCACCTCCACCACCAGCGCCGGATCCCGGTAGCGGATGGCGCGGCGGCGCTCGACGCCGCCCGGCGGCTTGGGACCGGTGTCGTGCTGCTCCAGCTTGCGCTTGGCGGCCTGCTTGGTGCGGTCGTCGACGCCGTCCTTGCTGGTCATCAGGGTGGCTTGGACGCGGCGCTCCACCCCATGACGGAACTCGT
This sequence comes from Azospirillum doebereinerae, assembly GCF_003989665.1. Classification (GTDB taxonomy): domain Bacteria; phylum Pseudomonadota; class Alphaproteobacteria; order Azospirillales; family Azospirillaceae; genus Azospirillum; species Azospirillum doebereinerae. The sequence continues at coordinate 23,688 of NZ_RZIJ01000023.1, read as the reverse complement.
CGTCGGCGCCGAAGCGCAGGGCCTTGCCGAAATGGTCCTTGGCCTGGGTCAGCAGCGCGTTGCGGCCCTTGTCGTCGCCGCCATGGCCGCAACGCTCGGCCTGGACCAGCAGCGAATCGACGCTGCGCTGGTAGGCGCCGCACTGGATGGCACGGATCGTCCCGCGGAATTCGGCGGCGCGGAGGCTGGGGAATTCCTTCGCCTTCAGCAGCTCCGCCAGCGCCATGGCGAGGCTGTCGATGTGGTCGGGGGCGGCGGTCTCCGCCTCGCGGCGCATGCGCCGGATCGCCTCCTCCGCCTTGCGCAGCAGGGCGTCCTCGATCTTGCGGCGTTGTTCGGCGTCCATCACGGGCATGGCGTTGCCTCCCGTTCGTCTGCTTCTTGACAGCGTACACCCGCGTGCGGGACGGCGGTCGCGACAATTGGACGCTTCGTCCGCAAGGCCGTCGGGTTCAGCGCCCGCGCGGCTTGGCTCTGGCGGTCGGTTCGGCTTCCAGCGGGTTGTCGGGCCAGTAATGCTTGGGGTACTGGCCCTTCAGATCGGCCTTCACCGCCTTGTAGGTGTTGGCCCAGAAGCTGGCGAGGTCGCGGGTCACCTGCATCGGGCGTCGGGCCGGCGACAGCAGATGCAGCAGCAGCGGCACCTTGCCGCCGGCGATGCGCGGGGTCTCGGCCAGCCCGAACATCTCCTGCAAGCGCACCGCCAGCACCGGCTCCTCGCCGTCGTAGTCGATGGGGATGCGCGAGCCGCTCGGCACCTCGACATGGGTCGGCGCCTCGGCGTCCATCCGGGTCTTCAGATCCCAGGGCAACTGGTTGCGCAGCGCGCTGGACAGGTCGATCCGGTCGAGATGGGCGCGGCGCGACACGCCGTCGAGGAAGGGGGCCAGCCAGTCCTCCAGCCCGGCGAGCAGGGCCTCGTCGGACAGGTCGGGCCAGTCCTCCCCCTCGCGCCGGCGCAGGAAGGCGAGGCGGGTGCGCCACGCGCGCAGCTCGTTGGTCCAGGGCAGGCAGGCGAGGCCCATGGCGCGGACGCCCTCGACCATCGCGGCGGTCATCGCGTCCGCCGGCGGCTTGGACAGGCGTTCGTCCTTCAGGACCAGGGCGAACAGCATCCGCCGCCGACGCGCCAGCACCGCCTGCTCGCGCCCGTCCCAGACGACGACGTCCTCCGTGCGGATGCGGTCGGCGAAGGCGTCCTCCAACTCGGCCAGGGTGACGGGGGCGGCGAGGAAAATACGCGACTCGCGGGCCGCCCCGTCCAGGTCGGCGACGACCAGCCAATCCTCCGCCGACAGCGGTTCGGCTTCCTGGAAATAGGCGCCGCGCCCGCCGGACAGCCGGTACTGCGCCGCGACGCCGCCGGGGTTGCCGCCGGGACGGCGCTGGCCGATGCGGTCGGGGTAGGCCAGGGCCAGCAGCCGCCCGACGGCACCGCTGTCGCCGCCGTTCCGGTCGTCCCGCAGGTTGAGCTGGCGCCGCCACGCCTGGGCCTGCCGCACCGCCTGCTTGGCGCGGTTGCGGTCCACGCCGATCCCGCGCGCCGCGCCATGGCCGCCGCGCTCCTCGCCGCGCAGCAGATCGACCCGCAGCCGCAGGTCGGCGTCGCGGAAACCCGGCTGGGCGCGGACGATGTCGCGCTCGCCCAGCAGCGCCGCGACCGTGCAGGCGAGCGGGCCGAGGCCCAGCGCGGCGCCGTCCAGCATCATGCGGGCCAGCCGGGGGTGCACGCCCAGCCGGGCCATCCGCTTGCCCGCCGGGGTGATCCCCCCCGCGCCGTCCGGCGCGCCCGATTCCAAGGCGCCGAGTTCGCCCAGCAGCTCCCGCGCCTGCGCCATCGCGGCGGCGGGCGGCGCGTCGAGCCAGGGCAGGTCGGCGGGATCCTTCACGCCCCAGGCGGCCAGCTCCAGCGCCAGCGGCGCCAGATCGGCGTCGAGGATCTCCGGCGCGGTGTGCGGCGCCAGCGCGCGATGCGCGGCCTCCGGCCACAGGCGGTAGCAGACGCCCGGCTCCAGCCGGCCGGCGCGGCCCCGGCGCTGGTCGGCCGAGGCCTGGCTGACCTTCACGGTGACCAGCCGGGTCATGCCGCCGCGCGGGTCGAAGCGCGGCACCCGCATCATCCCGCTGTCGACGACGATACGGATGCCCTCGATGGTCAGGCTGGTCTCGGCGATGGAGGTCGCCAGCACCACCTTGCGCGTGCCCGGCGCGGTGGGGCCGATGGCGGCGTCCTGCGCCTCTGTGGTCATGTCGCCGTAGAGCGGGGCGAGCACCACGCCGGGGCCGAGGTCCGCTTGCTCCAGCAGGCTCTGCACCCGGCGGATCTCGCCGGTGCCGGGCAGGAAGACCAGGGCGTTGCCGGGCTCCTCGCGCAGGGCGCGGCGCAGGGTGGCGGCCACCGCGTCCTCGATGCGGGCGCCCGGCGGGGGCGCGTCCAGGTGGCGGGTCTCCACCGGGAAGGCGCGGCCCTCGCTGGTCACGACGGGGGCGGGGGAGGAGGCGTCGCCCAGCAGGGCCGAGACCGGCCCGCCGTCCAGCGTGGCCGACATCGCGACCAGCCGCAGATCCTCGCGCAGGGCCTCGCGCGTCTCGCGGGTCAGGGCGAGCGACAGGTCGCTGTCGATGCCGCGTTCGTGGAACTCGTCGAACAGCACCGCGCCGACATCGGGAAGCTCCGGCGAATCCTGGATGCGGCGCAGGAACAGGCCGTCGGTCATCACCTCGATCCGCGTCTTCGGCCCAACCCTGGAGTCCTGCCGCACGCGGTAGCCGACCGTCCCGCCGACCTCCTGCCCCAGCATCGCGGCCATCCGGTGCGCGGCGGCGCGGGCGGCCAGACGGCGCGGCTCCACCACGATGACCTTGCGGCCGGCTAGCCAGTCCTGATCCAGCAGGGCCAGCGGCACCCGCGTCGTCTTGCCGGCGCCGGGCGGGGCCTGCAGAACGGCGACTCCGCGGGTCCGCAGGGCGTCCAGCAATTCGGGAAGAACGGGGTCGATGGGAAGGGGCGGCATGGTCATGGCGGACTCTGCTGCCGCGAAACCGGCGGAAAGGCAACCGCTTTCGCCTCGCCCGCCGCGCCCCGTCCGTCGCCGCCAGGACAAAAGGTCGCACCCCTGGGCGCGGCGGCATCGGGGCGGGATCCATAACCGCAAAAACGTTATGGTTTTAGCGTCGTCGGGTTACTTTTCGCCATTCGCAGGAATCCATGACCAGCATCCACGACGCCGCCCTGTTCCTCGCCCACGCCTGCGTGCTGGAAGAGGACGCCGCCAACCGCTTTTCCGACCTGACGGAGGCGATGAAGACCTATGGGAACCAGGAGGTCGCGGCCTTCTTCGGCCAGATGGCGAAGTTCTCGCGCCTGCATCTGGCCGACGCGCGCGCGCGGGCCGGGTTCCGCACGTTGCCCGAACTGAAGCCCGAGGAGTTCCAGTGGCCGGACGGCGAGAGTCCCGAATCCGCCTCGATGGAAGGCTCGCATTACCTGATGACGGTGGAATACGCGCTGGAGCTGGCGCTCGACAGCGAGAAGCGCGGGCAGGCCTTCTACGCCGAGGTGGCGAAGACCACCACGGATTCCGAAGTGCGCATGATGGCCGAGGAGTTCGCCGCCGAAGAGGCCGAACACGTCGCCCAGCTCGAAGTGTGGATCGCGCGCCACCCCAAGCACGCCTGATTTTCTTCCGATCCTCTCCTGAAAAAGGAGATCGCGCGGGCTGGATCGCGGAAGTCTTCCCCGATCCAGCCCCGCCCGCGCCGTGGGCGCTTTAGGCCGACAGCGCCGCCCAGTCGATCTCGTAGACCTTCTCCGCCGTCTTGTAGCCCTTGAACTTGGCGATGACGTCGTCGACGCTGACGCCGCTCGGCACGTTCTGAATTTCGTAGACGACCGAGCTGCCGCTGGTCGGACCGACGTCGGCGTTGCGATGCGCCTGCGAGACCAAACCCTCGCCAGCCTTCTTGATCATGATGGAAGCCATGCATCCGTCTCCAGTTGGGATACGCCCGACCGGGAAACCATAAACAAAAAGTGGTTAAATCGGAAGGCGGAATGAACGGCCGCATCAACCGGCGTCGCGTTCGATCCACAAGGCGGTCAGATCGTCGGCCAAGGCGGTGCCGAACCGCTCGGCGAAGCGGGCCATCAGCCAGGGAAAGGGGCGCTCGGGGGCGGCCCTGACCGCGCGCTCGACCAGATCGGCCAGCCCCTCCTCCCCCAGCATCGCGCCGCTGCCGTCGCGCGCCTCGGTCAACCCGTCGGAGCAGAGGAACAGCGTGTCGCCGGGCAGCAGGGGGGTGGAGCGGGTCTCGTAGACCGCCCCGGCGAAGGCGCCCAGCGGCAGGCCGGAGCTGTCGAGCACGCGGAAGCCGCCCCGGCTGCCCAGCAACGGGCTGGGTGCCCCGGCGGCGGCGTAGGTCAGGGTGTCGGCGTCGCGGTCGACGATCCCGCAGAAGGCGGTGGCGAACTGCCCGACCGTCAGGATGTCGGCGAGGCGCTGGTTCAGCAGGCCGAGCAGCCGGGCGGGCTCGGCCCGGTCCTCGCGCGGCAGGCGGGTCAGCAGCGTGTGCAGGCGGAAGGCGTTGATCGCCGAGGCGATGCCGTGGCCCGACAGGTCGGCGACGAAGACGCCCAAGCGGGAGCGGTCGATCTCGAAGGCGGTCCAGACATCGCCGCCGATCTCGTCGGAGGTCTGGAACACCGACTCGACCCGCAGGGCGTGGCGCGCCGCCATCGTCTCCAGCCACGCCGGGTCGGGCACCAGGGCCAACTGCATGGCGCGCGCTTGACGCAAGTCGCGCTCCACCCGGTCGCGGAAGGCGCGCAACTCCTGCACCATCGAGCGGCGTTCGAGGTGGTAGCGGACGCGGGCGACGCATTCGCCGGGGTTGACCGGCTTGGCCAGCAGGTCGGTGGCGCCGGCCTGGAAGCACAGGGTGCGGATCTGGTCGGTCTGCCGGGCGCTCTGCATCAGGATCGGCAGGTCGCGCCAACGCGGATCGCCGCGCAGGACCCGGCACAGGGCGACGCCGCCGATGGGGGGCAGGGTCTCGTCGATCAGCAGCAGGTCGGGCTGGACGCTCTCGATCGTGTCGAGAAGCTCCGGCCCGCTGGCGGCGACGTCGATCCGGCGGATCCCGGCCCAGTGCAGGAAGCGGGACAGGGTGCGCCGGTTGTAGCGGCTGTCGTCGGCGATCAGCACGCGCCGGTCGCCGAGCGGGATGCCGAGGTCGAGGCCGTAGAGCGAGGCCGGCGCGTCCCGGCGCGCCTCTTCCACGACCGCCTCAGGCGTCGATGGTGAACATCTTGTGCAGCTTGGCGACGGTGATCAGCCGGTGGACGTCGTCGCGGGCGCCGCGCATGGCGAAGTCCAGGCTCTTCTTCTGGGCGGTGTCGCGGGCGATGATGAACATGCCCAGCCCCGAGGAATCGACGAACTCCAGGCCGGACAGGTCGAAGACCATCCGGTGGCCGGCCGGCCGCTCGAAGGCGGCGATGACCGAGCGGAACGTGTCGTGGTCGGAGAAGGTCATGCGCCCGTGCAGACGGATTTCCGTGCTGTCCTGGGCGTCTTGTACGGTGAAGTCCATCGGGGGCACCGCGTGGCTGTTTCCAAGTCGCGCGCGCAAGCGCCGTCGACCGGATCGTCGACGCCGTCGGCCTGCCGCGCGTCCCGATCCTACGCCGAAAGAGGTTTCACTTTGATGACGGTCGCGTTTTTTCAGCGCTTCACTTGCGGCCGTCTCGCGCATGATGCGTGGTGTTGTGCGGTGGAGCGCAGATACATGGTATTTTATTAAATATCTTTCGGCATTGTCTGCATTCGATCCAAACGAGTGATCAGGGCAGCGACGCCGCCTCCGTCCGCACCGTTTTCGCGATGGCGGGCCGGGGAGCGGTCACGACATTCGCGATCCCGCCGGCCAGCCACGCGGAGAAGGCGGTGCGCCCGTCCGCCGCCTGGACTTCGGCGGAACAAGGGGAAGGGGATCCGCCCGCCAGCGTGGCGTCGTGCCACAGCGGCAGGTCGCCGGCGCTCGCCGGGATCACGGCCGGCTCCGAGGGCTTGCGGACCTGGACCAGCGCCACCTGGATGCCGGCCGCCCAGGCGCGGGTCATGAAGGCGCGCACCCGTTCCGCCGCGTCGGAGGATCGGCCCATCGCCGTTTGGGAGTCGGACGCCGGTGTCCCGCAGTTCCGCTGGTATTGCAGCGCCGCCTGGTCCTGGAGATAGGCCCGTCCCTCGGGCAGCGAAGCCAGGACGCGGAGGTAGCGGGTCAGATCCTCCACCACGCCGCGCTCGGCTGTCAGCAGGTCGCGGTCGATCAGCACCAGCGCCGGCTTGATCGCCAGCACTCGGTCGAGCAGGGGCTCGAAATCGGCGAACTCGGCGCGGTGGTGGACGATGCGCAGGAAATGCAGGTTCGCGACGCCGCGCTTGGCCCCCAGCGCCGCCATGTCGCGCTCGTCGAGCGTCGCGTCGCGGAGCGCGGTGTCGCCGAACGCCACCACGGTTACCGAGTCGAGCGACCGCGCGGTCCGGTTGGCCACGGCGTCGATCCGATTCAGGTTGTACCAGACGAAGGGCTGCTCATACAGCCGCGAACCGGTCCACAGCGCCGCCAGCAGACACCCGGCGACCAGCGCGGGAAAGGCGCAGAGCAACAGCCAGCGCCGTCCGGCACGCCGGAGTCGCGGCGGTTCCACGGGCGCTTGCCTGTCCTGGCGGTCGGCGGCCAAAGAGGGCGGGTCGGGCTGGTGGGGGTTCGGCATGGCGGCGGTCTCCGTCCGGCGCGGCGGGTCGTTGAAGCCGGGGCGCGCGAACGCTCCGGCTCCGTCCCACAACGCGCGGCGGCGGCGCTCCGCCAAACGGACATAGGGGTTATCCCCAAGGGGCCGAAAGACGCCGGTCTTGCGGTCCCGGTTTGCCGAGCGCCCCGGTCGTCGTGTAGGCTCGTCCGCACCGGGGGAGGCATTCACTCAAGGACGCTCCATGAGCACCGAAATCCGCACCTTCACGATTCCCGACCGCGCCGCCGACGAGGCGCAGGCGCAGCTGTCCGCCTTTCTGCGCACGGTCGAGGTCCAGCGGATCGACACCGCCTACGCCGTCGACGGCTGGCGCGTGCTGGTGCTGTTCACCGACCTCAAGCGCAAGGAGGAGTCGCAGCAGATCGAGGCGGCCATCGCCGCCGCCGTGAACGGCTGGCGCGACCGCACCGCCGCCCAGTCCGGTCTGACGCGCGACGCCGTCCTGGCCGACGATTTGGTGCAGGAGATCGCCCGCTTCGCCCCCACCACCGAGCACGAGCTGGGCATCATCGTCGGCGCCCGCGACATGCCCCTGTCGCAGCATGGCGGGGAGATCGTGCAGGTGGTCCGCTCCACGCTCGATCAGCTGATCGATTGACACGCAACATTCGCTCTATCCGGTTTGGCGAAGATTGCGCTGTCGGCTTGCGCCCAAAGATGACTCAGGCTCGGCCCTAAGCGCGATTCAGACCGGCCCCCCGCTGTGTCAGGATGCCCCATCGACGCTGGCAGCGACGGGGCTTCGCCTTGGACCATCAGGATGACCGGACACGCAGGGGCAACGGCGGGGGCACCGAACGCGGGCGTGCCGCGTCGTCCGGTGCCGTGCCCTATGGAGTCTCCGACAGCCGAGCGCCCGATTACCGCGCCATCGCGCAGCAATTCGCCAGCCTGAGCGCCGCCGCCGCGCGTCAGGCACGGGCCACCGGCGATGATGAGCTGGAGCGCTTGGCCCAGCGACTCGACACCTGCGCCGACGCCATCCTGGACGACCTCGACCGCGAGCGGACCCGGCTCAGCGCGTAGCGGCCGGGGACCGTTTCTGTCCAACGGCGCCGTTTACTTTTCGGTGCGCGGGCTGCGGTTCAGCGAGGTCATGCTGTCCTCGTAACGGAATTCGGGCATGTCGCGCACGCTGGCGGTGGTCACGTCGCGCAGTTTGATGGCGTCGGAACCGGTGTGGGTCTCGGCCAACCGCAAATCGGCGGCGATGTCCTTGCCGCCGATCCCGAGGAACCCGCCGCTGCGGATCACGATCAACTGGGCCTGCCCGTCGGGGCCGAGGATCACGTCGGTGACCTTGCCGATCTTCGCGCCGTCCGATCCGATGACCGCGCGATTCATCAGGCTGTCGATGCTGGGCGGGGCGCTCGTGACACCGGAGCCACGGCTTTCGCTGTAGACCCGCGTGCGGTCGGGGGAGGCGACGTCGCCACCGGAAGGGCCGCTCTGGGCGCTGGCGGCGCCGCTCGCCAGCATCAGGGCGGAGAGCGGCACGATCAACATCTTGTACATGGTTGGAACTCCCTCCACTACCGTACCTCACTCCAACCGTTGGGCCGGGAAAAGGTTTCGACGCCCCGTCCCGAGTCCGTTCCGAGTCGGGGGGCCGCGACTCGGGACCGGCCCCGCTTCCGCTCCCGAGTCGCCGGAAAACGAATCGGTGGTGGGTGTGGCGACTCCGACACTACAAAATCTTGATTTCCCGAGGCTGGAAACGCTGGCGGCCCGCCATCCTTTGCGCTTTAATGACGGTCCTTCGGAAGACGCCGAAAAATTTCCCCGAAGGGCCTGGAACCGGCCGGCACCGACATTGTTGAACCAGCAGAACGCTAGATGTGCTGGGAGATAATGGTGTCAAACACTATATCTGGTGGAATAGCACTTTCCCTCCCTTGCCGGTGCCGCTCACGCTGGCTAGGATGCCGCCAACATCGGCGAAACCGGCGGCTGGCGGCCCGCGAAAGCGTGAGCGCCGTCGCCGGTTTCGATTTTTGAGCTTCAACGGGGGGCATTGCCATCATGCGGATCGAGCGTCGTTTCACCACCGAAGGTCAGGACGCCTACGCCAGCCTCGGTTTCCGCCGGACGACCAGCGAGATCCGCAACCCCGACGGCTCGGTCGTCTTCTCGCAGTCCGACATCGAGGTTCCGGAAAACTTCAGCCAGGTCGCCAGCGACATCCTGGCCCAGAAGTATTTCCGCAAGGCCGGCGTCCCCGCCGCGCTCCGCTCCGTCGAGGAGAACACGGTCCCGTCCTGGCTGTGGCGCAAGGAAGCCGACGCCGAGAAGCTGGCCTCGCTCCCCAAGGAGAAGCGGATCGTCGGCGAGACCTCCGCCCGGCAGGTCTTCGACCGTCTGGCCGGCACCTGGACCTATTGGGGCTGGAAGGGCGGCTATTTCGACCAGGAGGCCGACGCGCGCGCCTTCTTCGACGAGATGCGCTTCATGCTGGCCGCCCAGATGGCCGCGCCGAACAGCCCGCAGTGGTTCAACACCGGCCTGCACTGGGCCTACGGCATCGACGGCCCGAGCCAGGGCCATTTCTACGTCGATTTCAAGACCGGCCTGCTGACCTCCTCGGCCTCGGCCTACGAGCACCCGCAGCCCCACGCCTGCTTCATCCAGTCGGTCGCCGACGACCTCGTCAACGAGGGCGGCATCATGGATCTGTGGGTGCGCGAGGCGCGGCTGTTCAAGTACGGCTCGGGCACCGGCTCCAACTTCTCCAAGCTGCGCGGCGAGGGCGAGCGTCTGGCCGGTGGCGGCAAGTCGTCGGGGCTGATGAGCTTCCTCAAGATCGGTGACCGCGCCGCCGGCGCCATCAAGTCGGGCGGCACCACGCGCCGCGCCGCCAAGATGGTCACGGTGGACATGGACCACCCGGACATCGAGGGCTACATCGACTGGAAGGTCAACGAGGAGCAGAAGGTCGCCGCCCTCGTCACCGGTTCGAAGATCTGCCAGAAGCACCTGACGGTGGTGATGGCCGCCGCCCAGAACGGCCTGGATCCGAAGGAGAACAAGGAGCTCAAGAAGGCCATCCTCGCCGCTCGCAAGGATCAGGTCTCGGAGAACTACATCCAGCGCGTGATCCAGTTCGCCGGCCAGGGCTTCAAGACCATCGAGTTCAAGACCTACAACACCGACTGGGATTCGGAAGCCTACCTGACGGTGGCCGGCCAGAACTCCAACAACTCGGTGCGCATCTCCAACGACTTCGTCCAGGCGGTTCTGGACGACTCGGATTGGAACCTGATCGGCCGCACCAACGGCAAGGTCGTGAAGACGCTGCGCGCCCGCGATCTGTGGGACAAGGTCGGCTACGCCGCCTGGGCCTGCGCCGATCCCGGCGTGCAGTTCGACAGCACCATCAACGAGTGGCACACCTGCCCGGCCTCGGGGCGCATCAACGCCTCGAACCCGTGCTCGGAGTACATGTTCCTCGACGACACCGCCTGCAATCTGGCGTCGCTGAACCTGATGTCCTTCCGTCTGAAGGACGGCAGCTTCGACACCGAGGCCTTCGAGCACGCCTGCCGTCTGTGGACGATGGTGCTGGAAATCTCGGTGATGATGGCGCAGTTCCCGTCCAAAGAAATCGCCCAGCTCTCCTACGAGTTCCGCACGATGGGCCTCGGCTTCGCCAACCTCGGCGGGCTGCTGATGGCGTCGGGCCTGTCCTACGACTCCGACGAGGGCCGCGCCTATTGCGCCGGCATCTCCGCCGTGATGACCGGCGTGTCCTACGCCACCTCGGCCGAGATGGCGCAGGAGCTGGGGACCTTCCCCGGCTACGAGGCCAACCGCGACCACATGCTGCGCGTCATCCGCAACCACCGCCGCGCCGCCAACGGCGCGATGGACGGCTACGAAGGGCTGGCGGTCGCGCCGGTTCCCTTCGTCGCCGACCTCTGCCCCGACCAGGAGCTGGCGCTGGCCGCCGTCCGGGTGTGGGACGAGGCGCTGGAACTGGGCGAGGTCCACGGTTTCCGCAACGCGCAGGCCACGGTGGTCGCCCCGACCGGCACCATCGGTCTGGTGATGGATTGCGACACCACCGGCATCGAGCCCGACTTCGCCCTGGTGAAGTTCAAGAAGCTGGCCGGCGGCGGCTACTTCAAGATCGTCAACCGGCTGGTGCCGGAAGCGCTGAAGACGCTGGGCTACACGCCCGACCAGATCGCCGAGATGGAGCGCTACGCGGTCGGCCACGGCACGCTGAAGACGGCGCCCGGCGTCAACCACGAGTCGCTGAAGGCCAAGGGCTTCACCGACGCGATGCTGGAGAAGCTGGAGGGCAACCTCGCCACCGCCTTCGACATCAAGTTCGTGTTCAACCGCTGGACCATCGGCGCCGAGTTCTGCGTCGAGACGCTGGGCGTGCCCTTCGAGGTGCTGGACGCCCAGGGCTTCGACCTGCTGACCCATCTGGGCTTCACCAAGACCGAGATCGAGCAGGCCAACACGTACTGCTGCGGCGCCATGACGCTGGAGGGCGCGCCCTTCCTGAAGGACGAGCATCTGCCGGTCTTCGACTGCGCCAACCCCTGCGGGCGCATCGGCAAGCGCTTCCTGGGCTGGGACTCGCACATCACGATGATGGCGGCCTCGCAGCCCTTCATCTCGGGCGCCATCTCCAAGACCATCAACATGCCGAACTCGGCGACGGTGGAGGAGTGCAAGGACGCCTACCTGCTGTCCTGGCGCCTGGGGCTGAAGGCCAACGCGCTGTACCGCGACGGCTCCAAGCTGAGCCAGCCGCTCCAGGCCGCCGTGCTGGAGGACGAGGAGGACGGCGAGACCGTCGACGCGGTGATCGAGGGCGCCAACGCCACCCGCAGCCACATCGTGTCCGAGCGCATCGTCGAGAAGGTGATCGAGAAGATCGTCGAGCGGAAGATCTCCGCCCGCGAGCGTTTGCCGCACCGCCGCAAGGGCTACACCCAGAAGGCCAACGTCGGCGGCCACAAGATCTACCTGCGCACCGGCGAGTACGAGGACGGCCGCATCGGTGAGATCTTCATCGACATGCACAAGGAAGGCGCCGCCTTCCGGTCGCTGATGAACAACTTCGCCATCGCGATCTCGATCGGCCTGCAATACGGCGTGCCGCTCGAGGAGTTCGTGGAGGCCTTCACCTTCACCCGCTTCGAGCCCTCGGGCATGGTGACCGGCAACGACACCATCAAGATGGCGACCTCGGTCATCGACTACATCTTCCGCGAGGTGGCGATCTCCTATCTCGGCCGCACCGATCTGGCCCACGCCACGCCGGAGGATCTGGTGCCCTTCACGGTGGGCAGCGGCGACAAGCAGGGCGACCTGCCGGAGAACAACGCGCAGCCGTCGGATATCGTCCGCCGCGTCGCCTCGACCGGCTACGTCCGCAACAACCTGCGCGTCCTGCATGGCGGGCAGGGCGGACAGCGGGCCAGCGCGGCGGTGGCCCTGGCGGCGACCGGGACCGACACGGCCATCGCCTCGGCAACGCAGGGTGCGGCGGCGAGCGCGGTGGCGGCCAGCCCGGCCGTTGCCACGGCCACGGCCCAGGGCCACGTCGCGGCCACGGCGGCGACCGGCACGGCCTATGGCGGCAGCGTCAGCGACCAGCGCTTCGACCGCATCCGCGAGGCCCGCGCCCGCGGCTACGAGGGCGATCCCTGCGGCGAGTGCGGCAACATGACCCTGGTCCGCAACGGCACCTGCCTGAAGTGCGACAGCTGCGGTTCCACGACCGGTTGCAGCTGAACCGGCTCTGACGGGTAATCTATGAAAAGGGGAGGGAGCCGATCCTGGCTCCCTCCCCTTTTTTTATGTCCGGACGCCCGCGCCTCAACGCCTGCGGTGGGGCTTGACCGGCAAGACCGTATCCATGCTAGCTTTTCTCCAACAATCAAGCCGTGGCGGCGTTGTGTTTCCATCCTCCGGGCATCGCCGGAGGGGAAGGGCCGCCGGGGCGATTCCGGAAGGGGTGGGGCATGGATTCGGCCGGTCGGACGCTTGTCGATGGCTTTCCATCCGCCCCCCTTCTGCGGGCGACCATCGACCAATGGGACACGGCGCTGTGCTGGATCGGCGCCAATGGGATCGTCGTCGGCGCCAACCCCGGCTTCGCCCGTTGGGCCGGCCGTCCGGCCGAGGGGCTGATCGGGCAGCCGCTGCTGTCGGTGCTGGACCTGGGCGGACGGGACTGGGCCGCGCTGTGGAGCGGCGTGTCCTCCGGCGCGTTGCCACCGGGCGGCGGGACGCTGCGCCCGCCGCGCGGGGCCGATCCGATTCCGGTCGGCCTGCGCTGGCAGCCGATGGCGGGGCCGGACGGCCCGTTGCTGCTCTGCCAGATGCAGACCTTCGACGAGCGGGAATGCGCCGACGCGGTCGCCCGCCTGCAGCAGGACGTGCTGGAGTTGGTGGCGGCCGGGCGGTCGCTGGCCCTCGTGCTCGATTTCCTGTGCCGTCAGGTGGAAGCCTGCGCGCCCGAACTCTCCTGCTCGGTGGTGGTGGTGGACGATGAGCGGCGCCTGCGCGTCGCCGCCGCCCCCACGCTGCCCACCGCCTTCAACGCCGCCATCGACGGCAAGGGGATCGGGCCCGCCGCCGGGTCCTGCGGGACGGCCATATGGCGCGGCGCCGCGGTCGAGGTCTCCGACATCGCGACCGACCCGCTGTGGGCCGATTGCCGCGAGGTGGCCCTGGCGCACGGGATCGCGGCCTGCTGGTCCAACGTGATCCAGGGGCGCGACGCCCGCCCGCTGGGCGCCTTCGCCCTCTATTACCGCGAGCCGCGCGGGGCGACGCCCTTCCACCGGCGGATGCTGGGGGCCTGCGTTCATCTCTGCGCGCTCGCCATCGAGCATGACCGGGCGCGGGCCGAGATCAACCGGTTGGCCTTCTACGACACCCTGACCGGCCTGCCCAACCGCAGCCTGCTGAAGGACCGCGCCACCGCCGCGCTGGCGCTGGCCGGGCGGACCCGGCAGCCGGTGACGCTGATGTTCCTCGACGTCGACCGCTTCAAGGCGCTCAACGATTCGCTCGGCCACGGGGCGGGCGACCGGCTGCTGGTGGAGGTGGCGGAGCGGTTGCGGCCGCTGTTCCCCGACGGCGACACGCTGGCCCGGCTGGGCGGCGACGAGTTCGTGGCGCTGCTGCCCGGCTGCGACGCGGCGCACGCCTCGCTAGTGGCGGAGCACGCGCTGGCCAACCTGTCGATGCCCTTCACCATCGGCGATCTGACCTTGATCCCGACCGCCAGCATCGGCATCGCCGTCCACCCCGACGACGGGGCCGATTTCGACACGCTGATGCGGCGGGCCGACTCGGCGATGTACCGGGCCAAGCAGGGCGGCCGCAACCGCTGCCATTTCTACCGCGGCGACATGAACGAGCAGGCCGTCCGCCGGCTGGAGATGGAGGCCGCCCTGCGCGAGGCGCTGGGGCGCGGCGAGTTCACGCTGCACTACCAGCCGCAGGTCCGGCTCGACCCGGCCCGGCCGGAGTTGAGCGGGCTGCACCGGGTGGAGGCGCTGATCCGCTGGACCCACCCGCGCTGGGGCGCCGTCTCGCCGATGGAGTTCGTGCCGCTGGCCGAGGAATGCGGGCTGATCGACCGCATCGACGCCTGGGTGCTGGAGACCGCCGTCGCCCAACTGGCGCGCTGGCGCGCCGCCGGGCTGGCGGTGCCGGGGGTGGCGGTCAACGTCTCGCCCGTCCGTTTCGCCCATGGCGATCTGCCCGACCACGTGCGCGGCGTGCTCGCCGCCCATGGCGTGGCGCCCGGCCGGCTGACGCTGGAGATCACCGAGCGGCTGATGATGACCGAGGAGGCCGGCGTCCACGACGCGCTGGACGCCCTGCACGCCATGGGGGTGACGCTGTCGATCGACGATTTCGGCACCGGCTATTCCAGCCTCAGCTACCTCAAGCGCTTCCCGGTGGGGGAGCTGAAGATCGACCGGAGCTTCGTCAAGGAGCTGGACATCGACGCCGCCAACCGGCCGCTGGTGCGGGCGATGATCCAGATCGGCGAGAGCCTGGGCCTGACCATCGTCGCCGAGGGGGTGGAGCGCGACGCCCAGCACCGCATGCTGGCGGCGGAAGGCTGCGGCATCGGCCAGGGCTACCGCTACGCCCGGCCGATGGCCCCGGAGGCCTTCGAGCGCTGGCTGGTTGACCGGGAGCGTCTGGCCAGCCCGCCGACGCTCCGCGCCATTCCTTGCGGCGCGGCGAAGGTTTGAGCGGTTATGTGGGTGGGGGCAGCTATGGTTGCCCCCACCCTTCCTCCCCCGCTGGGCGGGGGAGGGAACTGCCGCTGAACGCCGACAAGCGTTCCACCTCCTCCCCCGCCCAGCGGGGGAGGAATGAGGTGGGGGTATGCGGGGCCGGAGTTGCGCGCCTCTGCTTGAGCTGGCCGTTCAGCCCCCCGCCAGCACCGCCCGCGCCGCCACCGCATCCTGCGCGATCTGGGTCTTGAGCGCGTCGAAGCTCTCGAACTTCCGCTCGGGCCTCAGGAACTCGATCAGTTGCACGCGCAGGTGCTGGCCGTACAGATCCGCGTCCATGTCGAACAGATGGGCCTCCAGCCGCTCCACCGCGCCGCCGACGGTCGGGCGGGCGCCAAGGTTGGCGACGCCCTTGTGCCAGACGGTGGCCGTGCCCTGGTCGATCCCGGCCCGCACGGCGTAGACCCCGAAGGCCGGGCGCAGATACTCGTCCAGCTCGATGTTGGCGGTGGGGAAGCCGATGGTACGGCCGCGCTTGTCGCCATGGGCGACGCGGCCCTCGATCTCCCACGGGCTGCCCAGCACATGGCTCGCCTCGGCGACCCGGCCGGCCACCAGCGCGTCGCGCACGCGGGTCGAGGAGTAGACGCCGCCGCCTGGATCGGACACCGGCCCGATCTCCGTCACGCCGAAGCCGTGGGCGCGCCCGGCGCCCTGCAGGAAGGCCGGGTCGCCGCCGCGCTTGTGCCCGAACAGGAAGTCGTAGCCGCACACGACGTGCCGCACGCCCAGGCCCGCCACCAGCACCTCGTCCACGAAGGCCTGCGCGGTCTTGTGCAACAGCCCGTCGTCGAAATGGCAGACGATCAGCTGATCGACGCCCAGCGCCTCGATGTGGCGGGCCTTGACGCGGAAGGGCGTCAGGCGGAAGGGGGGATCGCCGGGGCGGAAGACGTTGCGCGGGTGCGGCTCGAAGGTCAGGACGGCGGACGGCGCGCCCAGCTCTCCGGCCAGCCGCTGGGCGGTGCCGATGACCGTCTGGTGCCCGCGATGCACGCCGTCGAAGTTGCCGAGCGCCACGACGGCGCCGCGATCCTCGGCCGGCAGATCGGCGGTGTGTCTGTACAGTCGCATGCGCGCCCCGATGCTGTGCGCGGAGACCGGGGTCCGGTTCCGCCGCTTAGGGCGTCTATATAGAACGCTGTCGGCGCGGGGTAAACGCACCGACAGCGTCGGTCATGCCCGTGGCCCGATCAGCCGCGCGACGGAACCATCAGCAGCGCCTCGCCCTCGACCACCACCGTCTCGCCGACGGTGCAGACGGTGCGCATGGCGACGCGGCGCTTTTCCGGGACCAGCTCGGTGATGGTGGCTCTGGCGGTGACGGTGTCGCCGGCGCGGACCGGCGCCTTGAACTTCAGGTTCTGCGACATGTAGATCGCCCCCGGCCCCGGCAGCTTGGTGCCCAGCACGGCGGAGATGAAGCCGACGGTCAGCATGCCGTGGGCGATGCGGCCCTGGAACATGGTGCCGGCGGCGTATTCCTGGTTCAGGTGGACCGGGTTGGTGTCGCCCGAAATGCCGGCGAACAGGATGATGTCCGCTTCGGTCACGGTCTTGGCGAACGACGCCGTCATGCCGACGGCGAGGTCCTCGATGCAATACCCTTCGGTGTCCTTCTGGACCTGACGCACATCGTCCATCACGCACTTCCTTTTTCTCTCGGCGCCGCAAAGGCGGCGCGGAACACATCATGGCGCAGCGCCTTATGTGCGCTGCAACCACGGGAATGCCACCACGAGTGCTCCCAAAAAGCAAAAAATTCTCTAACGGAGCGGGAAATATCCAAGGCGGGTTTCCGACTAGCGGCGGACCCGCGCCAAAGGAGAGCGCGCAATGGAGGTGGGCGTTGTTCGTGTACGTTACTTCATGGCGTCGGTGCATCCAAAGAAAGCGATGTTGTCCAAGAGCTTACCGTGAAACTGGGCGGATGGTCCTTTTGCGGTCCCATGCCGTGTCCGAACCATTGGCATTCCGCAAGGTCATGGCAGCCAATGACGGGTCTGCAACAACGCCGGGTCGGCGCGATGACGGTTCGTTCGGCGGTGCAGCATACCGGTGGCGGCACCGCCACGGCCCACCCCGACTCGGGGTGCCTGGTCTTTTCCGATTGCGGCGATTACTTGCCGGAACCGGAGTGCGACACCCTGTCGCTGCCGCTTCCGCCCGCCTGGGGCCGCTGCTCCGCGCGCTCCGCCCGTGCCTCCACCTTCTCCTTCGCGGTGTCGTTCGGCTGCTCGGACGGCTTCGCCTCGACCCGCACGGGCGCGGTGCCGTCGTCGATCATGTCGAGCTTGCGGGCCGCGTTCCGCGACAGGTCGATAACCCGGCCGTCCACATAGGGACCGCGGTCGTTGACGATCACGTCGACGCTCTTCCCGTTCTCCTGATTGGTCACCGTCGCCCGTGTGCCCAGCGGCAGCGCGCGCGAGGCGGCGGTCGGCTTGTTCTGGTTCATGCGCTCGCCGTTGGCGGTCTCGCGGCCGTGGAACTTCTGACTGTAGAACGACGCCTCGCCCTCGTGCACCAGGACGGGCTCGCCCCCGTCGGTGCGTTCGACGCTGACCGGCGGGACCTTGGGCTTGCGGTCGGCCAGCGCTGGATGGACGGCTCCGGTCACCAAGGCGATGCCCAGGGCCATGGAGCCCGAGAGTGTGGCGAGTCTGCGTGATGCGATCATGGTTCCCCCTTTCAATGTCGCCTCCCAACGAGGATTTCGCAAAAGAGTTCCCAAGAATCTTCGGCATGGACGGAATGGAAACTCCCTGTTTCAATCGGGTGTCGTGGAATCGAGGGGGACGCGCGGAATGACCGATCCGGTCTATGACTGGTTGAGACTGCCGGACGGCACACGGTTGCGCACCGCGCGGCTGTCTTCGCTTGGGGCTGCGCGGGGAACCGTGCTTTTGCTTGCCGGGCGCGCCGAATTCATTGAGAAGTACACGGAAACCGCCGAGGCCTTCGTGGCGCGCGGCTTCCAGGTCGTGACCTTCGACTGGCGCAACCAGGGCCTGTCGGACCGGCCGCTCGCCAACCGGCAGATCCACCACCTGACCGACTTCGCGACGCTGGTGGACGATCTCGACGCCGTCCACGACGCGCTGGTCGCGCCCCTCGCCAAACCGGTGGTGCTGGCGGCGCATTCCATGGGCGCTCTGGTGGCGCTCCTGGCGCTGGCGCGGCACGCCGGGGAGCCGGGCGGGAGGCCGGGCCGCTACGCCGCCGCGATCCTGTCGGCTCCGATGTTCGAGATCCACACCCGCGGCTTGCCGCGCCCGCTGGTGGCCTGGCTCGCCGCTTATGGCTGCGCTTGCGGCTGGGCGGAGCGCTACGCCTTCGGCCAGCACGATTACGACCCGGCGGAGGGGATCTTCCGGGCGGACAACACCATCACCTCGGACCCGGCGCGCTACGCGGCCTTCCACGGTCCCTACGCCGCGCGGCCGGAACTGCGGGTGGGCGGCGTCAGCTTCGGCTGGGTGGCGGCGGCGCTGCGGGCGGCGGACCGGCTGCGCGCCCTGCCGCTGGAGCGGGTGACGACCCCGGTGCTGCTGCTGAGCGCGCCCGGCGACCGCATCGTGCGGGCCGACGCGCACCGGGCGGTCGCCCGCCGGCTCGGCAACGCGACCCTGGCCGAGCATCCGGAGGCCAAGCACGAGCTGCTGATGGAACGCGACTCCATCCGCGACCGCGTGTGGGGCGACATCGACGCCTTCCTCGCCGCCTGCCCCGAAATACCGGAGCGGGCGGCGGTGGACGGCGTGGCGTAAGGACGATCACTCCCCCAGCAGCGCGCCGATGGGCTTCATCGGCTCGTGGGCGTCGAACAGGATCTTCAGGATGGCGAGGATCGGCACGGCCAGCAGCGCGCCGGGGATGCCCCACAGCCAGCCCCAGAATAGGATCGACACGAAGACCGCGATGGGGTTGAGCGCCAGCCGGCGGCCGATGATCATCGGGGTCAGGAAATTCCCCTCGATGGTGGTGATCGCCACGAAGGACAGCGGCGGCAGGATGATGGTGCCCAACCCGTCGAAGGTCAGCACCGACACCAGGAACAGCACGCCCGTCATCACCGCCGGCCCGATGAAGGGGATGTAGTTCGCCAGCGCCACCAGAACCCCCCACAGCGCCGGGTTGGGCAGGCCCCACATCCACATCACCACCCCGGTCGCCAACCCCAGCATGGCGTTGATGACGGTGATGGTCAGCAGGTAGACGGCGATGTTCTGCTGCAGCGTCGCCGCCACCATCGCGTAATGCACCCGGTCGTCGACGCTGCGCATGGTGCCGATCAGCGCCTCCAGGCTGTTGCGTCCGCGCGCCAGGAAGAAATACAGCAGCACCAGCAGGATCACGACGTTGGCGAGCAGCGACTCGACCTGGGTGACCGCCTGCTCGATCAGGGTCGGGCCGCGCACCACGACCTCGCGCACCGGGGCGCCGGCGGCGTCGCCGGTGCTGCTGGTGATCTGCTCGATCTGGCGCGACGCCTCGCGGGCGCGCTCGATGCCGGCGCGGATGTCGCCCAGCTTGAACTCCAGCTCGTGCAGGACGCGCGGCATGCGGTTGACCCATTCCGCCGCCGGGGTCGACAGGGTGTAGACCGCCAGCCCCCAGCCGCCGAACACCAGCAGCACCATCACCGCCGCCCCCAGCCCTTCGGGGATGCCCAGCCGGTACAGCGCGCGGACCAGCGGGCGCAGCAGGAAGCTGAGGATCAGCGCCAGCATGATCGGCAGCAGCACGTCGCGCCCGAAATAGAGCGTGAACAGCAGGGCGATCACGAACAGCCCGACGACGGCGAAGCGGGTGGGGTCGCGCGGGTGTTCGGCCGGGGGCACCGGCTTGGCCACCGGTTCGGGCGTGCCGGGGGCGGGGGGCAGGCCGGCAGAAGAATGACCGGCGGCAGACGGGCCGGCGGTGGGCAGACGGGTGATCGGGGTGCGGTCGTTCATCGCGGGGCCGGGAACTCCGGGGGACGGCGCTTGACGGTGGGGCGCGGTCCCCCGATCTAGGGGAGTGTTTTGCCGGGACCGCGCCCTGTGGTCCCGGCCCGTCCTTGCCGGAGACCAATTCGCGATGCGCAGCCCGCTTGCCTCCATGAACGTTCGTCGCGGCCTTTTGGTTCTGGCGCTCGCGCTGATGCCGATGATGGAATCCACGCGCCCGGCCGCCGCCGACGCCGTGGTCGGCCGTTTTTCCAACGACTGGACCGGCAACGGGCTGGAGGTCCAGGCCGTCGAGGATCCGAAGGTCAAGGGTGTGACCTGCCATCTGGTCGATTTCGACCGCAGCGTTCTGGACCGCCTGACCAAGGGGAACTGGTTCGAGGACCCGTCCAACGCCTCCATCGCCTGCCGCCAGACCGGTCCGGTCGCCGTCGGCGACATCGAGCTGTCCGCGAAGGGGGAGGAGGTCTTCTCCGAACGGAAAAGCCTGATCTTCAAGTCGATCGCCATCCGGCGCATCTACGACCGCTTGAACGACACGCTGGTCTATGTGGTGTACAGCCGTCAGGTGAAGGACGCCTCGGCCAAGATGTCGATCTCGACCGTGCCGCTGTTCAGCGCCAGCGCCCAATGGGAGAAGGGCAAGCCGGCGGCGAAGTGAGTTCCCGTCCGCTGGTCTTCAGCGAACGAGCCGGCCCAGCCGGACGGCGGTCTGCCCCGCCTTCACCCGGCGGGCCGGCATGATCAGCACGCAATCGTCGTGGGGCGTGCGGAGCGGTTGCTCGCCGTCCCAGCCGATGACGGTCCCGGCGCGGCCGATCACCTCCAGCCCGACGAAGGGGGCGGTGAAGCGGAAATGCTCCGTCGCGGCGGTCACCGCCTCGGTCACCTCGACCACGCGCTGGGGATCGGCGCGCGGCTTCAGGCGCGGCCCCGCGAGGTCGGCGTCGATCATTTCCAGCCCCAGCAGCAGCCGCAGGCAGCTTTCCAGCGCGACCACCGCCGTTTCCGCCCGCCAATGCTGGCCGCATTCGACCAGGATGGCGGTGCGGGCGCCCTCCGCCATGGCGAAGGCGCCGTAATCGATCAGCCGCCGCCCCCCGGCATGCCCGCCGTCGGCGACGACCCAGGCCGGGTAGCGCAGGCCCAGCGCCAGATCGCGGCCCCGGCCGGTCGGGCCGCACAGGGTCAGCGGCGCGGTGTCGGCGGTCATCGAATGCAGGTCGAGCAGCAGGTCGGCCGATTCGTAGACCGGCCGCAGTTGCCGGGCGCGCCGCAGCTCCACGCTGTCGCGGCGGCCGTCGAGCAACTCCGGCGACCAGAGGCGGTTGAAATCCTCGTCGACGAAGCGCGACGCGTAGGGGTTCTGCCGGTCGAAATTGCGGTAGGCGGCGGTGTTGGCGAAGACGAGGCTGAGCCGGCCCCGGCGCGGCCGCACGCCCAGGCGGAACAGGGCGTCGAGCGCGATGGCGCCGGAGATCTCGTTGCCGTGGACCAGGGCGCTCAGCACGACGTGCGGCCCCGCTTCGCCCGACGCCAGGCTGGTGACGTGGTCGATTCCGGTGTTGCCGCGCCGGTAGGGCGCGATGTCCGGCGGGGTCAGCTCGATGGGGGCGAACAGCGGGTCGGTCAAGCGGTGGGCTCGGCAGCGGTGGGCCGGTTCCGTCAGTATGACGAACCGCCGGCCGTCGCGCCAGTGGGGACGCCCCTCTTTTGTGAAGGAGGGGTTGCGGTCGCGTGACGGTTTCCGGTCCGTTTTCAATCGACGGGCGCTCGGCCCATCGGGTATAGCATCGGTGTGTTCGTTGCGACAATGCGCCACAGGCCGAACGGGGATCGCCGATGAGTTTCGTGATCGAGGACGTGCTCGTCCGCAACGATCCCGTCGGGCCGCGGCTGCCGGTGCTGTTCGATTCGCCGCACAGCGGCAGCGTCTACCCGCCCGATTTCCACTTCGCCTGCCCGCTGCCGGTTCTGCGCCACGCCGAGGACACCCATGTCGAGGCGCTGTTCGCCGCCGCCCCGGACCATGGCGCGACGCTGCTCTGCGCCCTGTTCCCGCGCAGCTGCATCGACGTGAACCGGGCGGTCGACGACATCGACCCCAACCAGATCGACGGGGCGTGGCCGACGCCGTTGCGCCCGACCGGCCGCAGCGCCATGGGGATGGGGTTGATCCGCAGCACGCTGCGGCCCGGCCAGCCGCTCTACGACGGAAAGCTGCCGGCTTCGGTGGTGGCGGAGCGCATCGACCGCTATTACCGACCCTATCATTTCCAGATGCGCAGCGTGCTCGACGCCCTGGCGGACCGGTTCGGGTCGGTGTGGCACGTGAACTGCCACTCCATGCCCTCGACATTGGGGCCGAACCCGACCGACCCCAAGGCGGCGGATTTCGTCATCGGCGACCGCGACGGCACCACCAGCGAATCGGGCTTCGTGCGGATGATCGCCGACAGCCTGCGTGGTTTCGGTTACCAGGTGGCGATCAACGACCCCTACAAGGGAGTGGAGTTGGTCGCGCGCTACGGCGATCCGGCGCGGGGGCGCCACTCGGTCCAATTGGAGATCAACCGGCGCCTCTACATGAACGAGGACACGCTGGAGCGCCACGACGGCTTCGACCGCTTGAAGGGCGAGTTGGACGAGTTGATCCGGCGCATCGCCGATTGGGCCGAGGGCGGCCTGCTGCGGCGGGCGGCGGAATAGCCGGCCCTCCTTGTCAATCGGCGTAGCGGATCCCCACCACCTCGATGCGTTCCAGCCCGGCTGGGGTGCGCAGTTCCACCACGTCCCCCTCGCGCGCTTTCAACAGGGCACGGGCCACGGGTGAAATCCAGCTGATGTGACCCTGGTCGGAATCGACCTCGTCGACGCCGACGATGGTGACGGTGTTCTCCGCCCCGTCGTCCCGCGCGTAGGTCACGGTCGCCCCGAAGAACACCTGTTCGCGGTTCTTCTGGTCCTGCGGGTTGACCACGGTGGCCGATTCCAGCCGCTTGTTCAGGAAGCGGATGCGCCGGTCGATCTCGCGCAGGCGTTTCTTGCCATAAAGATAATCGCCGTTCTCCGAGCGGTCGCCGTTGCCGGCGGCCCAGGACACCACCTCGACCACCTTGGGGCGCTCGACGCGCAGCAGATGGCGCAGCTCCCCCTGCATCTTCTGGAAGCCCGGCGGAGTCATGTAGTTCTTCAGGCCCTTGGGCAAGGGCGCCGGGTCGTCGAGTTCGTCGTCCTCGGGGGCGTCGTCGTTCTCGCGGGTGAAGGCCTTGCTCATCATTGAACCTATGGGATGGGCGGGATTGAGGATGGTAAGGGGCCTGCCACGGATGCTCCCACTCCAACCCTGCCCCGCCCAGCGGAGGAGGGTTGGAGTGGGAGCAAGCGGTGCCGCATTCCGGTAACGCCCGGAAAAAGGAAAAGGCGCCGTGAGGCGCCTTTTCCTATCCGTGGCTTTCAGCCGGCCGGGTTAGCGGCGCCACCAGCCCCGGCGGGGCTTTTCGGCGGACGCCTCGTCACCGTTGGCGGTCTCGGCCGGAGTCTCCGCAACCGGAACGACCGGGGCCGGAGCGGCTTCGGGGACCGGAGCCGGGGCGGGCGGCGCTTCGACCGGGGCCTCGGCGGCGGCCTTGCGCTTGCG
>NZ_RZIJ01000022.1 GCF_003989665.1 Azospirillum doebereinerae | reverse complement strand
AGCTGCGCCCCATGATCCACCTCCAACAATGGTGAATCACGTCAGCGGCCCAAGCGCAACCGCCGATTCAGATTTCAGGCGCGATGCTCTAGAGGATGACAATCGGTCGTACAGCTTGCGCGTGGGGGCTGCTCGGACGTTTCTATCCGCCAAGTCTCCAGCGGGTGGTCCAAGCGGTCAGCCGGTCGAAGCCGGCGTCCAGCACCAGCGCCAATGCGCCGACGATCAGCGCGCCCTGGATGACGTAAGCTTGGTTGGAGCCGTTCAGCCCGACGATGATCGGCAACCCCAGGGTCTTCGCCCCAACGGTCGAGGCAATGGCGGCGGTGCCGGTGTTGACGATGACCGCCGTCCGCACCCCGGCCAGGATCACCGGCGCGGCCAGCGGCAGTTCGACCCGGAACAGCCGCTCCCATGGGCCCATGCCGAGGCCCTGCGCCGATTCCCGGACGGCGTCCGGCACGCCCTCCAGCCCGGCGATGGTGTTCCGCACCACCGGCAACAGAGCGTAGAGCGACAGCGCGATCAGTGCCGGCAGCGGGCCGAAGCCGATGGACGGCACCGCCAGTGCCAGCACGGCGACCGGCGGGAAGGTCTGGCCCATGGTCGCCACGGATTCCAGCAGGCTCCGAAACTCAGCGCCCCAGGGCCGTGTGACGGCCACCCCGGCAAGGCCGCCGACGGTGACCGCGATCAGGCTCGACAGGCCGACCAGGGCCATGTGGTCGAGGGTCAGCGTCAGGAAGGTCTCGGCCTCGTAGAGCGGGCGGTCGAGCGATGGGTAGAGCGCCGCGAACAGCGGCTTGAGCGCCGGCATGCCGAGCACCAGCGCCACCAGCGCCAGCAGACCCAGCGTCAGCCGGTCGGTCAGCGGACCCAGGCGCATCGCCACCCCGGTCATGGCACCGCCCTCGTCATGGGCTGGTCGCCGGACCGCGCACGAGGTCGGCGAGGTGGAGCACCCCGGCGGGCCGTCCACCCTCGTCCATCACCGGCAGGCGGTCGGTGCCGCGCGCTACCATCTCCGACAAGGCCCGGTGCAGCGGGGCGGCACTGGGGAAGGGCGCGCCGGGAATGGTGGGTTCCGGGCGCGCGCGCTGGCCGACCGTCTCGACCGACAGCCGCTTCAGCCCCCAATCCTCGCGCCCGACCAGATCGCGCACCACGTCGCCGGCCGGGTGGGTCAGGATCTCCAGCGGGGTCGCGGTCTGAACCAGCCGGCCGTGATCCATCACCGCAATGCGGTCGGCGAGCGTCAACGCCTCGTCCATGTCGTGGGTGACGAAGACGACGGTGGTGCCCGTGTCGCGATGGATCGCCGCCAGTTCGCCTTGCAGGGCGCCGCGCGTGATCGGGTCAAGCGCGCTGAACGGCTCGTCCATCAGCAGGACGCGCGGTTCCGCCGCCAGCGCGCGGGCGACGCCGACCCGCTGCTGCTGCCCCCCCGACAGTTGGTGCGGGTAGGCGCTGCGGAAGCGCCGGGGGTCGAGGTTCAACAGCTCCAGCAGTTCCGTCACCCGGTCTCGCACCCGCGCCTTGGGCCAGCCGAGCAGGACGGGCACCGTCGCGATGTTGCGCTCCACCGTCCAGTGGGGGAACAGCCCGACCGACTGGATCACGTAGCCCATGCGGCGGCGCAGTTCCTCCGGGCGCAGGGCGGCGATGTCGGTGCCCTCGACGCGGATGCTGCCGGACTCCGGGACGATCAGGCGGTTCATCATCCGCAGCAGCGTCGACTTGCCCGAGCCCGAGGAGCCGATGAGGACGAGGAACTCGCCCTCCCCGACGGTCAGGGATACGTCGTTCACGGCGGTCCAGGAGCCGAAGCGCTTCGTTACCCGCTCGAACGCGATCATACGGCGCTCCTTCCGGTGGGCCATCCGGTGCTCCGTGTGGCGAGCGCGATGGCGACCGTCAGCAGCGCGTCGGTGGCGACGGCGAACAGGATGACCGGCACGGCGCCCAGCAGCACCAGATCCAGCGCGTTGGCGAACAGCCCCTGGAACATGATGGATCCCAGACCCCCGGCACCGATCAGCGCCGCGACCGCCGCCAGCCCGACCGCCTGCACCAGTGTGATCCGCAGGCCCGACAGAAAGACCGGCAGGGCGAGAGGCGCCTCGACGCGCAGCAGGATCTGGCGCGGCGTCATTCCCATGCCGCGCGCCGCCTGCCGCACGCTGTCCGGCACGCCGTCCAACCCGACCGCCGTGTTGCGTACGATGGGCAGCAGCGAATAGACGGTCAGCGCGATCACCGCCGGGACCGGCCCGACCCCGCTGATGCCGTAACCCGGCAGCAGCGCGGCCAACGCCGCCAGCGGCGCCATCAGCAGCCCGAACAGGGCGATGGACGGGATGGTTTGGACAATGTTCAGCACCGGGAACACCAGCCTGCCGACCCTTGCCGAGCGCTGCGCCAGCACCCCCAGCGGCACGCCGACGAGCAGCGTCGGCAGCAGCGCCGCCAGCACCAGCACGCCGTGCCGGAGCAGCGCGTCGGCGAACACGTCGCGCCGGTTGGCGTATTCCTTGAGGATCGACAATTGATCGAGACGACCCGCCACCAGCTCCAGCGCGATCAGCCCGGCCACCGCCGCGCCGACCGCCAGCCGAGCCGCCGCGCCCAGCCCGAGCCGCCGCATGGCGTCGGCCATCGCCAGCAACGCGGCGGCGAGCATCACCCAGAACCCGGATCCGAACGACGCGCGCGCGGCGGGCGAGGCGTCGGCGGCGAGGCGCGCGGCGTGTTCCCCCGCCAGTCCGACCAGCCCGGCGGCGAACAGCGCCCCGGCGGCGACGGAGGCGGCCAGGGCCGCCCGCGACGGACGCAGGAATGGGGCGGCGAGCAGGACCGCGCCGGGCAGCAGCAGCGCCCAGCCCCAGGGCGCTGCCAGCGCTGCGGCCAGCGGGATGGGCTTTCCCGACAGCAGCCGGTTGGGCGCGAAGCCCAGGAAGGGCAGGGCGAAGGCGGCGCCCAGCAGGAACAACGCCAACAGCAGCGCCACGCGATTGGGGACGAGGGCGGGGGCGGTCATGCCTTGCGGCCCTCCCCCTGACACGCGCTCTCATCCCTTCTCCCCCGCGGGGAGAGGGTTGGGGTGAGGGGGACGCGTGGCGTCCGGCTTCGAGGTGAAAGGCGGTTTTTCCAAAAAGCTATGAACGCGGAACCGGTGGCCCGGCCGGATGACGGTCGGGGCGCGTCCCCCTCCCCCCGCCCCTCTCCCCGCGGGGGAGAGGGAGACAGGAGAGAAAGATTTGTTACGGCCGGCATGCCGACGTTCCGGTAGCCCCTGCTCTCACTTCAAAAAGCCCTTTGCCTTCAGATAAGCGGTGGCGACTTGCGCTTGATCCTGGCCCTCCACCGAGATCTTCGCGTTCAGCCCGCGCAGAGTCTCCGCGTCGAGCGAGGCGAAGACCGGCTCCAGCGCCTCGCGGATCTTCGGGTTCTTCTCCAGCACGGCGGCGCGGATCGCGGGGGCCGGCTCGTAGACCATCTGGGCGCCCTTGGTGTCGCGCATCACCACCAGATCGAGGGCGGCGATGGCGCCGTCGGTGCCGTAGACCATGGCGGTGTTGACGCCCGACGTTCCCTCCGCCGCCGCGCGGATGGTTGCGGCGGTGTCGCCGCCGGCCAAGACCAGGATCTGGTCCGGCTTCATGGCGAAGCCATAAACCCCCTGGAAGGAGGGCAGCGCCGCCGGGCTCTCGACGAATTCGGCCGAGGCGGCGATCTTCGCCTTGCCCCCGCCGCCGACCCACTTGGCGAAATCCTCCATGGTGGCGAGCTTGTTCGCGGTCGCCACGTCCTTGCGCACGGCGATGGCCCAGGTGTTGTTGGCGGGCGCCGGCTTCAGCCAGACGATGCCGTTCTTCTCCAGGTCGAGTTGCCGGACCTTCTCGTAGCCGGCCCCGGCGTTCTTCCACACCGGATCGCTGTCGATGTTGAAGAAGAAGGCGCCGTTCCCGGTGTATTCCGGGTATAGGTCGATCTCGCCGGCGAGCAGGGCGCCGCGCACGATCTTCGTGGGGCCGAGCTGGAGCTTGTTCTCGGTGGGGACGCCGTTGGCCTCCAGCACCTTGACGATCATGGTGCCGAGCAGAC
The DNA here is from genome assembly GCF_003989665.1 of Azospirillum doebereinerae. GTDB lineage: Bacteria > Pseudomonadota > Alphaproteobacteria > Azospirillales > Azospirillaceae > Azospirillum > Azospirillum doebereinerae. The sequence goes on along the minus strand of NZ_RZIJ01000022.1, from coordinate 103,521 downwards.
CGCCCTCGGCGTCGATCTTGGAACCGACGCGCACCGCGTCGGCGGCCCAGGCGGCGCTTCCCGTCGTCAGGACCAGCCCCAGCGCCAGCGCGGCCACGGTCCGCATCCTCCGCATCGTCGGTTTTCCGATCATTCTTCGTCTCCTCCGCCGCGCACGGGCCAGGGCGCCGGCTCCACGACGGCCGGCGTCGGTCGGAGGATGGTCAATATTCCCCGACGCGGCAACCCGCCCTTTCCGTCTGTCCTGTCCGGGATATTACCACCTCCTCCGAATCGGCCGTTTTCCGTTTTCGCCTGTTGACGCTTGCGAACAGGCCGAACGAGGCAGAAAGGGAGACCGCCATGACCGAAGCCCGCCAGGGAAGCGCCACCGTCACGCCCGAGGCCGAAGCCTTCTACGCGCAGAGCATGCGGCTGATGGTGGAATCCGGCATCCCCTTCCTGCTCGGCGGCACCTATGCGGTCAGCGCCTACACCGGCATCACCCGGCCGACCAAGGACATCGACGTCTTCTGCCGGGGCGGCGACTTCCCGCGCATCCTGGCCCATTTCCAGGGTCACGGCTTCGCAACCGAGATCGAGGACGAGCGCTGGATCGGCAAGGTGAAGCACGGCGATCTCTTCTTCGACGTGATCTTCAACTCCGCCGCGGCGATCAACCCGGTCACCGACCGCTGGTTCGAGGAGGAGCATCGCGCGCTGATCTGCGGCACCGACGTGCAACTGGTCGCGCCGACCGAGATGATCTTCTCGAAGTCCTTCGTGCAGATGCGCCACAAATACGACGGCCCCGACGTGGCCCACCTGATCTTGAAGCAGCACGACCGGATCGATTGGAAACGGCTGCTGGCCCACATGGAACAGCATTGGGAGGTCCTGTTGATCCACGCCCTGAACTTCCGCTTCATCTACCCGACGGAGCGCGACCGAATCCCCGAATGGCTGGTGGACGAGCTGCTCGACCGCATGACGGAGCGTGCGAAGCTGCCGGTGGCGCAGACCCGGATCTGCCGGGGCCGCCTGTTCTCGCGCGAGGATTACCGGATCGACGTCACCGAATGGGGCTTCGCCGACGTGGTGGGGGAGGAGACCAAGCATGGCTGAGGAGACACTGACCGTCGCCGCCATCGGCGACATCCATGTGGGGGAGAATTCCGCCCACCCCTACCGCGAGCTGTTCCACGAGATCGCCGGGAAGGCGGACGTGCTGGCGCTGTGCGGCGACCTGACCAACCACGGCAAGCCGCGCGAGGCGGAAATCCTGGCCGAGGATCTGCGCGCCATCGGCATCCCGGTGGTCGCCGTGCTCGGCAACCATGACTACGAATGCGGGCTGGTGGAGGAAAGCCAGCGCATCCTGGAGCAGGCCGGCGTCCGCTTCGTGGACGGCGCGCCGCAGGAGATCCGGGGCGTCGGCTTCGCCGGGGTGAAGGGCTTCGGCGGCGGGTTCGGCAGCCTGATGCTGGATTCCTTCGGGGAATCGGCGATCAAGCAGTTCGTCCACGAATCGGTGAGCGAGGCCATGCGGCTGGAAAGCGCGCTGCGCCAACTGGAGACGGAGCGCATCTTCGTCCTGCTGCACTACGCCCCGATCGCCGCGACGGTGGTGGGCGAGCCGACGGAAATCTACCCGTTCCTGGGCTCCTCCCGGTTGGCCGAAACCATCGACCGCTTCGAGACCGTCCGCGCGGTCGCCCACGGCCACGCCCATCACGGCACCTTCAGCGGCCACACCCTGCGCGGCACGCCGGTCTACAACGTGGCGCAAACCATCCCGAAGGAGGGGGGCCGTCCCTACGCGCTGATCACGGTGTGAGAAGGAAGGAGGGATGGGATCAGACGGTGCAGAGGAAGCGCCGGTCCGTCCCCTCCAGCACCAGGGCGGTCAGGCGGTTGGTGGCGTAGGCGCCGGTGTCGATGCCGATGCGGTTGGCGCGCAGCTCCGGCTCCGGGGCGATGGTGTGGCCGTGGACGACCACCTTGCCGTGGTCGTGGCGCGACGACAGGAACTCGTTGCGGATCCACATCCGGTCGCCGTCCTCCTGCCGGTCGAGCGGCACGCCCGGCCGCACCCCGGCGTGGACGAAATGGTAGTCGCCGATGGTCAGGTGGCAGCGCAAGCCCGCCAGGAACCCCCGGTGGTGCGGCGGCAGGGCGGCGTTGAGCAAACGCTGGGCCTCCAGCATGTGCTCGGGCGGGCCGTCGGGCGCCGGGGAGGGCAGGCCGTAGCTGGCCAGCGTGGCGTCGCCGCCGTAGGTCAGCCAGCCCGGCCCGACGCCGGCGTCGTCCAGGAAGAGCCGCATCGTGTCGTCGTGGTTGCCGCGCAGGCAGACCGCGCCCAGATCCCCCGGAAGGCCGTTCGCCAGCCGCTCGATGACGCCGGCCGAATCCGGCCCGCGATCCACGTAGTCGCCGAGGAACACCACGTATTTCAGCAGGCCGGGCGCGGTGCTGGCGTCGTGGAGGATCTGGCCCAGAAGCTGGTCGAGCAGGTCGAGCCGGCCATGGACGTCCCCCACCGCGTAGACCCGCATGCCGCGTGGCACCGACGCGGGCGCCGTCTCGGTGTCGGACCACAGTCGTCGCGCGAAGCCCAGCACGCTTGGTTCTCCTCCGTTTGTCGCACCGCCTGTCCGTGAATTGGGGTTCGGCCCAGGGAACCTTCAAGGGGGCATCCGAATGCGCCGCAACATGGCGCGCAACACGCCGTGCATGGCCACGCCGCTCCCCGCTGGTCCTCGTCGGCCGATGAGCAAGCATTGCGGATTTGTCACATGACTTCTTCTATTTTTTGAACATGCGACACAAGCGCTCAATCGAAGATTTACTGCGGACGATTATCCGGGTGATGGTAGAGCTGCCGTTCAATTCATCAGGGTAAGGCGCTGTGGCTGGTTGGATGAAGGTCCGTCTGCGGACCAAGATCGTCGTCGGTGTGGTCGCGGTGCTGGCGGCCGGCGCCACGGCGATCACCGGGGTGTCCGTGTGGCTGTCGCGCGAGGCCGCGCAAGGATCGGCCATCGCGCTGGCCGCCGAGATCGCCGAGCATCAGGCGGTCCGCGTCGCGGCCGACATCGCCGCCGCCGTGGACGGCGCGCGGGGCATCGCTTCGCTGGTCGCGGTGGAGCGCGGCACGGGCGAGCCGCGCCGGACGGTGGTCAACCGCTATCTGGCGGGGCTGGCCGCCGCGAACCCGGCCTATGCCGGGGTGTGGATCGACATGGCCGACAACGGCTTCGACGGCAAGGACGCCGGCTTCACCGCGCGGGACGGCGAGATCCTCGGCCTGCCCAACACCGGCCGCATGAGCCTGCTGTGGCTGCCCGCCGCCGACGGCCCGCGCGCCGACGACAGCGAGGGCGTCGGCTACGCCGAGGTTCAGGGCAAGGAGTATTACAAGGCCGCCGCCACCGCGCGGAAGGAGGTGGTGACCGAGCCCTACCTCGACGACCTGACCAAGGCGCTGATGACCAGCGCCGCCATGCCGGTGCTGGACGGCGGCCGGGTGATCGGCGTCGCCGGCATCGACCTGTCGCTCGCCGGGCTGACCGATTTGGTGCGCTCGGCCAAGCCCTACGGCGACGGCTACGTCGCGGTGCTGTCGGCGTCGGGCCGCTACGTCGCGCACCCCGATGCCGGGCGCCTGTCCCAGCCGGGCGACGACCTTCCCGAAGCGGCGCGGCGCGCGGCGACGGAGGGCCGGATCTACGAGGGTGAGGCGGTGCTGGCCGGGCGGTCGCATTACCTGCGGGTCTCGCCGATCCGTTTCGGGCGGACGGACGCGGTGTGGTCCTTCGTGGTGGCGGTGCCGCAGGCCAGCATCATGGCCGACGCCAACCGGCTGAGCCTGCTGGCGGCGCTGGTCGGGCTGGGCTGCGTCGCCGCCGGCACGGCGGTGGCCTGGGGCATCGGGGCCGGGCTCGCACGGCCCCTGGCCGGGATGACCACGGCGATGGCGCGTCTGGCCGAGGGCGACCTCGCCACCCCGATCCCGGCGCTCGACCGCGAGGACGAGACGGGCACGATGGCGCGGGCGGTGGACGTCTTCAAGACCGGGCTGATCCGGGCCCGCGACCTCGACCTTGCCCAAAAGGCCGACTGGCAGGCGCGGGAGGAGCGCGCGGCGGCGCTCGCCGCCTTGCAGCGGGACTTCGAATCCAAGGCCGGCGGGCTGTCGGGCGACATGGCCGCCGCCGCCACGCAGTTGAAGGCGACGGCGGAGGCGCTGTCGGCCATCGCCGACCGCACCAACGGGCAGGCGGCCTCGGTCGCCGCCACGGCGGAGCAGTCCTCCGGCAACGTCCAGACCGTCGCGGCGACGACCGAGCAGTTGTCGGCCTCGATCCGCGACATCGGCCGGCAGGTGGACGAATCGGCGCGCATCGCCGGGGAGGCCGTCGCCGACGTGGAAAGCACCAACGCGACGGTGGAGGCGCTGGCCCAGGGCGCCCAGAAGATCGGCGACGTGGTGACGCTGATCCAGTCCATCGCCGCCCAGACCAACCTGCTGGCGCTGAACGCGACCATCGAGGCGGCCCGCGCGGGGGAGGCCGGCCGGGGCTTCGCGGTGGTGGCGCAGGAGGTGAAGAACCTCGCCAACCAGACCGCCGGCGCCACCGAGGAGATCGTCGCCCAGGTGGACGAGATCCGCTCGGTGACCGAGCGCACGGTCGGATCGATGCGCGGCATCGGCGCGACCATCGCCACGGTCAGCCGCATCGCCGCCAGCATCGCCGCCGCCGTCGAGCAGCAGGGCGCCGCGACCGAGGAGATCGCCCGCAACATCCAGCAGGCGGCCCACGGCTCGCGCGAGGTCAGCGACACGGTCGGAAGCATTCGCGGCGCCGCCGCCGAGACGGGGGCCGCCGCCTCCCAGGTGCTGGCGTCGGCGGGCGGCGTCGCCGAACGGTCGAAGGCGCTGACGGCCGAGGTCGACCGTTTCTTCGCCGCCGTTCACCGGGCCTGACCGGAGGGAGGGCCGCCGGGCTCCCGCGCCGGCAGGTCGCGCGCGCAGAGCAGGGGGCGGCGCAGCCGTCCCGCCGCGATGTCGGCGCGGATCGCCGCGCCGTCCATCGCGCGGATGCGCTCCAGCTCCGCCCGGTTGGCGTCGATGAAGGGGTTGAGGTCGGTCGAGTTCTCCGGCCGGGCGTGCTCCAGGTGGTAGAGCGGCCCGGCGGTGCGCTTCACCGGCAGGCCGAGGCGGTGGAAGCGCTCGACGATCTCGTCGTCCTCGTAGCCCCAGGACAGGAAATTCTCGTTGTAGCCGCCGGCCGCCAGCAGCTGCGCGCGGTCGAAGAAAGCCCCGCCGCCCGGCGAGTTGTTGTGCATCAGGGGAAAGTGCTTGCACACCGCGTTCAACGGCGCCGCCGACAGGGTGTGGCCGAAGCGGAAGACCTCCCGACCCATGATCCAGAAGAACAGCCCGTTGTAGGGGAAGACCAGGCCGCCCTTGCCGTCCTTCGCGCGCGCCGCGTCGCGGGCCAGGACGTATTGCACCGGATCGACCACGATGTCGGTGTCGTGCAGGGCGACGACGGGGGTGTCCGCCACCTCCACCATGCGGTTGAGCAGATGGGCCTTGTGGGTGAAGGGCGTGTCGTTGCCGGTCAGATGCAGGTGGCGGCAGCGCGCCGCCAGTTCGGGGCCGAGAGCGTCCGGAACGTCGCTCGGGCCGTCCTTGTCCTCGCCGATCAGGACCGTCGTGTCGGCGTGCTTGAGCAGATAGGCCGCGATCCAGCGCAAGTTGCGCTTGCGGTCCTCGCTGTCGGCGCGGAAGGGGATGAGGAAGGTGGTGTCGCGCAGGTCGTGCCGCCCGTCCGGCCGCCTTGCGTCGAGCGCGGCGCGGCGGGCGTGGAAGGTCGCCGCCTGGGCCGTCAGCCGCTCCGCCGAGGCGTCGTCGGCCGGGTCGAGCGCCAGCGCCATTTCGTAGAAGGTGACCGCCGCGCCGGGCCGCCCGAGCGCCGCCTCGATGTCGCCGTGCTGGCGCCAGCCCTTCGGGTGGTGGGGGTGCCGGGTCAGCAGGACGTCCAGCGTCGCCAGCGCCTCGCCGATCCGACCGATCCCCTGCAACGCCTCGCTCAGCTGGTATTCGGCGTCGGGGAAGTCGGGGCGCAGCGCCACCGCGCGGCGGTAGGTGGCGATGGCTTCCTCCGTCCGCAGCAGCACGTGGAGCACCGTGGCGAGGTTGAACAGCGCGTCGGGATCGGGGGCGCCGGCCGCCTCGGCGATCTCGACGGAGCGGGCGAGCAGGGGCAGGGCGCGGTCGTGCTCGCCGCGCAGCGCGGCCAGCAGGCCCAGCCGGTGCAACGCCTCGGGATTGCCGGGATCGGCGTCGAGGATGCGGCCGTAGAGGGTTTCCGCCTGGGCGTGCCGTCCCGCCTTCAGGTGGTCGAGGGCCAAGGCCAGGGCCTCGCCGATGCTTGCCATGTGTTGCGTTCCGAACCGCTGTTGCGATTCCACTTTGACACAACGGCCCGCTCCGGTGAAATCTTCGGCCATCAGGACCGAAACGCTCCACCCAAAGGCATCGTCAGACCCATGACCAACGATCATAAGAACCGTTCCACCGGAGGATTCGCCCTTACCCGCCGTCAGCTGGGCCAGGCGGCCGTGGCCGGCGGCGCGCTCGCCGCCTTCGGGCGGGCCCCCGCCTTCGCGCAGAACACCACGCTGAAGGTCGGCGTCCTGCTGCCGCGCTCGGGCCTGCTGGCCCAGGCGGGCCAAGCCTGCCAGCGCGGCGCCGAGATCGCGCCGGCCGTTCTGGCCGAGATGGGCTACAAGGTCGAGGTCATGTCGGCCGACACCGAATCGAACGTCGACGTCGCCCGCTCGCGCACGGAGAAGCTGATCAACGACGGCGCCAACGTCATCGTCGGCGCCTTCGACAGCGGCCAGACCGCCGCCGCCGCGCAAGTCTGCGAGCAGCGCGGCGTGCCGCTGGTGATGAACATCGCCGCCGCCGACCGCCTGACCGAGCAGGGCTTCAAGACCGTCTTCCGCAACTTCCCGACCTCCACCATGCTGGTGTCGAACGGGCTGGCGCTGATGAAGGATCTGTTCGCCGCCACCGGCACGACGCCCAAGTCGGCGGTGTTCCTGCACGCCAACGACACCTTCGGCATGGCCAACAAGCAGGCGCTCGACGCCCTGTTCCCCACGCTGAACATGCCCTTCACGCTGATCGAGTCGATCTCCTACGACCCGAAGGCGCAGGATCTGGCGGTCGAGGTGGCCAAGGCCAAGGCGACCGGCGCCGAACTCGCCATCGTCACCACGCGGGCCAACGACGCCATCATGCTGGTGCGCGAGATGGTCAAGCAGCGCTGGGAGCCCAAGGGCATCGTCTCCCCCGGTTCGCCCGGCCTGTACGACGAGCAGTTCTACAAGGTGCTCGGTAAATACGCCGACTTCGCCATGACCAACCTGCCCTGGTACGACCCCAAGGCGGCGATGACGAAGAAGGTCGAGGCCGCCTTCAAGAAGCAGTTCCCCAACGACCGCTTCGAGGGCTACGCCTTCAACGTCGCCTTCACCTTCGAGGCGATCCTGATCGCCGCCGACGCCTTCAAGCGCGCCGGCTCGGCCGAGCCGGCCGGCCTGCTGGCGGCGCTGCGCGAGACCAACCTGACCGACAAGATGATGGTCGGCCCGGCGATCAAGTTCGACGCGAAGGGGCAGAACACCGATCTGGTCTCCGCCTGCATCCAGAACCACAACCAGCGCCCGACCGTGGTCCTGCCCAAGGGCTCGGCCGAGCTGGATCCGGTGTTCCCGGCGCCGGGCTGGGGCAAGCGGGCGTAAGGAGCTTTTCCATCCTGGGGGGCCGGGGGACCGCGTTCGGCAAAGGCGGCCCCCCGGCCTCCGCAGGGCGGGGAATGGAACGTTTGGAACGTTTGAAACGCCGTGGAACATGTTTCCCAGGCCTGTTCACTGTTCCATCGCGCCGCACGTCGCCGAACTGGGCGGCCGAGCCGAGGCTGGAGGAAGGGGCGTTTCGATGGGCATGGCGGGGCTCCCTGGGCGATGGAGGGGGGCGCCATGATAGGGGGAAACGCTTCCGAGCGTTGGGGGTTTCGGCAAATTCCCGGCCTTGGGGGTTCTCCCTCTCCCGCCCCGGGAGAGGGAAGGGTGAGGGGCTATTGGAACAGGGATCAAGCACCACGCCCGCTAGCCCCTCACCCTCCCCGCTTCGCGGGTCCCCTCCCTCTCCCGGGGCGGGAGAGGGCGCTTTCAACTCCCCGGCGCGCGGGGCGCGCTCCAGCCGCGCAGCACGCTGACGACGCGCAGGGCGAACACCGCCAGCGCCCCGGCGACGGCGACCGGCACCGGCGGCAGGCCCAGGGCGTGGCCGGCGATCACCACCAGCGTGCCGAGCAGCGCCGCCATGGCGTAGATCTCCTCGCGCAGCACGCGCGGCACCTCGGCGACCAGCAGGTCGCGCATCACCCCGCCGCCACACGCGGTCAGCACCCCCAGCAGCGCGGCCGGCAGCGGCGTCAGCCCATAGGCCAGAGCCTTGCCGCAGCCGGCCACCGCGAACAGCCCCAGCCCGGCCGCGTCCAGCACCATCACCGGCTTGCCCAGCCGGTTGATCTGCGGGTGGAGGAAGAAGGCCGCCAACCCCGCCGCCAGCGCGGCCAGCAGGTAGCGGTCGTCGTGCAGCGAGGCCGGCGGCACCGCGCCGATCAGCAGGTCGCGGAACACGCCGCCCGCCAAGGCCGCCGCCAGCGACAGCACCATCACCCCGAAGATGTCGAGCCGCCGCCGCACCGCCAGCGTTCCGCCGCTGAGGCCGAAGACGAAGACCCCGATCAGGTCGAGGACGGTGAGAAGCGTGGTGGGGTCGGTGGGCATCGTCGGGTCCGCAAGGGTCGGTCTGCCCAAGGACTGAGCACAACCGCCGCCCTCCCGCCAAGCGAAACCGCATCCCTCCGGTCGGATCCTCAGGTCGGATCGGGCGCCGACAGCCGGATCCCCATGCGCCGCGATTCCAGCATGAAGGCGCGGGTCATCTGCAACAGGTCGGTGCGCCAGTAGAGCTGGCCCAGGGGATCGTCCAGGAAATCCTCGGGCAGCATGGCGTAGCAGTAGGTCTCCACCGTCCGCCGTTCCGGCGCCCAGGGGTCGGCGCCGTCGCGCCAACCGATGGTCCAGCCGGCGTGGCCGGCGCCGATGGCCCAGCGCTCGAAATGCGGGGCGATGGTGTTGCTGTCGATGGGGTCCTTCACCGGCACCTGATAGATCGCCACGAAGCGCCGGACGTTCAGTTGCAGCCGCATCAGCAGCGAATCGCCGAAGGCCCGGATGCGGTAGATGCAGTCCGGCGCGCCCGGCGCGTGGCTGAATTCCACCGTCGCCCGCCGCAGCTCGGCCAGCGGCACGGCCGACGGCGAGTCGGCCAGCGGCGGCGTCTCGTACTCCACCGCGCGCAGCTCCTCCACCATGTCCAGGGTCAGGAAGCGGAAGACGCGGGCTTGCGCCTCGTCGACGGTCAGGCGGGTCATGGATCGGCGCTCGGCTGGTTGGAGGGCAGGGGATCAACAGCGGCTGCGGCGCTTTGTTCAGAAACGCGTTCACCCCTTGACCTTCCAATGGCTGGAACCTCCATATCAGGGGGTGCCGCACCGAACCGAAGGAGAGCCGGCATGACGCCCGCGTCCACGACGACCGCATCCGTTCCGCAGAGCCCCGCCGAACTCGACATCGGCGTGTCCGGCATGACCTGCGCCTCCTGCGTCCGGCGGGTGGAGAAGGCGCTGGGACGGGTGCCGGGCGTCACCGCCGTGTCGGTCAACCTCGCGACCGAGCGGGCACGCCTCGCCTTCGCCGGCGCGCCCGACGCCAGGGCGGCGGCCGAGGCCATCGAGAACGCCGGCTTCCAGGCGGAGCGCCGGGAGTTCGATCTGTCGGTGACCGGCATGACCTGCGCCTCCTGCGCCGGGCGGGTGGAGAAGGCGCTGGGGCGGGTGCCGGGGGTCGAATCGGCGGCGGTCAATCTGGCGACGGAGCGCGCCCATGTCGTCGCCTTCGCCGGCAGCGTCGACGCCGCCGCGCTGGCCGAGGCGGTGGAGCGCGCCGGTTTCGGCGCCGCCCCGGTCGAGGCCGGCAACGCCACGGCGGAGACCGACGCGCGCGCCGAACGCAGCCTGCGCGACCGCAACCACGCGCTGATCGCGGCGGCGCTGTCGCTGCCCCTGCTCGTCGGCATGGCCGGCGATCTGGCCGGGCTGGACTGGATGCTTCCCGGCTGGGCGCAATTGATCCTGGCGAGCGTCGTGCAGTTCTGGCTGGGCGCGCGCTTCTACCGGGCCGGCTGGAACGCGGTTCGGGCGGGGGCCGGCAACATGGACCTGCTGGTGGCGCTCGGCACCTCGGCGGCCTGGGGGCTCAGCCTCTACCTGATGCTGACCGCGCATCCCGGCCACGCGCCGCATCTCTATTTCGAGGCGTCGGCGGTGCTCATCGCCTTCGTGCTGTTCGGCAAGTGGCTGGAGGCCCGCGCCAAGGGCCAGACGGCGGCGGCGATCCGCGCGTTGATGGATCTGCGCCCGGCCACCGCCCGGCTGCGCCGCGACGGGGTGGAGACCGACATCCCGGTCGAGCGGGTGCGCGTCGGCGACGTGGTCGTCGTCCGCCCCGGCGAGCGCATCCCGGTGGACGGCCGGATCGTCGAGGGCGCCGGCAGCGTCGACGAATCCATGCTGACCGGCGAGAGCCTGCCGGTGGACAAGGAGCCCGGCGCCCGCGTCACCGGCGGGTCCATCGGCGTGGACGGGCTGCTGGCGGTGGAGACCACGGCGGTCGGCACCGAAACCACGCTGGCCCGCATCGTCCGGCTGGTGGAGGGCGCGCAGGCGTCCAAGGCGCCGATCCAGCGGCTGGTGGACAAGGTCAGCGCGGTCTTCGTGCCGGCGGTGCTGGTCGTCGCGGCGCTGACGCTGGCCGGCTGGTGGATCGCCAACGGCGACCTGGAGCACGCCATCGTCACCGCCGTGTCGGTGCTGGTCATCGCCTGCCCCTGCGCGCTGGGGCTGGCGACGCCGACCGCGATCATGGTCGGGACCGGGGCGGCGGCGCGCCACGGCATCCTCATCAAGGACGCCGAGGCCCTGGAGCACGCCCACGCCCTGACCGCCGTCGCCTTCGACAAGACCGGCACGCTGACCGAAGGCAAGCCGCGCGTCACCGACCTGATCCCCGCCGCCGGCACCGACGAATCGGTGCTGCTGCGGTTGGCCGCCGGGCTCCAGGCGGGCAGCGAGCACCCGCTGGGTCGCGCCGTCCGCGCCCGCGCCGAAGAGGCGGGAGTGACGCCGGGCCGACCGGAGGCGTTCCGGGCGCTGGCCGGGCGGGGCGTGTCGGGACTCGTCGAGGGGCGGGCGCTGCTGCTGGGCAACGCCCGTGCGCTGGCGGACACCGGGCTGCGCGACGCGTCGCTGGCCGAACGGGCGGCGGCGCTGGAGGGCGGCGGGCGCACGCTGTCCTGGCTGGTGGAGACCGGGCCGGTGGAGACCGGGGCCGCGCCGCGCCTGCTCGGCCTGATCGCCTTCGGCGACACGGTGAAGGCGGGCGCGGCGGCGGCGGTGCGTGCCCTGGCCGCCCAGGGCGTCGAGCCGGTGATGGTGACCGGCGACAACTGGGGCGCCGCGCGTTCGGTCGCCGCCGCGCTGGGCATCGAACGGGTCTTCGCCGAGGTGCTGCCGGGCGACAAGGCCGCCGTGGTGGCGACGCTGAAGGCGGAGGGCAACCGCGTCGCCATGGTCGGCGACGGCGTGAACGACGCGCCGGCCCTGGCGGCGGCGGATGTCGGCATCGCCATGGCGACCGGCACCGACGTGGCGATGCACAGCGCCGGCGTCACCCTGATGCGCGGCGACCCGGCCCTGGTGGCCGGATCCATCGACGTGTCGCGGCGGACCTACGCCAAGATCCGCCAGGGGCTGTTCTGGGCCTTCGCCTACAACGTGATCGGCATCCCGCTGGCGGCGTCCGGGCATCTCAGCCCGGTGCTGGCGGGGGCCGCCATGGCGCTCAGCTCGGTCAGCGTCGTGCTCAACGCGCTGACCCTGCGCGGCTGGGCGCCGCCGGAGGGAGGGGCGCGATGAGGGCGAACGTTGTGGCGGCGGGCATGACCATCGGCGAGGCGGCCAAGGCGTCGGGCGTCAACGCCAAGCTGATCCGCTATTACGAGTCCATCGGGCTGATCCCGGCGGCCGGGCGCACCGCGTCGGGCTACCGGGTCTACGCCCCGGCCGAGGTGAACGTCCTGCGCTTCGTCAAGCGCGCCCGCACGCTGGGCTTCGGGATCGAGCGCATCCAGCGTCTGGTCGGGCTGTGGCAGGACCGCAGCCGGTGTAGCTCCGAGGTCAAGCGCGTGGCGCTGGAGCACATCGGCGAACTCGAGGCGAAGATCGCCGAACTGGCGGCGATGCGCGACACGCTGCGCGAACTGGCCGACACCTGCCACGGCGACGACCGCCCGGACTGCCCGATCCTGCGGGATTTGGCGGGACGGTGAGTTTGCCGCGGCCGGCACCGATTGGAGACAGGATCCGCCGAAGACGGGAGCCTTCGGCGGATCGGGACGGGATTGGCGGGGCTACGCTTCGACCGTCGTCATGAAAATGCCGTCATCGCCCGCGCCGTTCCAGAACAGGTACGGCGTCTGCCGGTACGTGACGGCGCAGGGGCTGGTGCCGTCAAGGATGCCGGCGGCAACCCCGCTCGGGCCGACGACATGCGTCTGTTTCGTCCAGCTCTTGCTGTTGGTGCCCTCATAGGAGGTGGCGTAGATGCCGTCCTTGCCGGACCCGGCGTAAAACACCAGCAACTTGTACGTGCCGCCGCTGAGGCAGGCCGTTGGGCTGGTGTTTTCCCGGAACCCCATGTTCCCGATCTGCCCCTTGATCCCGACCGGCGACTGCCAGCCTTGATTGGTCAGAACGGTGTAGAATGTACCGTCGTTGCCGGCGCCATTATAGAACAGATAGAAATTGGCCATGTACTCGATGGCGCAGGGGCTGGTGCCGCTGGCGACACCCATGCCTGGGACCGACGTCTTGACCCTTGTCTGTCCTGTCCAAGTGCCATGATCCCGCAGGGTGTAGTAGACGTCGTTGCCGGAGCCGACCCAGAACAGATACGGGTTCCCGTAAACGGTCGCCGCAGGGCTGGTTTTTTCCAGGAAACCCATGGAGCCGATAAGGCCTTTTATAGCCACGGGGCCTTTGACTTCGCTGCCGTCGTAGGTGATGCAATAGGTGCCGTCATTGCCGGAACCGTTGTAGAAGACGTAAAGCAGATCGTGCACCACCACGGCGGCCGGGCTGCTGTTCTCGGCAATGCCGACACCGCTGACCACGCTGGCCAGCTTGGTCTGTTCGGACCACTTTTCCCCATTATAGGTGATGAAATACAACCCGTCGTTGCCGGCTCCGTTGTAGATCACATACAATGTGTCGCGATACACGGCGGCGGACGGGCTACCCTTGATCCCAAGAGTTCCTGCGTAATCGCGCAAATTGACTTGATCGGTGAACTTCATGAATTGCCTCGCCCATTTCGCTGCGCAGCAATATGGCTGCCCGCGTTAGAATACTTGAATTGATTTTATTTTATCATAAATGTCTACCATGACGGAAAAATTAAGCGGATTTGTCATTCCGGACTTCAGGATTCACCACCCAGAGGAGAGCGCCAATGACCGCCGTTCCCGCCAATGACCGCGAACTCGTCCTGACCCGCCTGATCGACGCGCCGCGTTCCGCGCTGTTCCGTGCCTGGACCGAACCGGAATTGCTCAAGCAATGGTTCGCGCCACGGCCGCTGACGACTCCGGTCGCCGAGATGGACGTCCGGCCCGGCGGCGGCAACCGGATCGTCATGCGCGACCCGGACGGCAAGGAGTATCCTTGCGGCGGGGTCTATCTGGAGGTCGTGGAGAACGAGCGGATCGTCGTGACCGACGCCTACACCACGGCGTGGGAGCCCTCGGAAAAGCCGTTCATGACGATGGTGGTGACCTTCGCGGACGAGGACGGCAAGACCCGCTACACCGCCCGCGTGCGCCACTGGACCGTCGCCGACCGCGAGGCGCACGAGGCGATGGGCTTCCACCAGGGCTGGGGGCAATGCGCCGACCAGTTGGCGGAACTCGCCGCGACGCTCCCGGAACGGGGGTGAGCCGCTCAGAGCGGGCGCAGCCGGTCAAGCAGGCGCGGGTTGTCCCAGTTCGGCTGACGGTCCTCGATCACCACGCGGTGCGGCAGGGGCGCGTCGCGCTCGGCCGCGACCTCGACCCAGCGCGGCACCAGCTCGTTGTTCAGGTCGTCGAGCGCGGCCATCGCCAGCGCCTCCAGCCCGGCGGTCCCGTCCAGTTCGGTCAGGTAGGCCGCGAAGCCCGCGGGCTCCAGCACCAGCCGGTCGGGCACCAGCCGCACCGTCAGCCGGGTGCCCGCCGCCGGCTCCCCGCGCAGTTCCACCAGGAAGTCGTGGCGGCTGTCGGGGGAGGGGGCGGTGGTCAGCCGCTCGCGCCTCACGCCGACACTCCCAGCGCGCCCTTTCCGGCGCGGGTCAGCTTCACCCAGCTCTTGGCCCCGGACTGGAAGGACAGGCCGCCGGTGTAGCCCAGCGCGCGGACGCTGTCGGCGAAGACCTGGATCAGCTCCACCCGAAGCTCCGGCGGCAGGGCGACGTGGCTGCGCAGGATCAGGTCGAAATGGTTGGGCCGCACCAGCCCGTCCAACTGCATGGGCCCGAGGCGGCTGAGGTCCACGTCGATCAGGAAACGGCTGCCGGGCTTGGATTTTTCCCGGCCCTCGCCGCCTTCCTCGTCGCCCTTCAGCGGGTGGACGTGCAGCTTGATCGGGCGGGGGCCGTTGGCGTCCATCATCGGCACGGTGTAGGGGCGCCAGTCGCCGGGCATCGGTTCGGCCGCCTCGCGCTTCAGCCCCTCGAACTCCCGGTCCAGCCGGGCCAGCAGGTCGCCGTGGCCGCCCTTTTCCAGGGCGGAGCTGGCGTCGTTCCCCAACCAGCCCTGCGCGTCGCCGCCGCGCATCGCCGACAGGAAGAAGGTCAGCGCCGCCGTCAGCTTGCGGTTGGGCTGCGGCATGGTCGCCAGCATCGAGCGCGCCAGCGCCGGATCGGATGCCGCCAGAGTCGCCATCAACTGGCGCATCGCCGGCCATTCGCGCTCGCTCAAGGGGCCGAGTTCGCCCGACGGCAGGGGGGCGGCGGCCTGGGTCGCCTGGGCGAGGTCGGCCAGCGCCGCCGTGACCTTGGCGCCCTGCGGCAGGCTGGCCGGCACGTTCAGGGCGAGCATGCCCTGCTTGGTCGCCAGGATCGGCTGGCCCTGCGGCGTCGTCCCGGCCACCGTGCCGCGCAGCACCGGGGTGTCGGGCGACAGGTCGGCCGGCCAATCGTCGAACGCATCGGCGGGTGGGTGGGGTGTGGCCGGGGCCTGTCCGCCGGAGCCCTGCCCCTGTCCCGCTCCGCCGCCGGTTCCGTTGTCGGGCTGGCCGGACGGCTTGGGCTGGACTGGAGGCGGGGTGACGGTGAGGATCCGCAATGCCAGCGTCGCCCCGCGCGGAAGGTCGGGAACCTCCGGGCTGGCGGACGGGCTGGCGGGCTTGAGCGTGGGTGTCTCGGCCCCGGGATGGGCCGCGTCGCCGCCCATCTCGACCGGCGTGTCGAGCATCGGCGCCCCGCCGAGCGGCGCGGCGCCGGCCCCTGGCGGCAACGGCGTGGCCGCCGCCGGGGGCGCTCCGGAAGCGGCGGCCGGAGTGGTTCCCGAGGGCGGTTGCGCCGCCGGGTTTCCCGGCGCGGAGGGCTGCGTCGGCAGCGGCGGGCCGCCCGCCGTCAGCACCTGGATCGGCTTGGTCGTCGTGGCCGCCGCCAGCACCAGCGCCGGCACGACGACGCCCGGCGTCAGCATCGGCAGGGTGGGGGGGGAGGGCGCGGCCGGCGTCGGCAGAATGACGGCGGGGGTGCCGGCGTTTCCCGTGGGCGCGGCGGGGGCCGGGGGTTGCTGGGTGCCGGTGGCGGCGCCCGGCGTCGCCGTGGTCAGGCTTTGCAGCAGGATCAGCGCGGTCGGCTTGGCCTGGGGCGGGGCCTGTCCCGGAACGGCTTGACCGGCCGAATCCAGAATGGCCTGGCCCGGCGTGATCTGGCCCGGCGTGATTTGGAGCGTGACCGGCTTGTCGGCCGGCAGCGGGACCGGGCTGTCGATCCGGACCTCGCCGGCGGCGGTGCGGATCCGCGTCAGCCCTTCCGGCGTCTGGCCGATCACGGTGCCGGTCAGCACCACCGGGCGGGCGAGGTCCTGGAGCCGGTCCGGCAGCGCCACCACCGTGGCCTCCCCGACCGGGACCGGGGCGGCGGCCGGGGCCGTGGCGGGCGCCGTCGCGGCCGGGGCGACCGGTGGGAGGACGCCGCCCATCGCCCGGCCGCCCCGTCAGTTCGCGCTGGCGAGCAGCCGCTGCACGATGGATTCGACGTCGCGGGCGGCGTCGCTGGCGGGCGAGCGGGTCAGTAGCGGGGTCTGGTTGCGGATGGCGTCGCGCACCTTCAGGTCGCGGCGGATGATGCCGGCCAGCGACGGCTTGAACTTCAGGAAGTTCTGGCAGGCCTTCAGGATGGTGCCGTAGGTCCGCTCGCCGTCCTTCACCGTCTGCGCCATGTTGACGACGATGCGCAGGTCGGCCGCCGGGTTGGTGGCGTGGGTCAGCTTGATGAAGGCGTAGGCGTCGGTCAGCGAGGTCGGCTCGTCGGTCGTCACCACCAGCGTCACCCCGGCCGGGCCGGACAGGGTGCGCACCGTGCGGTCCACGCCGGCGCCCATGTCCATCACCACCCGGTCGTAGCTCTTGGCCAGCTCCAGCAGGTCGTTGCGCAGGCCGGACAGCCGCTGGCTCGGCAACTGCGCCAGCGTGCCCGAGCCCGAGCGTCCGGCGATGATGTCGAAGCCGGTGTCGGGGAAGCGCTGGGCCGCCTTGGCCAGCGTCACCTCGCCGTTGATGACGGCGCCGAGGTCGTTGCGGGGCGAGAAGCCCAGCTGGATGTCGACGTTGGCGAGTCCGAGATCGCCGTCGAACAGCAGGGTGTTGAGCCCCGCCTTGGTCAGGGCGTGGCTGAGCGTGATCGAAAACCACGTCTTGCCGACACCGCCCTTTCCGCTGGCCACGGCGATGACGTTGGCGCCGCGCAGCGGGCGAACGTTCTTTAGGGCGGCCGGGAACACCGGATCGGTCATGGCAGGGTCCTCGACGAGGGGGAACTGGCGGCTTTTGCCTTGGTTGCGGTCTTGGCGGCGGTCTTCGCAGCGGGTTTGGCGGCCGGTTGGCCGCGTGGCGCCGGCTGGGGAGTCTTGTCCTCGGCGGCCTCGCCCGGCGCGATCATCATGCGGGCGAGCACCAGCGGGTTGAGCGGCGTCAGCCCCTCCGCCACCTTGGAGGAGACGCTGGCGTCGCAGAAGGCCATGCGCGCCCGGCTGGCGATGGCGAGCAGGCTGCCCAGCCGCCGCGCCATGTCCAGCCGCGTCACCAGCATGCGCCGGACGCCCAGCGCCTTGAAGGCCAGCGCGATGTCGGCGGCCTCCATGGCGTCGAGCCCGGCGGGCAGGACCAGGACCGGCTCGACGTCGCCCGCCGACAGCAGGGCGCGGAGGTCGTCCATGTCGTCGTCATTGAACGGGTTGCGCCCGGCGGTGTCCACCAGAACCAGATCGGTCCGGCGGTGAACCTCGTAGGCGCCGGCCAGCGCGTCGGGATCCTCGACGGTCGCCAGCTTGAGCTTCATCAGACGGGTGAAGGCGGCCAATTGGTCGACGCCGCCCGCGCGCACCGTGTCGGTGGTGATGACGCCGACCGAGCGCTTCTTGAAGACGGCGCGGGCGGCCAGCTTGGCGGCGATCAGCGTCTTGCCCGCGCCGGGCGGGCCGACCAGCACCAGCGGTTTGACCGCCGTGCGCCCGTCGGGCAGCGGCGCGAAGGTGTACATGGAATCGAGCGCCGAGCCGAGCGCGAGGCGGGCGTCGTCGGTGTCCAGCCCGGAGGCCGCGTCGATCAGCTGTTCGGCCAGGGCGGCCGGAACGCCGTGGTGGTGCAGGGCGTCGGCCACGACCTCGCCGACGTCGATTTCGGGTTCGGCGGGCTTGACCGGCTGGCGGGCGCGCTCCTGCGCGATCAGGAGGTCTTCCTCCTCCACCGCCGCCGTGACGCGCACGCCGCCGCCTTCCTCCTCGCGCGTGGCGACGATGATCGCGTCGTCGCCCAGCGTCTGGCGGACCATCCGCATGGCGTCGGCCATGCTCTTGGCGTGGAAGGACTTCAGCCGCATCGGCGCGGCCTCCCACGGTCAGGCGGATGGAGGAGGAAGCGGGCGCGCATCGTCAGATCTGCCCCAGCGTCTTGATCCGCGCCTTGGGGTGGATCTCGTTCTGCGACATCACCACGGTCGCCGGCCGGAACCGCTCGACGATGGAGCGGACGAAGGGCCGGATCAGCGGGCTGGTCAGAAGGACGGGGGTCTCGCCCATCATGGCGTGTCGCTCGAAGGTTTGACGGACGGAGGTGATGAACTGCTGCAGGCGGGAGGGGGCCATCGTCAATTGCCGGTCGTCGCCATCCCCCACCAGCGATTCCGCGAACGCCTGCTCCCAGTCGGGAGACAGGGTGACGAGCGGGATGAAGCCCATCTCGTTCGTGTTCGTGTCGCAAATCTGCCGGGCAAGGCGGGACCGCACATGCTCGGTGATCTGGGTGATGCTGCGCGTCTGACTGGCCGCCTCCGATATCCCTTCCAGGATCGTTGGAAGATCCCGGATCGAGACGCGTTCGGCAAGGAGATTCTGCAACACCCGTTGCAATCCGCCCACAGTGATCTGATTCGGCACCACATCGGCGATCAGCTTCTGGTGTTCCTTGTCGGTCTCGTCCAGCAGCTTCTGCGTCTCGGTGAAGGACAGCAGCTCGGGCATGTTGTCCTTGATCAGCTCGGTCAGGTGGGTGGTCACCACGGTCGAGGGGTCGACCACGGTGTAGCCCTTGAACAAGGCCTCCTCGCGGTAGCCGGGCTCGATCCAGATGGCGGGCAGGCCGAAGGTCGGCTCCACCGTCTGCTCGCCGGGCAGGCTCATGGCGTCGCCGCGCGGGTCCATCACCAGCAGCATGTTGGGCCGGATGTCGCCGCGCCCGGCCTCGATCTCCTTGACGCGGATGATGTAGGTGTTGGGCGGAAGCTGGAGGTTGTCCTGGATGCGGACGGCGGGCATGACGAAGCCGACCTCGCCGGCGATCTGCCGGCGCAGCCCCTTGATCTGGTCGGTCAGCCGGTGGCTGCCGGCCTGGGGCTGGTTGATCAGCGACAGCAGGCCGTAGCCCAGCTCCAGCCGGATCAGGTCGATGGCCAGCGCGGTGGCGATCGGCTCGTCGGCCATCTGGGCGCCGCTGGGGCCGAGGCCGCCCGGGCCCGACGCCGCCGCCTCGGCCGCCGCCGCCTCGGCTTCGGCCTGCTCCTTCTTGGCCTGGAGCCGGGGCAGGTACCAGGCGGCGCCGCCGACGATGGCGACGACCGGCAGCAGCGTCAGCATCGGCATGCCGGGCAGCAGGGCCAGCACGCCGACGGCGCCCGCCGCCAGCGCCAGCGCCTGGCTGTGGCCGGTGAGCTGGCCGACGACCGCCTTGTCGGTCGAGCCGCCCATGCCGGCCTTCGACACCAGGAAGCCGGCGGAGATCGAGATGACCAGCGCCGGGATCTGCGAGACGAGACCGTCGCCGATGGTCAGCTTGGTGAAGGTGTCGAGCGCCGACAGCACCGGCATGTCGTGGCGCAGCACCGCGATGGTGACGCCGCCGATGATGTTGATGAACATGATCATCAGGCCGGCGACCGCGTCGCCCTTCACGAACTTCGACGCGCCGTCCATCGAGCCGAAGAAGGCGCTTTCGTCCTCCAGCTCCTTGCGGCGCGCGCGCGCGGTGCCCTCGTCGATCATGCCGGCCGAGAGGTCGGCGTCGATGGCCATCTGCTTGCCGGGCATGGCGTCGAGTGTGAAGCGCGCCGCCACTTCGGCGATGCGGCCCGAGCCGGCGGTGATGACCTTGAAGTTCACGATGGTCAGAATGGCGTAGATGATCACGCCGATGACGAAGTCGCCGCCCATCACCAGGCTGGCGAAGGCCTCGATGACGTGCCCGGCGGCCGACGTGCCCTCGTGGCCCTGGGTCAGGATCAGGCGCGTGGAGGCCATGTTCAAGGACAGGCGCAGCAGCGTCGTGATCAGCAGGATCGTCGGGTAGGACGAGAGCTGGAGCGGCTTCTCAATGAACAGCACCACCATCAGGATCAGGATCGAGATGGTGATGTTCATGCCCAGCATCAGGTCGAGCATGACCGCCGGCAGCGGCATGATCAGCCCGACGACGACGATCAGGATGCCGATCGCCATCACCACGTCGCCGCGCTTCAGCGACGTCTTGATGACGGTGAACATCTCGCCGAAGGCGGCCATGTTGCCGCTCGCGCCGCCGCGCGGGCCGCCGCCTGGGTTGTGCTCCGTCAGGGCCATGAGTGGTTCCGCCGTTCAGCCGGTGCCGCGATCAGCCGTCGTCACGCCGAGGCCCGCTGCTCGCCGCCCTCGCCGGGCGCCGGGACGGGGCTGCCCTCGTCGCCGTACTGCTTGAGCTTGTTGCGCAGCGTGCGGATCGAGATGCCCAGGATGTTGGCGGCGTGGGTGCGGTTGCCCAGGCAATGGGTCAGCGTCTCCAGGATCAGGTCGCGCTCGACGTCGGCCACGGTGCGGCCGATCAGCCCCTGGAGCGTCGTGGTGCCGCCGCCCCCGCCATAGGGGGCGCCGCCCTTGGTGCCCTTGGGCCCGTAGCTGGTCGGCAGGGCCGTCGGCGGGGCGACGACCAGCGGCGGCTGGGCGCCCGGATGCGGGGCGTAGGGCGCTGCCGGGACCGTGCCGCCGGGGCCGGCGAAGGGGTTGGCGACCGGCGAGTTGGCCGGGATCGAGGATTGGCCGCCGCCCTCCGGGGCCAGCATCTGGCTGGTCAGCATGATCGCTTCCGGCCCGACCTCCTCGCCCCTCGACAGCAGGACGGCGCGGTGCATGGTGTTTTCCAGCTCGCGCACGTTGCCGCGCCAGTGGTGGGCGCGCAGCATGAGCATCGCGTCGTCGGTCAGGGTCTTGTCGCCCAGCCCGTTGGCGTCGGCGTATTTCTTCAGGAAATGCTCGGCGATCATCGGGATGTCGGCCGGGCGCTCGCGGAGCGCCGGGATGGCGACCGCGAAGACGTTGAGGCGGAAGTACAGATCCTCGCGGAAGTTGCCCGACCGCACCTCGGACTCCAGGTTGCGGTTGGAGGTCGCCAGGATGCGGACGTTGATCTTGACCGGCTGGGCCGAGCCGATGCGGTCGATCTCCTTCTCCTGGATCGCGCGCAGCAGCTTGGCCTGGAGGCGCGGGTGCATCTCCGACAACTCGTCGAGCAGGAGGGTGCCGTTGTTGGCCTCCTCGAACTTGCCGAGACGCCTTGCCACGGCACCGGTGAAGGCGCCCTTCTCGTGGCCGAACAGCTCCGATTCCAGCAGGTTCTCCGGGATGGCGGCGCAGTTCACCGCGACGAAGGGCTCGCCCGAGCGGCGGCTCTTGCGGTGGATGTAGCGGGCCATCAGCTCCTTGCCGGTGCCGCTCTCGCCGGTGATCATCACCGAGGCGTCGCTGGGCGCCACCTGATCGGCCAGCCGCAGCGTCGCGATCATCGCGGGATCGGAGCAGACGATGGAGTGGCTTTCCTCGGCCACCGCCTCCAGCACCGCGGCGATCAGCTCGGCGTTGGGGGGCAGCGGCAGGTATTCCTTGGCGCCGGCCCGGATCGCCCGCACGGCGGCGGCGGCGTCGGTGCCGATGCCGCAGGCGACCACCGGGATGGTGATCCGTTCGGCCTTCAGGCTGTCGATGAAGGTGGCGATGTCGAGCTTGACGTCGATCATCACCAGATCGGCGCCGGCGGCGGCCCGCAGCGCGTTCAGCGCCCCCTCGATGCTGTCGGTGTGCGACACCTTGGCCCCGCGCTTCATGGCGATCTTGCCGGCGGCGGTGATGTAGCCTTCCAACGTTCCAACGATCAGCAAACGCATAGCCTTACGCTCCCACGCTCGGGGCTTCCCGGTCGAAATACTGGATCCGCTTTCCAGGCGGCAGAACGGCGTTCAGGAGCATCTCCAGACGCCGCGGATTTTCTTGGCGCGCGATGGAAACGGCGCCGATGGTGTAGAGGGTCTTGACCAGCGCGTCGTCCTCCGCCGCCCGCTCCACCTTCGCGGCCAGCGGGGCGAGGACGACGTTGCCGAGCACCGCCCCGTAGAAGGTCGTCAGCAGCGCCAGCGCCATGGCCGGGCCGATGGCCGAGGGGTCGTTCAGGCTGCCCAGCATCTGCACGAGGCCCACCAGCGTGCCGATCAGGCCCATGGCCGGCGCGACCTCCGAGGCGCGGCGCAGCACGCCGGCGCTCTTGCCGTGGACGCCGGCCGAGGCCTCGACCTGGCCGGCCAGCATGCGCTCGATCACGTCGGGCGGCAGACCCTCGGTGATCAGGGTGACGCTGCGGTGCAGGAAGGGTTCGCTGCGCAGCTCGGGCAGGACGTTCTTCAGGGTCTCCGGCCCGGCGCGGCGCGCGGCCTCGGCCAGCAGCAGGACCTGGCGGGCGACGCCCTTGGGGTCGAGCGTCTGGTGGATCAGCACGGCGGCCGCGTGCTTCCAGGCGACCGCCACGTCGCCCAGCGAGAAGGACGCCGTCGTCACCGCCAGCGTGCCGCCCAGCACGATCATCAGCGAGGGCGGGTCGACGAAGGCGCGCAGACTGCCCCCCGCCGTGATGGCGACCAGGATCACCCCCGCCGCCGCCGCCAGCCCGACCAGCGTCGCCACGTCCAGCCCGCCGCGCAGCCGGACGCTGCGCCCCGGCGCCGTCGGGCCGGGGGAGGGCGGGCGGCCGCGCGGGTTGCCCCGCGCGCCGCCTTGGGAGCCGGACGTGTCGGTGCTGGCCATCAGCCCCGGTCCGACTTGATGATTTCCGTCATGGTCACGCCCAGCCGGTCCTCCACCACCACCACCTCGCCGCGGGCGACGAGCCGGTTGTTCACGTAGATGTCGATGGCCTCGCCGACCTTGCGGTCCAGCTCCACCACCGCGCCGCGGCCCAGCTTGAGAAGCTGCGCCACCTGCATGGTCGATTTGCCCAGCACGGCCGAGATCTGGACCGGGATGTCGTAGACGGCCTCCAGATCCTTGGCGACGCCGGCGCTGCCGTAATCGTCGCCGTCGCCGGCGTTCAGATCGTTCAGCGAAAAGTTGTCGCTCGGCATATGGTCTCAAACCTCCATGTTTCCATCCGCGTCCGTCCTTAGACGGCGGACGGAGCCTCCAGCAGGCGCGCGGCGCGCTGCTCGATCTCGGACATCAACTGGGCGGTGTCGCGTTCCATGCCGCCGTCGGCCCATTCGATCCGGCAGCCGCCGGGCGCGATGGTCGGATCGCCGACCACCATCAGCTTGGCCCCGAAGCCGCGCGAGGCGACCACCGCGTCCAGATGCTCGCGCACCAGATCCATGGTGCCGTCGGCGACGCGCACGATCAGCCGGGGCTCGTCGATCAGGTCGGTCAGGCAGGCGCGGACCATTCCCTCGACCTCCACCATGCCGCCGCGCCGCGCCCATTCGGGCATCAGTTTGCGGACGATGGCAAGGGCGAGGTGAACCGGCTGGTCGCCGCGCATGGCGTTGGCCGCCTCGCTCTGCGCCAGCAGATGGGCGACCCCGTTGCCGAGCTGGTCCAGCGCGTTGGCGATGCGGGCGTTGACGGTCGCCTCGATCTCGGCCTTGGCGCGGTCGTAGCCGGTGGTCTGACCGGACACCATCCCGTCGCCGAAGCCCTTGCCGTAGCCGGCCGAGGTGCCCTCCGACTTGCCGGCGGCGAAGCCCTCGGCGTGGCCCTGGGCACGCGCCGCCGCGAGCTCCGCCTCGCCGAAGGTCGGCGCGGGGGGCGGGGGCGGCAATTCGGGTTCGGGCTCGGGCTGGATCTCCGGTTCCGGCAGGAAATCGTCGTCGCCGGCGTGCGTCATGCGCGGGACGGCGTCCACGTCGAAGGATTCGTCGAACAGGAACTTGCGGACGCTCATGGCCGGGGGCTCCGGGGATCAGGACGGGCGGCGTGCATGTCTCACGTCTCCTGATACAACCAGTTGCGCAGGATGGAGACCGCCTCTTCCGGATGCTTGTCGACGATTTCGCCCACTTTGCGCAGCGAGGACGCACGGACGCGGCCCTCGACGCGGTTGATGTCGATCATCTGTTCCAGTTCCTCGTCGGCCTGGGCGGCCTCCAGCGCCAGATCCTGGGCCAGCGCGCCGGTGGGCGCGGCGAGCGCGGCCGGCATGCCCGCCTGATCCGTCAACAGGCGATCCATCTCATCCTCCTCCTGCATCTCGGCCTTTTCGAAGGCGCGGGAAATCAGGGGGCGGATGACCAGCAGGATGATGAGCACGGCGACGATGCCCAGCACGACCATCTCCGCGATGCGGAACACGTCGTCCTTGGCGAGGCCCATGAACAGCTCCTCGGGCTTCTGGACGTCGTCGTCGGGCGACCAGAAGCGCATGTTGATGACTTCCAGCGTGTCGCCGCGCACCTGGTCCAGCCCCACGGCCGAGCGGACGAGCGCCTTGATGCTCTCGATCTCCTGCTCGGTGCGCGGCTGGTAGGCGGGGGGATTCTCCTTGGAGAGCTGGTAGGTGCCGTCGACCAGCACCGCGACCGACAGGCGGCGGACCTGGCCGGATTCGCGGACGTGGGATTTGACGGTCTTGGTGATCTCGTAGTTGATCGTCTCTTCGGCGCGGTTCGACTTGGTCGAGGACAGCGGGCCGGACCCGTTGCCGGACTGGGCGGTCGGCAGGTTCTGGTCCACGGTGACCGGGGCCAGCGGATCGCGGTCGCTGCTGTCGTTGGATTCGTTGACCGTCTGGGTCGAGCGGACGACCTGGCTTTCCGGATCGAAGATCTCGGAGTTGGTGGTGATGCGGTCGAAGTCGAGGTCGGCCGAGATCTCCGCCCGGACCTTGCCGTAGCCCAGCGTGCGGCCCAGCAGATCCTCGACCACGCGGGCCAGCCGCGTCTCGTAGGCCTGCTTCTTCTCCTCGGCGTTGGCCATCATGGCGTCGGGGGTGTCGCTGCCGGTGCCGCGCGCCAGCAGCTTGCCCTTGTCGTCGACGATGGAGATGCGGCCGGGCTCCAGGTTCGGCACCGAGGCGGCGATCAACTGCTGGATCGCCTGGATGTTCTCGCGAGAGAGCTGGGCGCCGGGGCGCAGCTTGAGGAAGACGCTGGCGGTGGCCGGGTTCTGCTGGCGGGCGAACAGCTCGCGCTTGGGCAGGACGAGGTGGACGCGCGCGTTCTGCACGCCGTTGAGGGTCTGCACCGTGCGCGCCATCTCGCCTTCGAGCGCGCGCAGGTGGTTGATGTTCTGCATGAAGCTGGTGGCGCCGAAGCCTTCGGACTTGTCGAACAGCTCGTAGCCGACCGACCCGCCGGACGGCAGCCCCTGCGCCGCCATCTTCATGCGGACCGGGCCGACCTGATCGGCGGGCACGGTGATCTTCGTGCCGGTCTTGTCCACCGTGAAGGGGATCTTGGACGCTTCCAGGCTCTTGGCGATGGCCGCGGCCTCGGTCGGCTGAAGTTCGGCGTAGAGAAGCTCCATCTCCGGGTTGGAGAGGCGCGTGGTCAGATAGATGAAGAATCCGATCAGCAAAAGGCCGACGCCGCCGATCGCCGCGAGGCGTGCGGGGCCGAGATTGCGCAGGGTCTGCAACAGGTTGTTCACGCGCCGTCCCCGATCGGGTTCTGCCCCGGCATCCTTGCTCCAGCCATCCGTTCCGCAATTGCGAAGGGATGTTTTGCAAATTCCACGCCGAGTCTTGGATCAATGGCTCATGCTGCGTCGTCTTGATGAAGAGACGGTTAATCGGCGGCAGCTTTTGCCCAGTGCCCGGCAAAATATGCCTAGTGTCCCACAAATGTTGCCGGTCTGTCACCGCAGGGTCACGGGCGTGACGCGGTGGAGGGGCAATCCGTCCTTGGTGCCGCACGCGAGATCAAACGCATACGAATGCAACAGAACGGCCATGACCATCGGCCAGATATCGTCAAAATACGCTCGTCCAAACGGAGTAAACGTGTCAGCCGCGGTTGACATCATGGAGTCGGTGTCATAGCTGAGTTGCAATCCATGCCCGCACCTGACCAAATCGATTGGCTATGGGATGGCTTCCCTTGCTTCCGAGGACCGATGCGACGGCAGGCTTCCACTTAACCGAAGGGGAAACGCCATGAAAAAGCGTGGCCGCGAAAAGAAGGAAGGGCTGAACGACGTCGATGTTTTCGTCGGGCAGCGCTTGCGCGAATTGCGCATGCTGGCGGGGCTGAGCCAGAGCGACGTCGCCTCGGCGTTGGGCCTCACCTTCCAGCAGTTGCAGAAGTACGAGCGGGGCTTCAACCGAGTCTCGTCCAGCCGGCTGTTCAAGCTCGGGCAGTTCTTCCGGGTGCCGGTGTCGGTCTTCTTCGAGGGGCTGGAAAGCCGTCCGGCGACGGAGGAGGCCGAGGCGCAGGTCGTGCGCAGCGACGACTCCGACAACACCTTGCGCTCGCGCGAGGCGCTGATGCTGGCGCGCTATTACCAGAGCATCCGCGACCCGCAGGTGCGCGGGGCCATCCGCGAGCTGGCCGAACGCTGCGCCGAGCAATCGGAAGCCGCCGAGGCGGCCGGCGTGCCGACCACGGTTCCGGTCGCCACCGGGCGCGGACGCGGGCGGCGCGGCGCGCAGAGCACGGCAAGCCAGGCCTGAGCTTTTCAGGTCGCCGGTCTGAGCGCCCGGTAGTGGGCGAGGAAGTCGGCCAGCGCCTCCTCCGGGCCGAGCGGCTCGATGGGGGTGTCGTCCGCCGCCGGCAGGTCGCGCCAGTTGACGCGGTGCGGCGCGCACAGGTCGCGCAGTTCGGTCGCCAGCGCCCGCTGGTCGGCGATCTTGACGGGTTTCGGCTCCGGATGGCGGAAGCCGAAGCGTTCGGCCAGGGCCCGCTTGATCGGATCGATCGCCGCATGGATGACGTCGCGGCCGATGCGGGCCTTCCAGGGCGTCGGCCAGTCGCCGGTGAAGGCCTCCTCGCTGTCGTGCATCAGCGCGTCATAGGCGTAGCCCTCCGGCGCCAGCTTCGCGGCCAGGACGCAGTGCTGGGCCACGCTGAAGAAACGTTGCGTGTTGCCGACGAACCGGCACTGGTAGGCCAGCGGCCGGGCGATGTCCTCGATGTCGAACTGGCTGAAATCGGGCCGTTCGAGATCGACCGTGCGGCCGGAATAGGTCAGCAGGACCGCCGTCGCCTCGGGCACGTCGAGCAGGTCGAACTGGTCGGGATGGGAAATGCGGGGCGACCCGCCACGGCGTTTTGACATGCCCTTCCTCTAGCAGATCCCCGGCGGGCGGAACAACGTGGGCGAACGGGTCACCGCCTCAGGCGTCGCCGTCCGGGTTGCGCACCAGACGGCTGGTTGCCTCCACCGCCTCCTCCAGCAGCGGCAGCAGGGCCGCGATCCGTTCGGAGTCGGTGTGGTGGTCGTTCATCGCCTGGGCGATGGCGGCCATGCGCGGCGTCCCGAAATTCGCGGCCAGACCGGCCAGCGTGTGCGCCGCCTGCTTGACCTCGTGCGGACGGGCGCCCCGCACGGCGGAGCGGATGGCCGTCAGTTCCCGCAGCGCGGTGTCCGGCAGCATCTGCAGCATGCCGTCCAGGCTTTCCCCGCCCAGCGCCAGCCGCAGCTCGGCCTGCTTGATCCGGTCGATCAGGGGCAGGCGGGCGAAGCCCTCGCTCTCCGGGGCCGGGCGGCTGGGGATGGGGACCGGGCGGCCGTCGCGCGGGCGGGTCCCCAGATCGGTGATGACCGCGTTCAGATGCTCCCAATCGACCGGCTTGGTCAGGTAGGCGTCGAGCCCGGCGGCGAGGTGGCCGTCGCGGTGCTCCGGCAGGGCGTCGGCGGACAGGCCGACGATGGGAATCCGGGAGGCCGGTCCGATCATCCGGCGGATCGCCCGCGCGGCGGAACGGCCGTCGAGCACCGGCATCTCCATGTCCATCAGGATCACGTCGTAGTCGGAGTCGCGCACCGCCTCCACCGCCGCCCGGCCGTCCACCACCGCGTCGACGCGGTGGCCGATGCGGGTCAGCATGGCGGTGATCAGCATGCGGTTGATGTCGTTGTCCTCAGCCAGCAGCAGGCGCAGCGTCACCGGCGCGGCCAGCGGCTCCTCGTGGCGCGGGACCGGGGCGGGCGGCCGGGCCGCCAGCTCGGCCATCGGCGAGGCTTCCGCCGGCAGGGTCTGGATCGTGAAGCGGAAGAGGGAGCCGCGGCCGGGGGAGCTGGTCACCGCGATGTCGCCGCCCATCGCCTCGACCAGCCGCTTGCAGATCGCCAGCCCCAGCCCGGTTCCGCCGTATTTCCGGCTGGTCGACACGTCGGCCTGGACGAAGGCGCCGAACAGGCGGGCGCGCTGCTCCTCGGTCATGCCGATGCCGCTGTCCTCCACCTCGAAGCGCAGGGCGATGGGGAGCGCGTCTCCGGTCGCGGGATCGGCGCCAGCGGTGGGGCCGGGGGCGGGGGAGTCGGGCGACCAGACGGCGATCTCGACGCCGCCCCGGTCGGTGAACTTGATGGCGTTGGAGACCAGGTTGAACAGCACCTGCCGCAGCCGGGTCGGGTCGCCGCGCACATGGCGCGGCGTGTCCTCGGCGATCGAGGCGGTCAGGGTCAGCCCCTTGGCGGCGGCGCGGACCAGGAAGAGCTGCACCACGTCGTCGACCAGCCGGTGCAGGGAGAAGTCGATCGCCTCCAGCCTGAGCTGGCCCGCCTCGATCTTGGAGAAGTCCAGCACGTCGTTCAGGATGCTCAGCAGCGTGTCGGCCGACGAGCGCAGGGTCTTGACGAGGGTCGCCTGCTGGTCGCTGAGGTCGGTGCCCATCAGCAGGTCGCCCATGCCGATCACGGCGGTCATCGGCGTGCGCAGCTCGTGGCTCATCATCGCCAGGAAGCGGGATTTGGCCCGGCTGGCGTTCTCGGCGACGATGCGGGCCTCGTCGGCCTCCTCGCGGGCACGGTCCAGATCCTCGGCCAAGGCGAAGGTCTCGGCGGCGAGCTTGGTCAGCTGCTCCTGGGCGTCGCGCAGCTCGCGCTCGGAACGGTGGCTGCGCGTGACGTCGGAGCAGGATCCGGCGAACCAGCGCACCCGTCCGTCCGGTCCGAAGATCGGGCGCAGGACCAGGGCGTTCCAGAAGGTCGCGCCGTCCTTGCGGCGGTTCAGCAGCTCGACCGAGGCCGGGCGCCCCTCGGCCATCGCCGCCCGCAGCTCCGCCATCGCCGCCGGGTCGGTGTCGGGATCCTGGAGGAACCGGGCGTTGCGGCCGATGACCTCGTCCCTGCCGTAGCCGGTCATCTCCAGGAACGCCCGGTTGCAGTAGACCAGCGGCGTGTCGGGCAGGGTCGGGTCGGCGACCGCGATGCCGGCCCCCGTCGATTCGACCACGGCGGCCAGCATGCCGGCCAGCGCGGCCGGTGCGGGGTCGTCGTCGCGCGCGTCGGTCGGGGAGAAATCGGACAAGGGTGCGGGCCTGTGTGCGGTGGCGGCTGTGTCCCAGAATATGGTCTCGCGGTCGCGAAAGCCACCGTCGCCCGGTGCTTTTCCACTGCCTGGGGTGGTGGGGGTTTCCCGGAGGCCCCTCCCGGAAACGCCATTTTGTCGATGCCGGTGCAGGGATGCCTTGCCAAGACCGGGACGGTCGGACACCCTTTTCCGGTGGCCACAACATCGCGCGGGGGGCGGAATGGCGTTCGAGGCGGGCGGCGAGGGCCGCCGGATCCGGTCGGTCCACGATCTGGGCGTGCTGCTGATCGAGGACGACGATTTCACGCGCAAGCTGATCTCCCGTCTGCTGCACGACATCAAGGTGCGGGTGGTGTTCGAGGCGGCCGACGGCGTCCAGGCCCTGGACATCCTGCGCAAGAGCGGCGAGGACGTGGACATCGCGATCTGCGACCTGGAGATGCCGCGCATGGGCGGGCTGGACCTGCTGCACGCCCTGCGCACGGCCACCGGCAACCCGCTGGCCGATCTGCCGGTGGTGGTGCTGACCAGCCACCGCGAGGCCGAGGTGGTCAAGCGCGCCATCGCCTACGGCGTCTCCGGCTATCTGGTGAAGCCGGTGTCGAAGGCCGACCTGGTCAAGCGGCTGGAATTCGCCATGCAGAAACGGGGATGACGCGTTGCGGGCGCCGCCATCCGCCGGGTGGCAGCCCGGCCGATGACCCGCCCCATCATCCGAAAGATCACCCAAACGGTCGATGACCTCAACCGGCGCTGGCGCCCGGCCCTGGCATCCTGTAGAAGGGATCCCGTTGCCGCTGCGTCGCGAAAGGTCCATGGGTCCGCATTCTCCGTCGCACGGTCCTCTCCGCCCGCCTTTGCGGCGCCGGGGATCGCCGTGAGCAAAGATCGACCTCCGGGGTCCTCCGGCACCGGCGGTGCCGACCGGCCCCCCGGCCGCGCGCGCGCTTCCGACCTTCTGAACGAGTTCCTGACGCGCGACCACGACCCGCGCATCACGCTGGGCGCCATCATGGCGCTGCTGGGCGACCGCGCCTTCGGCGCGCTGCTGCTGATCCTGTCGATTCCCAACATCCTGCCGGTGCCCGGCCTGTCCACCGCGACGGGCGTGCCGATGATCCTGATCGGCGCCCAGATGGCCGCCGGGCGGGCCGGCCCCTGGCTGCCGCGCCGCATGGCGGCGGTGACCCTCGACCGCGACGCCTTCCTGTCGGTGATGCGCCGGGCCAAGCCCTGGGCGGAGCGGGTGGAGCGCCATCTGCGCGAACGCCTGCCGCAACTGGCCGGACCCACGGCGGAACGGCTGCTGGGGCTGGCGGTTGTGGTGCTGGCCGTGATCCTGGCGCTGCCCATCGTGTTCGGCAACCAGCCGCCCGCCTTCGCCATCGCGCTGATCGCGCTGGGGCTGATCGAGCGCGACGGCGCCTTCGTCCTCGCCGGCCTGATCGCCGGTCTTCTCGCAATCGCCATCATGGCCGCCGTCCTGCTGGGTCTGGAGCAGGGCGCGACCATGGTCTGGCATCAACTTTTCGGCTGAGGGAGCGCCCTTCGGGCATGACGCCATGATCTGGGAATTGCTGGTCATCTTCCTGCTTGTTCTGCTCAACGCCTTTTTCGCCATGTCGGAAATGGCGCTGGTGTCGGCGCGCCGCGCCCGGCTCCAGCAGATGGCCGAGGGCAAGGGGGGAAGGGGCGCCCGCGCCGCGCTGGAGCTGTCCGAGGATCCGAGCCGCTTCCTGTCCACCGTCCAGGTCGGCATCAGCGTCACCGGCATCGTCGCCGGCGCCTATGGCGGCGCCACGCTGGCCGAACGCTTCGGCGGGCTTCTCAACGAGGTGCCGTGGATCGCGCCCTACGGGCAGCCGGCGGCCTTCGCGCTGGTCGTCGCGGCGATCACCTACCTGTCGCTGATCATCGGCGAGCTGGTGCCCAAGCGGGTGGCGCTGGTCGACGCCGAGCGCATCGCCGCCTTCGTCGCCGGCCCGATGCGCGCGCTGTCGCGCATCGCCGCCCCGGTCGTCTGGCTGCTCGGCGTGTCCACCGACACCATGCTGAGGCTGCTGCGCGTTCCGACCAGCCGCGAGCAGACGGTGACGGAGGAGGAGGTCAAGACCCTCATCAAGGAAGGCACCCAGACCGGCGTGTTCGATCCG
Source organism: Azospirillum doebereinerae (assembly GCF_003989665.1). Lineage (GTDB taxonomy): Bacteria > Pseudomonadota > Alphaproteobacteria > Azospirillales > Azospirillaceae > Azospirillum > Azospirillum doebereinerae. Next base: position 71,663 of record NZ_RZIJ01000022.1, on the reverse strand, counting down.
GCGGAACGCCAGATGATCGAGGGCGTGCTGCATCTGGCCGACCGCAGCGTGCGGTCGATCATGACGCCGCGCCCGGACCTGATCTGGCTGGACGTCGGCGACCTGGCCGAGGCGGTCGGGCGCGAGATCCGCGACAGCGGCTATTCGCGCTTTCCGGTGTGCAGCGGCGACGTGGACGAGCTGCAGGGCATCGTCTCGGCCAAGGCGCTGCTCGACCAGTCGCTGAACGGGCTGCCCTTCGACCTGCGCTCCGCCCTGTCGGAGCCGCTGGTGGTCCATGACGGCACCCCGGTCCTGCGGCTGCTCGACCTGTTCAAGCAGGCCAGCGTCCACATGGCGGTGGTGGTGGACGAGTACGGCAGCGTCGAGGGCATCGTGACGATGACCGACATCCTGGAGGCCATCGCCGGCGAGTTGCCCGAGCACGGCCACGAGGGCGACGCCTCGGCCGTCCAGCGCGAGGACGGAAGCTGGCTGGTCGACGGCATGACCCCGATCGAGGAGGTCGAGGCGCTGGTCGGCATGAAGAACATGAAGGGCGAGGGCGACTTCCACACGCTGGCCGGCTTCCTGCTCGACCGCTTCGGCCATGTGCCGACGGCGGCGGAGCATTTCCATTGGAACGGCGTCCGCTTCGAGGTCGTCGATATGGACGGCCGCCGCATCGACAAGGTGCTGATCCAGCTGAATCCGGAGCTGTCGGAAGGCTGAGGACGACCCCAGGGAAAAGGACTCCGAGCATGACCGGACGTTACTTCGAGGATTTCCGCGTCGGCGACGTGATCGAGTCGGAGGGGGCGACCCTGACCGACAGCCAGATCATGGATTTCGCCCAGCGCTTCGACCCGCAGCCCTTCCACATCGACGTGGTCGCGGCGGCGGACGGGCCGTTCCAGGGGCTGATCGCCAGCGGCTTCCACACCCTGTCGCTGACCTTCCGCTTGCTGCGCGACACCGGGGTCATCACCGGGACCAGCCTGGGCGGGTCGGGCATGGACGAGCTGCGCTGGCTGGCGCCGGTGCGCCCCGGCGACACCATCCGCGTGCGCGCCGAGGTCGCCGAGACCAGGGCGTCGCGGCGCGGCGACCGGGGAACCGTGCGGCTGGCCTACGCCACGGTGAACCAGCGCGGCGAGACGGTGATGACCTGCGTCATGAGCCACATCATCGCGACCCGGTCGGTGGCGGTGTAGGCGGCAGGTTACCCCCGCGCGGCCAGCGCGCGGATCGCCAGCGCCGCCGCCGAGGCGCGGTTCTCCACGCCCAGCTTGGCGAAGACCTGCTCCAGGTGCTTGTTCACGGTGCGCGGGCTGATGCCGAGGATCTCGCCGATGTCGCGGTTCGCCTTGCCGTTGGCGATCCACAGCAGCACCTCCGCCTCGCGCGCGGTCAGGCCCAGCGCGTCGCGCAGGATGGCCTCCTGCCGGCCGGCGGTGGGTTCGCTGAGGCGGTAGAGGTATTCGTCGGGGTTGGCCGGGCTGAGGTAGGAGAAATCCAGCCGGCGGACCCCGTCGCCGTCCGGGATCTCCAGCGGGAACACCTCGCCCACCCCGGCGCTGGCCACGGGCGGGGTCTGGCGCAGGCGGGTCAACCCCTCGGCCAGCGTCGCGGCCAGCGGCGGGGTCCGCCCGTCGGCGCCGGGCAGCAGGCCGGTCAGCAGCCGCTCGGCCTGCGGGGTGCACCACAGGAGCCGCCCCTCGCCGTCGGTCGCCAGCAGGAAGCGGCCGGTGGCGTCCAGCGCCGCGCGGGCGGCGTAGGACACCCGCGCGTTGTTCAGGTGGACGCGGATGCGGGCGATCAGCTCGTCCACCACGATGGGCTTGGTGACGTAGTCGACCCCGCCGGCCTCCAGCCCGCGCACCACATGCTCGGTCTCGCTGAGGCCGGTCATGAAGACGACGGGCAGGTGCGACAGGTGGGGGACCTGCTTGAGCCGCCGGCAGGTCTCGAAGCCGTCGAGCCCCGGCATCACGGCGTCCATCAGGATCAGGTCGGGGGTGATCTGGCCCAGCAGCTCCAGCGCGCTCTCGCCGTCCACCGCGACCAGCACCGTCAGGTCGGCGCGCTCGATGGCCTCTGTCAGGAATCCCAGCGTGTCGGGGTTGTCGTCCACCACCAGGATCATGTCGCGGCGTTTCATCGTCTCAGATCCCATCGCTCGGGGTTCCATCGCCTGGGAGCGTGGCGCTCGCGACCCCGTCCAGCGCCCTCATGTAGCCTTTCAGGTCGAAGGCGCGCAGCAGGGCGCGCAGCCGCTCGACGAAGGGGAGGGCGTCCGCGTCCTCCGCCTCGATCTCGCGCAGCTTGGCTTCGATCCCCCGAATGTAACCGATCCGGCCCAGTTGGCGCAGGTCGTCGATGTGCCGCAGCGCCGATTTCGGCGGGGCGGGCTCCAGGGACGCGGCCGGCGGCGGGGGAGGGGCGGGCGGAACCGTGGCCGGAGCAATCGAGGGCTCGGGGGAGGGCGCTGGCGGCGGGTCGGCGGCGTGGATCCATTCCAGCCCGGTCAGCGCCTGGATGCGGTCGAGCAGGGCGTGGATCTCGATGGGCTTGGCGACGAAGGCGTCGTGCGGCGCCCGGCCGTCGCCCGGCCCCTGCGCCTCGTAGGCGTTGGCCGAGACCATCAGGATGCGGATGCGGTCCTCGAACATCCGGCGCAGCGATTCGGCCACGTCCCAACCGCTCTCGCCCGGCATGGAGATGTCCAGCATCGCGAGGTCCGGCTTGCACTGCGCCGCCAGCGCCAGGCAGCTCGCCGCGTCCGACGCGGTGAACAGGACGAAGCCCAGCGGGCGCAGGATGTCGGTCATCAGCGCCAGATGGTCGCGGTCGTCGTCGGCCATCAGCACGGTGATCGGCGGCCCGGCGTAGCCGCTGACGGCGCGCCGCTCGGCCGGTTCGCCCGGCTTGTGCATCGCCTCGGACAGCAGCAGCCGCACGGTGAAGGCGCTGCCCTGGCCCAGCACGCTGCGCACCGCGATGTCGCCGCCCATGATGCGGGTGAGCAGCCGGGTGATGGTCAGCCCCAGCCCGGTGCCGGCCACCGCCCGCACGGCGCTGCCGTGCCCGCGCTCGAAGGGTTCGAACACGCGGTCGATGTCCTCCGGGCGGATGCCGATGCCGGTGTCGGCGATCTCCAGCTCGGCGGTCTGGCTGCGGTAGCGCACCGTCAGGGTGACGTGGCCGGTCTCGGTGTACTTCACCGCGTTGGACAGCAGGTTGATCAGGATCTGGCGCAGAATCTTGCTGTCGGTGTGGACGTAGACCGGCAGATGCGGCACGCGGGCGTAGCGGAACTCCAGCCCCTTGGCGGCGGCCTGGATGCGGAACATGTCGGCGAGCTGGTCGAGGAACTCGATGAGCTGGATCTTGTCGCGGCTGAGGCGGCGCAAGCCGGATTCGATCTTCGAGATGTCGAGCAGCCCGTCGATCAGGTTCGACAGATGCTCGGCGCTGCGGCGGATGACGCGGACGGCGTCCTGCGGGCGCTCGGTGGCGTTGCGCTCCATCAGCTGGGCGTAGCCGGAGATCGCGTTCAGCGGCGCGCGGATCTCGTGGCTGACGCCGATGATGTAGCGGCTCTTGGCGGCGTTGGCGGCCTCGGCGACCTCCTTGGCCTTTTGCAGGGCGGCGTCGGTGCGCTCGTGGGCGGCGATCTCGTCCATCAGCATGGCGGTCTGGCGGCCGGTCTCCTCCTCCGCCTTGCGGCGGCTCTCATGGGCCAGCACCAGCAGCCAGGCGGCGACGCCCGACACGATGAACAGGCAGACGAAGACGGCGAACAGCGCCGTGTGGATGGCCGCGCGCTGGGCCTCCTCGGCGTTGGCGTACTGGAAGTCGATGACCAGCAGCACGCCGCCCAGCACCAGGGTGAACAGGGTCATCACGCCGACGAAATGACCGGTGCGGGTGTGGACCCCGGCGCCCATCCGGCCGGGCAGGATCCCTTGCAGGAAGCGCGCGATCTGGTCGGCGAAGCGGCTGTCCTTCTTGCACAAATCGTGGCAGCGCGCTTCCAGCGTGCAGCACAGCGAGCAGATCGGCGCGTCGTAGGCCGGGCAATGGGCCATGTCGGGGCGCTCGAACAGATTCTCGCAGATGCAGCAGCGGATCTCGGCCTTGCCCTCCGGCAGCCCGGCGGGGGAGCGGGCGAGGTAGTAGCGACCTTGAGTCCTCCAGGCGATCAGCGGGGCGGCGGTGACGGCGACCGCCAGCCCGAGGAAGGGGGCCAGCGCCTGGGCCACCGGTCCCAGCAGCCCGAAGAAGGCGGTGGTGGAGCACAGCACCGACAGCCCCATGGCGCCGACGCCGACCGGGTTGATGTCGTAGAGATGGGCGCGCTTGAACTCGATGTGGGGCGGGCTGAATCCCAGCCGCTTGTTGATGGCGAGGTCGGCGGCGACCGCCCCCAGCCAGCCGACCGCGACGTTGGCGTAGAGGCCGAGGATGCTCTCGATGACGCCGAGGATGCCGATCTCCATCAGCAGCAGCGCCAGCAGCACGTTGAACACCAGCCAGACGACGCGGCCGGGGTGGCTGCGGGTCAGGCGCGAGAAGAAGTTCGACCACGCGATGGAGCCCGCGTAGGCGTTGGTCACGTTGATCTTGAGCTGGCAGACGACCACGAAGATCCCGGTCAGCGCCAGGGCGAGGCCGGGCGACCCGAACAGGTCGAGGAAGGCCAGATGGTACATCCGCGTCGGCTGCGCCGCCTCTTCGGCCGACAGCCCGTGCCTCATCGCCAGGAAGGCGAGCAGCGAGCCGGCCACCAGCTTCAGGCTGCCGATCAGCACCCAGCCGGGGCCGCCGGCCAGCATCGCGGTCCACCAGCGCGCCCGGCCGATCTTCGCCTGGGGCGGCAGGAAGCGCAGGTAGTCGACCTGCTCGCCGATCTGCGGCAGCAGCGACAGCAGCACCGAGGCCGCCATGCCGAAGGGCAGCAGCGCCAGCCCGCCGTCCGGCGCGCCCATGCTGCCGGGAATCGCCATCCACTCCGCCAGCGTCGCGCGGTCGAGCAGCGCCACCGTGGCCAGCGGCAGGCATTGGAGGAGGATCCAGACCGGCTGGGTCGCCACCTGCAACCGGCTGATGACGCGGATGCCGTAGACCGCGATGGGGATCACCGCCAGCGAGCTGATGACGTGGGCGACCGAGGCCGGGATTCCCAGCACCAGCTGCAGCCCGGCCGACATGATGCTGGCCTCGATGGCGAACAGGATGAAGGTGAAGGAGGCGTAGACCAGCGAGGTGATGGTCGAGCCCAGATAGCCGAAGCCAGCGCCGCGCGCCAGCAGGTCGATGTCCACCCCGGCCCGGGCCGCGTGGTGGGTGATCGGCAGCCCGACCAGGATGTTGAGGATTCCGACCGCCAGGATCGCCGCCATGGCGTTGGCGAAGCCGTAGGTCAGCGTCACCGCCGCGCCGATGGCCTCGCAGGCGAGGAAGGAGATGGCGCCCAGCGCCGTGTTGGCGACCCGCGCCGCCGTCCAGTGGCGCGCCCGCTCGGCGGTGTAGCGGAGCGCGTAGTCCTCCAGCGTCTGGTCGGCGGCGAGCTGGTTGTACTGCCGGCGTTCGCGAACGATTCTCTGCCTTGCGCTCATGCCCGCCCGTCGGCCCGTCCGTTCTGTTGGTCGCCGGGGCGCATCGTCGGGAGTTTGCGCGCCGTTGGCAAGCCGAACCATTCATGGATTGGGCTGTGGGGGCAGGGCCGTTGAGGGTTGGGAACGGTGCAAAGAGCGTTCGGCTTTTGGAAGAGCCCTTCTCCCCTTGCGGGAGAAGGGTTGGGATGAGGGGTATTCCGCCGCAGGCGGAAAGTTTGCGTCCCCTCACCCCAACCCCTCTCCCGCAAGGGGAGAGGGGCTCTTCCATTTGCTCTGCCAGGGGCCGGGTTGACAGCGGCGGGGGCGGGCCGTTAGCACTGGGCGGCCCGAGGCGCCACGGCGGTGCCGCGACTCCCGTTCCGGAAGCGGTTCCATGCCCGTCGAGCTTATCGTCTGCGAAACCTGCCGCCTGCCCGACGACCCGCCCGAGGCGCTGCCGCGCGCCGGCGCGGTGCTGGTCGAGCGGATGGAGCGCGCGCTGGCCGGGGATTCGGAACTGGCCGCCCGGGTGCGGCTCCGCCCCATGCGCTGCCTGATGAGCTGCCGCCGCGCCTGCGCCGTCGCCGTGCGCTCCGCCGGGCGGATGAGCTACGTGCTGGGCGACCTGCCCCCCGACGACGCGTCGGTGGAAACCCTGACGGCCTATCTGCGGGCCTACGCCGCCACCACCGACGGAATCGTTCCGTTCAAGCAATGGCCCCAGGGCGTCAAAGGTCGTTTCGTCTCCCGCATGCCTCCGCTGGAGGCAGCGGAGGATGAGACCGGGACCAAGACCTAGGGCCTATGCCGCACCGCCAAAAAGTTCCGTTTGACAGGCGGGTGCCGCCCCGGATTATTGTTGGTCGCACGAACCAATAAGCGGAGCTCGCCCCATGAACGTCGAACGGGATGTCCTGGCCTTCGCGACGTCGCTGCTCCAGACCATGCGCGAGACCGAGCGCGCACAGGGCTGGGAGTCCGGTGAGCTGCTGCGCACCACGCTGCGCCTGCTGGTGGTGGCCGGCGCCGACGCCCATGGCTGGGACGCCGACGAGCTGACGGACGAGGTCCGCGACCTGATCGAGGCCGTCGGCCGCCGCGACGCCGGCGCGCGCGCCGGCCTGTTCGACGGCCACGCCATGACCGTCCGGCACTGAGGACGCGTCAGGGTTTCCGGCCCTCAGGGTTTCTGGCCTTCAGGGTTTCTGGACAATGGCCCCGTACCAGCCCAACCCCTTGTAGGTCTCGTAGCCCGGCGTCAGCGCGTAGCCCGTCAGCCGGCCCTGCGCGTCGGTGTAGTGGCCCATGGTCCCGGCCCCCTTCTTCAGGGCCAAGCTTTCCGTCAGGATGCCGCGCCCGTCCGACGAGGCGATGACCCGGTGGCGGGCGTCGAGCAGCAGGCAGCGGGTGCGCTCGCGCTCGCTCTCCTCCAGCCGCACGCCCTGGACCACGGCGGCCGCCTGCGGCTCCCAGTCGAAGAAGATGCCGAGCACGCCGACCGGTGCGCCGTTGGCCTCGCCGCCCTGGCGGATCGCCGTGGCGTAGGTCGCCACCACGCGGTCGTCCAGCTTGTTGTTGCGGGCCACGTCGCCCACCGTGAACTCCCCGCCGTCCCGCGTCGCCATCGCCTGACGGAACCAAGGCTCGTCGGCGACGCTGGCGCCGACGGCGTAACGGTAGCGGTCGGGACGCCCGTTGGCGATGATCTTGCCGCCGGCGTCGGCGATCCACAGGTCGAGGTAGACGGTGTAGGATTCCAGGATCACGCCCAGACGGCGGGAGGCGTAACGGCGGGCCTCCTCGGTGGGGGAGACGGCGCAATCGACCACCGCGCTGTCGGTCGCCCACCAGCGCACGTCGCAGGACCGCTCGTAAAGGTTCCGGTCGATGATCTCGATCATGTTGAGGGACAGGTCGGCCAGCCGCTTGCCGTGCATCTCCTGCACCATGGCGCTGCCGGTGGTGGTCAGGTGGTCGACACGGGCGACGATCTCCGACCGCAGCTCCTTGGTGATGCCGTTCACCTGGGTCGAGATCTCCGAGACCTCGTTCGCCACCACGGCGAAGCCGCGCCCGTCGTCGCCCGCGCGGGCCGCCTCGATCAGCGCGTTCATCGCCAGCATCTTCATGCGGCGGGTGATGTCCTCGATCCGGGTGACTTTCTGGGAAGCCACCTCGAGAACGCCGCGCGACAGGTCGAACAGGTTGTTGCCCGGGTTGCTTGTGCTTGGCTTGCTCATGGGTGTGTCCCCCGTCCGAGATGCGAGAAAACCGTCCGTCCTGCGTCCTCAGCCTTGCGTCGGTCGTCCCCACTCCGCCTCGCGGCGAAACAGGCGGCGGGTGTCCTCGCGCAGGCATTCCCAGGACAGGCCCTGCCAGCGCGGGGATTGCCGGCTGTAGCGGGCGAACAGCAACCGCGCCGCGCTGTCCGCCACCGTTGCGTCCTCGATCGTCATCGCGGCCTCCCAAAGAGACGTCAGGGTGTCGATGCTGCGACGCAACAACTGTGATGCCGATTTTCTTTCCAAATAGTTACCGAAAATTGGCGCGAAAAAGTTACCCCGCTTTTCCGTTCGATTGCGCGCTTGCGGCGACATGAAGCAATTTGCATAAAATGCATTCTATTGTTCGTTTTGGAGCTTGACCTTGACGGCAGCGGTGCGGGCGACGGCATAGGACTTATGGCGCAAACCTTTGGCGTAGTTCGCATCCTGGTCGCGATGGGGCATGTTCCCGGCCGGATCCCAACACACCGACGGACGGATGTCGCCACTCGCCACGCTCTCCGCCTCTGCGCCCCTGGTGTCGCGCTGCGTTGTCTTCTCGGTCGCCGGCCGTGCGCTGGCGTTGCCGATGGACTCCGTGCGCCGGTTCCTGCCCCTGCCCAAGCTCGACCGGCTGCCGACCGCCCCGCCGCCGGTGGAGGGCGTGTTCCGCTACCACGGCGAGATCGTTCCGGTCCTGCGGCTGTCGGCGCTTCTCGACCTCGACGGCGGGGAGGGGGCCGGGCTCTACGCGCCGCTGATGCTGGTGACGTGGCAGGGGCGCCCGCTGGCGCTGCTGGCGGACCGCATCCACGGCGATGTGGCCGTGCCGGTGGACGCCATGCTGCCGGCCGAGGCGGCGTTGTCCTTCAACGGTTGCGCCATCGCGGGCTTCGCCGATCCGGCCGCCGGACCCGGCGGAACCGTCGCCCTGCTCGACCCCGGCCGGCTGCTGAGCGCGGCGGAGGGGCGGCTGCTCGACGCCTTCCGCGACGCGGAGGAGCGGCGCCTCAACCAATGGTCCGTGGACGCGGTTCCGCCGGAGGACAGCGCCCCGTGACCCCCATCGAGACGATCCAGCGCGATCCCGCCTTTCCCCGGCTGAAGGCGATGGTGATCGCGGCCACCGGGCTCGCCTATTACGCCGACAAGGACGCCGCCTTCGCCGAGCGCATCAACCGCCGCCTGCCCTTCGGGCGGGTGACGACGGCCGGCGGCTACCTCGCGGCGCTGGAGGCCGAGGGGCCGGGTGGCGCCGAGTACCAGGGGCTGATCAACGAGCTGACGGTCGGCGAGACCTTCTTCTTCCGCTACATCGAGCAGTTCGACGCGCTGCGGGCGGTGGCGATCCCCGAATGCCTGCGGCGCAACCAGAAGACCCGCCTGCTGCGGATCTGGAGCGCCGGCTGCTCCATCGGGCCGGAAGCCTACACGCTGGAAATCCTGCTCAAGCAGCACTTCGCCGAGCAGCTCGACGGCTGGCAGGTCCACATCGTCGGCACCGACATCAACGACGCCTTCCTCGAACAGGCGCGGCGCGGGGTGTACGGCGACTGGGCGGTGCGCGGCCTGTCGCCGGAAACGCTCGACGCCTGCTTCGACCGGCGCGACCGGATGTGGTCGGTGAAGCCGAAATACCGGCAATGGACGAGCTTCATGCCGTTCAACCTGGTGGAAGGGGCGATTCCCTCCTACCCGCACGGGATCGGGCTGTTCGACATCATCCTGTGCCGCAACGTCATGATCTATTTCGACGAGATGACGCGGCACCGGCTGATCGGCGACCTGCACAAGGCGCTGTCCGACGGCGGCTGGCTGGTGGTCGGCCACGCCGAGGCCGGCCAGCAGTTGAACGAGCTGTTCACGCCGGTCTCGGTGCCGGGTGCGACGCTGTACCGCAAGCAGGCGGAACTGACGCCGCAGCCGGCACCGCCGCCGGTCCGCGCGTGGCTGCCGCCGGTCGATCCCCCCCGTGCGGCAGCCCCGGTCCCGGCCAAGCCCGCCCCGCGCCCAGCCGCCGTCCCGGCCGCCGCGCCGCCGCCGGTGCCGCCGAAAGCGGTCGTGCCGGCGACCGAGCAGTCCTCGCCGCTGGAGGTCTGCCTCGCCCGCATCGAGGCCAACCGGCTCGACCCCACCGCCCATTACCAGCTCGGCCTGCTGGAGGAGGAACTGGGCGTCGGCGATCCGGTGGCGGCGTTCAAGCGGGCGCTCTACCTGGACTCCGGCTTCGTTCTGGCTGACTATCATCTGGCGCTGGCCTATTGGCGGCGCGGCCGGCTGGGGCCGGCGCAGCGCCATTTCCGCAACGCCCGCGACGCCATGGCCGGACGGCCCGACGACGAGCCGGTCGCCCAGGGCGGCGGCCTGACCGTGCGGGAGCTGTGCGGCATGCTGGATCTGTGGCTGTCGGGTGAGGAGGCGTGATGGGGGACCGCATCGCGAAGCCGCGCGTGGACGTCGACTGGGACGTGGTGCGCGACCGGGTGGCGCGGCAGAGCACCGCGATGGACGAGGCCTTTTCCGGACGCGGCCCCTGGGCCGACGCCATCCTGCACCGCCGCGCCGAGGAGCTGGCGGAGCGCCCGGACACGGCGGGCCAGGCCCGCCCGCTGGTGCCCCTGCTGCTGGCGCGCGGGGCGGCGACGCTCTACGGGCTGGAGCTGCGCCATCTGACCCACATCGTGCCGTTGCCGCGCCTGGCCCGCGTGCCGGGGGTCTCGCCGGCCATGCTGGGCGTCATCGCGGTGGGCGGCAAGGTGATGCGGCTGTTCGACGTCGACCGGCTGTGCGGCGCGGCCTCGCTGCCCCTGCCGCAGGAGGGCGAGGACGGCGGCTACGCCGTCATCCTGCGCACCGGCGCCGGGCGTCCGGCCGCCCTGCGGGTGGGGAGTGTGGAACGGGCGGCCGACATCGACCCGCCCCGCCAGGAGGCCCCGCCGGAAGCCGGGGCCTTCATCAAGACCATCACCGGGGACCGCACGGCGATCCTCGACATGACGGCGCTTCTCGACTTCGTGAAGGCCTAGGGCCGGAGAGTGGAATGAACTTGAAAGTCGCGCACAAGCTGGTCCTGGGCTTCGGCTTGATCTGTGTGCTGTCGGCCATGCTGGCGCTGTTCCAGATGGCCCGCTTCTCCGACGCGCTGGGCGTCATCATGGCGGTGTCGAGCTACGACACCGACGCCGCCGAGCAGGTGACCACCATCGGCACCCTCCAGGCCGAGCTGCGCAGCATCCGCGAGACGGCGCTGAACGCCGTCGCCATCGCCAACGCCGAGGGGCGGGCCGCCGACATCCCGGCGCTGATGGTGCCGCAGCGCCAGCGCTACGAGGAGATCGGCGCCCGGCTGCGCGACACGCTGGGCAAGCTGAAGGCGATGGTGGCCGAGCGCTCCACCATTTCCTCCATCGACAGCCGCCGCCGCCGCTGGGTCGAGCTGGACAGCGCCGCCAACGAGATGGGGCGCGCCATCGCCATGGTCGGCGACGAGGCGCGCCTCATCTACGGCCTGCTGGAACGCAACCAGGTGACCGAGGCGCTCCAGCACCGCGCGCGGGTGGAGGAGCTGCGCAAGAACATGGAGGCCCGGATCGAGCAGTCGCAGGCGGTCATCGACCGGCTGACCGAGGCCGGTCGCGAGGAGATCCGCAGCATCTACAACGCGGCCGTCCAGGCGTCGGTCATCGCGCTGGTGTCGGTGTTCCTGATCGCGGTGCTGGTCGCCTACCTGATCGGCGGCTCGATCACCAAGCGGCTCGGCAAGGCGATCGACTTCGTCACCAAGGTCGGGCATGGCGACCTGACCAATTCGGTGACCATCGCCGGGCGCGACGAGCTGGCCATCCTCGGCGAGCATCTGAACGAGATGGCCGGGCGGCTGAAGTCGATGGCCGGCACCACCCGCCAGACCGCCGAGAGCGTCCACGCCGCCACCGCCCAGATCCGCGCCTCGACCCAGCAGCAGTCGGCCAGCGTGTCGGAGCAGCTGGCGGCGGTGGAGCAGACCACGGCGACCCTGTCGGAGATCACGGAATCCGGCGCGCAGATCAACCGCCGCGCCCAGGACGTGGCGCATGGCGCGCAGTCGGTGGCGGTCTCCAGCCATTCGGGGCTGAAGGCGGTCGACGACACCATCCAGGCGATGGACGCCATCCGCGAGCAGGCGGAGGCGGTGGCCGAGAACATCGTCATGCTGTCCGAGCGCACCCAGGCCATCGGCGAGATCATCGTGACGGTGAACGACATCGCCGAGCGCTGCCACCTGCTGGCGCTGAACGCCGCCATCGAGGCGGCGGCGGCCGGCGAGCACGGCCGGACCTTCTCCATCGTGGCCGGCGAGATCAAGAGCCTCGCCGACCAGTCGAAGGAGGCGACCGCCCAGGTCCGCTCCAACCTCAGCGAGATCCAGCACGGCATCAACGCCTCGGTGATGCTGACGGAGGAGGCGGTCAAGCGCGTCGCCGCTGGCAAGCGCCAGACCGACAGCACCCAGTCGACCATCCGCACGATGGCGGAGAACATCCAGGAGAGCGTGCTGGCCTTCCAGCAGATCGTCGCCGGCACCAACCAGCAGCAGATCGGCCTGGAGCAGGTGATCCAGGCGCTGCAGAACATCCGCGAGGCGAGCAGCCAGACGGCGGCCGGCACCCGGCAGCTCGAAGGCGCGGCGGCCAACCTGAACAACCTCGGCCAGGGGCTGGTCGAGGCCGTGCGGAACTACCGGGTGTGACGGGGATGGACGGATTGGACCGGCTTCCCGAGAGAGCCCTTCTCCCCTTGCGGGGCGAATTCCGGAGGACGCCAGAGGCGTTCGATGGATTCGCGGGTTGGGATGAGGGGTGTTCGCCGGAGTCGGAAAAGACGAGATTTGCGACCCCTCACCCCAACCCCTCTCCCGCAAGGGGAGAGGGGCTACAGGCTGCGTGCTTACCGCCTGTGATGGACTGCTGATGGACATCCGCCAACGCCTGCTGGCCGCCTTCGAGCTGGAGCACAAGGATCACCTGACGGCGATCCGCGCCGCCCTGCGCGACGTCGAGGCGACCGGCGCGCCACCCGATCTCGTCGAGATCCACCGTCGTGCCCACAGCCTGAAGGGCGCCGCCCGCGCCGTCGACCTGCCGGAGGTGGAAAGCCTCTCGCACCGGCTGGAGGCAGCCTTCATCGCCGTGCAGCGCGGCGAGGCGGTGCTCGACGCCGCCACCATGTCGGTGGTGCGGCGGGCGCTCGACGCCATCGAGGACGTGGTCGCGTGGTCGGCGCAGGGCGGGGCGGAGATCGAACTCGCCGGGGTGACGACCGACCTCGAACGCATCGCCGGGGAGCGCGTCGCCATCGCCGCCCCCCCGCCGCCGCCCCGCCGCGCCGTCCGCGAGCCGGAGCGCGCGCCCGAACGTCTCCCGGAACGTCCGCCAGGACGCCCCCCGGAGCGTGTCCCGGAACGCGGCGTGCCGGAACGCGCGCAGGAGCGCGCGGGCGACCTCGATTCGCCCACCCTCGTCCGCATCGCGGCGCAGGGGCTGGAGCGCCTGTCCGACACCGCCTCGGCCCTGCTGCCGGAGATCGAGGCGCAGGCGGGCCTGGGCGAGGAGCTGCGCCTGATGCGCCAGGAATGGCGGGCGCTGGAGCGCTCGTGGCGCCATCTGCGCGCCCAGTTGAGCCAGGCCGCCGTGCTGACCGGCGACCAGGGCGACGCGCGCGGTCCCGGTCCGGCGGCGGCGTTCGAGCAGCGCTTCCGCATCCTGGGCGGCGCGCTCGACCGGGCGCACCGCAGCCACGACCGGCTGCTGTGGTCGATGCGGCGCTGGGGCGGTGGCTTCCAGGAGGACATGCGGCGGCTGCGCATGCTGCCGGCGGAGAATCAGCTCGGCGGTCTGGGGCGCATGATCCGCGACATCAGCCGCAGCGAGGGCAAGGAGGTCGAGGTCGACATCCGGGGGATGGAGGTCGAGGCCGACCGCGCCGTCCTGCAACGGCTGAAGGACCCCATCCTGCACATCGCCCGCAACGCCATCAGCCACGGCATCGAATCGCCGGCCGAGCGGATGGCGCTGGGCAAGCGCCCGGCCGCCCGCGTCCTGATCGCGGCGTCGGTCGACGGCGCCCGGCTGCGCCTGCGCATCGAGGACGACGGGCGCGGGCTGAACCGCGCCGCCATCGCCCGCCGGGCGGTCGAGCGCGACCTGCTGCCGCCCGAGGAGGCGGCCGACGCGCCGCTGGAACGGCTGGTCGAGTTCCTGTTCCACCCCGGCTTCTCCACCGCCACCCGCACCACCGAGCTGGCCGGGCGCGGCATGGGCCTCGCCATCGCGCGGTCGGAGGTGGAGCGGCTGCAGGGCAACCTCGCCATCGCCGAGCGGCCGGGCGGCGGCACCGCCGTCACCATCGAGGTGCCGCTGAGCCTGCTGAGCCAGCGTCTGGTCTTCGTCGGGGTGCAGGACCAGATCCTGGCGCTGCCGTCGGCCGACGTGGTCCGGCTGCGCCGCACCCTGTCGGACACGCTGTTCGCCGGGGTCGGCACCCCGATGATCCGGCTGGAGGAGGAGGACGTCCCCGTCACCTCGCTGGCGGCGCTGCTGGGGCTGGAGGCGCCGGTCCTGCCCTCGGCGGCCAAGCGGCTGTCGCTGCTGGTGGTGCGCTCGGCCGACCGCCGGCTGGCGCTGGCGGTGGACCGCTTCGTCACGACGCGCGAGGCGGTGGTGACGGCGGCGGAGGAGACCGGGCTCGACCCGGCGCGCTACCTCGGCACCGTGCTGCTCGACGACGGCGGCCCCTGCCTGGTGCTGAACGTGCCGGGCCTGATGCCGCTGCCGGGCAGCGCGCTGCCCGCCGCCGCCCGGCCGCCCGAGGAGGCGGCCCCGGCCCGCGCCCACATTCTCGTGGTGGACGACAGCATCACCACGCGCACGCTGGAAAAGAGCATCCTCGAAGCCCATGGTTATCGGGTGACGCTGTGCGTGGACGGGCGCGAGGCCCTGGATCGCCTGTCCGGGGGAATGGAGGTCGGCCTGATCATCAGCGACGTCGAAATGCCGCGCATGGATGGATTCGCCCTGTTGCAGGCGGTCAAGGCGGACAAGCGGCTGGCGGAGACACCCGTCATCCTGGTCACCTCGCGCTCCAGCGACGAGGACCGCGAGCGCGGCCTGCGGCTGGGCGCCGACGCCTACATCGTCAAGACCCGTTTCGACCAGAACGAGCTTCTGGCCGGCATCCGGCGGCTGCTGTGACCGCGCCGCGCCGCATCCGCGTGCTGGTGGTCGAGGATTCGCCGGTCATCCAGCAGCTCCTCGCCCACCTCATCGGCGCCGACCCGCGCCTGGAGGTGGCCGGGGTCGCCTCGTCGGGCGAGCAGGCCTTGCGCATGATCGAGCGCGCGGCGCCCGACGTGGTGTCGCTCGACATCCGGCTGCCGGGCATCGACGGCTTCGAGGTGACCAGCCGCATCATGCGCCAGCACCCGGTTCCCATCGTGGTGGTGGCGTCCGACGTGCGCGACCTCGACATTCCCATGCGCGCGCTCCAGGCCGGGGCGCTGGCGGTGGTGGAGAAGCCGGGCAGCGTCGCGCGGGCCGATTACCAGACGGTCGCGCACCACCTCTGCACCCAGCTCGTCATCATGAGCCAGGTCAAGGTCATCCGCCACCGCACCACCGCCCGGGCCGCCCTCCGGCCGGGCCGGGGCGAGGGCGCCGAGGCCGTCGCGGCGGGCGCGCCCGATCCGGCCCTGGAGGGGCGGCGGCGGCGGTTCCGCGCGCTGGGGCTGGTGGCCTCCACTGGCGGCCCGGCGGCGCTGTCCAAGCTGCTGAAGGAGCTTCCCACCGATTTCCCGCTGCCGGTCTTCCTGGTCCAGCACATGGGCGCGCCGTTCATGGCGGGCTTCGCGTCCTGGCTTGGCACGGTCAGCCCGCTGCCGGTGCTGCTGGCCGAGCACGGCGCCATCCCGCGCCCCGGCCATGTCTACGTCGCCCCCGGCAACCAGCACCTGACGCTCGTGAACGGCGTCGTCCACCTGACCGGCGACGGGCTGGTCTGCGGCCAGCGCCCGTCCGGCGAGGAGCTGTTCCGCTCGATGGCCGTCGCCTACGGCTCCGCCGCCATCGGCGTGCTGCTGACCGGCATGGGGGAGGACGGCGCGCGCGGGCTGGTGGACATGCGCCGGGCCGGCGCCTACACCATCGCCGAGCACGCCTCGACCGCCGTCATCCACAGCATGCCCGGCACGGCGGTGAAACTCGGCGGCGCCGTCGAGGAACTGCCGCTCGATCAGGTGGCCCCCCGCCTGCTGCAATTGACCTCCGACGATAAGATGATGTCATGAACGGACTTCGCACCCTCGTTGTCATGGCCTCGCAGACCCAGGGGCTGCTGCTGAAGCTGCTGCTGGAGGAGCGCGGGTTCGAGACCGCCAGCGTCGAGGGCCTGGCCCCGGCCCTGGCCGAGATGGAGCGGCAGCCGCCGGATCTGCTGATCATGGAGGCCGAGACGGTGGGCGCCGCCGGTCTGGCCGAACTGCACGCGCGCGGCCCCGCCGCGATCATCGTGCTGGGGCGCGGGGAGGGGCAGCGCGACCTGTCCGACCCGCAGGCGGTGGTGGAGGAGGCGGTCGGCTTCCTGGAGCGGCGAAACGCCGCACCGACCACCGCCGACATCTTCCGCCGCGCGCGCATCCTGATCGTGGACGACAGCGCCACCTACCGCGAGTTCCTGCGCTCCGAGCTGGAGCTGGAGGGCAGCCAGGTCACCGCCGCCCGCAACGCCGACGAGGCGGTCGCCGCCCTGTCGGGCGGGGGGCTGGACTGCGTGATCCTCGACCTCGTCATGCCGGGGACCAGCGGCACCCAGCTGTGCCAGCGCTTCGACCGCTTCCGCCGCCGGCGCGGGCTGTTCTTCCAGATCGTCATCCTGACCAGCCAGGACGACGAGGAGCAGCTCGCCATCAGCCTGAACGCCGGGGCCGACGATTTCGTCGGCAAGGCGCAGACGATGGACGTGCTGAAAGTGCGCCTGATGGCCCTGCTGCGGCGGAAATACTTCGTCGAGGATCATCTTCTGCGACTTCCGAAACCCGCACCTTCCGCATAGGAGGAGATAGCCCCAACGTGCGATTTCGCGCGTGATCAGGACTTATTATTATCCGTCGACTTTTGGAATGTTCCGAAGACGGATAAGGTCCCATCATGGCGGTCTGTTTGCAGCCATATCCCGAGACACTGATCTCAAGAGATTGTGACGCGATGCTCCGTTCTTCGGAAACACCCATCCCCACGACCGACCAGCGTTATCGGGATTGCCTCGACAACGCCCGGCGGCTGTGCGCGTCGAGTCCGATCCCCTCCTTGCTGATCGTCGGGGCGCCGGACATGGCGGCGTTGCGTTGCAACGAGGCGCTGGCCTCGCTGTTGGGAAAGCCGCGCGCGGCGGCGCGGGACGAAACCGGTCCGGCCCTGTTTCCGGGCGGCTGGGCCGGGCTGGCGCAGGCGCTGCGTCCCCTCTACGACAACGGGGAGGGACGGCCCGCGTTCGCCACCCTGCGGCTCGCCCCGATGGCGGCCATGAGCCTGCGCGCGGTGCCGCTGACGGTGGACGGCGCGGTGATCGGGGCGCTGGCGACGGCGACGCTGGACGACGCCATCGAACAGAGGACCGCGACCATGCGGGCCGAGGTGGAGCGCGCCACGGCGGCGCGCTCGCGCTTCCTGGCCTCGGCCAGCCACGACCTGCGCCAGCCCTTCCAGGCGATGCGCCTGTTCCTCGACGCGCTGAACACGCAGGTGGAGGGCAACGCGCGGGCGATGCGCACGACCGGCATGCTGGGCAACGCCATGACGGCGGGCGAGCGGCTGCTGAACGCGCTGCTCGACATCTCGACGCTGGACGCCGGCACGGTCGAGGCCGACGTCCAGACGGTGGCGCTCGACGCGCTGCTGAACTCGCTGGCCGAGGAGTTCCGCCCGCAGGCGGAGGAGAAGGGCCTGCGGCTGCGCGTCCGCGTTCCCAAGGCGACGACCCGCAGCGACCCGGTCCTGCTGGGCCGCATCGTGCGGAACCTGCTGGCCAACGCCATCCGCTACACCCAGCAGGGCGGCATCCTGTTGAGCGCCCGCCAGCGCAACGGGCGCTGGCGGATCGAGGTGTGGGACACCGGCTTCGGCATCCCGCCCGACAAGCAGGACGTGATCTTCGACGAGTTCCACCAGCTGACCAACCCCAGCCGCGATCCGACGCGGGGCCTCGGCCTCGGGCTGGCCATCGTCCGCCGGCTGTCGGTGCTGCTGCACGCGCCGGTCGAGGTGCAGTCGCGGGCCGGGCGCGGCTCGGTCTTCGCCGTGACGGTGGAGCGGGTGGAACCGGAGTCGGTGGTCGCCGATTCCGAGTCGCCCGGTTTCTCCGGCGCGGAGGCCGACGAGATCCCGCTGGACGGCATGAAGCTGCTGGTGGTGGACGACGACAGCATGGTGCTGTCCGGCCTGCTGCTGACGCTGGAATCCTGGGGCTGCGACTTCGTGTCGGCCGCCGACATGCGCGAGGTCTTCGTCGCGGTCGACGGGCTGGACGGGCCGCCGGACGTGATCCTGACCGACCTGCGGCTTCCGGGCAAGGTGTCGGGCTTCGACGTGATCGACCGGGTGCGCAAGCTGTTCCGGACGACGATCCCGGCGGTGGTGCTGACCGGCGAGACGGCGCCCGACGCCCTGCTGGAGGGCCAGCGGCGCGGCTGCGCCTTCCTGCACAAGCCGCTGCATCCGGGCGAGCTGCGGCGGGTCCTGGAAGAGCTGCGCCACACCATCCGCAGCCGGGATGACTCCAAAAAGTAACAGCGTTTTTCTCCGGCCGGCGCATCATGGGGGGCTTGGCCGCCTTGCCCATGGATGCCGTCATGAGGGATGCCGCGTTTCCCGCCCTTGCCCTGAACCGCTTGGCCTTCGGCCCCCGGCCGGGTGACGCCGAGGCGCTGCGGCGCGACGGGTTCGAGCGCTGGCTCGACGAGCAACTGTCTCCCCACGACGACCATGACGACGACGGCGCGCGGGCCGCGCTGGACGCCTGCCGCCTGCGCATCAAATACGACGCGGGCGAGTCCTGGGCGGCGGTGGAGGAGACGCGGCCGCTCGCCAGCCTGGGCAAGCCGATCGACGCGCTGTGGCCGCTGTCCGACGGCAAGCGCCCCTTCGCCGGGCCGGAACGGCAGTTTCCCCGGCTGGAGGTGACCGCCGCGACCCTGATCCGCGCGGTCCACAGCCGGTGGCAGCTGCGCGCGGTGATGGCCGATTTCTGGCACAACCACTTCAACGTCTTCGCCGGGGAACAGGCGGTGTCGGCTTCGCTTCCGGCCTATGACCGCGACGTGATCCGCCGCCACGCGCTGGGCAATTTCCGGGAGTTCTTGGAGGCGGTGGGGCAAAGCGCCGCCATGCTGGTCTACCTGAACAACCGCTCGTCGCGCGCCGGCAGCGCCAACGAGAACTACGCCCGCGAGCTGTTCGAACTCCACACGCTGGGCCGCGACGCCTATCTGAACGCGCTCTACAACAAATGGCGCGAGGTGCCGGGCGCGACGGCGGGGCGGCCGTCCGGCTACATCGACCAGGACGTCTACGAGGCCGCCCGCGCCTTCACCGGCTGGACGGTGGAGGACGGTGCCGGGCTGGGCGGCGAGCAGCGGCTTCCGGCGACCGGACGCTTCGCCTATGTGGAGGGCTGGCACGACCAGTACCAGAAGCGGGTGCTGGCCGAGGAGTTCGACCCCTTCCAGGCGCCGCTGGCGGACGGGCGGCGGGTGCTCGATCTGGCCGCCGACCACCCGGCGACGGCGCTGCATCTGTGCCGCAAGCTGTGCGTGCGGCTGCTGGCCGACGACCCGCCCGAGCGCCTCGTCCGCGCGGTGGCGGCGGTGTGGACCGAGAACCGCCGCAAGCCCGACCAGATCGCCCGCGTCGTCCGCTTTATCGCGCTCTCGCCGGAGTTCGCGGAAATCCGCGCGGCCAAGGTGAAGCGGCCGCTGGAGCTGGTGGCGTCCTTCGCGCGCGCCGCCGCCATCGACCTGACCGCCACCAACGGTTTGATCGGCGAGCTGGACGGCAGCGGCCAGAAGCTGTTCGGCTGCCCGGCCCCGACCGGCCATCCCGACCGGATGGAGGCGTGGCTCGGCGCCGCCGCCATGCGCCGCCGCTGGTCGCTGATCCTGGGGCTGGCGGAGAACCGCTGGGGAAGCGGCGCGCTGGACAACGCCGTCCTCTTTTCCGGCCCGGTCACCGCGCGGGAGGCGGTGGAGGGCTGGCAGCGCGCCCTGCACGGCGCCGAACCGGAGGAGGGGACGAGCCGGGCGATCCTCGCCGGGATGGCGCTCGACCCGGCGGCGCGGCTGGTGCCGGGCAGCCGGGACGGCGACGCCAAGCTGCGCCGCATCGCCGCCTACGCCGCGATGGCGCCGCGCTTCAACGAGCGCTGAGACCTGTTGAGTGGAAGGGGAGGCCCCAGCCGATGTCCCATGGACCGCACGCCGTCACCCGCCGTGTTCTTTTGCAGGGCGGGCTCGCCGCCGGGCTGGTCGCGGTGCCCGGACTCCGCCATGTCGCCTACGCGGCGGCGCCCGTCGCCAGTCCGGCCGTTCCGGCAACGGAAACGCTGGTGGTGGTGTTCCTGCGCGGCGGGGCCGACACGCTCAGCCTCGTGGCGCCGGCCGACGATCCCGACTATCTGGCCGCCCGCGTGCCCGAGTTGCGGGTGCGGACGGACGGGGCGGGGGCGGGCCTCCGGCTCGACCAGACGCTGGCTCCCGGCATCGACTTCCGCCTGCACCCGGAGGCGGCGCCCTTGGCCGATCTTTACAACGGGCGCCGCCTCGCCGTCGTCCACGCGTCGGGCCTGTCGGACGGCACGCGCAGCCACTTCGTGGCGCAGGATCTGATGGAGCGCGGCGTCGGCGACGAGGCCGGGCTGAACCGGATCGGCACCGGCTGGGCCGCCCGCTGGCTGGCTCATCCTGGGGCGGAAGGGGCCGTGCCCGCCGTCGCCACGGCGCCCAACACGCCGGCGGCGCTGGCGGGGGACGCGGCGGCGCTGGCGGTCGCCGACCTCCGCCAGGGGCTGGCCCCGCCGGGCGGCGACCCGACGGCGCGGGTGCTGGCCGCCTTGCACCAGAGCGGGGAGGGCGCCTACGCGCGGGCCGGGCGGGCGGCCTTGGCGGGGCTGTCCGCCGTCGATTCGCGGCTGCCCCGGTTGCCCGACGGCAAGGTCGAGCCCTACGCGCCGGAGGCGGGCGCCGTCTACGACGACGGCGAGGCGGGGCGGGGGCTGCAAACCGTGGCGCGGCTGGTGAAGATGGAGATCGGGCTGCGGCTGGCCTGGGTCGACGTCGGCGGCTGGGACACGCACGAGAACCAGCCGGGCCGTTTCGCCAAGGGCGTGCGACAGCTGTCGCAGGCGCTGGCGGCGTTCCACGCCGACCTCAACCGCTTCGAGACGCGGGTGACGGTGGTGGTGCTCAGCGAGTTCGGCCGGCGGCTGCGCGGCAACAAGAGCCAGGGCACCGACCACGGCCATGGCGGCGCGATGCTGGTGCTGGGCGGCGGCGTGGCCGGCGGGCGGATGGTCGGGCGCTGGCCGGGGCTGGCGAGCCACCAGCTCGATCGCGGGGTCGATCTGGCGGTGACCACCGATTACCGGGCCGTGCTGGCCGAACTGGTCGGCGCTTCGGTCTTTCCGGGCTTCGAGGGCGGGCGGTTGGGGCTGTTGGGCTGATGAGGTCCAATCACGAGTGCCCCCTCCCCATCCCTCCCCCGCCTTCGGCGGGAGAGGGGGCAGGATTCTTGTCGGTGTTCGGCGGAGTTCCCTCTCCCGCGAAGCGGGGGAGGGCTAGGGAGGGGGCAAACGGGGCCGCATCTCACCCCACCGCCGCCCAGCGGTCGCGCCCGGCGCGTTTGGCGGCGTAGAGCGCGTCGTCGGCGGCCTGGATGCAGGCGTCGGCCGACCAGCCCGGCCGGTGCGCGGCGACGCCGAGGCTCGCCGTCAGGCGGATGTCGTGCTCCCGGTGCGGCATGCGGTGGCCGGCGACCAGCCGCCGCAGCTTTTCCGCGACCACCTGCGCCTGCTCCTGGTCGGTCTGGGTCAGCAGGATCAGGAACTCCTCGCCGCCCCAGCGGGCGCAGAGGTCGTGGCCGCGCAGGTTCTGGCGCAGCAGCCGGGCCGTCTCGACCAGGGCCAGATCGCCGACCGCGTGGCCGAATTCGTCGTTGATCGCCTTGAAATGGTCGATGTCGAGCATGATCAGGGCGAAGCCGCCGCCGTGGCGGGCGATCCGGCCCAGCTCCGACTCCAGCCGCTCGATCATGTGGCGGCGGTTGGGCAGCTCGGTCAGCGGGTCGGTCTGCGAGGCGGCGTGGAGGGTCTGCGCCATCTGGCGCGTGTCGGTCTGCATGCGGTCGCTGATCTTGGCGATCTTGGTCAGCTGCCGCATCAGCTTCAGGTGCTCCTTGGCCAGCGCGCGGAACTCGTCCATCAGCGGGTGGGCGTCGTAGCCCTCCGTCTCCGACAGGCGCTGGATCCAGCTCTCGATCTTCTGCTCCTGCACGATCATCCCCACCGTTCCGGGACGCGCCGTCCACCGTCTCATCCCGCGCGCTCCACCGGCAGCCGCACGGTGAAGACCGAGCCGTGGTCGGGCTCGCTCGCCACCGCGATGCTGCCGCCATGGGCCTCGACGATCCGGCGGGCGAGGTGCAGGCCGAGCCCGGCCCCCGCCGTTCCCGCCGCGTTCGAGGCGCGGAAATACTTGTCGAAGATGCGGGGACGGTCGGTGGCGTTGACGCCGATCCCCTCGTCCTCGACCCGGACCAGGGCCAGATCGTTTTCCCGCGACAGGCCGAGCCGGACATGCCCGCCGCCCGGCGAGTATTTGACCGCGTTCTCGACGAGGTTGGAGAAGACGACGGCCAGCAGGTCGCGGTCGCCCGGAACGCTGACCGACCGCTCGCAGCCGGCGGTCTCGAAGGAGTGGTTGGGGGTGGCGACGCCGCGCTCCGCCATCAGCTCCGCCAGCAGGGCGGCGAGGTCGAACTTGCCCTTGGCCGACACGGCGGTGCTGTCCAGCCGGTCGTCGGCGAGGCAGCGGTCCATCAGGTGCAGCATGCGCCGCACCGCGTTGCGGATCTTGCGGACGCGCGGCGGCGCCGACACCGGCAGCTGCGGCTCGATCTCCAGCATCTGCGAGGCGCTGTCGATGATGGCCAGCGGGGTGCGGAACTCGTGGCTGACCATCAGGACGAACTGGCGCTGCTGCTGGGCCATCTCCTTGGTCTCGGTCTGGAGCCGGTCGCTGATCTTGGCGATCTTGCGGAACTGGCGCAGCAGCTTCCCGTGACGGGCGGCAAGCTCCTGGAATTCCGCCAGCAGCGGGTTGCCGGCGTTGGCCGGATCCTCGGCCAGCCGCTGGACCCAAAGGCGCAGATCGTCATCATCTTGCGACCGCATCGCGGACCCTCCTCAACGGGCCAGGATGTCGAAGGGCAGGGTCACGTCTTCCTTGAACTCCTCCGCCATGTCGAGCGCGCGGTCGTTGTCGCGGTCGTAGTGCCAGCGCACCGCCACGTCGCGCCCGGCGCCGTGCGCGGTGTCCAGCATCTCCAAGACGTCGATCAGGCACTTGATGCTGCTGGTGTTGAGGTAGCTGAGGCCGATGTCGAGCACCACGGCGGGCGCCGGATCCTTCAGGAAATCCTCAAGCCAGGTGAAGACGGGGGCGTAGAAATCGAAGGAGTTCTCCGGGTAGGACTCCCCCTCGATCCGCAAGGCGCCGGTCGTGCCGTCGAACTCGATGAAAGGCGAGCAGGAGGTCGCCTCGATCCGCAAACTGTCCATCGTTTTGTTTCCGCGTCCTTATATCTGGACTTCCAGGCTGAAGAAATAATACCGGCTGTCTACGGCCCGGACCGAATACTCCAGCGGCCGGGTGGCCTTGCGCGCCATGTCGATCAGGCCGAGCCCGGCGCCGGAACCGGCGCCCATGGAGTCGCGGGGCTTGCGCGTCTGCTCCTTGTAGGCGGCCTTCAGCCCGGCCTTGTCCAGGCCGCGCAGCTTTTCCAGCGACGCCGACAGGCCGGGCACGTCCTCGGCCTCCACCAGATTGCCGGAGCTGACGACGTAGTGGTCGCCGTCCTTGGCGATCACCACGATGCCGCTGTTGGCCGGGATCGGCCGCCCCAGCGCCTCGCGCGAGGCGGTGTAGTTGCGGACGTTCTGCGCCTGCTCCACGTAGACCGAGAAGACGTCCATGATCGACGACTTCTCGATCTGCTCGTTCTCGAGGTGGTTGCGCACGGCCTTGCCCAGCTCTTCGATGACGCTGTGGCTGAAGGGACCGCTGAAACAGATCAGAAGCTTCTGTCGGGACAGAAGCTCCTGGAGATTGAAGAGGTCTGTGCCTTTCATCGTACCGCCATGGCCTGACTTGTCTTAGGGATGGGCCGGGGACGCGGAAGCGACCGCGAAGCCCAGCAGGGTGATGTCGTCGCGCTGGGCGTGGCCGCCCTGGTAGTCGGCCAGCGTCCGGGCGAAGGCGGCCTTGCGCTCGGCCATCGGCTTGCCCTGCTGCTCCAGCAGCATGGCATCGAAGCGGCGGTTGCCGAAGCCGAAACCGCGCGGCCCCCCCGCCTGGTCGAGGAAGCCGTCGGTCGTCAGGTAGAACGCGGCCCCGGCCGCCAGCGGAACCGTGTGGCTGGTGAAGGCGTGGTCGATGCGGGACCGGCGGTAGCCCAGGCTCTGGGCGTCGCCCTTGATCTCGCGCACCGTGCCGGCCGGATCGACGACGTGGAGGCCGATCCGCCCGCCGGAGAAGACCAGCTCCCCGGCCCCCGGCCGGACCAAGCACAGCCCGATGTCCAGCCCGTTGTCGAAGCGAGGGTTCTCACGGCCGCGCGCCAGGGCGGCGCGGACCATGCGGTTCAGCCCGCCCAGGATCGCCGCCGGGTCGCCGGTCCCGTTCTCCGACACCACATGGTCGAGCACCGCGTTGACCATCATGGTCATGAAGGCGCCCGGAACCCCGTGGCCGGAGCAGTCGACGACGCCGATCAGGAAATCGCCGTCCGGATCGCTCCCCAGTTCGCGGAAGACGTGGAAATCGCCGCCGACCACGTCGCGCGGCCGCCACAGGGCGAAGACGTCGTCCAGCCGCCGCGCCATCGCCCGCTCGTCGGGCAGGATCGCCGATTGCAGCAGGCTGGCGTATTGGATGCTGTCCATCACCTGACGGTTGACCACGCCCAGCTGCTCGTTGGACTGGCGCAGTTCCTCGGTGCGCTCGTTGACGCGCTGCTCGAGGGTCTCCGTGTAGTCGTGGACCGTTTCCGCCATATGGTTGAAGGCGGTGGTCAGCTGGCCGATCTCATCGCTACGGCTGTTGCGCAGCCGGATCGTGTAGTCGCCGGTCGCGATGGCGCCGGCCGAGCGGGTCAGCCGGGCCAGCGGCGCCAGCACCAGCCGGTTCAGCAGGATGCTGATCATCCCGATGACCGCGAGCAGGGAGAAGAACACCAGCCCCACCATCGGGGCCAGCGCGGTCAGGGTGGCGTTCTCCGCCTCCTCCATCGAATAGTCCAGGCGCAGCAGGCCGACCGAGCTGCGCTCGCCGTCGCTGCCGGTGATCGACACCGTGCGCTCCACCGTGGTAACGGCGGAGCGGCCGGCCGGGCGGCCGAGCGTCACCAGCGGCGTGCCCTGGCGCCCGTTGGACGCCCACACCTTCACGCTGCGCACGGCCGGATCCTGCGCCAGCAGGCCGCGGAACATCTCCTCCACCGCGCGGGTGTCGAACTCCCACAACGCCTGGCCCAGCGCGCCGGCCTGGAGGGTGGCGATCAGTTCGGCCCGGTGGACCAGCGCGTCCTGCTGCTGGCGGCCGACCAGCACTGCCGACACGCCCATCGACACCACGCCGACCAGCAGCGTGCAGCCGGCGATCATCAGGACGACGCGGGTCAGCAGCGAGGGGGCGCGTTTGGGCCGCGCCGCCGTTCCGGCGCCGCCGGGCTCCGGCGTGGCCGGGCGGTCCGATTCGGGGCGGTGGGCCTCGTAGGATTCGGTGTCGTCCCAACCGGTGACGCTCATCCACGCTCTCCTGATCCGTTCCCTGATCCCGGCCACGGGGCTCCGCCGGGAGACCCCGCCTCCGGTCGACGACGCCCCTGGATCCTCCGCCTCGGGCCTGCTCAACGCCGGCCCACGGTTTTCGGCAGGCTTTTCACGGACCCCGCCGCGATCAATAATGTCGCCCGGAGCCGTAGCATACTGTCAATTGGCATGTCTGCAACCGGCCTGTGACATTCTGACCCTTCGCCTTCCTTGGTAGCATGTTTCCTTTGAATTTTCCTTCAAGAACCTTCCCATCCAAAGAGCTCGACTGTGAAAACCCGCTTGGGAACGGTCCCGAACGGGGGCGGGCTGCGACGAATATTCGCGGTTTGTGACGAGATGTAACGAGTGATCTGGCGTGAAGAGGCCGGAACGGGCGGCAATTCCTATGGACGCGACCGTCCGCCTCCATGGTAACGTTTCGGCGCTGCAACAAAACGGGGGTGGGCGATGGCGTCGCGCGTCGGTCGGGCTTTCGGCATTCTGGGGGTGGCGCTGCTGGCCGTTGCCGGGCAGGTTTCCATGGCCTCGGCGAAGCCGGTGACGGTCCTGGTCCCGGAACTGCCGCCGATGGTCGCCTCGGATGGCACCGGGCGCGAGGCGTCGATCATCGGCGAGACCCTGGCGCTCTGTGGGCACAAGGCGGAGTTCAAGATCGTCCCCTTCGGCCGCCACTGGATCGACTACCGCGACGGGGCGGCGGTCGACGCGGTCGCCACCGTGCCGACGGACATGCCGCTGCCCGGTTCGCGCTCGGCCCCCTACATCCGCTACCAGAACGGCGCCTCGGTGCTGAAGGCGGGCGGGCTGGCGGTCGCGTCGCTGGCCGATCTGGCGGGCAAGCGGGTCATCACCTTCTCCGGCGCGCCCGACGTGCTGCCGGGGCTGCGCGAGGCCATTCCGAGCTTCGCCGACTTCCGCGAGCGCGCCGACCAGATGGTGCATTCCAACCTGCTCTTCGCCGGCCGGGTGGACGCCGTGCTGGCCGACGGGCTGATCTTCGCGGAGTACAACCGCCAACTCCAAGAGAAGGCGAAGAACGGCGGCCTTCCCTTCGACCCCCAGCAGGACGTGGTGTTCACCGCGATCTTCCCGCCGACCCTCTACACGATGATGTTCCGCGAGGCGGCCTTGCGTGAAGAGTTTGACCGTTGCTACGCGGATTTGGTAAAGAGCGGTCGCGTCGATGCCATCAACCGCGATTTTGTTTCGCGGTATTATTCAACCGTAGGTGACCGGTATCTGTCGAATCGTTAGGACGATGACAATCGAGGTTGCGAAAACGGGTGGTTAGGGTTGGCGCGGGCGGCGGCGGTGGTTAAGATCGCTGCGGACGGACTGGAACTGAGAATTGGGAATCCCGTGGCCCGCATCATCGTGGTCGAGGACGAAGCCGACCTTCGGGACGATCTGGTCGAATACCTGGACCGCTGTGGTTTCGAGGTGCGGGGCGCCGCCAGCGGCGTCGAACTCGACGGCCTGCTGGAGGTCGACGGCGCCGACGTGATCGTTTTGGACGTCAATCTGCCGGACGAGGACGGGTTTTCGGTGGCGCGGCGGGTGCGCGCGGCGTCGCAGGCGGCGATCATCATGCTGACGGCGCGTTCCGGGCTGATCGACCGGGTGATCGGGCTGGAACTCGGCGCCGACGTCTATCTGGTCAAGCCGGTCGATTTCCGCGAGATCGAGGCCCAGATCAAGGCGCTGGTCCGCCGCATGCACAAGGGCGCCGGCCCGGCCGCCGCCCCGGTCGCCGCCCCGGCCCCGGCGGCGGGCGACGCCAAGAAGAGCTGGCAGTTCGACGACGTCGAATGGCGCATCCAGCCGCCCGAGGGGCCGGCGGTGCCGCTGACCGCCACCGAGTACAAGTTCCTGTCGCTGCTGGTGGTCGCCCCCGGCGAGCCGGTGAGCCGGCAGGACATCTCCATCACCCTGACCGGGCGCGACTGGGATCCCTACAGCCGCTCCATCGATTCCCTGGTCCGCCGGCTGCGGATCAAGGTGGAGGAGCGCACCGGCTGCCCGCTGCCGGTCCAGGCGGTGCACGGCGTCGGCTACGCCTTCGTCGGCGCGGTCGTCACCACGACGGCGGAGGACGGGCCGGGCTGATCCCGCCCGTTTCCGGTCCTTTCCGGTCCTTGGCGACGGCCCGGCGGGGTCATCGTTCTCGACTCCCGGGGCGCCTTCGGCGATGGTAGCGCCCGCAAGGATGGGACACGAGAGCACGATGACCGACGCCACCGGAACGACCGAAACCGCCGCCCCCGACACCGCCGCCGCGTCCGCCCCGGACCGCAGCGGGCTGTACCTCGTCGACGGCTCGGGCTTCATCTTCCGGGCCTTCCACGCGCTGCCGATGATGACGCGGCCCGACGGCACGCCGGTCAACGCGGTGATGGGCTTCTCCAACATGCTGCTGAAGCTGCTGGCCGACATCAAGGCCGAGGCGGTGGCGGTCGTCTTCGACAGCAAGCGGCTGAACTTCCGCAACGAGTTCTATCCCGACTACAAGGCCCACCGCCCGCCGCCGCCCGAGGAGCTGGTGCCCCAGTTCGCCCTGATCCGCGAGGCGACGGAGGCCTTCTGCCTGCCCTGCCTGGAGCTGGAGGGCTACGAGGCCGACGACCTGATCGCCACCTACGCCCGTCTGGCGCGCGACGCCGGCCGCGCGGTGACCATCGTCTCGTCGGACAAGGACCTGATGCAGCTGGTCGGCCCCGGCATCGGCATGTTCGACCCGATGAAGAACAAGGCCATCGGCCCCGACGAGGTGTTCGAGAAGTTCGGCGTCGCGCCGGACAAAGTGGTGGACGTGCAGGCGCTGGCCGGCGACAGCGTCGACAACGTGCCGGGCGTGCCCGGCATCGGCGTCAAGACGGCGGCCCAGCTCATCACCGAGTACGGCGACCTCGAAGGGCTGCTGAGCAACGCCGACAAGATCAAGCAGCCGGCCCGCCGGCAGAAGCTGATCGAGTTCGCCGAGCAGGCGCGGATCTCCCGCCGGCTGGTGCTGCTCGACGCCTTCGCCCCGCCGCCCAGGCCGCTGGAGGATCTGCGCGTCCGCGAGCCCGATCACCAGAAGCTGATCGGCTTCCTCAAGGCCCAGGGCTTCCGCAGCATCGTCGCCCGCGTCGAGATGGAGATGCAGAGGGACGGCCGCATCGCCGACGGCTCGGCCTCCTCCGGTGCGGCGTCCTCCGGTTCCGCGCCGGGCGGCGCCGCCCCGTCCCCCGCCGCCCCGTCCCCCACCGGCGACACGGCGGAGGCCCCGGCCGCGCGCACCCACGCCCTGAGCGACGTCGAGAAGCGCTACGAGCTGGTCCAGGACCTCGCCGCCCTGCGGGTCTGGATCGACCGGGCGCGGACGACCGGCATCCTGGCGGTGGACACCGAGACCGACAGCCTGACCCCGGCCACCGCGACGCTGGTCGGCGTCTCGCTGGCGACGGAGCCGGGACTCGCCTGCTACATCCCGCTCGCCCATGGCGCGGGCGCGGCGGCGGCCGGGCAGCTCGATTTCGACGCGCCGCCGCCGCCCGCGCAGATCCCGGTCGCCGAGGTGATGGCGGCGTTGAAGGGCGTGCTGGAGGATCCGGCGATCCTCAAGATCGGGCACAACTTCAAGTTCGACCACCAGCTCTTCGCGCGCAACGGCGTCGCGGTGTCGCCCATCGACGACAGCATGCTGATCTCCTACGCGCTGGAGGGCGGCGCCCACGGCCACGGCATGGACGAGCTGGCGGAGCTGCACCTCGCCTACACGCCGATCCCCTTCAAGGAGATCTGCGGCACCGGCAAGAGCCAGATCACCTTCGACAAGGTGCCGCTGGACAAGGCGCTGGCCTACGCGGCGGAGGACGCCGACATCACCCTGCGGCTGTGGACCCTGCTGAAGCCCCGGCTGGTCGAGGCGCGCATGGTGACGGTCTACGAAACGCTCGACCGCCCGCTGGTGCCGGTCGTCGCCGACATGGAGCGCGCGGGCGTCCGCCTCGACCGCGAGGCGCTGGCGCGGCTGTCGCAGGATCTGGCCGTCCGCCTCGTCGAGGTCGAGAAGGATGTCCACCGCCACGCCGGGCAGAGCTTCAACATCGGCTCGCCCAAGCAGCTGGGCGAGGTGCTGTTCGACGTGATGAAGCTCGGCACCGGCAAGAAGGGCAAGACCGGCGCCTATTCCACCGATTCCGGCGTGCTGGAGGATCTGGCGGAGCAGGGCCACGTCATCGCCCAGCGGGTGCTGGACTGGCGCCAGCTCGCCAAGCTCAAGAGCACCTACACCGACGCGCTCCAGCAGAAGATCGAGAAGGACACCGGCCGGGTCCACACCGCCTTCTCGCTGGCGGCGACCAACACCGGGCGGCTGTCCTCGACCGACCCCAACCTCCAGAACATCCCGGTCCGCACCGAGGAGGGTCGCAAGATTCGCCGCGCCTTCGTGGCCGCTCCCGGCAACAAGCTGCTGAGCATCGACTATTCGCAGATCGAGCTGCGTCTGGTCGCCGAGATGGCCGACATCAAGGCGTTGAAGGACGCCTTCCGCGACGGGTTGGACATTCACGCGGCGACCGCGGCCCAAGTGTTCGGCGTGCCGCTCGACCAGATGACCTCGGACATCCGGCGCAAGGCCAAGGCGATCAACTTCGGCATCATCTACGGCATCTCCGGCTTCGGCCTCAGCCGCCAGTTGGGCATCACGCCGGGGGAGGCCAACACCTTCATCAAGGCGTATCTGGAACGCTTCCACGAGCTGAAGGTGTGGATGGAGGCGACCAAGGCCTTCGCCCGCCAGCACGGCTACGTGGTGACGCTGTTCGGCCGGCGCTGCTACATGCCGGGCATCCAGGACAAGAACGCCGCCCGCCGTTCCTTCGCGGAGCGTCAGGCGATCAACGCCCCGATCCAGGGCACCGCCGCCGACATCATGAAGCGGGCGATGATCCGCGTGCCCGGTGCGCTCGCCGCCGCCGGCAGCAACGCCCGCATGCTGCTGCAGGTGCACGACGAATTGCTGTTCGAGGTACCGGAGGCGGAAGCCGAGCAAGCGGCGGCGCTGGTGCGCGGCGTGATGGAGGGCGCGGCCCAACTCGGCGTGCCGCTGGTCGCCGAGGCCGGCATCGGCGACAACTGGGAAGAGGCGCACTGAGCGGAGGAGGGGGGCTTCTGCTGCGTTTTCCCCCTCCCCATCCCTCCCCCGCCTTTGGCGGGAGAGGGGGCCGGATGCTTGTCGGCGTGCGGCGGCAGTCCCCTCTCCCGCGAAGCGGGGGAGGGTTAGGGAGGGGGCACGCGGAGCCAGGACCCAGGCCGTCCGTCAAAGATGCTGCCGGATGACCTCGGCGATCTCGGCGGCGTAGCGTTTCCACGTCAGCCCGGCCATGAACGTCGCGCCGCGCTCACCGACCCGCGCCGCCGCTTCGCGCCCGGCCCAGATGGTTTCCAGGGTCTCCACGATCTCCTCGACGTCGCTCTCGCCCCACCCGTCGCAGCCCTGGTCCAACACCGGCCGCTGCCGCGTCAGGGGGTAGACGTTGCCGTCCCCGATCAGGTCGAGATGCCCGGTGTTCGCCGACAGCACGGTGGGCACGCCGCAGGCCATGCACTCCATGGCGACGAGGTTGGTCCCGCCCTCGCCCCGGTTCGGGAACAGGCCGACGTCGGCCTCCCGCAGGATGCGCGCCATGTCGGCGTTCGGAACATGGCCGAGGTCGATGACCTGATCCGCCGCGACGCCGTTGTCCGTCGCCCATTTCGCCGCGTTGAACCGCCCATCGGGCAGGAACTCCACGGGCGCCAGCGCCGGGTTGGCGTCGAGGGAGCGGGCGGAAGCCGGCCAGGGGCTGTGCCAGGCGGTCAGCAGCAGGGCGTCGGGGTGGCGCCGGGCGAAGGCCCGGAAGGCCAGCAGCACGAGGTCCTGGCCCTTGCGGGTCTCGGGCTTGCCGCCGGAAAACACGGTGAAGCGGTCGCGGAACCAGCCGGCGCGCGGGGCCGGGTGGAAATGGGTCGGATCGACGCCCTGCAGCACGACGCGCGAGCATGCGATCCCGGCGCCTTCCAGTGTGTTGCGGACGAAGGTCGAGCCGGCGAGGATCTCCGTGCAGGCCTTGGCCCGCTCCCGCGCCTCGTCGGTGAGGGCGGTGTCCTCCAGATAGCAGACGCCGACGGTCGGCTGGCCGGTCACCACGGTGCGCCCGACCGACCGGCTCCCCACCAGATTGTTCCCCAGCCCCCGCAGGACCGGAATCGACACGCCGATCTCCTGTTCGGGATGCGGGGCGAGCTGCTCGCAGAAGGCGGCGGAGTTGCGCAGGAAGCCGCCCATCCTCTGCCACTCCAGCGGGGAGAGCGCCAGCTCCTCTGTCCGCACCGGCATCGAGCAGACCGGCGCGAAGAGGTCGTCCCGAATCCAGTTCAGGGCGATGTTGAGGCCGTTCACGCCCCAGCCGCTGTAGCTTGAAACGCCCCATTGGATGATGACCGGTTGAAGAGACATCGCGCCCGCCGCCGTTCTGGTTGACCCCATCCTAGCCCAGGCCGCGCGGCCCGTCAGCCGGACAACGGTCGGCCGGGATGACGGCCTTCAACCCGTCGATCACCCGGTCGAGGCCGAAGCGGAATCGCGCGTCCTGGTCGTCGTCGACGACGATCGACAGCACCGACGCCGTGTGGGGGTAGCGCGCGGCCTGCTCCGCCGTCATCCGCTCCGCCTGCTGGGCGAGGTCGACGCCGCCCGGATGGGGCGCCAGCGCCTGCTCCTCGATGGTGAAGCCGATCACGAAATACTGGACCGTGAAGAGAGCGTAAGCGGCGGTCCTCCGGTCCGCCCCAGCCAGGATCAGCCGGCCGAGCACGGCCTCGCCGACCCGCAGCACGTTGTCCAGCAGCGGGAAGGTCCCGGCGTAGACGCGCGCGCCGTCGCGCCGGGCCTTCAGGGCGCGGCGGAACTCGGTCGCGACGAGACGCGCCCAGGCGTCCCACGGCAGCGCCGGATCGTCGGGCAGAACCACCCCGGCCAGGATCGCGTCGGCCATGGCGTCGAGCAGCGCCTGCTTGCTGGGGAAATGCCAGTAGAGCGACGGCGCCTGGATCCCCAGCGCCTGGGCCAGCCGGCGCATGGTCAGCCCCTCCATCCCCACCTCGTCCAGCAACGCCAGCGCGGCGTCGAGGACGTCCTGTCTCTGCACCTTCATCCTGCCCCCTCATCGATCCTTGACAGTCTAACGATATTCGATAAATCTAACGATGTTAGTTTTTGCCGAAGGAGCGGCCTTGCCCATGGACCCCCACCGGATTCACAGCGTCGAGGCGTTGCGCGCGCTCTACGCGATGCCGACCGAGCGCATCCAGAAGATGACCTTTCCCTTCCTCGACGATCACGGGCTGCGCTTCATTGCCGCAGCGCCGCTGGTCTTCGTCGCCACCGCGTCGGAGACCGGCATGGACTGTTCGCCGCGCGGCGGGCGTCCCGGCTTCGTCCACGCGGTGGACCGCCGCGAGCTGGCGATCCCCGACTGGCCCGGCAACAACAAGCTGTCCTCCATCGTCAACCTGCTGACCTCGGACGGCGCCTGCGGGCTGGTCTTCCTGGTGCCCGAACAGGACGTGTTCCTGCGGGTCAACGGAACGGCGACCGTCACCACCGATCCCGCCCTGCTGGCCCTGCTGGTGGAGGAGGGGCGGACGCCCAAGGCCGCCATCCGGCTGGCGGTGCGCGAGGCCTTCTTCCACTGCGGCAAGGCGCTGCGCCGGTCCCATCTGTGGCAGCCCGAGGGTTGGGTCGTGCCGAACGACCTGCCCTCGGTCGGACAGATGGCGAAGGACCAGTCGGGGATGGCGGAGCTGTCGGTTGAGCAGATCGACGCGCTTTACCAGCGGGCCTTGTCCGAACAGCTCTACCGCGAGTCGGAGGTGTGATGCCGTTCGGCCGGGGGTCTCATACTTTTTGCGGTGCGACATTCTGTTGACCGCCCAAACCGGTTCACGCAATAACTTTGCGCAAAGGCTCACAAAGAGGGGCCTGCGAACCGGACGCGCATAGAGAATGGGCGCGCAAGAGAATGGGACCGAGAAGATGAGCAACTGGATTCGCCGCGGCGGCCTGGACATCGCCCAAACCCTGTACGACTTCATCGAGAAGGAGGCTCTGCCTGGCACCGGCGTCGACGCCGGCCAGTTCTGGTCGGGTCTCGACACGCTGCTGCACGATCTGGCGCCGCGCAACCGCGCCCTGCTGGAGACGCGCGACGCCCTCCAGGCGAAGATCGATTCCTGGCACACCGCCCGGCGCGGCCAGATCTTCGACGCCGCCGAATACGAGTCCTTCCTGCGCGAGATCGGCTATCTGGTTCCGGAGGGCGAGGACTTCGCCATCGGCACCGCCAACGTCGACGACGAGATCGCCCGGCTGGGCGGCCCGCAGCTGGTGGTGCCGATCACCAACGCCCGCTACGCGCTGAACGCGGCCAACGCCCGCTGGGGCAGCCTGTACGACGCGCTCTACGGCACCGACGCCATTCCGGGCGTGGCCGCCCCCGGCTACGACGCGGCGCGCGGCGCGCAGGTCATCGCCTGGGCGCGCAAGTTCCTCGACGACGCCGTGCCGCTGGCCGACGCCAGCCATTCCGACGCCACGGGCTACGCGGTGGACGGCGGCGCGCTCACCGTGACGCTGAAGGACGGCCGCAAGGTCGGGCTGAAGGACGCCGCCGCGCTGGCCGGCTGGCAGGGCGAGGCCGCCGCGCCGACCGCCGTGCTGCTGGTCCAGAACGGCACCCACATCGAGATCCGCGTCGACCGTACCCATCTGATCGGCAAGGACGATCCGGCCGGCGTCGCCGACGTGGTGCTGGAAGCCGCGCTCTCCACCATCCAGGACTGCGAGGACTCCGTCGCCGCCGTGGACGCCGAGGACAAGGTCGGCGCCTACCGCAACTGGCTGGGCCTGATGAAGGGCACGCTGGAGGCGAGCTTCGCCAAGGGTTCCAAGACCGTCGTCCGCACGCTGAGCCCCGACCGCGTCTACACCACCGCGACCGGCACGCTGACCCTGCACGGCCGCAGCCTGCTGCTGGTCCGCAACGTCGGCCATCTGATGACCAACGACGCGGTCAAGCTGTCGGACGGCAGCGAGGCGCCGGAAGGCATCCTCGACGGCGTGTTCACGTCGCTGATCGCGCTGCACGACCTCAAGGGCACCGGCCCCCTGCGCAACAGCCGCGCCGGCTCGGTCTACATCGTGAAGCCGAAGATGCACGGGCCGGACGAGGTCGCCTTCACCGACGAGCTGTTCGGCCGCGTCGAGGATCTGCTGGGGATGACCCGCAACACCCTCAAGGTCGGCATCATGGACGAGGAGCGGCGCACCACCGTCAACCTCAAGGAATGCATCCGCGCCGCCAAGGACCGGGTGGTGTTCATCAACACCGGCTTCCTCGACCGCACCGGCGACGAGATCCACACCTCGATGGAGGCCGGCCCGGTCGTCCGCAAGGCGGCGATGAAGGCCACCAAGTGGATTTCGGCCTATGAGGACAACAACGTCGACGTCGGCCTGAAGGCGGGTCTGAAGGGCCGCGCGCAGATCGGCAAGGGCATGTGGGCGATGCCCGACCTGATGGCCGACATGCTGGTCGCCAAGATCGGCCACCCGAAGGCCGGCGCCAACACCGCCTGGGTGCCGTCGCCGACCGCCGCCGTGCTGCACGCCACCCACTACCACGCCGTCAACGTCGCCTCGGTGCAGGAGCAGATCGCCAACCGCAAGGCCGCCGCCCTGTCCGACATCCTGACCCTGCCGCTCGCCGACCGCCCGAACTGGTCGGAGGACGAGATCCGGCAGGAGCTGGAGAACAACGCGCAGGGCATCCTGGGCTACGTCGTGCGCTGGATCGACCAGGGCGTCGGCTGCTCCAAGGTGCCGGACATCCACGACGTCGGGCTGATGGAGGACCGCGCGACGCTGCGCATCTCCAGCCAGCACATCGCCAACTGGCTGCACCACGGCGTCTGCACCGAGCCGCAGGTGATGGAGGTCATGAAGCGCATGGCCGCCGTGGTGGACAAGCAGAACGCGGGCGACCCGCTCTACCGTCCGATGGACGGGAACTTCGAGAGCAGCATCGCCTTCCAGGCGGCCTGCGACCTCGTGTTCAAGGGCCGCATCCAGCCCAACGGCTACACCGAGCCGGTCCTCCACGCTCGCCGCCGCGAGGCCAAGGCGGCGGCCTCGGCGTAAGGCGTACGACGCGTTTTCCGGAAAGGCCCCTGTTCCACCCGGAACGGGGGCTTTTTCGTGTCGGAAGCCGGCGACGGCTCCCGGTGGCGCCCCGCTGCGACGCTCAGTTGAACAGGAACAGCTGGCTGTCGAGCACGCTGGCGCGGTCGATCCCGACGGGGGCGGGCGTCGCGTCGATGGACACGGTCGCGCTGGCGGCGGTGATCAGCGCGATCAGCGCAAAGCTGCTGGCCACGATCACGCGGGCGAAGGAATGGCGCTTTTTCATGGTGTCGTGCTCCTGCTGTCGGTTTCGACGATCGGGCGCTTTTCTGAAACACCCGCGTCATCGGCAAAGCAATGATGGCAGGGGCGTGTTTGAAATTGACGCGTTCAATGCGCATGGCTTGCATAAGCATGTTGCACTGCGTCAAAGCGATATTGCTCGATAATGTGCAGATGTAGACAATATATCGTAGCGCTCTTAAAGATGTTTCGCAGCGCTGCTATCGGAGTTTCTTTGATGCATCTCTGAGAAAAAGGCGGAGATGATCGTGAGTGTCTTGGAAATAATTCACGTGATTGAGTGAGTGCGGGGCACGCCTGTCAAAATCCCTGGAAGCATTCAGCGCTGCGGCAAACTGTCCAATACCGCCGCCGCATTGCGATGAGAGTCACGCTTCCATCTTATATACTAGTATTATAATTTGAGACCGATTCACCGAGGACCAAACCGTGAGCTCGGATCCTCTTGAGACGGCGCTGCTCCTGCGTGTTGTGTTGATGCTGGGGCTGATGCTCGTCGGATTTTTCTGAACCCTCCACCACGACAGGGATGCCCCGAACCATGCCGACCACCCATGACCTCAAGCCTGAGAATTTCCGCACCACCGTCGACGGCAAGCCGGTGGCGCTGTTCACCCTGCGCAACCGCAACGGCATGGTGGTGCGGATCACCAATTACGGTGCGAAGATCGAGCAGATCCTGGTTCCCGACCGCGACGGCGCGCTCGGTGACGTGGTGCAGGGGTACGACAGCATCGACCAGGTGATGAACGGCCAAGCCTCCATGGGCTCGTTCATCGGGCGCTATTGCGGGCGCATCGACCAGGGCCGCTTCACGCTGGACGGCGTCGAACAGCGGACCGAGATCAACAGCCCGCCCAACACGCTGCACGGCGGCAAGCGTGGCTCCCGCTTCCGTGTCTTCGACGCCCGCCAGCTCGACGAGTCCAGCCTGGAACTGACCTACGTCTTTCAGGACGGGGAGGAGGGCTTCCCTGGCACCCTGCCGGTCCGTCTGGTCTACACGGTGGATGACGACAACGCGCTGACCCTGTCCTGGACGGCCGTCGCGGCCGACAAGACCACCGTCGTCAACTTCACCGACCACACCTTCTTCAACCTGTCGGGCGACGGCGGCGCCTCCATCCTCGACCACGTCGCCACGGTCAACGGAAGCCGCTATCTGGCGCTCGGCGACACGGCGGTGCCGACCGGCGACACGGTGGACGTCACCGGCACGCCGCACGATTTCCGCACGCCGACGGCGTTCGGCGCGCGCATCGACGCCGACGATCCGATGCTGAAGCTCGGCAACGGCTACGATCTGCATTATGTGGTGGACAAGCCGGCCGGCGTCCTGGGGCTGCACGCCCGCGTCGTCCATCCGGGCAGCGGCCGCACGCTGGAGGTCCGCTCGACCGAACCGGGGCTTCAGGTCTACACCGGCAATTTCCTGGAAGGAAAGGCGCCGCGCGACGTGGGCAAGGGCGGCACCCTGTACACCAAGCACAGTGGCTTCTGCCTGGAGCCCTCGCATTTCCCGAACGCCGTCAACATCCCGAGCTTCCCCTCGACGGTGCTGAACGTCGGGCAGTGGCGCACGGGCCGGATCGTCTACGGCTTCGGCGTCGCCTGAGGGGCCTCGGCCTCGGCAGATAGACCGGGAGCGCGAAAAAATGGGCCGCTGAGCATCCCCTCAGCGGCCCAAGTCTTAACAGGAGAGACGCCTCCAGTTTCACGGAATGCCACCCGTGAACCCACGAGACATAATATTAGTATATCAGTTTTGACGTGCGGTGTATGTGGCAGGGCGCCGCAGGCCGCAGGCCGCTGGCCACCGGCGCCTTCGTCCTTCACGCCGCGCGGACTGAGGTGATGAAGGTCGCCACCTCCCCCCGCAGCGTTTCGGCTTCCTGCGCCAAGCTGCTGGCGGCTTCGAGAACCTGGGCGGCGGCGGCGCCGGTTTCCGAGACGGCCTGGTTGACGCCGGCGATGTTCGACGACACCTCCCCCGTGCCGCGCGCAGCTTGAACCACGTTGCCGGCGATGTCGCCGGTCGCCGCGCCCTGCTCCTCGATCGCGGCGGCGATGGCCGTTGTGATCTCGCTGATCTGGGCGATGGTCAGGCCGATCCCCTGGATGGCGCTCTGGGCGCCGCCGGTCGCCGACCGGATCTCCTTCACCTTGGCCTGGATCTCGTCGGTGGCGCGCGCGGTCTGGGCCGCCAGGGCCTTGACCTCCGACGCGACGACGGCGAAGCCCTTGCCGGCCTCGCCCGCGCGGGCGGCCTCGATGGTCGCGTTCAGGGCCAGCAGGTTGGTCTGGCCGGCGATGGAGTTGATCATTTCCATGACATGGCCGATCTCCTGGGCGGCCTCGACCAGGACCTGCATGGTGGCGTTCGTCCGTTCCGCCTGGCTCACCGCCTGCCCGGAGATCCGGGTGGACGCGGCGACTTGGCGGCCGATCTCCAGGATGGAGGCCGACAACTGCTCGGTCGCCGACGCGACGGTCTGCACGTTGACCGTCGCCTGCTCGGACGCGGCGGCGACGGCGGTCGCCTGTTCGCTGGCGTGGGCGGCGGTGGTCGACAGAGCGCCGGCGGCGCCCTGCATCTGGGTCGCGGCCGACGCCACGGTTTCGACGATGCCCATCGCCTTGGCGTCGAACGCGTGCATCAGCGCTTCCAGATGGGCGGTCCGCGCTTCCTTGGCGGCGCGCTCGGCGGCCTGTTCGGCGGCCAGCCGGTCGGCGGTGAGCATGCTGTCGCGGAAGACGGTCACGGCGGCGGCCATGCCGCCGATCTCGTCGCCGCGGCCGAGGCCGGGGATGGCGGTGGCCATGTCGCGCTCCGCCAGCCGGCGCATGGCGTCGGTCATCGCGCGGATCGGGCCGCTGACCCGCTTCTGCGCGACGAGGAAGCCGATGACGGTCAGGGCGATGGCGGCCAGCACCAGCAGGCCGGCGACGGCGGCGTCGCGGCTGGCGCCGGCCAACTCGCGTTCGGAGCGGACGACCATCTCTTCCACGGCGGCGTGGGCGGCATCGACGATGGTGCCCTGGCTGGCGGTGTCCTGCTGCCGCAGCGTGGCGATCTCGACCGCCGGCTTGCGGCCGTCGGCAAGGGCGGCGAGGATGGCTTTGCGCTGCTCGACGAGCGGCCCCTCGAAATTGACCTTGGCCCTCCGGACCGCCTCGACGATGGACGGCGGGGTGTCGGAGCGGGAAACGGTCTCCTCCACCATCGACCAGGCGTGGACCGCCCGGCCGTTCAGCTCGGCGACGGCCAGCGCGTCGGCCGGCGTCCAGGCCTGGCCGGTGGCCAGGGCGGTTTGAATCCGCAGCGCCATGGCCCCGGCGTTCAGCCGGGTGCTCCAGCCCGCGCGCTTGATGGTCAGCATGTGGTCGACGACCGGATCGACGAGCTTCAGCGAGGCGTCGAGCCGATCGGTCGTGGTCGTCAAGGCGTCGAGATAAGCCTGTGGGGCTTTCGCCCAGTCGTCCAGCACGGCCGGATCGCGGGCGGCCTTGGGTTGGCGCGCCGCACTGTCCGCCCGCGCGCGGACGGCGACCAGCGCGTCATGGGCGGAGCGCAAGCGGTCCGCCGCCGCGCGGGAACCCGGCATGTCCAGGCCGTTCAACACCGAGGCGATCGCCTCGTAACCGGTTTCGGCGGTGCGGCGGTTGGCGGCGACGTCCTGTTCATCGGTTTCCCGGATCGCCTGATCCGCACCCAGCGCCGGGCTCAACACCCCACGCTCCAGCCGGACGGCCAGCAGGGTCCGGAGCAGGTCGCGGCTCGTGGCGCTGAGGGTCGCGACCTGGCTGACGCTGCGCGTTCGCTGGACGACGTCGATCAGGGTGTGCGTGCTGGTGGCGATCAGCAGCAAACCCAGGGCAGCGATCACCAACCCGAGCGTCGCGCGGATCGAAAGCCGTTCGAGGATGTTCGTCATGATGCGGTTCTGGTCTTTTGGGGGCATGCCGGCCGACAGAGTCCGCATCGGTTCGTGAGGCGGACTCCGGATTGAAGCGGCAAAGATACGTCAGCTTAAGCTCGGCCGAAGATTTTTCATTGACGTGAATCAAATGCGCAATATTCGCGTCATGAATGGCGTTTCAATTTAAAATAGTCGCCGAAAATCCCGATTGTTTTAAAAATAATACGATGATTCCGGGGGCTTCTGTATTTCCGGCAACGGCGGAATCGGACGCAAAAAAACGCCCCCGGGCGTGAAGCCTGGGGGCGCGGAACGTTGCGGTCGGCGCCGGCGTCAGTCGGCGCTGGCGAGGTCGCTGCGGATGGCGGGGGGAGCGTTCTTGCCCCATTGGCCCAGCACCAGGGCGACGACGGCGAAGGCGGTCAGGTCGAAGACCGTCAGGCAGGCGAAGAGCGGCTCGTAACCGATGGTGCTCGCCAACTGGCCGATGATCAGGGAGAAGATCATGCCGCCGAGATAGCCGGCCATGCCGCCGAAGCCGGTCGCCGTGGCGACGTCCTGCTTGTCGAAGGAGTCGGTGACCAGGGCGTAGAGCAGGCTGGAGAGCATCTGGTGGGCGAAGGCGCCCAGCGAGAACAGGAAGATCGCGGTGATCGGGCTGCTGCTAAGGCCGATCAGGGCCGGGCCGATCATGCACACCGCGCCGATGCCGATGCCGGCGATGCGGGAGTTGACCAGCGTCATCTTGAAGCGCTTGGCGAAGAACGGGGACAGGTAGCCGCTCAGCACGCAACCCAGATCGCCGAACAGGAAGGGCAGCCAGGCGAACAGGGCGAACTGCTTGATGTCCATGCCGCGGGTGGAGACCATGTACAGCGGGATCCAGAAGCTGAAGGTCTGCCACGCCGGCTCGGTCAGGAAACGGGCGGCGGCGATGCCCCAGAACTTGCGCTTGGCCAGAACCCGCTTCATCGACGGCTTGGGAAGCTGGACCTGCCCACGGCCTTCCAGGATGTAGTCGTGCTCCTCGGGCGTCAGGCGGGGATGGTTTTCCGGGTTGCGGTACAGCGCCAGCCACAGCAGGGACATGCCGACGCCGAGCAGACCGGTGACGATGAACGCGACGCGCCAGTCGTAGGTGACCGACAGCCAGATCACCAGCGGCGGGGCGACCATGGCGCCGACGGAGCTGCCGGTGTTGAACCAGCCCGTGGCGATCGAACGCTCCTTGGCCGGGAACCACAGGGTCGAGGTCTTGACGCCCGACGGCATGGCGGCGGCTTCGCTGACGCCGAGAAGCCCACGGAAGAAGGCCATCGACTGCCAGCCGCCGGCCAGCGCGTGCATGGCGGCGGCGAGGCCCCAGACCATGGCGAACATGGCGTAGCCGAATTTGAGGCCGATCAGGTCGGTGATGTACCCAGCCACCGGTTGCATCAGGCTGTAGCAGAGCTGGAACGCGCTGACGACGTAGGAGTACTGTTCGGTCGTGAAGTGAAGCTGTTCCTTGAGCTGGGGAGCCAGGATGCCAAGCGTGTTGCGATCGATGTAGTTGACTATGGTCCCCAACATCATCAGGGCAAGGATCTGCCACCGCAAACCACGGATCTTCTTCATGTCTTCCTCGCTTGCCTGTCGTGGACAGGGCAACGGTGCCGGCCTACAGGCCCGATGCGGGCTTTCGGTGAATGCCGCGATGGTGTCTCACGCCCTTGATCAGGAT
Organism: Azospirillum doebereinerae; assembly: GCF_003989665.1. Taxonomy (GTDB): domain Bacteria; phylum Pseudomonadota; class Alphaproteobacteria; order Azospirillales; family Azospirillaceae; genus Azospirillum; species Azospirillum doebereinerae. Next base: position 29,535 of record NZ_RZIJ01000022.1, on the reverse strand, counting down.
GCGGAGCCTCGCTCGTAAGTAGTTATATTAATATATCACTTTGGATGGCAAGCGTGATTCCGGCGACAGGGTGGGCTTTGCCAAAATGCCGCATGCGTGGATCGGTCGCGACAGGGTTTCTTCGCAAGTGCAGCATGAAGAGGAGGAAGTCCGGGGGGCGAGTTCTTTCCGCAGTGCAGCAAAGACTTGAGCTTTGACTCTGTTGCAGAAATCGAGGGGAAGTTGGGGCGACCTTCTCAAGGCCGCAACCCCGCGCCGAACGGCTTCGAGCGATTGATGCAAAAAGGGCCGCGCCGGATTGCCCGGCGCGGCCCTTTTTCAAATCCGTCGTGGGGATCCCGTCAGGCCAGGAAATCCTCGCGGATCGGCGTGAAGACGTCGAGCAGGACGCCCGGCTCCAGGGCGACGACGCCATGGACCACGTTGGGCGGCACGATGTAGCCGTCGCCCGTGGCGAGACGCTGGGTGCGTCCATCGATGGTCACGTCGAAGGCGCCCTTCTCGACCACGGCGCACTGGACGTGCGGGTGGCTGTGCAGGGGGCCGATGGCGCCGGTCTCGAACTCGACCCGCACCATCATCATCGCGTCGTTGTAGCCCAGGATCTTGCGGCGCACCCCGGCGCCCAGATCCTGCCAATCGACGGTGGCGTCCTTCACGAACACGTCGGTAGCCATGCTTGTCCTCCGTTCCTTACGCGTGGATCAGCGGGCCAGCCAGCCGCCGTCGACCGGCAGGATGGTGCCGTGGACGTAGTCGGAGGCCTCCGACGCCAGGAACACCGCCGGACCGCCGATGTCCGACGGCACGCTCCAGCGCCCGGCCGGGATGCGGCCGAGAATCTCGGCGCTGCGGGATTCGTCGGCGCGCAGCGCGGCGGTGTTGTTGGTCGCCACGTAGCCCGGCGCGATGGCGTTGACGTTGATGCCCTTGCCGGCCCATTCGCAGGCCAGCAGCCGGGTGACGCCGGCGACGCCGCTCTTGGACGCGGTGTAGGAGGGGACGCGGATGCCGCCCTGGAAGGACAGCATCGAGGCGATGTTGATGATCTTGCCCTTGCGCCCGGCGCCGATGGCGTAGCGGCCGAAGGCTTGGCACAGGAAGAACACCGACTTGATGTTGATGTTCATCACCAGATCCCAGTCGGCCTCGGTGAAGTCCACCGAATCCGCCCGGCGGATCAGCCCGGCGTTGTTGACCAGGATGTCCAGCCCGCCCAGCGTGGCGACCGTCTCGTCGACCAGGCCCTGGAGCGGGGCGATGCTGGTCAGGTCGGCCTTGATCGCGTGGAACCTGCGGCCGGTCGCCTCGACGAGGCCCTTGGTCTCGTCCAACGGCACGATGTCGGCCGCCGCGATGTCCGCCCCGGCCTGGGCCAGCGCCAGCGCGATGCCCTGGCCGATGCCGGTGTTGGCGCCGGTGACCAGCGCCACCTTGCCCGACAGATCGAAGGAATGTGCGTTCGTCATGGTCGTGTCTTTCTTGGCGGCGGGACGGTTCAGCGCAGGGCTTCCATGGGAACCATGTCCATGTCGGTGAAGTCCTGGTTGTCGCCGCCCATGGACCAGATGAAGGTGTAGTTGCGCGTGCCGACGCCGGAGTGGATCGACCAGGGCGGCGAGATCACCGCCTGCTCGTTGGCCATCACGATGTGGCGGGTCTGGCTCGGCTCGCCCATGAAGTGGAAGGCGCGCGCCGGCTCGGCCAGATCGAAGTAGAAGTACACCTCGCAGCGCCGGTCATGCGTGTGGCACGGCATCGTGTTCCACATGTTGTTCGGCTTGAGCACCGTCATGCCCAGCACGAGCTGCGCGGTCTGGCAGACGTCGGGGTGGATCATCTGGTAGATGATGCGCTCGTTCGACTGCGACGGGTCGCCCAGATGCACTTGGCGGGCCATGCCGAGCGAGATCTTCATGGTCTCGAAGCGGGCGTGGGCGGGGGTGCTGTTCAGGTAGAACTTGGCCGGCTCCTTGCGGTCCAGGCTCTCGAACCGCACGTCCTCGCTGCCCATGGCGACGTAGAGGGCGTCGCGGTGGTCCAGGGTGAACACCGCGCCGTCCACGATCACGCGGCCGGGGCCGCCGACGTTGACGACGCCCAACTCGCGGCGCTTGAGGAAGGTGGGGGAGCCGATCTCCTTGGGCGCCTCCAGCGTCAGCGGACCCGCCACCGGCATGGCGCCGCCGACCACGAAGCGGTCGACGTGGCTGTAGGTCAGGAGGATGTCGTCGGCCTCGAAGAGGGTCGGCACCAGGAAATGCTCGCGCAGCGCCTCGGTGTCGAAGCCGCGGACCGCGTCCGGATGGGAGGGGTGGCGAACGGTGATCTTCATGGCTGGTATCCTTATTATAAGGTCTTGGCGACCGGCGAACCGGTGAAGAAGAAGGGGTTGGACCCCTGGGCGTGCGGAATGGCGGTCAGCAGGCCGTCGATGTGCTCCGCCATGCACCGTTCGGCGCGGGTGGCGTCGCGGTCGGCGATGGCGTCGACGACCGCCGCGTGCTCGTCGATCACATGGCCGATGCGGCCCGGTTCCGGCAGGGTCAGGCGGCGGTAGCGGTCGACATGGACCTTCACCTGCTGGGCGAAGCCCCACAGGCCGGGGAAGCCGGCGATCTCGGCGATCAGGGCGTGGAACCGCTCGTCGGCCTCGTGGAAGCCGTTCAGATCCTCGGCCGCCTCGCTTTCCCGCTGCAACACCAGATTGGCGCGCAGCGCGGCGATCTGGCTGCCGGTGGCGCGTTGCGCGGCGTAGCGGACGGCGGCGCCTTCCAGCGCCGTGCGGATGACGATGGCCTCGGGCAGGGCGTCCAGCGGGATGCGCGCGACGAAGGTGCCCGATTGCGGGAAGATCTCGACCAGACCGTCGTCGGCCAGACGCAGCAGCGCCTCGCGGACCGGGGTGCGGCTGACGCCGTAGGTCTCGGCGATCAGCCGTTCCACGATGGGCTCGCCGGGTTTGCGGTGCATCCCGACGATGTCGGCGCGCAGTTCCCGGTAGATGCTGGCCGTCGCGGTGGCGGCGCGCGAGGGCGTGCGGGGAGCCGCCTGGGCCGTGCGCGGGGGACGACGGACGGTGGACGGCGCGTGGGCGGTGGAGGGAATCATGGATGCACCCGGTTGCGGACGTCGCCGTTGCTGTGGCGACGTCAGTTCATCCTTGCCAGAGCATACTAATATACTAGTACATTGAGCAAGCCGAAAGTCGTCATCCGTCGAGGTTTTTCAATGGAATGGACGCATTGTTCAGGGTCCTGCCCTTCGGTGAGACGGGCAAAACGCCCTCAGCCACCCTGCGATGCGACATAATGACCGCATAGCGCGGTATGAGCCGAATGGGCTTGCCTTCCAATCTAATATACTAGTATTTTAAAGGTCAGATGAGGCTGGCGCTCGGGCGGCAGGCACTCACACGATTTTTCTTTCCATGACCGGTGGGGCGGTTCGGAACGGCCGGGCCCGTTGCCGTCCGGTGAACCCGGACGCCGATGCTTCCGGCGCCCGAACGCGCGGCGCCCACGGGGCGCGGCGGTCACGATCCTGACGATGCACGCCCCTTGCGGCCAACGCACCAACCTTCTTCTTGCGGAGCTTGCTTCGATATGACCACGGGAACCCCGATCCGCCGCTTCCGGCAGACGAAGATCGTCGCCACGCTGGGTCCGTCCTCCTCCTCTCCCGCCATGATCCGGTCGCTGTTCGAGACCGGCGTGGACGTCTTCCGCCTGAACTTCAGCCACGGCTCCCACGAGGATCACGGCGAACGGGTGCGCGCCATCCGCGAGCTGGAGCGCGAGACCGGCCGCCCCATCGCCATCATGGCCGATCTGCAGGGGCCGAAGCTGCGCCTGGGCAAATTCGCCAACGGCCCGATCGAGCTGACGGCGGGGCAGAGCTTCCGCCTCGACCTCTCGACCGAGCCGGGCGACGCCACCCGCGTCGGCATGCCCCACCCGGAGATCTTCGCCGCGCTGGAGCCGAACACCGACCTGCTGCTGGACGACGGCAAGGTCCGCCTGCGCGTGATCGCCTGCGATGCGACCCACGCCGACACGGTGGTGGTGTCAGGGACGCGGCTGTCCGACCGCAAGGGCGTCAACGTGCCGGACGTGGTCCTGCCGCTGTCGCCGCTGACGCCCAAGGATTGCGCCGACCTCGTCTTCGCCCTGGACCAGGGGGTGGACTGGGTCGCGCTGTCCTTCGTGCAGCGTCCGGAAGACGTGGCCGAGGCGCGCAAGCTGATCGACGGCCGCGCCGCCCTGCTGTCGAAGCTGGAGAAGCCGCAGGCCATCCAGCATCTGGAGCGCATCGTCGAGCTGTCGGACGGTGTCATGGTGGCGCGCGGCGATCTCGGCGTGGAAATGCCGCCCGAGGACGTGCCCTCGATCCAGAAGCGCATCGTCCGTCAGGCGCGGCTGGCCGGCAAGCCGGTGATCGTCGCCACGCAGATGCTGGAATCGATGATCTCCGCCCCGGCGCCGACGCGGGCCGAAGCGTCGGACGTGGCGACCGCCATCTTCGACGGCGCCGACGCGGTGATGCTGTCGGCCGAGACCGCGTCCGGGGCCTACCCGATCGAGGCGGTGTCGATCATGGACCGCATCGCCCGCCGGGTGGAGCACGACACGCTCTACCGCACCATGATGGACGCCCAGCACTCCGACCCGCAGGAGACGGCGTCCGACGCCATCACGGCGGCGGCGCGGCAGGTGGCGCACACCATCCACGCGGCGGCCATCGTGACCTACACGACCAGCGGCTCCACCACCCTGCGCGCGGCGCGCGAGCGGCCGGAGGTGCCGATCCTCTGCCTGACCGCCAGCGTCGCGGCGTCGCGCCGGCTGGTGCTGGCCTACGGCGTGCACAGCGTGCTGACGGAGGACGTCCAGAACTTCTCGGACATGGTCCACAAGGCGGCGCGCATCGCCTACGCCCACGGGCTGGCGGACGACGGCCAGCGCCTCGTCGTCACCGCCGGCGTGCCGTTCGGCATGCCGGGCTCGACCAACATCCTGCGCATCGTCTGGGTCGAGCGCCCCGGCCTGACGGCCGGTCCGCGCGACGACAGCGAGCAGGAGCCCCAGGGCTACGCCCGCGCGGCCATGGCCGGCGGCGACGATTGACCGCCGAGGCTGTTTGACGTCACGCTGCGGCAGAGCGCACGCCGATGCCGCCCGCGCGGCATCGGCGCTTTTCTTGAGAGGTTTGCCATGAACAGCCGCTTCCTGGACCAGCCGGGACACCCGTCCGGAGAAGCGCCGTCGGTGCGCGGCTGGGTCCACTCGGTCGAGACCGGCGGCACCGTGGACGGTCCCGGTCTGCGCTACGTGCTGTTCCTGGCGGGCTGCCCGTTGCGCTGCCAGTACTGCCACAACCCCGACACCCGCCACATGCACGACGGCACGCCCACGCAATCGACCGAGGTGCTGTCGGAGATCGCCACCTACGTCAATTTCCTCAAGCGCGGCCATGGCGGCGTGACGATCAGCGGCGGCGAGCCGATGGTGCAGCCGGAATTCTGCGCGGCGGTGTTGCGCGGGGCCAAGGCGCTGGGGCTGCACACCGCGCTCGACACCTCGGGCTTTCTCGGCGCGCACGCTGACGATTTCCTGCTGGCCGACGTGGATCTGGTCCTGCTCGACATCAAGGCGTTCTCGGAGGCCACCCACCGCAGGCTCGCCCATGTGCCGCTGCGCCCGACGCTGGAGTTCGCCGAACGGCTCTCGCTGCTCGGCAAGCCGATCTGGCTGCGCTACGTGCTGGTGCCGGGGCTGACCGACGACCTCAAGGAAATCGAGGGCCTAGCCGGGTTCGCCGCCGGGCTGGGCGTCGTGGAACGCGTGGACGTGCTGCCCTTCCACAAGATGGGCGAATACAAATGGCGGACGCTCGGTCTGCCCTACACGCTGGCGGACACGGAACCGCCCTCGGCGGCGCTGACCGAGCGGGTGCGCGGCATCTTTCGTGCACAGGGCCTGCGGGCCGCGTGAGATCATGGGGTCGGGCACGCGGCACGCGGCGCCCGTCCAAGGGAAGACGATCATGGACCATCACGACATGAGAAACCCGGCGGGGCCGGAGGCGGCGTCCGGCGTGACGCTCGACGCGCTGGTGCCGGACGCCATCGCGCTGGCCGCCGAGAATCTGGGCGTCAAGAAGGCGCATTACGACACAGCGACCCTGTTCGCCCTGGCGGTGCTGGCCGGGGCCTTCATCGCGCTGGGCGGGCTGTTCGCCACCGTGACGATGTCCGGGGCCGAGGGCATGCTGCCCTACGGCGTCATGCGGCTGCTCGGCGGGCTGGTGTTCTCGCTCGGCCTGATCCTGGTGCTGATCGGCGGCGCGCAGCTGTTCACCGGCGACGCGCTGATGGTGATGGCGTGGGCCAGCGGGCGCCTGAAGACGACCGAGATGCTGCGGGTCTGGACGATCGTCTGGGTCGGCAACTTCGTCGGGGCGGCCGGCACCGCGCTGCTGGTGTTCCTGTCCGGGCAATACACCTTCGGCCACGGCGCGGTCGGCGCCACCGCGCTGTATTTCGCCACGGCGAAGAGCGGGCTGCCGGTGGGGCAGGCCTTCATCCTGGGCATCCTGTGCAACGTGCTGGTCTGCCTGGCGGTGTGGCTGGCGCTGGGCGCGCGCAGCGTCGGCGACAAGATTCTCGCCATGGTCTTCCCGGTGACCGCCTTCGTCGCCGCCGGCTTCGAGCACTGCGTCGCCAACATGTATTTCGTACCACTCGGCCTGCTGATCGAGTGGTTCGCCCCCGACAGCTTCTGGGCCGATCTGGGCCGGGCGCCGCCCTCGATCCCGGTCGGGCATTACCTGCTGAACCTGGGCGCGGTGACGTTGGGCAACTGGATCGGCGGCGCGGTGCTGGTCGGCTTCGTCTATTGGTTCATCTACCGCCGTCCGAGCCGGCTGGCGCGGCACTGACGGTCAAGAAGGCGATTGCGTGATGGTGGCCGATTCCTCCTCCCCCGACCGGGTCCGCAGCGGCATCGTCTCGATGCTGGTGTCGGTCCTGTTCTTCGCGGTGATGAACGCCCTGGCGAAGCTGCTGGCGGCGGACTACCCGCTGGTCGAGGTCGCCTTCTTCCGCAGCGCCTTCGCGCTGATCCCGGCCGCCGCGATGCTGGCGCTGGGCGGCGGCCCCAAGGCCCTGCGGACCGAGCATCTGTTCGGGCATTTCTGGCGGGCCATCATCGGACTGACCTCGATGATCCTGCTGTTCCTGTCCTACCACCTGATGCCTCTGGCGGACGCGGTCGCCCTGTCCTTCTCGGCGCCGCTGTTCCTGACGATCCTGTCGGTGCCCCTCCTGGGCGAGCGGGTCGGCCCCTATCGCTGGGGCGCCGTCGCCGTCGGCTTCGTCGGCGTGCTGATCATCGTCCAGCCCGGCGGCGCCATGTTCAACACCGGGGCGTTGGTCGGGGTGGGCGCCGCCGTCTCCTACGCCTTCGCCATGATCGCCATCCGCCAGCTCGGCCGGACCGAGGCGACGGTGACGACGGTGTTCTACTTCACCGTCTTCTCGACGCTCCTGAGCGCCCTGGCGCTGCCCTTCGCCTGGGTGACGCCGTCGCTGCACGGCTTCGGCCTGATGGCGCTGATGGGGCTGGTCGGGGGCGGCGCGCAGTATTTCCTGACGCGGGCCTATGTCCTGGCGCCGGCGGTGGTGGTCAGCCCGTTCAACTATTCGGGAATCCTGTGGGCGACGCTGTTCGGCTGGCTGCTGTGGGACGACCGGCCGGGCGTTCCGGTGCTGGTCGGGGCGGCCATCGTCATCGCCAGCGGGCTGATGATCCTCTACCGCGAGACCCGGCGGCGGGCGGAAGCGGTTCAGCCCATCGTTCAGCCCGTCGCTCAGGCCGGCCTGACGCGGCCGGATGCGCGGACGGGCTGAGGACGAGCGAAGTTTTTGCCGAAGTGGCGCGCGGAACGCTTGCGTCTTTTTGAATATACTAGTATATCAAACGGGCAGACATGAGTCATCCGGGTCGATCCGATGATTCCGTTATGTGTGCGTTTCCTCCCAAAACTCGGGCCACTGAGCCAGTCTCAGTGGCCTATTTTGCGTCCGGGCTCCGGATCAGCAACGGTCGTCGGCCGGGGCGCCGGCGATGGGCGGGGCCAGTCCGCACGGCCTCGGCGGGCTTTGTTCGAGGCGTCCCGCCGGTGCGGCGCGGTCGCCTAGGCCGCTGGCGTCGTAGCCGGTCCAGGCGAGGTGACCCGGCGACATCAGAAGCGGCGCCCAGATCACGGCCGACAGGATGTTGAAGGTCTGGAACTGCCGGTGCGGCATCGCCACCATGCCGGCGACCGTCGGGACCACAGCGCGCAGGGGGCCGACGAAGCGCGCCAGGAACACGCTCTTGCCGCCGTGCCGGTGGAAGAAGGCCTCGCCGCGCTGGCGCAGCGCCGGACGCTTGCTGAACGGCCACAGCCGGAAGAGGCGCTCGCCGAAGATCCGGCCCAGCCAGTAGGAGGTGGCGTCCCCCAGAATGGTGCCCCCCGCGATGGCGGCGTAGACCGTCCAGAACTCCAGAACGCCCGCCGCCACCAGCGCGCCGGTCGCGGTGAGCGCGACGACCCCCGGAATCAGCAGCCCGACGACGGTCACTCCCTCGGCGAAGGCGATCAGGAAGAGGATGGCTCCGGCCCAGTCCGCGTGCGCCTCGATGAAGCCGACGAGGGCGGTGCCCTGGGTGGCGAGGCTTTGGGCGGCGAGGTCCGTAAATGTCATCGGCACGGTGAACACGCTCTCGGATCGGATGTCATGGGGGCGCCGGGATCATGCCCCATTCGGGCGTTCGGACACAGCCCGTCCGTGAAAACGGCGAAGCCTCCGGTGGACCGAACCACCGGAGGCTTCGCTGTTCATGGCTCGTCGCGCCCGGCGGGTCAGGCCTTGCGCGGAACCGCCGCCATGGCGGCGCGCATGCCCTGCGTCAGGATGGCGTCCAGGTGATGGGCGGTCCAATGCGCCAAGCCGGGGATGCGGGTCAGATCTTCGCCCCACAGCCGGGCGTCGGCGAGCACCGCCTCGACCAGCGCCTTGGGATCGCCGCCATGGGCGGCCCAGGCGGCGCCCAGCGTGGCGAGCGCCTCGGCGCTGTCCTTGATCGGGTAGGTGCCGGCGTCGCGCGAGCCGACACACTCAGCGCCGACGGTCTCGCCGCGGTAGAAGCGCAGCAGGGCGGCCAGCGAGAAGGACAGGCCGCTCGGCGCCTCGCCGAAGCGGGCGACGTGGTCCTTCAGGCTGGGCAGGACGCGGACCTTCCACTTCGACACCGAATTCAGCGTGATCGAGATCAGCTCGTGCCGGATGTAGGGGTTGCCAAAGCGCTCCATGATGGTCGCGGCGTATTGCTGGCGCTCGTCCTCGGGCAGCGGCACGAAGGGAACGATTTCGTCGAACATCACCGTGTTGAGGTAGGCGGAGACCGTCTCGTCGTCCATCATCGACTTGACGGTGTCCAGCCCGGCGCCGTAGGCGGCCAGCGCGCTGGCGGTGTGGGCGCCGTTCAGGATGCGCACCTTGCGGGTGCGGTAGGGTTGCAGGTCGTCGGTCCACACCACGTTGAGGCCGGCCTTGTGCAGCGGAAGCTCCTCGGCCAGCGCGGCCGGGCCTTCGATGACCCAGACGTGGAAGGGCTCGCCGGCGACGGCCAGCGTGTCCTCGTAGCCCCATTTGGCGAAGAGCGCCGCCGCCTCGTCGCGCGGGTAGCCGGGGACGATGCGGTCGACCAGCGTGTTCAGGAAGTGGTTGTGCTGTTCGACCCAGACGGCGAAGCCGGGCTCCAGCCCCCAGCGGCGGGCGTGCTCCAGCACGATGCGCTTGAGGTTGGCGCCGTTCGCCTCGATCAGCTCGCAGGGCAGCAGGACGAGGCCGCTTTCCGCGCCGCCGCCCAGCGCCTGGTAGCGGGCGTGCAGCAGCGCCGCGACCTTGGCCGGGAAGCTGGTCTGGCAGGCGCCCGGCGTGTAGGGCTCCTCGACGTCGGCGATGCCGGCCTCGGTGGTGTTGGAGACCAGGAAGCGCAGGGCCGGCGCCGTGGCGTGGCCCAGCATGCGGTCCCAGTCGGCGTGCGGGTTGAGGGTGTCGGACACGCAGCTCACCACGCGCCGGGTCTCGACCTCGCGGCCCTGCTCGATGCCGCGCAGCAGCACGGTGTAGAGGCCCTCCTGCGCCTTCAGCAGGCCGGCGATTCCCTGGTCGAGCGGCTGGGCCAGCGCGACGCCGGCCTTGCTCAGCCCCTGGCCGTTGGCGACGTCCACCATCCAGTCGACGAAGCCGCGCAGGAAGTTGCCGTCGCCGATCTGGAGGATGGTGACGGGGAGAACCGGGGCGCCGGGGGTGTGCGTCACGGCGAGGGCGCCGGAGGCGAGCCGTTCGCGGGTCAGTCGGGTCATGACAGGAGGTCCTTGGGCAGAGTGGTTGGCGCGCCGGTTTCGGCGGCGCGCAGCAGGGCGTCGATGAGCGCGTGCACCTTGAGCGCTTCCCGGCCGCTGACGCGCGGCGGGCGCCCGGCGTCGAGCGCGTCGAGGAAGTCGGCCAGCACGGCGCGGTGATGCTGGTTGGAGAAGGCCATGGGGTCGGCGCCGCCGCCGAGTGTGCCGTCCGTCCCCCCGGCGTCGATCACCGCGCCGGAGTGCAGCCGCACCTCCAGCCGGTCGCCGGACAGGACGGCGGAACCGGCGGTGCCGGCGATCTCGATGCGCTCGGGGAATCCGGGAAAGGCGGTGGTGGTGGCGTCCACCGTGGCGAGCAGCCCGGTGTCGTAGCGCAGGGCCGCCGCCACCACGTCCTCGGTGTCGATCGGCCGCAGCCCGCTGGTGCGGGCGAAGCCGACGACGTCGCGCGGCAGGCCGAGCAGGCTGACGAACAGGTCCAGCGTGTGGATGGCCTGGGTCAGCAGCACGCCGCCGCCGTCGCGCGCCTTCATGCCGCGTCCGGGCTGGGCGTAATAGGCGGCGTCGCGCCACCAGCGGACGACGACCGCCGCCGACAGCGGCGCGCCGAGCGCGCCGTCCCGCAGCAGCGCCGCCAGCTTTTCGGCCGAGGCGCGGAAGCGGTGCTGGAGCACGACGCCGAGCGTCAGCCCGGCGCGCTCCATGACGTCCACCACCGCGCGGGCACCGTCCGGCGTCGCGTCCAGCGGCTTTTCCAGCAGCACGTGCTTACCGGCTTCGGCGCAGCGGGCGACCAGCGCCGCGTGGGTGTCGGGCGGCGTCAGCAGCAGGATCGCCGACACAGTCGGGTCGTCGAGCAGGTCCTCGGCCCGTTCCACCACCGGCAGACCGAAGCGGGCCGCGAAGGCGGCGCGCCGGTCGGCGGACGGGCTGTAACCGCCGGCCACCGCGACGCGCCCGGACAGGTCCGACAGGCTCTGGGCGTGCGGCGTCGCCGCCATGCCCAGCCCGATGACGCCGACGCGGCGGCGCACGGTCAGGCCTGCCCGGCCAAGGGGGAGCCGGCCAGGGCGGAAGCCTCGCGGGCCAGCCGCTCGATGTCGGCCCAGCGGCGCTCCTTGACGGCGTCGGCGGGGGTCAGCCAGGTGCCGCCCACGGTGAAGACGTTGGGCAGCGCCAGGAAGTCGCGCAGGTTCTCGGCCTTGATGCCGCCGGTCGGGCAGAAGCGCACCTCCGGGATCAGCGGCGCCATGCCCTTGAGCGCCGGAACGCCGCCGTTCAGCATGGCCGGGAAGAACTTCAGCTCGCGGAAGCCGTGCTCCCAGGCGATCAGCGCCTCCGACACCGTGGCGATGCCCGGCAGATAGGGCAGGCCGGTGGCCTTGGCCGCCTGCGCCAGCGTGTCGGTCAGGCCGGGGCTGACCAGGAAGCGGGCGCCGGCGTCGCGGGCCTGGGCGAACTGCTCGGGCCGGACCAGCGTGCCGAGGCCGACGAGGGCGTCGGGCACCTTGGCGGCGATGGCCTCGGCGCAGGCGAGCGCCTTGGGCGTGCGCAGCGTCACCTCCAGGGTCGTCAGGCCGCCGGCGACCAGCGCCTTGGCCAGCGAGACGGCGTCCTCGGGGTCGTCGAGCACGAGCACCGGAACGACGCGCGGACCGGACAGGGTGGGTTCGAGAAGGGGCAGGGTCATGATGGTCACGTCCTGATGTTCGGGCCTGATGTTCGGGCGGCGCTCAGGCCTCGTCGCGGCTCTTGTCCGGCGGGGTCCCGAAGGTGCCCGAGAAGAACAGAGGGGTGGCGTGGCTGACGTCGTCGATGGTGATGGCGAGGTTGTCGAGATGGGAGGTCAGGCTGGCCTCGGCCCGGTCGGGGTCGTGGTCGGCGATGGCCGCGACGATGCGCTCGTGCTCGGCGATCACGGTCGCCATCCGGCCGGCGACCGGCAGGGTCAGGCGGCGGCAGCGGTCGACCTGGAGCTTGACCTGCTGGGTGATGGCCCAGAAACCGGGATAGCCGCTGATCTCGGCGATCAGCGCGTGGAACGCCTCGTCGGCCTGGTGGAAGCCGTCGGGGTCCCCGGCGGAATCGACCTCGTGCTGAAGCTCCACGCAGGCGTGCAGCTGGGCGAGCTGGCTGCGGGTGGCGCGCTCGGCGGCGAGCCGCACGGTGGTGCGCTCCAGGGATTTGCGGATGACGGCGGCCTCGGGCAGGGCGCCCAAGGGGATGCGCGAAACGAAGGTGCCGGATTGCGGGAAGATCTCGACCAGACCCTCGTCGCACAGGCGCAGGATGGCCTCGCGCACGGGGGTGCGGCTGACGCCGTAATCCTGGGCGATCTGCTTCTCGGCGATGGGCTCGCCCGGCTTGCGCCGCAGCGAGACGATCGCGGTGCGCAGGTCCTGGTGGATCGTCGTCGCGGCGGTCGCGCCGCGCTGGGTGGCGCGGGGCAGGGCCTTGGCGGCGATTTCCCTGAATCCGTTGGTCTGCACGCTGGATGTCATGGCTTCCAGCTCCTTGGCTGCGTCCGGGGTTGAGGGGTCAGGAAACCGCCGGTCCGTTGGGGGCCGGTTGCCCCGTCCGGGCCGCGCTTTCCCGTCTCCGGATGCGCTCCCGGTGAACCGTGTAGAGGCCGCTCGCGATGATCACGGCGGACCCGGCGAAGGTCCAGCGGTCGGGGACGGCGCTGAACACGAGATACCCCAGCGACGCCGACCAGATCAGCTGGATGTAGGAGAAGGAGGCCAGCACCGACGCGTCGCCGTAGCGGTAGGCACGGACGAGCAGCCATTGCGCGATGGTCGACATCACGCCGATGAACACGCCCCAGCCGATCTCCTGCGCGGTCGGCAGGACCACGCCCCCCAGCGGCAGCAGTCCGGTCAGCACGACCAGCCCGGTCAGGGCGCTCCAGATCAGGGTGGTGGCCGGGTTTTCCTGGCCCGTCATCTTGCGGGTGATGATGATGCCGCAGGCCCAGCTCATCGCCGACAGGATCGGGAAGATCGCCGCCGGCTGGAAGGCGGCGCCGCCCGGCCGCATGACGATCAGCACGCCGGCCAGCCCGGCCAGCACCGCCGCCCAGCGCCGGGGGCCGATCTTCTCGCCCAGGAACAGGATCGACAGCACGGTGACGAAGACCGGCGACACGTAGCTGGTCGCCGCCGCCTCCGCCATCGGCAGGTAGCGCATGCCCAGGATGAAGAACAGCGCCGATCCCAGCATGCCGAGGCCGCGCAGGATTTGCAGCAGCGGCCGGGGCGTGCGGACCACGCCCGTCCCCTCGCGCAGCACCAGGGGCAGCATCAGGGCCGAGAAGACGGCGTAGCGCATCCAGCCGATCTCGACGGCCGGCAGGGTCAGGTTCAGATACTTCGCCGTGGCGTCCGAGCAGGAGAAGAACGCCATCGCAACCACGACCAGGAGGATGCCGCGCACCGGGTCGTCCTTGCGGGATCCCTTGACGGGATGGACCGTGAGGTCGTCGGCGATGGCGCTGCTGGGGGTGGGCATGGTTGCGCTCGTGGTTGGGAGGACTGGCGGGGGGCGGACCGCCGTTACATGACGGCGCCCATCTGCCAGGGCGTGAACTCGTCCGACCCGAAGCCGAGTTCCTCGCTCTTGCTCTTGCGGCCCGACGCGGTGTCGAGGACCAGCTGGAAGATCGCTTGCCCGACCTCCTCGATGGTGGCGTCGCCGGTGGCGATGGTGCCGCAGTCGATGTCCATGTCGTCGGTCATCTTCCGGTACAGCGGCGTGTTGGTCGCCAGCTTCAGGCTGGGCGTCGGCTTGGCCCCGAAGACCGAACCGCGCCCGGTGGTGAAGCACAGCACGTTGGCGCCGCCGGCCACTTGGCCGGTCGCCGACACCGGGTCGTAGCCGGGCGTGTCCATGAAGACCAGACCCGGCCCCTTGATCGGCTCGGCGTAGCGCAGCACCTCGACCAGATTGGTCGTGCCGGCCTTGGCGACGGCGCCCAGCGACTTCTCCAGGATGGTGGTCAGGCCGCCCTTCTTGTTGCCGGGCGACGGGTTGTTGTTCATCTCGCCGCCGGTGCGGGTGGTGTACTCCTCCCACCAGCCGATGCGCTCGACCAGCTTCTCGCCGACCGCGCGGCTGACCGCGCGGCGGGTCAGCAGATGCTCGGCGCCGTAGACCTCCGGGGTCTCGCTGAGCACGGCGGTGCCGCCGTTGCGCACCAGCAGATCGACCGCGTGGCCCAGCGCCGGGTTGGCGGTGATGCCCGAATAGCCGTCCGACCCGCCGCATTGCAGCGCCAGCGTCAGGTGGCTTGCCGGCAGGGTCTGCCGCTTCACGTCGTTGATCGCCGGCAGCAGCGCTTGGATGCGGCGCACCCCCTCGCGCACGGCCGAGGCGGTGCCGCCCAGATCCTGGATCGACAGGGTGTGCAGCCGCTCGTCGGGCACCAGCCCCTCGGCCTCGACCAGCCGGTCGATCTGGTTCACCTCGCAGCCGAGGCCCAGCAGGATCACGGCGGCGAAGTTCGGGTGGCGGGCGTAGCCGGCGATGGTGCGGCGCAGCGTGTCGATGGCGTCGCCCTGGTTGCCCATGCCGCAGCCGTAGCCGTGGGTCAGGGCGACGACGCCGTCGATGTTGGGGTAGTCGGCCAGCGCGGGGCCCCGGAACTGGTCGGCGATCATCCGCGCGGCGGTGGCCGAGCAGTTCACCGAGGTGATCACGCCGATGTAGTTGCGGGTCGCCACGCGGCCGTCGGCGCGGACGATGCCCTGGAAGGTGGCGCGCTCGGCCTCGGGAACGAAGGCGGTCGGGTGGGAATCGACGCCGAAGGCGTGGTCGCGCTCGAAGCTGTCGCCCATGCCCATGTTGTGGACGTGGACGTGGTCGCCCGGCTCGATGGCCGTCGTGGCGAAGCCGATGACCTGGTTGTACTTGCGGACCGGCTCGCCGGCGGCGATGGCCTGCACCGCGACCTTGTGCCCGGCCGGAACCTCGGCGCGGCACAGGATGTCGGTGCCGGGCAGCGCCGTTCCGGGGGGCAGGTCGGCGCCGGCGACGACGACGTTGTCCGCGGGGTGCAACCGAATGATGAGCGATGCCATGGAGCGTGCGTCCTTCCCTTGGCTGTCCGGCGCCCGGCCCCGTTTCTCGTGGAAACGGGGCCGGATGCGGCGGCGCCTACAGCTTGTAGGCGTTCTTGGCGAGGCGGTAGGCGAGATCGGTGGCCACTTCGACGGCCTCGTCCTCGTCGACCCGGTGCTCGGCGACCAGACGGGCGAGGAAGGCGCAATCGATGCGGCGGGCCACGTCGTGCCGCGCCGGGATCGAGCAGAAGGCGCGGGTGTCGTCGTTGAAGCCGACCGTGTTGTAGAAGCCGGCGGTCTCCGTCGTCATCTCGCGGAAACGGCGCATCCCTTCCGGGCTGTCGTGGAACCACCACGCCGGCCCCAGCCGCAGGGCCGGGTAATGGCCGGCCAGCGGGGCCAGTTCGCGGCTGTAACTGGTCTCGTCCAGGGTGAAGAGGATGATGGTCAGGTCGCGCTCGTTGCCGAAGCGGTCGAGCAGGGGCTTCAGCGCGCGGACGTATTCGGTCGCGCTCGGGATGTCGCAGCCCTTGTCGCGGCCGAACCGTTCGAACACCGGCGCGTTGTGGTTGCGCACGCTGCCGGGGTGGATCTGCATGACCAGCCCGTCCTCCAGGCTCATGCGGGCCATCTCGGTCAGCATCTGGCCGCGGAACAGCTCGGCCTCGGCGGCGGTGACGGTGCCGCGCAGCGCCTTGGCGAACAGCGCCTCGGCCTCGGCCGTCGACAAATCGGCGGTGACGGCGGTCGGGTGGCCGTGGTCGGTCGAGGTCGCCCCACCGACTTCCTTGAAGTAGCGGCGGCGGTTTTCCAGGGCGGCGAGGTAGCCCTTCCAGCTGGTGGTGTCCTCGCCGGTGAGGACGCCCAGCGTCGCGACGTTGGCCTGGAAGCCCTCGAACTCCGGATCGACGACCGGGTCGGGGCGGAAGGCGGTGATGACGCGCCCCTTCCAGCCGCTCTCGCGGATCGCCTTGTGGTGGTCCAGCGGGTCGAGCGGGGATTCGGTGGTCGCCAGCACCTCGATGTTGAAGCGCTCGAACAGCGCGCGCGGCCGGAATTCCGGCGTGCGCAGGCAGGCCTCGATCCGGTCGTAGATGCCGTCGGCGGTGGCCGGGCTCAGGCGTTCGGTGACGCCGAAGGCGGTCTCGAAGGCGTGCTCCAGCCACATGCGGGTCGGCGTGCCGGGGAACAGGTGCCAATGCTCGGCCAGCAGACGCCAGATCTTGCGGGAATCGGTCTCGACCGCCCCGCCGTCGCGGCGCGGCACGCCCAGGCTCTCCATCGGCACGCCCTGGCTGTAGAGCATGCGGAAGGCGTAATGGTCGGGCTTGACGAACAGGGCGGCCGGGTCGGGGAACGCCTCGTTCAGCGCGAACCAGGACGGATCGGTGTGCCCGTGCGGGCTGACGATCGGCAGGTTCTGGACCTCGGCGTAGAGCCGGCGCGCGATGGCGCGCTGCGTGGGATCGCTGGAGAAAAGTCGGTCAGGATGGAGCATCGTCTGTCTCCGAAGGGAAGTGTCTGCGGAACGAGGGCGAGCCCTCTCGTGCGACCGCCAAAGGAAGCTGTCCGGTGGTGGAATATATTAATATATCAGACCGTTTTGCAAACCTTTTGTGCAGGTTTCCGATCGCATCCGTCGAAATGTCGCAGGTCCGCGTTACAGGACACGCCCCTCGTAGCCACGGAAGTCGGTTGGGCGCGGCGTGTAGCCGTTGGAGAACAGGGGCGAGGCGACCAGCATGTCGGCGGTGGCCTCGTTGCAGGCCATCGGGATGTTGTAGAGGGTCGCCAGACGGGTCAGCGCCTTCACGTCCACGTCGTGCGGCTGCGCCGTCATCGGATCGACGAAGAAGATCAGCATGTCGATCCGCCCCTCGGCGATCATGGCGCCGATCTGCTGGTCGCCGCCGAGCGGCCCGCTCTTCAACGGCGTCACGTCCAGTTCCGGATGCGCGCCCTTGACCCGGCTTCCCGTGGTGCCGGTGGCCCAGAAGGCGTGGCCGGCGAGGAATTGGATGTGCGCGCCGATCCAGGTGATCAGGTCGCCCTTCCGGGCGTCGTGCGCGACGAGGGCGATGCGTTTGCGTTCCATGGCGGGCCATCCGGGGTGGGCTCTGATTCCTCTATATTAATATATCAGATTTCTCGTCGGAGCGGCGCTGATTTTTGCGCATCCCACACGCAACAAGTGGATTTCCATGGCGTTTGACGCTCGGCGGGAGCGGCCGGTATATTGTTGAATTGCATAGGCGGGCCTCCAGCGATGACAAAGGCGTTACAGACCATGGTTCCGGACAGCGACGAGACCGTTGCCAACACCGCGCCGTCCCGCCGGCGCTCCACGGTCGCCTCGGTGGCCCGTCCGGTCCAGCGGGGCGCCACGGTCTCGGCCGGCATCTACCGGGACCTGCGCAACGACATCCTCGCGCTGCGGCGCAAGCCGGGGGAGGCCATCGCCGAGAAGGTGATCGCCCAGGATTACGGCGTCAGCCGCACGCCGGTCCGCGAAGCCGTCCTGAAGCTGGCCGACGAAGGCCTGATCGAGATCTTCCCGCAGTCCGGCACCTTCGTCTCGCGCATCCCCTTGGGCGCCCTGCCCGAATCCATCGCCATCCGCCGGGTTCTGGAAGAGGCCTCGGTCCGCTACGCCGCGCAACGCGCCACCCGCAGCCAGATCGCCCGGCTGCGCGTCTGCCTGGAGGTGCAGCACGAACGCGAGACGGCGGGCGATCATGAGGGCTTCCATCAGGCCGACGAGGACTTCCACGCCCTGCTGGCCGAAGTCGCCGGCTATCCGGGATTCTGGACGCTCATCCAGCAGGTCAAGGTGCAGATCGACCGCTACCGCCGGCTGACGCTGCCGGTGCTCGGCCGCATGGGGCTGGTGGTGGCGGAGCACAAGGCCATCGTGGACGCCATCGCCGCCGGGGATCCCGACGCCGCGGTCCAGGCGCTCAACACGCATCTCGACGATCTGGAGAGCACCATCGCCGACGCCCAGAAGGCCAACCCCCGGTATTTCTCGGTGGCGTAGGGCGGGGCAGGGGCTGTCCGGTCACGGCGCCCCGAAGCTTCTCCGTCCAAACCCTGTCCATTGTTCGACAGCGGCCCGCAATTTTGTCGGGTCTGCGACACAGCGTGCTCTGGAAAAGCTTGGGAAATCGGTGATATATTAGTTGGCGTGCCGCTTGCACCGTCGATCGGGCGGTGGCGCCGTGACCGATGAGTTGCCATCAGCCTCGAGGCGACGAAGCCGCGCCGCGCACCGCAGACCCCGCCCATCGCGGATCCCCGCCGAGTTTCGGCCCATCGCCCGGCCATCGAACACCGCCCCTGCACGCCCGTTGCGCCGGGCCAACCGCCGATCGCTCACAGGTTTCGTCCGGTCCAGCCGGCACGACGAAGGACAAGCGAGCATGATGAAAGATCCGAACATCGCGATCATGGACGGCAACGAAGCCGCCGCCTCCATCGCGTACCGGGCCAGCGACGTCATCGCCATCTACCCGATCACCCCTTCCTCGACGATGGGGGAGCTTTCGGAGGAATGGTCGGTCCGCCGCAAGCCCAACGTCTGGGGGGCCGTCCCCCGGGTGGTCGAGATGCAGTCCGAAGGCGGCGCCGCCGGCGCCGTGCACGGCGCGTTGCAGGCCGGCGCGCTGGCGACGACCTTCACGGCGTCGCAGGGCCTGCTGCTGATGATCCCCAACATGTACAAGATCGCCGGGGAGCTGACGCCCTTCTGCATGCACGTCACCGCCCGCACGCTCGCGACCCACGCGCTGTCGATCTTCGGCGACCATTCCGACGTGATGGCCTGCCGCCAGACCGGCTTCGCCATGCTGGCCTCGGCCAGCGTGCAGGAGGCGCACGACCTGGCGCTGGTGGCCCACGCGGCGACGCTTCGGGCGCGGGTGCCGTTCCTGCATTTCTTCGACGGGTTCCGCACCTCCCACGAGGTGAACCGGGTCGAGACGCTGGCGGACGACGACCTCCGCGCCCTGCTCGACGACGGCGCGGTCGCCGCGCACCGGCGGCGCGGGCTCAGCCCCGATCACCCGGTGCTGCGCGGCACCGCCCAGAACCCGGACGTCTTCTTCCAGGCGCGCGAGGCCGCCAACCCCTTTTACGAGGCCTGCCCCGGCATCGTGCAGGGGATGATGGACCAGCTCGCCGTCCGCACCGGCCGCCACTACCGCCTCTACGATTACGTCGGCCATCCGCAGGCCGAGCGGGTCGTCGTCGCCATGGGGTCGGGCGCCGAGACCTGCGCCGAGACGGCGCGGGTGCTGGCCGGACGGGGCGAGCGGGTGGGTTGCCTGATCGTCCGCCTGTTCCGGCCCTTCGCCATCGCCGATTTCGTCACCGCCTTGCCGGCGTCGGTGCGGCGGATCGCCGTGCTCGACCGCAGCAAGGAGCCGGGCGCCGTCGGCGACCCGCTGTATCTCGACGTCGTCGCGGCGCTGGCGGAGGGGCGGGCCGCCGGCAGCCTGGAGGCCGACCCGGTGGTGATCGGCGGCCGCTACGGGTTGTCGTCCAAGGAGTTCACGCCGGCCATGGCCAAGGCGGTCTTCGACCAGCTGGACCGCGACCGGCCAAAGCGGCGCTTCACCGTCGGCATCGTCGACGACGTCACCCACCTGTCGATCCCCTGGGATCCGGCCTTCCGCATCGAGGGCACGGAGGTGTCGCGCGCCGTCTTCTTCGGGCTGGGCGCCGACGGCACGGTGGGCGCCAACAAGAACTCGATCAAGATCCTCCAGAACCGCACCGGCGCCCACGCGCAGGCGTATTTCGTCTACGACAGCCGCAAGTCCGGCTCGACGACGGTGTCGCATCTGCGTTTCTCCAAGGACCCGATCCGCGCGCCCTACCTGATCGACCAGGCGCAGTTCGTCGCCTGCCACCACACCCCGCTGCTGGAGCGCATGGAGGTGGTGGAGATGGCCGCCCCCGGCGCCACCGTGCTGATCAACGCGCCGGGCACGCCCGACGAGGTGTGGGCCGGGCTGCCGCGCGAGGTGCAGCAGGCCTGCCTCGACAAGGGGGTGTCGCTCTACGCCGTGGACGCGGGCGCGGTGGCGCGCGCGGCCGGGCTGGGCCGCCGCATCAACACCATCATGCAGACCTGCTTCTTCGCGCTCGCCAAGGTGATGCTGGAGGCCGACGCCATCGCCGACATCAAGACGGCGATCAAGAAGACCTACGGCCGGCGCAGCGAGGAGGCGGTGCGCCGCAACTTCGCCGCCGTCGATCAGGCGCTGGCGCATCTGAGGCACGTCCCGCTGCCCGACCGCGTCACCGCCGACCACGCCCGTCCCCCGGTGGTGCCGGACGGCGCGCCCGACTTCGTCAAGCGCGTCACCGCGCTGATCATCGGCGGCCACGGCGACAAGCTGCCGGTCTCGGCCTTTCCGGTGGACGGCGGCTGGCCGGTCGGCACCGCCAAGTATGAGCGGCGCAGCATCGCCGCCGAAGTGCCGGCCTGGAACGCCGGGCTCTGCATCCAGTGCAACAAATGCGTGATGGTCTGCCCGCACGCCGTCATCCGCGCCAAGGTCGTGCCCGAGGCCGCGCTGGCCGAGGCGCCGGACGGCTTCAACACCGTGGCCTACAAGGGGCGGGAGTTCCCGGATTCCCGCTATCGCCTCCAGGTGTCGCCCGAGGACTGCACCGGCTGCACGCTCTGCGTCGACGTCTGCATGGCCAGGGACAAGGCCGACCCCGCCCGCAAGGCGCTGGAGATGCGCCCCATCGGCGAGCTGCGCCACGAACAGGCGGCCTTCGACTACTTCCTGACCCTGCCCGATGCGCCGCGCGACAAGGTCCCGCCGACCGTCAAGCACACGCAGTTGCTCCAGCCGCTGTTCGAGTTCTCCGGCGCCTGCGCCGGCTGCGGCGAGACGCCCTACGTCAAGCTGCTGACCCAGCTGTTCGGCGACCGCATGGTGATGGCCAACGCCACCGGCTGCTCCTCGATCTACGGCGGCAATCTGCCGACGACGCCCTACACCACCAACGGCGACGGGCGGGGGCCGGCCTGGGCCAACTCGCTGTTCGAGGACAACGCCGAGTTCGGGCTCGGCCTGCGCATCGCCATCGACCAGATGGCCGAGCAGGCGCGCGGCCTGCTGGGGCTGCTGTCGGGCCGGCTCGAACCGGGGCTGGTCGACGCGCTGCTCACCGCCGAGCAGGGGGACGAGGCCGGCATCGCGGCGCAGCGCGCCCGCGTCGCCGCCCTGCGGCCGGCGCTCGCCGGTCTGGCCGATCCGCTGGCGCGGCGGCTCGACGGGCTGAGCGACTATCTGGTGCGCAAGACCGTGTGGATCGTCGGCGGCGACGGCTGGGCCTACGACATCGGCTATGGCGGGCTCGATCACGTCCTGTCGTCGGGCTACGACGTCAACGTGCTGGTGATGGACACGGAGGTCTATTCCAACACCGGCGGCCAGCAGTCCAAGGCGACGCCCATCGGCGCCTCGGCCAAGTTCGCCACCGCCGGGCGCGCGGCCGCCAAGAAGGATCTGGGGCTGATCGCCATGGCCTACGGCCATGTCTACGTCGCCCGCACCGCCTTCGGCGCCCGCGACGCGCAGACCGTGGCCGCCCTGCGGGAGGCGGAGAGCCACCGGGGTCCGTCGCTGGTGCTGGCCTACAGCCATTGCATCGCGCATGGCTACGACCTGTCGAACGGGCTGAAGCAGCAGAAGCTGGCGGTCTCCAGCGGGCATTGGCCGCTCTACCGCTACGATCCGCGCCGCACTGGGGAGGGGAAGCCGGCGCTGGAGTTGGACAGCGAGGCGCCGGACAGCCGGCTCGGCGCCTTCATGGCCGGGGAAGGGCGTTTCAAGGTGGTGGAGCGGGACGACCCGGAGCGTTACGCGGCGCTGGTGCGGATGGCCGAGGCGAACGCCCGGCTGAGATACGGCGTCTATCAGCGAATCGCCGGGGTGCCCGAGTCCACGGATGGGGACGCCGGATGATTGCCTCCCTCTCCTGTCCCGGGAGAGGGAAGGGGCCCATGCGACAGCATGGGAAGGGTGAGGGGCTATCGGAACATGGATTGCGTACCACGCCCGATAGCCCCTCACCCTCCCCGCTTCGCGGGTCCCCTCCCTCTCCCGGGGGGGGAGAGGGCTTCAAACGATGTCCTGTGCCGCGTCTTCCAGGGTTTGTCTTAAGCCAACGTTGGCTCTAAGTTGTTGAGTGCAAGGAGAGATCGAGGAATGCGCACGTTGCCGCCGAAGACCAGGACGCCCGGAAAACGGACGCGCCGCGACACGCAACGGCTGACCATGACCGACGTCGCCGCCGCCGCCGGCGTGTCCGCGAGCACGGTGTCGCTGTTCCTGCGCCGTCCCGACGCCGTGTCCCCCGAGCTGGCCGCGCGCGTGCGCACCGTCATCGACGAGCTGGGCTACGTGCCCAACCTCGTCGCCGGCAGTCTGGCGGCGGCGCGCAGCCGCACCATCGGCGTCATCCTGCCGTCGATCGTGAATTCCTTCTACGCCGAGACCTACAACACGCTGCAAAGCACCTTCCAGGCAGCGCATTACCAGACCCTGCTGGGGGTCAGCGAGTTCGATCCCGAGCGGGAGCAGGATTTGATCGGCGCCTTTCTGGCGTGGTCGCCGACGGCCATGGTGGTGACGGGGTTCCATCACACGGACAAGGCACGCGCCATGCTGCGCGCGTCCCGCGTGCCGGTGGTGGAGATGTGGGACATGCCCTCCCACGAGGGGGAGGCGGTCGACATGAGCGTCGGCTTCTCGCATTTCGAGGTGGGGCGCCGCCAGACCGGCCATCTCTACGACGAGGGGCACCGCAAGGTCGCCTACATCGGCGCCGCCGTGCATCAGGATTTGCGGGTGCGCCAGCGCACCGACGGTTACGAGGACGAGGTGCGGCGGCGCGGCCTGCACGAGCCGATTGCCTTCACCGCGCCGGACACCGCCTCGACCATGGTGGGCTGCTGGCTGATCGACGAGGTGCTGTCGGTGCATCCCGACATCGACGGGGTGGTGTGTTCCAACGACAATTTGGCGCTGGGGGTGCTGTTCGAGGCGAAGCGGCGCGGAATCCGGGTGCCGGAGGAGTTGGCGGTGATCGGCTTCGGCGACCTGACCTTCAGCAACTCCTGCCTGCCGCCGCTGACCACGGTCCGCCCGCCCCAGCGGGACATCGGCCGGCTGACCGCCAGCCAGATCCTGCTGAGGCTGGACGGCGGGACGGTCAAGTCGCTCCAGCACCATCTGGAATGCGAACTGGTGGTGCGGGAGAGCACGGGCATGGCCGCCGTGCCGTGACGGCGGCGTGATCGGCGGCTGTCAGGCGGCCGGTTCGGGCATGTGGCGCGCCGCGTGCTCGGCGTCCCGCAACAGGGCCTGCAAGGAGGGCCAGGGGCAGTCGTCGCGCAGCCGGACCGTGTCGTCGAGGCGGAGCACGGCGTCCTGCGTCGCGCGCCAGTATCCCGGCAGGTCGGTGAACAGCGGCATCGACGGCGACTCCCGCAGGCAGTTCCGCAGATCCTCCGCAGCGGCGAGAAGGTGAACGCGCATCCCCGGCGTGCGCTTGGGCCAGGCGAGCGCGAACATGATGCGTTCCGAGGCGTCGCGCGCCCGGCGCGGTCCGTCGGAGGTCGCCACCTCCTCCAGCGCCTCGGCGACGAGTTCGGGGGACAGCTCGTTCATCCGGCCGTGGCGGGCCAGCATCTCCTGGCGCTTCCAGGCCAGGAAGCGGTCCATGCCGCGCCGCTGGAGCGGGCCGGCGCCGGGCGCCGGCTCGTCGCCGGGAAGCCGCCGCAGCCACTCGCGCGGGAGGCCGAGGCGCTGCCCCTTCTCCAGCGCGCGCAGGCGGACCGAACCCAGGCTCTCGTGATCGTTCAGGGTGCCGTGATCGTTCATGATCGGCCTCGGTTCGGTCTGGGTGGTGGTGCGCGACGGCGTTACGCCGCCTTGATGGAGGAGGAGGACTCCGCCAGGACGCCCAGGGTGTGGCTGGCGATCATCCGCTCCTCGTCGGTCGGGATGACGAAGACGGGGATGCGGCTCTCGGCGGCGGAGATCCGCGCGGCCCGCGCCCGGTTGGCGGCGGGATCGACGGCGACGCCGAGCCAGGACAGCTTCTCCGCCACCCGCGTGCGCACCGGCGCCGAGTTCTCGCCGACCCCGGCGGTGAACACCACCGCGTCCAGCCCGCCCATCGAGGCGGCCAGCGCCGCCGCCTGCTTGGCGACCTGGAAGCAGAACAGCTCCACCGCCTCGGCGGCGTGCGGGTTCTCGCTGTCCAGCAGGGCGCGCATGTCGTTGGACAGGCCCGAGACGCCGAGCAGCCCCGACTGGTGGTACAGCAGCGCCTCCAGTTCGTCGGCGCCCATGCCCTTCTCGCGCATCAGGTAGATCAGCACACCGGGGTCGATCACCCCGCTGCGCGTGCCCATCGGCAGCCCGTCCAGCGCGGTGAAGCCCATGGTGGTGTCGACGCTCTTGCCCGCGCGCATGGCGCACAGGCTCGACCCGCTGCCGAGATGGCAGACGAGGACGCGGGCGTCCGCCATCTCCGGCGCGATCTGCGGCAGGCGCTGGGCGATGTACTCGTAGGACAGGCCGTGGAAGCCGTAGCGGCGGATGCCCTCCGCCGTCAGCGCGCGGGGCAGGGCGAAGGTCTGCGATTGCCAGGGCTGGCTCTGGTGGAAGGCGGTGTCGAAGCAGGCGACCTGCGGCAGCGCCGGGTACACCTCGGCCAGCGCCCGCATGGCGGCGACGTTGTGCGGCTGGTGCAGGGGAGCCAGCGGGATCAGCGCCTCCAGCTCCTCCAGCACGGCGGGCGTGAGCCGCACCGGCTTGGCGAAACGGGTGCCGCCATGGACGACCCGGTGGCCGGCGGCGACCAGCCGCGTGCCCTTCAACTCCTCGGCGATCCAGCCGAGCAGGAAGCCCAGCATCGCGGCGCGGTCGGCGGCGCCGACCCCCACCCCGTCCAGGCTGCGGTCGGCCAGGACGTGGCGCGCGGCGTCCTTCGCCTCGAAGCGGGGGGCGGTGCCGATGCCGGAGATCTGGCCGTTGACGATGGCGCTGAGGTCGCTGCCGCTGCCGCCGCAGAAGATCGAGAACTTCAGGCTGGACGAGCCGGCGTTGACGATGAGGTAGGCGTCACGTTGTTGCATGGAACGAACTCCTTACTCGGCGGCCAAGGCGACGACGCTGCTGCGGCGCGACGCGGCGACCAGCGAGGCGACGGCGCAGGACGCCAGACGGGTGCGGACGTTGTCGGCGCGGCTGGTCAGGATGATCGGCACGCGGGCGCCGAGCACGATGCCGGCGGCGTCGGCGTTGGCCAGGAAGGAGAGCTGCTTGGCCAGCATGTTGCCGGCCTCCAGGTCGGGGACCAGCAGGATGTCGGGGCGGCCGGCGACGTCCGACTTGATGCCCTTGGTGCGCGCCGCTTCGAGGGAGATGGCGTTGTCGAAGGCGAGCGGGCCGTCGAGGATGCCGCCCTTGATCTGGCCGCGGTCGGCCATCTTGCACAGCGCGGCGGCTTCCAGCGTGGTCGGGATCTTGGGGTTCAGGGTCTCGACCGCCGACAGGATGGCGACGCGCGGCACGTCCACGCCCAGCACCTTGGCGAGGTCGATGGCGTTCTGGACGATGTGGACCTTGTCCTCCAGCGTCGGGTAGATGTTGATCGCCGCGTCGGTGATCAGCAGGGCGCGCGGGTATGTGGGCACGTTCATGATGAAGACGTGGCTGAGCCGGCGGTTGGTGCGCAGCCCGGTCTCCTTGCGGACGACCTCGCTCATCAGCTCGTCGGTGTGCAGCGAGCCCTTCATCACCGCTTCGGCCTCGCCGGAGCGGGCCAGCGCCACGGCGGCCTGTGCGGCGGCGTGGCTGTGCGGCGCGTCGACCATCCGGTAGCGCGAGATGTCCAGGCCGTGGGCGGCGGCGAGCGCGTGCAGCTTGGCGGCGGGACCGACCAGGATCGGGTCGATCAGCCCGGCCTGAGCGGCCTCGACGGCGCCGCGCAGGGCGCTCTCGTCGCAGGGGTGGGCGACGGCGGTGGGGACCGGCGGCAGGCCGTCGCATTTGCGCAGCAGCGCGTCGTGCTTGTCGTGGCGGATCATCTGGATCTGCGGCAGCTCATGCGCCGGGCGCGAGACCTTGCGGGTCGGCGCGATGACCTCGGCGGTGCCGGAGGTGACCACCTCGCCGTTCTGGTTGGTGCAGACGCAGTCGAAGACGACGATGTTCTTGTCGGCGCGCTTCCCGGTGACGGTCACCGTCGCGGTGATGACGTCGCCCAGCCCGACCGGGCGGCGGAACTGCAGGTTCTGGCCGGCGTAGAGGCTGCCGGCGCCCGGCAGATGCGAGCCGAGCACGCCCGAAATGAGCGAACCCGACCACATGCCGGGGCCGATGACCTTCTGGAAGCGGCTGTCGGCGGCGAATTTCGCGTCGAGATGGGCCGGGTTGATGTTGCCCGACACGGCGGCGAACAGCTCGACGTCCATGATGGTCAGCTCACGGGCGAGACTCGCCGACTGGCCGATCCGGATTTCGTCGAAGGTGACGTTGTCGATCACGGCCAGCGGGTCGTGGGCAGCGAGTTCACCGGTGGCATGCATTGCGGAACACTCCGAGTGGGACGACGAGGGCTTGCGGCCGGCTTCCGTCGATTTTTCCAGGGCCGCGCCGTTGTTCGGGGCGCTGGCCGGAAACGAGCTTTCGAGGGTAAGTATACTAATATATCAGATTTTGCGGCAAGGACGATCCGGGGCGGTTGGCCGCTCCGGACAAGATGCCGCAGGTGCGAAGGTCCGGGACCGGCTTCGGGACCGGTCGTCCAGGCGCCTACCGGCCTACTCCGCCGCCTTGCGCAGGGCGTTGCGGTCGAGCAGGGTGGAGCCAGTCATCTCGGACGGCTGGGGCAGCCCCATCAGGTCGAGCAGGGTCGGGGCCACGTCGGCGAGGCGGCCGCTGTCCAGACGCGCGCCGGGCGGGCCGTTGACCAGCACGAGCGGCACCTTGTCCAGGGTGTGGGCGGTGTGCGGCCCGTCGTTGGCCGGGTCCTTCATCAGCTCGCAATTGCCGTGGTCGGCGGTGACCAGCATCACGCCGCCCTGGCGCCGGACCGCCGCCTCCAGCCGGCCGAGACAGGAATCGACCGTTTGCACGGCCGTGATGGCGGCCTCCAGGATGCCGGTGTGCCCGACCATGTCGGGGTTGGCGTAGTTGATCACCACCAGATCGTAGACGCCGCTGTCCAGCGCCTCGACGACGCGGTCGGTGACTTCCGCCGCCGACATCTCCGGCTGGAGGTCGTAGGTCGCGACCTTGGGCGACGGCACCAGGATGCGGTCCTCGCCGGGGTAGACGCGCTCCTCGCCGCCGTTGAAGAAGAAGGTGACGTGCGGGTATTTCTCGGTCTCGGCGATGCGCAGCTGCTTCAGCCCGGCCTCGGACACCACCTCGCCCAGCACCTTGGTCAGGGTCTTGGGCGGGAAGATCGAGGTCATCAGCGGGTTGAGGTCGCTGGAATACTCGACCATGCCGACGGCGGCGGCGAAGCGCGGCAGGGCGCCCCGGTCGAAGCCGTCGAACTCCGGCGCCAGCAAGGCCGTCAGGAGCTCGCGCGCGCGGTCGGAGCGGAAATTCGCCATCACGATGGCGTCGCCGTCCGCCATGCCGGCGTAGTCGTTGACCACCATCGGCGCGATGAACTCGTCGAACACGCTCTCGGCGTGGCTCTGGGCGATTGCCTGGAGCGGGTCGGCGACGCGCCGTTCGCCCTGGCCCAGCGCCATGGCGGCGTAGGCCCGCGCCACGCGGTCCCAACGCCTGTCGCGGTCCATCACCCAGTAGCGGCCGGTCACCGTGGCGACCTCCACGTCGGGCAGGGAGCGGATGCCGTCGAGCAGGTGGGCCATCTGGCCGGGCGCGCTGTTGGGCGGCACGTCGCGGCCGTCGGTGAAGGCGTGCAGCCGGACCGGAATGCCCTGCCGCGACAGGGCGGCGGCGAGAGCGAGAATGTGATCCTGGTGCGCGTGCACGCCGCCCGGCGACACCAGCCCCATCAGGTGGCACCAGCCGCCGCTTGTCCTCAGCGCCGCGACCAGACCGGCCAGCGCGGGGTTGCGGTCGAATTCGCCCTCGCCGATGGCGTGGTCGATCATGACGAGATCCTGGCGGACGACCCGGCCGGCGCCCAGGTTCATGTGCCCGACCTCGGAGTTGCCCATCTGCCCCTTGGGCAGGCCGACCTCCTCCTCGCTGGCGTTCAGGAAGGCGGTCGGCTCGCCCGACCACAGGCGGTCCCACACCGGCGTGTCGGCCAGGGCGACGGCGTTGTCCGCCGTTTCCTCGCGGTGGCCCCAGCCGTCGAGCACGCACAGGACGGCAGGCCGCGAAACACGGTTCTCGATGGGCATGGCGGTTTTTCCGGAAAAAATGGCGGGGAGCGGCGCGCCTCTTGGGACCGCGCCGCTCCGTCCGCGCTCAGGCCTTCAGGATGCCGCGACCGGCGAAGCGGGCGGCGGCGCCGAGCTGCTCCTCGATGCGGATCAGCTGGTTGTACTTGGCCAGACGGTCCGAACGGCTGAGCGAGCCGGTCTTGATCTGGCCGCAGTTGGTGGCGACGGCGAGGTCGGCGATGGTGCTGTCCTCGGTCTCGCCCGAACGGTGCGACAGCACGGCGGTGTAGCCGGCCTTGTGCGCCATGTCGACGGCTTCCAGCGTCTCCGACAGGGTGCCGATCTGGTTGACCTTCACCAGGATCGAGTTGGCGACGCCCTTCCTGATGCCGTCGGCCAGACGCAGCGGGTTGGTGACGAATAGGTCGTCGCCGACCAGCTGCACCTTCTTGCCGATGGCGTCGGTCAGCGCCTTCCAGCCTTCCCAGTCGTCCTCGGACATGCCGTCCTCGATCGAGGCGATCGGGTAGCGGCCGACCAGATCGGACCAGTAGGACACCATCTGCTCAGGCGACAGCGACTTGCCCTCGCCGGCCAGCTCGTACTTGCCGTTCTTGAAGAACTCGGTCGAGGCGGCGTCGATGGCCAGCA
>NZ_RZIJ01000021.1 GCF_003989665.1 Azospirillum doebereinerae | reverse complement strand
GGCGCCGTTTGGCCATTGGGGCACCCAGACCTTCGTCGCCGCCCTGCGCTGCGACGGGCTGACCGCCCCGTGGATCATCAAGGGCGCGATGAACCGGACGCTCTTCGAGACCTATGTCGAGACACAACTCGCCCCGACCCTACGGCCGGGTGATGTCGTCATCCTCGACAACCTATCCAGCCATAAGAGTGAAAAGGCCAAGGCCGTCCTCAAGGAGCGTGGCGCCTGGTTCCTCTTCCTGCCGCCCTACAGTCCCGACCTCAACCCTATCGAAATGGCGTTCGCCAAGCTCAAAGCTCATCTCCGACGCATCGGCGACCGCACCATCGAGGAGCTGTGGAAAGCTGTCGGCTCCATCTGCGACCTCTACACACCAGACGAGTGCTGGAATTATCTCAGGCACGCCGGGTACGCGTCAGATTAAACGCTCGAAGCTCTAAGCAAAGCAATGCCCTTTCGCTCAGCAAGCGACGCCCATGATGAACGGCGTGCTTCCGGCTGCATCGTTCGGCACCGACATGCATGATGGGGTCGATCGTTAGGAAGAGCCTGTGAAATGCGCCGTGTTGGACCGCGTTCAGACGGATAGTATTTCAGGTGCCCGATCGACAGGACGCCAAAGCAGCGGTTCCGATTGAAGCGACAGCGATATGTCGATAAATTTCCAAACAATATTGCGAATGCATCCCCATGAACTTGTGTGTTCAGCGCGCGGAATGGGGTTTGGCGAAAGAAACACGATACATGAGTTCACCCCCCATAGCCGCCTCGTCCCACCCATCGTCGGAGCGCAGCGCGGAAACCGCCGAGTTCGAGTATGGCTTGATCGTCGCCGGCAACGCCTTTCACCGCTGGGTGGTCCGCTGCATGACCGCCGCCGGGCTGGCCGAGTTGTCCTCGCTGGAAGTGCTGCTGCTTCACAGCGTCAACCACCGCGCCCGCGACAAGAGCCTGTCCGACATCGGCTTTGTCCTGAACATCGAAGACACCCACATCGTCAACTACGCTCTGAAGAAGCTGCTGCGGCTGGGGCTGGTGGAGCGGGGAAAACGCGGGAAGGAGGTCACCTACCGCAGCTCCGACGCTGGGCAGGAAGCGGTCAGGCGCTACCGTGAGATCCGCGAGGATTGTCTGATCCGCTCGCTGGAGTCGCTCGGCACCGTCGACCACAAGCAGATCGGCGAGGCCGCCAACCTGCTGCGGGCCTTGTCCGGTCTTTACGACCAGGCAGCACGGGCGGCCACGTCCCTGTAATGGTCAGGTCTGCGCCCGCGCCTTGATACCCGTCGCCAACAAGCGCGGGAACGGGACAGAGGACGACAAGCTCTCGCTCATGATCGACCTCGCGGGCAGGCGTTACGGATCGCGACCTGTAGCGTCATCCCACAGGCCCGGAAGACTGGCACCTCGCCAAGCTCGACGGAAAACCGCTTTCCCATGCTCAGGCGGTGGCTTTCTCGGCGGCGACAGCGCGCCGGTCCACGACTGCGGCAGTATGGTTGTCGTGGTTGGGTGACGGAAAAATCATACCCAAACGATCAGGCCACGCGAGGCGGGACAGACCGGCGGAAACCACGATAGTGCCGTCTTGTGTTCACATCTCGGCCGGCTCTCCGTCCAACGCCGCCAGCTCCGCCTCGACGGTGGCCAAACGGTCGCGCAGGCGGTCGCGCTCGGCGGTCAGCGTCTCGCGACGGCTCGGCGCACCGGACGCGGCTTCGGCGACGGCTTGACGCAGGTCGCGCTTGAAGCGAACGATCTCCGGTCGGGTCACGTCGGGACGGATCAGGTTGCGCTGGTCGGCCAGACGGAGCTGTTCGGTCGTCAGCGTCGCCAGCTGGTAGACGGTTGCGTAGCTTGGCGGCAGCTTCGTTCCGGGTAGCCGGCCGCTGTCCACCGCCTCGGCCACCATACGCAGCTGGTAAGCCACCTGATAGCCGAAAGGCAGCTCGTTCTCGACCATCGCCTGGAACTCGCCATGCGCCAGCCGGGTGCGCGCCTGCATCAGGTAACGGCCGATCAGCAGAAACCGCTCCTGGGCGCTACGCCACAGCGTGGCGATCTCCTGGACAAACTCCTCGCGGTGGAGCAGATCCAGTGGCGTCTCGGCCATCCGCTCGATGCGCTCGTCCACCGCCATGTGGCGACGGGCCTGCGCCTTGGACACCTGTTTGAACCCACTCATCGCGCCAACTCCAGTTCGTGACGGACGAAGGCCCAGACCCCGGCCATGTGCTCCACTCCCTTGCCCCCCTTCAGCTCCAGCAGACCGAGGCCACGGCCGGCGGTGAACTGGATATCTTCGTAATCGGGGACCTCCACAGGGCAGATCCGGCCATCCCCCAACAGCTTGCGTTGCGCCTCTGTGAACCCGCGGGTGCGCGGCTTCACGCGGTTCATCACGAAGGCGGCGTTCTTGCCGTAGCGGCGGACGAAGCGCATCCAAGGCCGCACCGAGTCCAGATCGTCGTCGGACTGTCCGGTCGGCACCACGATCAGGTCCGAGGAGAGCGCCAAAAGCTTGAATTCTTCCGGATGGTCCTCGATGGAGGGCGGCGTGTCGATCACCAGAAGGTCGAACCCCTCGATCCCGGCGAGCGCGTCGCGGATATCGGTCGCGGACATGCCCGCCTCGAAATGCGTGATCGGCACCATCCCATCCGGTCGCTTGGCGAACCATTTGGTCAGGCTGCGCTGGGGGTCGAGGTCCAGCGTCGCTACCGCATGGCCATCGAGCGCCGCCGCCACTGCGATGTTCCGGCTCAGCGTGGTTTTGCCGACGCCGCCCTTCGGGCCATTGACCAGCAGCCGCTTGACCGGCGTTCCACCGTTGCCGTCTATTATCACCATTCCCTTTTCCTCGAACCGCTGCCTTGCGCGACTTGTAGCAGAGCGGCCCCGCCACGCAAACCTAAGACGTGTCTTAACTCTGCGTCTTAAATCCGCGGCCCCGCCGTTCCGCCCGGCATACGGCGCACGGCGTCGCTCACCAGCCGCTGGACGGGCGCGCGTCGGTCGTCGGAGGCGGCTTCCCCGGCCTGCGCGACGCGGCGCAGTCGGTCAGCCAAGTCGCGCTCGGCGGCACAGGCATCTTCGCACAGGGCGCGGATTTCCGCGATGCTCGGGCGCCATTTCCGGGTGCGGCGCCAGACGCGGGCGGCGTGGTCGATGGCCCAGCCGGGAAACTCGCCCAGATCGTCGGCCCAGTCCATCGCGAGCAAACGCTCCACATCCGGGGTCGTCGCCTTGGCCGGAAAATGACTGAGCAGGGCCAGCACACGGCCCAGAAGATGGTTGGCCGGGGCCGGGGCCAGCACCGCGCCGTCGATCTCGGCCAAGGCCCGGCGGGCCATCGCGGCGTGGCGCGGGGTGACGCCATCGGGCGGCGTCCATTCCTCGGCGAGGCCGGCGAAGCCGTCGTCAGTGAAACGGCTGCGCCGTTCGATCCGGCCGGCGGTGAGGACGGCCCTCAATGGTTCGGGCAGGCCATCGGTCAGCATCCGGGTACGCAGCGCCGCCGGCATGGCGGGGTCGAAGGGCAGCGGCGACGGGGTGGGCAGGGCTTGCACGTTGGTCATGTCACACCCAGGGTGAGGAGGCGGTGGAAGAGCCGGCGTTCAGATGGGCGGCGACGCTGGCCCAGGCGGAGATTCGCTGCTCGGCTTCGGCGGCACGGGCGACTGCGGAAGCGGGTTTGCGTGGCGGTTGTGGCCGCTGGTCGCCAGCCTGCTTTTCGGCGACCCGTTTTTCCGGGGTCAGATCCTGGAGCAGCCAGGAGCGCCAAGCCGCTCCGATGTCACGGTAACGATAACCATGGGCTTGGCAGCGGCGAACGAAGAGTTCGGCGTGGCGGTCGAGGTCGGCCTCGGGGAAGCGTCCCACCGCCCAAGTCCGATCGGCCTCAGCAGGCACCCAATCGATGGGTACTTCCTGCGCCATCGCCTCGATGCGTTTGCGCCCACGGAGCGAGTCCGGAATCTGTTCTGGTTGATCGTGTTTCTGACTCGCTGCTGGACAGGGGGAGTCCGTCTTTGAATCAGGGGGGGGACCTGCCCCCTGGGTGGGTGTCAGGCGCAAGCGGTAGCGGCAGCTGAGGCGCCCGCCGTTCGATCCGCTGCGGTGTTCGATGATCACGAGACCCAGCGCTTCCAATCGGCCAAGGATGCGGTTGACGGTCGGACGACTGCGTTTGAGCTTGGCGGCCAGCGTTGCCTGCGACGGCCAGCAGACCCCGACCTCGTCGGCGTAAGTGCTGAGTGCCGCCAGGATGGCCAACCCGTCGGCGTCCAACTCGGGATGGTCGAGCCACCAAGCCGGAATCCGCCCCCACCGTTCGCCGCTCTGGCGTTCGCCAGCGTGACGTTCGGTCGTAATGTCGTTCGGGATGTCGGTCATGATCCTGCTTGAGCCTCCGTCGGTCGGGTCCGTGATCGGGGCCGAGGATTCGAAGCGGAACCGGCGAAAGTCGAATCGCGGGCAAGCGCTCCATGGCGCCTTTCCTCGCGGTCCGAAAGCCTTTCCCCGCGACCCTGGAGCGATAGGCCGCAGCTATGGAGTTTTTGCCCGCGATTGCCGTCCGAATCGGATTCCTGGCGCCTTTGGTCGCGGAATTGGAGCGATTGCCCGCGATTGACGCCTCAAGCGATCACGGTTCTTGAAGCCATTGCTCGCGATTCCCCGAAACCCGAGTCAGATCAACGGGAAAGAGGGGCATGAACAGGCGGGTATCCGGCAGTAAGGTCCCTCGAAACGGCAAGACGAGCCGACGTTCCATTGCCGCGTTCGACCGGAATTCGGTCGGGAGTCCATGATTCCTGGCGTCTTTGCTCGCGATTCCTGACGCCGCTCGTTCGCTTATGAAGCCACAGCCCGCGATTTTCCGATTCGCTTCGGCGAGTGTGGCCATCGCGGGCTATTGCTCCACAAGCGCGGGCAATGGCTCTATCATCGCGGGGAAAGGCGTCATGATCGCGGGCTGCCGCTCCATCGTGGCGGCGCTCCAAACGCGATGAGTCTTCCGGTTCTGTTGCGCCCGGACGCGGCCCGCGCCATGGTTGGGGTTCGACACGCGGAGACGACGATGACCAAGATGGCCCCGACCAGCGCGGCCCAGCTGATTCTGTTCGAGCTGGAGGACCGTTCGCAGTCGCACCTGATCGCCCTGTACGATCTGGCGCCACGCTTCGTCTTCGTTTCGCGGGACAACGACGCCAAGGACAAGGGCGAGATCGTCACCAAGGACAGCTTCACCAAGTCGGTGCGCCGGGAGTTCTCGTTCCGTGGCCGCAACTACCGCCTGACCGTGCAGCCCGCCCGCATCGACCGGCTGAGCGCGCTGCGCCGGGACGACCGCGCGCCCGGCAGCGCCCCGGATCTGGTGGAAGTCGAGATCTTCCCGTCCGAGCGCGAGCAGGTGGTGGAGCAGGTCGTCCGCCGTCTCGCCATGGACCGGTCGCGCCTGTCGCTGACGGGCGAGAACCGCGACAAGGTGCAGATGCGCTTCAGCCTCTACGAGATCCAGCGGGAACTCCGGGCGGTCAACCACACCCTGTCGATCCAGGACATCCGCGAATCGCTGACCATTCTGGCCCGCTCGCGCATCATCATCTCCACCGGCCCGGCACCGGAGCCGGGGAAGAAGAGCCGGGGCCAGAACATCCTGGAATCGACGGCCTTCCCGGTGCTGGCGATCCGCTCGCGCCCCGACCTGACCGACGAGGACGGCGGCGTCGAGGAGACCTATCTGGAGTTCAACCCGCTGGTCTCCGCCGCCATCCGCGACCTGGAGTTCAAGCCGGTTTCCTACGCGTGGCTGATGAAGCTGAAGTCTCCGGTGTCGCGCTGGCTCTACAACCGCCTGTCCATCGAGTACGACACCGCCGAGGACGACGCCAAGCCGGTCGCCATCAGCGCCGACGAGATCATCAAGAACAGCGGCATGAACGAGTGGTCACGCCTGCGCGACACGCTGCGCGTGGTGACCGCCGCCGTGGACGCGCTGGTGGACGAGGGCATCCTCGACCAGGCGGACAAGGAATACACCAAGGTCGGCAAGCGCATCGACGCCATCGACTATCTGCTGACGCCGTCCGCCAAGTTCCTGGAACAGGTCCGTCGCGGGCGCCGCGTGCAGCGGACCAACATCGAGCTTCTCAAGGCCATCGTCGGCAACGTCGGTCGTCCGGACGGTTTTGTGCCGCTGCGCACCGCCGAGGCGGTGGAGATGCGCGGCAAGCGCGCCAAGCGCCTGCTGGCCGACGCGGCGCAGGTGTCCCTGCCGCTGAACGACGAATGATCGCGGCCGGGCTGGGCGGCGAACCGGCCCTGCCCGCCCTGCGTCGTCACAGGCGCGACCTCAAGGGATCACGCCGTCCCCAGCCGATGCTGCAGGAAGAAGCGCAGCATCTCGCGGCTGGCGTCCGGTCCCTTCGGATCGGTGTAGGAACCCGCCTTGCTTCCGCCCATCCAGGCATGGCCAGCTCCGTGAACGGTCCATTGCTCGCACAGCACGCGGCCGACGGGGTCGGTGTGGATGGTTTGCTTGTGGGTGCGGCCGCCCGGCGTCTGGCCGTTCCGGTCGGTCACCAGCGTGTCGTGCGACGCCAGGATCTGGGCGGCGACGGCGTCGGCGTTGCGCGGATTCACGGTGGAGTCCTGGTCGCCGTGGAAGACGATGACCGGAGCGCCCCGGCCGCTCCGCTCGCCACCGCTCGTGCCTTGGCGCATGGCCGCGAAGGCTGTGGGCACGTCGCGGGCGGATCCGACCGGGAGTCCGGAATGCACTCCGACGGCGGCGTAGAGGTCGGGGTAGGCGGTCCCCAGGATGGCGGCCATCGCGCCGCCGGCCGACAGACCGGCGGCGTAGACGCGGGCCGGATCCACCGGGTGGTCGCGCATGATCTTGCGGGTGATGCCGGCGATCAGCGAGGGCTCGCCCCGGTCGCGCCCTTGGTCGTCCGGGTTGAACCAGTTCCAGCATTTCTGCGCGTTGGCCGTGGAGAGCTGTCCCGGATAGGCGACGAGGCAGCCATGCTCCTCGGCGAGCGCGTTCATCCGCGTGCCAGCGGCGAAGTCGTCCGGCCCCTGGGTGCAGCCGTGCAGCATGACGACCAGCGGCAGCGGTCCGGCGGAGCGGTTGGCCGGAACATAGAGCTTGTAGTCGCGGCTGCCGGCCGGGCCGGTGAAGGACAGCGTCTCGAAGGAAGCGCCGTCGGGCAAGGGTTCCAGCGGGGCGCCGCCGCCCAGCCCGAGGTCGAGCCCGGCCGGCAGCACGCGGGCGGCAAGGCCGCGCAGCGTTTCGCCCAGACCGGTGCGGAGCCGTGCCTGCGGTGGCTGTTGAGGAGGAACGGGGGAGGCCGCGCCCCGTACGAGCCGCTGGATGAGGGCCGTCGCCTCGGTGAGCTTGCCGGAGCTGGTGAGGCGGGTGATCTCGGCCATTTCAGGCGGGAGCTTGTGGGACATGGTCATGCTTTCCGTGTGCGGAAGCCGGGCGGAGCCGGTCCGTGGTCTGGACAGAAATCTGTTGGACGGAGAAGTGCGAGGCGGCGCTACTGGATGCGGTCGGCCAAGGCCGACTTGACGGCGGCGCTGGCGTGCAGCGCGCCCAGCACCGACAGCGAGGCGATGGTGGCGCGGGCCAGATCCGGGGTGACGTCGGGAGCGATGGTGGCGAGGCCGAGCACGCGGATGTCGAGCATCTGTCCGGCTTCCCGTACGGCTTCTAAATCTCCGCGGCTGAAGTGGCGCAGGCCGAGATCGACGCTTTTGCGCGTCACCGCCTGCCGGACGACCTCGGCGTGCCGGTCGATCTGGTTGCGAATGGCGGTGCGGATGAAGTCGGTGCGGTTCGAATAAAAGCCCTCCTCGACCATCAGGTCGATGTGGCCGAGATCGACGTAACCGAGGTTGATGGTGATCTTTTCGCTGTCGGGGGCCTTGGGCCGCAGCTCACGCACGGGGTCCATCTTCGGTCTTCCTTCCCTTCACCATCCGTCTGGATGGTATATGGATGTCCATAGGAAGGCGTTCAAGGCGATGGCGGCGGGGTGGCTCCGTTTTCCCAATAGGGTGGTGCGCCGAAGCGGGCGCGCAGGAAATCGGCGAGCGTCCGAAGCTTGGCGGACGGTCGCCGGCCCTCGGGGTGGGCCATGACGATGAACTCGGGTTCGGCCTCCGCGCCGGCGTCGATGACGCGCAGCGCGCCGGCCTCGATGGCGGCGCCGACGATGAAGAGCGGCAGCAGGGCGATGCCCAGCCCGGCGATGGCGGCGTCCCGCATCATGTCGCCGTTGTTGACGCGCAGCGCGACGCCCGCCCGGACGATCTCCGCCCCCGCCGCGCCCGGAAAGCGCCAGTCGGCCACCCCCCGGTTCGTGTAGAAGATGCCGCGATGCCCGGCGAGCGCGTCGAGCGAAGCCGGCGTGCCATGGCGCTCCAGATAGCTAGGAGCCGCCACCAGCACGCGGCGGCTGGGGGCCAGCCGCCACGCCATCAGCCGGGAATCCACGACCGGCCCGTGGCGGATCACGGCGTCGTAGCCCTCGGCGGCGGCGTCGACCCGGCGGTCGTCGAGTTCCAGAGTCAGTTCGATGGCGGGGTGGCGGGCGAGGAAGGGGTAGAGCGCCGGGCCGAGATGCATCCGCCCGAAGGTCACCGGCGCGGCGATCCGCAGCGGCCCGACCAGATCGCCCCGGCGCTCCGCCAGATCGGCCGCCGCCTCCTCGACCTCGCGGACGATGCGGGCGGCCCGCTCGTGGAAGGCGGCGCCGTCCTCGGTGAGCGAGAGCTTGCGCGTCGTCCGGTGCAGCAGGCTGGTGCCCAGCCCGCGTTCAAGCTCCGCCAGACGTTCGCTGACCACCGATTTCGACAGCCGCAGCCGGCGCGCGGCCTCGCTGATCGACCCGGCCTCCGCCACGGCCACGAAGGTGGCCAGCCCTTCCAGCTTCATCATCCCAGCCTCGTCATCGTTCGGGATTCCCGAATGGCAGTTCCAGAATCCGGAGCCTAATCCGAACGACCGTTCCCCGCCATACTCCGTGGCGTGAACAGGGAACGGCGACGGCGGCACGATCCGCCGCACCGGTTCCCACCCTTCCCATCCCTCGCGATCAAGGCGAATTCCCATGACCAGACTTACCGGCAAGCGCACCCTCGTCACCGGCGGCACCAGCGGCATCGGCCTGGAAACCGCGCGCCAGTTCCTTGCCGAGGGCGCCCGCGTCGCCGTCACCGGCACCAACCCGGCGACCATCGAGGCGGCGCGGGCCGAACTCGGTCCCGATGTCCTCGTCATCCGGGCCGACGCCGGCGACGCCGCCGGACAGACGGCGGTGGCCGACGCCGTCGCCCGGGTCTTCGGCGGACTCGACGCCGTGTTCGTCAACGCCGGCGTCGCCGATTTCCGTCCGCTCGACCAATGGGACGAGGCGGGGTTCGACCGGTCCGTCGCGGTGAACCTCAAGGGGCCGCTCTTCCTGGTGCGGGCGCTGCTGCCGATCCTCGCCAACCCGGCGTCGATCGTTCTCAACACCTCGATCAACGCGCACATCGGGATGCCGAACTCCAGCGTCTACGCGCTGACCAAGGCCGGTCTGCTGTCGCTCGCCCGCAGCCTGTCCGGCGAACTGATCGGGCGCGGGATCCGGGTCAACGCGGTCAGCCCCGGTCCGATCGCGACCCCGCTTCATCATAAGTTCGGGCTGTCCGAAGCCGACCGCGCCGCCATGGCCGCCGGCATCCTCGGCCAGATCCCGGCCGGCCGCTTCGGCGACCCGTCCGAGATCGCCAAGGCGGTGGTTTTCCTTGCGTCGGACGAATCCGCCTTCACGGTCGGCGGTGAGCTGATCATTGACGGCGGCATGAGCACGTTGTGACCGGCCGGGAGGACGCCGGCCGGCCTCTTACCCCTCGCCGGGCGCGCGCTTCGGCAAGCCGGGCAGCAGCGCGCGCGTCAGCAGGGTGACGCCGGTGCCGAGCAGGGCGCCGGCCAGCACGTCCGACGCCCAGTGGCGGTGGCGCACGACACGTCCGCTCGCGAGCACCGCCGCGCAAGCATAGACCAGCGCCGCCTCGCCCGGCGTGCGGGTGGCCGAGGCGACGGCGGTCGCGGCGGCGAAGGCGCTGGCCGCGTGTCCAGACGGGAAGGAGCGCGCGCTGATGCGGTGCCCCGGCTTGCGGCGCGGCTCGCATTCGTCGGGGCGGCGGCGGCGGATGTGGGCCTTGATAGTGCGGCTGGCGGTGGCGGTCGCCAGCAACCCGACCATCCCCACCGCGCCGGCCCGGCGCAAGCCGTCATGGCCGGCGGCCATTCCGGCGCACCACGCCGCGGCGAAGCCGGGGATCAGGATGTGCCGCTTTATGACGTAACGGCCCGCGGTGGCGACGGCCGCGCTGATCGGGCCGGGATCGCAGGTGCAGACGTCGTGGACGCGGGCGTCCAACTCGTCGATCCGGCTCAGGGTCGGGCGCAGGACGTCCGGCACCGGCGTTCCGTTGAACCCCATCGCGTCGCTCGTCATCACGTCGCTCAAGGCATCACCCCTCCGTTTGCGTCCGAACGGAACGCTTGGGAGGGGGGGAGGTTCCCGCCACGCTTACGGCCGCCAGCCGGCCAAGCTCTCCAGCAGCGGCGTCAGCACCCGGCGCAGCCGGTCCGCCCGGTCGGAGCGGTAGGCGAAGGGCGGGCCGTCCTCGTCCATGTAGCGGTCCTGCGCCAGCTCCATTTGGAAGGCGTGGACGCCCTCGGCCGGGCGGCCGTAATGGCGGGTGATGTGGCCGCCGACGAAGCGCCCGTCGGTGACGCAGCTCAAGCCCTCCGCCGTGGCGGCGGTTTCCATGACCGACCGGATCCGGGCGATCAGAGCCGGATCGGCGCTGGTGCCGCGCGCGGTGCCGAGGTTGAGGTCGGGCAGGCGCCCATCGAACAGCCGGGGCATATGGCTGCGGATCGAATGCGCGTCGTAGAGCAGGGCGAAGCCGTGGCGTGCCTTCACCCGCGCCAGCTCCGCTTCCAGCGCGTCGTGGTAGGGGCGCCAGTGGGTCTCGACGCGGTCGGCGATCTCCGCCGCGCCGGGGGCCTGCCCGTCGCGGTAGAGCGGGCGCCCGTCGAACAGCGTGTCGGGGCAAAGGCCGGTGGTCGCCTGTCCGGGGTAGAGGCTTTTGCCGTCCGGCGGCCGGTTGAGATCGACGACGTAGCGGGAGAAGCGCGCGCTCAGCAGCGTCGCGCCCAGCTTGCCCGCGAAGTCGTAGAGGCGCGGGATGTGCCAGTCGGTGTCCGACAGGGTCAGCGCCTCGGGCGTCAGCCGCTCCGCCAAGCCCGGCGAGAGTTCGGTGCCGCAATGGGGCATGCTGATCACCAGCGGGCCGTCGCCCCGCGTCAGGTCGAAGACGGACGCGGTCATTGTGCGCCCTCCAGATCCACCGGCATAAGCTCGTCGAGTGCGCCGCCGCGCACCAGCGCGCCGATGGCCGCCAGATCCGGGGCGAAGTAGCGGTCCACCTCGTAGCGCGGCACGACGGCGCGCACGGTGGCGATGGCTCGCTCCAGCCGGTCGCTGGTCTTCAGCGGACGATGGAACTCCAGACCCTGAATCGCGGCCAAAAGCTCTATGCCGACGATGTCGGCGACGTTGCCGGCGATGTCGCCCAGCCGCCGCGCCGCGAAGGTCGCCATGCTGACGTGGTCCTCTTGGTTGGCGGAGGTCGGCAGGCTGTCGATGCTGGCCGGGTGGGCGTAGGTCTTGTTCTCCGACGCGAGCGCCGCCGCCGTGACGTGAGCGATCATGAAGCCGGAGTTCAGCCCCGGCTCGGCGACCAAGAAGGGCGGCAGGCCGCTGATGGTGGTGTCGATCAGCATGGCGATGCGGCGTTCCGACAGGGCGCCGATCTCCGAGGCGGCGATGGCGAGCTGGTCGGCGGCCATCGCCACCGGCTCGGCGTGGAAGTTGCCGCCCGACAGCACCTCGCCGGTGTCGACCAGCACCAGCGGGTTGTCGGTGACGCCGTTGGCCTCGATCACCAGCGTGCGCGCGGCTTGGCGCATCTGGTCGAGCACGGCGCCCATCACCTGCGGCTGGCAACGCAAGCTGTAGGGGTCCTGCACCCGGTGGCAGTCCGGCCCCTGGTGGGCGGCGTTCAACGGGCTGCCGGCCAGCGTGTCGCGGAACAACCCGGCGACGGCGATCTGGCCGGGCTGGCCGCGCAACGCGCTGATGCGGGCGTCGAAGGGACGGTGGCTGCCCATCACCGCTTCGACCGACAGGGCTCCGGCCACCAGCGCCGCTTTGTATCCGCGCTCGATCTCGAACAGCCCGGCGAGCGCCAAGCCGGTGGAGACCTGGGTGCCGTTGATCAGCGCCAGACCTTCCTTGGCCTTCAGGTCGAAGATCGGGAGGCCGGCGATCCGCAGCCCTTCTTCGGCGGTGACGGTCTTGCCCTCGACGCGGGCGTGGCCGATACCGAGCAGGATGCCGCAGAGATGGGCCAGGGGCGCCAGATCGCCCGACGCGCCAACGGAACCCTTGGACGGGATCATCGGCAGCACGTCGGCCCTGTGCAGCGTCAGCAGCGCGTCCACCAGCTCCGGCCGGACGCCCGACGCGCCGACCGCGAGGCTGGCCGCCTTGATGACCAGGATCAGCCGCACCACCGCGTCGGACAGCGGCGCGCCGACGCCGGTCGCGTGCGACAGGATCAGGTTGCGCTGGAGCTTTTCCAGGTCGGCGGCGGCGATGTGGGTGTGGGCCAGCTTGCCGAAGCCGGTGTTGACGCCATAGACCGCCTCGTCGCCGCCGGCGATGGCGTCGATCACGGCGCGTGAGCGGGCCATGCGCGGGTAGGCCGCCGGATCCAGCGTCAGGGCCGGGCGGCCCCGGTAGATCGCGCGCAGGGTGTCGAGCGACAGTTCGCCCGGAACCAGGGTGATGGCGGTGACGGTGTCGCTCATCCCAGAAGTCTCCCGATGGTGTGTGTGAAGCGTTCGGCGATCGCATTCTCCTGCGGGTGGCGGCGGTCGCGGACGACGACGCGTCCGGCGACGATCACGTCGCGCACGAGGTTGGCGTTGCCGGCGAAGATCCAGCCGTCGAGCCAAGCGTCGCCCGACCGGGCGGCGAGCAGCGGGTGACGGGTGTCCAGAACCACGAGGTCGGCGCGCAGCCCCGGCGCGATGCGCCCGGCCTCGAAGCCGCAGGCCTGCGCCCCGCCCGCCTGCGCGTCCTCGACCAGACGCCGCGCGGTGGAGCGGCGCGGGCCGCCGGCCAGCACGGTGCGGCGCCCGCTGGTCAGCCTTGCGCCGTATTCCAGCCAGCGCAGATCCTCCACCGGGCTGACCGAGATGTGGCTGTCCGACCCGATGCCCCAGCGCCCGCCCTGTGCCATGTAGGATTCGGCCGCGAAGAAGCCGTCGCCGAGGTTGGCCTCCGTCGTCGGGCAGAGGCCGGCGACGGCGCCGCTGGCGGCCACCGCCGCGACCTCCGCCTCCGTCATGTGGGTGGCGTGGATCAGGCACCAGCGGCCGTCCAGCGCGTGGCGCTCCAGCAGCCATTCCACCGGGCGGCGGCCGGAAAAGGCGAGGCTGTCCTCGACCTCCTTGCGCTGTTCGGCGATGTGGATGTGGATCGGGCCATCGGGATGGGCCGCAACGGTCTCGGCCAGCAGGGTTTCCGGCACGGCGCGCAGCGAATGCGGGGCGATGCCGAGCCGCACGTCGTCGTCGTTTCCGTAGGCGGCGCGCAGGCGCTCGGTCAACCGCGCGAACCCGTTTCCGTCGTGGACGAAGCGGCGCTGCCCGGCGGTCGGCGGCGTCCCGCCGAAGCCCGACGCGTTGTAGAGCACCGGCAGCAGGGTGATCGGCAGGCCGACGGCGCGCGCGGCGGTGACGGCGCGGTGGCTCATCTCGGCGGGGTCGGCGTAGGGGTGGCCGTCGCGGTCGTGGTGCAGGTAATGGAACTCGGCGACGGCGGTGAAACCGGCCTTAAGGGTCTCCACATAGAGCTGGGCGGCGACCGCTTCGAAATCCTCGGGCTCCATGCGGTCGAGCGCGCGGTACATGACGTCGCGCCAGCTCCAGAAGCTGTCGGCGGCCCCGTCGCCCGAGGATTCGCCCATGCCGGCGATGGCGCGCTGGTGGGCGTGGGAGTGCAGGTTGGCGATGCCGGCGACGGCGGCGCCGTCGAAGCGCTCGGCGCCCGGCGGGCAGGGCGCATTCGTCTCAATCCCGGCGATGCGGCCCCGGCCGTCCAGGCGGACCAGCACGTCATCGGCCCAGCCCTGCGGCAGCAGCGCCGAGCCAAAAAACAGGTTGCTCATGCAAGCGCCCTCGTTATTATAGACAATACTATACAAGTATAGGCAACCCGCTGCCAAGGGGCTTTGCGGGAGCTCGCCGGGACAGGGAGACGCCGATGCCGACCGCCGCCTTATGGGACAGCCTGTGGGTCGACCTGTCCGTCGCGACGATGGCCGACGCGGAGGGCTACGGCGCCATTCCCGACGCCGCCATTGGGGTGAAGGACGGCCGCATCGTCTTCGTCGGTCCCCGCGCGACGCTGCCGGGGCCTATGGAGTCTTTGGCCGCGCATGTCCATTCCGGCGGCGGCGGCTGGATGACGCCGGGGCTGATCGACTGCCACACCCACCTCGTCTACGGCGGCAACCGGGCGCGCGAGTTCGAGATGCGGCTGGAGGGCGCCACCTACGAGGAGATCGCGCGGGCCGGCGGCGGCATCGTCTCCACCGTCGCGGCGACCCGTGCGGCGGCTGAGGACGCCCTGCTGGCGGCGGCGCTGCCCCGGCTCGAAAGTCTGCTGGCCGACGGCGTGACAACGGTGGAGGTGAAGTCCGGCTACGGCCTCGACACCGCCAGCGAGACGCGCCTGCTGCGCGTCGCCCGCCGGCTGGGGCAGGTCCGGCCGGTGGAGGTCCGCACCACCTTCCTCGGCGCCCACGCCCTGCCGCCGGAGTTCAAGGGCGACGCGGACGGCTACATCGACCTCGTCTGCAACGAGATGCTGCCGGCGGTCGCCGAAGCCGGGCTGGCCGACGCGGTGGACGCCTTCTGCGAAAACATCGCCTTCTCGGTGGCGCAGACGCGCCGGGTGTTCGAGACGGCGCGCGCGCTCGGCCTGCCGGTGAAGCTGCACGCCGAACAGCTCAGCAACCTCGGCGGGGCGCATCTGGTGGCGGAGTTCGGT
Organism: Azospirillum doebereinerae; assembly: GCF_003989665.1. Taxonomy (GTDB): domain Bacteria; phylum Pseudomonadota; class Alphaproteobacteria; order Azospirillales; family Azospirillaceae; genus Azospirillum; species Azospirillum doebereinerae. Next base: position 125,624 of record NZ_RZIJ01000021.1, on the reverse strand, counting down.
GGCCTGTCCGCCGACCATGTCGAGCATCTCGACGAGGCCGGGGCCATGGCGATGGCGCGGGCCGGGACGGTGGCGGTGCTGCTGCCGGGCGCCTTCTACGCCCTGCGCGAGACCCAGGCCCCGCCGGTGGAGTTGCTGCGCCGCCACGGCGTGGCGATGGCGCTGTCGACCGACAACAACCCGGGCACCTCGCCGGTGTGCTCGCTGCTGCTGATGCTGTCGATGGGCTGCACCTTCTTCCGGCTGACCCCCGCGGAGGCGCTGGCCGGGGTGACCCGCCACGCGGCACGCGCGCTGGGGCTGGCCGACCGGGGCGTGATCGCGCCGGGGATGCGGGCGGATCTGGCGCTGTGGGGGATCGACCATCCGGCGGAACTGTCCTACGCCATCGGTTTCAACCCCTGCCGGGCGGTGGTGAACGCGGGCGTGGTCCGCGCTCCCCGCGTCCCGTCCTGAGAGAGCCGATGTCGATGAGCGCCGTGTCCGTCGCGCAGCCGCGCTACGCCCAGATCAAGGAGACGATCCGCCGCCGCATCCACGCCGGCGACTGGCCAGAGGGCTTTCAGATCCCGTCCGAGCACAAGCTGCTGGAGGAGTTCTCGGTCAGCCGGATGACAGTGCACCGGGCGTTGCGCGACCTGACCGACGAGGGGCTGCTGACCCGCGTGCAGGGGCTGGGCACCTTCGTCGCCGAACGCCCGCCCAGCATGGAGGTGGTCGAGCTGCGCAGTATCGCCGACGAGATCGCGGCGCGCGGCAACCGCCATTCCTGCACCGTGGAGCGTTTGCTCGCGATTCCGGCCGACACCGGTCTGGCGCGCCGCTTCAACCTGCCGGTCGGGGCGACGCTGTTCCATTCGGTGGTGGTCCACCGCGAGAACGACGTGGCGGTGCAGCTGGAGGAACGCTGGGTCAACCCCTCGGTGGCGCCGGCCTATCTGGAGCAGGACTTTGCGCGGCAGACGCCCGGCGAGTACCTGATCCGGCTGGAGGCCGCGCCGCAGGTCGAGCACGTCATCGAAGCCGTGGCGCCGACCGACGAGATCGCGGCGCTGCTGGAGATTCCGTTGTCCGAACCCTGCCTGCGCGTCACCCGCCGCACCTGGGTCCAGAAGCGCGTCGTGACGGTGGCGATGCTGGTCCATCCGGGCAGCCGCTACCGGCTGGGCGCCCGGTTCCAGTTGCCGCCGCCGTGACGGCGGCCCCCTCCCTAACCCTCCTCCGCTGACGCGGGAGAGGGAACCGACGCCGCTTTCCCGATCAGGCCCCCTCTCCCGCGTCAGCGGGGGAGGGGCGGGGAGGGGGCACCGCGACAACCACCCTCCCAACCAGGAGCGCACCCACCATGTCGTCGTCCCGTCTCGACAACCAGCGCGTCATCCGCGCGCCGCGCGGCACCGAACTGAGCTGCAAGAGCTGGCTCTCCGAGGCGGCGCTGCGCATGCTGATGAACAACCTCGACCCCGAGGTGGCCGAACGCCCGCAGGAGCTGGTCGTTTACGGCGGCATCGGCCGTGCCGCGCGCGACTGGGACAGCTTCGACCGCATCGTCGCGGCGCTGCGCGCGCTGAACGACGACGAGACGCTGCTGGTGCAGTCCGGCAAGCCGGTCGGCGTCTTCCGCACCCACGCCGACGCGCCGCGCGTGCTGATCGCCAACTCCAACCTCGTGCCGCGCTGGGCGACCTGGGAGCATTTCCACGAGCTGGACCGCAAGGGTCTGGCGATGTACGGCCAGATGACCGCCGGCTCGTGGATCTACATCGGCAGCCAGGGCATCGTGCAGGGCACCTACGAGACCTTCGTCGAGGCCGGGCGCCAGCACTACAACGGCGACCTCAAGGGCAAGTGGATCCTCACCGGCGGGCTCGGCGGCATGGGCGGCGCGCAGCCGCTGGCCGCGACCATGGCCGGGGCCAGCATGCTGGCGGTCGAATGCCGCCCGAGCAGCATCGAGATGCGCCTGCGCACCGGCTACCTCGACCGCTACACCGTGGATCTCGACGAGGCGCTGGGCTGGGTCAACGAGGCTTGCGCCAGGGGGGAGGCGCTGTCGGTCGGCCTGCTCGGAAACGCGGCCGACGTCTTCCCCGAATTGGCGCGCCGCGCCGCCGCCGACCTGACGGCCCGCCCGCACATCGTGACCGACCAGACCTCCGCCCATGATCCCGTGAACGGCTATCTGCCGCAGGGCTGGACGCTGGCGGAATGGGACGCGGCGCGGGAGAGCCAGCCGGCCGCCGTCGCCGAGGCCGCGCGCAAGTCGATGCGCGTGCACGTCGAGGCGATGCTGGCCTTCCACGGCATGGGCGTGCCGACCGTCGATTACGGCAACAACATCCGCCAGATGGCGCTGGAGGAGGGGCTGGAGAACGCCTTTGCCTTCCCCGGCTTCGTCCCCGCCTACATCCGGCCGCTGTTCTGTCGGGGCGTCGGGCCGTTCCGCTGGGCGGCGCTGTCGGGCGACCCGGAGGACATCCGCAAGACCGACGCCAAGGTGAAGGAGCTGATCCCCGACGACCCGCACCTGCACAACTGGCTGGACATGGCGTCCAAGCGCATCAAGTTCCAGGGCTTGCCGGCGCGCATCTGCTGGGTCGGCCTCGGGCAGCGTCACCGTTTGGGCCTCGCCTTCAACGAGATGGTGAAGTCGGGCGAACTGAAGGCCCCCATCGTCATCGGCCGCGACCACCTCGACAGCGGCTCCGTCGCCAGCCCGAACCGCGAGACCGAAGCGATGAAGGACGGCTCCGACGCCGTGTCGGACTGGCCGTTGCTGAACGCGCTGCTGAACACCGCCAGCGGCGCGACCTGGGTCAGCCTGCACCATGGCGGCGGCGTCGGCATGGGGTTCTCGCAGCATTCCGGCATGGTCGTCGTCTGCGACGGCAGCGACGAGGCGGCAAAGCGCGTCGGGCGCGTGCTGTGGAACGACCCGGCGACCGGCGTCATGCGCCACGCCGACGCGGGCTATGACATCGCCATCGACTGCGCGAAGGAACAGGGGCTGAACCTGCCGTTCCTGAAGTAACCGGCGGGGCCGAGGCGTTCAAAAATCGAGATGGCGTCCGGATCGGTACAGGTCCGGGCGCCGGGCGAATTCGCGTGCGTTGCCCCGGTGCGTTGCCTGTGTAAGCGTGCCTGCCGTCTTCTTCCGATTGACCGAGGTTCGGCGATCTGCGCCTGAAGCGATACCGCGCTTTAAAGTTGTTCTGTTAGATGGATTGCAGTGCAATCGTCTGACGGGTGGCGAAATCATGACGAAGTACAAGTATGGGACCAGTGGCGCCGACAATATACACAGCAACTCTCTCTATTACGACACTGAACCAACTGCGGTTTTCGCCGGAGCCGGAAACGACACCGTCATCGGAGGGGGCGGGGTTGATTATCTGTACGGCGAGGACGGAAACGATTATCTGGAGGATAGTTCCGGTTTCGGTGCTCTGTATGGCGGGAACGGCAACGACATCCTGGTTGCCGGGGCTGGGCAATCCACGATGGATGGCGGAAGCGGAAACGATTTTTTCTATTTCATGAATTCCAGCACCGGTTACTTCAACGTCGTCGGCGGTGATCCGGGCGACACGGACGTGATCGTCGCTCTTGCGAGCAACACCCGGATCGGGTTGACATCGATCACCGGCATCGATTCCATCTCGGGCGGAGGTTTCGGCAACGTCACGATCGGGGCCAATCCCAACGGCGCGTACCTCGATTTCACCAACGTCGCGCTGAGCGGGATCGCATCGATCAACGGAAGCGACGGCGCGGACACGATCATCGGATCCGCAGGCAACGATCTGATCATCGGCGGATGGCTCGGCGACGATGTCCTGCAGGGCGGCGCCGGCAACGACACGTTGAAGGGAGACGGCGGAACCATGATGACCGGCGGGACCGGCGCCGATCTGTTCGTGTGCTCCGCCGGGACCCTCGCCACGCCCCTGGTCGTCACCGACTTCAACGCGCTGGACGGCGACCTGATCGGATTGCCGAACGGATCGGCGTGGAGCGCATGGGACGTCGCCGGGGGGACACAGCTCGTGGCCACCTTCGGTGCGAACAAGACGAGGGTCATGACGCTCTCGGGGATCACGGCAGATCAGGTCCAATCGAGCTGGTTCATCACCGCCACCTGACGAGGGGCAAGGAAAGGGCCATCGGCATCCGACGCCGTGCGCGCGCCGGATGCCGGCATGGCAGAGATTGACGAAGATTCGCAATACATCCGATATAGGATGAATAGCGACTCCACTTTGCCCGAAGAGCGCGCTATGGTCCGTCCCGGTCCGGTTCTCCGCAGGAGCATCCGGCTGGCGGCGATTCCCGACCCTGGAGGCCGAACCGGGCGGGCGCCGCGTCACGGACACTCTTCCAAGGTCTCCCTGCTCATGCCAGTCCTCGCCGCCTCCGGGCGCAAGGCCGCCATCGCGTTCATTCTCGTCACCGCCGCCCTCGACGTCGTCGCCATGGGCATCGTCATCCCAGTGCTGCCTTCGCTGATCGAAGGGTTCGTCGGCTCCAACGCGCGGGCCGGCGTCATCAACGGCGCGCTGGTCGCGCTGTGGGCGCTGATGCAATTCTTCTCCTCCCCCGTCATAGGGTCACTGTCGGATCGCTACGGTCGGCGGCCGGTCCTTCTGCTGTCCGCCGCCGGTCTGTCCGCCGACTACGCGCTGATGGCGCTGGCGCCGAACCTGTGGGTGCTGGTGCTGGGGCGGGCCATCGCCGGGGTGACCTCGTCCAGCTTCACCACCGTCTTCGCCTACATGGCAGACATCACCGCGCCCGAGAACCGGTCGCGCGCCTATGGGCTGATCGGCGTGGCCTTCAGCGCCGGCTTCGTCGCCGGCCCCTTCCTGGGCGGGCTGCTGGGGGAGCTGTCGCCGCGCGCACCCTTCTGGGTGGCGGGCGCCTTGAGCGGGCTGGCCTTCCTCTACGGCCTGTTGGTCCTGCCGGAATCGCTCGCCCTGCAAAACCGAACGCCGTTTTCCTGGAGCCGGGCCAACCCGTTCGGGGCGCTGCGGCTGCTGCGCTCCCACCCGGAGCTGTCCAGCCTCGCCGTCGTCAATTTCCTGCTGTTCTTCTCACACCACATCTTCTCGGCGGTGTTCGTGCTGTACGCCGGGCTGCGCTATGGCTGGAGCGCGTGGGAGGTCGGGATGCTGCTGGCCCTGGTCGGTGCGCTCGACATGGTGGCGCAGGGCGTGCTGGTCGGCTGGACGGTAAATCGGATCGGCGACCGCGGCGCCATGGTGGTCGGGCTGTTCGGCGGCGCCTGCGGTCTAGCCTGCATGGGGCTGGCGACGGACGGGGTCTGGTTCGTGCTGGCCATGCTGCCCAACGCGCTGTGGGGGCTGGCGATGCCGACGCTGCAGGCGCTGATGACGCGGCGAGTCTCGGAGGCCGAGCAGGGCCAGCTGCAAGGCGCCAGCATGAGCGTGACCAGCCTCGCCGGCATCCTGTCGCCGCTGTTCTTCGGCACGGTCTACACCCTGTCCGTCGGGGAGGCACCGCTGTTCCCGCATCCCGGCACGGCCTTCCTCATGGCAGCCGCGGTTCTGCTGGCGGCGGCGCTGGTCGGCCGGTCGGCGACGCGTCCCGCAAGCCAGGGAATGAAACGGGAGTCTGCATGAGCAGGTCGAGCAGCGCGCGAACGGCCCCGGACCGGAAACGGGCGGACGGGAACACCGCGTGGATGCCGCCCTCCGGCAGTCTCCAGCCCGGCAGCAGATGACGCAGCCGGCCTTCCGCGACATCCTGGCCGATCAGGTAATCCGGGATCACCGACACCCCGGCGCCGGCCAGGACGCAGGCACGCACGGCGGGGGTGGCGTTGGCGGTGATGGCGGCCGTCCCCTCCACGGTGGCGGTCGTGCCGTCGGTGTGGGTGAAGGTCAGGCGCAGCGGGTTGCGCAGGGTGGATTGGGCGATCCAAGGCAGGGCGGCGAGGTCATGGGGCGTGCGCGGCGCCGCGCGCTCGGCCAGTTCCGGGGCGGCGACCAGCAACTGCTGGAAACCGCCGATCCGCCGCGCCCGGTGGCTGCTGTCGGTGAGCCAACCGATGCGGATCGCCAGATCGAGCTTTTCCGCCACCAGATCCAGGCTGTGGTCGGTCAGCACCAGCTCGGCCCGGCAGCCGGGGTGCAGGCGGCTCAGCCGGGCCGCCGCCGGGGCGAGGATCGCCGTGCCGTAATCGAAGGGCGCCGTCACCCGCACCGTTCCCGACGGCGTGACGGAGGATTCCGACAGGCAGGCCACGGCCTCCTCCGCCTGTTGCAGGATGGCGGTGCAGGTGCGGTGGAAGGCGAGGCCGGCCTCGGTCGGCGTCAGGCGGCGGGTGGTGCGGACCAGCAGGGTCGCCCGCACCTCCTGCTCCAGCCGGGCGACGTGCTGGCTGACCACCGCCTTGGTGACGCCCAGCCGCTCCGCTGCCGCCGTGAAGGAGCCGGTGTCCACCACCGCCACGAAATGGGCCAGCCGGTTCAGGTTCAGGCCGCTGGTCATCGGAGCATGTTCATCGGAGCGCGTCCGGGTTCGGGATGACGCGGCGATTGTATGGTTCGGGATGACGGTTTGTCAAAAACAGGAGGGCTTGGCCTGACGATGGCGCGGGCGCACAGTCGCCGGGACATCACGCGTTCCAACACGGAGAACCCACAACATGAACGTCGCCCTGCTCGGCGCCACCGGCAACGCCGGTTCGCGCATTCTCGCCGAACTGCTGGCGCGCGGCCACCGCGTCACCGCCATCGCCCGCGATCCCGCCTCCCTGACGGCGCGCGACGGCCTGACTGTCAAGGCCGGGGACGTCAACGACGCGGCCGCTTTGGCCGCCCTTCTGCCCGGCCACGACGCCGTGATCAGCACCACCCGTTTCCAATCGACCGACCCGCGCGCGCTGCTGGCGGCGCTCAAGTCGGCCGGCGTGCCGCGCCTGCTGATGGTCGGCGGCGCCGGCAGCCTGGAGGTGGCGCCGGGCGTGGCGTTGATCGACACGCCGCAATTCCCGGCGGCCTACAAGGCCGAGGCGTCGGCCGGCCGCGACGCCTTGAACGTGCTGCGGGACGAGGAGACGCTCGACTGGACCTTCCTGTCGCCCTCGGCGCTGTTCGCGCCCGGCGAACGGACGGGGAATTTCCGGCTCGGCACGGACGCTCTGCTGGTCGACGGGGCCGGCAACAGCCACATCTCGATGGAGGATTACGCCATCGCCCTGGTGGACGAACTGGAAACCCCCCGCCATTCGCGCCGGCGCTTCACCGTGGGCTATTGAGAGACGGCTTCCCCGGCGGCGGCGAGGACGCGGCGGGCTTTGCGGGCGATCGCCTCGTCGATCATCCTGCCGCCGACCACGCCGACGCCCTTGGCGTTCTCCGCCAGGATCAGCCGGGCCTCGGCGATCTGTTCGGCGGTCGGGGTCAGCGCCGCGTTGATCGCCGCGATCTGGCGCGGGTGGATCGCCGCCTTGGCGGTGAAGCCCATCCGCGCGGCGGCGGCGGTCTCGCGCCGCAGCCCGTCCTCGTCGGCGATGGCGAAGAAGGGGGAGTCGATGGTGGCGAGCCCGGCCTGCGCCGCCGCGTTGACCACGCAGGAGCGCGCGTGGAGCAGCGGCTCCCACGCGATCTCGGCGCCGAGATCGGCGGCGAGATCGGCCGCCCCGAAGAACAGCGCGTCGAGGCGCGTCGTCGCCCGCGCGATGGCGGCGGCCTCGGCGACGCCCCGCGCGCTCTCGATCAGCGCCACCAGCCGGATCGGCTTGCCGGCCTCGACGAACAGCCTGTCCACCAGTTGGAGGACGTCGGCGGACTCCGTCTTGGGCAGGACCACCGCGTCGGGCCGCGCGCCGGAGCGGACCAATCCCAGCAGATCCTCCAGCCCGAAGGCCGTGCCCGGCGGGTTGATGCGCAGGGCGCGCAGCACGCCGCCCTCGACGCCGGGACGCGTCAGCCAGTCCAAAGCGGCGTCGCGCGCCGTCTCCTTGTCGGCGGAGGCGACGGCGTCCTCCAGATCGACGATCAGCGCGTCGGCCCCGGCCTCGGCGGCGCGGTCGAAACGCTCGGGCTTGGTCGCCGGGGTGAACAGCCAGCTCCGCCGGCCAACGCTGAGACTCGTCATGGTCGCTTCCCCTTGGCGGCGGCGCCGCGATTGTTGCTTGGGTCCATCATAGACCACGGCAACGGGAAGCGACGCACGGCATAGCGGTTATGCCGCGTCCGGCTGCGCGTCGGGCAAGGCGTCCCGGAAAGCGGGCAGGGCGAGGCAGGACTCGACGATGCGGGCGATGGTCGGGTAGGGCGCGATGGGAACGCCGAACCGCCGGTTGTTGATCGCCTGCGCGAAGAGACACAGATCGGCCAGACCGGGCCGGTCGCCGAGGCAGAAGGCGCCGGTGCGCGGATCCGTCGCCAGCGTGGTCTCCAGGGGGCCGAAGCTTTCCGTCGCCCAATGGCGGAACCACCCGGCGACCGCCTCCTCACCGGCGCCGAACTCGGTTTCCAGACGTTGCAGGACGCGCAGGTTGTTGACCGGGTGGACATCGCAGGCGACGGCGTAGGCCAGCGACCGGGCGTGCGCGCGGTCCCTGGCGTCCGCCGGCAGCAGCGGAGGGTCGGGCTGCGTCTCGTCGAGGTATTCGATGATGGCGAGCGACTGGGCCAGCACCGTGCCGTCCGCCAGTTCCAGCGCCGGGACCAGCCCTTGCGGGTTGAGGGCCAGGAAGGCCGGCGAGCGGTGTTCCCCCTTGCGCAGCATGTAGGAGCGCTGGTCGTAGGCGAGGCCCTTCAGGTTCAGGGCCGCGCGCACGCGGACCGACGCCGAGCTGCGGAAGAAATTGTGCAGGGTGAGGCTCATGACGTGGCCACGCGCTCCGTGACCGTCAGGGTGTGGGTGCCGATGCCGTCGACGCCGCCGGTCACGCGGTCGCCGGGCTTGATCGGGCCGACACCGGCCGGGGTGCCGGTGTAGATCAGGTCGCCGGGCTTGATCGCCATCGAGCGCGACAGGATGGCGATGATCTCCGGCACGCTCCAGATCAGGTCGGCGATGTCCTGGTCCTGCTTGACCGTGTCGTTGACCGCCAGCCAGATGCGGCCCTTGTCCGGGTGGCCGATCTCGCTCACCGGGCGGATCGAGCCGATGACGGCGGAGCGGTCGAACGCCTTGCCCCAGTCCCACGGGCGGCCCTTGTCGCGCGCCTCCAGTTGCAGGTCGCGGCGGGTCAGGTCGTTGCCGACCGCGTAGCCGAAGACATGGTCGAGCGCGCGCTCCTCCGGGATGTCCGTCCCGCCCTTGCCGATGGCGACGACCAGCTCGATCTCGTATTGGAAGTTGGCGGTCTCCGGCGGGTAGGGGACGGCGCTGCCGTCGGGGATCACGGCGTCGGCCGGCTTGGTGAAGAAGAACGGCGCCTCGCGGTCGGGATCGCGCCCCATCTCGCGGGCGTGGGCGGCGTAGTTGCGGCCGACGCAGAACACCCGGCGCACCGGGAAGGCGGCGTCGTTGCCCACCACGGGAACGGCGACGGTGGGGGACGGCGGGAAGACCCAGCTCGACATGATGCGTTTCCTTTTTTGGATTGGTCGGTCAGTCGCGGACGCGGTTGCCGCGGTCCTCGCGCCACAGGCCGAGCTTCTGCTGGGCGACGCGGTCGGAGTAGCTGAAGATCACCGATTCCTCGTCGGCGTGGTGGGTCACCCATTTCCAACTTGGCGCCACGAAGACGTCCTTCGGCCCCCAGGCGAAGGGCTGGCCGTCGATGGTCGTGGTGCCGCGCCCCTCGACCACGGCGTAGATGGTGGCGTCGGTGCTGCGGTAGGCGCTGGTCTCGAAGCCTTTCGGCAGCAGTTGCATGAAGGCCGACATCGTCGGCATCGGTGAGCCGCCGTCCACCGGGTTGACGAAGCGCATCTTCACCCCGTGGCACGGGTCCCACTCCTGCTGGCGGCGCATCGCCTCCAGCGCTTCGCGGGTGCGGGCGTAGGGGTAGTTGAAGATGGGGGAGGAGGGCTGCGTCGCCTCGTAATCCACCGGCAGCATGTTGGCGCCGAACCGCGCCATCGAATGGCCGACCGGGCGGGTCACCGGCCGCTCGTCCTCGGGCGAGGATTCCGCGAAGGAGGCGTCGTAGAAGGACACGGTCGGGATGTCGAGCCCGTCGAGCCAGATCATCGGCTCGTCGCTGTGGTTGCCGTGGTCGTGCCACGCACGCGGCGGGGTGATGACGAAGTCGCCGACCTGCATGATGGTGCGCTCGCCGTCCACCGCCGTGTGCGCGCCGGCCCCGTCCAGCACGAAACGCACCGCCGACTGGCTGTGGCGGTGGGACGGCGCGACCTCGCCCGGCAGCACCAGTTGCAGCCCGGCGTAGAGCGAGGTGGTGATGCGGTTCTGCCCCGGCATGCCGGGATTCTCCAGCATCAGCACGCGGCGCTCGGCCTCCTTGGCGGTGATGAGGGAGCCGGCCTCCAGCAGCAGCTCCTTCATCTCGGCGAAGTTCCACAGATGGGGCTGGCAGGCGCTGCGCGGCTCGCGGGTGATGATGGCGCTCATGACGGACCACAGCGGGTTCAGGTTCCGCTTGCTGATCTTGTCGTAATAGGCCTGCCGCTCGGGCGTGTCGGCGGGCGGTCCGGAGATGGACATGTCCTGCGTCCTTTCAGTCAGAGGGCAGAGTTTTCAAACGGCGGCGCCGAGGCCGGTCACGCCGTAGAGCCACGCGACGCGGTCGTAATGCTGCTCGCGGGTCGAGTTGCCGAGGATGGCGTTGCGCAGCGCCGCCTGGCCGCCGGCCGGGTGGTAGACGTATTCGCCCATCAGGCGCGAGTTCAGCTGGACCCGGCCGGTGCGGGCGAAGCGGTCGCGGTTGTAGGCGGGGAAGGCGGTTTCCAAATTGCCGCCCATTTCGGCCATGTGGTGCGACAGGTTGACCGCGTCCTCCAGCGCCATGCAGGCGCCCTGCGCCAGATATTGCAGCATCGGGTGCGCGGCGTCGCCCAGCAGCACGACGCGGCCGTCCACCCAGTTGGGCGTGGGGTCGCGGTCGCACAGCACCCACAGCTTCCAGTTCTCGCCGCGCTCGATGATCCGTTTCGGGCGGTCGGCGATGTGCTCGAAGCCCTTGTAAACCTCCTCCTTGGTCACCGGCACGCCGGCCACCGCTTCCGCCGCGTCGTTGTGGCAGGTGACGACGAGGTTGAAGACCTTGCCGCCCTTGAGCGGGTAATGGACGATGTGGCATTTCGGCCCGGCCCACAGCGTCGCCGCGTTCCAGCGCAAATCCTCGGGCATCTGTTCGGTCGGGATGACCGAGCGGAAGGTGGTGTGGCCGGACACGCGCGGCTGCGCGTCGCCCACCACCTGCGACCGCACCTTCGACCGCAGCCCGTCGGCGCCGATCAGGGCGGAGCCGGTGACGCGCTCGCCGTCGCCCAGCGTGACGGTGACCGACGCGCCGTCCTGCTCGTAGCGCTCGACCGACGAGCGGGTGCGCAGCTCGATGAGGTCACTGGCCCGGCAGGCGTCGAGCAGCACCATGTGCAGGTCGGCGCGGTGGACGACGGCGTAGGGATTCTTGAAGCGCCGGCGGAACGGCTCGTCGAGCGGGATGGCGGCGACACGTTCGTCGCGCAGCGCGTCCATCAGCACCAGATGGTCGATGTAGACGGCCTTGGCCCGCGCGGCGTCGCCGACGCCCAGGTAATCGAAGGCGTGGAAGGCGTTCGGGCCGATCTGGATGCCGGCGCCGATCTCCCCCAGCTCGGGGGCCTGTTCGAGCACGACCGAGCGGAAGCCCTTGCGGGCCAGCCCCAGCGCGGCGGCCAAACCGCCGATGCCGCCTCCGGCGATCAGGATGGGACGGTCAGGCATGTGGTGGTTCCTCTGTGCAATCTCGTCTGGTCTCTCACAGCGTGGCGAGCAGCCCGCCGTCCACGGGGATGACCTGCCCGTTGATGAAGCCGCTGGCCGGGCCGGCGAGGAAGACCGCCACCCCGGCGATGTCCTCGGGCGTCCCCCAGCGTCGGGCCGGCACGTTGCTCTCGATGTAGCGCTGGAAGGCGTCGTTCCCCTGCATCGCCGTGGTGAAGCCGGTGGCGACGTAGCCGGGGGCGATGGCGTTGCAGGCGATGCCCAGCGGCCCGTACTCCACCGCCAGCGCCCGCGTCATGGCGGCCAGCCCGCCCTTGGCGGTGGCGTAGGCGCTGATGGTGCCGCGCGACCCGAAGGCCGAGATCGACGACATCAGCACGATGCGTCCGCTGCCGCGCTCCACCATCGACGGCAGCACCGCCTGGCAGAGGTTGAAGGCGCCGTTCACGTGGGTCTGCCACAGCGACGCCCATTCGTCGGGCCGGTAATCCAGGAAGGGCTTGCGGTTCTGGTTGCCGGCGTTGCTGAACAGGCTGTCGATGCGGCCGTGGCGGTCGAGGATGCGGGCGGTCCCCGCCCGCACCGCGTCGGGATCGGTGACGCTGAACGGGGCGGCCGTCGCCTCCAGCCCCTCGTCGCGCAGGGCGGCGGCGGCCTGTTCGGTGCGCTCCGGGTCGAGGTCGTTGATGACCGCGACGGCCCCGGACTGCGCCGCCGCGCGGGCGGCGGCGTAACCGATGCCGCCGGCCCCGCCGGTGACGAGAAAGACGGTGCCGCCCAGCCCGAAGCGGCTTTCCAGAAACGCCTGAGCGGCCATGCGCCGGCTCCTCGTGGTGACGGTGGAAGGAGGGATCAGAGCTTCGCCAGCTTGCAGGCGCCCGATGGGGCCGGAGTCGCCTGGTCGGCCGGGAAGGACATCGTCACCACCGGACGCAGCTTGCCGTCCGCCTCGGCGACGTGGCCGAAGTAGTTGGGCAGGATCAGTTGGTTGTCTTCCGGCCGGAAGGCGACGTTGCCGAGGATGGTGTCGAAGCGGCCGCCGCTCATCGCGCGGGCGATGTCGAGCGGCTTGACGCTCTTGGCCTTCTCGACGGCCTGGAAGATGACCTGCATGCCGATGTAGGTCTCGCCCTCGAAGTTCGAGGGCTGGTCGCCGTTGTAGTGCTTGGCCCAGGCGGCGGCGAAGCTCTTGTTCGCCGGCGTGTCGAGGGTCGAGCTGTAGTTGATGATGCCGTTGATGCCCTTGGAGGTCTCGCCCATCGCCTGCACCGTGTTGTCGGTGACGAAGCTGACCCCGGCGGTGAAGACGTTGGCGAGCAGGCCGAACTGGTGCGCCTGGGTGGCGAAGCTGACGGCGTCGCGCCCGGCCAGCGCCACCCACAGCCCCTCGGCGCCCGAGGCCTTGATCTGCTGGATGTAGGCGGCGTAGTCGGTGGCGCCGAGCGGCGGGTAGAGTTCGGCGACGACGGTCTTGCCGTGGGAGGTGGCGGCCTCCTTGAAGCCCGCGCCCGAGCCGCGCCCCCAGGCGCCGTCCATGCCGATGATCGCCCATTTCTGTTCCTTGCGCCCGCCCAGCCAGGGCTTGACCACGGCGGCGTCCTGCGCGTCCTGGTGGTTGACGCGGAAGGCGCGGCGGACGCAGGCGTCGCCGGTGATCTTGTCGCTCTTGGTCACCGTGGCGACGTAGAGCGCGTCCCAGCGGTCGAGCATCGGCGCGATGGCCAGCGCCTCGCCCGACGCGATGACGCCGGTCAGCACCTTGTAGCCCTCCAGCGCCAGCCGTTCGGACTGCTTGCGGGCGAGGTCGGGTTTGGCCTCGGTGTCGAGGATCTTGGCCTCGACCTTGTGGCCGGCGACGCCGCCCTTGGCGTTGGCCTCGGCGATGGCGAACTCGACGGCGCGCTTGGCCTGGTTGCCGAGGTCGGCGTAGGTGCCCGACATGGCGGTCGGCACGCCGATCTTCAGCGTCTCCTGGGCGTGGGCGGCGCCGGAAAAAGCAAGCGCGAGCGCGCTGGCGGCGCCGAGGGCGCGGAGCTTGAGGGGGGTGGGCTTGGTCATCGTTTCCTCCATGATTTTGTTTTTCCCCTCTCCCGCCCCGGGAGAGGGAAGGGGCCCGCTGAAAGCGGGAAGGGTAAGGGGCTATCGGGACATGGATAAGCCGCACGCTCTCTAGCCCCTCACCCTCCCCGCGCTGACGCGCGGGTCCCCTCCCTCTCCCGGGGCGGGAGAGGGCCTTTAGACCGCGATGTGCTTCTTCAGGCTTTCCTTGGTCAGGCCGTCCATGGCGCCCTGTTCGGCCACCTCGCCCTTCGACAGCACGTAGTAGCGTTCGGCCACCCGGCGGACGAGGCTGTAGTTCTGTTCGATGATCAGCAGGCTGGTGCCTCCGGCGGCCACTTGCCGCAGGTTCTCGGCCAGCTCGTCGACGATCACCGGGGCCAGCCCTTCGCTGGGTTCGTCCAGCACCAGGAGCTGCGGGTTCGCCATCAGGGCGCGGCCGATCGCTAGCATCTGCTGCTGGCCGCCGGACAGCGCGGTGCCCGGCGTGTCGGCCCGCTCGCGCAGGATCGGAAACATTGTGAAGACCCGCTCCACATTCCATGCGCCCTTGCGGCGGACGGCGGCGCCCAGGATCAGGTTCTCACGCACCGTCAGGTTGGGGATGATGCAGCGCCCCTGCGGCACCACGGAGATGCCGACCCGCGCGGCGGTGAAGTGGCGAATGTCGTTCGCCGGCTTGCCCGCCAGCCGGATCTCGCCCTGCATGCGCTTGGCGATGCCGAGGAAGGCGTTGACGATGGTCGTCTTGCCCACCCCGTTGCGGCCGAGGATGGCGACCCGCTCGCCCGCGTCGATCCGCAGGTCGAGATTGTGCAGGATGCGCGCCCCGCCATAGCCGGCGACGACATCGCGGAAGCCCAGAAGTTCGGTCATGCGGCGCTCCCGAGATAGGCGGTGATGACGTCGGGCGAGCGGCGGATCTCGTCCGGCGTGCCCTCGGCCAGGACGCGGCCCAATTGCAGCACGGTGATGCGGTCGCAGATGGAGAAGACGACCTCCATGTCGTGCTCGACGATCAGGACGGTGACCTTCCAACGCTGCGCCAGATCGCGCAGCAGGGTGGCGAGGTTCAGCGATTCCCGCATCGACAGCCCCGCCGCCGGCTCGTCCAGCAGCAGCACGCGCGGCCGCCCGATCAGCGCCAGCGCCAGATCGAGCCGGCGCTGCTCGCCATAGGCGATGTCGCGCGCCCGCGCAGGACCCAGGTCGGTCAGGCCCAGTTCCTCCATCACCTCCGGCACGTTGGGCTTCTCGGCCTGCCGCGCGGCGATGTCGAGCTGCTCACGCACCGACAGTTCGGGGAAGATGTTGGTCTTCTGGAAGGAGCGCGCCATGCCGTGGCGGCGCCGCTCCTGCACGCTCATCCCGCCAATGTCGCGGCCGTCCATCCTGACCTGCCCCGACCAGACGGCGGCGCGCCCCGACAGCACGTCGATCAGCGTCGACTTGCCGGCCCCGTTCGGGCCGATCAGGCCACGGATCTCGCCGTGCGGAACCGCGATGTCCACCTTGTTCACCGCGAAGAAGCCGCCATAGGGCCGGGTCAGCGCGGTCCCCTGGATGGCGAAGCCGCCAGTCGTGCCGCCGTTCATGCCCGGCCTCCCGATTTGCGTAGGCGCCCGCCGAGTTCGGCCAGCGACCCGGCGATGCCGGCCGGCATCAGCACCGTCACGACGATCACGGTGACGCCGATCATCGCCGGCCAATGCTCCGTCAGGTTGCCGGCCAGATCCTTGAGGAAGAAGAAGATCACCGCGCCCAGCGCCGGCCCCCACAACAGCTTGGAACCGCCGATGACCGCCATGATCAGCGCCGAGCCGGACAGCGTCCAATGCAGCACCTCGGGCGAGACGAAGCCGTTGTAGAGCGCGAACAGAAGCCCGGCGAGCGCCGCCACGAAGGCGGAGAGGGCGTAGGTCGCGGCGCGCGGCAGCACGGTCTTGTAACCGATGAAGCGGGCGCGCTCCTCGTTCTCGCGGATGGCTTCGGTCAGTCGGCCGAAGGGGCTGCGCACGGTGACGTAGAGGCCGAAGATCACCAGCGCCAGCAGCGTCCAGCACAGCACGAACATCGTCTCGGGCTGCTGCACGGTGGAAATCGGCAGGCCGAACAGGGTGTCGGGCAGCGGAATGGCGAAGCCGTCGTCGCCGTTGGTCACCGCTTGCGCCTTCATCGCGAACTCGTGGAAGGCCTGCCCCACCGCCAGCGTCAGCATGGAGAAGGCGACGCCCGGCACCCGCACGATGACCAGCCCCAGCAGGAAGGCCATCAGCGTCGGCACGGCGAGCGCCAGGACCAGCGCCGCCTCCACCGGCAGCACCTCGTGGCGCAGCAGCAGGCCGATGCAGTAGGCGGACACCCCGTACCAGGCGGCGTGGCCGAAGCTGACGACGCCGTTCTGGCGGATCAGGAAGCCGACGCCGACCGCCAGCATCCCGCCGATCACCGCCTGCGTCAGCAGCGTCAGCACCAGCACCGAGCCGACCACCGCCGGCAGCCCGAAGCCGACCGCCACCGCGACGGCCAGCAGGAGCCAGGAGAGATGCGACAGGCGGGGCGCCGCGAGGCGGCCGGCGGTCAGGTTCATGGTTGCGCGGCTCATACGTGGCTCCCTGCGAAACCGGTCGGCCGCCACACCAGGACCGCGACCATCAGGAGGAAGGGCACCATCGTCGCCGCCCAGGGGACGTAGATGATGCCGAGGTTGTGGATCTGGCCGATGGCGAGCGCCGCGATCAGCGCGCCGGAGAAGCTGCCGAGCCCGCCGACCACCACGACGATGAAGGATTCGATCAGGATCGACCCGCCCATCGACGGCGACAGCGCCAGCAGCGGCGCCGCGATGGTGCCCGACAGCCCGGCCAGCCCGGTGCCGATGGCGACCACGACGGCGCTGACCCGGTCGGTGTTGACCCCCTGCACGGCGGTCGTCACCGGATCGACGCTCGACGCCCGGACGAACAGCCCGATGCGGCTGAAGCGCAGCCACAGCGCCAGCGCGATCCCGACCGCCGCCGCGACGGCGATCACCAGCAGCCGGTAGGTGGGGAAGGGCTGGCCCAGGATCTCGACGCTGCCCGACAACATCTCCGGCAGCGGCAGGGAATGGGTTTCCTTGCCCCAGACGGTGTTGGCGAGATCCTCCAGGATCAGCAGCAGCCCGAAGGTCACCAGCACGGTGGCGATGGGATCCTGGCCGCGCAGCGGGCGGAAGACCGAGACGTCGAGCAGGGCGCCGGCAATGGCCAGCGCGACCGCCGCGCCGACGATGCCGACCCAGAACCCGGCGACCAGCGAGATGCTGAATCCGACATAGGCGCCGATCATGAACAGGCTGCCATGGGCGAAATTGACCACCCGCCGCAGCCCGAAGATCAGCACCAGCCCGACCGACACGATGAACAGCAGGCCCCCGTAGACGAGACCATTCAGAATTTGGATCAGGAAGACGTTGGCCGTCATGGCAATGACCCCTTCAAGCCGCTCAGCGGAGGTAGGCGCCGCCGTTGATGTCGAGGACGACCCCGCTGAGGAAGGACGCGGCGGGCGAGCACAGGAAGGCGATGGGCCAGGCGATCTCGCCCGGTTCCGCCACGCGCGGCACCAGTTGGGTCGCCACGGCCGGCGCCGGCTGGCCGGCGATCATCGCCGTCGCCGTGGCGCTGGGGGCCACCGCGTTCACGCAGACGTCGGGCGCGGCGCGGCGCGCCAGCCAGCGGGTGAAGGCGTGGACGCCGCCCTTGGAGACGACGTAATGCGCGCCGGTGGTCGACATGGTGCCGCCGGTCCAGCCGGCGACGGAGCCGACCAGCACGATCCGTGCCCCGCCGCGCGTCCGCATCGCCGGTAGGAAGGCGCGGGCGAACTGCATCGGGGCCAGCAGGTTGACGTTGATGATCTCGTGGAAGGACTCCTCCCACTCCAGCGACTCCCAATCGTCGAAAGCGATGGCCCCGGCGTTCAGGACCAGCCCGTCGACCCCGCCGACCGTTTCGGCCAGCGCGTCGATGGCGGAGCGGTCGCGCACGTCGCAGAGATGGGCGCTGGCCCCGGCGCCGACCGGCGCCAGTTCTGCGGCCAAAGCCGAGCAGTCACGGATGTCGGTCAGCACCAGTTCCGCGCCCAGTTCCGCGCAGGCCTTCGCCGTGGCCGAGCCGATGCCGCCGGCCGCCCCCGTCACCAGGATGCGCTTGCCCGTCAAATCGAATGGAGTCGTCATGGCCTCCCGTTTCCTCCGGTTTGTCGCGGAGCTTCGCGCAAGGGGCAGGGTCCGCCCCTCGGCGCCCGGCCTGTTCGCCGTGCCCGTCGGGGATTCGTCTTTTGCCCTTGGCTGTCCGCTTGTCTCTGACAATGCCCGCCTTGGTCGGCGGTGCGATGGCGGCCGCATCGAGGCGGGCCATTTCGTAAGTAAGCTGTCAGAAAGCTATCTGTCAGTAAGTGTACTGTCAATCTGCTTTTTCGAAGATCGGCCACACGAATTGTCAATGCGACGGATCGACGCCGCGAGGCTTAGGATCGCCCATCCCCACAAGAGCCAGGAGACCGCCCATGCACCGCGCGTTCAGCCACGACGCCGCGTCCGTCGGCATCGTCGGGGCCGGCACCATCGGATCGAGTTGGGCCGCCCTGTTCCTCGCCACCGGCCGGCGCGTGACGGTGGTCGATCCCGACCCGCAGTCGATGACCCGCCTGCGCCCGTCCATCGAGGCGGTGGCCGGCGATCTGGCGGCGCTCGGCGTCGGCGACCCGCGATCCCATTGGGACAAGCTGACCGCTGCCGGTGGCGACTGGAGCGCGCTGGCCACCGTCGATCTGGTGCAGGAGAACGGGCCGGAGGCGCTGGCCGCCAAGCGCGGCATCTACGCCTCCATCGAGGCGGTGGTGCGGCCGGAGACCCTGATCGCGTCCAGCACCTCCGGCCTGATGCCGAGCGATCTGCAGGAGGGCGCCCGCCACCCCGGGCGCATCCTGATCGGCCACCCCTTCAACCCGCCGCATCTGCTGCCGCTGGTCGAGATCGTGCCGGGCCGCCAGACGGCGCCCGAGGCGGTGGCGGCGGCCGAGGCGCTCTACCGCGCGGTCGGCAAGGTGCCGGTCGTGCTGCGCCGGGAGATCGCCGGCCATCTGGCGACGCGGCTGGTGGCGGCGTTGTGGCGCGAGGCGGTCTATCTGGTGGAGCAGGGAGTCTGCGACCTCGGCGACATCGACCGCGCCATCGCCGCCGGGCCGGGGCCGCGCTGGGCGGTGTTGGGGCAGGGGCTGTCCTACCATCTGGGCGGCGGAGCGGGCGGCCTGGAGCGTTTTCTGGAGGTGTTCGACGCGCCGATCCGCTCCTGGTGGGACGATCTCGGCACGCCGGTCTTCGACACTGCCAGCAAGAAG
This sequence comes from Azospirillum doebereinerae, assembly GCF_003989665.1. GTDB lineage: Bacteria > Pseudomonadota > Alphaproteobacteria > Azospirillales > Azospirillaceae > Azospirillum > Azospirillum doebereinerae. The sequence goes on along the minus strand of NZ_RZIJ01000021.1, from coordinate 106,310 downwards.
ACCTTGGTTGCCGGGGCCGAGGCGTTGGAGGCGTCGGTCGGCGGCCGCGACGCGCTGGTCCGCATGCGCAACGAGGCGTTGCTGGCGGTGCTGCGCGCGCCGGGGCCGCTCTCCCCCCGCACCGGGTTGGAAGAGCGCGCGCCGGATTGATCGATTCAGGCGCTCAGGTCGACGGGGCGGCCGGTGTCGGCCGCCTCGCGCACCGCCAGCGTCGCACGCAAGGTCTGCGTGGCGTCGGCGCCGCCGACCAGCGGCGCCTCTTCGCCCCGAATCACGCGGGCGAAGTGTTGCAGTTGCAGGGCGTAGGGGTTGCCGGGCTTGAGCGGCAGGCCTGTGCGGGTGAAGGGATCGAGCCAGCCGCGCGCCCCTTCGTAGCGCCACAGCTCCAGCGTCGGCACGGTCAGCGACCCGGCGGTGCCCGAGAAGAAATGCGTGGGCACGGTCTGGCGGGCGAATTGCGGGCTTTCACCGGTGGTCATGTCCCAGCTCCACGGCGCGGCGACCGCGTCGGACAGGCTGATGGTGGCCAGCGCGCCGCTGCGCATCCGCAGCGCCACCGCGACGGTGTCCTCCACCACGAAGCCGCGCGTCTTGTTGGAGCGGATCGCCTGGAGGCTGTCGATGTCGCCGCACAGGAAGCGCAGCGTGTCGATCTCGTGGATCAGGTTGATCAGGATCGGTCCGCCGCCCTCCTCCTGCCGCCGCCACGCGATGTCGAAATAGCTGTCGGGCTTCAGGAAGGTGTAGAGGATCGTCGCCGACACCAGGGCGCCCAGATCGCCCCGCTCGATTACCTCGCGGGCCATGCGCAGGATCGGGTTGTGGCGGCGGTGGTGCCCGACCAGAAGCGGCACGCCCGCCCGTTCCGCCGCGTCGGTCAACGCCTGGGCCGCCTCCACCGTTTCGGCGATGGGTTTTTCGATCAGCATGGGAATGCCGCGCGCGATGCAGGCGAGGCCGATGGGCGCGTGCGTGGCGTTGGGGGTGGCGACGATCACGCCGTCCGGCTGTTCCCCGTCCAGCAGCGCGTGACAATCGGCGTGGACCGGAACCCCGTGGCGGGCCGCGAGCGCGCGGGCCTCGTCGCTCGGGTCGACGATGGCGGCCAGCCGGAGATCCGGAACGTGGGACAGCGCGTCGATGTGCGTCTTGCCGATGACGCCGGCGCCGATGACGGCAATGCGGAGGGGAGACATGGCGTCTGGAACTCCTCACGGAGGGATGCGGGCAACGCGCCGGAACCGGGAAATAAGGGGGAAGCGGTGTGCTGCGGCGGTTGCGACCGGTATTGACAGCATACAGAATATCAGTTTACATACAGATGGCATCGCGTCAACACCATTGACGTTGCGCACAGTCTTTAAAACGGACGGTGTCCGGGCGCCGGTCCTGCGGGTTGCGCTATCGGCCGCCGCCCGGATGGGAGTATCACCGTTTCACGAACACGCTTGAGCAGGTGCCCGCATGGCCATGGACGAACTCTACGCGAAACCCGGACATCTTCTGCGCCGGGCCCACCAGATCTCGATGGCCCTGTTTACCGAGGAATGCGCCAAGCACGATCTGACCTCGGTGCAATACGCGGCCCTGGTCGCCATCGACGAGAATCCCGGCGTGGACGCCACGCGGTTGTCCGGGCTGATCGCCTTCGACCGCTCCACGCTGGGCGGCGTCATCGAACGGCTGGAGGCAAAGGAACTGATCTACCGCCGGGCGACCGAGGGGGACAAGCGCGTCAAGCTCCTCTACCTGTCGCCGGCCGGACGCGCCCTGCTGGTCGCGGTCACCCCGGCGGTCGAGCGGGTCCAGGAGCGCATCCTGGAGCCGTTGCGGCCGGCGGACCGCAAGACCCTGATTCAATTGATGATCCAACTGGTCAACCTGCACAACGACACGATGCCGTCGTCGCTGCGGCTGGTCGTCGACCGCGAAGCGGCGGCGCCGGCCGAGGACACCGACGGCGCGCAGCAACCCGCCGACAACGCACAAACCAAACGCGGCAAGGCCGCGGCCGGTCGAAAGGCCAAACCACGATAAGGGGCAAGCCTTCGACCGCGCGGGAGGAAACGGAGACACAAGAATGGCACAAGTTACCGCGTGGGACGCCGAGGTCGATCTTCTGGTGGCCGGCGCCGGGCCGGGCGGCATGGCCACGGCCCTGGTCGGCTCCCTGGAGGGGCTCGACGTGATGATCTGCGAGAAGTCGGGGCAGATCGGCGGTACCGCCTCCACCTCGGCGGGCACGCTCTGGATCCCCGGCAACACGCAGAGCCGGCGCTCCGGCTACGACGACACAGCCGAGAAGGCCGAGATCTACATGGACCGTCTGGTCGGCGGCACCAAGGGCCGCGACCTGCGCAGCGTCTATCTGGAGACCGGCCCGACCGCCATCGACTATTACGAAGCCAACAGCGACGTGACGTTCCTGGCCTGTGGCCGCCATCCCGACTACCAGGCCAACATGGCCGGCGCCGCCGTCACCGGGCGCGCCATCGTGCCCACCCCCTTCGACGGCCGGCTGTTGGGCGACGACTTCCGTCTGGTCCGCCCGCCCATCGGCGAGTTCATGGTGTTCGGCGGCATGATGGTCGGCAAGGACGACATCCCCCGCCTGATCGGCCGCTTCAAGTCGGTGGCGAACTTCACGTATTCGGCCAAGCTTTTCTTCCGCTTCCTGTCCGACCGGGTGAAGTACCCGCGCGGCACGCGGATCGTCATGGGCAACGCGCTGGTGGCGCGCCTGTTCTACAGCCTGCGCAAGCGCAAGGTCCCGATCCGCTTCGACACCGCCATCCGCGAGATCCTGCGCGAGGATGGCCGCGCCGACGGCCGGGTGATCGGCGCGGTGGTGGAGAGCGGCGGCAGGACCCTGCGCGTGCGCGCCCGCAAGGGCGTCGTGCTGGCGACCGGCGGCTTCGCCCACAACAAGGAGTTCCGCGCCGCCTTCATGCCGCAGCCGGTCCCTGTCCATTCGCTGGCCTGCGACACCGTCACCGGCGACGGCCTGACGCTGGGGCGGAGCATCGGTGCCAAGATCGACGGCGAGCAGCACCGGGGCGGCGCCTTCTGGACGCCGGTGTCGGTGACACGAAAGGCGCCGGGGTGGAAGGGGCTGTTCCCCCATCTGGCGCTCGACCGCGCCAAGCCCGGCCTGATCGCGGTGAACGCCGCCGGCCGGCGCTTCGTGAACGAGGGCGCGTCCTACCACGACTTCGTCGAGGCGATGTTCGAATCGCACAAGACCGTACCGACCATGCCGGCTTGGCTGGTCTGCGACGCGGCTTTCGTCGCCAAATACGGCATCGGCGTCGTCCATCCCGGCACGACGAACCTGACGCCGCACGAGAAGAGCGGCTATCTCTACACCGCCCCGACGCTGGAGGAACTGGCGCGCAAGATCGGCGTCGATCCGACCGGCCTGACCGACAGCGTGCGGCGGCACAACGGCTTTGCGGCAACCGGCAGCGACCTCGATTTCGGCAAGGGCGACACGGAGCTGAACCGCTTCAACGGCGACCCGCAGCACCAACCCAACCCCTGCCTGAAAGCCATCGAGACGGCGCCTTTCGTCGCCGTCGCCGTCTGGCCGGCGGAGATCGCGTGCAGCGCCGGGCTGGCGACGGACGTGGACGGTCAGGTGCTCGACGAGTCCGAGCGGGCCATTCCGGGGCTGTACGCCTGCGGCAACGACATGGCGTCGATCATGGCCGGAACCTATCCCGGACCGGGAACCACGCTGGGGCCGGCGCTGGTCTTCGCCTACCGCGTGGCGCGCCACGCGGCGGGCAAGGTGACCACGCCGCAACAGCAGCCGGCGCTGGCGCGGTGACACGCACAAGGAGGGAACTGCGAAAGCGCCTTTTCCAACCCTGGAGAAGGCGCTTTCGCTTTTGCCTGCGACCTTGGCCTCGGCCGTAGCGGGCGATGTGCGGCACCGAATTCGCGGAAGAACGATCTTTCCCACACCTTAAAATTGTTGCGAAAGCGTGAGCGCTGTAACCGCTTCCTTCGATGGGAAGCGGAAAAGCATTCAACGGGAACGGTTTGGCAGAGGCCTCTGCGTGTACCCGCTTCTGCCTGGACTCGATGTATGGCGACGAATACATCCAAAGGCTGCTATTTCCCAAGAAAAAGAAGTCTAATTGATAAAAAATTTACCAAAAAGAGAATAAACAATAAAAATATTTGCTGAGGGTTGTGTTTATTATTGATAATGGGCGCATTTTCTGATATAAAATCTACCTATCGGCGAAATTTTTGAAGATCAGGTGCGAAAATGGCTGCTGTCGATAAGGTGAAGGAACTTATTGCGGAAGTGACCGAAAAACTTGCGGAACTCGGTTCGGAAGTGGGTGGCGAATTGCGCGAACGGGCGCTTTCGGCCGTTGCGGACGGAAACGCCGCCATTCAGGAGTTCGAAGCCGGCGGTTTGGTCGCGGATGCCGAGGGGGCCGGGGAACTGGTCGAAGCCGCCGCCGAACTGGCGTCGGTCGTCGCCGAGCTTGCCGTGGTGGCGGCGTAATCGTCGATTCCCGGAGCGGCCTCCGGCAAGCGGGCCGGAGGCCGCGGTTGGGACCTCATAAGCCCGCCATGCTCGGGAACGTTGTCAAACGTCCGGGCATGGCGGGACTTCTTGTTTTGCCCTATGCCAGCGCGGTGTCCGCCTGACCGGTCTGGACCGGCAGCGAGCGGATCGGCGAGAAGCCGGTCGGGTACATGATGCGGTTCTCCATGCTGAGGATCATCGGCCGGATCTTCGCCAGACAGCCCTGCCATTGCGCGTTCTTTGCCAGTTCCGCGCGCCGCGCCCGGCGGTCCTCCAGATCGGCGTAGGCCCAGAGATGCACCAGTTGGTTCTGGACGCCGAACTCGGTCACGAAATAGCCGAGGAAGCCGCCGAGGATCGGCTTTTGCGCCGGCAGCCCCTCCGTCTCGTAGATGCGCAGGTACTCGGCCATGCTGACGCCGGTGTGCAGGACATAGGTGCGTTCTTCGACAACCACCGAAGCCTCCGTGATGCGGATGAAAGAGGATGGACGCGCGGTCGCGTCACTGCTTGGGAACGAGGCTGCACGCCGGGTCGAGCGGCTTCCACGCCTCCTCGACCGGGATCGTCGAGACCAGCTTGTAATAGTCCCAGCGGCGCTTGGACTCCTGCGGGGTCTTCACCTGGAACAGGTACATCGGGTGCAGCTTGCGCCCGTCGACGCGGACCGAGCCCTGGCCGTAGGCGTCGTCGTCGGTCGGCAGTTCCTTCATCTTGGCGACCACCGCGCGGCCGTCCGCGTCGCTGCCCAGCGCCTTGACCGCCTTGAGGTAATGCGTCACCTGCGAATAGACCGACGCCTGATAGGCGGTCGGCATCTTGCCGTGGCGCTCGAAGAAGCGGTTGGCGAACTTGCGGGTGCGGTCGTTCAGGTCCCAGTAGAAGGGCACGCTCAGCAACGTCCCCTGCGCCGCCTCCAGCCCCAGCCCGTCGATGTCGGTCAGGTAGACGGTGAGGCCGGCGAATTGCTGGCCGCCGGCGAGGATGCCGAACTCCTTGCCCTGCTTGACGGTGTTGGTGAAGTCGGCGGTGGCGTTGGCCAGCCCGATCACCTTGGCGCCCGACCCCTGCGCCTGCAGCAGGTAGGACGCGAAGTCCGACGAGTTCAGCGGCGCCCGCACCGAGCCGATCACCGTGCCGCCGGCCTGTTTCACGATGTCGCCGGCCTGCTTCTCCATGTCGTGGCCGAAGGCGTAGTCGGACGTGATGAAGAACCACGAGGTTCCGCCCTGCTTGACCACCGCCTTGGCCGTGGCGTTGGCCAGCGCGTAGTTGTCGAAGGCCCAGTGGACGTGGTTGGGCGTGCAGGAATCGCCGGTCAGCCGGTTGGTGTTGGAGCCGGAGACGATGGCGACCTTGTTCTTCTGCTTGGCGATCTCCACCACCGCCAACGCGACCGAGGAGTTCGCGATCTCCGCGATCATGTCGACGCCCTCGGCGTCGTACCATTTGCCAGCGATGGCGGCGCCGACGTCGGCCTTGTTCTGGTTGTCGGCGGCGACGACCTCGATGGGCGTGTCGCCGATTTTGCCGCCGAAATCTTCCACCGCCATCCGGGCGGCGATGATCGAGCCGTGGCCCATGATGTCGACGTACAGGCCGGATTGGTCGTTGAGGACGCCGATGCGGACCACGTTGTCGGTGTAGGCCGCCGACGCGGTTCCGCCGGCCAGCAGGCTCAGGCCCAGGGCCAAAGCCGAGGCGCGCGTTTTCATGGGGTTCCCCTCCCTCGGGTGTTTCGTTGATTTTGTGAAGAACGGGCAGGCCGTCGCGGCGGGGCGGGTCGCCGCCGGCGCCCGCCTTCTCGCTTGCCGCATATTGACAGCATGCATACTGTCAGTGTACATCATGATTGTGAGCTGTCAACAATCGGCCGTCCGGAGATTCGCATCGGACCCGCCCAGCGGCACCGCGCCGCCGCTCCTGCCGTCCTCATCGCACACGACACCGCAAACACGGGATCAGGGACATGTCGCCAGAGCAAAACTATCCGGCGGTTCGCTTCGTCGTTCAATACGGCCTGTGGCTGGCCGTCGTCGCCGGGCTGGCGCCGCTGTTCGTGGCGGCGGTCGCCCTGCTGTCGGGCTGGGGCGGCGGGGCCGCCCTGGTTCTGGCGCTCAGCGCCCCGCTGCTGTTCCTGGTGATGAAGGCTTTCGCGGAGCTGGTCGCCATCATCTCCGACATGCTGCTGCCGAAATAACCGCAAAAAATCCCTGGGAGGGAACGGGCATGAGAACCGACCTGATCGTCATCGGCGGCGGCATCGCCGGGCTGGTCGCCGCCAACCGCGCCGCCGAGCTGGGGCTGAGCGTCACGGTGCTGGAGAAGGGCGCGGAGGACCGCTACCTCTGCAATTCGCGCTACACGGGCGGCGCCTTCCACATCGGCATGCGCAGCCTGCACCGCCCGGTGGAGGAGGTGAAGGCGACCATCCGCGGCGAGACCGACGGCTTCGTCGCCGAGCCGCTGGTGACGATGATCGCCACCGAGGCGCCGCGCGCCGTCGACTGGCTGCGCAAGCAGGGCATCCGCTTCCTGAAGGCCGGGCCGCGCGACTGGCAGGACACGGTGCTCGCCCCGCCGGCCTTGCCGCAGCCGGGGCTGAACTGGGAAGGGCGGGGCGGCGACACGCTGCTCCGCACGCTGGGCGCCAACCTGGAGAAGCGCGGCGGTACCCTCCAGCGCGGCGTCCGCGCCCGCGAGCTGATGGTGGAGAACGGCCGTGTCGTCGGCCTGCGCGCCGAGCGCGACGGCGAGTCCCTCCATTACGAGGCCGCCGCCGTGGTCATCGCCGACGGCGGCTTCCAGGGCGACCCGGAGCTGGTGCGCGCGCACGTCTCCCCCGCGCCCGACCGCGTGCGTCAGCGCGGCGCCGGCACCGGCGGCGGCGACGGGCTGCGCATGGCGGTCGAGGCCGGCGCGGCGCTGGCCGGCACGCCCTATGTCTACGGCCACATCCTGTGCCAGGACGCGCTGCGCAACGACAAGCTCTGGCCCTACCCGTGGCTCGACGAGATCGTCATGGCCGGCATCGTCGTGAACGGCGAGGGCGAGCGCTTCGTCGACGAGGGGCGCGGCGGCGTCTACGTGACCAACAGGATCGCCAAGCTCGACGACCCGTTGAGCGCCACCGTGATCTTCGACCGCCCGATCTGGGACGGCCCGGCCACCGAATCGATCATCCCGGCCAACCCGCATCTGCCGCGCGTCGGCGGCACCGTCGTCCAGGCCGACACGCTGGAGGGGCTGGCCCAGGCGCTGGGTCTTCCGGCCGACCGGTTGGCCGCGACCGTCGCCGCCTACAACGCCGCCGTGGACGGCGGGCGGACCGCCGACCTGACGCCGCCGCGCGGCACCGGCCGGGCGAAACCCTTCCCGATCCGCACCGGCCCGTTCCAGGCGATTCGTCTCGTCGCCGGCATGACCTACACGATGGGCGGCATCGCCATCGACGACAACGGCCGGGTCAAGCGCGCGGACGGCGCCGTCATCGACGGCCTGTTCGCCGCCGGGGCGACGACCGGCGGGCTGGAGGGCGGCGACGCCATCGGCTATGTCGGCGGCCTGACCAAATCGGCGGTCACCGGGCTGCGCGCCGCCGAGGCCGCCGCGCGCGGGCTTGGCCGATGAGCGGCGTTCCGGGAGCACCGGTGCCGCGTCTCGCCACGCCGCTGGCCCTGCGGTCGGTCACCCTGCGCAACCCCGTCGTCATTTCGCCCATGTGCCAGTATTCGGCGGTCGACGGGATGGCGGGGGAATGGCACCGCGTCCATCTCGGCCGCTTCGCCATGGGTGGCGCCGGGCTGGTGATCGTCGAGGCTACGGCGGTGACCGAACAGGGCCGCATCACGCCGGGCGACCTCGGCCTGTGGGACGACCGACACGTCGGCCCGTTGCGCGGGATCGCGGCGATGCTGCGGGAATTGGGCGCGGTGCCCGGAATCCAGCTCGGCCACGCCGGGCGCAAGGCGAGCACGCAACGCCCCTGGCAGGGGCACGGGCCGCTCGGCGCGGAGGATGCGGCGCGCGGCGAGCCGCCTTGGCCGGTGGTGTCGGCCAGCCCGCTGCCCGTCGCCGACGGCTGGCCGACACCGCACCAGCTCGACCGCGACGGGCTGGCGGCGATCGTGGAGGCTTGGCGGACCGCCACGCTGCGCGCGCTCGACGCCGGCTTCGAGGTGGTGGAACTGCATTGCGCGCACGGTTATCTGCTGCACCAGTTCCTGTCGCCGCTCAGCAACACGCGAAGCGACGGCTATGGCGGGGATGTCGCCGGGCGCTGCCGCTTCCCGCTGGAGGTGGCGCGGGCGGTGCGCGGGGCTTGGCCGGACGACAAACCGATGTTCGTCCGGATTTCCGCCACCGACTGGATCGAGGGCGGCTGGACCCTGGAGGACAGCGTGGTCTTCGCCCGCGACCTGAAGGCGCTGGGCGTCGACGTGATCGACTGCTCGTCGGGCGGGATGGTCGGCGTCTCGGCGACCGCCGCCGCCGTGCCGCGCCATCCGGGCTTCCAGGTTCCGTTTGCCGAAACGATCCGGCGCGAGGCCGGGATCGCCACCATGGCGGTCGGGTTGATCCTCGACGGCCCGCAGGCCGAAGCGATCCTGCGCGACGGTCGGGCCGACCTCGTCGCCATCGGGCGGGAGGCGCTGGTCGATCCCAACTGGCCGCTGCGCGCGCGTCAGCAGCTGACCGGCGACGGCGATTTCGACGGCTGGCCGGAACAGGCCGGCTGGTGGCTGGGCCGCCGCGCGCGGACGCTCGACCGCAAGACACCTTAGTCGCCGCCGCGACACCACACGCATCCGGCCGCCGGCCGCGCCCGTTTGCGCGCCGGGCCGCACCCCCATGGGAGACACCGGAATGAGCAGCACCGTCGTTCGGGAAGAGACCGACATCGTCGTCGTGGGCGGCGGCGGATCCGGCCTGACCGCCGCCATCTTCGCCCGCCAGGAAGGCGCTCGGGTGATCCTGCTGGAAAAGCACACGGAGCTGCGCGGCAGCACCGGCCTGTCCATCGGCTCGATCACCGCCACCGGCACGTGGCACCAGCGCAAGGCCGGCATCGCCGACGACACCCAGGCGCATTTCGAGGACATGGCGAAATTCGCCGGCGACCTCGCCGCCAAGGACAACGAGGAGCTGCGCCGCATCCTGGTCGAGAACGTCCCGGCCAGCGTCGACTGGCTGATGTCGCTCGGCGTGACCTTCCACGGTCCGATGCCGGAGCCGCCGCACCGGCAACCGCGGATGCACAACGTGCTGCCCAACTCGCGCGCCTACATCTACTTCGTGTCGCGCGAGGCGCGCCGGGTGGGCGTGGACGCGCGGGTCAACGCGACCGTCGAGCGGCTGCTGGTCGAGGACGGCCGGGTCGTCGGCGTCGTCGCCCGCATCGACGGGGTGCCGCACGAGCTGCGCGCGCGCCGCGCGGTGATCCTGGCGACCGGCGACTATTCCTCCAGCCCCGAGTGGAAGCGGCGCTTCAACCCGGCGGTGGCCGGGGTGGACGGGGTGAACACCACCAACGTCGGCGATGGCCACCGCTTCGGCGAGGAGTTGGGGGCCGAGGTGAAGTTCGGCGAGATCGTCTACGGCCCCAACCTGCGCTTCATGCCGCCGGCCAAGCCCAGCGTCCTGCTGCGTCTGCCGCCGCACCGGCTTCTGACGGGAGCCATGCGGATGGCGCTGGAACGGCTGCCGTCCTGGATGCTGCGGCCCTTCATCCTGTCCTTCGTGACGACCTATCTCAGCCCCGAGCCCAGCCTGTTCCGCGAGGGCGCCATCCTGGTCAACAAGCGGGGCGAGCGCTTCGCCGACGAACTCGGCAAACCGAACCACGCGCTGGCCGAACAGCCGGACAAGGTCGGCTACATCGTCTTCGACGACAGCGTCGCCTGCAAGTTCCGCAAGTGGCCGCACTTCATCTCGACGGCGCCCGGCGTCGCCTACGCCTATCTCGGCGACTACAAGCGGACGCGGCCGGACCTCTACCACGCGGGCGGCTCGGTCGAGGAGCTGGCCGCCTCGATGGGCGTCCCGGCCGAGGCCCTGCGCCGGACGGTGGATTCCCACAACGCCGCGCCGGGCGGACGGCCGCCGTTGGCCAAGGGGCGGCTCTACGCTCTGGGGCCGGTGAAGAGTTGGATCATCCTGACCGATGGCGGGCTGACGGTGAACCGCAACCATCAGGTGACACGCGCCGACGACGGTCGGGCGATTCCGGGGCTCTACGCCGTCGGCTCGGTCGGGCAGGGCGGGCTGCTGCTGGAAGGGCACGGCCACCATCTGGCCTGGGCCTTCACGTCGGGGCGTCTGGCCGGGCGCCACGCCGCCACGGCGGAGCCGGCCGGCGCGGTGCCGGTGCGGGAGGTGGTCGCCGGGTAACCGCTTGCGGGCTGGTTCGCCCTTCCCATGTTTCGTTGGAGGACCTTCGCGGATCGTTTGAAAGTCTTTTCACCGGCCCCGGTCTGGTGAGAGTGTGAACGGTGGTGGAGTATTCCACTCGACCGTTTGCCAAGCCATCCGCAGCGTCCACAACGAACCATCGGGTTGACCCATGCGCGAAAGCCTCCGCTTCTACCTGGGAGACGAGTTGCGGGAGATCCGCGACGTCGATCCGACGATGACCGTTCTGGACTGGCTGCGGCTGTCCGAACGGCGCGTCGGCACCAAGGAGGGATGCGCGGAGGGCGATTGCGGGGCCTGCACGGTGGTGGTCGGCCGGCTCGACGGCGATGGGGTGCGTTACGAGGCGGTGAACGCCTGCATCCGCTTCCTGCCCACGCTGGACGGTTGCCGGCTGCTGACCATCGAGCATCTGAAGGCGCCCGACGGCGGCCTGCACCCGGTGCAGCAGGCCATGGTGGACAGCCACGGCTCGCAATGCGGCTTCTGCACGCCGGGCTTCGTCATGTCGCTGTTCGCGCTGTACCTGAACGAGGACCGGCCGGATGCGCAGCGGATCGACGACGTGTTGGCCGGCAACCTGTGCCGCTGCACCGGCTACGCGCCCATCGTCGCGGCCGGGCGCGCCATGTACGATCTGGGCGACCGGGCGGCCGACCGCTTCAACGACCGCGCCGCCACCGCCGCCGCGCTGAAGGCGCTGGCCGACGACGCGATCCTGAGCGTCGGGCGGGACGGCCGCCGCTTCCTTGCCCCCGCCACCGTGCCGCAGTTGGCCGAACTGCTCCTGGCCCATCCCGACGCGACCATCGTCGCCGGCTCGACCGATGTCGGGCTGTGGGTGACGAAGTTCCAGCGCGTGCTGTCCACGGTGATCCACACGGGCCGCATCCGCGACCTGCGCCGCATCGAGGATCGGGGCGACGCGCTGGCGATCGGGGCCGGCGCGACCTACAGCGAGGCCGCCCCCGCCATCGCCGCGCTCTACCCCGATTTCGGGGAGCTGATCCGTCGCATCGGTGCCGAGCAGGTGCGCAACATGGGGACCATCGGCGGCAACGTCGCCAACGGCTCTCCCATCGGCGACACCCCTCCGGCCCTGATCGCCGCCGGGGCCTCGGTCCAGCTTCGGCGGGGCGAGGAGACCCGCGTGCTGCCGCTGGAGGATTTCTTCATCGCCTACGGCAAGCAGGACCGCCGGCCGGGCGAGTTCGTGGAGCGCATCCTCCTGCCCAAACCGGCGCCCGGCGCGCGCTTCCGTGCCTACAAGATCACCAAGCGCTTCGACCAGGACATCTCCGCCGTCTGCGGCGCCTTCCGCCTGACGCTGGACGCGGACGGTACGGTCGCCGACATCCGCATCGCCTTCGGCGGCATGGCCGGGACGCCCAAGCGGGCGGCGGGCGCCGAAGCGGCGCTGCTCGGCCAGCCCTGGACCGAGGAGACCGTGTTGGCCGGCATGGCCGCGCTGAAGGCCGATTTCACGCCGCTGTCGGATTGGCGGGCCAGCGCCGGCTACCGGTCGGAGGTGGCCGCGAATTTGCTGATGAGGCTGCATGTCGAGACCACCGACCCGGACGCCGCCACGCGTCTGGTCGGCGACCGGAGGCTGGCCCATGCCTGACGCGACGATCCCCACGATTCCCGCCCTCACCCCATCCGACCGCATCGACGGCGCCGTCCACGACTCCCGCCGCCACGAGAGCGCGCACAAGCACGTCAGCGGCGAGGCGGTCTATGTCGACGACATCCCCGAGCCGGCCGGGCTGCTGCACGTCTATCTGGGCTTGAGCGCCCGCGCGCGCGCCCGCGTCGTCTCGATGGATCTGGACAAGGTGCGCGCCGCCCCCGGCGTCGTCGCCGTCCTCACCGCCGCCGACGTGCCCGGCGAGAACGACATCGGCGCCGTCGGCCTGCACGACGAGCCGATGTTCGCCACCACGCTGGTCCAGCATGTCGGCCAGCCGCTCTTCGCCGTCGCCGCCGAGACGCGCGCCCAGGCCCGCCGTGCCGCGACGCTGGCCGAGCTGGTCTACGAGGATCTGCCCGCGATCCTGTCCATCGCCGCCGCCCGCGACGGGGAGCGCAAGCTGGTCGTCGCGCCGATGACGCTGCGCATCGGCGACGCCGCCGCCGCGCTGGAGCGCGCGCCGCACCGGGTCTCGGGCCGGCTGGCGGTGGGCGGGCAGGAGCATTTCTACCTGGAAAGCCAGATCGCCATGGCCGTGCCGGGGGAGGACGAGGAGGTGCTCGTCCACGTCTCCACCCAGCACCCCAGCGAGGTCCAGCACATCGTCGCCCATGTCCTCGACGTGCCGGACGGCGCGGTGACGGTGGAGGTGCGGCGCATGGGCGGCGGTTTCGGCGGCAAGGAGACCCAGGCCAACCTGTTCGCCGCCTGCGCTGCGCTGGTCGCCAAGAAGACCGGCCGCGCCGCCAAGCTGCGCCCCGACCGCGACGACGATTTCCAGATCACCGGCAAGCGCCACGATTTCGAGATCGACTACACCGTCGGCTTCGACGGCGACGGGCGGATCGACGGGGTGGACATGCTGTTCGCCGCGCGCGCCGGCTACGCCGCCGACCTGTCCGGCCCGGTGACCGACCGCGCGCTGTTCCACGCCGACAACGGCTACCACTACGCCGACGCCCGGCTGGAATCGCTGCCGCTGAAGACAAACACGGTGTCGAACACCGCCTTCCGCGGCTTCGGCGGCCCCCAGGGCGTGATCGCCGCCGAGCGGATCATCGACGAGATCGCCTTCGCGCTGGGCAAGGATCCGCTGGAGATCCGCAAGCGCAACTTCTACGGAACCACCGACCGCAACGTCACCCCCTACCACCAGACGGTCGAGAACAACATCCTCCCCGAACTGGTGGCCGGGCTTGAGGGGAGCTGCGGCTATTGGGAGCGCCGTGCCGCGATTCGCGCGCACAACGCCGGCAGCCGCATCCTGCGCAAGGGGCTGGCGCTGACGCCGGTGAAGTTCGGCATCTCCTTCACCGCCACCCAGTTCAACCAGGCGGGCGCGCTGGTCCACGTCTACACCGACGGCAGCGTCCAGGTGAACCACGGCGGCACCGAGATGGGGCAGGGGCTCTACACCAAGGTCGCCCAGGTGGTGGCGGAGGAGTTCCAGGTCGACATCGCGCATGTCCGCCCGACCGCGACCAACACCGGCAAGGTGCCCAACACCTCGGCGACGGCGGCGTCGTCGGGCAGCGACCTGAACGGCAAGGCCGCCCAGAACGCCGCCCGCGCCATCAAGGAACGGCTGGTCGCGTTTGCCGCCAACCATTGGAGCGTGGCGCCCGGCGAGGTCGTGTTCCAGCGCAACCGCGTCCGGGTCGGCGAGCGGGAGATGAGCTTCGCCAGCCTGATCCGCGCCGCCTACATGGCGCGGGTGCAACTGTCGGCGACCGGCTTCTACAAGACGCCGAAGATCCATTGGGACCGCGTGGCGGGGCGGGGCACGCCCTTCTATTACTTCGCCTACGGCGCGGCGTGCAGCGAGGTCACGGTGGACACGCTGACCGGCGAATACGTGGTGGATCGGGTCGACATCCTGCACGATTGCGGGCGCTCGCTGAACCCGGTCATCGACAAGGGGCAGATCGAGGGCGGCTTCGTCCAGGGCATGGGCTGGCTGACCACGGAGGAGTTGTGGTGGGACGCGGCGGGCCGCCTGCGCACCCACGCCCCCAGCACCTACAAGATCCCGGCCTGCGGCGACCGCCCGAAGATTTTCAACGTCCATCTGCTGGAGAACGCGCCCAACCGCGAGGACACCATCTTCCGCTCCAAGGCGGTGGGCGAGCCGCCCTTCATGCTGGGGGTCTCGGTGCTGCACGCGCTGTCCGACGCCGTCGCCAGCGTGGCGGGGCACCGCTTCTGCCCCCGGCTCGACGCGCCGGCCACGCCGGAACGGGTGCTGGCCACCATCGGCGCCCTGCGCGAGCGCGCCCGCCAAGCCGCCCCCAACCAAGCCGGCTTCTGATGGACGCGCTGTCCATCCTGCTGGCCGGTTGGCTCGGCCGGGGGGAGCCGGCCGTGCTGGTCACCGTCGACGAGGCGCGCGGTTCGACCCCGCGCGAGGCTGGGGCCGGGATGCTGGTCGGGCGGGATGCCACCGCCGGCACGGTCGGCGGCGGCCGGCTGGAATGGATCGCGGTGGAGACGGCGCGGCGGATGCTGGATGAGGGGCCGTCCGAGACCCTGCTGGACCTGCCGCTGGGGCCGGCGACCGGGCAATGCTGCGGCGGCCATGTCGTGCTGCGTCTGGAGACGGCCAACGACGCCACGGTGGCGGGCCTTGCGGCGCGGGAGCGGGCCGAGGCGGCGGCCCGGCCGGCCCTGCTGCTGTTCGGCGCCGGGCATGTCGGCCGGGCGATGGCGGCGGCCTTCGCGCCGTTGCCGCTGCGCCTGCTGTGGCTCGACGAGCGCGCGCAGGAGTTCCCCGCGACGATCCCGCCGGGGGTCGAGCGGATCGTCACCGGCAGCCCGCTCGACCATGTCGCGGCGGCGCCCGCCGGGGCCGGCTATCTGGTGCTGACCCACAGCCACGCCCTGGACTTCGACATCGCGGAAGCGGTGCTGCGCCGGAGCGACGCCGCCTACGCCGGGATGATCGGGTCGGCCACCAAGCGCGCCCGCTTCGAGCGCTGGTACGGCGCGCGGGGCCGCGACGCCGCTGCCCTGGCCCGACTGACCTGCCCGATCGGTGCGGCCCTGACCGGTGACAAGCGCCCGGAGGTGATCGCCGCCGTGGTGGCGGCGGAGGTGCTGGTGGCCTTCGCCCGCCCCCCTCAGCCGTCCAGTTCCGGGTAAGCGCGGAAGATGCCGTTCTCGTTGAAGGGGATGCGGCGCTCCGACCGGCAATACTCGGCGATCCTCGGCAGGGCGGCGACCCGGTCGTGCAGCGCCACCGCCTTGGGCCAGTCGCCCTCGCTCTTCCTCATGGCCTTGGGGAAGGCGTAGCGCAGCCCTTCCACCAGTTGGAACAAGGAGGTGTCGGCGTAGCTCAGCCGGTCGCCGACGAGGTGGTGGGATCCCGCCGGGTTGCGCGACAGGATGGTCTCGAACCAGCCCATGAATTTCGGGATGCGGTCCTCGCGGAACACGGCGGCGCGCCGTTTCGCCTCCGGCTTCTGCTCCTCGTAGTAGAAGCGGTTGCCGATGGGGTGGTGGGTGTCGTGGATCTCCGCGACGAAGTCGGTGACGGTCAACTGGATCTGGTGCAGCCACAGCGCGGCCGCCGCGTCCTTGGGCGCCAGCCCGATGGCCGGTCCGACATGCTGGAGGATGGCGGCGACCTGCCCGACCAGGATCTTGCCATCCTTCAGGAAGGGTGGCGCGAAGGGCGGGGCGACGACCTCCGGCGATTCGAGCAGGCGCATCATCGCGTCCGTCCCGTCCTTTTCCCGCGCCACGTCGCGGTAGGCGGCGCCGCCAGCCTCCAGCGCGAGGCGGACATACTCGCCGCGCCCCTGGATCTCCGGCCAGTAATAAAGCTCGTACATCGAGAAAACCCCTCTTGGTTCCGGCCGGCGGACCGGCCACCCTTGAGGAAGCCTAACATTGCGAACCGCCGAATGTGACGCCGTCCATGCCGCTCCTCTACCTCGACCATCTCGCCTCCACCCCGCTCGACCCGCTGGTGTTCGAGGCGATGCTGCCGTGGTGGGCGCCGGGCGCGGTCGGCAACCCGCACGCCGCCCACGCCGCCGGCTGGCGCGCCGCCGACGCTATCGAGGAGGCGCGGGCCGAGATCGCCGCCCTGGTCGGCGCGCGGCCGGGCGCGGTGGTCTTCACCTCCGGCGCGACGGAGGCCAACACGCTGGCCCTGCTCGGCGCGATGCCGCCGGGCGGCGCCTGCGTCGTCTCGGCGGTGGAGCACGCCAGCGTGATGGAATGCCTGCCGGAGTTGCGCCGTCGCGGGCACAGGACCGCGACCGTCGCGGTGGACGGCGAGGGGAGCATCGACCTCGCGGCGCTGGACGCGGCGCTGACGGGAACCGCCGGTCCGTCCCCGTCGCTCGTCTCCGTCATGGCCGCGAACAACGAGGTCGGCACCGTCCAGCCGCTGGCTGCCGTCGCCGCCCTCGCGCGGCGGCATCGCGCCCTCGTCCACAGCGACGCGGTGCAGGCGTTGGGCACGCGCGCCATCGTCATGCCCGCGCTGGACCTCGATCTGCTGAGTCTGTCCGGGCACAAGCTGAACGGCCCGATGGGCATCGGCGCGCTGGTGGTGCGCGAGGGGGTGCGGCTCGTCCCGCCGTCGCAAGGCGGGGGCCAGCAGCGCGGCCGGCGTCCGGGAACCCTGCCGACGCCGCTCTGCGTCGGGCTGGGCGCCGCCTGCCGGCTGGCCCGTGGGCGGGCGGAGGAGGACGGGCGCCGGATGGCCGGCTTGCGCGACCGGCTGTGGACCACGCTGTCCGGGGTGCTGCCGGGCATTCGGCGCAACGGCGCGGCGGATGGGCTGGCCGGCTGCCTGAACGTCACGATTCCCGGCATCGACGCCGCCGACCTGCTGCTCGGCCTACCGGAACTGGCGCTCGCCACCGGTTCGGCCTGCCGGGGCGATCGGGCTGGACCATCGCCCGTCCTGCTGGCCATGGGCCGTTCGGCCTCGGACGCGCACGCAAGCCTGCGGTTCGGTCTAGGCCGCACCACCCGCCCGGAGGAGGTGGAAGAGGCCGCCGCTCGGTTGATCGCGGCGGTCAGAACAGCCGGCGTTTACCCATCGTGACCCTGGCCTCGGGCGCGCCACCGGAGGACGCGATGTTGGCGTCGGCCTGGTACAGGGCGGCGACCGGCTCGCCCTCCATCCAGGACCGCCGCAGGTTCAGCGACAAGGCGATGTTTCCCGCGCCATGGACCAGGGCGGTGTTCCAAATGCGGGACGCGGTGCCGTCCGCCGCTGTCTGCTGGCGCAGGTTGCTGTCAATGGCTGAAGTGGCGGAGGAAGCCCTCAGACCGATTCATGCACCAGCGTCTCTCGCTATCTTCACTTGGCGCTCGGCATTTCGAACATCTTGGGAATCGGCACACCGGCCCGGATGTCCCGGATCCAGCCTTCCTCCTTGAGCAGATGGGCCTGCGCGGCCGCCAGCACCGTGGCGGCCTGCTCCAGGGGAACGACGACCACGCCGTCGTCGTTGCCCAGCACGATGTCGCCGGAGCGCACCGGGACGCCGGCCACCGACACCGTTCCGTCGATGATGCCGCCGAAGCCGTGATGCGGCCCGCGCGGCACCACCGAGCGGCAGAACATCGTGAAGCCGGCCTTGCGCATGTCGGCGACGTCGCGGATGGCGCCGTCGACAACGGCGCCGCCCAGCTTGCGGTGGATGGCCTCCTCCGCCATGACGCCGCCCCAGACCGCCGTGTCCTCGACCCCGCCGGCATCGACCATCACGATCTCGCCGGGCCGGGCGTTGCTGATGAGGGCGCAGATCGGGCCGCAATCGCCGACCATGGTCGTCACCGTTCGGGCCTGCCCGCACAGGATCTGGCCGTCCCGGATCGGCTTGATCGCGGCGTTCATCACTTGGGTGCGGTTCATGCAGTCCGAGGCGACGGCCGGCGGGATCGCCCGCCACGCGTCGAGCTCCTCGTCGCTCAGGACCCTGAACTGGGTGTCGTGCTGCTGGAAGGCCATGGCTCGTTCCTGATGCTGGAGGGTTTGGGATCCGGCGGGCTTCTCAGGAAGCCTTCGCGTCCCAGCCTGGGTTGACGTTGTTCCGCAGCCGTCCCTCGAAGAGGAAGTCGAGCAGGATTTCGGCGGAGAAGGTGCGCATGTCGCGATAGCCGGCCTCGGAATAGAAGGCGGCGTGCGGGGTCACGACGAGACGGCCGGCGAGCCAGGGCTCCTCCGCCTGCCAAGCCGCGATCAGCGGCGGCGGCGGCACGGGCGGCTCCTTGGGCAGCACGTCCAGGCCGGCCGCGGCGAGATGCCCGCTCTTGAGCGCGTCGTGGACCGCGCCCACGTCGACGAGGCCGCCGCGGGCGATGTTGAGCAGGATGCCGCCGGGCTTCATCGCCGCCAGCTCCGGCTTGCCGATGAGGTTGCGGGTCTTCTCCGACAACGGCACGTGCACGCTGACGACGTCGGAGCGCGACAGCAACTCCGGCAGGGTCTTCACCCGCTCGATCCCCAGGCCCAGTTCATGGCCCTCCGGGAGATAGGGGTCGACATAGATCACCGTCATGTCGAAGGCGGCGGCGCGGCGCATGATCGCGGTGCCGATGCGCCCCATGCCGATGGCGCCGAAAGTGGCGCCCCGGATCCGGCGCACCACGGGAACGTCCTCCGCCAGGAAACCGGCCGCGAGGTCGGCCTTCAGCCGCGCCTCGTAGGATCCGAGCCCGCGCACGAGGTGCAGCAGCATGGCCAGGGCGTGGTCGGCCACCTCCGACGTGCCGTAGTTCGGCACGTTGGAGACCGGAATGCCGCGCGCCCGGCACGCCGCGCTGTCGACGTTGTCGAAGCCGACGCCGACCCGCACGATCAGGCGGCAGCGGTCGAGCTTCGCGACGACCTCCGGCGTGATCCGCATGCGGTGCCAGACCAGGATCGCGTCGCAGGAGCGCCAAGCCTCGTCCGGAATGGCCGCCGGGTCGGTCTCGTCGAACACAAGATAGTCGAGCCGGTCGCCCGACACGCCGCGCTCGACGTCGAGATCGCGGAGATGGGCGTCGGGGACCAGGATTTTGAGAGGGTGTGTCATGGCGTTCCTTGCTGGAATGGCCTTTTCCGGATGGCCCTCACAGGACCTTGTCGAGGAAGGCTTTCAGCCGTGGGTCGGTCGGATTCTGGAAGATCGTGGCGGGCGGGCCGTGCTCGACGATCACGCCCCGGTCGGTGAAGAAGACCTCGTCCGCGACCTCCTGGGCGAAGCGCATCTCGTGCGTGACCAGCACGCAGGTCATGCCCTCGCGCGCCAGATCGCGGATGACGTTCAGGACCTCGCTGACCATCTCGGGGTCGAGCGCGGCGGTGACCTCGTCGAACAGGATCACCTTGGGCTGCATGGCCAGCGCGCGGGCGATGGCGACTCGCTGCTGCTGGCCGCCGGAGAGTTCGCCGGGGTAGGCGTGCTGCTTTCCCGTCAGCCGCACCTTGGCGAGCAGGGCCAGCGCCCGTTCGCGCACGGCGGCCGGGTTCTCGCCCAGCACCTGGACCGGCGCCATGGTCAGGTTCTGCAACACCGTGCGGTGCGGGAAAAGGTTGTATTGCTGGAAGACCATGGCGACCTGGTGCCGCAGCGGGACCAGCTGCTTGTCGCTCTTCAGCGTCTCGACCGCGAAGGAGCCGACGCGGATCGTCCCCTTGTCGATCGTCATCAGGCCGTTGATGCAGCGCAGGATCGTCGATTTGCCCGAGCCGGACGGCCCGATGATGCACACCACACCCCCATCGCGGACGGACAGCGACACGCCCTTGAGGACCGCGGTGGAGCCGAAGGATTTGTGGACGTCCCGCATCTCGATGAGCGGGGCGGATTGCTGATGATCTGTCATTGGCGAACTCGCACCCGTTGCTCCAGCCAACGCGTCAGGATGGCGATCGGAAAGCAGA
The DNA here is from genome assembly GCF_003989665.1 of Azospirillum doebereinerae. Classification (GTDB taxonomy): domain Bacteria; phylum Pseudomonadota; class Alphaproteobacteria; order Azospirillales; family Azospirillaceae; genus Azospirillum; species Azospirillum doebereinerae. The sequence continues at coordinate 85,772 of NZ_RZIJ01000021.1, read as the reverse complement.
AGATGAAGAAGAGGAACAGCACGTAGAGGTAGATCGCCGTGGCGTAATGCGCGCCGTCGCTGGCGATGACGGTGCGGGCGACCGAGAGCACGTCGTCGGCCCCCGTCACCACGACCAGGCTGGTGCCGATGAACAGCATGGCGTAGGTCGTCATCAGATTCGGTGTCATGAACTGGATCGCCTGCGGCACCACGACGCGGCGCAGGATCTGGAGCCGGCGGTACCCCAGCGAGCGGGCCGATTCCCATTGGCCGGTCGGGACGGCCTCGACGCCGCCGCGAAACACCTCGGCGACGTTGGCCGTCACCGGCAGCGCCAGCCCGATGATCGCCTTGATCATCGGCGAGAACGAAAAGACGGAGCCGAAGGCCTCGATCTCGAACGGCAGCAGGTAGAGCATCGCGTAGAGCACGACGAGCCAGGGCGAGTTGCGCAGCACGTTCATGACCAGGACGGACGGCGTCCGGATCAGGAAGGACTGCGAGATCATCCCGACGCCGAGCGCCGTGCCGGCGACGGCGGCGATGGCCATCGCCCAGATGCTGATGACGATGTTGGCGGCGAAGCCGCCCTCGAAGCGGCTGAAGTCCGGGGAACCGCTCAGCAGCAGCGGCGTCCGCGCGGCCAGCGCCTGGAGGACGCGCCCGGTCTCCGCGCCGTAGACGGTGACGAGCAGCGCCGCGAGGACCAGCGTGACGCCGACGGTGCCAAGGGCGAACAGCTTGAGCTCCGCGTTCATGGCCGTCACGATCCGTAGCCGGGGATGCGGAAGGCGGCGGCGATCCGCCGCACCACCAGCACCGCAAGACTGGCGATCGCGAGGTAGATGACCCAGATCAGCAGCATGACCTCCAGATTGCGGAACGTCTCCAGCATGATCTGCGTCGCGCCGTACATGATGTCCGCCACGGCCACCAGCACGGCCTGGGACGAGGTCTTGATCAGGCTGACGATGTTGCTTGTCATGGGCGGGATGCTCATCCTGAGGCCGATGGGCAGTTCGACGTAACGGAAGGTCTGCAGGCGGGAATAGCCGAGCGAGCGGGCGCCCTCGACGGTCTGGGCCGGCACGGCCAGCAGGCCGGAGCGGATGATCTCGACCGCGATGGCCCCGTTGTAGAGGCCAAGCGAGAGCACCACGCAGGTGAAGCCGGTGAACAGCGGGATCCGGCCGCCCGTCACCGGATCGGTGAGCGTCAGGCCGATCTCGGACAGCATGAAGTACAGGAAGAACAGCTGGACGAGCGGCGGCGTGTTGCGGAACAGCTCGACGAAGATCGTGACCGGCGATTGCAGGAACCGCACCTTGAGATGAAGGAGGGCGGCGCCGGCGATGCCGATGACGAACATCAGCACCATGCCGAGCAGGCTGAGCAGCATCGTCGTGCCGATCCCGCGCAGCAGCCATTTCTGATAGAGCGGGTCGAGCAGCCAGCTGAAATCGAGCGTCATGCCGGCGCTCCCGCCATGGAGTGTCGAACGGATGTCCGCATGCGTTCAGCCCCGGCCGTCGCGGATGAGGGGGATGGCCTCGAACTCGTCGAGCCGGTTGATGCCCAGCAGCGCCATGGTCCGGGTGATCTCGTCCTTCATCAGGGCGATGGCGTGCTCCACACCCACCCGGTCGCCGGCCGCCGCCGCCAGCAGGAACGGCCGCCCGACGAAGACCAACTGCGCGCCGAGCTTGACCGCCTTCAGGACGTCGCTGCCCCGCCGGACGCCGCCGTCGAACATCACGGTCAGGCGGTCGACCTGATCGGCGATGCGCTCCAGCAGGTCGAGCGAGCCTTGGGCGCAGTCGATCTGTCGGCCGCCGTGGTTGGAGACGATGACGCCGTCCACGCCGATCTTCTCGGCCATCCGCGCGTCCGGGGCCGACATCACCCCCTTGAGGACGAGCCTGCCCTTCCAGCGCTGCCGAAGCCGTTCAATGTGTCTCCAGGACAGGCTCGACCGCAGGCCGATGTCGCGGACGAGCGTCCGGGAGAACACCGGCGGCCCCCGCTCCGCGTCCATGTTCTCGAAATGCGGCGCGTTGCGCGTCAGCAGGCTGCGCAGCAGCACGCGCCACAGCCAGACCGGCCGCGTCACCCCCTGCCACGCCAGATCGGCGCTCGGCCGCACCGGCGAGCGGAAGCCGTGACGCGCGGCGAGTTCGTGCTGGCCATGCACCGCCGTGTCGACGGTCACCACCAGCGTGTCGAACCCCGCCCGCTCCACCCGCTCGACCAGCGGAAGGATGCGCGTCTCGTCGCCCGGAATGTAGGCCTGGAACCAGCTCGTCGCCCCCGCTTGCCGCACCTCCTCCAGCCGGGTCAGGGAGGCCCCGCTCAGGATGAACGGAAGCCGCGCCCGCGCCGCCTCCTGCGCGAAGAGCACGTCGCAATCCGGCGCCACCAGCCGGCTGAACCCCATGGGGGCGATGCCGAAGGGGCTGGCGTAATCGACCCCGAAGATGCGGGTCGCGGCGTCCGTCTTGGAGACGTCGACCAGGACGTTGGGGATGAAGGACCGCTCGGCGAAGCTCTTCAGGTTCCGGCGGTGCGTCGCGCCGTCCTCGGCGTGGCCGGCGACGTATTTGAAGATCGCCCGTGGCAGTTTCCGTTCGGCGAGCGGCTCGAAGTCGTTCAGGCACAGGGCCTGCTCCACCAGCCGGGGCGGTCGCCGTGACGTGACCTCGATCTTGTGCATGGTCTCTTTCCGATCACGCGAAGGACGTGGCCGTCCTTCCTGCGCGGCTCAATTCGCCGCGGCGGCCTTCACCTTCGCGTCGGCGGCCCGCTTGGTCACGTAGTCGCTGACGCCGAGCTTGTACTTCTTCTCGCCCTCGGCCATCAGACCCGACGCCTCGGCGCGGATGATCGCCTTGTTGACGGCGTTCAGGAAGGCCGGCTCGTTCTTGCGGACGCCGCCGCCGATGGGGATGTAGTCGAAGGTGTCGAGCGCGATCTTGTACTTGTCGCTCCAGCCCTCCTCGGTCACCTTCATGTGCAGGTTGGGGCCGTCATAGGCGATGGCGTCGCAGCGGTTGTCCTGGAACGCCTTGTAAATCTCCGAGGTCCCGGTGAACAGGACCAGATCGGCGCCGTATTTCTCGATCAGCGTCCGGTTGTAGACGTTGCCCTGGCTGCCGCAGATCTTGTGGCCCTTGACGTCGTCCCAGGACTTGTACTCGGCCGCTTTCGGCGCCAGCAGCACCATCCCGGCCATCAGATAGTATTCGGCCGTGTAGTCGATGACCTTTTCCCGCTCGGCCGTCTTGCCCAGCGTCGCGAAGATCACGTCGATGCGCCCGGCGTTCAGCAGCTCGATGCGGTTCGAGGCGACGACCGGCACCAGCTCGATCGCGGTCTCCGAGCCGAACATGTCCTTGGCGACGGCCCGGGCGAGATCGATCTCGAAGCCGGTCAGTTCGCCCTTCTGGTCGAGGAAGCCGAAGGGCACGTAATCGTTCCGAATGCCGGCGATCAGCTTGCCGCGCTGCTTGACGCGGTCGAACTGGTCGGCCTGTGCGCCCGTGCAGACGGCAAGCCCGGCGGCCAGGACGGAGAGGAGGGCAAGCGGCTTGGCGAAACGAGGCGTCATGGAGATCCCCCTTTGCTTGAGCGCACGAAAAATCGATGGGATCGGCGCTTCGAAGCCTATGATCGCGTTGTCTTTCATAATGTCATAATAGATAATTTGCCCCTGACAATAAGCTGAACTTATGGCCGATTCCGATGAACGTCCGACAGATCGAAGCCTTCCAGGCGGTGATGGCCAGCGGCAGCGTGACGCGTGCGGGGGAACGGCTGAGCATCTCGCAACCCGCCGTCAGCCAGCTAATCGCGCAATTCGAGCGCAGCTGCGGCTTCCGCCTGTTCAACCGGCAGGGCAGCAAGATCACGCCGACCCGCGAGGCCGAAGCGCTCTACAACGAAGTGCAGCGGATGTTCATCGGCGTCGGCCAGATCGCGCGGGTGGCGACGGCGCTGCGCGACCAGAACTGGGGGTCGGTCAGCCTCGGCGCCTTTCCCGCCATCGCCCGGCGGGTGCTGCCCGAGATCGTGTGGAGCTTCTGCGAGGCGCATCCCGACACGCGCTTCCGTCTGGAAAGCATGCGCTCACGCAGCCTGATCGACGCCGTCGCCGCCCAGCATGTGGATTTCGGCCTGAGCATCCTGCCGGGCGACCGTCCCGAGGTGATCAGCGCGCATCTGCACCGTTTGCGCGGGGTCTGCATCCTGCCGGCGGGGCATCATCTGGCCGACCGGCGCACCATCCACGCCCACGACCTCGCCGACGAGGATTTCGTCTCGCTCGGCCCCCAGGACCATTCGCGCTTCATGATCGACCGGGTGTTCGACGAATTGAAGGTGGCGCGGCGCAGCCGGATCGAAGCCGGCCAATCGGAGACCGCCTTTTCCTTCGTCGCGGCCAAGGCCGGGGTCGCCGTCGTCGATCCGATCAGCGCCTTCAACAACGACGACCCGCGCATCGTCGTCCGCCGGTTCGAGCCCGCCGTCGAGTTCGACATCTGGCTCATCCGGCCGAAGGCGGCGCGGTCGTTCAATCTGGTCGACAGTTTCGTCTCGTTCACGCTGGAGCGGCTCGACCTGTTCGCGTCGACCCTGAACGCGGCCTGACCGCCGCCCCAGCCCAACCCCCTACAGGCGCGAATCGACCAGATGGGCGAGCTGCGCGCCCACCTCGTAATAGGCTTCCTTGGCGGCCCGGAACGGGGGGGTGGCCGGCACCGACAGCGGAAGCGGCAGATCCTGTTCCTTGACCTGCCCGAGGATGTGGGCCGCCAGCGCGCGGCCGAACACGGTGCCCGGCGCGATGCCCCGCCCGTTGTAGCCGCAGAAGGACAGGACGTTCCGGTCCAGCTTGTGGAAGCGCGGCAGGTTGTCGCTCGTCATGCCGATCAGGCCATACCATTCCGCCTCGAACCGCACGTCGCCCAGGTGGGGAAACAGCCGCTTGAGCGCGCGCTTCGCCCAGGCCCGGTGCACCGCCGCCCCGACGCCCTTCAACGCGCCGACGCTGCCGAACACCAAGCGCCCGGCCCGGTCGAAGCGGAACGAGCTGAGCACGTCCCTCGTGTCCCACACGCCCTGCCGTTCGGGGAGGATCGCGGACCGCGCGGCCTCGCTCAACGGCTCGGTCGCGAAGTTGAAATAGGGCAGATGCACCTGTTCCTCCCGGACGCGCGCCCACGGCCCGCTCGAATAGGCGTCCGTCGCGACGACGATCCAGTCGGCGGACACCGACCCGGCGGGGGTGCGCACCGTCCACCGCCCCCCGGACTCCTCGGTGGAGAGCACCGGGCTGCCGGTGAAGATCCGGGCGCCGGCCGACACCGCCGCGTGGGCGAGACCACGGGCGTAGGCAAGCGGCTGGATGGTGCCGGCGCGACGGTCGAGCAGCCCGCCGGCGTAGGCCGACGTCCCGACCTTCTCCGCCGTCTGCGCCGCGCTCAACAGCTCCACCGGCGCGCCACGGCGCTGCCACTGCGCCGCGCGGTCCTCCAACTCGCGCAGGCCCTTGGGGCCGACGGCGCAATGGATCGTGCCGCTCGTCTCGGCCTCGCAGGCGATGCCGTGCCGCTCGATCAGGTCGAACACGGCCCTCGGCGCGTTCCCGAGGAAGTCCAGCAGGCGTTCGCCGTAATCGGGTCCCAGCACCTCGACCAGGGATTCGGGCATGACCCACATGCCGGCGTTCACCAGACCGACGTTGCGGCCCGCGCCGCCGAATCCGAGATCCACCGCCTCCAACACCGCCACGTCGGCGCCGCCTTCGGCCAGATGCAGCGCCGCCGAAAGGCCGGTGTAGCCGCCCCCCACGACGACCACGTCGGCCCGCTGCGATCCAGCCAGGGCGGCGGTCGGGGGCGCGGGCGGCGCGGTCAATTCCCAAAGCCCGTGAGAGCGCGGATCGTTCAACATGCCAACGGGTCTCCCTGCCTGTACAAAAATCCCTGCGGGGCCGCGCCGGCCACCGTTCGACGCCGGAATCGCGCGACGTCCCGCCAGACTGGCTTGCGCAGAACCGGGCCGCCAAGCGATCTTTGTGCACGAGGTCATTCGCCTGGAGACTGACATGCAGGGTCCCCGCCGTTTTCTGCCCTCGCTCGCCCTGCTCTCCGCCTTCGAGGCGGCGGCGCGGACCGGCAGCGTGACGGCGGCCGCGCGCGAGTTGTCCCTGACCCAAAGCGCCGTGAGCCGGCAGATTCGGGCCTTGGAGGAGCAGTTGGAGGTCGAGCTTTTCCATCGGGAGCGCCAGACCATCCGGCTGACCGCCGGGGGGATCGGCTACGCCCGCGAAATCCGCGACGCCCTGCGCAAGATCAGCACGGCGTCGCTGAACCTGCGCGCCAACCCGTTCGGCGGCACCCTGACGCTGGCCATCCTGCCGACCTTCGGGACCCGCTGGCTGGCGCCCCGGCTGCCGAAATTCATCGCGGGCAATCCCGGCATCACGATCAACCTGATGACCCGGCTGTCGCATTTCGATTTCCGGCTCGAACCGATCGACGCCGCCATCCATTTCGGCACCGCCGATTGGTCCGGGGCGGAGTGCGCCCTGCTGCGTTCGGAAACGGTGGTGCCCGCTTGCGGTCCGGAGCTTCGGGACCGCCACGGCTTCCAGGAGGCCGGCGACCTCAGGAGGGCGCCGCTGTTGCACCTCACGACGCGCCCCGACGCCTGGGAGCGCTGGCTGACGCTGCACGGCGCCGACGCCCACGCCGTGCACGGCATGCTGTTCGATCAGTTCGCCACGGCGGCCCAGGCGGCGGCGGCCGGGGTGGGGGTCGCCCTGCTGCCCCAGTTCCTGATCGAGGACGAACTGCGCGCCGGCACACTCGTGAAAGCCCTCGATCTGCCGATGAAGAGCGCCGAGGCCTATTACCTCGTCTGGCCCGCCGACCGTGCCCTGTACCCTCCGCTGGTCGCCTTCCGGGACTGGCTGCTGGAGGAGACCGCGCATGACCGATAGCGGCATCCCATTCCCCAGCGGAATGAAGGCACGGTCTCAGAACGGGAACCCCTCGTGCCGTGCCCCGATCCACGATAACCTGGGGTTATGAACATCCGGCAGCTCGAGGCATTCAAGGCCATCGTCGAATTGGGAAGCTTCACGCGGGCGGGCGAAAGGCTGCATTTGTCCCAGCCCGCGGTCAGCAAGCTGATTCTCCTTCTGGAGCGCAACTGCGGCTTCGCTCTGTTTCACCGGCAGAAGAACGGCGTCATCCCGACCGCGGAAGGGGAAATGCTCTATTCCGAAGTCGAACGGGTCTTTCTCGGCGTCGATTCCGTGTCGGCGCGGGCGCGGGCCATCCGGCAGTTCGATTATGGCGAGATCGAGATCGTCGCCTTTCCGTCGCTCGCAACCCGCATTCTGCCGCCGATCCTGGCTGAATTCCTTGGATCGAAGCCTGGACTGCGGGTGACGATGTCGAGCCGCAATTCCTGGCTTCTCGTCGACCGGGTCGCCTCGCAGGGGGTCGATGTCGGTTTTGGAATGCTCGCCTCCGAGCGTCCCGGCGTCCACTTCGAGAAGCTGTGCTCGATGGATGCGGTCTGTGTTCTTCCGGCTGGCCACAGGCTGGCCGCCCGCCCGGTAATCGAGGCTGGGGATCTCCACGGCGAACGCTTTGTCGCGATGGCCGAGGAGGACCGGGCCCAGCTCAAGGTTGACCAAGCCTTTTCCGATTGTGGTGCCGTGCGCGACATCGTCCTGAAGGCGCAGTTGACCGAGGCCTGCTGCTCCTTCGTGGCCTCTGGCATCGGCGTCGCGGTCGTGGACCCGCTGAGCACGGTTGACTTCGCCCCGGCCCAGCTTGTCGTTCGCCCTTTCCGGCCACGGATTGCCTACGACATCTGGGTCGTCACGCCGAGCTTCCGTGAGACCGCGCTGGCCTCGCAGGCTCTGATCGCGCATGTCCGCACCCGTCTCACGGCCAGGATCGTGGAGCTTGCGGAACGGATCGGTGCTCCGGAATAGGGTGTCGGCAGGCATATCCTTTGGTTATGGCTGAGCGGCCATAAGCGATTTGACGATGACGGTGGGCAAGCCCTCAATTCGACCACAGTGAACGGACACTGGCACAGGCGGAGCCTTGGTGCCGGATGTCCTGACCTTCGATGATTCGAGGTGGATGATGGCCGCGATTACAGTGCTCACCCCGACAGGAACGCTTGGATACGGTTTTGGTGACGAGGCTTTGGCCCGTGGCATGGCGCTTGGACCGGCCGTCATCGCGGTGGACGCCGGATCGACCGATCCGGGGCCGCATTACCTCGGCTCCGGCAAACCGCTGGTGTCGGACGTCAGCATCAAGCGGGAACTGACCGCTCTCATCCGCGCCGGCCGGCACGCCGGCATTCCGGTCATCGTCGGCAGCGTCGGCGGTGCCGGGTCGGGGGTTCAGGTCGAACGGACCGCCCAACTGGTCCGCGAGATCGCCCGCGAGCAGAACCTGAACTTCAAGCTGGCGACCATCCGTTCGGACATTCCGATTGAGCGGGCCAAGCGGGCCGTCGCGGCCGGCGAGATCGTCGATTTCGAGGCCGGCAGCCCGCTGACCGAAAAGCTTCTGGACGAGACCGTGACGCTGGTCGCGCAGATGGGGCACGAGCCGATCTGCGCGGCGCTCGACGGCGGCGCGGATGTCGTCATCGCCGGCCGGGCCTGCGACGATTCGGTGATCGCCGCCTTCCCGATCTGGCGCGGGGCGGATCCAGCCTTGGCGATCCATATGGGAAAGATCCTCGAATGCGGCGCGTTCTCGGCCGAGCCCTTCGCCATGGACGTGATGCTCGGCACGGTCCACGAGGACAGCTTCCTGCTGGAGCCCGGCAGCACGGCACGGCGCGCCTCGGTCAAATCCGTTGCCGCCCATTCGTTGTACGAGCGTGAGAACCCCTTCAAGCAATCCGGACCCGGCCACGAGATCGACCTGTCCGGCTGTTCCTTCGAGCAGGTCGGGGAGCGTCAGGTCCGGGTGCGTGGCGCCAGGCTGACGGAGACGGCCGATTATTACGTGAAGCTGGAGGGAGCGAGGCTTGCTGGCTACCGGTCCATCGCGATCGCCGGCATCCGCTGCCCGACCACGATCCGGGCGCTCGACGCGATCCTGGACGACGTCCGCCGGAAGGCCTTGGATTATTTCGCCCCGGCCTCGCTCAGCGTGGTCTTTCATGTCTACGGCGGCAACGGTGTGATGAAGGAGTTGGAGCCGGAAACGGCGCTCCAGCGCGAGATCGGCCTCGTGATCGAGGTGACGGCCGCCGACCAGGAACTGGCGCATGCGGCCTGTCATCAAATCAGCGGCGCGATGCTGCATTATCACTACCCCGGCATCATCAACACGTCCGGCAACCTTGCCTTCCCGTATTCGCCCTCGGATCTGGATCTGGGGCCGGTCTACGAGTTCAGCGCCTACCACCTGATGAAGGTCGACACGCCGACCGAGCTTTTCCCCGTCCGCTATGAGGATCTGTGAGATGAACACGCGCCCCCTCAAGGACCTCGCCGACATCGTCCGCAGCAAGAACGCGGGTCCCTACCGGATCACCTTCGACATCCTGTTCAAGGACAAGGCACGCTACGAGGCCGTCCGCGCGACCGGTGCGATCAGCGCGGAGTCGGTCGCAAAGGCTTACGGCATCGGTGTCTCGCAGGTGTCGTCCTTCTTCGAGATCGACATGGCCAACGCGATCAAGATCACCATCAAGCGCCCACGCGCCCAGGGTTCGTCCGGGGATGGCGACATGTACGGTTGTCAGCATCACGTTCCGCTGATGCTCATCGACGTACCGATGGAATAGACTCCGCCATTCCCGCGCTCTGATGGAGAGATTCAAGGACATGCGCCATTTCACCGACGCAGACGTTGCGACCGCACTCAACTGGCCTGCTTTGGTCAAATCCCTGCGCGAGGGTTTCCGGTGCGGAGCCGACAGCCCGCCGCGCCCCCACTACACGGTGCCGGTGCCGGACGAGCGCGACGCCACCCTGCTGCTGATGCCGGCCTGGAGCCCGGGCCGTTACATCGGCCTCAAGACGGTTACCGTATTCCCGGACAACGGCACGCGGGGGTTGGCGGCGGTCGGCGTCCACTACCTGCTGATGGATGCCCGGAACGGGCGCGTCGCCGCAAGCTTCGACGGTGCCGAATTGACGGCCCGACGCACCGCGGCCGTGTCGGCCCTGGGCTCGACCTATCTTTCGCGAACCGACTCCAGCCGCCTGCTGGTCGTCGGAACCGGACAAATGGCGCCGAAGCTGGCGCAAGCCCACGCCGCGGTCCGCCCGATCCGGACGGTGGACGTCTGGGGTCGCAATCCTGAAAAGGCGGCGGCGTTGGCTGCCGCGCTGTCCGGCGCAGGGATGAACGCCCGCGTCGCGCCTGATTTGGAAGAGGCCGTCCGCAACGCCGACATCGTCTCCTGCGCGACACTCGCTACGGAGCCGCTGATCCATGGTGAGTGGCTCGAACCCGGCATGCATCTGGATCTCGTCGGCGCCTTCACGCCAGCGATGCGAGAAGCCGATGACGTGGCGGTCGAACGCGCGCGGGTGTTCGTCGATACACGCGCCGGCACCCTGTCCGAAGCCGGCGAGATTGTGCAGGCCGTTGCGCGCGGTGCATTCGATCCAAACGCCATCCAAGGCGAGCTTGCCGAACTCGTGCGCGGTGTCGCCGCAGGTCGGCGGACTCCTGACGACATCACCCTGTTCAAGTCCGTCGGATGTTCCCTGGCGGATTTGGTAGCGGCTGAGTTGTGTTTCGAAACTGCGTTGCAAAAATCAGCATAGCGGAAGAGTTTGCCCAACGGTTGTCTAGGTGATGCCGTTGCGGGAAGAGCCAAGCCAAGAGAATGGAGAATAGGAGGCGAGAAGCCCTTCGGTCTAGTGCGCGCCAAATCAAAGGGCTCCTCAACAGGATTTTCCAAATAATATCTAGCTTGTGAATGAATTTCATAATTTTTAGATAATATAAGTGATCAAATTTACAGTGGGCGTGTGGCCTCCTTGAGAAAATCGTTGAGCTCTTGCGGGGGGTGCGCGCGATAGCGGGTGCTCTGCTCAACAAAACGGGCGATCATCTTGACCAAGCCGGCAGAGCCGTCGTAGCTGAAAGCCGAAGCCACCCGCGGAAGCTGGGCACGCAAGAGATCCGGTCCGAAATTGTCCGTCGCCTCGATGAGCAGCGACAGATACGCCTCGCCGCTGAGACGTGCCCGGTTCCGCCACATCTCGATGCTTTTGGCATACTGCGCGCGGTTGCCCTCGGCGACGGCGGGAAGGATCGCTTCCAGACGGTCGCCCTCGTTCATCTCCTGGCGGTAGTTCCGCATCAGGATCGCGCCGCTCATCACGGCCATGCGGGCCCCATTGGCCTCGATCTCGTTGCGCCGGGTCATTTCCGCCCCGATCTCGGACGCGAGCTTGTTCAGGCGGTCGGCGACGGCCGGCCGGTCCGCCTCGGCGGCAAGCGCCCGCGTGACGGTGGCCAGGGTGGCGCCGGCCGGCGCTTCGCCGCTCGGGGCCGCTCTGGAGCTGGCTGCGGTGGCAAACGCGCTGATCCGACTCTGGCTCGTCCCGACGACACCGCCGATCACCACGCGCAGTCCGGTGAACGGCGCCCGTCGCGCCATGCCGTCGGCGAGATCGTAGAGCGGTTCCTCGTGCCGCTCCGCGCTGCGCACATCCAGTTCGGAGGTCAGACAGGAGCCGCCCCGCACGACGAATCCGCCGACCTGGCCGTGCAGCCGCCCCGGCGCCGTCGCCTGATAGGGCTCAAGAACGATTTCCCCGACATTGCCGAGCACATCGTGCAGGCCGAGCGGATTGGGCTTGAGCGTTCCGATGTACTGTGACTGGCCGTTGCAGGAGTCCGGGGAACCGACCCAGGCGTAGTCGCCGATCGCGCCGTCCATCGGGAAGACGCGTCCGACCTCCTGGGACGGCATGATTTTGGTCCCGCCCCGTGCCGCGAACTCCCATTCGGCCTCGGTGGGCAGGCGGATGATGCCGGGGACATTGTCTTCCTGCGGCAAGGCCGCGCGTTCGTTCTTCAACAGCCATTCGGTGTAGCGCTGGGTGAAGGCGACGGCGTCGAACCAGCCGGAATCCTCCTTGGGCAGGGCGCCTTCCGGCCCTTTGGCTTCGCAGCTTTTCCCCATGACGGCGTCGTACTGCGCCAGCGACACCTCGTATTTCCCGATGTAGTAGTAGCGACGGTCGGGCTTCCCGCTCTCGCTGAAGCCGCCGACAATACGGCCGAAGCGGAGATCCTCGCTGCTGGCGCGGGCTTCGTCGGCGTAGCCCATGCGGGTCTGCTGGTCGGCCAGCCAGTTGTTTCCGACGAAGGTGTCGATCCGGCGGAAGACCATCCTGCCGCCGCAAGGCATCGGCAGGGTGAAGTCGCCCGCTGCCGGCTGCGGATCGAAATGCTCCTTCGGCCACGCCGGGGTGGGGGGAGAGACCGCGTGCGCGGTCACCGGAACGCCGGCCAGAAACACCGCCGCCATCAGCGCGGCTCCGGCGAAAACACGACAGTCAGTTGCCACGGATGCCTTCTCCCGGTTCGATGCGCGTGACTTGCCACGCTGCGGTCAAGGAGGCCAGAAGCGCCACGCCCACGGTCAAGGCGAAGGCGGCGCCGAAATGGCCGGGATCGAGCCGGCTCACCGTGCCCGAAACCATCAGTTTGCCGGACAGCGCCGCGTTGAGCGCCGTTGTTGCGGCGAGATAGGCCGCCGTGGCCAACGCCCAGCCGACGACGGCGATCGCCGTCGCCTGGACGACGGGGAACAGGGCGGTGTGCAGGCGGGGCAGGCCATGGAGCCGCAGAACGCTCAGGGCCGGTCTCTTCCGGTTGACGCTGCCCCACAGGGTGGCCCCGAACGAGACGAGGAAACCCAGGGCTCCCGCCGTCGCGATGACCGCGAAGATCATCCCGAGCGCCGTGTTCAGCGCCATGATGCCCTCGAACTCCTTCAGGCGCGGTGCCCGCACCGGGAGCCCCCGGGCCGACAGGTCGGCGTGCAGCGCCCGCAGGCCCGGCAGGTCGCGGGCGTAGAGGCGGAAGTTCCGGTAGGCGAAGGGGCGCGTGGCCTCGCGGCCGGTCCAGCCGAAGGCCGGGACGGCGAGACCGTCGCGCCACTGCTCCACGGCCGCCAGCGTCTCGTCGGCCAGCAAGGCCCCGTCGGCGTCCCACAGCGCCGGATCGACGAACCCCGTCACGGTCAGCGGCAGGTCGAGGGCTTCGTCCTCGCCGGCGAGACGGCGCACGGCGGAGAGCAGGATGCGGTCCCCCGGCCCGACGCCGAGCCTGGAGGCGAGGCCACGGGACAGCACCGCCTCGGTCCGGCGCGGCGCGTCCTGGTTCCCTCCGAGAAACGGGTCGCCGGGACCGCTGCCGAGAACGACGCCATCGGCACGGGGGGCAAGGCCGCCGGTCTGATTGATGGTCTGTTTGGCGAAGACCATCTCGCGCGCGATGGGCGAGGCATGCCCGACGGCGAAGCCGACGCGCGGGTCGGCGCGGAGCGCGTCGAAGAAGTCCGGCGGATAGTGGCCCTGCTGGGTCGCCAGGATCTGGCGGTTGCGCGGGTCTTCCGCAAGGTCGGCGACAAGGCTGCTGACCACGCCGACGCGCAGGCTGTAGAGCACCAGGAGCGGGGCCAGAATCGTCGCCAGGGCCAGAGCCTGGGTCAGGAAGCTGGAACGGTCGTGCAGCAGGTCGCGCAGGCCCAGGGACAGGCCGGTGATCCAGAGCCTCATGCGGCGGCCCCTTTGTGGGACGGGGAGGACAGGGTCACCGCCTGAAGCGCGCCATCGGGAGCGTCGCGGCTTCCGTCGTCGGTCAGGCCGATCGGGGCGAAGGCGAACTCCTCCACCAGCGCCAGATCGTGGGTGGCGACCAGCAGCGCGGCTCCCGCCTCGGCGGTCGTTCGGCACAAAAGCCCCATGACGACGCGGGCGATGCCGCGATCGAGCGAAGCGGTCGGCTCGTCCGCGATGACGACGCTCGGGCGGTGGGCCAGGGCCCGCGCGATGGCGACCCGTTGCCGTTGACCGCCGGACAGGCGGGCGGGCGGGCTGCGGAACAGGGCGTCGATCCCAAGCTCCCGGCCCAGCCGGTCGATCCAATCGGGATCGGCGCGCCCGGCGAGGCGCTGGCTGAGGGCGATGTTGTCGCGCACCGACAGGAACTCCAGCAAGCCGCCGGTCTGTTGGACATAGCCGAAGGCGCGCGCGCGCAGGCGGGTGAGCAGAGGCTCGCGCCGGTCGGCCCAGGCTCCGGCCACATCCACGGCGCCGTCCGGCGCGTTCACCAGGAAGGCTTGGGCGGCGGCCGGGGCGCGAGCGCAGGCGATGGTCTCGATGAAGGTGCTCTTGCCGCTTCCGCTCGGCCCCAGCACGGCGACGCGGTCGCCGGGACGAAGCTGGAAGTTGGGGACCGTCAGGCGGAAGCGGCGGTCCGCGTCCTGCCGCTCCGCCCGCAACCCCTCGATCGCGATCAGCGGTGTCGTTCCGTCGCCGGTCATGGCATCAGGCTGATCGGCACGGGGTAGACGGCTTCCTCGATCCCGGCGGCGGGATTGAGCTGCACCCAGCGGTCCACATCCTGGAAATAGCTTTTGTAGATCTGCTGCTTGGAACGGATTCCGGTCAGCAGTTCATGAATCTGGGTGTCGCTCAGGGCTTCCAGCGTTTCCTGCCCATGGGACAGCAGCGTGCTCTGGTAGGGCAGATGCCTCACGAAGCCGGAGACCAGATCCTTGAGGTTCCGCACCTCGTCGGGGTTGGGCACGCGGGTCGCGAAGTTGGGATCCAGGGATTGCAGGGCGGTCGGATCGGTCTGCGCGGTCGCCAGGACGTGGCGGATCTGCGCGAAGAAGGACTGGCTGCCTCCCGCCGCGTCGAGCCGGCGCGTGGAGGCCTGGGAAATCGCGTCGAGCGCCTGATACAGCTCGTTCAACTGGTTGCGCGTCAGCAGGACGTTGATGTCGAAGGATTGCCGGGCCATGGGATCGGCCGGGTCGAAATCCGCGGCCCAACCTTCGAGCACGGTCGGCGCGCGGGTGTTCCGCCGGTTGCCCAGCCATGCCAGCTGCATCGCGCGTCCGGCGTCGATGATCGGAGACGGGGTGGCCGCAGCTGGCGGGGACGCCCCGGCCGCGGCCGGGCCGCCGGCGATCTGCCCTTGCGCGGCGTTTGCCGACATCTGAACGATGTCGTCGGCTTGGCGGTCGATGATGTCGCCGAAGCGCTCCAGATCCCCGTCGGGGACGGTAAGGACGTAGCGGCGGTCCGTCGGCCGGAAGCGCGAGAGCTGGTTGAACTGGCTTTCCGCCTGGGCGTGGTATTCCTTTCCCTGCGGTGTTTTCAGAAGGATCGAGACTATGGCCGTCGCCTTGTCCGGCGCGCCGGCGCTCGCGGACATGTCCGCCGGGTTGATCCGGGTCGAGCTGCGGGGATCGCCGGCTTCCCGGACGGGGGCGTCGGTGATCATAACAACGAAACGCCCGCCGAACTTCGGCCAGCTTTCCATCTGCATCCCCGCCTGCACGCCGGCCATCCCGTCCTCGACGAAGCCGGCGTTGGAGACGGATGATTCCTGCATGCCGTCGATGGCCTTCTGGAACGCCGTGGCGTCGAAGCGCTCGGCCAGCGGGTGGTAGACGCGGGTGACGTAATCCTCGCCCGCCCGCCCGTCCAGCGCATCGCGGAAGCCGACCAGCCCGAAACTGACCTTGTCGCCGATGGACGACTGGCGGATGCGTTCGATCATGCGCCGCACCGTCTTGCGGGTGCGGTCGATGTAGCGTCCCATCGAGGCCGTGGTGTCGATCACGAAGACGACCCCGGTCTTGAACTCTCCCAAGGCTTGGCTGGGCGACACCTCGTCCCGCTCCTCCGGCAGGGGCAGGGAGACGGACGCGATCCGCACCAGCTTCGTCCCGCCGCGCCGGCGAACGCCGGGCACCTGCACGTCCACCGCGTCCAGGATCGGCAACAGGTAGAAGGAGGAACGGAAATCGGCGACCGGCTGGGGTTCCATGGCGATGACGCCGCTGTCCGGCGGCAGCGTCCGCGCCCGCGCGCCCTGGACCAACTGGGTGACGCGCTCGCCCCGCTGCGCGTCGGCCAGCAGGGCGTCGAGCGATGGGCGCTGCTCGAAGAACAGCACGGGCGGGCGGTTCGGCGCCTGGTTGAAGGACAGCGCCACAGCCTGACGCCAAGGCACCGTGGAGTCCTCGGCCAACCATCCCGTCGGGGCTTGGCTGCGGTTGGGGCCGACCCGCAGCCAGGTCCGCCCGGCCACCGGCTTGCGCTCGAAGACGTAGAAATGGGTGAAGGTCGGCAGCGCGGCCCCGGCCGTGCCGGAACCCGGCGCCGTGCCCAGCGTCGCGAGCGGGCGCGTCAGGATGCGCTGGTCGAGCCCCGGCACCCCGTCGACCTGAAGCGGCGGGGCGGCCCCCACCGGCACCGGGGCGAGGGTGGACAAGGTTCCAAAAAGCACGCCGGCCAGAACCGCCGCCCGTTTCAACGCAGTCATGACCCGTTCTCCCAATTCTACCGGCACGCCGTCTTGGCCTTGGGGATTTCGAGACGCAGGGCTTCGCGGGACAGCATGTCGCCCTCGTCGGCCCGGCGGTTCAGTTCCGTCTCCAGACGCTGGAGAGCGGCGGTTGCCCCCGCTTCCCCGGCGGCGCAGGCCCGGCTGTAGAGCTGGATCGCCGCGATGTCGTTCGGCTCGCGGTACAGGCCGGGAGCGAAGTCCACGGAATCCAAGGCCTGCGCCAGATAGAGCAGCGTCGGCCCATAGCTTTCCGCTTCGGGTTTGCGAAGCTGCCGCAACGCCTCGTCCACGTTCCCGGCCGCGGCTGCGGAGACCCCACGGTCGTGCAACTCCGCCAGCGTCGGCGGGAGAGCCGGTGCTGGCGGTGGAGCCGGGACGGCGGCCTGGGGAGGGGCTGCCGGGGCGACGGGCGGAGTCTCGGTCGACCGCGACGCCAGAAGAGCCGCGGCGATCAAGAGCAGCAGAACGGCGACCAACAGCCACAACCACCATTTAGACCACCAAGGCAGAGGCGGAGGTGAAATCGGCGGAGGAGGTGGTGGGGATGGAGGTGGCGGTGGCGGTGGCGGAGCGGGAGGAGGTGGTGTGGGTGGTGTGGGTGGGGGAATCGGCAAGGGAGGCGGTGGCGGTTCCGCCACGGATGGCGCTTGCGATGCCGCGAAGGAGGAGCCGCTTCGTCCTCCCGGATCGCTGACGGGAGCGCCGGGATTCGACGGAGGGGTGATGCCTTGCCACACGGCCTGACCTTCCAGCCCAAGCTCCGGCAGCCCGATCCGCACCGGCGTGTAGTCCTCGATCTGGGCCGTGACCCGTTCGCCGAGGGGAACGATGAGATCGCTCCCCTCGCTCCGCACCGGGCCGGAAACCCAGCGATACTCCACCGCCTGCCAGCCGGAGGGGCCGAGGAAGGGAAATTCCGGATCGTCCTGCATGACGACCACCTTGACCGGCGCATCGGCACGTCCGGCGGCGGCGGGAACCACCACGGCGGCAACGCCGCCCTGGGGAAAGGCGGGGTCGTCCTTGACGTCATAGGGAAGGCGCATCGTGGCTCACATTACAGGCGGAAGGCGTCGAGGATGGCGCCGAGCCGGGCGTTCTGTTCCGGATCGACCAGTTGGCCGGCGCTGGACGACGCGTTTTCCCGCGTCAGGGTCAGGAAGGCCTTGGCCCATTCCGTCGGAAACTGGCGCCGCAAGGTGGACAGGTCGGCCTCGTCCTGGGGCAGGTCGGGCAACGCGCCGGGCGGCAGCCGGCCGGCCGGCGTGAAGGCCCTGCGGGCCTGCGCGGCCAGATCGGGATCGGAGGAGTCCTCCATGATCCGACGGCCGGCGTCGCTGATGAAATCATTGATCAGCAGGCTCGCCCCCAGGGCCACCGCGGCCGCCGTCGCCGCCGGGGCTTGGCGGTAGCCGATGATCTTCCCGGTGTGGGCGTCGATCCGCTCGATCAGCTGGAGGCGCCGCGCCCCGCTTTCCAGTTCGTCGACGAAGGTCTGGAACTGTTCGGGCGTCAACCCGAAGAAGCCGGTCAGGGCCGTGTCGCCGGTCTTGCGCAGCAGCCCGTCCAGCCAGCGCGCCACCGCCGCGCTGCCGTAGGCGTCCCGCTTCGGGGGCGGTGCGGCGGGCGCCGCCTTTGGTTTGGCTTCCACCGCCCCGAACCCGAGCGCGTCGAGATCAATGCCGAACTCGTCGTCCGGAACCGGGGGCTTCGCCGTGGGCGCGGCCGTGGCCGCGGGCGTGTTCCGGTCGCGGCGCGCGTAGTCGAAATAGGCCTGACGGAGCGCCAGCTCCTCGACGCCGAGTTCCAGCAGGAACAGCCCGAGCGGCTGGCCCGAGGCGACCAGGGCGCGGAACGCCGCCACCGCGCGGGCGGTGCGCCGGTCCAGCCTTTCCTTGATGTCGTCCTTGTCGAAATAGGTCGAGAGCTTGGTGGACAGCTCGACCGCCAGCGCCTCGGCCCGGGGCCGGATCTGGTCGTGCTTCAGGTCCGGCGCGCAGACCGGCGCCAGCGCGTCCGCCAGATGCGACACACCGCCGTCGTTGAAGGCCATCATGGCGTCGACCTTGCGGTCCAGCTCGGCCACATGTGTCCGCACCAGATGGTTCTCGGACAGGGAGCGGCGGAAATTGGGCAGCAGGCGGGTTTCGAAGTCGCGGGTCAGCGCCGCCTCGTCGCGCACCACCCGGTCGGTCGGCGGGCCGTCGTAGACGAAGATGCTCTGCTGTTCGACCGCCTTGGGGTTGCGCAGCATGAAGCTGTTCGCAAAGGGCGCTCCCGGATGCCATTCCGTGGTCCAGCCGGGGAAGGAGCGGAAGTTGGTGTCGAAGCGGTTCTCGATCTGCTGCTCCATCCCGGCCCCGGCGGCGAGGTCGAAGAGCCGGTCGCACTTGGTCATGCAGAAGAGAAGGCTGGTCTTGCGGCCGGCGCGCTCCTTGGCCGTGGCGCCATGGGTCTTGGCGATCCAGCCCTCGACCAGTTCGGGCAGCTTGGCGACCTCCAGATTGCTGTCGGGCACGCACAGCATCATGGTGTTGAGGTCGAGGTCGGCCACGTAATTGTCGAACAGCACGGCGACCTTGCCGCGCAGAAGGCAGTTCTCGCGCGGCGGCCGTTCGCCCGGCTTCACCTCCCGGCGCAGATACTTCTCGGGCGTCTTGTCCTCGCGGGACCGGGCGCCGGGGAAGTCGAGGAGGTCGGTGTGCTCCAGGAACGGCCAGGGCGAGCGGTCGAGGGTCACCCGCAGCTCGGAGGTCAGGGCGGTGACCACCGATTTCCGCAGCGAGACCTGCGTGCCGTCGGCCAGCGAGAGCCGGACGATCTGCGCGCCGGGGCCGCTGCTCTGCGACAGCTCGTAGATGCGGTCCACATGCAGCACGCCGGCCGAGGTGTCGCGGATCGCCTCCATCTGGGCGAAGGCCGCCGGGGCGTGGGCGAGCTGGTCGAGCGCGCCCTTCAGTTCGACGAAGAGGCTGTCGAATTCCGGCAGGTTGCCCCACAGGGGGGAGAGGGCGCGGACGCGGGCGCCGCCGCCCAGCAGCGGCAGGAGCCGTTCCATCGCCGGCCAATAGGCCTCCGCCAGCTCGGGGATCTGCAGATACGGATGCGCGGGCAGGCTCTCCTCGAAATACCCGCGCAGCTCCAGCACGTCCTCCATCCGCAGACCGGCGGCCGGGGTCTTGCCGGCCAGCGGTTCCAGCTCGTCCACCAACCGGTCCACCCACGCGACGTGCAGCGGGTCGCGCGGTTCGTAGGTGCCGGCCAGATCGAACAGGAAGCTGTTGACCAGGATCTTGACGAGATCCACCTCCCGCAGCAGGCGCAGCACGACCGGGAAGCCGCGCGGGGTGGGGTAGGGGGCGATGGAGAAGCGCGTGACCAGCCCGGTGGTCTCCTTGCCGCCCTGCGGGTTCACTTGGCTGAGGAAGTCCAGCTCCTCGCGCTCGTCACCGCTGCCGAAGACCACCTTGGCCGGACGTTCGGTCGGGGTGATGAATTTTCCGATCAGGAAGGACTTGCCCGCTTGGCTGGGGCCGAAGACCGCCGCCGACATCGGACGCACCGCGGCGGAGGCCAGCCGGTTGGCCTCCACCACATGCCGCTTCAGGCTGCGCTCGAGCCCGGACCGCGCCGGTCCGACGAGCTTCGCGTTGTCGGCGATCCATCCCAGGGCTTCCTTGGCGGCTTGCGCCATGGCCAGACAGCGCGTGCCGAGCGCTTGGTCCTTCTCGCGTACCATCGAACGCCTCTTTCTCTCAGCCCTGCGAGTTCATGGACAGCAGACCGCTGTCGAGCCAATAGCCGGCTTCCTGGCCGCGCTCCACGCGCAGGGTCTGGAAGCTCAGGCGCAACTGATCCGACGCGTCCTGGCCGTTGGCGTCCTTGATCTCGCGCAGTTCGAACTCCTCCAGGGCGCCTTCGTCCTCGTCGGCGGTCTGGTTCCGACGGTCCAGGGTCACGGAAAGCGGCATCGCGAGCTTTCCGGCCTCTGCGGAATTGCGGAAATCGAGGAAGTAGAGCGGCGTCGTCTTCCACCGCTCCAGCGGAAGCTGCCGGTAGCCGATGAAGACCGGCGGCGTTACCGTGACCGTGCGGCTGGTGCTGTGTTCCTTGCGGTCGAGATCGACGTCGGAGAACACCAATTTTTCCGTCCGGATCTGGTCGTTGATTTCCATCGCGCCGATGTAGCGGGCCGTGGAGCGCATGCGGATGTCGCTGGTGCGCACCAGCATCCCTTCGACCTGCCCCTCGCAGACCTGACAGAGCATGGCCCCCACCGCCGCCGTCGTCTTGGGATCCTCGATCTTGAAGGTGGGAGAATGGAACGGGTACCAGTTGCCGATGCCGTAGGAATCCATCGGCACGATGCGGCTGGGCGGCAGCGGCGCCTGCCCGATGATCATGTCCTTGATCACCGGGAAGCGCGACGGCCGGCCGGACAGCAGCAGGACGTCGCAGTCGTAGGAACGGACGACGTCGCACATGTCCGTCAGCATCGGGCGGACGACGCCGCGGATGGTCGCGGCGATGCGGTCGCGGCGGGTCTGCACGACCACGCTCTCCAGGCTGAAATCCCTGGCGCCGCTCCGCCGGGCGGCCTCGACCAGATAGTCGACGACGGCGCGGCGCGGCTGGCGGTCGGCCGGGAAGGCATCGACCAGACGCAGGGTCAGCTCGTCGTTGCCGGCGTGGCGCCCGCCGTTCTCATACTGCGCCAGCAGGGCCAGCGCCGCCGGCCGCAGCACCTGGTTGACGAAGAGGGCGCGCAAGGTCCGCTCCTGCTGGGACATGCCCTCGCGTTCGCTGCTGAAGCGCTCCACCAGGAAATTCACGGGGTAGGGCGCCCCGGCCTCCGCCAGCGCCGTCTGCAGGCAGGGCAGGACCTCGTCCTCGATCACCTGCTTCAGGATGTCGTCGCCGGCCAGCCGGAAGCCCTCGCGGAACAGCTGGATGGGTTGGATGGTCCGGTCGTTGTCGGTGACCTCGTGCTGGATGATCATCAGGTCGGTGGTGCCGCCGCCCATGTCCATGCTGGCGATGCGCAGCATGGGGCGGTGCCCGGACTCCTGCCGGTTGCGCCGCATCATGGTGAAGAAGTCGCGGGGGGCGCTTTGCAGCTTCTGCGTGATCTCGTTGTACAGGTAGACCAGATGCGTGGCCGTGGCCTCGTCCCATTCGGTCTTGAGGTCGGGACGGCGGCGCAGCGGGTGGGCCGCGTCCCAGCCCATCACCTCCCAGAGCAGGTTGATGGCCCATTTCGCCAAGCGCTTCAGCGCCTTCTGCTCGGCGACCGGGGTCGCGGACGGCACCGTCAGGATGACGTTGCGCAGCACGCGCGGCTCCTCGCTGCGCGCCCGGTGGGCGCGGGTGGAGGGCGCGTTGATCTGGATGAGCGCGTGGGCCAGGATCTCGGTCAGCATCAGCATGTACAGCGAACTGCGCGAGTAGGCCGGCTTCATGCCCGGCAGCCCGCCGGGTTTCAGCAGGTCGCCGCGCTGCGTCAGCTTGGCCGGGATCGGTCCCCGGATCGGCGGCACCCGTTCCCCCGCCGGCAGCAGGCCGCCGTTGTTCACCCAAGGGGTGGTGCGCTCCGTCCGGTCCCACAGATAGCGCTTGGGGCTGGACAGGCCGCTGCGCCCTTGCGTGCCGTCGGTCAGCGAGCCGAGCCAAGCCGCCTCCGGCCCGACGCGCACGGGGCTGGGCCACCAGAAGGCGTCGCGCACCGGACGTCCCGACATGCGCGAATAGGCGCCGAGATTGAAGTTGGCCGTGTGGAACTCGACCCGGCTTTCGAAGGGGTCGGCGTAGGTGTGCGCCGGGTTGGACAGATCGCGCAGCTCCAGCCGGTAGGCCTGGCTCATGTCGAGCCGTTGCGCCCCCTCGGACGAATCCTCGATCAGGATGCCGCAGGTGCGGCTGTTGCCGATGTCGATGACGAGGTTGACCGGAATCGGCTTCTGGTCGCGCGCGTAGGGCGCCTCGTCGAGGAAGCGCAGGCGCGGCAGGATCGGGCCTTCCGGTGCGTCGACCGGCCGGTCGGCCGCGTCGCCGCTGCCGAGAATCTTCAGCAGGACCAGATAGGTGGCCCAATAGAGGCCGCCACGCGGCAGGTTTTCCAGCGTCACCTTGCGCCCGCCGCGCCGCGCGCTTTCCGCCGCCAGATAGCTGTCGCGCAGCCAGGAACGCACCCATTCGGTGCGCAGGAAGAAGTTCACGTCCTCCAGGCCGGTCGCGAGACCGAAGGGTGTCATTTCGGCGGCGTCGCGCGGCTCGGGCATGATGTAGCGGTGATCGCCGGGCCGTTCCGCGAGCAGCGTGTCGAGCGCCAGCGTCACCCGCCACCGGTTGCCGTCGGCGTCGGGTTCGGGCAGCCGGGTGACGAAAAGCCGCGCCCAATTGGTCGGGCCATCGGCGAAGGCGCCGTCCTCCCGCACCCGCAGCACCGGCGCCGGCAGCCACGCCCCCGCCAGCATGTCGAGCGCCTGTTCGCCGCGAACCGGAAACACCTCGTCCTCGGCGACGGCGACGGGCAGGCCGCTGGCCGGATCGAGGTAGTAGGGTTGCTTGTCCTCGTCGTGCCGGACGATGTGCAGCACCTCGGCCGGCCGGCCATCGGCGTCCGTCTCCGTCGCGCGCACCTCGCAATAGAAGTGCTGCTGCACCTGTCCGGCGAAGGCCGCTGTCACCGCGAAGTCGAGAAACTGGATGCCGGTGTTGGGGATCAGCGTCACGACGCTGCCCTTCTGCCAACGGAACAGGCTCTTCAACATGGCGCTTTCACCCTTATTTCTCGAAGGCCTGCGTGTCTCGCGCAGGCCTGCTTGTCTTGAACGCCGAGCCCGGCCGTCAGGGAAGTTGCACGTCGATCACGTGCGCGATGCCGTCCGGCGCCACCTCGCCGTCCCGCACCGTCACCTCGGTGCCTTTCTTGACCCGAACCTGGAAGCGATCCGCATCGGTTCCGCGGTGCTTGTAGTTGTGGACCTCGATCCGGTAGACGCCCGCCTCGGCGGCACCGGCGGGGAAGAAGACGTTTTCGACGGGCTTGCCTTCCGGATGCGGCCTCCCGCTGTTTGCGTCCACGTCCAGGGTGCCGCCACAGGCGGTCCGGTTGTTGAACGAGATCCGCCCCGCCGTCGGACAATGGACGTGGAGATCCAGATCCGACGGCGTGTTCCAAATGAGCGTGATGGTCAACTCGCCCTCCGCGGCGCCCGATGCGGCGATGCGGCGTTCGAATTCCGTGCTCTCGGCCCGCTGCGTGGGCGGCGCGCAACGCGGTGCTTGGTCGAGCCGCTGCTCCAGCGCCGCCAGTTCGGCGCGCAGCGCGTCGGTGCGCAGGGCTTCCGTGTCGGGAACCGGCACGGCGGCGACCGGCGGCACCGGGCAATAATCGAGGCCACGCCCGCCCGGCCACAGACCGCAGCCGATCATCAGGACATAGAAGATCGCCGCCGCCAGAAGGGCGAAGAGCAGCCACAGCAACGACCACCAGGGGAACGTTTTCACGACGACGATCCGCTCGACAGCCGGAGCCACGGTATTCAGCGGCGGCGAAACGACTGGGGCTTCCGGGATCGGCTGGGGAACGGGCGGCAGCTTCGGCGCCAGCGACTTGGCGGCCTCGGCGCGCCGGACGAACTCCTTCAGGGGGTCCCTGGGGGGTGGGGCGCCCTCCGGCTCGGTGCTCCAGTTGATGATCACCGGCTGGCCGTCGACCGAGAACAGAACGTCCTCGACCGGGCCGGGCACCTGCTGGGCGCGTTGGAGCGTCTCGCCGATGAGGCGGGCGGTCGGATTGGTCGATCCCAGGAGGCGGGCGGTTTCGATCTCCAGCCGGGTCATCCGATCGCGGAGAGCCTCGCGCAGGGCCTTCTGCTGGTCGGGGGGCAGATCGGCGAACCGACGGGCGGACGCGCCGTCGTTCGCAAACCAGGTGATGCGCCCGCCGGGTTGCATGACCGGTTCGGCGAAGAGATCGGCGACGTCCCCGGCTTGCGCGCTTCGCAGATAGCTGTCGATCTGCTCCCACGAATCGAGCACACGGCTGCCGGCGACGCCGGTCGGGCGCAGCCCGGTCAGCGTGGTTTCCGCAATTGGCGTACGGACCATGCCGCTCACTCCGGTCGCCGGGCGGCGGGGTCTGCGGTGGGCGGCGTGCCACCCGGTGGCGTGCCGACGGCGGGGGCTGGCGCTGGCGCTTGAGCCGGTGCCGGTGCCGTGCCGGCCGGGGCGGGGTTGCAGGCGCCGGCGGCGCTGCGCACCGCGACATTGTTGGCGGCGAGGAAGCGGCCGGCATCGGCACTGGCCAAGGCATAGTTCATCCGGCCTTCCTCGCGCGCCTGGATGAAGGTGTTGATGCCGAGCACCCGGCCGCAGCGATCGACCAGCGGGCCGCCGCTGTTGCCCGGTGTGATCTGGGCGGTGTGGAGGACGAGTCCGCTGCCCGAGCCGCTCTGCACGGCGGTGACGACGCCTTCGGTGACGGCGGCGGTCGGCATTTCGGTTCCCTGGCCCCGGATCAGCCGCTGGAAATGCTCATCGGTGTTCAGGATCATGCCGGGAAAGCCGCTGGCGATCACGTTCACCAAACGCTCGGCCGGCGGGGCGAAGGTCAGCGGCATCGGGGTTCCGCCTTCGCCACCGCCCGTGCCGCCGCCCGTCGCGACGCGCAGCAGCGAGAAGTCCGGCGAGCCCGGCGTGTCGTCGGGGCTTTCCGCCACGACCTGGGCGGTGACGACGCCCGTGACGCGGCTGGCCACATGGATCGTCCGCCCCGGCTCCCCGGCGGTGACGTGCCGGTTGGTGAGGATCATGCCGGGCGCCACGAAGAAGCCGGTGCCCGAGCCCTGCACGTTTCCGCCTGCGTCGCTCTGGAGCACCAGCACCGTCGCCTGGTCGAGGAGATCGAGCAGCGACCCCGTGAAAGGACGCCCTTCCGGCAATGATTGGGGCGGCACCGGTGTCTGGGCGGCGACGGGCGGCGGCAGGGCGGCCCGATCCTGGGGCGTCACCGCCGCCGAGCCGGGGCCGTCCGGAACGCGATAGGCGCCGTCGGCGACGCAGACCCGGGCGTCGAGAAGGCGGCGCAGGCTGGCCACCCGTTCTTCCATTGTTCGGTTGTTGTCGCGCTGGGCGCTCGACGGCGGCGTGTAGGGAACGGGGGGTGGGGCGGCCGCGACGGGGTAGCGCAGCACGCCGGGGATCAGCAGGAACAAAAGAACGATCGCCGCGATCAGGCAGGCGATGGCGGGTGCCAGCCATGGGCGGCAAACCGAAACCACGGGCTGGGGCGGTCCGGTCGGGCGGCCATCGGACGTATGGCTGTCAGGCGCATGGCCGTCGGACGGCGTGGCGCCTTGACCGTTCGGGCTTCCGGTCGCCGCAGGGTTGCCTTCCCCGTTCACGCTCATTCCTGTGACCCTTCTTTTTGTCTGTCCGCGTGTCGGCTGGTCCGGGGGAGGGGAATCATCGGCAATGCTCCGGAACATCCTGTCCGGACGCCGCCCGCAGCAGCGGGGCGAGGTTGGCGATGTCTCCCGATTGCAGGAACTGCCCACCGGTCTTGTTCGCCACGCAGCGGATGGCCTCGATTCCACGGCTGATGGCGACAACGTTCACGTTGATCTCCGGTCGGGCCTGTTCCAGTCGCGCGGCTGCCGCGCAGGGATCGCCCCCGCAGCTGTCGTAGCCGTCGGAAATCAGCACTACGTTGATCGGCCGTCCCGTCGCGCCGTCGCGGGGGATCAGGCCGGGCAGCGCCTCCAACGCAGCGGTCAGCGCGGTCGAATTCCGCAATGGCGTGTTGGCGATGGCCCGGTTCAGCGCGGACCGCTGCGCGGGGGAGAAATGCCCTTCGTGGCGGGGCGGTCCGCACTGCGCGAAGCTGATCAGATCGAAGGCGACGTTCGGGTCGGCGGCATCGACCAGTTCGGTCATCGCCTGTTTGGCGATCTCGATCCGCGAGGTTCCCGGCACCCGCTCGGCCTGCCGTATCAACTCCATCGCTTCGGCGAAATCCGGGGAAGGCGGCCGCCGGCCCTCAGCCTTCAGCCTGTCCTGAAGGACTTGGAGGCGTCGTTCGATGGCAGGATCGAGCGCGTACGAAAATTTCATGCTGGTCGATGCGTCGAGCAACAGGACGACCCGGTCCGAGCGCCGCATCGGGCAGGCCGCCGGCGCTTCGGCGCGGCGGGGGGCGGGAGGCGGCGCTTCGGCGCGGGGCCGGGGAGACGCCGGTGGAACCGGGGCCGGGGGAGGGGCTGGGCAAAAGGGTGCCAGCGCGATCTGCCTTTCCAACTGCCCGATCTGGTCCACCAGCACGGCCCCGCGCAGGCTTTCAGCCTGGGCGTCGGGGAAGGAGGCCACCACCGCGACGGGCGGGGCCGGGCAGGCATCGATCAGGTTGCCGATCCCCGGCAAGGTCAGGCTGCACGCCGACAGGGCCAGCCAGCCGATCGCCACGCCGAGCAGAGCCATGAAGGCGAGCAACGGAACCATGGCGGTGAAACCCGATGGACGCCCGTGCGGCATACGCCCCTCAGGCATCGTCGCCTCCGCCGTCTTTCAATGACTTTGGGCGCATGGATGTCGAGGCCGGCGGGAACCGCTTGTCGAACGGCTCCGCATGCTTGGGTGCCGTGGTGCTGCACGGGATGGGCATCGCAACCTTACGGAAGGAGAGAAACTTCCATTCCCTTTTCATGCAAATTTATCTCGAAGTCCACATCAAAGGTGGCTACTCTCAATGCGTTGTTGACACCTGAAAGACGTGTTCCGGGGCTTTCTCGATTTTGTTGGCTGCAGTGGCGGCATATTATAAATTATGGGGAAATTCATGGCATTGCGCGGCATCCGCATAACGGCGGCATTGACTCTCGTCCTTTTTTCGGCAGCCTGCACGACCACCGGAAGCTCGTCGGCAACCCTGTCGCCCGATCAAAAGGCGCTGCGTGACTATTCGGCCGACTACACGGTGCAGGGCGCCGTCGCCGGCGCGGTTCTTGGCTGCGTGACCGGCGCGCTCTTGAGCCGGAACCGGGCGGTCGGTTGTGCCGCAGGGGCAGCCGTGGGTGGGGCGGCCGGTGGTACCGGAGGGTATTTCCTGGCCCAGCGCCAAAATCAGGTGGGGGCGACCAGCGCCGCCTACACCGTTCAGAAAAGCGATCTGGACGGGAAGGTCGAGGAGTCCAGGCAGGCCGCCGCGCTCTCCGCCAAAATCGCATCGACGGCGAAGGCCGACATCCGGCAGCTTCAGCGTCAGGTTGCATCGGGGCAGGCGAGCAACGCCCAGCTCATGGCCAAGGTGCGCGAGGCCGAGCAGGACCGTGAAAGCATGACGAACGCCTCGAAGAAGATGGAGGACACCATCGGCAAGCTGGAAACGGACATCAACAGTGGAAAAGGCAGCAAGAGCGACGTCGCCTACATGAGGACGAAGCAGGCCCAGTTGGTCGCCGAGAAGCGCAAGCTGGACGCGACGATCAGCGATCTCGCCGGCATCACGGGCGCTGGGACCGGCGTCGGCGCCGGCGTCTGACCACCCTCAACCCCTCCGAAACTCGGGCCGCCATGGGTGTAAGCATGATCAACGTGGAAAACACGCGGCGACTGGTCATGGCTCTGGCCATGAGCTCGACCCTGACCGCTTGCGCCATGACGGCCCAGCAATGCGATCCCGCCCTGGTCAACAACGTGCTGGCGGCGGCGAACTGCAACATACTGGGCGGTTTCGATGCCCATCTGCAGACCGCGCGAGCGGAGGTCGAGGCTCTGCGTGCCGAGCTTGCTGCGACTCAGACAAAAGCTGCCGGCATGGACCGCGAGGCTCAGCTCCTGGCCGGCAACCGGGACGCCCTTCAGCGAAAGATGACGAGCGAGAAGCGCGATCTCGATCGCTTGCAGCTGAAGTTGGCAGGCATGAGGGTCGAAGGCGACAAGGCGCGCGCCAAGTTGGCCGCTCTGCAAGAGCAGCTCAAGGTGGCCGAGACGAAATTGTCCGGCATGGACAAAAGCAATGTGACGGCCGAGGAGATTGCGGCCTTGGAAGCCGATATCGCCGCAAGAAAGGAAGCCGTTACGAGACTTTCGGGTCGGGCATTGCAGGAGTAAGCACCGACTGAACCGCTCCGGGTTTCTTGGCGCTCCCATTTCTTTGAGGATGGAGGCATCATCACGAAGCGGACCTCACCCGAATACGCCTTCAAAATTCGCAAGAGTGCGGTTGCGGAGGCCGCGCACCGGCCATGCCGGCTTCGTCTTGGACGCTCTGGACCAAGCACTTCATAACCCGCCGGACGGCCAAGAAGGCAAAGGCCTCGGTCACCACACCGACGGCAGTCAAGTACACCGAGCGCCTGACCCGGCTGGCACCGAGTTGCCGGTCGGCCTCGTCGGCCACTCCTATGACAACACCCCGGCCGAGACGATCAACCGCCTCTCATGCTCAAGCCGAAGTCGTCGCCATAGCGGCGTGGCGCAGTCCAAATGGCCTCCGACCATCCAAGCGATTTACGTTTCCTTCGAGATCATCGGCAGGGTAGGCGCCCGGTCATGCCGCCGAAGGCCGGCGCGGACGCGCCGCACGGCGCTGTGCATCACCCACAAGGATCTCGTCAGAGAAACTCCTCACCTTCATCGGGGGGCTGACCACGATCTACACCTCCCGGCTCGACCTTGGCGAGCAACGGGGAGGCGTCCCTGACGTTGGCATTCACGACGGTGTCATCCTTTCGAGAAAGTTGAACAAGACGTTTGATCTTATCCCAGTATTTCGACGAACCGTTTCGGCTTAACACTGGGGGCACAGGACGAGGTGGCCAACGAGCCGGCCAGCAACGAAGCGACCTCCTCAACATCCCATTGCCCCTGGAGACCGACATGAGCATCACCGCCACCCCGACCCCCGGCAAGTCCCTGCTGTCCCCCAAGGACCACACCCTGGTGCTGATCGACTTCCAGTCGCAGATGGCGTTCGCCACCAAGTCGATCGACACGACGCTGCTGCGCAACAACGCCGCCCTGGTCGCCAACGCCGCCGCCGGCTTCGGCGTTTCGACCATCCTGACCACGGTCGCCGAAAAGAGCTTCTCCGGCCCGATGTTCAGCGAGATCACCGAGCCCTTCCCCGGTCAGGCGCTGCTCGACCGCACCTCGATGAACACCTGGGAGGACGCCGCCGTCATCGACGAGGTCAACCGCATCGGCAAGGACCGCATCGTGTTCGCCGGGCTGTGGACCTCGGTGTGCATCGTCGGCCCGGTGGCCTCGGCGATCGACCAGGGCTTCGACGTCTACTTCATCGCCGACGCCTGCGGCGACATCTCGGCCGAGGCGCATGAGCGCGCGGTGGAGCGGATGATCCAGCTCGGCGCCAAGCCGATGACCGCGCTCCAGTATCTGCTGGAACTCCAGCGCGACTGGGCGCGCGCCGAGACCTACGATCTGGCGACCGGCATCGCGAAGAAGTGGGGCGGCGCCTACGGGCTGGGCGTCACCTACGCCAAGACGATGTTCGGCGCCTCCGAAGGCGGCCACTGAGGGCGGCGGGAGGGGCCGGCGGTGTCCGGCCCCTCCCGACGCTTCCGGAAATCCTGCAACGCTGAGCCTCGGGGGAACGGACCCATGAAACCTTATCTGCTCTCGCTTGGTGCCGGCCTGCTGGTGGGCATCGTCTACAGCCTGCTGAACGTTCGCTCCCCGGCCCCGCCGACCATCGCCCTGATCGGGCTGCTCGGCATCCTGCTGGGCGAGCAGGTGATCCCGGTCGCCAAGCGCCTGTTCGCCGGGCACGAGGTGGCGGCCTTCCTGCGCACCGACTGCGCCGAGCACGTGCTGGGTCAATTGCCCGGCCACGGCAAGGGTGGCAGCGTCGACAAGGGCGCGTAATTCCTTATCCGCCCACCCCGACGCCTCCGGCCCCGCCGCCGATCCCGTCCCACCGCTGAACGGAAACCGATCATGGCATCGACCGACCTGATCCTGACCAACGCGAAGATCACAACGCTCGACCGCGAGAACCCCCAGGCCACGGCGGTCGCCATCCGCGACGGGCGCTTCCTGGCCGTCGGCAACGAGGCCGAGGTGCGGGCCGCCGCCGCGCCCGACGCGGCGGTGATCGACGCCAAGGGCCGCCGGGTCATCCCTGGCCTGATCGACAGCCACATGCACATCATCCGCGGCGGGCTGAACTACAACATGGAGCTGCGCTGGGACGGCGTGCCCAGCCTGTCCGACGCGATGGCGATGCTCAAGCATCAGGCGGCGATCACCC
The DNA here is from genome assembly GCF_003989665.1 of Azospirillum doebereinerae. GTDB lineage: Bacteria > Pseudomonadota > Alphaproteobacteria > Azospirillales > Azospirillaceae > Azospirillum > Azospirillum doebereinerae. Next base: position 54,915 of record NZ_RZIJ01000021.1, on the reverse strand, counting down.
CGCCGCCGCAGTGGGTCCGCGTGGTCGGCGGCTTCACCGAGCACCAGTTCGCCGAAAGGCGCCTGCCGACCATCGAGGAGTTGAACGCCGCCGCCCCCGACACGCCGGTCTTCATCCTGCACCTCTACGACCGGGCGCTGCTCAACGCCGCCGCCCTGCGCGCGGTGGGCTACACCAGGGACACGCCGAACCCGCCGGGCGGCGAGATCGTGCACGACGCGGCCGGCAACCCGACCGGGCTGCTGCTGGCCCAGCCCAACGCGACGATCCTCTACGCGACGCTGGCCAAGGGGCCGAAGCTGCCGCCCGAATACCAGCTCAATTCCACCCGCCATTTCATGCGCGAGATGAACCGGTTGGGCGTGACCGGGGTGATCGACGCCGGCGGCGGCTTCCAGAACTACCCCGACGATTACGCGATCGTCGAGAAGCTGCACGAGGACGGCGAACTGACGCTGCGCATCAGCTACAACCTGTTCACCCAGAAGCCGAAGGAGGAGCTGGCCGATTTCGCCGGCTGGGCCAAGCAGGTGAAACCCGGCGACGGCGACGACACCTACCGCCACAACGGCGCCGGCGAGATGCTGGTGTACTCGGCCGCCGATTTCGAGGATTTCCGCGTCGCCCGCCCGGACATGCCGCCCAGCATGGAGGGCGATCTGGAGCCGGTGGTGCGCCTGCTGGCCGAGAACCGCTGGCCGTGGCGCCTGCACGCCACCTACGACCAGACCATCGGCCGCGCGCTCGACGTGTTCGAGAAGGTCAACCGCGACACGCCCTTCGCCGGCCTGCACTGGTTCTTCGACCACGCCGAGACGATCAGCGACCGCAACATCGACCGGATCGCGGCGCTGGGCGGCGGCATCGCCGTGCAGCACCGCATGGCCTACCAGGGCGAGTATTTCGTCGAGCGCTACGGCGCCAAGGCCGCCGAGCGGACCCCGCCGATCAAGCGGATGATGGAGGCCGGCGTGCCGGTCGGGGCGGGGACCGACGCGACGCGCGTCGCCAGCTACAACCCGTGGGTCTCGCTGTCCTGGCTGGTCACCTCGCGGACTGTCGGGGGCCTGAGCCTGTACCCGGTCGCCAACCGGCTCGACCGCGAGACGGCGCTGCGGCTGTGGACCGAGGCCAACACCTGGTTCTCCAACGAACAGGGCAAGAAGGGGCAGATCAAGGCCGGGCAGTTCGCCGACCTCGCCGTGCTGTCCGACGACTACTTCAGCGTGCCGGAGGACCGCATCGCGCATCTGGGCTCGGTGCTGACACTGCTGGGCGGCAAGGTCGTCCATGGCGAAGGCGATTACGGCCCGCTGGCGCCGGCCTTGCCCAAGCCGATGCCGGACTGGTCGCCGGTCCGGACCTTCGGCGGTTACCACCGCCCCGACGCGGAGCGGACGGCGCTCGCCTCGGCCTGCGGCTGCGCGCAGTCCTGCACCGTCCACGGCCACGACCACGCGGCGGCGCTCGGCGCCGACGTCCCGGCGGCCGACGTCCAGACCTTCTGGGGCGCGCTCGGCTGCGGCTGCTGGGCCGTCTGACCGTTCCACACCCGATCCAGCTGGAGAGTTTCCATGACGCCGCAACGCGACACCCCCGCCTTCGTCGACACGATCCTCGGCTGGCCCGGCCTCTGGTTCCTCGCCCGTCTGGCGCTGGTCGGCGCCTATCTCCTCGGCGGCGCTGTCAAGCTGGGCGACTGGCCGGGGGCGGTGGCGGAGCAGGCTCATTTCGGGCTCCATCCGCCCGCGCTGTGGGCGGCGCTGACCATCGCCGTCGAACTGGTCGGCTCGCTGCTGATCCTGCTCGACCGGGCGGTCTGGCTCGGGGCCGGGATGCTCGGCGTCTTCACCGTGCTGGCCGCCGTCATCGCCAACGGCTTCTGGACGATGGCCGGGCCGGAACGCTTCATGGCGACCAACGCCTTCTTCGAGCATCTGGGGCTGGCCGGCGGCTTCGTCCTCGTCGCCCTGCTGTCCAGCCTGCGCCGCCGTCACCCGGCCTCGGCCGACCGGTTCTGAAAGGGACGCGCTCCATGACCGCCTCACCCGGCCCCGCCGCCCCCTTGCCCTGGCTTCTCCTGCTGCTGTCGGTGACGACCGGGCTGGTCGACGCCATCAGCGTGCTCGGCCTAGGCAAGGTCTTCACCGCCAACATGACCGGCAACATCGTCTTCCTGGGCTTCGCCGCCGCCGGGACGCCGGGCTTCCGCGTCGTTCCCTATCTGGTGGCGTTGCTGTCCTTCCTCGTGGGCGCGCTGGTCGCCGGGCGCACCGGCAAGGCGCACGCCGGCCGGCCGCTGCGGCGCTGGCTGCTGGTCGCGGCCTTCATCGAAGCCGGCCTGCTGTGGATCGCGGCGGTCGTCGCGCTGGATTTCGACATCGCCAGCCAGACGCCGGGGGCAAGCCTCTACGCCATCATCGCGCTGACCGGGCTGGCGATGGGGTTCCGCAACGCCACGATCCGGCAGTTGAAGATTCCCGACCTGACGACCACGGTGCTGACCCTGACGCTGACCGGGCTGGCCGCCGATTCCAGCCTTGCCGGCGGCGCCAACCCCAACTGGCAGCGCCGTGTCGGCGGTGTCTTCGCGATCTTTCTCGGCGCGGTCCTCGGCGCGGTTCTGGTGATGCGGGTGGGGCTGGCGCTTCCCCTCGCCTTGACCGGTCTTCTGGTGATCGTCGGCACGGCCGCCTGCGCCCTTCACCCGGCGTCGGCCGAACCCGTGGCCGCGTGATCCCTTCCGCGATCCGTCCAAGGCCGGTGCTTGATGGGGCGTGGTGTCCATGCTCCACCGGCAAATGGCGACGGCGCCATTGCCCCGCGAAGGAGCCGACACGACATGTCTTCCCGGCAGCCGGACATCGCGCGAAGCACCCTATGAGCACGAAAGACACGAGGAATCCCTGCATCGGAGCCTGCCGTTTCGGCGCGGACGCCGAATGCCGTGGCTGCCATCGTACGAAGGCTGAGGTGAAGGGCTGGAAGCGGTTGTCGGATGGGGAGAAAGCCGCGATCAACCATCGCATCCAGGCACAAGCCGCACTGGAGACGAAGCCGAGCGATGGCAAGCGGCTTCGCAAGCTCGACCGAAAAATCCGGAAACTCGAAGCCAAGCTGAGTGCCTTGAAAGCGGAGCGGGAAACTTCGGCTGGCGCCGCCCTGTCGCGCGCGCCTCCGGAAGGGGGGATCGTGCCGCTCCGCTCAACGACCCTCCGACGCTGAGGAGTTGCGACTTGGTGCACCAAATCACAATTTTGGTATTCTAAACCGCTTGACCGCCATCACCGGGATCGCCACATTGGCGCGTATACGGAACAGATCTTTTGCTCGGAATCTGTGATGCAGGCTGAGAAACCAAGCCGGGTTTCGGAAATGCGCCAAGCCCTCGAACAGGAAATCCTGGAGGGAGCGATACGGCCCGGCGAACGCCTCGATGAACGCGCGCTGGCCGACCGGTTCGGCGTGTCGAGGACCCCGGTGCGGGAGGTGCTGTCGCAACTGGGCTCGACCGGTCTGGTATCCATCAAGCCGGGGGCGGGGGCGTCCGTCGTGCGGATGTCCCCCAAGCAACTCATCGGCATGATGGAAGTGCTGGTCGAACTGGAAGCCTTGGCCGCCGGCCTTGCCGCGCGCCGGATGGCAATAGGCGAGCGCAATCGTCTCAAAAGCGTGCATGATGAAAGTCACGTCGCCGCCTTGGCCGGTGACATCGAGGTCTATGACCGGCTCAACCGCGAACTGCATGAACTGATCTACGCCGGTAGCCGGAACGAACATCTGGAGCAGCAGGCGAAACTGATCCGCAGCCGAATGCGGATATATCGCCAATACCCGTTCCAACACACGGCGCGGCCTTTGAAATCCTACAGCGAGCATGATTTCTTTGTGAAAGCGATCCTCGAAGGGGACAGCGAAGCCGCCCGGATGCACATGCACAATCACATGACCGTAGGCGGCAACATCTTTGTCGACATGGTCGTCGGCATGCCGGCTCTCGGCGAGAGCGCCTAAAAGAGCGTTTCTTGGTCGGAGGCGGCCACGCGCAAGGCGCGGGAAAGCCCTTCGCCGCCAAAACGAACGCCGCTTTCCTGGCGGATACCCGCGCCTGCGCGCGGCTTTCAAACCCACACTCACAGACTGGAACCGGCGGTTTGTTTCGCCGGGCCACTCCGCATGGCGTTATCGGAGCCGGATAATGCGGTTTCCACGGATTGCGGGCATTGTCACCATTTTCGAATTGCATTCCATAAATGATTTTTGGTATGCCATTTATCGTGAATGAAGCGATCCGACGCCGAATTTGGTATTCCTCTACCGCGCCGCAATGAAAAAAGCATGACAGTGGGAGATACGATGAACGGTTGGCCAGAGACCGAAGCCGCCGCGCCGGCGACGACACCATGGCTTACGACGACGGACGCGGTCGCCACGATCCGGCTCAACCGCCCCCGGCAGCACAACCGGATCGATCCGGCGGACATCGTCGTCCTCCATGAGCTGATCGTGACGGCCGAAGCGGATCCCACCGTTCGGGTCCTGGTGCTGACCGGCACGGGAGCGAGCTTTTCCTCCGGCTACGACCTGAGCACTGCCCAAACCTCGGCACGGCCGGGGCCGTCCTCCACCGGTGCGGCCAAGCCGGACACTGCCACGGATGATGGGGAGGTGGCGTTCTCCCGGCTGTGCGACCGGGTCGAGGCGATCCGCGTGCCGACGATCTGCGCCCTGAACGGCGGCGTCTACGGCGGCTCCACCGACCTTGCGCTGGCCTGCGATTTCCGGATCGGCGTGACCGGCATGCGGATGCGCATGCCGGCGGCCCAACTCGGCATCCACTTCTACCCGAGCGGCCTGCGCCGATACGTGTCCCGGCTCGGTCTGGCGACGGCCAAGCGCCTGTTCCTCACCGCCGAAACCATCGGGGCGGAGGAGATGCTGCGGGTCGGCTTCCTTGATCGACTGGTGGAACCCGAGGCGCTGGAAGGGGCGGTGGCGGAGCTGGCCGCGCGCATCGCCGCCTGCGCCCCCCAGGCAACCGCCGGAATCAAGCGGTCGCTCAACGACCTCGCCAACGGCGCGCTGGACGACCGGGCGGGCGAGGCGGCCTTCCGCGCCAGCCTGCGGTCCGACGAATTCACCGAAGCCTTGAAGGTCTGGTCGCAGCGCAAACCTTCCTGAAGGCACCCGACAACCGAAAGCCGAGACGAATCATGGCCGATCAGACACGCGCGCCCACCCTGGATCCCCACGCCCTGGCACGGGAGCTGTCGGGTTTCCTCCTGATCGACGGCGACCTGCGGCCGGCGCTGTCGGGGGCGACCTTCGATGTCGTCAACCCGGCGACTGGCGAGACCGTCGCCACCGCCGCCGAGGGCGACGCGCAGGACGTCGCCGCGGCGGTCGCCGCCGCGTCCAAGGCCCAGCGCGGCTGGGCGCGGCTGCCGGCCCGCGAGCGCGGCCGGCTGGTGGCCGAATGCGGCCGCCGCCTCACCAATCACGCCGAGGAGATCGGCCGGCTGCTCGCTTTGGAGACCGGCAAGGCGATCCGCACCGAAAGCCGGGTCGAGGCCACGCTGGTCTCCGACACGCTGGCCTTTTACGGCGGCCTCGCCTCGGAACTGAAGGGCGAGACGGTGCCCTTCAACCCGTCCATGCTGACCTTTACCCAGCGCGAGCCGATCGGCGTTGTCGGCGCGATCATCCCGTGGAACGTGCCGCTCTACCTGATGGCGCTGAAGATCGCCCCGGCGCTGGTCGCCGGCAACGCGGTCGTCGTCAAGTCGGCCGAGGAGGCGCCGCTGGCCACCCTGCGGGTCATCCAGGTGATGAACCAGGTGCTGCCGGCCGGCGTGCTGAACATCCTGTCGGGCGACGGCCCCGGCTGCGGCGCGCCGCTGGTCGCGCATCCCGGCGTCGGTAAGGTGACCTTCACCGGCTCGGTCGAGACCGGCAAGATCATCGCGCGTCTGGCGGCCGACAAGCTGATCCCGGTCACGCTGGAGCTGGGCGGCAAGAGCCCGATGATCGTGATGGGCGACGCCGACCTCGACCGCGCCATCGACGGCGCCGTCGCCGGCATGCGCTTCACCCGCCAGGGGCAGAGCTGCACCGCCGCCTCGCGCATCTTCGTGCATGAAAGCCTGCACGACGCCTTCGTCGCCAGACTGAAGGCGCGGGTCGACGCGATGACGATGGGCGATCCGCTGGACGAGGCCACCGACATCGGCACCATTGTCTCGCCCCAGCAGTTCGACCGGGTGCAGCGCTACATCGCGCTCGGCGAGACGGTGGTGGGCGCCGTGGCGCACCGCTGCTCGGCCCTGCCGGTGGACGAGCGGCTGACGCGCGGCCTGTTCGTGCAGCCGGTCCTCTTCACCGGCATCCCCAACGACCACGCGCTGGCGCGGGAGGAGATCTTCGGGCCGGTGACCTGCGTCATCGCCTTCCGTGACTATGAGGACGCGCTGGCGATGGCCAACGACAGCGACTTCGGCCTCGCCGCGACCATCTGGACGCGCGACCTGCGCACCGCGATGGACGCGACCCAGCGTCTCCAGGCCGGCTTCGTGCAGGTCAACCAGAACCTCGTCGTCCAGCCGGGCCTGTCCTACGGCGGCGTCAAGCAGTCGGGGCTGGGCAAGGAGGCCTCGTTCGAGGCGATGCTCGACCACTTCACGCACAAGAAGACGGTCATCATCAACATGACCTGATACCCATCATGATTTGAACCAGGAGCCGGCGGCACAAGCCGGCGAAACGGGAGGAAACACCATGACGAAGCCCATTCTCGCCGTCGCGCTCGCGGCGGCGTCGCTGGCGGCTGCCGGCAGCGCGCAGGCCGGCCCGGACGCGATCCGCATCGGCGTGCTCAACGACCAGACCGGGCTCTACGCCGATTTCGGCGGGATCGGCTCGGTCGAGGCGGCGAAGCTGGCGGTGGAGGATTTCGGCGGCACGATCCTCGGCAAGAAGATCGAGATCATCACCGCCGACCACCAGAACAAGCCGGACATCGGCCTGACCATCGCCCGCGAATGGTTCGACGTGCAGCAGGTCGACGCCATCGCCGAGCTGACCAACTCGGCCATCGCCATCGGCGTGCAGAATCTCGCGAAGGAGCGTGGCCGGATCACGCTCGCCACCGCCGCCGGCACCACCCGGCTGACCAACGAGGATTGCTCGCCCACCAGCTTCCACTGGATGTGGGACACCTACTCGCAGGCCACCGGCACCGCCCGCGCCGTGCTCCAGGGTGGCGACAAGAGCTGGTTCCTGCTGGCGGCCGACTACGCCTTCGGCCACCAGATGGCGGCGGAGCTGTCCAAGACCGTGCAGGAGAACGGCGGCACGGTGGCCGGGCAGGTGAAGCACCCGATCGGCAGCGCAGACTTCTCCTCCTTCCTGCTCCAGGCCCAGGCGTCGAAGGCCCAGGTGATCGGGCTGGCCAACGGCGGCACCGATACCTCCAACGCGATCAAGCAGGCGGCGGAGTTCGGCATCACCGACGGCGGCCAGAAGCTGGTCGGCCTCGCCGTCATGATCAGCGACGTGCACGCGCTGGGCCTCGCCAGCGCCAAGGGGTTGATCGCCACCGACGGCTATTACTGGGACCGCGACGAGGGCAGCCGCGAGCTGGCCCGGCGCTTCGAGGCGCGCATGAAGCGCAAGCCCAACATGGTGCAGGCCGGCGTCTATTCCGCCGTGGTCCATTATCTGAAGGCGATGCAGGCCGCCGGCACCGACGACGGCAAGGTGGTGGCCGAGAAGATGCGCGAACTTCCGGTCAACGATCTCATCACCAAGGGCGCCACCGTCCGCGCCGACGGTCGGGTCGCCCGCGACATGTACCTGATCCAGGTGAAGACCCCCGCCGAATCCAAGGGGCCCTGGGACTACTACAAGATCCTCCGCACCATCCCGGCCGATCAGGCGACGATGCCGCTGAGCGAGAGCAAATGCTCTCTGGTCAAGAAGAGCTGACGCGGCCCGAACGGATCTCAGAAGGATAAAGTCATGGCACGGATTGCGTTCATCGGGCTGGGCAACATGGGCCGTCCCATGTGCGACAACCTCGTCAAGGCCGGCAACGGCGTCGTCGGCTACGACATCGCGCCGTCGATGCGCGACGCCTACGCCGCCGCCGGAGGCCGCGTCGCGGCCACCCTGGCCGAGGCGCTGGCCGAGGCCGACACCGTCATCAGCATGATCCCGACCGGCCGTCATGTGCGCGCCGCCTACGAAGGGGAGGGCGGCGTGTTCGCGCTGGCCCGCTCCGGCACGCTGATGATCGACTGCTCGACCATCGACGTGGAGAGCGCGCGGGCGGTCAGCAAGGCGGCTTCCGACGCGGGCTTCGTGATGGTGGACGCGCCGGTCTCCGGCGCCGTCCCGGCGGCCCAGGCCGGCGCCTTGACCTTCATGGTCGGCGGCACCGCCGAGGGCTACGAGCGGGCCTGCCCGGTGCTGTCGGGCATGGGGAAGAACCTGTTCCACGTCGGCGCGTCGGGCAGCGGCACGGCGATGAAGATCTGCAACAACATGATGGCCGGCATGAGCATGGTCGCCATCAGCGAGGTCTTCACGCTGGCGGAGAAGCTCGGCCTCGACAACCAGGCAGTCTACGACGTCGTCAGCCGCTCGTCGGGCAATTGCTGGGCCTTGCAGGTCTACTGCCCGGTTCCGGGGCCGGTGCCGACCTCGCCGGCCAACCGCGACTACCAGCCGGGCTTCACGGCGGCGATGATGCTGAAGGACATGCGCCTGTCCCAGCAGGCGGCCGGCGCCAGCGGCGCCGCGACTCCGCTGGCCGGCGCGTCCGCCGCCTTCTACCAGATGCTGGTGGAGAGCGGTCACGCCGCCAAGGATTTCAGCGCCGTCTTCGAGCTGATCTCGGGCCGCCTCAGCCATTCGCCGGCGGAGGGTTGAGTATGGCCGGCACCACGCCCCAGGGCAACACGGTCCAGGCGGTCCGCGTCCATCAGCCCGGCGGTCCCGAGGCGCTGGTGCTGGAGACGGTCGCGCTGCCTCCCCCCGGTCCGGGGGAGGCGCTGGTCCGCCACACGGCGATCGGCGTCAACCTGATCGACACCTACCACCGCTCCGCCCTGTCCGGGCAATACGCGATCCCGCGCCCGGCGGTGCTGGGCGTGGAGGGGGCGGGCGTCGTCGAGGCGGTCGGCCCCGGTGTCGACACGGTCCGGCCGGGCGACCGCGTGGCCTACTGGATGCTGCTCGGCGCCTACGCCGAAAAGCGCATCGTCCCCGCCGCGCGCCTTGTCAGACTGCCGGACACGGTGTCCGACGCGGTGGCGGCGGCGGCCATGGTCAAGGGCACCACGGCGCAGTACCTGCTGCACCGGGTCTACCCGGTGAAGGCGGGCGACACGCTGCTCGTCCACGCCGCCGCCGGCGGGGTCGGGCAGCTTCTCTGCCAGTGGGCGCGCAGCCTGGGCGCCACGGTGATCGGCACGGTCGGTTCGCCGGAGAAGCTGGACATCGCCCGAAGCGCCGGCTGCGAGCACGCGATCCTGTCCCGTGACGAGGATTTCGCCGTGCGCGTCCGCGACATCACCGGCGGGCGTGGAGTCGACGTGGTCTATGACTCCATCGGACAGGACAGCTTCCTGCGCTCGCTCGACTGCCTGCGGCCATTCGGCATGATGGTGAATTACGGGCAGGCCAGCGGCCCGGTGCCACCGCTGGACATCGGCGTGCTGGCCCAGAAGGGCTCGCTGTTCCTCGCCAAGCCGACGCTGGCCACCGTCACTTGCAGCCGCGCGGACATCGAGGCGCTGGCTGGGAACCTGTTCGCGGCGCTGGCCGAGGGCCGCATCCGGGTCGAGGTCTCCCGGCAGGCGCCGCTCGCCGAGGCGGCGGCGGTGCATCGCGACCTGGAAGCCCGCCGGACGACCGGATCGATCGTTCTGGTCCCTTGAGCGGGCCGGAAGCCGAGAGGCGATTGGAAACGCAATGATGACCGAAAACCTCTACAGCCTGCTCCTGCCGTCCGACCCGCAGGACGATGCGCGCGCCGCCCTCCGGACCGAGACGGACGCGGTGTGGAGCTACGGCGACCTGCGGCGGACGGCGGGCCGGATCGCGCGGCTGCTCCACGAAACCGGCGTTATCCGGGGCGACCGGGTGGCGGTGCAGGTGGAGAAATCACCCGAAGCCCTGTGCCTCTACCTCGCCGTCCTGCAACTCGGCGCGGTCTACCTGCCGCTGAACACCGCCTACACGCTGACCGAACTGCGCTATTTTCTGGGCGACGCGGAGCCGGCGGTCTTCGTCGGGCCGCCGCATTCCGCCGGGGAGGTCGAGGCGCTCGATCCCTCGGTTGCACGGAAGGTTTTGACGCTCGCCCCGGACGGCGGCGGCAGCCTGATGGAGGCCTGCCGTGACCTTGCGCCCTGGGACGCCGTCGCCGACGTGACGGCGGACGAGGTGGCGGCGATCCTCTACACCTCGGGGACGACGGGACGCCCCAAGGGCGCCATGATCACCCACGGCAACCTCGGCTACACCGCGCGCACCCTGACCCGCCTGTGGGGCGTGACCGAAAGCGACGTGCTGCTGCACGGGCTTCCCATCTTCCACGCGCACGGGCTGTTCATCGCCATCAACACGATGCTGCTCGGCCGGGCCTCGATCCTGTTCCTGGCGAAGTTCAACGCGGACCGCGTGGTCGCCTTGCTGCCGCGCGCGACGCTGTTCATGGGGGTGCCGACGCTCTACACCCGCTTGCTCGCCGACCCGCATCTGACGCCGGCGCTGTGCCGGGCCATGCGGCTGTTCACCTGCGGGTCGGCACCGCTGTCGGCGGAGACCTTCGCGCGCTTCGAGGAGCGCACCGGCCACCGCATCCTCGAACGCTACGGCATGACAGAGACCGCGATCATCACCACGAACCCGCTGGAGGGCGAGCGGGTGCCCGGCACGGTCGGCTATCCGCTGCCGGGGCTGGAGATCCGCGTCGCCGACGAGGCCGGACGGGCCGTGGCGCCGGGAGAGGTCGGCGGGCTGGAACTGCGCGGCCCGAACGTCTTCAAGGGCTATTGGCGGATGCCCGAAAAGACGGCGGCGGAATTCCGTCCCGACGGCTTCTTCATCACCGGCGATCTGGTCAGCCTCGCCCCGGACGGGCGGGTCAGCATCGTCAGCCGCGCCAAGGATCTGATCATTTCCGGCGGCTACAACGTCTACCCCCGCGAGGTGGAAAGCGTCCTCGGCCGCATCGCGGGCGTGCGCGACGCCGCCGTCATCGGCGTGCCGCACCCGGATTTCGGCGAAGGGGTGATGGCGGTGGTCGAGCGCCAGCCGGAATGCGGTGCCCTTGACGGGGCGGAGATCGTCGCCCAGGCGGCCCGCGAGCTTGCGGGGTACAAGCTGCCCAAGATCGTGGTAATCCAGGATTCCCTTCCCCGCAACGCCATGGGAAAGGTGCAGAAGAACGAGCTTCGCGAGCGGCACAAGGATGCGTTCAAGAGGTGAATTGCGTTTCCGCGTGCGGCAAATTCATGTGCACAGCGCGGATCCTGCGACAGCCCGGCCTCCATGCGGAGACCGGGCTGTCGCATTTCGTGGCAGCGCCCGGCTCGACCGGATCAACTCTACCCATTCGATATATGACCAAACCGGACAACCCATGCGGGTCGGCCGAAAGGGGAAGATCGCCAAATAAATCGGATCGGACGCATCTTTCCTGTGAAAGAGTCGGGGGGCTCGAACGTCTCAGTAAAGGGGGAGGCAATGCGTCGGGACAAGCGACGCGTGGCCGGGGAGCAACCGGGCACCCGCGTGGGCGGGGCAGAAAGGGTTACGATCCGATGACGTCGCTGGAACGGCTTTGCCAGGAACGGGGATTGTCGATGAGCCGGCAGCGCCGGCTGATCATCCGCGTGCTGAGCGAGGCGCGCACGCATCTGAGCGCCGCCGACCTCCATCAGCGGGTGACCGAACTCGACCCGGACATCAGCCTCGCCACCATCTACCGGACGCTGACGATCTTCGAGGAGGAGGGCGTCCTCAAGCGTCTCGACTTCGGCGACCGCAAGATGCGCTACGAGCAGGCGGACAAGGAACCGCACGACCATCTGCTGGACACCACGGACGGCTCGGTGGTGGAGTTCCAGGCGCCGGAGGTTGCCGCGCTGCTGGCGACCATCGCCGCCCGGCTCGGCTACCGGCTGGACGGCTACCGGCTGGACGTGTTCGCGTCGCCGGACGACTCCCGCGCCGAGTCCGCGCGCGCTTGTGTGACGGCCGTGCAACCTCCGGCGAAACGGCCGAGAAGCCGCCACCATCACCATGACGGCCGGGAACACAGCGCGCCGGGACGGTGAGTTTTTGGCAGGCCCCCATCCCCCGCGCCCGCGCGTGGCGCGTGGCCTTGACGACCGGAGTCGCCGTCTCCACTCTGATCGTGATGTCGGCTGCCTCGCCGCCAGCCATGCCGCGATGACCCTTCTCTTGGCCAGCCTGAGGCGCTTCACCAGGGGATTTCGACGATGAGCGACCGCAGCTCCGACCTTCTTGCCCGCATCGAGGCCTTGCGCGCCGCCGAACCGCGCCTGCGCGCCCGCGACCTCGCCCAGAGGCTGGGCGTGAGCGAGGCGGAGTTCGTGGCCGCCGGCTGCGGCCGCAGCGCGACGCGGCTGCGCCCCGACTGGGCCGAACTTTTGCGGGCGCTGGAGCCGCTGGGGGAGGTCATGGCGCTGACCCGCAACGACAGCGCGGTGCACGAGCGCCATGGAATCTACCGCAACGTCCAGATCCATGGGATGCAGGCCCTGGTGCTGGACGAGGACATCGACCTTCGCATCTTCCTCGGTCGCTGGCACCACGGCTTCGCGGTGGCGGAGGGCGCGGCGGAACAGCCGCGCCGCAGCCTGCAAATCTTCGACGTCGACGGCACGGCGGTCCACAAGATCTACGTCACCGGCAAGACCGACGCCCAGGCATACGCGGCGCTGGTCGCCGCCTTTCGCGCCGGGGACCAGAGCCCGGCCCTGACGGTGACGCCCAAGGCCGACGCGGGGACAGGCGACGGCGTGGCCGACGATCAGATCGACGTGCCGGCCTTCCGCGCCGCCTGGGACGGGTTGCAGGACACGCACGACTTCTTTCCGCTGCTGCGCCGCTTCAAGCTGGCCCGCACCCAGGCCCTGCGGCTGGGCGGGGAGGGGCGGGCGGAAGCCATCCCGGTCGACGCGCCGCGCCGGGTTTTGGAATTGGCCTCGGCGCGCGGCACGCCGATCATGGTCTTCGTCGGCAGCCCCGGCGTGATCCAGATCCACACCGGCCCAGTCGTCCGGATCGAGCCGGCGGGGCCGTGGATCAACGTGCTGGACCCGGCCTTCAACCTGCATTTGCGCGAGGATGCGGTGACCGACGCGTGGATCGTGCGCAAGCCGACGCAGGACGGCACCGTCACCTCGGTCGAGGTGTTCGACGGTGCGGGCAACACCATCGCCCTGTTCTTCGGCAAGCGCAAACCGGGACAGCCGGAAGACCCGGCGTGGCGCGATCTGGTCGCCGCGCTGGCCCTGGCGCGGGACGCCGCGTGATGCCGGCCCTGTCCTTGCGCCGTCCGTTACGCCGTCGCGCGCTGCTGGGCGGTTTGGCGGCGCTGCCGGCCCTCGGTGGTGTCTTGGGCGGCACACTGCATGCGGCGGCTCCCGAACGCATCGTCGCGCTGGGCGGCGCGGTGACTGAGACGGTCCACGCGCTGGGCCGCAGCGGCGAACTGGTCGGCATCGACCGCACCAGTCTGTTCCCGCCCGATCTGGTGCGCGGGCTGCCCCAGGTCGGCTATGTCCGCACGCTGGCGGCGGAGGGCGTGCTGTCGCTGAACCCGACGCTGATCCTGGCCTCGGCCGACGCCGGGCCGCCCGCCACGCTGGAGCAGCTGGAGCGCTCGGGCGTCCGTCTGGTCCGCCTGCCGGAAGCGGTCGACGCCGAGGGCGCCGCCCGGCTGATCCGCGCCGTCGGCGCCGCGCTGGACCGCGGGGTGGAGGGCGAGGCGCTGGCCACCGCGCTGGAGCGCGACCTCGCCATCCTGTCCGCTGCCCAGGCCGGCCATCCGCCGGGGCCGCGCGTGCTGTTCGTGCTGGGCATCGGCAGCGGCCCGCCGATGGTCGGCGGGCGCCACACCGGCGCCGAGGGCATCATCCGGCTGGCCGGTGGCCGCAACGCCATCGACGGCTTCGAGGGCTACAAGCCGCTGTCGCCGGAAGCCGCTCTGGTCGCCGCCCCCGACCTGATCCTGACCACCGAGCAGTCGCTGACCCAGCTCGGCGGCCCCGCCGGGCTGCTGGCGCGGCCGGAGCTGGCCGGCACCCCCGCCGGCCGGGCCGGGCGGGTCGCCGCCTTCGACGCGCTGTATCTGCTGGGCTTCGGCCCACGCACCGGGCAGGCGGCGCGCGACCTCGCCAAGGCGTTGACGGAGAGGAACGGTTGAGCGGTGCGGTCCTGCCGCGCCGACGGGCGGTCCAGGCCCGCCACCGCGTGGTGGCGCTGAGCGGTCTGGCGCTGCTGGTTCTGGCCGCCGCCTTCGCGTCCCTGCTGGTGGGGGCGATGGCCATTCCCCCGGCGACGGTCTGGGCGGTGCTGACCGAGGGGGCCGGCGATCTCGGGCAGCGCACGGCGATCCTCGATCTGCGGCTGCCGCGCACGCTGATGGGGCTGCTGGTGGGGGCGAGCCTGGGGTTGGGCGGCGCCGCGCTTCAGGGTTTGTTCCGCAACCCGCTGGCCGATCCGGCCCTGGTCGGGGTGTCGGGCGGGGCGGCGCTGGCCGCCGTCACCGCCATCGTGCTGGGCGACGCGCTGGTCGCCGTGGCGCCGTGGGTGGCTCCGTGGTCGCGGTGGTTCGTCGCGCTGGCCGCCTTCCTCGGCGCCATGGCGGCGGCGCTCTGCGTGCTGGGACTGGGGCGCGGGGTCGCCACCACCATGCTGCTGGCCGGGATCGGGGTCAACGCGCTGGCGATGGCCGGCATCGGCCTGCTGGTTTTCGGGGCCAACGACCGGCAGCTGCGCGACATCACCTTCTGGAATCTCGGCAGCGTCGGCGGCGCCACATGGCCGGCGGTCGCGGTGATCGCCCCCCTCATCCTGGCGGCGGCGCTGCTGATCCTGTCCTGCGCGCGCGGGCTGGACGCGCTGACGCTGGGGGACCGGCAGGCGGCGCATCTCGGCGTGCCGGTCGAGCGGCTGGGGCTGCTGGTGGTCGGCGGGGTGGCGCTGGCGGTGGGGGCGGCGGTGTCTATGTCGGGCATCGTCGGCTTCGTCGGGCTGATCGTGCCGCATCTGGTGCGCCTGTGCGCCGGGCCGGACCACCGCACGCTGCTGCCCGGATCGGCGCTGATGGGGGCGGCGCTGATGGTCGGCGCCGATTGCGTGGCGCGGAGCGTCGTCGCCCCGGCCGAGCTGCCGGTCGGGCTGGTCACCGCGCTGATCGGCACGCCCTTCTTCCTGTGGCTGATCCGCCGCCGGGGGGCCGCCGCGTGACCGCCATGACCGCGATGATCGAGGCGCGCGGCATCGTCGTCCGCCATGGCCGCGACCCGGTGCTGCACGGCGTCGACGCGGCGGTGCGGGCGGGGCGCGTGCTGGCGGTGCTGGGGCCGAACGGGGCGGGGAAGTCGACCCTGCTCGGCGCCCTGGCCGGCGATCTGCGGCCGGCTGCTGGGAGCCTGACCTTCGACGGGCGCCCGCTGGCCGGCTGGCGCCCGCGCGATCTGGCGCGCCACCGCGCCGTGCTGCCTCAGAACGCCGTCGCCGCCCCGGATTTCCTGGTGGAGGAGGTGGTCGCGCTCGGCCGCCTGCCCTTCGCCCGCAGCGCCGAGGCGCTGGACGACGCCCGCGCGGTCGCCGACGCCCTGCGCGACGCCGGGGCCGAGGCGTTGGCCGGGCGACTCTACGGCGCGCTGTCGGGGGGCGAGCGGCAGCGGGTGCAATGGGCGCGGCTGCTGGCGCAGATCTGGTCGCGGACGACCCGCCCCGGCGCCGTCCTGCTGGACGAGCCGACGGCCGCCATGGATCTGGCGCACCAGACCGCCCTGCTGCGCGAGGCCCGCGCGCTGGCTGGGCGCGGGCTGGCGGTGGCGGCGGTGCTGCACGATGTCAACGCCGCCGCGCTCTACGCCGACGACGCGCTGCTGCTGCGCGACGGGCGGGTCGTCGGGTCCGGGCCGGTGGCGGAGCTGTTGCAGCCCAGCCCGCTCACCGCCTGTTTCGGCGTTCCGGTCGAACGCCTGACCCGCGCCGACGGTCGCCCGGCCTTCGTGGTGGGGTAAGGGCCGGGCTTGGCGGTTACGCGCTTTCCAGCACCAACAGGCCGGCGCCGGTGTTGGAGATCGGGATGTGGTAGTTGCTGTGGACCTTCGACACCTTGTCCCCCAGCGCGCCGCGCATGATCAGCCACAGGATCAACTCGGCCCCCTGCGCGCCGGCCAGCCGGACCAGATCGTGGATGGAGTAGCGCGCCAGGGTCTCCGGCTCGTCGACGATCTTCTCCAGGCACATCAGGTCGAAGGCCTTGTTGATGAAGCCCGCCCGCTCGCCGTCCAGCTGGTGCGACAACCCGCCGGTGCCCAGCACCACGACCTTCAGGTCCTTGCCGTAGGACTCGACCGCCCGGCCGATGGCTTGCCCCAACTTGAAGCAGCGGGCCGGGGTCGGCAGCGGGTGCTGCACCGTGTTGACCGCCACCGGGATGGTCTTGACCGTCCTCGCGGCACGGTCGGGCCACAGCAGCGACATCGGCACGGTGAAGCCGTGGTCGACCGCCATCTCCTGGCAGGAGCAGATGTCGAACTCGTCGGCCACCAGCGATTCGATCAGGTGCCAGGACAGCTCCGGGTCGCCCGGATAGGGGGGAAGCGGCTGCAGGCCCCAGCCCTCGTCGCGGTTCTCGTACTCGAAGGCGGCGCCGACCGAGAAGGTCGGCATCTTGTCGAGGAAGAAGTTCAGGCCGTGGTCGTTGTAGACGACGATGGCGACGTCCGGCTTGACCTTGTCCAGCCACGCGCGAACCGCCGGGTAGCCGTCGAAGAACGGCTTCCAGTAAGGATCCTCGAACAGCTCCTTGGCGATGGCGTTGCCGATCGCGGGGATGTGGGAGGTGGTGACGCCACCGACGATCTTGGCCATGGTCAGTGCCCCGCCGCTTGGAGTTTCGCCTTGAATTCCTCGACCGTCATGCCGGTCTGCTGGGCGCCGACGTCCTGGACGTTCAAGCCGAGCATGCCGATGAACTTGGCGAGGTAGTAGATGTTGCCGCCGGCCGCGATCAGGTCGAGCGCGTTGCGCGCCTTGATCGCCGCCTTCTGGGCCTCGTTCAGGCCGAAGCGGTCGCAATAGCCGTCCTCGTCGGCCAGGAAGGCGGCGCGGCCGGCTTCCTCGTTGAACGAATAGCACATCTTGTTCAGGGCATAGCCGCGCATCGCCATGGCCCCGTCGAAGATGACGGTTCCGGGGATCGGGTCCTTGGTGGGGGAGGGTTGCAGGGGCATCGGCGTTTCCTCGTGTGTTTTCTTGAGCAGGGCTTCTTGTTCCGGATCAGCTCCAGTAGAGCCGCATCGGGTTGTCCACCAGCAGCGCCCGCTGCTTGGCGGCGTCGGTGGCGATGTGGGGGATGACGTCCACCAGGGCGCCGTCGTCGGGCATGTGGGTCGTCATGTTCGGGTGCGGCCAGTCGGTGCCCCACAGCACGCGGTCGGTGAAGCGGTCCACCAGGGTACGGGCGAAAGGCACCACGTCGGCGTAGTTGGTCGCCGACCCCTCGACGCTGAGGCGCTCGGGGCAGCTCACCTTCGACCAGATGTGCGGGTTGTCGGCCATCAGGGCGACGAAGCGCTGGAAATCGGGGTGGCCGGCCCCCTTGGCGATGTCGGGGCGGCCCATGTGGTCGACCACGACGGTGGTCGGGAGTCCGCTCAGGAAGGGGGTCAGCTCCTCCAGGTCGGGCGCTTCGAAATAGACGACGATGTGCCAGCCGAGCCGGGCGATCCGCTCGGCGATGCCGCGGTAGAACTCCTTCGGGGTGGCGTCGACCAGACGCTTGACGAAGTTGAAGCGCACGCCGCGCACCCCGGCCTCGTGCAGGGCGTGGAGTTCCGTTTCGGTGACGGAGGGGGCGACCGAGGCGACGCCGCGCGCCAGCCCGTTCGATGCCATCAGCGCGTCGACCATCGCCCGGTTGTCGTGCCCGTGGCAGGTCGCCTGGACGATGACGTTCCGCTCGAAGCCGAGGAAATCGCGCAGCGCGAACAGCGCCTCCTTCGGCGCGTCGCCGGGGGTGTATTTGCGCTGCGGCGCGTAGGGGAAGACGTCGCCCGGTCCGAAGACGTGGCAGTGGGCGTCCACCGCCCCCGGCGGCGGGGTGTAGGACGGCTTGCGCGGGGCGGGGTGGAAGGTCAGCAGGCTGTTGGCGTCCATCGGACAAACCCCTTCGGAAAAATGCGCGTCAGTCGGCGAAGATCACGCCGTCGAACAGTTTGCGGGCGGTGCGCAGGATGGCGGCGCGCGCGACCCCGCCCCGGTCGTCGAGGTCGAGGACGACCGTCATCTCGCCGGTCGGGTGCTCGATGCTCAGGCTCTTGCGGCGCCCATCGGGAACGACCGCCAGCGCGGCGGCGGGCGATTCCGGCAGGGCGCAGGCGGTGGCGACGCTGACCGCGCCCAGCACGCCGATGGAGGCGTGGCAGCGGTGCGGGATGAAGGTCCGGGTGGAGATCGTCCCGCCGCCCTGCGCCGGGCTGACCAGCGTCATCTTCGGCACCGTCTTGTCGCGCACGTCGCCCAGGTTCATCCGGGGGCCGGCCTGGAGGCGGATCGATTCCAGCTTGGCCTTCAGGCTTGTGTCGGCGTCGAGCTGTTCGCGGGTCTCGGTTCCGGTCACGCCCAGATCGGCGGCGCGGATCACCACCACCGGCATGCCGTTGTCGATGCAGGTGACCGGCACGCCGTCGAACTCGTCCACCGTGTTGCCGGTTGGCAGCAGCGCCCCGCAGGACGAGCCCGCCGTGTCGCGGAACAGCACCGGGACGGCGGCGGCGCTGCCCGGCACCCCGTCGATCACCGCTCCGCCCCGGTAGGTGACGCGGCCGCCCGGCGTCGCCACGCTGGCCTCGGCGACCTGACCCGTGTTCTCCATGTAGATCGTCACATTTGTCTCGCCGTCCCGCGCCGGGACCAGCCCGCGCTCGATGGCGAAGGGACCGACGCCGGCCAGGATGTTGCCGCAGTTCTGCGCGTCGGTGACGATGGCCCGGTCGACGACGACCTGGAGGAACAGGTAGTCGACGTCGATCCCCGGCCGTTCCGACCGCTTGACCACCGCGACCTTGCTGGTCAGCGGGTCGGCCCCACCCATCCCGTCGATCTGGCGCGGGTCGGGCGATCCCATGGCGCGCAGCAGGAAGGCGTCGCGGTCGTCGCGGTCGTCCGGAAGGTCTTCGGCCAGGAAATAGCCGCCCTTCGACGTGCCGCCGCGCATCCACAGGCAGCGGATTCCCTCGAAGACGGTCGTTTCCTCCGCCGGTGTCGGGGCCATCACAGCTCGTCCACGGTGCGGGGGTAGACCGTCTGGAAGCCCTCGGCGTAGCGCGCGTTGCGTCCGCCCGCCTGCCCGCCGGAGTTGCGGCGGAAATGGTTGCCGCGGTTCTGCGCCAGATTGGTGTAGTAGTCCCACAGGTGTTCCTGCCCGGCCATGCATTCGATGGCGGCGCGCTTGCGGTCCCACACCTCGGTGATGTCGAGGAAGACATCGGGCTTCCAGCCCATCTGCTCGGTCTGGTGCGGCTCGAACAGATAGAGTTGCGGGGCGCCCAGCACCTTTTCGCCCGGATTGTGGCCCCAGGCCTGGGCGATCATCCGGCATTCGATCAGCAGCTTGGTCGCGAAGGAATGGTCGGTGTTGTAGGGGTCGTAGTGGGAATGGCTCATCATGAAGCCGGGCCGCACCTTGCGGATCACGTCGACCAGCCGGAACTTGGCCTCGCGATCGACCTCCAGCGGGTAGTCGCCCAGGTCGAAGAACTGGATGTCGTGGGCGTTCAGCGCCTTGGCGGCGGCTTCGGCCTCCTTGCGGCGCTCGGTCTTCACATGGTCGAGGGTGCAGCCCTCCTGCTTCCACAGCTTGGCCGATTCGCCGCGCTCGCCGTAGGACAGGCAGACGATGGTGACGTCGCAGCCACGCGCCTGATGGAGCGCGATGGCGCCGCCGGCCCGCCAGACGAAATCGGCGGAATGGGCGCTGAGCACCAGCGCGGTCTTGTCGGCCATGGTTGGCAACTCCCTCTGTCATGCAGGGAAATGGTTCGTGTTGCCGTCATCATCGCCGAACCGGCGGGCATTTCCATTTGGAAGCCCGCAGGACTTATTGGGTTTTGCTATAGCCTTCAGAAAGGTCTCCCGCCGGCGTCACTTAGCGGGGGACGGGTGAAGCATCGCCAAGGGGGTGGCGACGGCGAGCCGCATGGCCTCTTGCCATTCGGTCATCGTCACGAAGCGGTATCCCTTCCGCTCCCCGTCCTCCAGGATTCGCGACAGCGCCTGGAGCGAGGCGGGCTTGGTGCTGTGCATCAGGACGACGGCGCCCGGCGCCAGCCGTTCCGTGACGCGCTGGACGATCGCGTCGGTGCCGAGTCCCTTCCAGTCCTGGGAATCCACGGTCCACAGCACGGTCTGCAGGCCATGGGCCTGGGCGAGCGCCGTGACGGTTTCGTCGAAATCGCCGTAGGGCGGCCGAAACCACGCCGGATGGATGCCGGCGCCGGCCAGGGCGGCGTTCGCCTTGCCCAGGTTCCGGTCGCGTTGCGCGGCCGGAAGGTCGGTCATCATCGGGTGGGTCTGGCTGTGGCTGCCGACCTCGTTGCCGGACGCCGCCAGCGCCAGGGCGATGTCCCGGTGCTGCATGACCTTGCCGCCGATGCAGAAGAAGGTCGCCTTCGCCCCATGCCGCCGCAAAATCTCCAGGATGCGGAGATCGTTCGGATCCGGCCCGTCGTCGATGGTGAGCGCGACGACGCGGGCGAAGGGCGACTCCCGATCGACGTCCCCGAGATCCAGCGCCGCGCCGGGAAGCAGATGCTCGGTCGCGAAGGGGGCGTAGCCGTGGGTGGCCGTGTGGCTTCGTGGCTGGGCGGCGGCGGGAAGGGAAGCCACCGCCAGCGCGATGACCGCGCCAAGGGCGGCGCGGTGGATTGTCGGTTCGGCAGGCATGTCCACGCGGCGGCTTTGAAAAGGGGCAGAGGGCGCGAGGTTTGGCCGGATACGCGGCGTTGAGCAAGAGCTTTGCGTGTGACCGTGCGGTCGGAAGGACGCGGTCGGGGGCGCCGCACCGATGCCAAGCGGTGACGGGTGTTCGCGTCCAGGAGGTCGGAACGGCGTCGGCTCACCAAGGAATAGAAATGATCGACCCCGTTGCCGGTTCGGCGGTAAAAAACGGCGTTGTAGGAAAGGCGGACAAGAACAGAGCGTGCGATTTAGGAGGAGCTTGTCCAAACCAAGCGTAGGCTTGGCCGAAATGATCCTGTCTTTTCAGGGAATCGCGACTCGACCTGAGCATGGATTGTACGGCTCATTCGAGGTAGTCTGAATTTTGTCACGGGATTCCGGGCGTTTAAGAAAATCCTAACCATAAGGGTTAGCTCCCCGTTAAAGCGGGTCGCTCAGCCTCCGGGTGCAAAGACATTCTGTCGAACTCTGGAGGTCATCATGGCTAGCGCAACCGACGGGCTGATCGAGGTCGTCTTCGCGGTCAACGCTTGGGGAACGGTCGCGGGCGGCAAGTGGCCGCACTTCGTCCTTCGGGTCGATGGCGCCGTCATCGGCGAGGCCACCGTCGCGTCGGCCACCCAGTCCCGCTACGTCTTCACCGCCAAGGTTCCGGCCGACAAGGCGCACGCCCT
Source organism: Azospirillum doebereinerae (assembly GCF_003989665.1). Taxonomy (GTDB): domain Bacteria; phylum Pseudomonadota; class Alphaproteobacteria; order Azospirillales; family Azospirillaceae; genus Azospirillum; species Azospirillum doebereinerae. Next base: position 33,001 of record NZ_RZIJ01000021.1, on the reverse strand, counting down.
GCAACTGCAGTACGACAACGACGACACGGTCAACGGCGTCGACCGCAACCTGTTCGTCAAGTCGTTCGAGGTCAACGGCAAGACCATCCTCGCCATCGACCCCTCGGTCAAATACGACACCGGGGCGGTCGACGGGCTGAACGTGATCGCCGGACAGACCGAGATGTACTGGCCGGGCGCCCTCAACGTGTCGCTGGGCAAGGATCTGTTCCCGTCTGCGACCACCACCCCGACCGATCCCACCCCCGCCACCATGACCAGCCAGATCACCGTGAAGGCCTGGGGCGTCACCGCCGGCGGCCAGCCGCCGCACTTCAAACTGCTGGTCGACGACGTGGTGGTCGGCGACGCGCGGGTCGCGGCGACCTCGGCCACCGACTACAAGTTCACGGTCAACGTGGACCCGAACGAGGCCCACAAGATCCAGATCTGGTACGACAACGACGCCACCGTCAACGGCGTCGACCGCAACCTTTACGTCAAGTCGATCGACATCGACGGCCAGACCATCGCCGCGACCTCCCAGATGGCCTCCTACGACAAGGGCGCGGTCGACGGCAAATTCGTCGTCGCCGGGCAGGAGGGGCTGTTCTGGGGCGGCGCGCTGACCTTCGGCGTGCCCGAGGAGTATTTCGGCGGCGCCTACGTTCCGCCGCCTCCGCCGCCCCCGCCGCCGGTCCTCACGGCGACGGAGATCGTCGTCAACGCCTCCGGCGCCTCGGCCGGCGGGGTGGCGCCGCACTTCAAGGTGCTGGTCGACGGGCAGGTCATCGGCGACGGCCGCGCCACCAGCGGCACCACCACGCCCTTCACTTTCAAGACGGCGCTGGACGCGACCGTCGGCCACACGGTCCAAATCTGGTACGACAACGACTCCACCGTCAACGGCCAGGACCGCAACCTGTACGTCAAGTCGGTGTCGATCAACGGCCACACCGTCGCCGCCACCGACAGCATCGTCACCTACGACAAGGGCGCCGTGGACGGCAAGGACGTGGTCAAGGGCCAGGAGGGTCTCTTCTGGGGCGGCGCGCTGAACGTCAAGGCCGGCGCCGAGCTGTTCCAGCCGGCCCCCGCCGCCCCGCCGACCGCGCCGACCCAGCCCGCCTTCTACGTCGCCACCAACGGCAAGGATTCCTGGTCGGGCAAGCTGGCCGCCCCCAACGCCGACGGCACCGACGGCCCCTTCGCGACGCTGGAGGCGGCGCGCAACGCGATGCGGGCCGATTCCTCCATCGACACCACCTACATCCGCGAGGGCACCTACCACCTGACCAAGACGTTGGAACTGACGGCGCTCGACAAGGGCAACGGCTTCCAGAACTACCCCGGTGAGAAGCCGGTGCTGAGCGGCGGCGAGAAGGTCACCGGCTTCACCAGCGAAGGCAACGGGATCTATTCCGCCAAGCTCTCGACCGCCTCCGGCCTCGACCTGATCGTCGGCGGGGTGCGCCAGCATCTGGCGGAGAAATACGCCTACGACAGCGCCGACGTGACCTCGGGCTGGCATTTCGCCGACGCGGCCGCCGCCGGTCCCAGCGGGTCGCAGATCCGCTTCCACAGCGGCGAGGTGACGGCGGCGGACATCCAGTCCGGCACGCTGATCCAGGTGATGGACGCGGAGCGGCTGGGCGACACGCTGACCAGCATCGCCAGCTTCAACGCCGCCACCCGCACCCTCGTCCTGAAGAACGGCGCCTCGCTGCCCTTCGCCGAGGGCACCACCTACAAGCTGCTGAACAACGCCTCCTACGTCGATCAGGTGGGCGAGTTCGCGTGGCGTCCCAGCGACGGCAAGCTGGTCTACAAGGCGGCGGACGCGTCCTTCGCCGCGTCGGGGGTGGAGATCCCCCGGCTGGCGACGCTGATCAAGCTGAACGGGGCCAGCGACGTGACGCTGGACGGCTTGAAATTCATGAACACCACCACCGACGGCAACGCGCTGGAGCTGGTGAGGTCGTCGGGCAACCACATCAGCGACAACAGCTTCGTCAACGTCGGCACGGCGATCAAGCTGGGTTCGGCCTCGTCGAACAACCAGATCGCCCACAACACGCTGAACCATCTCGCCGACAGCGGCATCGAGATGGACGGGCGCAGCAACGCCAACATCCTCTACGCCAACACCATCAGCAACATCGGCGAGGTGCGCAAGGCGGTGTCTGGCATCATCGGCACCGGGGTGGACAACAACGTCATCTCCAACAACGACATCGACCACAGCGCGCGCTACGGCATCTCGCTGAAGGATTACGGCGGCACCACCAACACGGCCAACCACGACAACGTCATCCAGTACAACCGGATCTCCTACACCGGGCTGGAGACCGCCGACGGCGGCGCCATCGAGATCCTGGGTCGGTCGAGCACCGACAGCGGCCTGATCATCCAGGGCAACCGGATCGAGCACGCCAGCGGTCTGGCGACCAGCAACGCCGACCAGTGGATTTACGGCCAGAAGGGCTTCGGCATCTATCTGGACGACATGGCCGGCGGCGTCACCGTGCGCGACAACTTCATCAAGGACGCCGACTGGGCCTCGATCCAGATCCACGGCGGCGACAACAACACGGTGACCAACAACTTCGCGGTCATCGCCAGCAACAAGGAGGACTTCATCCGCGTCGAGTGGCAGCCGGTGCACGGCGCGGTCGGCATGCCCTACAACAACACCATCACCGGCAACGTCGTGCAGGGGACCCTGCCGCTCGACGACTACATCGAGCTGCTGACCGCCAACGACCCGGTGATCGACCGCAACCTCGTCTACAACGTGCCGACCTACGGCGACCACGACGTGACCGGCAAGCCGATGTTCAACAACCCGTACTACGGGGACTACTCGCTGCAGGCGTCGTCGCCCGCCTTCGCCATGGGCATCCACGACCTCGCCTGGGCCAAGATGGGGGTCGTCGGCTATGAGGCGGCGGGGATGATCGCCTTCTGGGACGCGGTCTGACGCTTGTGGGTTAGCCACCCCGGTCCAGCCGGCCGGGGCCGGGCGGAGCGCTGTTTTCCATGGGACCCGTTCCCGAGGAAAAGGGCCTCCGCCCATGCCCGTCTCTGCCCCCCGTTCCGCGCCTGTCTTCACGCCGGCCTTGCTTTCCGCGTTCCATCAGCTTGGCCGTTGCGTTGCAGCGCACCATATAGGGCTCCGTGTTGCCGGGCGGCGCGAGCCGGCGCGGCGGGAATCACAGAGACCGTTTTCGATGACAGCGAAGATCATGGCGGCCGGCGTCGCGTTGTGGATGGCCTGCGTGGCGGCGCCCGTCCGCGCGCAAGAGGAAGACAACAGGCCGAAATTCGGCCCGGACGCGATTCCGATCACGCGCGCCGCCGAGTATGTCCGTCACGCCCTGGCGCCGGACTACTGGGCGCTCGCCCCTTTCTACGTGCCGCAGTCGACGGGCAGCGCCTGTTCGCTCGCCAGCGTGACGATGATGCTGAACGCGCTGCGCGGCCTGCCGGGGCTGGCGTCGGACCGGCTGGTCACCCAGCGCCAACTGCTCGACGCGGTCGGTGACGAGCATTGGCGCGACGCGGTGGCGGAGAACGGGGAGGGCATCTCCTTCACCGAGCTGGAGCTGTACGTCCGCCGCAGCCTGGACGCCTACGGCCTGACCAACGCCGAGGTCGAGGTCTTCCGCCCGCGCGACGCCTCGCCGGAGACGCTGGCGGAGCTGCGTCGGATCCTGACCGAGAACGAGCAGGGCGACAGCGACATCATCCTCCTGGCCTACGACCAGGGGACGCTGACCGGGGATCTCGGCTACGGCCACATCGCCCCGCTCGGCGCCTATGACGCGGCCAGCCGGCGGGTCCTGATCATGGACCCGGACCGGAGCTGGTACGTCCCCTACTGGTCGAGCGACGTCAAGCTGCTGGACGCCATGCTGAAGCCCGACCGCGCCGACCCGGAGGGCAGCGGCCTGATCCGCGTCCGCACCCGCCGGGTTTCGGGCTGAGGTTGTTTCCCTACACGCAGCGCCCGCCGTCGACCTCCAGGCAGACTCCGGTCAGGAAGGCCGCCTCGTCGGAGCACAGGTAGAGCGCCGCGTTGGCGACGTCCGCCGGGGTGGACAGCCGGCCAAGCGGGATGGAGGCCAGGAACTGGGCGCGGCGCTCGGGCGAATCCTCGCCCATGAAGCGGTGCAGCATGCCGGTCTCGGCGGCCACGGGGGCGATGGCGCAGACGCGCACCTTGTGGGGCGCCAGTTCCACCGCCATCGACTTGGTCAGGGTGAGGACCGCCCCCTTGGAGCCGTTGTACCAGGTCAGGTTCGGACGCGGACGCAGCCCGGCGGTGGAGGCGATGTTCAGGATGATGCCGCCGCCCTGGGCGCGGAACACCGGCACGGCGTGGATGGCGCTGTGGTAGATCGATTTCACGTTGACGGCGTAGATGCGGTCGAAGGTGGCCTCGTCGACCTCCAGCATCGATCCGTAGCGGTGGGTGTAGCCGGCGTTGTTGATCAGGATGTCGAGCCGTCCGAAGGCGCCGATGGCGGCCGAGACGATGGCCTCGTAATCCTCGCCGACCGCCACGTCGGCCCGCACGGCCAGCGCCGTCTCGCCGATGGAGTCGGCGACCCGGCCCGCCGCGGCCTCGTCGAGATCGGCGACGATGACGTGGGCGCCTTCCGCGGCGAAGCGCCGGGCGATGCCTTCTCCGAAGCCCGATCCGCCGCCGGTGACGACGGCAACCTTGTCCGACAGACGCATGAGATGGTTCTCCCCTGGGTGGCCGGCCCGGATGTCCGGACATATCCGGATAGGGGCCGATTGTTGGGAACACCACTCATTATAGCGCGAAGCCGCCCGGTGGGGCAGCCGCCATCGTTCGCTGTCGATCTGGGGGAAATTTCCGCAGAGGGAAAGGAAGAATGGCGCGAGTGACGGGACTTGAACCCGCGGCCTCCGGCGTGACAGGCCGGCGCTCTAACCAACTGAGCTACACCCGCGCTTTGGCTCCCGGTGCTGGACTCGAACCAGCGACAAGCGGATTAACAGTCCGCTGCTCTACCAACTGAGCTAACCGGGAACGTTGGGAGGCCGACTTATAGGGCTGGTTCCCCGATCTGGCAAGCACAAAATCGCAAGGCTCCGATTTTTTTGTCCCATCCACATGTTCGCTGTGACAACCGACCCACGGCGCACGCGATGGTTGATGAGGCGCGCGCGCCGGATCTTGACAGACAGGGCCGCTTTCAGGCTTCTTCTGCCACACCCCACCATCAGCTTCGCAAGGCCCCGATGTCCGAGGTCGTTCCCTTCGCCGCCGCCCGCGCGGCGCTGATCGCTCGCCTGACCGAACAGCTTCCGCCTTCGGCCGAATGGGCGGGGCGCCTGATGCTGATGCCCGACGGCCAACGGGTGGAACCGATGCCCGACGACGCCGCGGTGGAATCGCTGCGCGCCTTCCGCGCGGGGCTGGGCGAGGCCGTCGGCGCCGCCGCCTGTTCGGTCGGCGGGGTCTGGGTGTCGCGCGAGGATTGCCTGGACTGGGACGGGCTGCTGGCCCCGTTGGCGGTCGCCGCCGCCTATGTGGTGGGGCGCACGCAGTCGGCCGGGGGCTTCGCGGCCGAGCTGTTCCGCTGCAAGACCGCGCTGGCCGGCTGGGGCGTGCGGGGGCTGCGCGGGGACGCCGCCGTGGCGCGGGCCGCCGGCTACGCCGTGGTATCGGTCAGCCGCCGCCCGGACGACCAGGAGATCGTTCTGGACCGGGTGATGGACACCTTCGCCTTCGCCATGCAGAGCCTGGGCGAGCCGACGGTGACCACCGACGACCTCGATCGCCGTCTGGTCCGCCGCGCCGTCCCCATGCGGCGCTGAGGCGCGGCCGCGTTTTTCGGCCCTCCCCAAGCGGGTCGGTGCTTTTCCGGCAGCCGTGATCCGGCGGCGCGGCTCCCTTCGGGGAGCCGTTTCGCGTTTGCACGCCGTCTGGCGGCCATTTAATAGGTATTTATACCTTTAAAAAAATCAGCCGGAATTGCGCCTGCCACGATCAAGGCAGGTGTTTTTCATTAACCAATTCAGTGTTTCACCGCTCTGCTCCGTCGGGGATGGACGCCGCGCCAGCCATGGCTCGCGCCTCCAGGCGGAGCGTCGACCGGGTTGTGAGCCACGCCGCTGGGCGTTTGGCGGCGTGGAAAAATTCCAAGACATAGGATGGGGGTGGCGGCATTCGCGTCCTGGGGGAAAGGGTGAATTCTGGTGAGGTGGCAGTATCATTGCCGAGGAAGAGGCTGCTTCTTTGCGTATGATCAAACGTTCTCCTGGGTCCGGATCGGCCGGATGTTAGCGAGCACGGAAAAGAGGCTCCCTCAGCCTTTTGGGAAAACCTTGGACATGGGCTGAAGCATCCGGCCGATACAAGCTGATACGCCCCCCTCCCCTTGATCCTGCGCGGCAGGGCTGTGCACAAAAAGAGACACGGATTCAGGCCGATTTTTCGGCGCAGGAGCCGGTGGCGAGAGGTTTCTGTGGCATTCCTGCGCCAGGGAAGCGGGGAAATCGCGGTCCCATCTTTGCCACAAGGTGCGCGGTATTTTAACCAAATTCCGCAATATCTCGTTAAGGATTTGGGGTCACCGTTGGCGTCAACCCAACGAGACAAGGAAAATTTTCCATGGCAACGACCACGAACGCCCGCAGCATCGTCGTGAACGCCTATGGCCAGTCCGGCGACAGCATCGCCGCCCATTTCCGCCTGTTGGTCGACGGCAAGGAGGTCGGTCAGGCGACCACGACGTCGGCGTCCAAGGCCTACAGCTTCACCGCCGATCTCGCGAGCGACGTCGCGCACACCATCAAGGTGGCCTACGACAACGACGCGGTGAACAGCAGCTACCGCGACCTCTACGTCCAGTCGGTGGTCGTCGACGGCAAGACCATGCTGCCGACCCAGGCGGTCTACGAGCGCTACGACACCGGCGCCACCACCACGACGCAGGCCGGCCAGTCCGGCATGTGGTGGGACGGCGCGCTGAGCTTCACCACCCAGCCGACCACCGCCAGCGGCACGACCGCCGGGACAACGGGCTCCGGCACGACGACCGGCTCCACCGGCGGAACGACGAGCGGGTCGGGCACCTCCGCCTCCACCACATCCGCTTCCACCATCGTGGTGAACGCGCAGGGCACGGCGGCCGGCGGCGTGAACGCGCATTTCAAGGTCCTGGTGGACGGCACCGCCATCGGCGAGGGCACCGCGACCACCAGCGCGCATGACTACAGCTTCACCACCTCGCTGACGGCGGATCAGGCGCACAAGGTGCAGATCCAGTACGACAACGACGCCTATATCAACGGTCAGGACCGCAACCTGACGGTCAACTCCATCAAGGTGAACGGCCATTCCTATTCCGCCACCGACAGCGCGGTGACCTACGACAAGGGCGCGCTCGACGGGAAGGACGTGATCGCCGGCCAGAAGGGCCTGTGGTGGAACGGCACGCTGGTGGTGGACGCCGACAAGTCCCACTTCACCGCGACGACCGACACCAGCAGCGGCACCAGCGGCAGCGGCACCACCACCGGCGGCACCGGAACGGGCACCGTCACCACGCCGGCGCTCTCGGTCAGCGACGCGACGGTGAAGGAGCCGACCGCCTCCACCACCTCCACCACGACCATCGCCGACGGCTACCTCCACACCGAGGGCAGCCAGATCGTCGACAGCGCCGGCAACAACGTCAAGCTGACCGGCGTCAACTGGTTCGGCGCCGAGGGCTACGCCTTCGCGCCCCAGGGGCTGTGGGAGGACAGCTACCAGAACATGATGGATCAGATGAAGTCGCTGGGCTTCAACACGATCCGCCTGCCCTGGTCGGACGCCATGCTGGACAATGGCGGCCAAACGCCGACCGGCATCGACTACAACCTGAACCCCGACCTCAAGGGCCTGAACGCGCTCCAAATCTTCGACAAGATCGTCGATTACGCCGACCAGACCGGCATGAAGATCATCCTCGACCACCACCGCTCGGACGACGGCGCCTCGGCCAACGAGAACGGGCTGTGGTACACCTCGGCCCACCCGGAATCGATGATGATCGCCAACTCGACCATGCTGGCGGAGCGCTACTCCGACAACCCGTCGGTCATCGGCATGGATCTGCACAACGAGCCGCACGGTCAGGCCACCTGGGGCGACGGCAACCTCGCCACCGATTGGGCCGCCGCCGCCGAGCGCATCGGCAACGCCATCCAGAAGGTCAACCCCAACCTGCTGCTGATCGTCGAGGGCGTCGAGAACTACGGCGGATCGACCTATTGGTGGGGCGGCAACCTCGACGGGACCAAGACCAGCCCGGTGGAGTTCAACGTCGACAACCAACTGGTCTATTCGGTCCACGACTACCCGCCGTCGATGGCGGGCTTCGGCTGGTTCTCCGACTCCAGCTTCCCGAACAACATGTCGTCGGTGTGGACGGACGCCTGGGGCTATCTGGTGCAGAACGACGTCGCACCGGTGCTGGTCGGCGAATTCGGGACGAAGTTGGCGACCACCCAGGACACCCAGTGGCTGAACGCGATCACCGACTACATGAACGGCGACTGGAACGGTGACGGGAAGAGCGATCTGGCGGCCGGCGACCAGGGCGTGAGCTGGACCTATTGGGCCTGGAGCCCCGGCTCGGGCGACACCGGCGGCATCCTGAACGACGACTACACCGTCAACACCGCCAAGGTAAACATCATCAAGGAGGCGATGTACTCCGGCTCCACCAGCGGCACCGCCACGGCGGACGCGGTCTTCACGGTGAAGCTCGCCTCGGCCTCGACCGAGACGGTGACGGTCAAATACGCCACCGCCGACGGCACGGCCAAGGCCGGCTCGGACTACACGGCGGCCAGCGGCACGCTGACCTTCGCGCCGGGCGAGACCGCCAAGACCGTGACCGTCAAGGTGCTGAGCGACAGCGCCGCCGAGGGAGCCGAGACCTTCAGCCTGAACCTGTCCGGCGCGACCAAGGCGACGCTGGCCGACGCGACCGGCCTCGGCACCATCACCGACGCGTCCAGCACCACGGCGAGCACCGCGTCCGCCGCCTCGGCGACCGCCGCGTCGCTGGTGACGACCACGGCCGCCACCACGGCGGATGCGGCCACCACCGACGTGTGGGCGCACACCGTGACCACGGCGGCGACCGACGCGACGGACACGACTGCTGCGCACAGCCTCTCCACGGCGGACATCCTGAGCGGCCTCACGACCGACGCCGCGACCACGGCCGCCGCCGAGGTTCTGCACGCGAACGACTGGTACATCCATCAACACGTCGCCTGACCGGGCGCAGAGGGAATTTGTGAACAGGGGCGGTCCTGGGGCCGCCCCCTTCGTCGTTTGCCGGGAGCCCCTGGAGAAAAATCAACCTTTGACGGATCTTTGGCGACGGAATGCACCGAAGGTGGGGCAAGCTCTGTCTGATTTTGGTTACAAGCCAAATGGTTTAACATCTGACTAAATTTTCGCGGAATGGACGGTTCGATTTGCAAACTGCGATTGTGCGCAAAAGTGATATGGAAAACTGGAGATGACGGAAGCTGTAGCCTTTGGCGCCCGCCTCCACAAATGTCATACTAAATCGTTTGCATAATCGGGTATGCTGTCGTGACAAACCGATCCGGCCATCGGCATGGGTTTTGCTGATTGATCGGCAGATGAACATGGTCTCTTCATCCGTACCCGAGGATCAGAGCAATGCGTGACAATGGCTCGATCACCAACAAAGAAGTCGAACTGGCAGAAGGTCAACTTCTGGTTTCTCGAACCGACACGAAAGGACGCATTGTCTTCGTAAACAAGGCGTTCGTGGACATCAGCGGCTTTACCGAAACGGAATTGCTGGGCTCTCCACACAATTTGGTTCGCCATCCGCATATGCCGAAGGAAGCGTTCGCCAATCTTTGGGAAACGATCAAGGCGGGGCGGCCCTGGGAAGGGCTGGTCAAGAACCGCTCAAAGACTGGGGACTATTATTGGGTGAAGGCCAACGTCACGCCGGTGACGGAGAACGGCCAGATCACCGAATACATTTCCATCCGTTCCAGGCCGTCGCGGGAGGCGGTCGCCGAGGCCGAGCGCGTCTACGCCGCGATCCGTTCCGGTACCAGCCATAACGTCGCCCTGGCGGACGGCGAGATCGTCCGCCGCAGCGTCGGCGGGACGATCCGCACGGGCGCCTACAGCGTCGCCGGACGGCTCGCCGCCGCCTTCACCGTCCTCATCCTGGTCATGGCCGGTCTCGGCGCGCCGGACCTGGTGGGGGTGAAGCTGTCGGGCGCCTTCGCCGCCGGGCTGATGCTGTTCGGCATCCTGTTCGCCATTGGCGCCGGCTTCGTCATTTTGAACACGATGAAGCGCCCGCTCGGGATGGTGGAGCTGCATCTCGACGCCATCGCGCGCGGCGACCTGATCGCCAGCATCCCCAGCTCGGGCGTCGCCGAGTTCAAGCGCATCCGCTCGCAGCTCAACGCGGTCAAGGCCAAGCTGAGCTACGCCATCCAGGAGCGCAGCGAACGCCACCGCCAGACCGAGGAGGAGCGCATCGCCGCCATGCTGAGGATGGCCGAGACGGTGGAGCGCGAAGCCAGCCACGCCGTCGAGCAAGTGGCGTTGCGCACCGGCGGCATGAGCCAGGACGCCGACGGCATGGCCGGCGCCGCCGAGCGCGTCAGCCTGAACGCGCAGAACGTGTCGGCCGCCGCCGAGCAGGCCCTGGCCAACGCCCAGACGGTGGCCTCGGCGACCGAGGAACTGGCCGCGTCGATCCGCGAGATCTCCTCGCAGATCGCCCATTCCAGCGCGGTGACCCGCCACGCCGTGGCGACCGGCCATCACACGCAGGAGACGATCCAATCGCTGTCCAACGCGGTCGGCCGCATCGGCGACGTGGTGAAGCTGATCGACGACATCGCCAGCCAGACCAACCTTTTGGCGCTCAACGCCACCATCGAGGCGGCCCGCGCGGGGGAAGCCGGCAAGGGTTTCGCGGTGGTCGCCCAGGAGGTCAAGAACCTCGCCAACCAGACCGCCCGCTCGACCGAGGAGATCACCCAGTTGATCGCCGAGGTGCAGGGCGTGACCGGCACCGCCGTTGGCGCGGTGGCGGAGATCGGCAACACCATCGGCGAGATCGACCAGATCACCGGCGCCATCGCCGCCGCGATGGAGGAGCAGGCCGCTGCGACCCAGGAAATCAGCCGCAACGTGGTCGAGACCTCGAAAGCCGCGCAGGAGGTGTCGTCGCGCATCGCCGCCGTGTCGCAGGAAGCCGAACAGACCGGGGCGCAGGCCGCCCATGTCCGCGCCGGGTCGGGCGATGTGGCGCACAGCATCGAGGCGTTGCGGCAGACGCTGGTCCGCGTGGTGCGCACCTCCACCGAAGAGGCGAATCGCCGCCGCAAGCCGCGCTACCCGGTGAACCATAGCGGCTCGGTGCAGGCCGGGGGGCGCCAGTGGACCACGCGGGTCATCAATCTGTCTCTCGAAGGCGCCATGCTTGCCGGAGCGACGGACATCGGCACCGCCGATCGCGGGTCGCTCACGCTCGATGGGTTCAGCGTCCGTGTTCCCTTCACGGTGCGGGGCCTGGGCGACAACGCCGTCCACGTGAAGTTCGACGAGGCGGATCCGGCGATGGTCGCGTTCCGGGAAACCTTCGAACGCCTGACCAAGAACCTGCAGCCGCTCGCCGCCTGACGGCCTGGCCCTTCGGTATGCGTTAGGGTGCCCTTCTGCCCTTGGGGGGAAGGGCCTTTTTTTATGCCTGTGCAAAGGGCCAGGGTGGGGGCAAAGCCTACCCGACCGGCCGGTTCGTTCCGTTGGGAACGCGCTCCAGCTCCGCGAACAGCCAGTCTTGAAAACTGCGGAGCTTCGGCAGTTCGGCTCGGGATTTCAGCAGGTTGACGGTGTAGCCCTGCACCTTCAGCCCCTCCGTCCCGAAGGGGGCGACCAGCCGCCCGGCCTCCAACTCGCGCTGGACCAGCAGCAGGCTGTCCAGGCACACGCCCAAGCCGTCCACCGCCGCGCTGATCGCCATGAAGGAGCGGTCGAAGCGCAGGCCGCGCGTGATGTCGAGCTTCACCTTGCGGTGCTGCCGCATCCAGTCGCGCCAGCCGACGAGGCAGGCCTCACTGTGGATCAGGTGGTGATGGCGCAGATCGCCGGGGCTGCGGATCGGGTGCGCCCCCTCGGCCAACTCCGGGGCGCAGAGCGGGACGATGGTCTCGGGCGGCAGGGGCAGCACCAGCGTTCCCGTCGGCTGCAAGCGGGTGCCGTAGCGGATGTCGAGATCCACCGCCTCCGTCGTCAGGTCGGCCGGCGTCGTCGAGGCGTTCAGCCGCACGTCGATGTCCGGGTTCAGCGCGCTGAAGCGGGCGAGGCGCGGCATCAGCCATTGCGTGGCGAAGCTGGGCGTCGAGTGAACGGTCAGGATGTCGCTCTTTTCCGTCTGGCCGACGTTGCGGGTGGCGAGGTCGATCCGGGCGAAGGCGGCGGTGATCTCCTCGGCGTAGCGCCGGCCGGCGTCGGTCAGGATCACCGCGCGGTGGACGCGGTGGAACAGCCGGACGCCGATGTCCTCCTCGAGAATTTTGATCTGGTGACTGATTGCTGACGGGGTCACCAGCATTTCCTCCGCCGCAAGCGCGAAGGAGGAGAGGCGGGCGGCGGCCTCAAAGGCTTGCACCGCCTTCAAAGAGACACGATGCGGCATCGCACCATCACATGAATTGAGTTCACCTATCCGGCTTTATTATTCGTTTGAGCCACGGACGGCAAGGAAATAGGATTATTTCAAGCCGCCGAGACATTTTCATGCGACGCGGCGCTCCAGAAATAAAAGCGGTCCGACCGATTCGGACAAAACCGCGCGATCGCCGTCGCCGAACCCCGTGCGACGCCCGAACGCCGGATCCCCGAGTGGTGGGCCCGAATTGGTGGACCAAGGGAGACCCCGTGTGAACACGACCCCCATAGGGCACAACATCACGCTCGCCGAACGCGCCTACCGCATCCGCCGCAACGCCCTGCTGATGGGCGAGGTGCAGGGGCAGGGCTACATCGGGCAGGCGCTCGACATCGCCGACGTGTTGGCCGTCAGCTATTTCCACGCCATGAGCTACCGTCCGGAGGATCCGGACTGGGAGGAGCGCGACCGCTTCATGCTGTCGAACGGGCATTATGCCATCGCGCTCTACGCCGCGCTGATCGAAGCCGGTATCGTTCCCCAGGAGGAGCTGGAGACCTACGGCAGCGACGACAGCCGCCTGCCGATGTCGGGCATGGCCAGCTACACGCCGGGCATGGAGATGTCGGGCGGCTCGCTCGGCCTCGGGCTCAGCCTCGCGGTCGGCCGCTGTCTGGGGCTGAAGCGCAAGGGGTCGGCCTCGACCGTCTACACGCTGTTCTCGGACGGCGAGCTGGACGAGGGATCGGTCTGGGAAGCGATCATGTCGGCGGCCCATTACAAGCTCGACAACCTGATCGCCATGGTGGACGTCAACAACCAGCAGGCCGACGGCCCCTCCACCCAGGTGATGGCCTTCGAGCCGCTGACGGACAAGCTGAACGCGTTCGGCTGGTTCACCCAGCGGATCGACGGCAACGACATGGACGCCGTGGTCGCCGCCTTCGACGCGGCCAAGGCGCACCCCGAGGCCAAGCCCCGGATGATCATCTGCGACACCAAGATGGGCAAGGGCGTGCCCTTCCTGGAAGCCCGCGAGAAAAACCACTTCATCCGCGTGGACGCGCACGAATGGCGGCTCGCCCTCGACGCGCTGGACGCCGGGAGGAATGCATGAGCGCGCCGAACACCCCCGCCGCCGGAAAGCCCAAGCTGAAGACCTCGGCGATGATCGCGTCGATCGCCGGCGAGGGCCAGCGGACCAAGCCCGCCCCCTTCGGCCACGCGCTGGTCGAGTTAGCGCGCAGCCGGCCCGAGATCGTCGGCATGACCGCCGATCTGGCCAAATACACCGACCTGCACATCTTCGCCAAGGAATACCCCGACCGCTTCTACCAGATGGGCATGGCGGAGCAGCTGCTGATGGGCGCGGCGTCGGGCATGGCGCATGAGGGGATGATGCCCTTCGTGACGACCTACGCGGTGTTCGCCGCGCGCCGGGCCTACGACTTCATCCATCAGGCGATCGCCGAGGAGAACCGCAACGTCAAGATCGCCTGCGCGCTGCCCGGCCTGACCTCCGGCTACGGCCCCAGCCATCAGGCAGCCGAGGATCTGGCGCTGTTCCGCGCCATGCCGAACCTGACGGTGATCGACCCCTGCGACGCGCTGGAGATCGAGCAGGCCGTTCCGGCGATGGCCGCGCACCAGGGGCCGGTCTACATGCGGCTGCTGCGGGGCAGCGTGCCGCTGGTGCTCGACGAGTACGACTACAAATTCGAACTCGGCAAGGCCAAGCTGCTGCGCGACGGCAACGACGTGCTGGTGATCTCGTCCGGCATCATGACGATGCGGGCGCTGGAGGTGGCGACCGCGTTGGCCGTCGACAAGGTGGACGTCGGCGTGCTGCACGTTCCGACCATCAAGCCGCTCGACACCACGACCATCCTGCGCGAGGCCGCCAAGACCGGCCGTCTGGTGGTGGTGGCCGAGAACCACACCGTCATCGGCGGCCTGGGCGAGGCGGTGGCCGGCGCGCTGCTGCGCGGCGGGGTGACGCCGATCTTCCGTCAGATCGGGCTTCCCGACGAGTTCCTCGACGCCGGCGCGCTGCCGACCCTGCACGACCGCTACGGCATCTCGACCGACGCGATGTCCGCCACCATCAAGGGCTGGCTGGGCTGAGATTCTCTCCCTCTCCCATCCCTGTGCTGAAACCCTCTCCCCCCGGGGAGAGGGCAGGGTGAGGGGGACGCACAGCGACCGTCCAACGGCACCAACCGCCGACCCGACTCTTTTCCGGCCTCGGGCCGCAACGCCCCCTCACCGGCCCTGCGGGCCACCCTCTCCCCAGGGGGGAGAGGGCTATGGAGAAGCGGGCGGCATCTTCAAGAATTCACCCAAAAAGGGAACCCAATCGTGCAGCAATCCTCTCTCCTGGACGGCAAGGTCGCCGTCATCTCCGGCGCCGCCTCCCTGCGCGGGATCGGCATGGCCACCGCCCGCCTGTTCGCCGAGCACGGCGCCACCATCGCCATCCTCGACCTCGACGGCAAGGCGGCGGCCGAGGCGGCGGCGCTGATCGGCCCCGCCCATCGCGGCTATGCCTGCAACGTCACCGACCGCGCCGGCTGCCAGACGGCGGTCGATCAGGTCGTGGCCGAACTGGGCGGCGTCGACATCCTGATCAACAACGCCGGCATCACCCAGCCGGTCAAGACGCTCGACATCGACCCGGCGAGCTGGGACCGCATCCTCGACGTGAACCTGCGCGGCGTGCTGTACCTGTCGCAGGCCGCCATCCCGGCGATGAAGACGCGCGGCGGCGGGGCCATCGCCTGCATGTCGTCGGTCTCGGCCCAGCGCGGCGGCGGCATCCTCGGCGGCCCGCACTACTCGGCGGCCAAGGCCGGCGTGCTCGGTCTCGCCAAGGCGATGGCGCGCGAGTTCGGCCCGGACAACATCCGCGTCAACTGCGTCACCCCCGGCCTGATCCAGACCGACATCAACGCCGGCAAGATCAGCGACGACAAGCGCGTCGAGATCCTGGCCGGCATCCCGCTGAACCGCCTGGGCGACCCGCGCGACGTGGCCGGCGCCTTCCTGTTCCTGGCCTCGCCGCTGTCCTCCTACATCACCGGCGCGGTCATTGACGTCAACGGCGGCATGCTGATCCACGGCTGAGGCCGAAAGCGCAACGGAGAACCAGGATGTTGGACGTCGTGGACAAGCAAAGCCCCGGAACCGCCGGAACAATCGGCTTCGTCGGGCTGGGCGCGATGGGCCTGCCGATGGCGAGGAACCTTCTGGCGCGCGGTTTCGCGGTGCGGGGCTACGACCTGCGGGCCGCCGCTGGGGAGTCCCTGGCCGAGGCGGGCGGCCACCCCGCGTCCAGCGTCGCCGACGCGGCCGCCGGTGCCGACACGCTGATCCTGATGGTCGTCAACGCGGCCCAGGCGGACGCGGCCCTGTTCGCGCAGGGCGGGCTGGACGCCCTGCGCTCCGGCGGCACCGTCGTGCTGATGTCGACCTGCCCGCCGACCGCCGTGGAGCGGCTGGCCGAGCGGGTGGAGGCGGCGGGCCGCCGCTTCGTCGACGCTCCGGTCTCCGGCGGCATGGTCGGGGCCGTCGCCGGCTCGCTGACCATCATGGCCGCCGGCCCCGCCGCGACGGTGGCCTCGGTGCGGCCGGCGCTCGACGCGCTCGGCAGCAAGGTCGTCCATGTCGGCGAGCGGCCGGGGCAGGGCGCCATGGTCAAGACGGTCAACCAACTGCTCTGCGGCGTCCACATCGCCGTCGCCGCCGAGGCGCTGTCGCTGGCCGGCAAGGTCGGCATCGACGCGGGCGTAATGCTCGACATCCTCGGCGGCTCGGCGGCGTCGAGCTGGATGCTGCGGGACCGCGGCCCGCGCATGGTCCAGGCCGAGCCTTCGGTGACCAGCGCGGTCGACATCTTCGTCAAGGATCTGGGCATCGTGCTGGAAGCCGGGCGGGACATCAAGGCGGCGCTGCCGCTGGCGGCGGTCGCCCACCAGATGTTCCTCGCCACCTCGGGGCGCGGCGACGGCGCCGCCGACGACAGCCAGGTGATCCGGGCCTACAAGGCCCTGAACGGCCAGGGCTGAATAAAGGTCAGACCTGATACCGGACCCGGCCCGCATCGTCTCTTATCGTCATCACACCACGAAAAAAACGGGAGGATTGTTGCCATGACCACGCGTTCCACCACCAGGGCCACGACCCGCGCCGGCATCTCGCGCCGCACCCTTCTCGCGTCGGGCGCCGCGCTGTCGGCCGTCGTGCCGCTCTGCGGGATCCTCTCGCGCCCGGCGTCGGCCGCCGAATTCTCCTACAAGATGGCGACGGGCCAGGACCCGACCCATCCGGTCAACATCCGGGCCCAGGAAGCGCTGAACCGCATCCGCGAGGCCACCGGCGGCCGGCTCGACATCGCGCTGTTCCCGGCCAACCAACTGGGCTCCGACACCGATCTGCTGGGTCAGGTGCGCAACGGCGGCGTCGAGTTCTTCAACCTCTCGGCCTCGATCCTCGCGACCCTCACCCCGGTCACCGGCATCGTCAACACCGGCTTCGCCTTCGCCGACTACGACACCGTCTGGAAGGCGATGGACGGCGAGCTCGGCACCCACATCCGCGCCCAGATCGCCAAGTCGGGCCTGATCACCGCGTCGCGCATCTGGGACAACGGCTTCCGCCACATCTCGTCCTCGACCCGCGAGATCCGCACGCCCGACGACCTGAAGGGCTTCAAGATCCGCGTGCCCCCCGCGCCGATGCTGACCTCGCTGTTCAAGGCGCTGGAAGCCGGCCCGACCCCGATCAACTTCAACGAGCTGTACTCCGCCCTCCAGACCAAGGTGGTCGAGGGGCAGGAGAACCCGCTGGCCATCATCGCCACGGCCAAGCTCTACGAGGTGCAGAAGACCATCAGCCTGACCGGCCATGTCTGGGACGGCTACTGGATTCTCGGCAACCGCCGCGCCTGGGAAAAGCTGCCGGCCGACCTGCGCGCGGTGGTGGAGAAGGAGCTCGACCGCTCGGCCTTCGAGCAGCGCGCCGACATCGCCGGGCTCAGCAACTCGCTCCAGCAGGATCTGAGCGGCAAGGGCATCACCTTCCTGAAGGCCGACGCCGACGCCTTCCGCGCCAACCTGCGCAAGACCAGCTTCTACGGCGACTGGAAGACCAAATACGGCGAGGAGGCGTGGGGCCTGCTCGAAAAGTCCGTCGGCAAGCTGGCCTGATCCGATGGCCAGCACGCACCACGCACCCGCGGTGCCCGGCGGCGGCGCCGCCACCACACCGCATCGCTGGGCGACCGTCCTCGACGGCGTCCTCGGTCCCCTCGTGGAAATACCCGCCGCCCTGCTGGTGGTGGCGGAGATCGTCGTCCTGCTGGCCGGCGTGGTCAGCCGCTACCTGCTGCACAGCCCGCTGGTGTGGTCGGACGAGTTGGCCTCCATCCTGTTCCTCTGGCTGGCGATGCTGGGTTCCGTCGTCGCCTTCCGCCGGGGCGGGCACATGCGGATGACGGCGCTGGTCGGCATGGCCTCGCCCCGCATGCAGGCCTTCCTCGAAGCGGTGGCCATCGCCGCGCCGCTGGCCTTCCTGCTGCTGGTGATCGGTCCCTCCATCGAGTTCGCGGAGGAGGAGACCTTCATCACCACCCCGGCGATGGAGCTGACCAACGCGTGGCGCGCCGCGGCGCTGCCCGTCGGTTCGATCCTGATGGCGGTGGTCGCCGTGCTGCGGCTGATGCAGGTCGCCGACTGGCGGGTGGCGGCCGGCGCCCTGGCGGCGGTCGCGGCGGTCGCGGCGCTGTTCCTCGGGCTGGAGCCGGTCTTCCGCGGCCTTGGCAACCTCAACCTGCTGGTCTTCTTCGTCGGGTTGGTCGCGGTGTCGGTGCTGGCCGGGGTGCCCATCGCCTTCTCCTTCGGGCTGGCGACCTTCGGCTACCTTGCGCTCACCACCAACACGCCGCTGCTGGTCGTCGTCGGCCGCATGGACGAGGGCATGTCGCACCTGATCCTGCTGTCGGTGCCGCTGTTCGT
The DNA here is from genome assembly GCF_003989665.1 of Azospirillum doebereinerae. Classification (GTDB taxonomy): domain Bacteria; phylum Pseudomonadota; class Alphaproteobacteria; order Azospirillales; family Azospirillaceae; genus Azospirillum; species Azospirillum doebereinerae. The sequence continues at coordinate 14,295 of NZ_RZIJ01000021.1, read as the reverse complement.
CTTCCTCGGCCTGTTGATCGAGATGACCGGCATGGCCGCCGCGATGGTCGGCTTCCTCGCCAGCCTGCTGGGCCATGTGCGGGGCGGTCTGTCCTACGTGCTGGTCGGCGCCATGTACCTCGTGTCGGGCATCTCCGGCTCCAAGGCGGCGGACATGGCGGCGGTGGCGCCGGTGCTGTTCCCCGAGATGAAGGCGCGCGGCGCCAAGGAAGGCGATCTGGTGGCGCTGCTGTCGGCCACCGGCGCGCAGACCGAGACCATCCCGCCCTCGCTGGTGCTGATCACGCTGGGGTCGGTCACAGGGGTGTCGATCTCGGCCCTGTTCACCGGCGGCATGCTGCCGGGCGTGGTGCTGGGGATCACCCTGTGCGCCGTGGTCTGGTGGCGTTACCGCAGCGACGACCTGTCCAACGTGCGGCGGGCGACGCGCGGCGAGATCGGGCGCAAGCTGCTGATCGCCTTCCCGGCCATAGCCCTGCCCTTCGTCATCCGGGCCGCCGTTGTGGAAGGGGTGGCGACGGCGACCGAGGTCTCCACCATCGGCATCGTCTACTCCGTCGCCGCCGGCTTGCTGATCTACCGCCGCTTCGACTGGGCGCGGCTGAAGCCGATGCTGATCGACACGGCGTCGCTGTCGGGCGCCATCCTGCTGATCATCGGGGCGGCGACCGCCATGGCTTGGGCGTTGACCCAATCGGGCTTCTCCGGCCAGTTGGCCCGGACGATGGCGGCCCTGCCGGGCGGGGCGATCATGTTCATGGTCACCTCCATCGTCGCCTTCATCATTCTGGGCAGCGTGCTGGAAGGCATCCCCGCCATCGTGCTGTTCGGCCCGCTGCTGTTCCCCATCGCCCGCCAGATGGGCATCCACGACGTGCACTACGCGATGGTCGTCATCCTCGCCATGGGCATCGGGCTGTTCGCGCCGCCCTTCGGCGTCGGCTACTACGCGGCCTGCGCGATCAGCCGCATCCACCCCGACGAGGGCATGAAGCCCATCGTCGGCTACATCCTGGCGCTGATCGTCGGTTTGATCGTGGTCGCGGCGGTGCCGTGGATCTCAATCGGCTTCCTCTGAGGGTGCGCACTTCCCCCGCCGCGTCCGCTTCCGGGCGGTCGGCGGGGGATTTTTCCAGGCACCTCCTTTTCTCTTCCTCCGATCCGAACAAACGCGCCGTGCCCCCCTTGAGCGACGGCGAACGGGAGATTTTTGCCATGCCCACCGTCGATCCCCGGCTGATGGCCAACGCGATCCGGTTCCTGTCCATCGACGCCATCGAGCGCGCGGCGGAAGGCCACCAGGGCGTCCCGCTCGGCATGGCGGAGATCGCCACCGCGCTCTACGGCCGGCACCTGAAGTTCGACGCCGCCGATCCGCTGTGGCCCGACCGCGACCGGGTGGTGCTGTCCAACGGACACGGCTCGATGCTGCTCTATGCGCTGCTGTATCTCACCGGCAACCCGCGCATCACGCTGGATCAGGTCAAGAGCTTCCGGGAATTCGGATCCCACTGTGCCGGCCACCCGGAATACGACCCGCCGGCCGGCATCGAGGTCACCACTGGGCCGCTGGGGCAAGGCATCGCCAACGCCTTCGGTATGGCGCTGGCCGAGGCCCATCTCAACGCGAAGTTCGGCTCCGGCATCGTCGATCACCACACCTACGCCTTCGTCGGCGACGGCTGCCTCCAGGAGGGCATCGGGCAGGAGGTGATCTCGCTGGCCGGTCACCTGCGACTCGGCAAGCTGGTGTTCTTCTGGGACGACAACCGCATAACCGACGACGGCGGCACCGAGCTGTCGATCAGCGAGGACGTGGCCGAGCGCTTCCGCGTCGCCGGCTGGCACGTGCAAAAGGTGGACGGCCACGACCATGAGGCGGTGTCCAACGCCATCGCGGCGGCCCGCGGGGATCCGCGCCCGTCGATGATCGCCTGCCGCACGATCATCGCGCGCGGCATTCCCCGCTTACAGGGCCTGCGCGGCGGCCACAGCGCCCGGCTGTTTCCGGAGGATCTGGCCGCGACCCGCGCGGCGCTGGACTGGCCACACGGCCCTTTCGCGGTGCCGGACGACGTGCTGGGCGCGTGGCGCGCCGCCGGTTCGCGCGGCGTTCCTGAGCGCGCGGCGTGGCGGGAGCGCGTGCTGGCGCTGCCTCCGGCCGACCGCGCGCTGTTCGAGCGCATCCAGGCCGGCGGCCTGCCCGAGGGCTGGCGCGACGTGATCGCCGCCTACAAGACGCGCGCGGCGGAGACCGCGCCGGAGCAGCCCTCCGTGCAAAGCTCCGGCGAGGTCGTCGCCCTGCTGACCGACCTGTTCCCCGAGATGGTCGTCGCCTGCGCTGACTTGGAGGCGCCGACCAACCACAAGCGCCACCTGACCGCCTTCACCGCCGAGGACCGCAACGGCGCCTACGTCCATTGCGGCGTGCGCGAGCATCTGATGGGCGCCATGGCCAACGGCATGGCCGCGCATGGTGGGGTGGTGCCGCTGAGCGTCACCTATCTGGCCTTCTCCGACTACGAGCGCCCGGCGATGCGCATGGCGGCGCTGATGGGTTTGCCGGTGCGCTTCGTGTTCAGCCACGATTCCATCGGCATCGGCAAGAACGGCCCGACCCACCAGCCGGTCGAGATCCTGGCCTCGCTGCGCGCCATGCCGAACATGCTGGTGCTGCGCCCGGCCGACGCGGTGGAGACCGCCGAAGCCTGGGAGATCGCCCTGGAGCACCGCAGCGGCCCCAGCACGCTGGTCTTTTCCAAGCAGCCTTTGCCGGCGGTGCGCCGCGTCCATGAGCCCGGAAACCGCGTCCGGCGCGGCGCCTACGTGCTGGCGGAAGGCGAGGGCGGGGCGCGGCGGGTGACCCTGCTGGCCACCGGGTCGGAGGTCGCGGTGGCGCTGGCGGCGCGCGAGCGTTTGCAGGCCGAGGGTGTTCCAACCGCCGTGGTGTCGATGCCCTGCTGGGAGCTGTTCGATCGGCAGGACGCGGCGTACCGCGACGCGGTGCTGAGTATCGGCACAGTTCGGGTCGGGGTGGAGGCGGCGCTGCGCTTCGGCTGGGACCAGTATCTGGGCATCGATGGCGGCTTCGTCGGCATGACCGGCTTCGGCGCGTCGGGGCCGGTGGACCGGCTGTTCGAGCATTTCGGAATCACGCCGGAGGGCGTGGTCGCCGAGGTGAAGCGGCGGCTCTGATAAGGTTGCGGCGCTCTCCCTGCCCCTTCCCCGCCTTCGGCGGGAGAGGAAACTGCTGTAGCCCTCCCGCAAGGCTCCCGTCTCCTCTTCCGCACAGCGGGGGAGGGATGGGGAGGGGGCATCCACCGTCCATACTCTCTCAACGTCCACTCCCGAGCCCCCCATGCACAAGATCGTCATCCTCGACCGCGCAACGCTGGCCCCGCAGATCCGCGTGCGCCGCCCCGCCTTCGACCACGAACTGGTCGAGCACGCTCACACCGCCCCCGACCAAGTGGTCGAACGCCTGACCGGCGCCACCATCGCCGTCACCAACAAGGTCCGATTGACCGTCGAGGTGCTGGAACGGCTTCCCGACCTGAAGTTGATCGCCGTCGCCGCCACTGGCACCGACTGCGTGGACACGGCCTATTGCCGGCGCCACGGCATCGCGGTGTCGAACATCCGTGGCTACGCCGTCAGCACGGTGCCGGAGCACACCTTCGCCCTGATCCTGGCTTTGCGCCGCAGCATCGTCGGCTTCCGCGAGGATGTGCTGAACGGCGAATGGCAGAAATCCGGCCAGTTCTGCTTCTTCAACCACCCGATCCGCGACCTGCGCGGCGCCCGCCTCGGCATCGTCGGCGAGGGCGTGCTGGGCCAGCGCGTCGCCGAACTCGGCCGTGCCTTCGGCATGATCCCGCTCTTCGCCGCCCACAAGGGCAAGAGCGGCCTCGGCCCCCTCTACACGCCCTGGGACGAGGTGCTGGAGACCAGCGACGTCATCACCCTGCACAGCCCGCTGACACCCGAAACGCGTGGCATGATCGGCCTGTCCGAATTCCGCCGGATGAAGCGCAAGCCGCTGATCGTCAACACCGCGCGTGGCGGTCTGGTGGTCGAGGCCGATCTGGTGGCGGCGCTCGACGAGGGGCTGATCTCCGGCGCCGGCTTCGACGTGGTGGAGACCGAGCCGCCCGCGCCGGCCAACCCGCTGATGAGCGTCGCCGGCCGTCCCAACGTGATCGTCACCCCGCACGTCGCCTGGGCATCTGACGAGGCGCAGCAGAGTCTGGCCGACCAGTTGATCGACAACATCGAAAACTTCGCCGCCGGCCGGCCGAGCAACCTCGTGCCGTGAATCTGGATGGAACCATAACCTGTTCCGCCAGCCCCCATAACCTGTCACGTTGGACACATAAAATGATCCGTCCACAACCGCACTCCAACGCAACGGGCGAGGGCGCGGGACCGCTGTGAAAACGGTTCCAGCTCGGCAAACTTCGTTGTAAATTCCCGACGCTTTAAGAGTGCGGATCGGAACCGGTCTGCGATCAAGGCATATCAACGGCCTCAGCATGCCAGACCGGGGTTTTGATCGGCGCCGCGTTGTTGCACGGATAGGCGCGTTGTCGTAGGCCGCGGCCTCGTTTCCGCCTGGATCGCCCGCCATGCCCTACAAGGCCAATGCCGTTCGTCGCCATCACATTCCGCGGCCGAAGCGCAAAGTGACGAATTGGGCGCAGTACGCCGCCGCCTTGCGTCAGCGCGGCAGCCTCACGGTCTGGGTCAGCGAGGAGGCGATCAAGCAGTGGAAGGCGGCGCCGCGGACTACACCGGGCGGGCAGCCGAGCTATTCGGACCTGGCGATCACCACCGCGCTCATGCTGCGCGCGGTGTTTCGTCTGGCGCTGCGCCAGACCGAAGGGCTCCTCGCCTCCATCCTCCACCTGCTCGGCCTGGATCTGCCGGTGCCGGAGCACTCGACCCTCGCCCGCCGCGCCCGGACGGTGACGCTGGCGTCATTACCGCGGTCGGCCGGCGGGCCCATCCACCTGCTGGTGGACAGCACCGGGCTGAAGCTATGGGGGCCGGGCGAATGGCTGATCGAGAAGCATGGCACCAAAAGGCGGCGCTCCTGGCGGGCGCTGCATATCGGCCTGGACGCCGCGAGTGGCCGGATTGTCGCGGCCACGCTGACGGACCGCGGTGTTGATGACGCCTCCCAAGTCGCCCCTTTGCTCGATCAGATCTCCCAGCCCGTGGCCTCGGTGACTGGGGATGGCGCGTATGACCGGACCGCGGTCTACGCGTCGGTCCACGAACGCCATCCCGACGCCGCGGTGGTGGCGCCGCCCCGCCGCGACGCCGTGCTCAGCGACACCGCCACCACGTCACCGACCCAACGCGATCGCCACATCCAGACGATCACGGAGACGGGCCGGATGGCGTGGCAGCGGACCAGTGGCTACAACAAGCGGGCCGGCGTTGAGAGCCAAATGGCGCGTTGGAAGGGCGTCCTCGGCGACACGCTGCGCTTCCACTCCGATCAGGCGCAAGCCACCGGGGTCATTGTTGGCGTCGCGGTCCTCAACCGCATGCTCGATCTTGGACGCCCGAACTCCGTCCGCGTCGCCTGAGCAACGACCGGCTGGGGCGATTTCTTGCCCTCATCACCTCCATGCAACAGCCCATCTCTTGAGTTAAATCGGGCGATCAGGGCGCTTCCGACCGTCCACAGCGCCGCCCAGCCATCCATGGCGCCGCGCAGGCTGAGGCGGGTGATGAGGTCGCTCCACCAGGGCATGAAGAGTTCCTTGCTGGGCTCCGTTCGCTCTGCGTTCCTCGGTGGTTGCCAACGCTGCCGAATGAATTCCGAGAAAATTTCGAGCGACCATGGATAGTAAATTGATTTAACTGAATAAAATTTCAATGCACCGTGCAGACCATGCATGGATCGAAAGACCGGACGATGTGCTGGACCGATAGTGGCGAGGCCTCTCCCGGACGCACCGGGGCACCGACCAGCGCTTGTTCCAGAGGTCCCGGCACGCCGTCCAGGTCGCGGGGGGAGAAGTTCCAGGTGGTGGGGGCGATGATCTGGTAGCCGGCGATCCTGCCATGCTCCACCCGCAGCCAATGGCCGAGCGCGCCGCGCGCCGCCTCGGTCAGGCCGATGGACTGGGCGGTGTCCGGCATTCCACCCTGGACGCACCAGGGACCGGCGAGGTCCAGGCCGCGCAGCCATTGCTCCATCGCGCGGGTGGTTCGGGCCTTCTCTAGCAGACGGGCGACGACGCGGCTGTGAACGTTGGCGCCGTCGCGGGCGACCAGCGCACGGACCAAAGGGTGCCCGTCGATCAACTGGCGCGCGATGGCGCCGGTCTCGAAGGGGCGGCCGGAGAGGCGCGGCGCCTTGCACCAAGTGTAGCCCTCCTCGTCGGTGCCGTCGGGAACGGTCGATCCGACGAAGGGGGCGTGCGGGCGGTCCTGCCCGGCCATGCGGCTGAAGCGGTGGTGCTCGGCGACCTCGCCCGGATCATAGGCGGCGTCCCGGCCGTCGGCGAAAACGCCGCGCCGGTAGAGATGCCCGCCGTCCGGCGACGGGTAGGCGCCATGGCTGAGGAAATGGTCGTAGGCGCGGCCGAGACGGGGCAGTTCCAGATCCTCGGCGATCTCTAGGAACAGGCGGAAATCGCCTTCCGGCCCGGCCGTGCGCCAGCGGTCGAGATCCTCCGGCGCCGCCAGATCCAGCACCGCGTCCAGCGGGGCGCCGAACAGGCTGGTTTCCAGGAAACGGCGGAAGGCGCCGACGATGGCCAGCAGCCGCACCCGGTCGCGGGCGTCCACCGCGCGGGCGACGCCGCCCGGCTGGAGGGTCAGGGTGTGCGGCCACTTGCCGCCCATCAGCCCCAGGATGTGGAACAGCTCGGTCCGCGCCGCCATCGCCCGGCGGACGCTGGTCCCCTGCGCCGCCTTGAACCGCGCCTCGGCGCGGTCGAACCAGGGACGGTCCGCGTAGGCGCTGCGGGCGAAGTCGGGCATGAAGAACAGGTGGAAGTGGGTCAGATGGTCGGCGATGTTCTCGGTCGCCGTCATCAGGTTGGTCGCCAGCAGCCCGTTGCGCGGGACCGTCAGCCCCTGGATTCCGGCCAGCGCCAGCGCCGCCGCATGGGATTGCGACACCGAGCAGATGCCGCAGATGCGCGGCGCCACCACCAGCGCGTCGAGCGGGTCGCGGCCCTCCAGAATCCGCTCGAACCCCCGGAACAACGGGGAGTTCACATAGGCGGCCGACACGGCACCATCGGCGATCTCCAGCCGCACCTCCAAGTCGCCCTCGACGCGGTTGAAGGGGCCGACGATCAGGCGGCGCTTGGTGTCCTCGGTCCCGGTGTTTTGAGGCACGGCGGTTCAGCTCTTGTTGGTGTTGCGCACGGTCGGGGGCACGACGATGCGGTCGGCGGCGGCGTTGCGGCGCACGCGCTCCGGCGTTGCCGCCTTGGCGAGCGAGGCCAGCGCCACGAACCACGCCTTGGGCATGTCGGTCGGCAGGCCGATGGGGATACCAGCGAATTTTGGGGTCTGCTGGAACGGATGCCCCGGCTCCTCGAAGCCCGGCGCCGTGCAGTTGATGCAGGCGTAGCCGCCGCGCGTGCAGGATCCCTCGCCGTTCCACAGCCGCGTGTTGCAGTCGGCGTGCGCCTGGGTGCCGAGGCATCCCATATGCTCCATCAGACAGCCGAGGTCCGAAGGCTTCTCGGCGCTGGCCTTGTACTCGTAATACTCGTTGCGGGGGCAACCATGATGGACGAGGTGGTCGGCGTAGAAGCGCGGGCGCTGGTAGACGTCGAGGTCGCCGGATGCCAGCGTGTCCTCGGCCAGCAGCATCAGCGTCTCCGTCACCCAGTTCGGATGGGTTGGGCAGCCGGCCACGTTGATCACCGGCAGGCCGGAGCGCGTACGGAACTCCCCGCCCAGCGCGCCACCGCGCCGGGCGCCGTCGTACTGGAGGCCGCAGGCGTCGGTGATGTTCTCGCCCGCCGCCGTGATCCCGCCATAGGCGGCGCAGGTCCCGACTGCCACGACATGCCCGGCCATGGCGGCCAGCGCGCGGACCCAGTCGATCGTCGGCCGCCCGGTGCCGGCCAGCACATGGAAGCGCCCAGTGCCGTTCGGACCGCGCAGCAGTGAGCCTTCGACGCACAGCACGTCCAGCGGCTCCGCCCCCGACAGGATGCGGTCGAACAGGGCAACGGCCTCGGCCCCGGTTTCCTCCGACAGGCTGGGGTGCCAGAGAAGCCGAATGTTCGCGGCCTCCAGCACCGTGAGCAGATCAGGCGATTCGGCGCAGAGCAGCGACATGGTGCAGCCGCCGCAGCCGCCCGATTGCAGCCACAGTACCGACAGCGGGCGGTCTCTCATCGGCTGGAATCCTTGGCGGCGGCTTCGGACCGGCCGGCGGCCGGCAGGGTCAGCGTGAACAGGGCGCCGCCGTCCGGGTGGTTGGCGGCGGTCAGGGTACCGCCATGGTCCTTGACCAGTTGGTAGCTGATCGACAGCCCCAGCCCGGTCCCCTTGCCGACCGGCTTGGTGGTGAAGAAGGGGTCGAACACCCGCCCCAATATCTCGTCCGGAATGCCGTGGCCGGTGTCCCGGACGGTGATGGTCACCGTTCCATCCTGCTGGCGGGCGTGCAGTTCCAGCCGCTTGGCGCGCGCGGCGGCCATGGCGTCGACGGCGTTCTGGACGAGGTTCATCGCGACCTGATGCAGATGCCCTGGATGGCCGGCGATGTCCAGCGTGTCGGGCAGGTCGAAGACGACGGCCAGATCGGGCGTCTGCGCCTTGGCGACCCAGTTCACGGCGGAGCGCAGCAGGGCGGCGGCGTCGAAGCGCTCCGAAGCGTGCTTCTGCTCCGAGGAGAAACGGCGCAGCTCGGCGACGATGTCGCGCACGCGCTCGGTCCCCTCCAGCATGCCGTCCAGCGTGGCGGGCAGGTCGGAGCGGGCGCGGTCGATGCGCAGGTCCCGGCGCAGGGCCGCGAGGTCCTCGGGCGAAGCGCCTTCGTGCACCTTGTCGAGATAGGCGGTGAGCCGGTCCACGTAGCGGCGCAGCGCGTGGGCGTTGCCGTAGACGAAGGAGATCGGGTTGTTCAGTTCATGCGCCACCCCGGCGACGAGGCGGCCGAGGGAGGCCATCTTCTCCGAATGGACCAACTGCTGCTGTGTCTGCTTCAGCCCCTCGTGCGCGGCGGCCAAATCGCGGTAAGCGCGGCGCAGCTCGCCGATGGGGCGGCCGACCAGCACCAGCCCGATGGCGTGACCGCGCTGGTCGTAGCGCACCGTGCTGTTGACCGACACCGGGAAGGGGCCGGTGGGACCGCGCAAGGACAGCTCCACATCGCTGCCGCCCTCGCGCTGGAGCGCCGCCGCGCACAGCCGCGCGAAGGCCGCGTGAGAGCCGGGATCGAGGAAGTCCGGCAGCGGCCGCCCAGCCAGATCGCGGCTGGGATGGCCCAGCGCGCGTTCGGCGGCGGGGTTGCTCTGCTCGATCCGGCCATTGCGGTCGCAGGCGATGAGCACGTCGGTCATCGACCCCAGCACGCTGGCGATGAAGGCCTGCGCCTCCTCCAGCTCGGCGTTCTTGCGTTCCAGCTCCACCTGCTGCGAGACGAGGTTGGCGTAGGTCTCGTCCATCTTCTGGATCACGTCGATCCAGGCACTCTCGGCGTCGGCGTCCGACAGCAGGCCGGGCAGGGAGAAGGGCTGGGACAAGGGCGCGTTCATCGGGAGGACAGGCCTTGCGGATGGCTGAGCCGGATTGTTGGCAGATCATTCTGTCATGGCACTCTATCATGGCGCTTCCGGCCGGTGCGCGGAATCCCGTTTATCCGGCGATGGGGCTGTGTTTAGCTTTTCGCGGATGGTGGCTCCGGGCGGTGGCGGGGAAGGCGGATGGCGGTGACGATCAAGCTCGACCGGCACGAAAGGGGCATCCTGGCGGCGTTGCAGGACAACGCCCGCTTGACCATGCAGGAGCTGGGGGAGGCGGTCGGGTTGTCGGCCTCGCCCTGCTGGCGGCGCGTGCGGTCGATGGAGGAGATCGGCGTGATCCGCCGCTACACCGTCCATCTCGACCCGCGCAAGCTGGGGCTGGGCGAATGCGTCTTCGCCCACGTCACTTTGGAGCGCCACAAGGAGAACGCGGTCGATCAGTTCGAAACCGCCATCGCCGCGATGCCGGAGGTGCTGGAATGCTTCGCCGTCACCGGCGAGGCGGATTACCTGCTGCGCATCGTCGTGCCCACCACCGAGGATTACGGACGTTTCCTCAGCGAACGGATCTTCTCCATCCCGGCGGTCGCGCATGTGAAGTCCAGCGTGACCCTGAAGGAGGTGAAGTTCGAAACCCGCCTGCCGCTAACCCACCTCGACTGAGATCGTCAACGCGTTGGCCAGCGCCGGGGCGAGGTCGCCGGCCCCGACCACCGTGACGCGGCCAAGCCCCAGCCAGCCGGCCAGCCGCCGCAATTCGACAGCCAACGCGTCGGCCACCGGGCCATGCGCCGCATCCGGCTCGGCGTGGGCGGCCTGGATCAGCAGTGTTCCGGCCTTGCGGTCGGATTTCAGGTCGACTCGCGCGGCGATCCGCTCGTCCATCAGGAAAGGCAGCACGTAATAGCCGTGTTCGCGTTTTTCGGCCGGCGTGTAGATCTCCAACCGGAAGCGAAGGCCGAACAGCCGCTCGGTGCGCTGGCGCTCCCAGATCAGCGAGTCGAACGGCGACAGCAGGGCGCGAGGGCCGACCTTGCGCGGGCGGCGTGCGTCGGGGGCGAGGTAAGCGGGCTTCGCCCAGCCCTCCACCGTCACCGGCAGCAAATCGCCCGCCTCGACCAGTTCGGCGATCCGCAGCCGCGCGTCGGCGGGATCGAGCCGGTGGTAGTCGCGCAGGTCGCGTTCGGTGGCGATGCCGTGGGCGCGGGCGGCGATGCGCAGCAGGGCGCGCTGGGCCTCGGCCTCGTCCGGTGTGGGCGTGGCGAGGACGGTGGCGGGCAGCACGCGTTCGGGCAGGTCGTAGAGCCGTTCGAAACCGCGCCGCCCGGCGGTGGTGAGCAGCCCGGCCCAGAACAGGAACTCCACCGCCCGCTTGCCGTCGCTCCAGCCCCACCAGCCGCCTTGGCCGCGCCCGGCCTCCGACAGTTCCGAAGCGCCCAGCGGCCCGCGCGCCGCCACCTCGGCCAGCACCGAATCGATGTAGGGGCGGCGCTCGGCGGCGAAGCGCGCCAGCTCGCCATAGATGCCGTCGCCGCGCTCGGCCCGCGCCATGCGCCAGCGGAACAGGGGCTGCTGCTCGACCGGGATCAGCGACGCCTCGTGGCCCCAATACTCGAACAGGCACCGCCGCTTGCCGCCATAGGCGAGCCGGTCGAGCAGTCCGGCCTCGTAGGCGCCGAGCCGCGAGAAGAGCGGCAGGTAATGCGAGCGGACCAGCACGTTGACGGAATCGATCTGCACCAGTCCCAGCCGCCCGACCATCTTGCGGACATGGCGCGCCTCGACCGGCGCGGTGCCGGCGGAAGGGGAAGCGGCGAAGCCCTGTGCGGCGATGGCGATGCGGCGGGCTTCGCGGAGGGACAGCGTATCGGGGCGCGGCATGGGGCGGGGGCCGGACAGGGAGCGGGGCGGACACGATACAGGAGAAAACAATCATGATCACGGAGGTTGCCCGATACGCGGCGGGCACGGAGCCGATCCTCCGAAGATCAAGGGTGTCATGCGGCCAGCGGTGGCTTGATCATGAACGGTCGAGACCGGAGCGATCGATGCCGGCCCGCCAAGCCGCGAGCCAGCCGAGCCCCTCCTCGGTCCGTCCCCTCGGCCGGTATTCGCAGCCGATGAAGCCGTCATAGCCGGTGGTGGCCAGGATCTCGAACAGGTAAGGGTAATGGACTTCGCCGCTGTCCGGTTCGTGCCGGTCGGGCACTCCGGCGATCTGGACATGGTCGGTGAGGTCGGCGTTGGCGCGGATGCGGGTGGCGAGGTCGCCCTCGCTGATCTGCGCGTGGTAGAGGTCGAGCTGCAGGCGCAGGTTCGGTGCGCCGACCCGCCCGATCACCTCCCTGGCCAGGGTGGTGCGGTCCATCAGGTAGCCCGGCATGTCGCGGGTGTTGATCGGTTCGACCAGCAGGGTCAGCCTGGCGTCCAGGCAGGCCGAAGCGGCAACGCGCAGATTGCCGACATAGGTCTCCAGCGCCATGGCGCGGTCCAACCCCGGCGGGACGATGCCCGCCATGCAGTGCAGGCGCCGGTTGCCCAGAGCGCGCGCGTAGGCGATGGCGCGGTCCACGCCCGCGCGGAACTCCGCCTCGCGTCCGGGAAGGCAGGCGATGCCACGCTCCCCCGCCTCCCAATCGCCGGGCGGCAGGTTGAACAGCGCCAGCGCCAGGTTGTTGGCGTTCAGTTCCGCCGCCAGCGTTTCGGCCGGAAACCCGTAGGGGAACAGGAACTCCACGGCGTCGAAACCGGCTGCGGCCGCAGCGGCGAAACGCTCCGGAAAGGGGCGTTCGGTGAACAAAAGGCTCAGGTTGGCAGCGAAGCGCATCGCTATGGCCCTTGCGTGTCGTGGTGGTCCCCGCGATGGGTTGTGGTCCATCCCCCCATCGGCGTCCAGCGCCGCATCGACTCCCGGGGACATGGAGGTGGCGGCGGCGAGCGGCATCGGGTAGAGACGGCCGGGTTGCCACGGACGGACGTCATGATCGCTATCCCCGTCGACCATACCTGCCCGGCGCTCGCCTTCTGTCGTTGGAGCGGCGAGCCTTGGGCCATGCTGCTCGACAGCGCCGCCCGGCATTCCGACCATGGGCGCTACAGCTACATCGTCGCCGATCCCGTCCGCACCGTCGAATCCGTTGACGGGCAGGTGCTGGTGGACGGCGTTCCGGTGGGCGGCTCACCCTTCGACGCGCTGGCGGGCCTGCTGGCGGCTTACGACCCGACACCCGGCCTCGCACCCGTTCCCTTCACCGGCGGCGCGGTCGGGTTCCTCGGCTACGAGGCGGGTCGGTTCCTGGAAACCCTGCCGACCCGCCATGGCAACTTCGGCGGCCAGCCCGATCTCGCCTTCGGCCTCTACGACGTGGTCGCCGCCTTCGACCACGCGGAGCAACGCGCCTGGGTCGTCGCGTCGCGGCCGGAGGCGGAGGGCCGCGCCCGCGCGATGGCGACGCGTCTGGCCGACCCGATGCCACCGCCCGGCCGCGTGGTTCCCGCGCCCTGGCGCAGCGAGTTGACGCGCGATGAATACCGCGCGAAGATCGAACGGGTGCTGGCCTACATCCGGGCCGGCGACATCTATCAGGCGAACTTCACGCAGCGCTTCCTCGCCGACCGGCCGGCGGGGCTGGATCCCTACGCCCTGTTCGAGCGGCTGCGAGCGCTCAGCCCGGCGCCCTTTGCGGCCTTCCTCAACCTCGGTCCGCGCCTGTCCATCGCCAGCGCCTCGCCGGAGCGCTTCCTCCGGCTGGAGAGCGACGGGCGCATCGAGACCCGGCCGATCAAGGGCACGCGCCCGCGCCGCGCCGACCCTGCGGCCGACGCGGCGGAGGCGGCGGCCCTGCTGGCCAGCCCGAAGGACCGGGCGGAAAACCTGATGATCACCGACCTGCTGCGCAACGATCTGGCCCGCGTGTCCCGGATCGGCAGCGTAAAGGTCCCGGTGTTGTACGGGCTGGAGAGCTTCGCGTCGGTCCATCACCTCGTCTCGGTGGTGCGGGCGGAGCTGCGCCCCGGCCTCGGCCCGGTGGACCTGCTGCGGGCGACCTTCCCCGGCGGGTCGATCACCGGGGCTCCCAAGATCCGCGCGATGGAGATCATCGACGAGTTGGAGGAGGCACGGCGCGGCGCCTATTGCGGTTCGGTCGCCTGGATCGGCTTCGACGGCGCCATGGACAGCAGCGTCGTCATACGCACCCTGTCGGTGACGCCGGACCATGTGATCGCCCAAGCCGGCGGCGGCATCGTCGCGGATTCCGATCCGCAGGACGAGCATGACGAGATGATGGTCAAATTGCGCCCTTTGCTGCGCAGCCTGGAGGAGGTCTGGATGGAACCATAACCTGTTCCGCCAGCCCCCATAACCTGTCACGTTGGACACATAAAATGATCCGTCCACAACCGCACTCCAACGCAACGGGCGAGGACGCGGGACCACTGTGAAAACGGTTCCGGCTCGGCAAACTTCGTTGTAAATTCCCGACGCTTTAGAGCATCGCGCCTGAAATCTGAATCGGCGGTTGCGCTTGGGCCGCTGACGTGATTCACCATTGTTGGAGGTGGA
>NZ_RZIJ01000020.1 GCF_003989665.1 Azospirillum doebereinerae | reverse complement strand
CGTGACCGTCAGCGTCTCCGACCCGTCCGTGTCGGTCAGCGCCGGGCTGATCGTCAGCGGGATGCCCGTGTCCTCGTTCCCCGTCGCCGCCGACACCGTCAGCGTCGGCGTATCCGTCACCGGGGTGACCACCACCAGAAGAGGGGCGACCGTGGTCGCGACCGCCGCGACGCCGTCCTTGGAGGTCGCGGTGACGGTCAGCGTGAAGTCGTCGTCGCTGTTGTACGGCGGCGTGATCGTCAGGCCCGCCAGTTGGTCCGGCGTCAGCGTGATCGAGCCGTTGACCACCGTCAACGCGCCGTTGGCGTTGGCAAGGCTGGCGCCTGCGGGGATGCCGCCGATGGTGACGGTCAGAACCTCGGAGCCGTCCGTGTCGGTCAACGCCGGGGCGATCGTCAGCGGAATGACCGCGTTCTGGGCGCCGGTCGCGTCCTGGACGCTCAGCGTCGGCGCGTCCGACACCGGGTTGACGGTCACCAGGATCGGAGCGCTGGTGCTGGCGGGCGCGGCCGTGCCGTCGGTGCTGGTCGCCACGACCGTCAACGTGAAGTCCGCGTCGCTGTTCAGCGGCGGCGTGATCGCCAAGCCGGCCAACTGTCCCGGCGTCAGCGTGATCGAGCCGTTGACCACCGTCAGCGTCTCGCCCGCCGCGTTGCTCAGGCTGGCGCCGGTCGGAATGCCCGACAGGGTGAAGGACAGCGTCTCCGAGCCGTCGGCGTCGGGCTGGGCCGCGCTGATGCTCAGCGGAATGGCGCGGTCCTCGTCACCGGTCGCGGCGATGACGCTGAGGACCGGCGTGTCCGACACCGGGTTGACGGTGACGGTCAGCGGGGCGCTGGTGCTGACCGGGGTTGCGGTGCCGTCGGTGCTGGTCGCTGTGACGGTCAGTGTGAAGTCCACGTCGCTGTTGGCCGGCGGCGTGATCTTCAGGCCGGCCAACTGCGCCGGGGTCAGGGTGATCGAGCCGTTGCTGATCGTCAGCGTGTTGCCGGCCGTGTTGCTCAGGCTGGCGCCGGCCGGGATACCGCTGAGCGTGATCGTCAGCGTCTCCGACCCGTCGGTGTCGGTCAGCGCCGAATCGATCGTCAGTGGGATGCCGGTGTCCTCGTTCCCGCCCGCCGCCTGGACCGACAGCGTCGGCATGTCGGACACCGGGTTGACGGTGACGACCAGCGGGGCGCTGGTGCTGGCGGGGGTGGCGGTGCCGTCGGTGCTGGTGGCGGTGACGGTCAGCGTGAAGTCCGCGTCGCTGTTAGCCGGCGGCGTGATCGCCAAGCCGGCCAACTGGTCCGGCGTCAGCGTGATCGCGCCGTTGATCACCGTCAGCGTCCCGCTCGCGTTGCTCAACACCGCGCCGTTGGGAATCCCCGACAGCGTGATCGTCAGCGTCTCCGACCCGTCCGTGTCGGTCAGCGCCGGGCTGATCGCCAGCGGAATGGCCGTGTCCTCGTTCCCGCTCGCGGCCGAAGCCGTCAAGGTCGGCGCGTCCGACACCGGCGTCACCGAGACCAGCAGCGGCGCGCTGGTGCTGACCGGAGCGGCGGTGCCGTCGGTGCTGGTTGCCGTGACCGTCAGGGTGAAGTCCACGTCGCTGTTGGCCGGCGGCGTGATGTTCAGCCCGGCCAACTGCGCCGGCGTCAGCGTGATCGAGCCGTTGACGACCGTCAGCGCCCCGCCCGTGTTGCTGAGCACCGCGCCGTCCGGAATCCCCGACAGCGTGATCGTCAGGGTCTCCGATCCGTCCGTGTCGGTCAGCGCCGGATCGATGGTCAGCGGAATGCCCGTGTCCTCGTTCCCGCTCGCGGTCTGGACCGACAGCGTCGGCGTGTCGGACACCGGGGTGACGGTGACGACCAGCGGCGCGCTGACGCTGGACGGGGCGGCGGTGCCGTCGGTGCTGGTCGCCGTGACGGTCAGCGTGAAGCCGGCGTCGCTGTTCAGCGGCGGCGTGACGGTCAGCCCCGCCAACTGCGCCGGGGTCAGGGTGACCGACCCGTTGACGACCGTCAGCGCTCCGCCCGCGTTGCTCAGCACCGCGCCGTCCGGAATGCCGCTGATGGTGATCGTCAGCGTCTCCGACCCGTCCGTGTCGGTCAGCGCCGGATCGATGGTCAGCGGAATGGCGGAGTCTTCATTGCCCGTGACCGCCTGGACCGCCAGGGTCGGCGTGTCCGACACCGGGTTGACGGTGACCAGCAGGCTGGAGGTGGCGCCGGCCGACACGGTGGTGCCGTCGCTGCTGGTCGCCGTGACGGTGATGGTGAAGTCCTGGTCGGTGTTGGCCGGCGGCGTGACCGCCAGCCCGGTCAATTGGCTCTGGGTGAGGGTGATCGTGCCGTTGACGACCGTCAGCGTCTCGCCCGCCGTGTTGGTCAGGCTGGCGCCGGCCGGAATACCCGACAACGTGAAGGACAGGGTCCCGCCGCCGGCCGCCGGCACGGCGCCGATGGACAGAAGGATGGCGCTGTCCTCGTCGCCGGTGGCGGAGCCGACGGTCAGGGTCGGGGCGGCCGGAGTCGTGGCCGCGGCGGCCGTGGTCACCGTCGGCAGCGCGGCATCGGCCGCAACGACGGTGTCGGGAAGCGTCACGGGGGTTGCCGTGCCCGCCGACTGGGTCGATCCGGCGGCGTCGTCCGCGTCGGCGGCACCGGCCTGGGGCTGCTCGAAGGTCGTCGTGGTCCGCGCCGACCACAGCACGTCCACGGCCTCGGTGTTCGAGGCGGAGAGGTCGCGATCCTCGGATTCCCCGACGCCCGACCCGTCGGGACCCAAGGGGCCGGTTCCGCGCGTGCCATCCGAACGGAACAGGTCGCCGTTGAGCATCTGGGCGAGCGCCGCGCGGTCCGACGCCACCGCCGTGGACGAACCGGCGACGGATCCGGTCTGCGCCGCACCGCCGATCATCATGTCGACGACGCCGCGGTAATCAGTCTGCACGTGGCCGAGCGTGTCGTCGGGCCGTTCCAGCTCGACGTCGGCGACCTCGTGGATGACGCCGCCCAGACGGGAGCCGTCGACCTGCTGGAGGAGGGTCAGGTCGTCGAGGATCTGGCGATCGTCGACCTCGGTGTTGGTGCCCTGAACCGCCTCGTCAGCCATCGGATCGCTCCAAAACATAAGGCGCACAACCGCGCCGCTTGAGACTCTTATGAGCCTCTGTTCTAGCGCTTCGAGTTGCTTGTGATAAGAATCTTCGTGTGATGAAATTCAACACACGTCTGTAATGCGCGTGTATGTCGCAGCCTCGTCCGGTCGGGCCGAAATCGGGTTCTGCGCAACTGGCGGCAAAAACCGCCCATGAATCCGGCCCCGAAACGGGCACGGGAAGAGCGTCCGCTCAAAAAGGTCATGCCCCGTCAACATTCGTTGCTATTCGCTCATTTACTTATCACTAGCAATTATGGTGTTGATTGGCTGTTCCGATACCCTTCCCCACAGGTTGGCCGTCTTGCAGCCCGCATCCCCGTCACCCATCAGCAAAGCCGAAGCCGCCAAGGCCGCCAGCGAGCGCGACCGGGCCGCCGAAGGCGCCGCCCGCCGGCTCCTGTCGGGCATGCTCGGCCTGCGCCGCGACAAGGGCGTGCTGGTGCTGGCCTCCTTCGCGCTGAACATCTTCGGCCTGGCGCTGCCGGTGACGCTGCTGCACGTCTACGACCGCATCCTGCCCAACGAGTCCTACGGCACCATGACGCTGCTGGGCATCGGCTGCGCCCTGGCGGCGGTGATGGAGGCGGTGCTGCGGGTGACCCGCTCGGCGTTGACCACCTGGATGGGCGCGCGAATCGAGCACCAGTCCAGCGGCTCGCTGATCGAGCGGCTGATGCGCATGCCGCTGAACGCCTTCTCCCATCAGGGCATCGGCACGCATTTCGAGGTGTACCGCGCCATCAAGATGGTGCGGGAGTTCTACTCCGGCCAGGCGCTGCAATCGGCCATCGACATTCCCTTCGCGATTCTCTACCTGGGCCTGATCGCGCTGCTGGCCGGCTGGCTGGTGCTGATCCCGCTGGCGGTGCTGGGGCTGTTCCTGATCGTCGGCTCCCTTCTCGGCACGCGGATGCGCCGGGCGCTGGAGGACCGCCACACCCTGGAAGAGCGCCGCCTGAACTTCATCAGCGAGGTGCTGAGCGGCGTCCACACCGTCAAGGGGCTGGGCGCCGAGGCCGGGCTGCTGCGGCGCCACGAACGCCTGCAGCAGGGCTGCAGCGAGGAGGACTTCAACGTCGCGCGGCTGAGCGGCACCGCCTCGGTCGTCGCCACCACCCTGGCGCAGGCCACGATGATGCTGGTGGTGATCGTCGGCAGCGTGTCGGTGATCGACGGGGCGATGACGACCGGCGTGCTGACCGCCTGCTCGATGCTGGCCGGACGCTGCGTGCAGCCGGTGCAGGCGCTGTTCGACCGCTGGGTGCGCTACCAGTCGGTGTCCCTGGCGCTGCGCCGCATCGGCCATGTGCTGCTGGAGGTCGA
This sequence comes from Azospirillum doebereinerae, assembly GCF_003989665.1. GTDB lineage: Bacteria > Pseudomonadota > Alphaproteobacteria > Azospirillales > Azospirillaceae > Azospirillum > Azospirillum doebereinerae. The sequence continues at coordinate 140,003 of NZ_RZIJ01000020.1, read as the reverse complement.
GCCGGCCGCCGAAGCCGCAGCGGCCGTCGGGACGGCGGTTGGCCCGGCCCTGGCCCCCGGCTCCATCGAGATGGACAGCGTCCGCTTTTCTTATGACCGCGGCCCGGAGATCCTGCACGAGCTGTCGCTCAGCGTCGGCCCCGGCGAGCTTCTGGGCGTGGTGGCGACCAACGCGTCGGGCAAGACGACGCTGCTCCGCCTGATCCTCGGCGCCCTGCGCCCGACGGCCGGGGCGGTGCGCGTCGGCGTGCGCGGTTCCGACTCGGGCGCCGCCGGGGCTGAGATGGGCGGGATCGGCGGCGTCGTCTACGTCGGCGAGAATCCGGAGCTGTTCAAGGGCACCATCCTCCAGAACCTGACGCTGTTCGACCCCAGCCGGGCCGATCTGGCGATGGAGGTCTGCCGCCGTTTCGGTCTGGACCGCCGCATCGCCAGCCTGCCGCAGGGCTACGAGACCATCGTCGGCGACGCCTCGCAGGAGGCGCTGCCGCGCGGCGCCCGCCAGATGATCTGCCTCGCCCGCGCGCTGGTGCGCGAACCGGCGGTGCTGCTGCTGGACGAGCCGAACTCCTCGCTCGACGTGCAATCCGACACCGTGTTCCGCCGCGCGCTGGAAGAGCTGCGCGGCAGCGTCACCATCCTGCTGGTGACCAGCCGCCCGTCCCTGCTGACGCTCGCCGATCGGGTCATCCAGATCGTCGACGGCCGCGTGGTCGGCCGGCCGGAACCCGGCGCCGACCAGCCCGGCGCCCAGCCCGCCGCCCAACCGGTTCTCGTCTCCTCCTCCCCCGCCCCCACCCCCGGCGGGGCTCCGGCCGACAAGGCCGAGCCGATCAAGGCCGCGCACGACGACAGCGACGCGCTGCGCCGCCGCCTGTCGGAATCGTCGGAGGTCGGCGCCTGCATGATCCCGCTGCTCGACGCGCTGGGCTGGCGCGGCGGGCCGCTGGCGCTCGCGGAAGCCCTGCCCCACTTCTCGGAGGTGCAGACGGTCGAGGAGCTGTGCGACGTCTTCCAGCGCCTGAATTTCGAGGGGCGGAGCCTGCGCGTCGATCTCGCCACCGTCGAGGCCTCCCACCTGCCCTGCCTGTTCCGGGGGCGCGACGGCGCGGTCCACACCCTGCTGTCGGTCGGCGCGGACGGGGTCGCCGCCTTCAGCGGCCGCGCGCGCGCCGAGGTCACGTTGACCGCCGGCAAGGGCACCGCCTACGTCTTCGTTCCGGTCGACTCCAGCGCCGTCGCCCAAAACTGGGTCGCCACGGTGCTGCAGGGCTTCGTGCCGCTGCTGTGGGCGGTGCTGGGCCTGAGCGCCGTCATCAACCTGCTGTCCATCGCGGCCCCGCTGTTCACCATGGCGATCTACGACAAGGTGATCACCACCGGGTCGATCGAGACGCTGGTCACCATCGCCGTCGGCGCGGTGCTGGTGGTGGGCGGCGATTTCGCCCTGCGCCAGATCCGGGGGCGCGCGCTGGCCCATGCCGGGTCGCGCATCGCCCGCTCGATCAGCAACGCCACCATCGACCGCATCCTGATGCTGCCGGTCGGCATGAGCGAGCGGGCCAACATCGGCACCCAGATCGCCCGCGTGAAGGATCTGGAATCGATCCGCGACTTCATCAGCCAGGGGCAGGTCGCCGCCTTGTTCGACGTGCCCTTCGCCCTGTTCTACATGGCGGTGATGGCCATCCTCGGCGGGCCGCTGGCGCTGGTGCCGCTGGGCGCCGTGTTGCTGACCGCCGCCATCGGCGCCGCCATCCACCCGCTGGTGCGCGCCCGCACCGCCGCCACCGCGCGGGCCGACACCGAGCGGCAGGAATTCTTCGTCGAGATGGTCGCCAAGATGCCGGCGCTGCGCGCCGTCGGCGGGCTGGCCCATTGGCGCGACCGCTACGACCAGCTCTCGGCCAGGACCGCGCGCTCCGGCCACGCCGCCGCCAACCTGTCGGCCACCCACGTGGCGCTGGCCGGTCTGGTGGTGCCCGCCGCCGGGCTCGCCACCGTCGGCATCGGTGCCGTGCAGGTGTTCAGCGGCGCGATGACGCCGGGCGCGCTGATGGCGTCGATGATGCTGCTGTGGCGGGTGATGGTGCCGTTGCAGACCGCCGTCACCATGCTGCCGCGCATCGAGCAGCTGCGCGCCAACGCCCGACAGATCAACAACCTGATGAGCATCCGGCCCGAGCGCGAGCCGCGCTGCGCCACCCTGCCGCCGCGCAAGCTGAAGGGCGAGGTGTCCTTCTCGCGCGTGTCTCTGCGCTACCGGAACGACGCCGATCCGGCGCTGGTCGGCGTGTCCTTCACGGTCAAGCCGGGGCAGATCGTCGCCATCGTCGGGCCGGACGGCGCCGGCAAGTCGTCGATGCTGAAGGTCATGCTGGGGCTGTATCCGCCCCAGGCCGGCAACGTGCGGATCGACGGCGTCGACATCCGGCAGATGGATCCCATCGACATGCGCAAGTCGATCGGCTACGTGCCCCAGGCCAGCACGCTGTTCTACGGCACCGTCGCGCAGAACCTGCGCTTCGCCGACGAGACCGCCGACGAGGCCGAGATGCGCTGGGCGCTGTCGCTGGCCGGCGCGCTGGACGAGGTCGAGGCGCTGTCCAAGGGTCTGCACACCCGCATCGGCGACAACCAGTCGATGCGCCTGTCGCCCAGCCTGACGCAGAAGATCTGCCTGGCCCGCGCCTACATCCGCCGTCCGCGCATCCTGCTGCTCGACGAGCCGGCCAGCCGGCTGGACTTCGAGGGCGACAAGGCGCTGCACGCCGCGCTCACCGCCCTGCGCGGCCACAGCACAATCTTCCTCGTCACCCACCGGCCGAGCCACCTGACCCTGGCCGATTCGGTGATGACCATGGACGCCGGCATGATCGCCCCGGCGAAGACCGCCCCGATGTCCGGCCTGCCCGGACCGGGCGGCGCCGGCGGGATCAACCGTCCGCTCGGCCTCGCCTCGATGCTGCCCCGCTAACCGCTTCCTGTGTGTGACCGACCATGGCCGCTTCCGAACTCGCCCGCCCCACCGGCAAATCGCTCAGCGCCGACGACGCGACCCTGTCGCTGGTCCGCGCGACGATCGTCGTGCTGTTCCTGCTGATGGTGGCCCTGCTCGTCTGGGCGACGCTGATGCCCGTCAAGGAGGCGGTCGTCACGCCGGGTCAGGTGGTGCCGTCGGGCAACGCCCAGGTCGTCCAGCATCTGGAGGGCGGCATCGTCGCCTCCATCCTGGTCAAGGACAGCGATCTGGTCGAGCCCGGACAGCCGCTGGTGGTGTTCGACCCCAAGCAGGTCCAGTCCGAGCTTGAGCAGATGAACGCCCGCCTGACGACGCTGGAGCTGCGGGCCGAGCGGCTGCGCGCCTTCGCCGCCGGACGGACGCCGGATTTCGCGCGCTTCGCCGGGGCCGACCCGGCGCAGGTCGCCGACCAGCAACTGATCTTCGACACCCAGATCCAGGCGCGCGATACGGCGACCGCCGTGCTGCGCTCCCAGGTCGACCAGCGCGAATCGGAACTGGCGCTCTACGAGGGGCAGCAGGCCAGCATCAAGGACCAGATCGCGCTGATCACCGGCTCGGTCGACATCCGCAACAAGCTGGAGACGATGGGCCTGTCGTCCAAGCTGCAATCGCTGGAGACCCAGCGCGAGCAGGCCCGGCTGATGGGCGAGCAGCGGCGCATCGAAAGCCAGTTCGTCACCACCCGGCAGGCCATCGCCGAAGCCGGCAACCGCATCCTCGACCAGACCGCCAAGCTGTCGCAGGACGCGGTGACCGAGATGGGCACCGTCACCGCCGAGATCGCGCAGCTCCGCGAGGCGCGCAGCAAGCTCGACGACCGGTCCAAGCGGCTGACCGTGCTGTCGCCGGTGCGGGGTCTGGTGCAGGATCTGCGGATCAACACCATCGGCGCCGTGGTGCCGGAAGGCGGCGTGCTGATGCAGATCGTCCCGGTCGACCACGAGATGACGGTGGAGGCGCACGTCACCCCGCGCGACGTCGGCCAGCTCCACGTCGGGCTCGGCGCCAACGTGAAGGTGCTGACCTACGACTTCGCCCGTTACGGCTCGATCCCCGGCACGCTGCGCCGGATCTCCGCCACGACCTTCCTCGACGAGCAGCACCGCCCCTATTACAAGGCCGTCATCGGACTGAGCCGCAACCATGTCGGCCGCGAGAACGAGGCGGCCCAGCCGATCCTGCCCGGCATGACGGTGCAGGTCGACATGACCACCGGCGAGCGCTCGCTGCTGGAATACCTGCTGAAGCCGATCTACTTCGCCCTGTCCGACAGCTTCCACGAACGCTGACCGGAAAGGCGAACCCGGACATTCGGCCACACGCGAAAACGGCGGAGGCGGAAGCGCGGCCGTTGACGGAGCCTTTGCGAAAAGGGAGTATGCCGCCTCCCGATTGCATTGGACAAGGATCAGGCGCGTGCGCAAACTCGTGGCCGGTGCCGCCCTTCTGCTTCTGGCCGCCTGCCAGACCACCAAGCCGATCGCGACGACCCAGGAGCACAGCGTGCCCCCCGGCGCGCGGACGCTGCCGCTGAGCGCCATCGAATCGGCGATCATCGAGGCCGGCGCGCGGCGCGGCTGGCGTTTCAAGCATCTGGCGGACGGGCAGGTGCGCGCCACCTACACCAAATGGCCGTGGGTGGCCGAGGCCGACGTCCTGTTCTCGACCCAGAGCTACCGCATCCAATACGTCAGCGCCAAGAACATGGAGCGCCAGAACGACGGGGTGGAGCGCGCCTACAACCGGTGGGTCGGCAACTTCGAACAGGACATCGCGACCAAGCTGGACGAGATCGCGGCGCGGCGCTGACGCCTCGGCCTGACTTGGGCTGCGGGAGCGTCAGGCAAGCTCCGCGGCCGGAATGATCTCGGCGGTCAACAAGGCGTTCAGGGCGCCGACATGCCCGTCCGAGCGGGCCGGACGGCCGGGATCGGAGGTGACGACCACGGTCACGCCCAGTGACGGTACGAGGTACAGCATCTGCCCGCCATAGCCGCGCGCGTAGGCGATCCGGTGCCCGTTCGCCTCGGCAAGGAACCAGCCGTAGCCGTAGGCGTCGCCCGAGAACGGAGAGCGCGTCCGCGCCACCCAGGAGGCTTCCGCCCAGGCGGCGCTCACGACGCGCCGTCCGTTCCAGACTCCGCCACGGCTCCACATCTCGCCGAAGCGGAACAGGTCGAGCGGCGACAGCGCCATGTTGTTGCCGCCGAGGAAGAACCCCTGCGGGTCGCGCGTCCAGGACGGCACGTCGATTCCCAGCGGCTGGCCGAGCCACTCGCGCGCCAGCGACAGCAGGCTGCGGCCCGAGACGCGCGCCAGCACCGCGCCCAACACGTGATAGCTGCCGGTCGAGTAGATCATCCGCTCGCCCGGCTCGGCGACGAAGGGCCGGCCCAACGCGTCGGCAACCCAATTCCGGCTGCCGATCCAGCGGCCATACCCTGGCCCCGAGGTCGGCTCCAGCCCGGCCTGCATGGTGAGAAGCTGCGCGACCGTGATCGCGCGCACCCGTGGATCGGCGCCGGGCGGAAGGAGATCGGGCGCAACGTCGGCCAGGCTTGCGTCCACGCCGGGCAGGACGCCACGGTCAAGCGCGATCCCGGCCAGCGAGGCGACGATGGTCTTGGACACCGATTTGACGTTCACCGCGCGGCCGAGCGCCGGCCCCCGGAACACCTTGGCGACCGCCACCTTCCCGTGCCGACCGATGACCATGCCGTGGATCTGGTCGAGACCCGCCGCCCGGTCGATCGCCCGGCCAAGCCGCGCCGGGTCGAACGCCCCGGCGGCTCCGGGGCTCTCCGCTTCGGCGGCGGACAGGCCACGCGGCAGGACGGAGCCGAGAGAGGCGGCGGCAGCGGCGGCGAGCACCGCCCGCCGGCCGATGCTGGATCGATGGGTCGCGCTCATGCCTGGGCATATGGGGAGGTTTCGCCACCATCCAAGCGTGGCCGCCGCATGGTGTCGGGAGCGTCGCCCCTTCCAGGCCTCCGGACGCCACCGCGTCACCGCAGGCTGTTGCGCGACGCCTGTTCGATGGCCTTGATGTGGGAGAGGCCGGGCAGGATTTCCGAGCGGATGAACTCAAGCCGGCGGATCGGCCCGCCGCCGCGCGCGAAGCGCGACTTCCACAGGTTCATCTTCACCGCCAGCCCGCACAGCACGCCGCCGATGGTCAGGTGGTGGGTGACGATCAGGTCGCGGATGGTGCGGAAGCTGTCGGCGTTGATGTTGCGCCAGAAATCACGCGAGCGGTTGTCGAAGCTCTCGAAGCGCCCGGTGATCGAGGTGGCGATGTCGGTCAGATCCCGCCCGATCTCGTCGAGCAGCCGGCCCTGCCGGACGTCGCGCCGCACCTCGTTGGCCCCGTGCAACTCGGTCATCCAGGCGAGGAAGCCCTGCACGTCCGGCACGATGTCGTCGAGGCAGTGCTTGAAATAGGCCAGCGACAGGAAGATGTCGGCGTATTCCTCCAGAAAGTTCGGGATCTCGCTCAGCGGGATGTCGAGCCGGTCGGCGGTCATCTGCAAACGCCGCCGCGCCTCCTCCACATCCGGTTCGGCGAACAGGCGGATCAGGCTTTCCATGCTGGTCACGCGCACGCCGTCGCCGCCGTAGACATGCTCGACCAGCGGGCGGGTGAAGACCTGCATGTAGCCGGTCAGCTCGGCCCGCTTGGCGTCGGACAGGCGGAGCGCGCCGGCCTCCTCCACGTCGATCCTCAGGCGGCGCAGCTCCAGCCGCAGGCTGTACACGTCGAAGCTGGCGGCCTCGGCGATCTGGGCGATCAGCCGCAGGTCGCGGCGCATCGCCGGCCCGTCGATGCCGAAGCAGGCGGGAAGCTGGTCGAGCGCGATCTGCCCGCTGCCGGTCTGCGCGTCGTTGAAGACCTCGGCGACGGTTTCCAGCCGGACGTTCTTGATCAGCCGCGCGTGGCGCAGGCCGGGCGTCTCCAGGGGAATGATCGACAGCGGCAGGATGTGGAGCGAATCGCGCCCCTCGGCGGCCCTGGCGCGCATCCGCCCGACCGCCCCGGCGCCGGTGGTGGCGGGCGGGCGGATGCGGTCGGGTCCCTTTCTGTTGTCCGCCTGCAAAGCCAAGACCTCCTCACGCCGCCTCTTCCTGTCGGCGAGGGCCGATCCCGAGCGTCAGAAGCGCGGGAAGCTCATCAGCGACATCGTGATGGACGGGTCGATGGAAATGATCGATGCGCGCCCGCCGCGCGAGATCGGCCCGATGGACGGCATGGTGGCGCTGGTGGCCGACGAATCGTTGCGCAGGTCGTACATCGCGGCGAAGCGGTCGAGGAGCTTCTGCAACTTCGCCGGATCCTTGAAATCCTTGATGTCGAACTTCGCGCTCAGTTTTTCGGCGAGCCGGTCGACGTCCTGAAGGGCGGCCGCGTCCGGGATGTCCAGCGCCGTGAAGACGACCTTCTGCAACGGCGCGTCGCCCAGCACCTGGAACCAGTTGGAAAGTCCAGGCGCCCGGCGCTGGAAATAGAGCGCCAGCCGGACCGCCGGGTTGGTCTCGTCGGCCGCGACCTCCATCTTGACGTCGACGAAGCGGTCGACGATGGCCTTGACGATCTTGGGTTCCTTGAGGCTGGCCCCGCCATTCTCCTTGAAGCCGAGGATCGTCGCCATTTCCTTGAACTTGGGGTCGGTCATGCGGTTGGCGGTGGATTTGGGATCGGCGACGCCCTCGTTCAGCACCTTGCGGATGAGGCCGCGCGCGAAGGTCTGGCTGCCGAGATCGAAGGCTTCCATGACGAAGCGGTAGAGCTTGTCGTCCTTCATCAGCGCCTCGGTCGTGCCAACCTTGCCAATGTTCGCCTCGAAATAGGCGATGTCCCGCTGGATGTCGCCGCGCTTGCGCAGCGCCCCCTCGAAGCGGTCCTGGTTGCGCACGATCTGCCGGTACTCCTGGATGGTGCTCATGCCTTCACCCCCCCCTTCGGCGGGCGTCCCGCTTCGCCATCGGGCTCGGCACCCGGTTCGCCGTCCTCGGCCGGCGCATCGGCCGGATCGGTGTAGGTCTGCGGGATGCGCATGATGACCTCGCCGGTCGTGGTGTTCAGGACCTCGGTGTGGAGCCGCTGGGTGTCGGGATCGAGCTTGACCCGGTAGGGCTGGATGTCCCGGCGCGGCGGGATGGCCGAGCGCTGGCTGTTCACCGCGCCTTCGACGATCTCCGTCGGCTTGTCGTTTTCAGCCTGGGCCGCCTTCAGACGGTCCGCTTGGCGCTGGCGCGCCTCGGCGATCACGTCGGCGCTCGTGATCCCACGCTCAGCACCGGTGCCGCCGACCCCCTCCAGTGGCTTTGCCATGCTCACCCCGCCGCGTGCTGTTCGTTATGCCCGGACGGGCGGCCCTTCGGCCGTCCCAGCACGACGTCCTCGTAGTCGAGAACCGGGCGCAGGCTGCTCAGGGCCTTGTAGTAGTCCCGCTCGGCGACATAGCCCATCGACTGCATGATGTGGTTCTGGATGTCCGGCCGGGCGAACGCCGCGTAGAGATCCGCCATCATGCTGGCGATGATCGGCGCGTGGCGGTCCGCGGCGCCGGGATCGAGCAGCATGCTCTGGATCACGAAATAGGAGCGGCGCACGGGCGTGGTCGCCTCCTCGTCCTGCATGATGTCGCTGCCGCGGATGATCTGGGCGAAATTGCTGATGGTCAGCGTGTAGCGGCGGTTCTCGTTCTGCACGACGCAGCCATTGATGACCACCCGCTCAAAGGGCTTGAGACGGAGCTTAAGCGACATCGGCCACCTCCGTGGCGGGCTGCGGCGTTCCCTGCAGCCCCTGCATGACGGCCCGGTTGATCTCGACCAGAAGGCCGACCCCGGCCATGCCCTGCAACACCGCGCGGGTTTGCCGGTCGACCGTGTAGGACAGCGACACCAGACCGGCGCGAAGCTTCTCGGGCAGGCCGTTCTCGTCGTCCAGCAGGTCGGCGCGCAGCCAGCCCCACAGCTCCATGTTCCGGTACAGGGCGTCCTTTAACCCCTCCGAACGCCAATCGGCCTCCCGAAACCGTTCCAGGGCCAAGGTGATGCGCAGGAACAGGCGGTACTCGATCCGACGCGGATCGTCGCAGTCGAGAATGGTCTGCTGATAGGCGGCGATGCTCATGGTCGCACCTTTGGAGGGTTACATCGTCGATGGCGCGCGTCGCGTCGGGCACATGGTGGGGCCCGAAAAAAGCAGAGGGGCCGGCGCCCGAGGGAAGGGACGCCGGCCCGCCCAAGGTTTAGCGGAACAGCGACAGGATGTTCTGCGGACCCTGGTTGGCGATCGACAGCGCCTGGGTCGCGAGCTGCTGCTGGACCTGGAGGGCCTGCAGGCGGCTCGATTCCTCGTTCATGTCGGCGTCGATCAGCAGGCCGATGCCCTTGTTGACCGCGTCGGTCAGCTTGGACAGGAAGTCGGTCTGGATGCCGATGCGGTTTTCGATCGAGCCGACCGCGGCGGCCTTCACGATCACCTTGGTCAGCATGCTGTCGATCGCTTCCAGCGAACGGGTCGCGTTGTTCTGGACGTCGAGCTGCTTCAGTTCGGCGAGGCCGCCGAAGGCGTCGCTTTCCTTCGTCTGCACCCACAACCCCTCGATCTTCGAGTTGTAGTTGGTGTCGACGACCTTGTTGCCGGCGGCGGTCATGTCGGCCGAGGCCGTGGCGGACTTGTAGCCGGCGCCGACGGTGAACTGCAGCTGGCGCTTGCCGTCGATGGTGGCGAAGGCCGACTTGACCGTGCGGTCCTTCAACATCGCGTCGGCGGTCGCGAAGTCGGTCGGCGCGGCGGCGCCCAGCAGCCCCGGAGCGGAGGTCGCCGCGGTCACCGCCGCGGTCGACGCCGCGCTGCCGAGGCCGAGCGTGAGGGCGGCGGCCGCGCCGCTGAGGTCGAGGGCGGCGGTGAACAGATCGGTGGTGCCGTCCGTCAGCTTGGCGTTGTAGGCGGTGTCGCCACGGTCGTAGGCGGCGCCGATGGCCAGCTTGGTCGCCTCGCCGTAGGCCTTGGCACCCTCGAAGTCCGTCGCCTTGCCGGTCTGCGCGAGGTGCTTGGTGTAGGCGACGTCGTAGGCGGAATCCACCAGCGCCTGGCGCTGGCTCGCCGCCGCCAGCGTCTTGCTCTGGTCGATGACCGACGGCAGCATCGAAGCGTAGGTCTGCTTGACGATCGCGTCGTTGATCGCCTTGGTGATCAGGGCCTCGGTGGTCGCCTGGTCGGTGGTGTACTTGATGGTGCTGAGGTCGACCGTGACGTCGGTGGTGATCGGCTTCAGCGTCAGGGCGACGATGTCGCCGTTGACCGAGGTGCCGGCGCCGACGACCTTCTTCTGCTGGTAGTTCACGGTCAGCGCTTCGCTGGTGAACTTGAAGGTCAGCTTGTCGAGGCCGAGATTCTGGCCGTCGATGTAGACACCGCTGGAGGTGCCGATGTCGAACACCTGCGAGGCCTTGGCGGCCACGGTGGAGTCGATCTTCTGCTCGATGGTCGCCTGGCCGAGGATCGAGTCGGAGCGCATGTCCTGGCGGGTGAAGCTGATGTAGCTCGGCGTCACGCCGCTCTCGGAGCGGCTCAGCGTCGCCAGAACGTCGACGTTGAGGTCCTTGGCCGAGCCGTCCGGCGAATAGTTGACGTTCAGCCAGTTGTCGCCGTTGAACGACGCCGAGGCGACGACGCCCTCGATCTGCTGGATGTACTGGTCGACTTCGGCCTGGAGGAACTTCGGATCGGTGCCGTTCGACTGGGCGGCGACGATGCGCTGCTTCATGGCGGTCAGCATGTTCTTCACGCTGTCGGCGCCGTTCGAGGCGTTGACGGCGGTCGAGGTGCCGAGGCCCAGAGCGTCGGAGACGGCCTTGAAGCCGGCGACGTCGGATTTCATGGTCGAGGAGATCGACCAGTAGGCGGCGTTGTCCTTGGCGACGTTCACCTTCAGGCCGGTCGAGATGCGGTCCTGGGTGCCTTCCAGATCGGTCGTCACCTTGCGCAGCGTCTGCAGCGCGGTCATCGCCGAGGCGTTGGTCATAATCGAGGCCATGGGTATCTCCATTCGCGAGATGCATGGCGCCTTTCTGACGCCGGGGCCGGTGCGCGCGGGCCTTCCCGATCAGGTTGCGGGAGCGCGGTTGGCAGAAGCTAGGATGACCAACCCGGTTTAATCCGAGGTAAAAAATACAGCCGTTTCGTTACTGGCGGCGTTTCTTTAAAAAAGCGGCGATTACCGAAAAATTTTCTGAAAAGCGCCCTTCCTTGCAAAGAACAGGACTTGGCGTCAGCGCGTGGCGACCCGCGCGGCGCCGCGCGGCACCACCGGAACCGGCGGGATGATCGGCAGGCGGCCAGCGTTCAGCGCCGCCGATTGCGACAGGCGTTCCAGCAGCAGCGCGGCCATGTCGGGAGCGACATGGTCGGGCGGCGCCTCGAACTTGTAGCCGCGGCCATAAACCGTCTCGATGTAGCGGCCGCCGCCGGTCGCCGCGTCGATCTTCTTGCGCAGCTTGCAGATGTAGACGTCGATCACCTTGTCGAGCGGGTCCGAGCCGGACAGGCCGTAGACCTCCTCGTAGATGTGCTCCTTGGAGACCACGCGGCGGTGGTTCAGGGCCAGCACCGACAGGATCGCGTGCTCGCGCTGGCTCAGCCGCAGGCGCTCGCCGTCCACCTCGGGGTCGCGGCCGTCGAGGAAGACGGTCAGGCGGCCGACCGACACGGCGTTGCTGGTCAGGCCGTAGGACCGCCGGCGGATCGCCTCCAGCCGCGCCCGGATCTCCGTGCTGATGATCGGCTTGACCAGGACGTCGTCGGCCCCGGCGCGCAGGATGCCGGCGGTGGTGTTCGCGCAGCGGCGCTCGATCAGGCAGACGATGGCCGCCGTCACCCCCTGGGCGCGCAGAAGCGCCACGCAGGCGGCGGTGTCGCCGACATCCCCGATGATGATCGCGTCGTGATTGATCTCGATCCGGCCATGGCCGTTCAGCAGGTCCCGGAGCCCTTCCAGGTCGATGCGGTCATGGTTAATTTTACTGAGATCGAGCTGTTTCCCGATGGCTTCGGCGATCAGGTCACCCGGTTCAATCAGCAGCGTCTGCATTTGGATTCTCCATTGTGCGCAAGCAAGGGCGAAGCATTGCTTTTTATTTAATTTTAACCGTGTCTCACCCTTATCACAGGCACAAGAGAACCTATCGAAAGGCTATCTGTCAACAGATTGGGGTAGTTGGAATGACATATGCCGTTGGGCGTTTTACGTGGTTTTAATGTTCCATAAACCCTTCAATGCTGAGTAAATTTTTATGCATTGCTCTTTATACTTCGCATGGCTATGAGTTTTTAAAGTATCGAAGGTCAGCACCGTCGTTGTAACGAACGATTAATGGTTAATTTCGTTTGATTTTGCGTGGACTTTCTCCACAAACGTGAACGCGGGTTTAACCGTGATGGTCTTTTCTTGCGGTGCAACACCCTTGGGAGGGTCTTCATGCGCGCAACAACCGTTGCGGTCCTTCCGGTCCGCCTGACCGCTGCTTTGGGCGTCCTGCTGGCCGGGTGCGTCCAAGTGCCACAATCGCCCGACAGCGACTATCGCCAAGCCTTTGAAAAAGCTCTCGTCGTCGGACAGTGCGAGGGGGAGGCGGTGGAAGGGATGTGGGCCGCCTACGGTCGCTGGTACGCGGTCGCCTCCGCCATTCCCGGCCACCGCAAGACCGACGAGGCCGAGGCGCTGCTGCGCCAGGGCGACCTGTTCCAGGTCATCGGCTGTCCGGGGGTGGCGCGGGCCTCCTACACCGCCCTGCTGCGGCGCTTTCCGGAGATCGACTTCACGCCGTTGCGCGACAGCGCCCGGATGGCGCTGGGCAGCCTGCCGCCTCCGCCGTCCGTGCCGGCCCCGGCGGTCCCCGCGTACCCGGCCGCCAGCCGCATTTGACGCTCAGCCGGCCAGCCGCCCGATCACGGCGCGGATGGCGCGCAGGCTGTCGTCGAGCTGGGCACGGACGCACGGCACCAGCCGCGGCGCGTCGTCGTCCCCGTTGCGCAGGGCCGCTTCCAGCGCCTCGGCGGCCAGCGAGAGTTGGACGGCGCCGACGCAGCGGCTGGACGATTTCAGGGAATGGGCGTCGATCATCGCCTCCCGCGTCGCGCCGACGCGCTCGATCCCGCTCATGAGTTCCAGCGCCGAATCCTGGAAACTCTCCAGCGCCGCCCGGATGCAAGCGGGGTCGTCGCCGACCAGATCGGTCAGCAGGGTCAGGTCCAGCGAAGCCGGCTGCCGCTCCTGGACCGCCTCCGGGATCACGGGCGACACCGCTTCCTCCCCACTCCCCCGCCGGCGCAGCCGGAGCGCCGCCGGCAGATGCCGGGCGATGGCCGCGTCCAGCGCCTCAATGCGGATCGGCTTGGTCAGATGCTCGGCCATGCCGGCGGCGCGGCACGCCTCGGCGGTGCCGCGCACCACGTCGGCGGAGAGCGCGACGATGGGCACGGCCCCAGCCTCCCCTTCCGCCGCCTCGCGGTCGCGGATCGCGCGGGCCAGCCCGTAGCCGTCGAGCACCGGCATGTGCAGGTCGGTCAGCACCAGCCCGTGCCGGTCCCGCCGCAGCATCGCCAGCGCCTCGGCCCCGTCGGCGGCAAGGTCGTGGACGATGCCGAGCCGCCGCAGCACCCGCTCCAAGACGAAGCGGTTGGTCGGGTTGTCCTCGGCGCACAGCACCACGGCGCGTTCCGCCTCGGCCTCCGCCCGGCCGGGCGCCAGCCAGTCGCCGACGACGCTCTCCCGCAACGCCACGGCAGGCTTTGGGGGCGCCGCGCGTGCCGGCGCGTCGATCTCGAACCAGAACAGCGACCCTTCGCCGGGCGCGCTGTTCACGCCGATGCGCCCGCCCATCAGTTCCACCAGCCCCCGGCAGATCGAAAGCCCCAGACCGCTGCCGCCGAAGCGGCGGGCGACGCTGGCGTCGGCCTGGACGAAGGGGCGGAACAGTCCCAGCCGCTGCTCGCCGGTCAGGCCGATGCCGCTGTCCTCGACCTCGACGCGCAGGCGGTCCGGCAGCGGCGCCGACACGCGCACGGCGACGCCGCCGCGCTCGGTGAACTTGATGGCGTTTCCCACCAGATTGATGAGGATCTGCCGCACCCGGTTGCCGTCGCCGCCGACCCAGGCGGGCACGCGGTCCGCGATCTCCAGGGTCAGCGCCAGCCCCTTCTGCGCCGCCCTGGGACGCAGGATCGCCGCCATGCCGTCCAGCACGGCGGCGGGGTCGTAGGGCCGATCCTCCGTCTCCATGGCGCCGGCCTCGATCTTGGAGAAGTCGAGCACGTCGTCGAGGATCGCCAGCAGCGAGTCCGCCGACTGGCGCACGGTGCGCAGCATCGCGCGCTGGTCGCCGTCCAGCGCGGTGTCGGCCAGCAGATCGGCGATGGTGGCGACGCCGTTCATCGGCGTGCGCAGCTCGTGGCTCATCGTCGCCAGGAAGGCCGAGCGGTAGCGGGCCGAGCGTTCGGCCTCGGCGCGGGCGCGCTGCATCTCGGTCACGTCGTAGACCCAGACGATGGTCGCGTCGCTCATCCCGTGGGCGATGGAGCCGAAGGACAAATGCAGGGTGCGCGTCTCGCCGTCGGGGCGCAGGGCGTCGACGGCCATGTCGCTCATGTCCAACCCGTGCATCAGGATCGGGCCGTTGAGAATGGCGGTGACCGCCGCGCCCAGTTCGGCGCCGACAACGCCCAGAATCTCGGCGACGCGCTGGTTGTGGTAGAGGACTGTGTGGGCCTCGTCGAGGATCAGCACCCCGATGGGGGCCGTGCCCAGCAGTTCGCCGAGATCGACGCCCGCCGACGGCACCGCGAAGGGGTCGACCGCAAACGGATCGATCTCGAAGGGATCCACTGCTCAGCCCTCCGGACGGGCGGCGATGACGAAGACGACGGGCGGGATCATGCCCATCTCGGCGAGGTCGGACAGCCGGGCGATCAGGGCGCGGTCGAGCCGGATGTGCGCCGGCAGAATGATCGAGCCGGTGGCGTTGGCGCGCACGGCGGCGGCCAGGATGACGCCGGGGGCGAGGTCGGCGATGCGCGTCTCGACCCGCGCGCTGCGCCCGGCCGGCTCGCAGGGGTTGGGACCGGGGGGCGGCGACGGCAACGGGGCGGGGGCCGCCGGCTTGCGCACGCGCTCCGGCCCCCAGGGGTTGGGGATCTCGACCTTCTCGTAGATTTCGGCGGGCTTGAGGTCGAAGGGGATGGTCCAGGCGCGCTCCAGCCGGGCGAACAGGGTCTCCTTGGTGACCGGCTTCACGACATAGGCGTTGACGTCCAGCTCCATCGCGGCGCGCACCAGCTCCACGTCGGTGCGGCCGGTCAGCATGGCGATGGGCAGGTCGCGCGGCACCCGCCCCAGCCCGCTCCGGATGCTGCGCGCCACCTCCAGCCCGTTGCCCTCCGGCATCACGAAATCGAGCAGCGCCAGCGACACCGCCGGCGCCCGCGCGCCCAGCCGGTCGATGGCGTCGCGGCCGGAGACGGCCAGGGCCACCTCGCAGCCGAGCGTCGTCCGGATGAGGTTCGCGACGATGGAGCGCATGAAGGAATCATCGTCGGCCAGCAGAACCGTCGTCTGGCCCGTCTCTGTGATCGGCGGCATGGCGGTGCCCCTTCGGCCTGGATGTCACGATGGAACCAAGCAACTACGGCCAACAATCGCCCCCGCGCAACGGCGCGTTTCGGCCACTCCCGGGAGTTCCGGAGAATTTAAACTCCATTTTAATCAAGTGCCGCCCGGCTACAGCGCAAGGTCGGAGGTCAGCGTGTCGTCCAGCCCGAGCCACGCGCCGGCCAGCGGCCCGACCGTCAACGAGCCGTCCAACCGGCAATCGGCCAGCGCGGCGCGGAAGCCCTCGTGCAGGTCGGCCAACAGCTCCGCCGGCAGCCCGGACGCCGCCCGCAGCGTCACGTCCAGCCGGCGCGCGGCGACGGTCGCCATCAGTTGCACCGCGCCCAGACGCTCCGGCCGCGCCTGGAGCACCACGGTGAAGGCGTCGGCCAGACCGTCGTCGACGCTGGTGGCGCAGAGCAGCCCGGCCGCGCTGTCCTGCAGCGGCACCCGCAGCACCCGCCACATCCGCCCGTCGACCGGCTGGAAGCGCGGCGTCAGCGCGCGGTCGCACTCGTCGAGCAGCAGCCCGCCGTCCAGCCCGGCCAGCAGCGCCGCCGCCTCGTCCCCGAGCCAACCCCGGCACCCCTCCTCCGACACCGCCAGAAACAGCGCCAGCCCGGCCCCGAAGGTCGAATCGCAGCGAGGCAGGCAGCCGCGCGCCAAGGCCGCCTCGGCGGGATCGAGCGTTTCCAGAAGCTCCAGCAGCCGCATCGCCGATCCCGTGACGTCCGGTCCGCCGTCACCATCTTGGAGGGAGGAGCCCTGGACCGCGCGGAAGCGCTCGACCAACGCCGCGGGGGCGTGCGGAATCAAGGCGGAGAGATCGCCGGGCGTCATGGTCAGTAAACCACGGCGTCGGAATCGTCGGATTGCGGGATGACGATGTTGCCGTCGTCGGCCAGCGTCTTGGCCAAGGCGACGATCTCCGCCTGGGCGTCGTTGACGTCGCGCATGCGCAGCGGCCCCATGTTCTCGATCTCGTCCTGGAGGATCAGGCGGGCGCGCTCCGACAGCACCGACAGGAAATGGTCGCGCTGCTGGGCCTGCGCGCCCTTCAGCGCGATGGCGAGCTGGCCGGTGTCGCAGCGGCGGATCACCGTCTGCAACGACACGCGGTCGAGCCGCATCAGATCCTCGAAGGTGAACATCAGCTGCTTGATGCGGATGGTCGGCTCCGGCATCGCCGGTTCCAGCTCGGCGAAGATCTCGGTCAGGGTCTCGCGGTCGATGCGGTTGAAGATGTCGGCCATGCGCTCCAGCGAATCGTTGCCGTGGGTGCGGGCGTAATTCGCCATGAACTCGTTGTGCAGGATCGATTCGATGTCCAGCAGCACCTCGCGTTGCACCGATTCGATCTGGATCATGCGCTCGATCACCTCGGCGCGCACCGAGGGCGGCAGCAGGACCAGCACCTTCGCCGCGTGGTCGGCGCGCATCTTCGACAGGATGACGGCGGCCGTCTGCGGGTATTCCCCGGACAGATAGGCGGCCAACACCCCCTCGTTGACGTTCGACATCTTCTCCCACATCGTCCGGCCGGCGGGACCGCGGATCTCGCCCATGATCTCGGTGACGCGGTCGTTGGGCAGGAAGCGGTTCAGCATCCGCTCGGTGCTGTCGTAGGAGCCGACGACGGAGCCCGTGTTGGCGAAGCGCTCGGTGAAGACGCGCAGCAGCGATTCCACGAGATTCGAGGTGACGTTGCCCAGCGTGGCCATCGCCCGGCTGACGATGCGGATCTCGTCCTCGTCCAGCCGCTCCATCAGCCGCGAGCCGCGCTCCTCGCCCAGCGCCAGGAAGATGATGGCGCTTTTCTCGGCGCCGTTCAGGCTCTTGTAGTTCTCGCGGATCTTGATCGGCGTTCCCATGGCGGCACCTCAGAAGGAACAATCGGCGGAAGGGGGGGCGTCGCCGGCGGGCGGTACGGCGAGACGGCGGTCGTGGCGGAAGGCCACCGCCATCACCGCGCCCGCCACCAGCAGCAGCGGGTGAGGGATCAGCGGGCGCGGTTCGATGGCGGCCAGCAGCGTGGCGATGGAACCGTCGTTGGAAACGCCATCGGGGCCGCCAAGGGAGCCGTCGTCGGCCACCGCCACGCCACGGCGGCGCGCCAGGGCCAACAGGCTGTCGGCGAGGCTGGCCGGCAGGGGGAGAGGCGGCAGCGTTTCCATCGCCTCACCCCGCGCCGTAGGAACGGATCAGGCTGCCGGCGATCAGGAACCAGCCGTCGGTCAGCACGAAGAAGATGATCTTGAACGGCAGCGCGATCATCACCGGCGGCAGCATCATCATGCCCATCGCCATCAGGATCGCCGCCACCACCATGTCGATCACCAGGAAGGGCAGGAACAGCAGGAAGCCGATCTCGAAGGCGCGGCGCAGCTCCGACAGCAGGAAGGCCGGCATCAGCAGGCGCAGTTCCACCGTCTCGGCGGTGACCGGCTTGGCCGGCGCCTCCTTGGTCTCCTCGCCGGGCTTGGCGGGCCGGGCCGAGAAGGAGGCGAAGGCGGCGAGGTCGCGCTCGCGCACATGGGCGGTCATGAAGCCCCGAAAGGGCTCGATCATCCGTTCCAGCCCCTGCTCGTGGGTCACCTGCTCGTTCAGCAGCGGGCGCAACCCGTCCTGCCAGGCGCTGTCGATGGTCGGCCCCATGATGTGGAAGGTCAGGAACATGGCGAGGCTGATCAGCACCATGTTGGGCGGCGACTGCTGAAGCCCCAGCGCCGAGCGCAGCAGCGACAGCACCACGATGATCCGGGTGAAGCAGGTCACCATGATCAGCAGGCCGGGGGCGACGCTGAGCACCGTCAGCAGGACGATGCCCTGGATGATGCGCCCCGACAGCCCGCCGCCGTCGCCCAGCGACCCCAGCGCGTCGAGGCCGAGATCCAGCGGCGCCGCGACGGCCGGCCCGGCGAGCGCCAAGGCGGCCAGCAGGACGGCCGTCGCCAGGGTCACGGCCGGGATGGCGGCGCCTCGACGGGTCATGATCCGGTCTCCGGTCAATCGAGGTCGAGGTCGGTGCGGACGATCTCGGTCAGGGTGACGCCCAGGCGCTGGTCCTCGACGATGACCACCTCGCCGCGCGCCACGAGGCGGTGGTTGACCAGCACCTCCACCGGTTCGTCGACCTTGCGTTCCAGCTCCAGCACGGCGCCGCGCCCGAGCTTGAGCAGTTGCGCCACCAGCATGCTGGTGCGGCCGAGCACGACCTGGACGTCCACCGGGACGTTGTAGATCGCGTTCATCGGGCCGTCGTAGCCCTTCTCGGCGGATTTGGTGTCGTCGTCCAGGATGTCGAGGTTCAAGGGGGGCATGATGCGTTCTCGCCTCTGTCGGGAGAAATGGGATGGTCGGTGACGTGGGGTCGTTCAGGGGGGCCGATCATCGCCTCCCTCACCCCCCGGGGAGAGGGTCGGGGTGAGGGGGAGGCGCGGCGTGGATTCCAGGGATGGAAAGCAGACTTTCCGCCGGTCGAAAGGCGCCGGATCATCCGGTGACATCATGCGGTGCGTCCCCCTCACCCCAGCCCTCTCCCCGGGGGGGAGAGGGGGACGCAGCGGAAGGGGCGGCGGCAGGCCCGATCAGGGACAGCGCGCGGTCCGCCAGTTCGGCCACGGCGCGGTCCAGCGCCGCCGGGTCGCGGCGCAGGCCGCCGGACTCCCACGACGCGTCGAGCGCGCCCCGGTCCAGCGCGGCGTCGGGAACGACGTCGAGCCGGCCCTTGAAGACGGTCTCGCCGGCCAGCCGTTCGGCCAGCGGGCCGCTCACCTCGGGATGGACGCGCAATTGCAGGACCGGCGCGCCGCCGGCCGCGCGCAGGGCGTCCAGCGCCACCCGCTCGACCTCGGCGCGGGCGACGGTGTCCAGCAGGCGCGGACTCAGCCGGCGCACCAGCGCCACCAGCAGGGCGGCGCCCTGCGCCTCCAAACGCTCCAACTGCGCGGCGTGCGCGGCGTCCAGTTCGGCGAGGCGCCCAGCCAGCCGGTCCAGCGTGTCGGCAACTTCGGCCTCGATCCGCCGCCGGGCGAGCGCCTCGCCCTCGCACCGGCCCTGGAGCACCCCTTCTGCCAGCGCCGCGCCGCGCGCCTCGGCCAGCGCCTGGTGCAGCGCGCGGTCGGAGTGGCGCGGCTGGTCGAGCGGATCGGGCGCCTCCGCGACCACGACCGGCGCCGCGACCGGCGCGCCGAAGCTGTGGTCGAAGCGGTAGCGCGGGTAGGCCGCCGCCATCACGCCGCCTCCTCATAGAGCCAGGACCGAAGGATATCGATGGCCTCGTCCGGGTACTGGTCCACCATGTCGCCGAGCCGGCGGATTGAGGAGGCGCGGACGCGCCCCTCCACCGTGCGCAGCTCGATCAGCTGGTCCATCGCCTCCTCGATGCCGAGCGGCTGGGGCGTCGCCTCCAGGCCGGGCACGCCACCCTCGCCCTCGCTGCCCGCCGTCCCGCCGGACACCGCCCCCGCCGCGCCGCCCGCCGCCATGGCCGGGCCGGTCAGCTGCGGCATGGCGCCGCCAGCGGCGCCGGCCAGCGCGGGCGCCGCCTCGGCCACCACGGGCTCGGGCGCCGGGAAGACGCGGCGGATCAGCGGACGCAGGCCGACCAGGATCAGCAGGGCCGACAGCACCAGCAGGATCACCCACTGGATCAGCGTCATGACGTTGCGGCTGAGCGTCTCGGTGATCTCGTCGGACAGGTTGCGCGGCGCCAGATCGGGGGCCAGTTCGACGAACTCCAGATTGTCCACCGTCACCCGGTCGCCGCGCGCTTGGTCGAAGCCCATCGCCGAGCGCACCAATTCGCCCAGCCGCTGCAACTCCTCGGCGGCGCGCGGCTCGTACTGGCGGGTGCCGTCGGCGGCGGTCTTCCAGGTGCCGTTGACCAGAACGGCGACGCTGAGGCGGCGCACGTCGCCCGGCTCGATCACCGTTTCGCGGGCAACATTGGAGATCTCGTAGTTGACGGTCTCCTCCTGGCGCTTGTTGTCGTTCGACGACTGCTGGGTCTGCGCCTGGGCGCGCACGTCGCGCTGGGGAAGGTTCTGCTCGGCGGTGACTGGGGGGTCGCCGTTGCTGTCGCTGCTGCGCTCCTGCTCCTGCACCGTCTGGGTGGAGCGGACGACCTGACTGTTCGGGTCGAAGGTCTGGCTGCGCACCACCTCGCGCTTGGTCTCGACCTCGGCGGCGACCTGGACGCGGACGTTGCCGGCGCCGAGCCGCGCCACCAGCATCTGCTCGATGGCGCGCGCCACCCGAGTCTCGGCGGCGACGCGCAGCCCGTCCGAGCGGGCGGACGCCAGCCCCGGCCCGTCGTCCTCGCTCAGCAGCAGCTCGCCCGACGAGTCCATCACAGTGACGGCGCCGGGCTTCAGGTTGGGCACGGCGGCGGACACCAGATGGCGGATCGACAGCGCCTGTTTGCGCTCCATCCCGGCGCGGCCGCGCATGCGCACCACGATGGACGCGGTCGGCTTGGGCGCGCTGCGCGAGAACTCCTCGCGCTCGGGCAGCACGATGTGGACGCGCGCCGCCTCGACGCCGGACAGCGTCTCGATGGTGCGGCCAAGCTCCCCTTCCAGCGCGCGCAGGCGGTTCATCCGCTGCATGAAGCTGGTGATGCCGAGCGGCTTGTCGGTGTCGAACAGCTCGTAGCCGACGCCGCCGCGCGACGGCAGCCCCTGTTCGGCCAGCATCATGCGCAGGCGGGACGCCTCGGCCTGGGGCACCTCGATGGTGGTGCCGTCGAAGGCGGCGTTCACCGGCACGCCCATGGCCTCGACGGCCTTGACGATGCGGCCGGCTTCCGCCGGCTCCAGCCCGCTGTACAGGGCGGTCATGTGCGGCCGCGACAGCAGCATCGCCAGGACGGCCACCGCCAGGACGATGCCGACGCCGGTGCCGGCCAGCACCAGGAGGCGTCCACGGCCCAGCGACCGCAAAGTGTCGATCAGACTGTCCACGATGCCCGCACCTTTAAAGTTTCCGAAAATCGGGGGGCCTAGTCTTCGCCCTGCGCACCGGACCAAATTACCGGCGCGACTTTTAAGCGGAGTAAAAAACCGGAGAGCCGGAAAGAACAAAGTCTCTAAAACTCCAGAGATCGGCGGGACGACTAAAATTTTCGGCAATCTCAAGCGGGCAGGACCGATGAATACACGAACGGGAGCCGAGGCGGCGGGGATGGAAAGGCTGGGGCCGCTGGCCGGGTCGCGCCGCGTCTACGTCCTCGTCCTGCCGCTGGCCCGCCTGCTGCTGGGCGCCGTGGCGCTGGGCGCGGTCGTGGCGGCCGGGATCGGCGGCTATTGGCTGTCGGCCGGGACGGAGCGGCTGGAGCGGCTGTGGTCCCCGTCCATCCCCGCCCAGGAGTTGGCCCAGGGGGTGATCGACCTGCCGGAGATGATCGTCAACCTGCGCCCGAACAGCCCGTCGCGCTTCCTGAAGATCGGCCTCAGCCTCGCCGTGGCGCCGGCCGAGCGGGCGCGGGTGGACAAGGCCATGCCCCAGTTGGTCGACGCCCTCCAGGAGTTCCTGCGCAACCTCGACCAGGACGATCTGGAGGGGTCCGCCGGTCTCCACCGGCTGCGCACCGAAATCCGCCGGCGCTTCAACCTGATCGCCGCCCAACCCGACAGCAACCGGGACGCCGTCGCCGACGTCCTGCTGCGCAGCCTGCTCACGCAATAGCGCCCGCGATCGAACCCCAGAGGCACGGATGACGAACGCCCCCGCCGACCCTTTCCAGGGCGAGACCCACGGATCGAACCAGCCGTCCCCCGTCGCGGCCCCCATCGTGCCGCCGGACGGCATCAAGGACGACTGGTCCGACGCCGATTGGGAAACCGCGGCCGCTCCGGCAACCGCCCATTCCGATGCCGCCAAGGCGGCGCTGGCGGAGGCCGCCAAGGCGGCGCTGGCCGGCTTCTCGGGCGAGGCCAAGCTCCTCAACCAGGAGGAGATCGACCGGCTGCTGAACTTCGACGCGCCGTCGGGGGACGGGGCGGTGCTGAGCGCCATCGAGCGGCTGGTCAACTCGACGACGGTCAACAAGGACCGGCTGCCGATGCTCGACGTGGTGTTCGACCGCATGGTGCGGCTGCTGAACACCTCGCTGCGCCAGTTCGCCTCGACCAACGTGGAGGCGTCGCTGATGCGGATCGAGTGGCTGCGCTACACCGACTTCCAGGACACCATCGAACTGCCGGCCCTGATCGGCGTCGCGCGGGCCGAGCAGTGGGACAACCAGATGCTGGTGTCCATCGACAGCGCGCTGATCTACTGCATGATGGACGTGCTGCTGGGCGGCCGGCGGTCGCGGCCGGGGCGGATCGACGGGCGCGCCTACACCTCCATCGAGCGCAAGATGACCGAGCGCATGATGAAGGTGATCCTCCAGGATCTGGGACAGTCCTTCGACCCGCTGGCGCAGATCGACTTCGTCTTCGACCGGCTGGAGGTGAACCCGCAATTCGCCACCATCACGCGGGCGACCAACGCCGTCATCCGCGTCCGCATCGCCGTGGAGGTGGAGCGCCGCACCGGCCACATCGACATCGTCATCCCCTACTCCACGCTGGAGCCGGTGCGCGGAAAGCTGGTGCAGATGTTCATGGGCGAGAAGTTCGGCCACGACACGGTGTGGGAGAACCACCTGA
This sequence comes from Azospirillum doebereinerae, assembly GCF_003989665.1. GTDB lineage: Bacteria > Pseudomonadota > Alphaproteobacteria > Azospirillales > Azospirillaceae > Azospirillum > Azospirillum doebereinerae. The sequence goes on along the minus strand of NZ_RZIJ01000020.1, from coordinate 116,667 downwards.
AGAACGAGCTGATGCGCTCGAAGCTGGAACTGGTGGCGGTGCTGGCGGAGACCAAGGTCCCGCTGGGCGAGGTGCTGGCCTGGCAGAAGGGCCAGTCGCTGAAACTGCGCATCAACCCCGAGAACGCGGTGCTGGTGTTCAGCAAGACGATTCCGCTGTTCGCCGGCCACATGGGGCAGCGCAACGACAACATCGCGGTGAAGATCGACACCGAGCTCGACACCAAGCAGGAGCTGATCGATGGTCTCCTTTCTCATTGACGCGGCCCTGGCGGTGCTGCTGGTGACGGCGACGGTCTACCTCGTCCTCGTCAACAAGCGGCTCAAGCTGCTGCGCACCGGGCAGTCCGAAATCAACACGCTGGTGACCAGCTTCTCAAGGTCGATCGACGAGACCGACGCCTCGATGAAGCGTTTGGTCGCGTCCGCCACCGAGACCGCCAGCCGGCTGGCCGAGGATCTCGACCGCGCCAAGGGCGTGAGGGAGGACATGACGCTGATCCTGGGCTCCTGCGAGCGCACCGCGACGCGCATGGAGGAGTCGCTCCAGCACGCCCGCGCCCTGCTGCGCCGCCTGGACGAGGGGGCGATGCGTCCCGCCCGCCCGCGCCCGGCGGGGATCCCGATGGAGGAGCTGATGCCGGCCTCCGAACCCGCGCCCGCCGTCCGGCGCGCCGAGCCGGTGGAGACGCCGTCCGACGCGGCGACCGATGCGACGCAGGAAAGCGGGAGCGGGGAGTTCCGCCCGCTGGGGCTGCCGCAACGCGCGGGCGCGCCGGACACCGCCCCGGTTCCGCCGTCCAAACCAGCCCCCACACCCGCTGTGGCACCCACCGCCACCCCGGCCGAGCCGCCCCGGCCGATGGCGGTCGGCGCCTTCTACGCGCGGCTGCGCACCGTCGGGTCGGAGGGCTGACCCATGATCCCGCGCATTCTCCCGATCACCCTGGTCGCCGTGTTGATGGTGCTGCCCCTGAAGCTGGGCGCGCTGATGGACGGCTTCCCGGTGATCGCCCAGCAGTTCGACCGCGAGTTCGGCAAGCATGAACGCCCCTGGGCGACCGACCTCAAGAACGGCGCCCAGCCCGAACCCACGCCAACACCCGGTCCTCCACAAGGGCAAAGCATGGCGCAGGCCGAGCCGGCCCCGCCGCCGGTGTCGCTGGCCCCGCCCAACTGCACCGATCCCCTGCTGCGCGAGGCCATCGCCGAGCAGAAGACCGACACCACCAACCGCCAGCACCGGCTGCGCGAAGCCGAGGCCGTTCTGTCGGCGACCGAGGCCCGCGTCGGCACCCAGATCGACCGGCTGAACACGGTCAAGCGCGAGGTCGAGACGCTGATGGCCCAGCGCTCCACCCTCCAGCAGGAGGATCTGCGCCGCATGGTCGCCATCTACGAGGCGATGAAGCCGCGCGACGCCGCCCGCATCCTGAGCGATCTGGAGACCGACATCGTCGTCGACGTCCTCGACCGCATCGCCGAGCGGCGCACCGCCCCGATCCTGGCCGAGATGGCCGACGCCAAGGCGCGCGAGGTCACACGCCTCATCCTGCAACGCCGCGCCCTGCCCGGCGACCGCAAGACCGCCACCACAGCCGCCACCGCCGCCGTCGTGGCCCGCCCCACCCTGACGAACTGACCGCCATGACCGCCATGCCCGACCTCGTCAAGGCTCCGCCCCGCCCCGCCGCGCCCTCCTCCGCGACGGGCGGCGGCGCGTCCGCCAAGGATCCGCAGGAGGGCGGCTTCGCCGACCTGCTCGACGAAGCCGCCAACGAAACCGCGAACGAGGGGACATCCGGCCCCGGCGCGTCCAAGCCCCGTCCCAAGACCCCAAAGCCGGACGCCGCCAACGGCGCCGTCCCCGACACCGGCGAGCCGGCGATTCCCTGGCTGGCCGCGCCGATCCAGGCGGTCGCGCCGCCCGCTCCCGGTGGGGAGGCGGCGCTCGCTCCGACCGTGCCGGGGGCGGCCACGGACGCCGCCGGCCTGACGCCGGAAAGCCTCGGCGGCGCCCTTCCGCAAGCCGGGACGGAAACGACGTCCCCGCTGCCCGGTGGCGCAACGCCCGGCGCGGGCAAGATCGAGCAGGCCGCGCCGGGGACGGCCACGGCGTCCGCTGCGCCGCAAGCCAGCAATCTCGTCGGCGCTCCCGCCGACCCGCTTGCGGCGCAGGCGCCCCCCACGGACATGCCCGGCGGTGCGCCGCCCGCAACCGTCCCCTCCGGTCCGGTCCCGGCAACGGCCCCACCGAACGGCGCCTCGACGCTCGCGCCCCCGGCCACCGAAGCGGCGGAAGCCGTCGTGAACCCCACCGGCGAACCCCGCCGCGCGGGACGGAACGGCGGACCTGGCGCCAAGGACGCCGGTCGCCAGGTCCAAGACGGTGGCAAGGACGGCGGCAAGGCCGATCCCACCGCCGCCATCGCGCGGGCCATCGCCGAGCAGGCCGCAAACAGCAGCCGGACAGCCGCCATCAACGGCGATCCGGTTCCCGGCCTTGCCCCCGCCTCGTCCGGCGGATCGTCCGGCACACCCGCACCGGGTGGCTTCGACACGCTGCTCGCCCTGCCGGGACAGGCGGCCACCCATTACGCGGCCGCCGCCTCCTCGGGCCGCGCGGCCGCGACGCACGCCCCGGCGATGGCCCAGTTGTCGGCACCGCTGGTCCGGGTCGCCGAGGCCGGCGGCGGCGAGTTCCACATCGACCTCGCTCCGGCGGAGCTTGGCCGCATCCACGTCGTCGCCGACGTCAGCGACGGCCACGTCACGCTCGCGGTGCAGGCCGAGAACGCCGACACGCTGGCGTTGCTGCGCCGCGACCTGCAACAGCTCGAAAAAGCGCTGGGCGACGCCGGCCTGAAGCTGGACAACGCCACCCTGAACTTCTCGCTGCAGGGCGACGGCCAGTCGCGCGGCTTCGCCGCTCCCGACCAGGGCGGCGGCGGGTCGCGCAACGCGTGGCGCGGCGCGGCGGGGCTCACCGTCGCGGACGCACCGATCGATCACGCACCGCGCCCAATCGACGGGCTGGTCGACGTCACCATCTGAACCAAGGGATCGCCTCCATGACCACCACCCCCAGCGCGGCGGCCCTGACCGGCGCCACGGCCAAGACCGCCACCGACGAGACAAAGAAGGCCACCGTCGATTATGAATCCTTCCTGAAGCTGCTGACGGCGCAACTGCGCAACCAGGATCCGCTGGCGCCGATGGACGCCACCCAGTTCATGACTCAGCTCGCCCAACTGTCGACGGTCGAGCAATCGATGAAGACCAACGACACGCTGACCGAGGTGCTCGACACGCTGAAGAGCAGCGGGATGCGCATGGACATGGCCTTCCTCGGCCGCAAGGTGGAGGCGACGACCACCAGCCTGCCGCTCGCCGGCGGCAAGGCGGAAAGCGCCTACACCGTCAGCGGCACCCCCGCCAGCGTCAAGGTCGAGGTGCTGAACGCCGCCGGCGCCGTCGTCCACAGCGCCGCCGGCTCGCTCCAGTCCGGGCGCCAGAGCTTCGCCTGGAACGGCCGGACGGCCAGCGGCGCGACGATGCCGGACGGGCTATACACCCTGCGGATCACGGCGAAGGACAAGGACGGCAAGGCGCTGGAGACCGCCAGCGTGATCGCCGACACGGTGACCGAGGTGCGCACCGTCGACGGCGCCACACAGTTCGTCCTGAAGGGCGGCGCCACGGTCGGCGCCGGCGCCATCCTGTCGGCATCCTGAGGACGGCGCCCTGAGAGCGGTGTCGTGAGGCTCGCGTCCGCGCGCCCTTCCGGATAAGACTCCGGCCCTCGGACGGCGCCGAAGCGAGGGACAGGGCATGCGGGCGATCTTCTGCGAAGACTTCGGCGAACCGGCGGCGGCGCTGGTCCTGCGCGACCGGCCCGATCCGGTCTGCGGGCCGGGCGAGCTGCTGGTCCGCGCCGCCGCCCGCACCGTCAACCCGTCCGACCTGCTGACTGTGCGCGGCACCTACGCCCGCGCCACCGCCCTGCCCTTCATCCCCGGCTTCGAGGCGGTCGGCCGCGTCGTCGCCGTGGGGGATGGGGTGTCCGCCGATTGGCTCGGCCGCCGGGTCCTGCCGCTGCGCGGCACCGGCACCTGGGCGGAGCTGGTGGCCGCCCCCGCCGCCTGGGCGGTGCCGGTGCCGGACGCCATCCCGGACGAAGCGGCGACCCAGTGCTACATCAACCCGCTGACCATCCATCGGCTGCTGACCGTCGAACTTCCGCTGTCCCCCGGCGACGTGGTGATCGTCAACGCCGCCGGATCGGCCTGCGGGCGCATCGCCGCGCAGACCGCCCGCGCGCTGGGGCTGCGCATGGTCGCGGCGGTGCGCAACGCCCTCCACACCGACGACCTGCTGTCGCTGGGCGCCACCGCCGTGGTGGACACGGCGCGCGACGACCTCGCCACCACGGTCGCCGCCCTGACGAACGGACGGGGCGTCGCCGCCGCGCTCGACGCCATCGGCGGCACGGAGGGGATGGCGCTGGGGGATTTGGTGGCGCCGGGCGGGACGCTGGTCTCCTACGGGCTGCTGTCGGGCTCGCTGCTGCCGACCGATCTGCCCGCCGCCAAGGCGCGCGGCGTGCGGGTGCTGGGCTTCTGGCTGAAGCGCTGGGTCGATTCCTGCACGGCGGAGGACTGGCACGCCACCTTCGCCGCCCTGATGGCGCGGGTGGAGAGCGGCGCCCTCGCCCTGCCCGCCGCCCGCGTCTTCGACCTGTCCGACCTCGCCGCCGCCCTGCGCGCCGCCGAGGAGCCGGGCCGCCGGGGCAAGGTCGTGCTGGCGGGGTGACGGCAAAGCGGCTAAGACCTTTCGCAGCCGCAACAGAAGCGTCACGCGACACTCCGCCCAGGCCGCCAATATGATTGAGTTCTGCTCCGTCACCCACGCCTACGGCGACCGCGCCGTGCTGAGCGACCTGTCCTTCCGCCTGACCGAGCGGCGCGTCGCCATCCTCGGCGGCAACGGATCGGGCAAGAGCACGCTGGCCCGGCTCCTGAACGGGCTGCTGGTGCCGACCGGGGGCAGCGTGACGGTGGACGGGCTCGACACCCGAACCGACGGGCGCGCGGTGCGCCGCAAGGTCGGCTTCGTGTTCCAGAACCCCGACGTGCAGATCGTCCTGCCGACCGTGGAGGAGGACGTCGCCTTCGGCCTGAAGGCCCGCAAGATCCCCAAGGAGGAGATCGCCCGGCGGGTGACGGCGGCGCTCGACCGCCACGGCCTCGCCCGTTACCGCCACCAGCCGGCCCACCAGATGAGCGGCGGCGAGAAGCAGTTGCTCGCCATCGCCGGGGTGCTGGTGCTGGAGCCGGACCACGTCGTGTTCGACGAGCCGACGACCCTGCTCGACCTGCGCAACCGCCGCCGGGTGATCGAGACCATCCGCGCCTTGCCGCAGAAGGCCGTCGTCGTCACCCACGACCTCGACATGGTGATGGATTTCGACCGGGTGCTGGTGCTGGAGGACGGGCGGGTCGTCGCCGACGCGCCCCCCGCCGTCGCGGTGCCGGCCTATGTGGAGCGGCTGTCCTGATGCTGGGGCTGTACCTGCACCGGGATTCGGCGGTCCACCGCTGGCCGGCGGGGGTGAAGATGGGCGGGCTGCTGGCCGTGACGGCCGGGGTGATGACCCTGCCGGGCGCCTGGGGAGCCGCCCTCGCCGGCGCGCTGGGACTGGGGCTGCTCGCCGCCGCGCGGCTGCCGGTGGGGAGGGTGCTGCGCGAGTTGCGGGCGCCGGTGGTCCTGCTGACCCTGCTGTTCGGGTTCCAGGCGCTGCTCGCCGGAACCGGCTGGGCGGAGGCCGCTGTCGCGGTCGCGCGCTTCGCCGCGCTGGTCCTGCTGGCGACGCTGGTCACCCTGACCACGCGGGTCGCCGACATGATCGACCTGTTCGAGCGGGTGTTCGGCCTGCTCCGCCCGCTGGGCGTCAACCCGGCCAAGCTGGCGCTGATGCTGGCGCTGACCATCCGCTTCATCCCGCTGCTGGCCGAGCAGGTCCGCGAGGTCCGCATGGCCCAGCGGGCGCGCGGCGTCGAGCGGAGCATAGCCGCCCTGTTCGTTCCGCTGCTGGTCAAGATTTTCACCATGGCCGATGATCTCGCCGCCGCGCTGGAGGCGCGGGGCTACGACCCCGCCGACAACGGCCGATAACCGCCAGAAGGAAGCGCCCGCCCATGCTGAGCACCCGCGATCTCGTTCTCTGCGCCCTGTTCGCCGCCCTGCTGGCCGGTCTGGGCATGGCCCCGCCCATCCCGCTGGGCTTCCTGCCGGTGCCGATCACCGCCCAGAGCCTAGGCGTCATGCTGGCCGGCGCGCTGCTGGGCGCCAAGCGCGGCGGGCTGGCGGTGCTGCTCTTCGTGCTGCTGGTCGCCGCCGGGCTGCCGCTGCTGGCCGGCGGGCGCGGCGGGGTCGGCGTGCTGATGGGGCCGACCGGCGGCTTCGTGCTGGCCTTCCCGGTCGGCGCCTTCGTCACCGGCCTGCTCGCCGAGCGCTTCGCCACCGGCGCCAACCCGCTCCGGCTGTTCGGGACTTGCGTGGTCGGCGGGGTCGCGGTGGTCTACGCGGGCGGCATCCCCTGGCTGTCGCTGGTCGCCGGCCTGCCGCTGGAGAAGGCGGCGCTGGGCTCCCTGGCCTTCGTGCCGGGCGATCTGGTCAAGGCGGGCGTCGCCGCCGTGGCCGCCGCCGCCGTGCGCCGCGCCGGGGTGCTGCCGGCGGTCCACGCCTGATGCGGTCATGAGCCTCTGCCAGCCCTTCCTCGACGCCGCCTCCCGCCGCCCCTCCCACCCCGCCCTGGTCCTCGGCGGGCTCCTCGACGGCGCGCCGATCACCTACGGCGTGTTGCGGGAGATGGCGCTGCGCGCGGGCGCCGGGGTGGCCGCCCTGGCGACGGACGGGGAGCCGCCGCGCGTCGCTCTGCGGCTGGGCAACGGGCCGGAGTTCCTGGCGCTGTTCCTCGGCACCGTCGCGGCGGGCGGCGTGGTGGCGCTGCTCGATCCGAAATGGAGCGAGGGGCAGTCCGAAGCGTCGCTCGACACGTTGCGCCCGGCCCTGCGGCTGACCGACAAGACGGCGGTCGGCTGGATCGCGGCACAGCCGGCGGGCTGGATCCCGCCGCCGGTCGATCCGGCGACACCCTTCCTGATCGGCTTCACCTCCGGCACGACCGGGCGTCCGAAGGCTTTCATCCGCGACCAGGGATCCTGGCTGGCGACGCTGGAGGCGAGCCGCGTGGAGTTCGGCATCGGGCCGGCGGACGTGGTCCTGGTGCCGGGGCCGCTGGTGCACGGGCTGGGGCTGTACGGTGCGTTCGAGGGGCTGTCGGCCGGGGCCACGGTCCATGTCCAGCCGAAGTTCGACGCCGCCGACGCCGCGCGGCGGCTGGCCGGGGCGGGGGTAACGACGTTGGTCGTCGTGCCCACCATGCTGGTCGGCATCCTCGACGCGGCGGAACGGCACGCCTTGCGCTTCCCGGGCTTGCGCCGTGTCGTCTGCTCGGGCGCGAAGCTGGCGCCGGCCGTGCATGAGCGACTGACCGCGCTGTGTCCGGAGGCGGCGGTGCTGGAATATTACGGAGCGTCGGAACTGAGCTTCGTCAGTCTGCGCGCCTCGCGCGAGGGCGCCCCCGCCGACAGCGTCGGGCGGCCCTTCCATGGGGTGGAGCTGGAACTGCGCGACGACGAAGGCCGACCGGCCGCGGCGGGATCGCCCGGAACCGTCTGGGTGCGCAGCCGCATGTTGAGCGGCGGCTATGTCGAGGCCACGGACGGCGCCGGCTACCGCGAGCGGGACGGCTGGGGCACGGTCGGGGATTACGGCTGGATCGACGCGGAAGGGTGGCTGCGGCTGGTCGGGCGCGCCGGCGACATGCTGATCTCCGGCGGGCTGAACGTCTACCCGGCGGAGGTCGAGGCGACCCTGCGCGCCTGCCCGGCGGTGGCCGAGGCGGTAGTCTTCGGCCTGCCCGATCCCTATTGGGGCGACGCGGTGTCGGCGGTGGTCTGGTGGCGGGGCGGGAAACGCGCCTCGGCGGCGGAGCTGCGGGAGTGGTGCCACGGGCGGCTGGAGGGCTACAAGGCGCCCCGTCGGATCTTCACGGCGGACGCCATGCCCCTGACCGGAAGCGGCAAGATCGCCCGCGCCGATCTGCGCGACCGCGCGCGGGCCGGCGGATTGGAGGAACTGGCGTGAGCGGTCCTCTTCCCCCCAGGAGAGGAAGGAACCGCGCATGACCACGCGCGCGATCATCGTCGCGGCGCGGCGGACGCCGGTGGGACGGATCGGCGGCGCCCTGCGCGACCTGCCCGTCGAGGCGCTCGCGGCGCCGGTCATCCGCGCCGTGCTGGCCGATGCCGGGATCGACCCGGCCGAGGTGGACGACGTGCTGCTCGGCAACGCGGTCGGGCCGGGAGGCAACGTCGCGCGGCTGTCGGCGCTGGCCGCCGGGCTGCCGGTCGGCGTGCCGGGCGTCACCGTGGACCGGCAATGCGGCTCCGGGCTGGAGGCGATCAACCTCGCCGCCCGGCTGGTCCAGGCCGGGGCCGGCGAGGTCTTCCTCGCGGGCGGGGTGGAGAGCACCAGCACCGCCCCCTGGCGCGTCGCCAAGCCGTCCAGCCTGTACCGCACCCCCGCCTTCTACGACCGCGCCCGCTTCGCGCCGGACACCGTCGGCAATCCCTCCATGGGCGAGGCGGCGGAGAACGTCGCCGCCGCCTTCGGCATCGCGCGCGACCGACAGGACCGCTACGCGCTGGAGAGCCACCGCAAGGCGGTCGCGGCGCAAGCCTCTGGCCGCTTCACCCGCGAGATCGTGCCGCTCGCCCTGCCCGACGGGACCGTCGTCGACAAGGACGAATGCCCGCGCGCCGACACCAGCCTGGACAGGCTCGCGCGCCTGCGCCCCGTCTTTCGCGAGAGCGGCACGGTCACCGCCGGCAACGCCTGCCCGGTCAACGACGGGGCGGCGGTGGTCGCCGTCGTCTCGGAGCGGAAATTCCGCGCGCTCGGCTTGACCCGAGGGCTGGCGGTGGTGGACAGCCAAGCCGCCGGGGTCGATCCCAAGCTGCTCGGCACCGGCCCGATCCCGGCGGTGCGCAAGCTGCTGGCCCGCCACCCCGGCCTCGGCGTCGCGGACATCGACTTCGTGGAGTTCAACGAGGCCTTCGCGAGCCAAGTGCTCGCCAGCCTCGACGCGCTGGGGATCGACGAGGCGCGGGTCTGCCCCAGCGGCGGCGCGCTGGCGCTCGGCCACCCCTACGGCGCTTCGGGGGCGATCCTGATGACGCGGTTGTTTTCCGACATCCTCTTTGCAAACGACGGCACGCCACCCCGGCGCGGGCTTGCGACGCTGGGCATCGGCGGCGGGCTGGGGTTGGCGACTCTCGTGGAGCCTGTTTTCTTGGAGCCTGTTCGATGACCGTGGCGCCTTCCTCCGGCGACGTTTTCCGCTCGGCCTTCCGGCACCGGGCCTTCGCCCTGTTCTGGTTCGCGCGGGTTTGCTCCATGCTGGCGCTCCAGATGCAGGTCGTGGCGGTGGGCTGGCAGGTCTACGACCTGACTGGAAACCCGCTCGACCTCGGGCTGGTCGGGCTGTTCCAGTTCCTGCCCACTTTGGCCCTGGCGCTAGTCGCCGGCCATGTGGTGGACAGCCACGACCGCAAGGGCGTGCTGCTGGGCGCCCTGTCGGTGGAACTGGTCGCCATCGCCGCCCTGCTGACGATGACACTGGCCGGAGCGCTCGCGCCACTGGCGATCTTCTGCATCGTCGCGCTGATCGGCGCCGCCAAATCCTTCGAGGGACCGGCCAACCAAGCGATCCTGTCGGCGACGGTGCCGGTCGAGGATCTGCCCAACGCCGTCGCCTGGCATTCGTCGGGCGTGCAGGTGGCGCTGATCTCCGGCCCGGCGCTGGGCGGGCTGCTCTACATCGCCGGGCCGGCGGCGGTCTACGGGGCCAGCACGGTGATGATGCTGCTTTCGGTGACGCTGATCCTCGCCATGCGGCCGCGCCCGGTGACGATGACCAAGCGGGCGATGAGCCTGACCAACATGCTGGCCGGCGCCGCCTTCATCCGCAGCCGGCCGGAAATCCTGGGCGCCATCTCGCTCGACCTCTTCGCGGTGCTGTTGGGTGGGGCGACGGCGCTGCTGCCGATCTACGCCCGCGACGTGCTGCACGTCGGCCCCTGGGGGCTGGGGCTGCTGCGCAGCGCCCCGGCGCTGGGGGCGCTGATCACGGCGGTCTGCATCACCCGCTGGGGGGTGCGGCGCCACGCCGGGCGCTGGATGCTGATCGCGGTCGCCGGGTTCGGCGCGGCCACCATCGCCTTCGGGCTGTCGGCCGACCCGGTTCTGTCCTTCGCCGCCCTCTTCGCGGTGGGGGCCACCGATCAGATCAGCGTCTTCGTCCGCCAGACCCTGGTGCAGCTCTCCACCCCGGACGACATGCGCGGGCGGGTCGGCGCCGTGGCCTCGCTGTTCATCGGCGCCTCGAACCAGCTGGGCGAGTTCGAATCCGGGGCGCTGGCCGCCGCGCTCGGCGTCGTCCCGGCGGTGGTGCTGGGCGGCGTCGGGGCGGTCGGGCTGGCGGCGGCCTGGGCGTGGCGCTTCCCGGCCCTGCGGCGGATCGACCGGCTGTCGTCCCTGCGCTGAGCCGGCCTGCGCTGAGTTGGCGCCCTCGCTAACCCGGCCGCCGGCCCTCCAGGTTCTTGCGGATTATGGCGACGATGATCAGCACGAAGGCGAGCAGGCGGATCAGGTAGATCCAGCCCTGCTCCTCGCGCTGGAAGCCGCCCAGCGCGACCAGCGCCTGGTTGAGGGCGAGCAGTCCGAAGGCCAGCGCGAAATGGACGAACAGCGCGTCGCGCGTCCGCCGCCAGAAGCGCAGGAAGAACACCCCGGCGATGACGTACAGCGCCGCGAGCGCCCCGGTGATGAAGCCGTAGCCCGTTCCTGACATCAGTCGGCATCCCAGATGAAGCCGTACAACAGCACCCCGATCGCGGCGAGCGCCGTGAGCTGGCGGAACGGCAGCAGGTCGACCTGCGTCGGCAGGACGACCACGTCGACGAACAGCAGCAGGTTGTTGATCGCCAAGCCCACGAAGCACAGCGTGCTCCACAGCAACAGGCGCGAGCGCGAGCGCCACCAGCTGCGCGCCAGCAGCACCATGCACAGCAGGCTCGCGGCGAAGCACAGCAGGTAGACGGCCGACTTCACGAAATCCATCGCAGACGCCGTCCCATCAGTCGTTTTTCCGGAAGCGGAAGGAATCCGCGAAGATCTGCACCTTGTTGCCGGGCGCCCCGAGGATCTCCCGGACGATGGCCGAGGGGCGCTGGGCGTAGGCCTGCTCGATCTCCCCTACCCACTGGTCGAGCACCGCCAGCGCCGGGCGGTAGCGGTAGGAACCGTCCGGCTCCGCCGCGACCAGGGCAGCGGCGAGGAAGCCGTCCAGCGCCTCCTGCACGACGGTCTCGCTGCCGCGCAGCTCGCGGATCAGGGCGTCGCGGCTCCAGGACCGTCCGGGCTCCCGGCGCAGCAGCATCAGGAGTTCCAACGCCCAGACCGAGCGGATCGAAGTGCGAAGAAGCGACAGCGCATCGTCGGACAACACCATGTACACAGAACCTGACTGTTTGCTTGCCGGCACCCTGGTGGGGCGCGTCCCCATCCCTCGAAAAAACCTGGCGGCCCGTCATTTCCACACTCTTTCCATTACTCCCGCGTTCAACCATGGGCGCTGACGTGGCCCTTCTCTCCACGCGGGGAGAGGGGCTTTGAATCAGCGTCCATGCGCGTTCAGTCGGGTTCTCCGGAACGGGAAGGACGGGCGTTCTCGCCACCGTCCTCCGGTGGGGGGATGACGGACAGGTCGAGGACCCGGCGCAGGGCGCGGGCGAGGTCGGCGTCGCGGTAGGGCTTTGCCAGCGTCTCGGCGGTGCCGAGATCGGCGTCCGGCTCGACGGTGGACCCGTTGGCGTAGCCGGACGCGAACAGCACGCGCAGGCCGGGGTGGCGGCGCAAGCCCTCGCGCGCCAGCTCGCGGCCGTTCATGCCGCCGGGCATCACGATGTCGGTGAACAGCAGGTCGACCGCCCCGCCGTCCAGAACGGCCAGCGCCGAGGCGCCGCCGTCGGCCTCCAGCACGCGGTAGCCGAAGGCCGTCACCGCCTGCACCGCCACCGCGCGCACGTCGGAATCGTCGTCCACCACCAGCACGGTCTCGCCCCGGCCGGCGGCCTGCTCCGGCGCGTCGGCGTCGGAATCGCCGACCGCCCGCCCGGTCTCGACCGCGCGCGGCAGGTAAAGGCGGAAGGTGGTGCCGGCGCCGGGCGTGCTGTCGATGCCGATCAGCCCGCCCGACTGCTTCACGAAACCATGGATCATGCTGAGGCCGAGGCCGGTGCCCTTGCCGGTCTCCTTGGTCGTGAAGAAGGGTTCGAAGGCGCGCTCCAGCACCTCCGGGGGCATGCCGCAACCGCTGTCCGACACCGCCAGCAGGACGTAATCCCCGGCGGGGATGCTCATGCCATGGGCGGTGGTGGCCTCGGAAAAGCGGGTGTTGGCGGTGTGGATGCGCAGATGCCCGCCGTCCGGCATGGCGTCGCGCGCGTTGATGACGAGGTTGAGCAACGCCGATTCCGCCTGGGAGCGGTCCACCGTGGCGGTCCACAGCGGCTCGGCCGGGGCCTCGATGACGATCTCGATGTCGCGGCCCAGCGTGCGCTCCATCAACTCGGCCATGCCGCCGGCCAGCGCGTCGAGATCGACCGGCTCGGGGTGGAGCTGCTGGCGCCGCGCGAAGGTCAGCAGCCGGCGCGTCATGTCGGAGCAGCGCAGCGCCGCCTGCAACGCCATCTCGGCGCGGCGCGCGGTCTTGGCGTCGTCGGCCAGCGCCGGGGCCAGCCGCTCCAGGCTGCCGATCACCACCATCAGCATGTTGTTGAAGTCGTGAGCGATGCCGCCGGTCAATTGGCCGACCATCTCCATCTTCTGGGAATGGGCGAGCTGCTGCTGGGCCTGCCGCGTCTCGGTCACGTCGAGGATGGTGCCGGACAGCTCGCACGGCGCCCCGGTCTCGTCGCGCACCACCACGGTCTGGTCGAGCAGATGGCGTTCCGTCCCGTCCGGGCAGATCCAGCGGTATTCCAGAGTGGACAGCCCGGCGTCCCGGATTCCCGCCAGTTGCGCCAGCACGCGCGACCGGTCGTCGGGGTGCAGCCGTTCCTCCCAGAAGGCGGAGTTTCCGATGAAGCAACCGGCCGGATGGCCCAGCACCGCCTCCACATTGTCGGAGACGTAGCGGAAGGGCAGACCCGGCGTCAGGTCGGCGGTGTAGAGCACGATGGGAAGCTGGCGCAGCACCAGGGCCTGCCGCTCCTCCGACCGGCGGAGCGCCTGCTCGGCGTGCAGCTTCTCGCGGCGGACCCGCTCGTTCTCGTCGAGCAGGCGTTGCCGGGCCTCGGATTCGCGGCGGATCTCCTCGGTCTTGCGGTAGAGGTCGACGAAGACCGAGACCTTGGACTTCAGGACGTGCGGATCGACCGGCTTGAACATGTAGTCCACGGCGCCCGTCGCGTAGCCGCGAAAGATGTGGACCTCGTCCTTGTTGATGGCGGTCAGGAAGATGATCGGGATGTGGCGCGACTTCTCGCGCTTGCGGATCATCTCGGCCGTCTCGTAGCCGTCCATGCCGGGCATGTGGACATCCAGCAGGATCAGCGCGAAGTCCTGGCGCAGCAGGTGCTTCAGCGCCTCCTCGCCCGATTTGGCGAGCACGAGCTGGGCGCCCAGGTCCTCCAGCGTCTCGCGCACGGCGAACAGGTTCCGGGAATCGTCGTCCACGATCAGGATGGCGACGTCGGTCTTGCGGGCGTCCGGCTGCGGGGCGTCCGTCATCACCCGGCCCTCCCCCCCGGCGCTCGCGCCGCGCGCGACGACGGGCGGCGCCGGCTCCAGGGACGCCAGACCCTGGCGGGGAAAGGTGAAGGGCGACACCCCTCCCTTCCCGCGCCGCGAACCGCCCCACGCGCCGCCCCGCGTGGCCGGAACCCGCGCAACGTGCAGCTTTCTCCGCGTCATGCCGGGAGCCCCCGCAGCACCGTCCGTGTGCCCTTCGCGGTCCAGATCCGCAGCAGCGACAGCAGGTGGTCGATGTCCACCGGCTTGGCGATGTAGTCGGTGGCGCCGGCCTCGATGCATTTCTCGCGGTCGCCCTTCATCGCCTTGGCGGTAACGGCGATCATCGGCAGGTGGCGCAACGCGTCGATGCCGCGGATTTCCCGCATGGTCTGGTAGCCGTCCATCTCCGGCATCATGATATCGACCAGCGCGACGTCGATGTCGGGGTTCCGTTTCAGGATCTCGATGCCCTCGCGCCCGCTCTCGGCGTGCAGCACCTGGATGGCGTGGGCCTCCATGACGCTGGCGAGCGAGAAGATGTTGCGGATGTCGTCGTCGATCACCAGCACCCGCTTGCCAGCCAGCGCCGGGTCGTGCTGGCGCAGATCGAGGATGGTGCGGCGCTTCTCGTCCGGCAGGCGGTCGACGGCGCGGTGCAGGAACAGCGCGGTCTCGTCGATCAGCCCGGCGGGCGACCGGGTGCTCTTCAGCACGACGGTTTCCGCCAGACGGCGCAGCCGCGCCTCGTCCTCCGGCGCGATGTCGGTGGAGGCGTAGACCACCACCGGCATCCAGGCCAGCGCCTCGCGGGTGCGCAGCCATTCGACCAGTTCGAAATCGGCGGGCTGCGGGGTCGACAGATCCAGCACCATGCAGTCGAAGCGGTCGACGTTCAGCGCCGCCATCGCGGCCTCCACCGAGGTGACGGTGCGCGATTCCACGTCGCCGTTGCCGATCAGGGCGGCGATGCCGCCGGGCTGCTGGGCCTCCTTCTCGACGATCAGAAGCTTGCGGTGCGGCGCCTCCTTGAAGTTCTGGACGCGGGCCAGCGCGTTGAAGATGGCCTCGCGCTCCACCGGCTTTTCCGAATAGTCGAAGGCGCCCATCGACAGGCCGCGCCGCCGCTCGTCCTTGGCGGAGATGACGTGGACCGGGATGTGGCGGGTCTGGGGATCGCGCTTGAGCAGGTCGAGCACCGCCCAGCCGTCCATGTCCGGCAGCCCGATGTCGAGCAGGATGGCGTCCGGCCGGTATTTGCGGGCGAACGGCAGGGCCGAGCCGCCGCCCGACGACACCACGGTGCGGAAGCCCTTCTCGCGCGCCAGATCGATCAGGATGGAGGCGAACTTCGCGTCGTCCTCGACGATCATCACCACCGGATCGCCGGGGCGGATGCGCTCGCGGTCGTCGGAGGCCGGGGTGGGCAGCAGCAGCGCCAGCCCCTCCTCCGACCCGGCCGCCACGATGGGCCGGGTGGCGAGATCGGTGCGCTTGAGCGGCCCGGTGGGTTGGCCCGCCGTGTCGCTGGCGAGGTCGAAGGTCAGCGGCACGTAGAGGGTGAAGGCGCTGCCCTTGCCGACGATGCTGGTGACGCGGATCTCGCCGCCCAGCAGCCGGGCGATCTCACGGCTGATCGACAGCCCGAGGCCGGTGCCGCCGTATTTGCGGCTGGTGGTGCCGTCGGCCTGCTGGAACGCCTCGAAGATGATGCGCTGCTTGTCGTCGGGGATGCCGATGCCGGTGTCCAGCACGGTGAAGGCCAGCACGGAGGAGGCCGCGTTCAGCACCGGATGGCCGGCGCTCCACCCCTCCGTCACGGCGGCGACCCGGAAGGTGATGCCGCCGGTCTCGGTGAACTTGAAGGCGTTGGACAGCAGGTTGTTGAGCACCTGTTCCAGCCGCTTCTCGTCGGTCTGGATCGCGACGGGCAGCCGCTCGTCCATCTCGATGGCGAAGGACAGCGATTTTTCCTGCGCGACCTGGGAGAAGGTGCGCTCGACATGGCCGCGCAGGTCGCCCAGCACGACCTCGCCGATCTCCAGCGTGACGGTGCCGGATTCGATCTTCGACAGGTCGAGGATGTCGTTGATCAGGCCCAGAAGGTCGGTGCCGGCGGCGTGGATGGTGTGGGCGAACTCCACCTGACGGTCCGACAGGTTGGTGTCGGGGTTGTCGGCCAGCAGCTTCGACAGGATCAGCAGGCTGTTCAGCGGGGTGCGCAGCTCGTGGCTCATGTTGGCGAGGAACTGCGACTTGTACTTGGAGGTCAGGGAGAGCTGTTCGGCCTTCTCCTCCAGCGCCGCCTTGGCCAGCACGACCTCGCGGTTCTTGCGCTCGACCTCGACGTTCTGCTGCTCCAGCTCGCCGGCCTTTTCCTCCAGCGCCTCGTTGGTGGTCTTCAGCTTCTCCTGCTGGGCCTTGAGCAGCTCCTCGGACTTGCGCAGCGAGGCGGCCTGTTGTTCCAGCCGCTCGTTGGTGGTCTTCAGCTCCTCCTGCTGGCTTTGCAGCTCGGTCGTCAGGCGCTGCGACTGCTTGAGCAGCCCTTCGGTGCGCATGTTGGCGGCGATGGTGTTGAGCACGATGCCGATGCTCTCGGTCAGCTGCTCCAGGAAGGACTGGTGGGTCTCGCTGAACCGGCCGAAGGAGGCCAGTTCGATCACCGCCTTGACCTCGTCCTCGAACAGCACGGGCAGCACGATGATGTTGAGCGGCGGCGCCTCGCCAAGGCCCGAGCTGATCGACACGTAGTCGCGCGGCACGTTGGTCAGCAGAATGCGCTTCTTCTCGTAGGCGCACTGCCCGACCAGCCCCTCCTTCAACCCGAAGCGGTTGGACAGGTTCTTGCGCTCCTTCAGCGCGTAGCTGGCGACCATCTCCAGCAGCGCCTCGTCCTTGTCGCGCGAGGCGACGTAGAAGACACCGTGCTGCGCGTTCACCAGCGGGGCGATCTCCGACAGGATCATGTTAGAGACGGTGACCAGATCGCGCTCGCCCTGGAGCATACGGGTGAACTTCGCGAGGTTGGTCTTCAGCCAATCCTGCTCCGCGTTCTTCAGCGTGGTGTCGCGAAGATTGCGGATCATCTCGTTGATGTTGTCCTTCAGGGCGGCCACCTCGCCCATCGCCTCGACGGTGATGGAACGGGTCAGGTCGCCCTTGGTCACGGCGGTCGCCACCTCGGCGATGGCGCGGACCTGGGTGGTCAGGTTGGCGGCGAGCTGGTTGACGTTCTCCGTCAGATCCTTCCACAGGCCGGCGGCGCCGGGCACGCGGGCCTGACCGCCCAGCTTGCCCTCGATGCCGACCTCGCGGGCCACGTTGGTCACCTGATCGGCGAAGGTCGCCAGCGTCTCGATCATGCCGTTGATGGTGTTGGCCAGCGCGGCGATCTCGCCCTTGGCGTCCACCGCCAGCTTGCGCTTGAGGTCACCGTCGGCGACCGCCGTCACGACGCTGGCGATGCCGCGCACCTGGTTGGTCAGGTTCGCCGCCATCATGTTCACGTTGTCGGTCAGATCCTTCCAGGTGCCGCCGACACCCTCCACCTTCGCCTGACCGCCCAGCTTGCCCTCGGAGCCCACCTCGCGCGCCACGCGCGTCACCTCCGAGGCGAAGCTGTTCAGCTGGTCCACCATCGTGTTGATGGTGTTCTTCAGCTCCAGGATTTCACCACGCACGTCCACCGTGATCTTCTTGGACAAATCGCCCTTCGCGACCGCCGTCGTGACTTCTGCGATGTTTCGCACCTGACCGGTCAGGTTGGCCGCCATCATGTTCACGTTGTCGGTCAGATCCTTCCAGGTGCCGGCCACGCCCTTGACCTGCGCCTGACCGCCCAGCTTGCCCTCGATGCCCACCTCGCGCGCCACGCGGGCGACTTCCGAGGCGAAACTGTTGAGCTGGTCCACCATGGTGTTGATCGTGGATTTGAGTTCGAGGATCTCGCCCTTCACGTCCACCGTGATCTTCTTGGACAGATCGCCGTTGGCGACCGCCGTCGTCACCTCGGCGATGTTGCGCACCTGACCAGTCAGGTTGGTCGCCATCGCGTTCACGTTGTCGGTCAGATCCTTCCACGTGCCGCCGACGCCCTTCACCTGCGCCTGACCGCCCAGCTTACCCTCCGAGCCCACCTCGCGTGCCACGCGCGTCACTTCCGAGGCGAAGCTGTTCAGCTGGTCCACCATCGTGTTGATCGTGGATTTGAGTTCGAGGATCTCGCCCTTCACGTCCACCGTGATCTTCTTCGACAGATCGCCATTGGCGACCGCCGTCGTCACCTCGGCGATGTTGCGCACCTGACCGGTCAGGTTGGTCGCCATCGCGTTCACGCTGTCCGTCAGATCCTTCCAGGTGCCGCCGACGCCCTTGACCTGCGCCTGACCGCCCAGCTTGCCTTCCGAACCCACTTCGCGCGCCACGCGCGTCACCTCCGAGGCGAAGCTGTTGAGCTGGTCCACCATCGTGTTGATGGTGTTCTTCAGCTCCAGAATCTCGCCCTTCACGGGGACGGTGATCTTCTTGGACAAGTCGCCGTTGGCGACGGCGGTCGTCACGTCGGCGATGTTGCGGACCTGACCGGTCAGGTTGGCCGCCATCAGGTTCACGCTGTCGGTCAGATCCTTCCAAGTGCCGCCGACGCCCTCCACGCGGGCCTGACCGCCCAGCTTGCCCTCCGAACCCACCTCGCGCGCCACGCGCGTCACTTCCGAGGCGAAGCTGTTCAGCTGGTCCACCATCGTGTTGATCGTGGATTTCAGCTCCAGGATTTCGCCCTTCACGTCCACCGTGATCTTCTTGGACAAATCGCCGTTGGCGACGGCGGTCGTCACGTCGGCGATGTTGCGGACCTGACCGGTCAGGTTCGCCGCCATCATGTTCACGCTGTCGGTCAAATCCTTCCAGGTGCCGCCGACGCCCTCCACGCGCGCCTGACCGCCCAGCTTGCCTTCCGAACCCACCTCGCGCGCCACGCGCGTCACCTCCGAGGCGAAGCTGTTCAGCTGGTCCACCATCGTGTTGATCGTGGATTTCAGCTCCAGGATCTCGCCCTTCACGTCCACCGTAATCTTCTTCGACAGATCGCCCTTCGCGACCGCCGTCGTCACATCGGCGATGTTGCGGACCTGACCGGTCAGGTTCGCCGCCATCATGTTCACGTTGTCGGTCAGATCCTTCCAGGTGCCGCCGACGCCCTCCACGCGGGCCTGGCCGCCCAGCTTGCCTTCCGAACCCACCTCGCGCGCCACGCGCGTCACTTCCGAGGCGAAGCTGTTCAGCTGGTCCACCATTGTGTTGATCGTGGATTTCAGCTCCAGGATCTCGCCCTTCACGTCCACCGTGATCTTCTTGGACAGGTCGCCCTTCGCGACCGCCGTCGTCACCTCGGCGATGTTGCGCACCTGACCGGTCAGGTTCGCCGCCATCATGTTCACGTTGTCGGTCAGATCCTTCCAGGTGCCGCCGACGCCCTTCACATGGGCCTGACCGCCCAGCTTGCCCTCGATGCCGACCTCGCGCGCCACGCGCGTCAGCTCCGAGGTGACGGAGACCAGCTGCTCCACCATGGTGTTGACGTTCCGCGCGGTGCGCAGGAACTCGCCCTGGAGGGGCCGGCCCTCGATCTCCAGCGCCATGGTCTTGGACAGGTCGCCCTTGGCGACGGCGCCGATGACCCGCGCGATCTCGGTGGTCGGCTGGATCATGTCGCCAACGAGCGTGTTGATGCTGTCGACGCAGGTGACCCAGCCGCCCGACGCGCTGGACAGCTTGGCGCGCTGGCTGATCTTGCCTTCCTTGCCGATGGCGACGCTGAGTCGGCTGACCTCCTTGGTCAGGTTCTCGTTCAGTTCGACGACGTCGTTGAAGGCGGCGGCGATCTCGCCGTCGATGCCGGTCAGGTCCATCGGCAGCCGGACCGAGAAGTCGCCCTTGCGGAACTGCCGCAAGACCAGAAGCAGAGCCTTCGGATCCAGTGCCTCGGTGGTCGCCATCGTCGCCGTCATGCCGTTCCCCATCTCCTGCGCGGCCTGCCCGACCGTCGCCCCTTTGTTTCACACACCCGCCGCCGGCCCCCGCCAAGCAACGCGCGCACTTATTACGATTTTTATAAATACGGCATGGACGCTGCGCGAGTTGTGTCCCGGCCGAACGAGTTAGCCCGCAGTCCTACAGCCCCACACGATGAAGTAAAGGCGATTCCGGTCAATTTAGCCTTTGGTACGCACCCTGACGTCAGTCATAGGGTGTTTGCATATGACTTTTGTAGAGAGCGGATTTCTGCTTTTTGTGGGAAGGCCGTGACAATCACGGCCGCCATCGATTCACGGCGGCCGACCCGCTCACGCAAACGTGTAGGCCCCGTGATTTGCCGCCGGGCACCCCCCGCCCTATGGTTATGGGTGTGACGACGGATGTTTGGATTGGGAGAGGGTCGATGCTGTTCAAATTCCCCGCCGCCTCGCTGGCCCGCGAAGACGAGGTGACGCCACGGGAGCTGGTCCTTTCCCGCCGCACCCTTCTGGCCGGCGGCGCGGCGGCCTTCACGGCCGGCAGCCTGACCGGCTGGCTAGGTCTGGCCCAGGCGGCGGCCTTCGAGGCGGCCACCACGGTCAAGCCCGCCGACGCCAAGCTGGACGCGGTCACGCCGATGAAGTCGGCGACCACCTACAACAACTACTACGAGTTCGGCACCGGCAAGAGCGACCCGGCCGACGGCGCCAAGGCGCTGCGCACCCGCCCGTGGGAGATCGCCATCGGCGGCGAGGTCGCCAAGCCGATCACCATCGGCATCGACGACCTGCTGAAATTCCCGATGGAGGAGCGCGTCTACCGCCTGCGCTGCGTCGAGGGCTGGTCCATGGTGATCCCCTGGATCGGCTTCCCGCTGGCCGAGCTGCTGAAGCGGGTCGAGCCCACCGGCAACGCCAAATACGTCGCCTTCCAGACCCTGCTGGATCCGGAGCGCATGTACGGTCAGAAGTCCTGGGTGCTGAACTGGCCCTATGTGGAGGGGTTGCGGCTGGACGAGGCGATGAACCCGCTTACCCTGATGGCCGTCGGCATGTACGGCGAGACCATGCCCAACCAGAACGGCGCCCCGATCCGGCTGGTGGTGCCGTGGAAATACGGCTTCAAATCGATCAAGTCGGTGGTCAAGATCACCCTGGTCAAGGACCAGCCGCCGACCGCCTGGAACAGCTCGCAGCCGCGCGAGTACGGCTTCTACTCCAACGTCAACCCCGAGGTCGACCACCCACGCTGGAGCCAGGCGACGGAACGCCGGGTCGGCGATTTCTCGCGCCGCAAGACCCTGCCCTTTAACGGCTACGGCGAGGAGGTCGCATCGCTCTACACCGGCATGGACCTGCGGGCGAATTTCTAAAAATGGCAACCGATCTCCGCCAGATCGCCAACGCCGTCCTGACCGCGCGCGCGGCCAAGCCGGTCGTCTTCGCCGTCGCGCTGGTTCCGCTGTTCTGGACCCTCTGGCTCGCCTACAGCGGCGAGCTGGGGGCCGAGCCGGTGCTGGAGAGCGTCAAGCAGAGCGGGCTGTGGGCCCTGCGATTCCTGCTGGTCGCGCTGGCTGTGACGCCGCTGCGCATGCTGACCGGGGTGGCGGCGTTGGCCCGGTTACGCCGGATGATCGGGCTGTTCGCCTTCTTCTACGCAGCGGTCCACCTGTCCACCTACATCGGCCTCGACCAGTATTTCGACTGGCCGGCGATCTGGAAGGACATCGTCAAGCGGCCTTACATCACCGTCGGCATGGGCGCCATCCTGATCCTGACGGCGCTGGCGCTGACCTCCACCAACGGGATGGTCAAGCGGCTGGGCGGCAAACGCTGGCGCGCGCTGCACAAGGGGGTGTTCGTCGCCGGGCTGGCCGGCTGCCTGCACTTCATCATGCTGGTGAAGGGGTGGCAGACGACCCCGCTGGTCTACGCCGCGCTCTGCGTCGGGCTGCTCGCCTTCCGCCGCTGGCCGCTCCGTCTGCCCAACGCCCGGAAAGAGCCTAGAACACGGCCCGCAGCAGCCCCAGGGTCCGAAGCCGCGCCAGCGCCGCGCTTTGCGGATGGTAGCTCCCCCGCTCGTCGCAGTTGAAGCCGTGCCCGGCGGGGTAGACGTGGACCGGAACCGCCGGGTTCCGCGCCCGCACGCCCTCGGCGACCGTCAGCGGAATGGCGTGGTCCTGCTCCCCGAAATGCAGAAGGGTCGGCGCGCGCGGCGCCTCGTCGAGGTGCTGGGCGATGGCGCCGCCGTAATAGCCGACGGCCGCGCGCAACGGCAGCCGTGACGCCGCCATCCAGGCGAGGCTGCCGCCCCAGCAATAGCCGACCATCGCCGCGTCCCCGCCGAGATGCTCCAGCGCCGCCGCGATGTCGGCCAGCGCCTGCTCGTCGGAAATCCGTCCCTTGATGGCGATGCCGCGCTGGACGCCCGTCTCGTCGTAGGGCAGCTCCACCGCGCGCTCCGCCCGATCGAACAGGTCGGGGGCGATCACCGTGAAGCCGTCGGCTGCGAAGCCGTCGCAGACGCTGCGGATGTGGCGGTTGATGCCGAAGATTTCCGGCGCCACGACCAGCCGCCCGACCTCCCCGCCCTTGGCGACCGCCTTGTAGGCGCGCAGGCCATGGCCGTCCCCGGCCCGCAGTTCCACCCAACCGCTCTCGCTCATGCTCCGTCTCCGTTTCCGTTCTTCGCCGGCGTCACAGCGCCAGATTCTGCTCCACCGCCGCGTTCTTGATCGCCTTCTGCAGCTTCTCGAAGGCGCGGACCTCGATCTGGCGGACGCGCTCGCGGCTGATGCCGTATTTCTGCGACAGATCCTCCAGCGTCATCGGCACCTCGCGCAGGCGGCGCTCCACTAGGATGTCGCGCTCGCGCTCGTTCAGGGTCTCCATGGCGCCACCCAGCAGCTTGCGCCGCTTGCCCAGCTCCTGCTGGTCGCCCAGCGTGATCTCCTGGTTGGCCGATTCGTCCACCAGCCAGTCCTGCCACTCGCCCTCGCCGTCGACGCGCAGCGGCGCGTTCAGCGAATGGTCGGGGCTGGCGAGGCGCCGGTTCATGTTGACCACGTCCTGCTCGGGCACCGACAGCTTGGTGGCGATGGCGTTGACCTGCTCGGGCGACATGTCGCCCTCCTCGATCGCCTGCATCTGGCCCTTCAGGCGGCGCAGGTTGAAGAACAGCTTCTTCTGCGCGGCGGTGGTGCCCATCTTCACCAGCGACCAGCTGTGCAGGATGTATTCTTGAATGGCCGCGCGGATCCACCACATGGCGTAGGTGGCCAGACGGAAGCCGCGGTCCGGGTCGAAGCGCTTGACCGCCTGCATCATGCCGACGTTGCCCTCGGAGATCAGCTCGGACAAGGGCAGGCCGTAGCCCCGGTAGCCCATCGCGATCTTGGCGACGAGCCGCAGGTGGCTGGTGACGAGCTGGTGGGCGGCGCCGGAATCCTCGTGCTGCTGCCAACTCTTGGCCAGCATGTATTCCTTTTCCGGCTCCAGCATCGGAAATTTGCGGATTTCCTGGAGATAGCGGGAGAGATTGCTCTCGGACCCGATCGCCGGAACGCTGGACACTGTCGCCATGGTTTCAACCCCTTTCCGACGGCCCGTTCCCACCCGCGTTGCTGGCGCGGGAATGGGCGGACCGTTCTTCTGCGCGGGTCCCCGGCCCCTCATGGGAGCAGGCGTCGGAACCCGCCATCGCCCTCGAGTCTAAACCAGGAGTGCCGAGGCCCCGCATTAATTCAGACCGATTCTAAGATGACAATCAGTTCATGTAGATCGGCCGGCGTGGGCGCGTGGAAGGTCATCGTCTCCCCCGTGCCTGGGTGCCGGAAGGTCAGGGCGGTCGCGTGCAGGGCTTGGCGGGGAAACTCGACCATCCGCCCGCGCGCCGGTTCCGGCAGCGTCGAGGCGTGCTTGCCCCCCACCCGCGACGCCCGCCCCCGTCCATAGAGCGGGTCGCCGACCAGCGGGTGCCCGATGTGGGCCATGTGGACGCGGATCTGGTGGGTCCGCCCGGTCTCCAGCACGCATTCGACCAGCGCCGCCGCCGGGCCGAAGGCCTTCAGCACGCGGTAGCGGGTGGCGGCGTGTTTCCCGCCGTGGTCGACCACGGCCATCTTCTTGCGGTCGACGGCGCTGCGGCCGATGGCGCCCTCGATCCGCCCCTGCTTGGGGGTCGGCAGGCCCCAGACCAGCGCGTGGTAGGTGCGGCTGAGCGTGCGGTCGCTGAACTGCTCGGTCAGGCCGTGATGGGCGCGGTCGTTCTTGGCGACCACCATCAGGCCGCTGGTGTCCTTGTCCAGCCGATGGACGATCCCGGGCCGCCGGACCCCGCCGATGCCCGACAGGCTGTCGCCGCAATGGGCGAGCAGCGCGTTCACCAACGTTCCGTCTTGATTGCCGGCGGCGGGATGGACCACCAGACCGGCGGGCTTGTCGATCACCAGCACGTCCTCGTCTTCGAACACCACGTCCAGGGGGATGTCCTGGGCTTCGGGCAGCGCCGCTTCAGCTTCGGGCACGAAAACGTCGAAAGTTTGGCCGGGTTTGACCCGCAGGGACGGGTCCGTTATCGTCCGCCCGCCCTCGGCGACGCAGCCCTGCTCCAGCAGGGCTTGCACGCGCGAGCGCGACAGGTCCGGCAGCCCGGCGGCCAGCGCCTTGTCCAGCCGCTCGCCGGCCGCCGCCTCGGGCACCGTGTGGACGAGCGGAGCGCGGTGGACGCGTTCGGTGGACTCGGGCATCGTTCGGCCGTCTTTCATCGTATGTTCGTCAGTTCTCATTTGTCCGGGAGTGGACCCCAAACCGTGCAGATCCTCAAGGCACTCGTCGTCATCATGGGCGTTCTCATCGTCGCCGGTTTCACCTTTTTGGGGGTGGAGCTGTACAAGCGCATGAACGACCCCAACCGCGCCGCCCAGCAGGCCGCTGAATCCGAACGCGCGGCGCCGGGCAAGGAGCCCGCCGACGTCACGCTGGACGTGCCCGCCGGGTCGCGCATCGGCGAGATCGTGGTGGTGAACAACCGCGTCCTGTTCAAGGTGACCCTGCCGCAGGGCCTTGATCGGCTCTACGTGATGGACCCGCGCAACGGCGCCATCACCGCCACCGTCACGGCCGGCAAGCCGGCGCCCTGATCGGACTCCATCCTACCGCCCCTCCCTTCCCTCATCCCCTCCCCTTTTCGACCGGACCCGCGACCATGCATGATTTCCGCAGCGACAACGTGGCCGGCGCGGCGCCGGAGGTGATGACGGCGCTGGCCACCGCCTCGACCGGCCAAGCCGCCCCCTACGGCAACGACGCGCTGACCGCGCGGGTGACCGAGCGGCTGTCGGCGATCTTCGAGACCCAGGTGGCGGTGTTTCCGGTCGCCACCGGCACGGCGGCCAACGCGCTGGCGCTGTCGGCGCTGGCCCCGCCCTTCGGCGCCATCTATTGCCACGAGGAGGCGCACATCACGGTGGACGAGTGCGGCGCCCCGGAATTCTTCACCGGCGGCGCCAAGCTGGTCCCGCTGCCCGGCGCCCACGGCAAGCTGACGCCCGACACGGTGGCGCGCGCGGTGGCGCGGGCCGGCGTCGGGGTCGTCCACAAGGTGCAGCCCTCGGCGCTCAGCCTGACCCAGGCGACCGAGGCCGGCACCGTCTACCGCCCGGACGAGGTGGAGGCGCTGGTCGAGGTGGCGCACGCCGGCGGCATGGCGGTCCACATGGACGGCGCCCGCTTCGCCAACGCCGTGGCGCGGCTGGGCTGCGCGCCGGCCGCGCTGACCTGGAAGGCCGGGGTGGACGTGCTGACGCTGGGCGGCACCAAGGGCGGCTGCCTGGCGGCCGAGGCGGTGGTGTTCTTCAACCCGGCGATGGCCGAGGATTTCGGCTACGCCCGCAAGCGGGGCGGCCATCTGGTGTCGAAAACGCGCTTCCTGTCGGCGCAGTTGGACGCGTGGCTGGCCGACGAGCTGTGGCTGCGCCTGTCCGGCCACGCCAACACCATGGCCGACCGTCTGGCGGCGGGCCTCGGCAAGCTGCCGGGGGTCGTGCTGGAATACCCGGTCGAGGCGAACGAGCTGTTCGTCCGCCTGCCCGAATCCACCATCGCGGCGCTGGAGGCGGCGGGCTTCGGCTTCTACCGTTGGGATGACGGATTGGTGCGGCTGGTGACGGCTTTCGACACGCCGGCGACCTCGGTGGACGCTTTTCTGAAAATCGCATCGGGCACGTAAGAAAGTGCTTGCCGGATCGCTCAGGCTTCGCTAAAAACCCGCCCACGCCAACGACGTCCCCATCGTCTAGAGGCCTAGGACACCGCCCTCTCACGGCGGTAACAGGGGTTCGAATCCCCTTGGGGACGCCACCTTCTCGAAGGTCGGCAATGAGATAGAAAAAGGCCCAGCTCTTCAGCTGGGCCTTTTTCATGTCCAAGGGTACTCGGCGTCGGCTTGCCGCGGAGCCGGCTTCGGACGCGCCGCCGCGCCGCGTCAAGCCCGCGTCCTCACGACCGGCTGTTGTCCTGCCGCAGCAGCCGGTCGATCAGCACCGTCCGGATCGGCCGGCTGGAGTACTGTCCGTTGGCGCTGCGCAACAGGGCGGCGGACACCGCCAGCGGATCGACCGCCGGCCCGTCGAAGCTTCCCGATCCGGCCAGACCGAACAGCGTCTCCAGCATGGCGCTGCGCGCGTGGGGCAGTCGGCGCCGCACCATGTTGGCCTCGTCGTTGCTGCCGGCCTCCAGCGTGATCTGCGTCAGGATGAAGGCGACGGTGCGCCCCTTGGCCAGCATCGGCACGACCAGTTGGCCGACCTCCACGTAATAGGGGCCGCTGCCGATCGTCTCCCCGGCGAGCGCCGCCGGCGCGGCGTCGACCGGCACGGTCGGACGCGGCATCGTCTCGTAGCGTCCGGCGCCGTAGCCCCCGGCGAAGGCGAGGCCGGTGGCCACGGCGAACAGCAGGACGGCTTTCATGATGCGGAACTCCGACGGCGGACGGAAACGGGGCGGCCGTCAGAAGGGCAGGATGACATCCAGCACCTGCTGTCCGTAGCGCGGCTGCTGCACGTCGGTGATCTGGCCGCGCCCGCCGTAGGTGATGCGGGCCTCGGCGATCTTGTCGTAGTCGATGGTGTTGACGTTGGAGATGTCCTCGGGCCGCAGCACCCCGGCGATGCGCATCTCGCGCAGTTCATAGTTCACGCGCACCTCCTGCCGGCCGGCGATCACGAAATTGCCGTTGGGCAGCACCTGGGTCACCACGGCGGCGACGCGCATGGCGATGCGTTCGTTGCGCTGGATGGTGCCGTTGCCGCTCGACGAGCTGCTGCTGTCGAGGTCGACGAGGCTGGAGGGATCGACCGCGTCGGGCAACACCGCCGGCAGCCGGCTTTCCAGCCCGAAGAAGCTCGGCAGCCCGGCCTTCTCGGCGTTGGCCCGCCCGCGCTGGGTGCTGTTGCGCATCTGCGCCTGGTCGGAGATGTCGATGATGACCGTCAGCAGGTCGCCAACCGACTTGGCGCGCGGGTCGCGGAAGAAGTTGCGCGAGCCGGTGCGCCACAGCGAACTCGGGATCTGGTCGGCGGGCATCGCCTGAGGCATCGGCATGGAGATCACGCGGGCCTCCGGCTGGAGGCCGGGGTTGGAGATTTCCGACAGGGTCGGGGCGCTGCCCAGGTCGGCGAGGCGCGCGCAGCCGCCCACCGCGACCGACGCCAACATCAGGGAAACGACAGCCGCGCGCATGGCGGATCTCCTCGGATAAGGTCAGGGCTTGGACGGCGCGTCGCGGCGCGCGGCCTGCTGGGTGCTGGAAAGGCCATTGAACGAGGGTCCGTTCACCGAAGGTCCGTTGACCGAGACGGTCTCGGCCCCGGTGACGGTGCCGGTGACGACGGTGCTGCTGGCGACGTTCATGACGCGGACCAGATCGCCGACCCCGCCCTCCTGCAACGCCCGCCCGCGCGCGGCCAGCACCAGCGGTCCATCCTCGTAGACCAGCGTGACCGGACGGTTGCGCTGGACGACGATGGGCATGCCGACCGAGCCGACCAGCACCAGCCGCCCCGCCGGCATCTGGCGCCGGGGCGACAGGCCGACCAGCGCCTCGGCCGACTGCACGAAGCCGGCGCCGGCCCGCTCCAGCGGCATCCGCACCAGCGTCAGGTCGGCGGCCTCGATGATCTCGCCCGGCCGGATGCGGCGGACCGGAACCGGCATCTCCACCTCGATCTCCGCCCGGCCGGCCAACTCGACCGTCCGCCCGTTGCTGACGACCTGGGCGCGGAAGGTGCCGCCGCGCGGGTCGTGGGCGATCGCGCGGATCTGATCGACCGGGCCGTCGAAGGGCGCGCCCAGCGTCAGCGACACCCGCGCGTCGGCCGGCACCGACGGCCCCAGCGTGCCGAGCAGTTCCTCGGCCAGCAGGGTCTCCACAGGACCGGCCTGGACCGGCGCCGCAAGCGCGGACAGCGCCAGCAGCGCCCCCGCCAGCCGGCCCGCAATGGAACGGAGCATGGCGATCACCGCATGTTGGTCATGGTGGAGGCCATCTGGTCGCCGGCCTCGACGACCTTGGCGTTCATCTCGTAGGCGCGCTGGGCGGAGATCAGCTCGGTGATCTCCTGCACCACGTTGACGTTCGAGGATTCCAGGTATTTCTGCCGGATGGTGCCGAAACCGGCCTGCCCCGCCAGCCCGTCCTGCGCCTCGCCCGACGCCGGGGTGGCGCGGAACAGGTTGTCGCCCAGCGCTTCCAGCCCGGAGTCGTTGACGAAGACCGTCATCGCCAGCTGACCCTGGTTGACCGGCTGGGTCTGGCCGTCGACATAGGCCAGCACCTCGCCCGAGCGGTTGATCACCACCTCGCGGGTGCCCTGCGGCACGGTGATGCCGGGAGCGACCGGGAAGCCGTCCGACGTGACGATGGTGCCCTCCGGCGACAGCTTGAAGCTGCCGGCGCGGGTGTAGACGGTGTCGCCGCCCGGCTGGGTCACGTTGAAATAGCCGCGCCCCTCGATCGCCAGATCCAGCTCGTTGCCGGTGGAGGTCAGGCTGCCGGTGGTGTTGATGCGGTTGACCGAGGTCGGCCGCACGCCCAGCCCCACCTCGATGCCGGTCGGCACGATGGTGCCGCTGTCGGTGGACTGGCTGCCCTGGCGCCGCTCCGACTGGTACATCAAATCCTGGAACTCGGCGCGCGAGCGCTTGTAGGCCGTGGTGTTGATGTTGGCGATGTTGTTCGAGATGACCTCGACGTTCAACTGCTGGGCCATCATGCCCGTGGACGCGATGCTGAGCACGCGCATGGTCGAAACTCCTTACTGGGATTTGCCGAGGCGGTTGATCGCGGTGCGCAGCAGGTCCTGACCGTCGTCCACCATCCTGGTCACCGCCTGATAATCGCGGGTCAGGTCCATCATCCGGCCGATCTCGGCGATGCCCTGGACGTTGGATTGCTCGATCTTGCCCTGAACCAGCCGGGTGTCCGGCGCCGGGCGCGGCTCCACGCCGTTGCCGGCCTCGAACAGCAGGTCGCCGGTCTGGGTCAGCGCCTGCGGGTTGTCGAAGCGGCTCAGGCCCAGCCGCGCGACCACGTTGCCGTCGGCCGACACCAGACCGTCGGCGGCGATGCTGACCGTGCTGGTGTCCGAATTGATGGTGATCGGCCGGCGTCCGTCGTCCAGCACCGGATGGCCGTTGGCGGTCACCAGCTGCCCGTCGGCGTCGCGGCGCATCCGGCCGTCGCGGGTGTAGCGCACCCCGTCGGGCGTCTGCACCGCCAGGAAGCCGTCGCCGTCCAGCGCCACGTCGTAGGGGTTGCCGGTCGCCGAGAAGGAGCCCGACCGCAGATCGGTGTAGGTGGAGCGGTCGATGGTGAAGGCGATGCGGTCGGTCGGCTTGCGTCCGCCGGCCTCCATCGCCGTCTCGAACAGGGTGCGCTCGCCCCGGAAACCGGCGGTGTTCATGTTGGCGATGTTGTTCGCCACCACATCCAACTGCCGCCGCAACGCCATCTGGCGCGACAGTCCGATGTAAAGCTGGTTCTCCATCGCGGAACACCCCTGGGTTTGAACGCCGCCTTAATCTGGACGATGCAGTTTAAAGCCGGGTTTCAACCTGAGGCCGGTTCGCGGATGTCCCGGCGGCACTGAAACCGCTTTGCCGATCATTTGGATAAAATTCGGGATGACTGCGATGAAACGGCGCACAGACACAGGAACGACCGTCGCCTCGACGCTGCTTCTCGTGATTTTGGCGGTGCCCGCCGCAGCCCAGGCCGCCGTCACGGTGAAGGGGCAGTTGGGCGACCACGCCGAATTCTCGCGTCTGGCGTTGAGCCTGCCCGAAGGCGTGGAGGCCGAGGCCGTCGCCGAGGCCTGCGCCCTGCGCGTCACCCTGCCCAAGCGGGCGAACTGGCCGGTCGCCACGCTGAACGGCATCTGGTCGACGCGGCTGTCCGGCTTCCAGGTCACCGAGGACGGCCGCTCCCTGACCGCCGACATCGCCTGCGGCGCCCGCGTCACCGCGCTCCGCGAGCGCCGGGTGCTGATCGTCGACATCGGCGCCCTTCCCGTGCCGGCTCGCAAGCCTCCCGTGCCGGCCGGCCTCCTGCCGTCCGACGAAACACCGGCGGAGGCGTTGGAAGACACGCCCGTTTCCGCGGCTGCCCCAACGGCCGGGGACGCGCCGCAAGCCGTCACGGCCCCCGCCCCTTCCACCTTCGGCGAGATCGCCGACGCGCTGAACCCGGTCCGCACCGCGCAAGCGCAGCCCATCCCCCCGGCCCTTCCGACGCTCCCGCCGCCGATCAAGCTGGCGCCGCTGCCCGCCCCCGTCCCGCTGCCGCCCGTCCCCGTGCTGGTCAAGGCGACGCCGCCGAGCCTGGACACCGAAATTCGCAGCAGCGTCGAGCAGACCTTGCGGCAGCTCGAAACCATGCCCGCCGCCAAGCCGGCCGGAACGCCCCACCCGCAGGCAAACCAGCCCGTGGCGCAACCGGTGCCGCAAGGCCCGCCCCCCATCGGCCCGATGGACGTGGCCGCCTGGGCGGGCGAGGATTTCGTCCAGACCCGCGACCGTTTGCAGCAGGCGCTGAACGGCGCGCAGGGTCGGGCGCGCGTGGACGCTTTCATCGCGCTCGCCCGCTTCGCCCTGGCCCGCGCGCTGGAGGAGGAGGGACGCGCCACGCTGGAGGCGGCGGCCAGCCAATCCCCGGCGCCCGACCAGCGATACAGCCTCCGGATCCTGGGCGACGCCTTCCGCGCGCTCGACCGCGCCGGCACGCCGGAGGACAGCCTGTTCGTCACGATCCCCCCGGCGGCCTCCCCCGACCACCATGTCTGGCGCAGCGCCACCCTCGCCCCCACCCGCTGGGAGGCGGCGCGCGAGGGGCTGCCCATCGCGCTGAAGCGCCTGCTCGACTACCCGGCCGAGCTGCGCAGCCGCCTGCTGACCATTCTGGCGGAGGCGGCCGTCGCCGCGCCCGACGTCAACGCCCTGAACCTGATCGTGCTGGAGATGATCACGGTCGACGCCAAGGGCATGGCCGACGGACGGCTCGACTATTTCCGGGGCCGGCTGGCCGAGCTGCGCAACACCCCCGACGCGGCGCTCGACCAGTACCGCAAGGCGGCGGCGATCACCCACGGCCCCTTCGCCCGCCGCGCCGAGGTGCGCGGCATCGAGCTGCGCCGGACCTTGGGCAGCCTGGACGAGGACGGCGCCATCGCCGAGCTGGAGGCCCTGCGCTTCGCCTGGCGCGGCGACGACGTCGAGACCGACGCGCTGGCGGCGCTGGGCAACGCCTACGCCCGGCAGGGGCGGACCGACGCCGCGCTCGACCTGTTCGGGCTGCTCGGCCGGCGCTTCGGCGCCACGGCGCGCGGGCGCGACGCCCTGGTGGCCGGGCGCGGGCTGCTCGCCGCCGTGCTCGACCAATTGGAGCGCGCCAAGCCCGGCGGGCTCTACGCGCTGGCGCTCCAAGCACGGCACGGCCGGCTGGTCGGGCTGGCCGACGACGGGGACGCCACGCTGCGCCGCCGCCTCGCCGCGCTGCTGGCGCGCGACGGCTACAGTGTCGAGGCGACCCGCATCCTGCACGCCCTGACCGAGGACAGCAGCGGCGCGCGGCGCGCCGAGCTGGGCGCCCTGCTGGCCCGCGCGCTGATCGAGTCCGGCCACGAGACCGAGGCGCTGGAGGTGCTGAACCGCACCGGCGATTCCGGGCTGGACGCCGGCCTCGCCGAGCGCCGCGCCCTGCTGCGGGCCGACGCGCTGCTCGGCGACGGCGACACCATGCGGGCGCTCGACGCACTGCGCGGGTTGCCCGGCGCGGCGGCGGCAAGGCTGCGGGCACGCGGGCTGTTCGAGGCCGGGGAATGGCCGGCGGCGCGCACCGCCTTCGCCGAGCTGGTCGATCCGGTGCCCGACCCCGCCGCCGAGGATGTGGCGCTCTACGGGTTGTCGGCCTATCTGGCGGGCGATCCCGACACGGTGCGCGGGCTTGCCGGCCGGCAGGGCGCGCGGCTGGCCGGGACGCGCTGGGCGGGGCTGCTCGACACGTTGACGCCACCGCCGACCGGCGACCGGCCGCTCGACGGCGACGAGGTGACGCGGCAGCTCGCCGCCGCCGACGCGCTCGACCGGCTGGCGCGTGGCTGGCGGAGCGGACGCTAATCGTAAAGCGGCTTTAAACGCACCAGCGTAAGCAGGGAGACGTGGCTGCCACGGTTGCCCCCACCCTTCCTCCCCCGCTGGGCGGGGGAGGAAGGGTGGGGGCATTCGAAGCCGACACCCCACCACACCCCAAACCGGCACCCCACCCGTCCGGGAGAATGAACGATGCGCTTGCTGTTCGGGTTGATCGCCGTGTTCGCCAGCGTGCTGGGCGGCTTCGCCGCCATGGGCGGGCGGATGGCCGTGCTGTGGCAGCCGGTGGAGATCGTCATCATCATCGGCGCCGGCATCGGCGGCTTCGTCATCGCCAACTCGCCGACCGTGCTGCGCGAATCGCTGCGCACCGTCGGCGCGGTGGCGCGCGGGCGGCGCACCACGAAGAACGACTACCTCGACGTGATCGCGCTGGTCTACGGCCTGCTGCGCGTCGCCAAGTCCAAGGGCATGTCGCAGATCGAGGGCGACATCGACCGCCCGTCCGACAGCCCGCTCTTCACCCAGTTCCCCAACGTCCTGCGCCACGAGCGCTGCATCACCTTCCTGTGCGATTACCTGCGCCTCGTGGCGCTGGGCCAGGACAACCCGCACGACATGGAATCCCTGATGGCGGAGGAGCTGGACACGCTGAGCCGCGAGCTGAACCAGGTGCCCAAGGCTCTCCAGAACTTCGCCGACGCGCTGCCGGCGCTGGGCATCGTCGCCGCCGTGCTGGGGGTCATCAACGCGATGGGCGCCATCAGCGAGGCGCCGGAGGTGCTGGGCCACATGATCGGCGGGGCGCTGACCGGCACCTTCCTGGGCGTGCTGCTGTCCTACGGCATGGTCGGCCCGATCGCCAGCGCCACCCGCCAGCGCCGCGAGTCGGAGCTGAACATGTTCCTCTGCATCAAGGCGGCGCTCTGCGCCTACCTGCGCGGCAGCCCGCCACAGGTCTGCGCCGAATTCGCCCGCAAGGTGCTGTACACCGACATCCAGCCCAGCCTCGCCGAAGTCGAGGTCGCCACCACCCTGTCCTCGCAGGCCAAGGGCCGCGAGGGCCGTCAGGCCGCGTGACCGCCGATGCCGCGCAAATCCACGCTCCCCCCGATCATCGTCAAGCGCCACTACATCGTCCACGACGAGGAGGACCACAACGGCACCTGGAAGCTGGCCTACGCCGATTTCGTGACGGCGATGATGACCTTCTTCCTGGTGATGTGGCTGATGAACATCACCACCACCGAACAGCGCAAGGGCATCGCCGACTACTTCAACCCGGTCGCCGTGTCGCAGAGCGAATCGGGCGCCGACGGCATGCTGGCCGGGCGGTCGGTGGACAAGACCGGCGCGCTGACCACACCCAACGCGGCCGGCGACCAGGCCAGCCCCGTGGCATCGCCGCCGGTCGTCGCCTCGGTCGGCGACAGCGACCGCCAGCCGGCCGGGCGCAAGGATCCGATGCCCCACCCGCCGGGCGGCCGCGCCCCGTCGGAGCCGGTCGATCTGCTGCAAGCCCCGCCGGCCCAGAACGCTGCGGCGACCGCCGCCGGCAACGCCGGCCCGACCGCCACGCGCGCCGAGTTGGAAGCCCTGCTCGACCACCAGTCGGCGGAACTGAACGAACGCGTCGCCCTGGAATCGCTGGAGCGCGACCTGCGCGCCCGCATCGCCGAATCGCCGGAGCTGAACGCGCTGTCCGGCAGCGTGGTGATCCAGCAGGTGCCGGAGGGTTTGCGCGTGCAGCTGACCGACCAGGCCCGCTTCTCGATGTTCAAGGTCGGCTCGGCCCAGATGAACGAGCCGGGCCGACGCCTGATGCGCATGGTGGCCGCCGCGCTGGCGCCGGTGCCCAACGGCATCAGCATCGCCGGCCACACCGACGGGCTGGGCTACGCCGCCGAGGCCAAATACGGGAACTGGGAGCTGTCGAGCGACCGCGCCAACGCCGCCCGGCGCGAGATCATCGCCGGCGGCATCCCGGCCAAGCGGATCGTCCGCGTCGAGGGCCGCGCCGACCTCGACCATTTCGCGGCCGACACGCCGCTCGACCCCAGCAACCGGCGCATCAGCATCACGCTGCTGCGCAAGACTCCGGGATGAGAGAGACCCTCACCCATTCCCAGATAAAAACGGCCGGCTTTTTAACAAAAGCGGCCGTTTTTCTTTTAAAGCCCCTTTAAAAACGCTGCGCTATCGTCGGCCTCGACAGTCCTTCGCGGAGAAACCCGGGACCGCCCTCCCCCTTCGTTCGACGGTTGACCAGAGGATGCCCCGATGAGCCTGTACAGCGCCATGCGATCCGGAGTGAGCGGAATGTCCGCGCAGAGCTCTCGCCTCGCCGCCATCTCGGACAACATCAGCAACTCGCAGACGGTGGGCTACAAGCGGGCCACGGTGGACTTCTCGACCCTGCTGACCTCGCCGGGCAGCAGCACCTATTCGGCCGGCGGCGTGCAGTCGAGCACCCGCTACCAGCTCGAACAGGACGGCACGCCGATCGGCACCAGCTCGGCGACCGACATGGCGATCAGCGGCAACGGCTTCTTCGTGGTCGGCAACAATTCCTCGGGGTCGCCGCAATATTCGCTGACCCGCGCCGGCAGCTTCCTGCCCGACGACAGCGGCTATCTGCGCAACACCGCCGGCCAGTATCTGGAGGCGTGGAAGCTGTCGCCGGACGGAACCCTGCCCAACGTCAGCACCACCCGCTTCGACGATCTGGTGCCGGTCAACGTCGGCAACCTGCTCTACGGCGGCAGCCGCACCACCCAGATGGAGTTCTCCGGCAACCTGCCGGGCCAAGCGGCGGCCGGCGACACCTTCACGACGACGCCGGGCTTCTACGACGGGCTCGGCAACGCGCAGGATCTGAACCTGACCTGGACGAAGACCGCCACCGCCAACGAATGGACGCTGACCGCCACCGCGCCCACCGGCTACACCGTCACCGGCTCGCCGGTGACGGTCACCTTCGCGGCGACCGGCCCCTACGCCGGCATGCCGGTGGACGGAACCGGCAACCCGATCACCCCGGCCTCCTTCACGGTCACCTCACCGGCGACGCCGACCGCCGACACCGTCACCTTCGGATTCGGCAACGTCACCCAACTCAACGGCGACTATGTCCCGCAGGTCATCGGCGACGGCGCGAAGGTCGGGCGGGTCAGCACGGTGAACATCGACGAGACCGGTAAGCTCTGGGTGGTCTACGACAACGGCGCGCGCCAGGCGCTCTACCAGGTTCCGGTCGCCGACGTGGTCAATCCGGGCGGGCTGGTCGCCCAGAACGGCAACACCTTCACGCTGGGCATGGACGCCGGTCCCCTGAGTCTCAGCAAGGGCGGCAGCGCCGGCGCGGGTTCCGTGATCGGCGGGGCGCTGGAACAGTCCAACGTCGACATCGCCACCGAACTGGTCTCGCTGATCGAGACCCAGCGCGCCTACTCGTCGAACGCCACCATCGTGCGCACCGCCGACGAGATGGTCGACGAGACCAACCGCCTGAAGCGTTGAGCGCGCAAGCGACGGAGCCCCAGCCATGAGCGTTCAACTCGCCCTGTCCGCCGCCCTGTCCGGGTTGCGCACGACCCAGCAGCAGGCCGCCCTGGCGTCCCACAACATCGCCAACGCGACGACCGCCGGCTATGTCCGCCGCGACCTCGCCTTGTCGGCGTCCTTCACCGGCGGGCAGGGGTCGGGCGTCAAGGTCGACGCCATCGCCCGCAAGGTCGACGAGCTGCTGATCCGCGACGCCCGCCACGAGACCAGCCGCTACACCGGGCAGGAGGCGCGCGCCTCGGCGCTGGCCGACTACGCGCTGGTGCTGGGGCAGCCGCAGGACGAACGCTCGGTCTCGACCCTGCTGTCGAAGCTGCAGCAAGCCTTCTCGCGCCTGCACGACATGCCGAACGACGACGCGGCGCAGAACGCGGTGGTCGCCCAGGCGTCCTCCCTGGTCCAGGGACTGAACAGCGCCGCCGAGGCGGCCCGGACGGTGCAGACCGACGCGCGCAACCGGCTCCAGAACTCGGTCGACACGGTCAACGGGTCGCTCCAGCGCATCGGCGAGCTGAACGGCGCCATCGCCAGCCTCGACGCCAAGGGCGGCGACACCGGCGACCTGCGCGACGAGCGCGACCGGCTGCTCGACACGGTGTCGGAGGAGATCGGCATCCGCACCTACAGCCGCGACGACGGGCAGGTCGTGGTGATGACCCGCAACGGCCAGACCCTGCTCGACGGCCAGCTCGCCCCCGGCAAGACGCCGCTGACCATCGTCGGCAACGACCTGATGGCGAACGGCGCCTCGCTGTCGGCCAACCCGGAGACCGACATCCAGACCGGCCGGATCATGGGCTACGTCCAGACCGCCACCCAAGACATGCCGCGCGCAATGGCCCAGCTCGACCAGCTGGCCGCCGGTATCGTCCAGCGCTTCCAGAACGCCGAGGCCGACCCGACCAAGCCCGGCCTGTTCACCGACGCCGGCGCCGCCTACACGACGACGGCCGGGCTCGCCTCGCGCATCGCCGTCGACGCCTCGGTCAAGACGGAAAGCTGGCGGGTGCAGAGCGGCGTCCAGGCGATCGCCCGGCTGCCGGCCGGCGACCAGACGCAGATCGAGACGTTCTCCGCCGTCTTCACCGCGACCGGCACCTTCACCGCGACGGACATGCCGGCCTCGGCGACGCTGGGCGGCTACGCGACGGCGATGGTGTCGGTCCAGCAGGGCTACCGCACCACCGCCGAATCCGAGATGAACGCGCGCAAGATCAGCGCCGACACGCTGCAATCCGCCCGCGTCAACCGCGACGGCGTCAACATCGACGACGAGATGCAGAAGCTCCTGCTGATCGAGCAGAGCTACGGCGCCAGCGCGCAGGTGGTGCAGGTCGCCGGCCGCATGATCGACATCCTGCTCCAGATCAAGGGCTGAGCCGATGCTGTACAACACGCTCTCCACGCTGGGCATGTCCCGGCGCCTGCAGACCACGATGACGCAGCTGCAGATGGACATGGTGCGGGCGAACGAGGAACTCTCCACCGGCGTCCACGCCGACGTCTCCGCGACGATCGGCGCCCGCACCGGCCGCGACATCGCGCTGCGCAACCTGTTCGACCGCACCGAGGAGTACCTGAAGACCACCGCGCTGCTCGACGGCCGCATGGGCACGATGGACAGCGCGATGACCAGCATCCTGACCGCCGGGACGGATCTGCTGGCCACCGCCTCCACTGGCCTCGGTCAGCAGGCGCCAACCGGCGTGTCGCTGCAGAACAAGGCGAAGGCGACGCTCGACCAGATCGTCGGCATGCTGAACGCGGCGTCGGGCAACGCCTATCTCTTCGCCGGCACGGCGGTCGAGGGGCCGCCGATGCGCGCCGTCGACGGCGACAAGTCCGGCCTGCCCTCGCCGATGCAGATCGTCCGCGACGCCATCACGGCGGCGACCGGCGGTTCGGCCATGCCGACCACGGCGGCGCAGACGGCGGCGGTGATCGCCACGCTGGACAACCTGTTCGCGGTGCGCGACCCGGCCACCGCGGCGCCGGCACCGCTGACCGACACCTACGAGGGCGGCTTCTACACCGGCACGACGGCGATGCAGGCGGGCGGCGCGGCGTCCCCGCGCATCACCGGCCGCCCGGCCGACGCCACCAGCGTCGCCTACGGCGTGCAGGCCAACGACCAGACGTTCCGCGACCTGCTGCAGGGCGCCTACATGCTGGCGGCGGTCGACACCTCGACGATGGAGCCGGCGGCTTACAAGGACTACATCGAGGAGGCGGTCTCCAAGATGTCGAAGGGCCTCGGCGACCTGCGGCAGGCCACGGCGCTGCTCGGCATCCAGCGCAATCAGATCGCCGCCGTGACCGAGCAGCACCAGACGCAGAAGACCATCCTCAACCTCCAGATCGACAATCTGGAAGGCGTCGACTACGCGGAGGCGAGCACGCGGATCAGCCATCTGGAGGCGCAGATCGACGCGACCGCCAGCGCCACCGCGCGCATCGCCAAGATGCACCTGACCAACTACCTCTAGGCGCCCGCCATGCCCCGCTTCCCCACCGACGTCACCTGGGCCGCCGCCAGGGCCATCATCGCCGGTGCGCTGGCGCTGCTCGCCGTCCTCGGGCCGCCGGCCGGCGGCACGGCGGTGGCGCAGACGCGGGTCAAGGATCTCGTCACCTTCGACGGGGTGCGGCGCAACCAGTTGGTCGGCTACGGCCTCGTGGTCGGGCTGAACGGCACCGGCGACCGGCTGATCAACGCGCCCTTCACCGAGCAGAGCCTGAAGGGCATGATGGAGCGGCTGGGCATCAACACGCGCGGCGAGACCCTGCGCACCCGCAACGTGGCCGCGGTGATGGTGACGGCCAGCCTGCCGCCCTTCCCGCGCCAGGGCACGGCGGTGGACGTGGCGGTGTCGGCGCTGGGCGACGCGACCAGCCTGCTGGGCGGCACGCTGGTGGTGACGCCGCTGCTGGGCGCCGACGGCGAGGCCTACGCGGTGGCGCAGGGGCCGCTGTCGGTCGGCGGCTTCTCCGCCGGGGGCGCGGCGGCGACGGTGACCAAGGGGGTGCCGACCACCGCCCGCATCGCCAACGGCGCCATCGTCGAGCGCGAGCTGAAATTCGCCCTGAACGACATCGGCGCGGTGCGGATGGCGCTGCGCAACCCGGACTTCACCACGGCCAACCGCATCGCCGACGCGGTGAACGGCCGGCTGGGCGCCGGCAACGCGCGGGTGGTGGATTTGACCACGGTGGACGTGCGGATCGGCGGCGCCTACACGGGCAACGTCTCGCGCCTGATCGGCGAGATCGAGCAGTTGCACGTCCGGCCCGACGCCATCGCCCGCGTCGTGGTGGACGAGCGCAGCGGCACCATCGTCATCGGCGACGACGTGCGGGTCAGTCGCGTCGCCATCACGCAAGGCAACCTGACCGTCCGCGTCGTGGAAACCCCGCAGGTGTCGCAGCCGCAGCCCTTCAGCAACGGCCAGACCGTCGTCGTCCCGCGCACCGACATCCAGGTGCAGGAGGGCAACGGCCGGCAGTTCGTGACGGTGGGCGGCAACGTCAGCCTCCAGCAACTGGTCAACGGGCTGAACGCGCTGGGGGTCGGCCCGCGCGACATGGTGGCGATCCTGCAAGCGATCAAGGCGGCGGGCGCCCTGCACGCCGACCTTGAGATCATCTGAGACCGGCAAGCCACGCGGGAGGGCGGAAGTCGATGGACATGAGCGGGGTGAACGTCCGGCCGGCGGCGTCGGACGTGCCGAATGGAAAGACCGGGGGGCCTGCGGCGCCCAGGCTCGATCCCGTCTCGGCGGACAAGGTGGCCAAGGAGTTCGAATCGATGATCGTCGGCCAGATGATGGAATCGATGTTCGCCGGGCTGGAGAGCAGCGGCACCTTCGGCGGCGGCGGTCCGGCGGAGAAACCGTGGCGCAGCTTCATGCTCCAGGAATACGGCAAGGCCATCGCCGAGGCCGGCACGCTGGGCATCGGCCGCATGGTGCGCGAGGAGGTCGCCCGCCTCTACGCCCAGCAGGCGGAGACCGCATCGTGAGCGTGACCCTCAAGGATCTGATCCACGAGTTCGCTTCCGAACAGAAACCCGACGCCGTCCCCGGCGCGGCACCCGAGGCCGAGACCCCGGCCTATGACGGCGCCACGGCGCTGCTGGTCACCGAGTTCCTCGACGCGGTCGAAGCGCTCTGCGCGGTGCTGGAGGAGGAATCGGCCTGCATCGCCGTGGGCATGCTGGATCGGCTGGAGGTCTTCGCCCACCGCAAGGCCGCGATGGCCGAGCGGCTTGAGAGCGTCGCCAACCAAGCCCGCGCCGACGGCGTCCGCCTGCCCGACGATCTGCGGGCCATGACGCTGGACCGGATCGAACGGCTGGACCGGGCGGTCACCGTCAACGCCACCGGTCTGGTCGCCCTGCGCAAGG
This sequence comes from Azospirillum doebereinerae, assembly GCF_003989665.1. GTDB lineage: Bacteria > Pseudomonadota > Alphaproteobacteria > Azospirillales > Azospirillaceae > Azospirillum > Azospirillum doebereinerae. The sequence continues at coordinate 76,123 of NZ_RZIJ01000020.1, read as the reverse complement.
CGGTGCTGACCATCAACCGCAACCTGCTGGCGGCGCTGGAAAAGGCGGCGAGCGACGGGACCTACGCCCGCAGCGGCCATTCCCTGCGCCCGGTGGAGTTGTCGGCCTCCGGCCTCAACACGACGCTGTAGGGAAAAACGGGATCAGGAGCGGCCCTTGAAGCTGGACAGCGTGCCCGCCTCCTCCATCTTGACGATGCAGGCGACGAGCGCGCGCTGAAAGCCACGGGAGTCGGCGGGCAGCGCCACCCCCTGCCCGGTCGGCCAGAACTCGACGAAGGCCTCGGCCTCGCCGGCATCGCCGGACGGCCATTCGAAGGCCACGCCCAGCCCGATCTCCGCCGAGACGCGCCGGTGGTCGGCGACGAGGATCTGCGCCTCCCAATGCATGCCCCCGGAGCCGCGCTCGGCCCGCTGCTGGCTCCAGCCGCGCAGGTAGTCGCGGAAGCCTTCGGAGTTCCGGTCCAGCCGCACATAGGTGGAGCGGTCCACCACCGCCGTGGCCAGCCGGGTCGTGTAGCGCGCCTGGGCCAGCGCCCGCGCCACGTCGGCGCAGAGGCTGTCCATCAGCGCGAAGCTGCGCCGCACCCGCTCCGACAGCGCCGTGGCGAGCGCCGCACCGGTCAGCGCCCGCTTGGGCGTGCGGTCGTTGCGGTACATATCGAAAAGATCGTCCGAATCGCCCATTGCCGCCCCGGTGTCCTGGCCCCGGTCAAGGGGCTCCGCAGAGGCTCAAGTCGAACAAAAACAGATTAATACCAAATGAACCGGTGGAGAAATATGACCCCACCTGGGGCGGCCCGGACCGAAACCGCGGGCGCTCCGGAAAAGTAAGTCTCCGAATATACGGGTTTTCGGATGACTGCGTTCGGCCTGCCGCATTATCATGCGGCCCGGTTTCCCCACGGGCATCCGAGCCCGCTCCGGCGGCTTCCATGGGGAATGTTTTTTCATGAAGGACCACCGATGCGCTCCGCCCTGTCCGCCGTCCTGATCGCCGCCCTCCTGAGCACCGCCCTGGCCGGTTGCCAGACCGGCTCCATGGGAACCAAGGAAGGGGTCGGCACGGTCGGCGGCGCCGTGGCCGGCGGCCTGATCGGCTCGCGCTTCGGCGGCGGGTCGGGCAAGCTGGTGGCGGTGGGCATCGGCACGCTGCTGGGCGCCTTCGCCGGGCGGGAACTCGGCTCCTCGCTGGACCGCGCCGACCAGACCTACGCCGACCAGGCGGCGACCCGCGCCTACGCGGCGCCGATCGGTCAACAGATCCGCTGGAACAACCCGCAATCGGGCAACCAGGGGACCATCGTGCCGATCCGCGACGGCTACGACGGCGGCGGCGCCTATTGCCGCGAGTTCCAGCAGACCATCGTGGTCGGCGGCCGCACCGAGCAGGCCCACGGCACCGCCTGCCGCCAGCCCGACGGCTCGTGGAAGATCGCGAGCTGAGGCTGCCCGGAGGTCGATAAAGAAAGAGGACCGGAGCCGCAGCCCCGGTCCCGCAGGTCTCAATGCCGAGACCTCAGTGGCTGATCATCCAGGGGCGCGCGGTCGGGAACGCCTTGGAGCCGTCGGCCCCCCGCGCCACCGTCCGGCTGTTCTTGGACCCGCTGCCGCAGCCGCAGTTGGGGCCGTGCTTGTGGCCCCCTTCCGACAGCAGCTTGGGCCGGTCGGCGCTGCGTTCGTTGGTGCCATGGGCCTTGCGCGTCGCCGCCGAAACGGTCGAGAAGGCCGGGGCCGTGCGCATCACCCGTGGCGACGGCGTGGCGCAGGCCGGGCAGGGCTGCGGCATCCGGCATTCCACCATCGGACGCAGGTCGGTGAAATCGCCGCAGCTCGGGCATTCGTAATCGTACATCGGCATGGCGACGGGCTCCTCACTTGTCCTGGGCGATCGGCAGGTCGACGTCGCCGGTGACGAACTTGGTCGGTCCGTTGGCGTTGGGCTTGATGTCGAAGTCGAAGATCTCGGTCGGCAGGAACAGGGTGGCGCAGGCGTTCGGCACGTCGACCACGCCGCTGATGTGGCCCTGGACCGGCGCGGTGCCGAGGATCGAGTAGGCCTGCGCGCCGGAATAGCCAAACTTCTTCAGGTATTCGATGGCGTTCAGGCAGGCCTGGCGGTAGGCGACCTGGACGTCGAGGTAATGCTGCTCGCCGGCCTCGTCGACCGAGATGCCCTCGAAGATCAGGTAGTCGTTGTAGGTCGGGGTGATCGGGCTGGGTCGGAAGATCGGGTTCTTGATGCCGTATTTCGCCATGCCGTCCTTGATCAGGTCGACCTTCAGATGCGCCCAGCCGGCCATCTCGATGGCGCCGCAGAAGGTGATCTCGCCGTCGCCCTGGCTGAAGTGCAGGTCGCCCATCGACAGGCCGGCGCCTTTCACATAGACCGGGAAATAGATCTTGGAGCCGCGCGACAGATCCTTGATGTCGCAATTTCCGCCATGCTCGCGCGGCGGAACGGTGCGGGCGCCTTCGGCCGCCGCCTTGTCGCGGGCATCGCCCTTCAACCGGCCCATATGGGCGGTCGGCGCGTAGGGCGGGTTGGCGAGGCCGGGAACGCGGGTCGGGTTGGTGTCGATCAGCGCCTGCTCGCGCTTGTTCCACTTGGCCAGCAGGTCGGGCGACGGCAGGCAGCCGATCAGGCCGGGGTGGATCAGACCGGCGAAGCGCACGCCCGGAATGTGGCGCGACTTGGTGAACATACCCTCGAAGTCCCAGATCGACTTCTGGGCCAGCGGGAAATGCTCGGTCAGGAAGCCGCCGCCGTTCTGCTTGGAGAAGAAGCCGTTGAAGCCCCATTGCTGCTGCGGGAAGGCGCCGATGTCGAGCAGGTCGACCACCAGCAGGTCGCCCGGCTCGGCCCCCTCGACGCCGACCGGGCCGCTGAGGAAATGGACCTGACTGAGATCGACGTCGCGGACATCGGCCGCGTTGTCGTCGTTCATGATCTGGCCGCCGGTCCAGTCGTAGCATTCCAGGATGAAATCGTCGCCCGGCTTCACCGTGACCGCCATCGGGATGTCCGGGTGCCAGCGGTTGTGGATCATGTCGTTCTCATAGGGGGACTTCGACAGATCGACCTTGACGAGTGTGTCGGCCATAGCGTGGGTCTTCCTTCTTTATGGAATGGTTGGGCGGTGTTCAGGCAAGCCCCCTCCCCATCCCTCCCCCGCTTGTCAGCGGGAGAAGGGGCAGGAGCTTCGTCGGCGTTCGACGGAGTTCCCTCTCCCGCGCAAGCGGGGGAGGGTTAGGGAGGGGGCACGGGGCGCGACGGCTTCATCACGCCGCGATCTCGCGGAAGCCTTCGGGGAAGGGGTTGGGTTCGATCAGGTCCTTGGTCTCGTAGACCACGTCGAACTGACCGTCGCGGCGCGCCCGGCCGACGCGGGTCTTCGTCCAGAGATGGTGATTCTCGTGGATCCGGGTGTGGCCGGCGGGCGCGTCCTTGAACTCGATGCCGGGCGAGGCGGCGGCGACGCGGGCCACGTCGAAGCTGCCGGCCTTCTCCACCGCCAGCTTCCACAGCCAGGGGCCGATGTAGGCGTTGGCGGTGACGTCGCCGATGACGCTGTCCGCCCCCCACATTTTCTTGAAGTTCGCGACGAAGGCCCGGTTGGCCGGGAGATCCAGCCCCTGGAAATACTTGGCGCAGGTGTAGGCCCCGGCGATGTAGTCGCCGCCGATGCCCAGCATCTCGTCCTCGGTCACGCTGTTGGTCAGCAGGGTCTGGGTGCCGAGGTCGATCCCCGCCGCCTTCAGCTGCTTGTAGAAGGCGACGTTGGAGCCGCCGACGACGATGGGGTAGATCACGTCGGGCTTGGTCGCCTTGATCTTGGCGACGATGGCCTCGAAGCGGGTGTGGCCGAGCTCGACATACTCCTCGCCGACGATGCGGCAGCCGTTGCGCTCGATGTGGCGGCGGGCGATGGCGTTCGACGCGCGCGGCCAGATGTAGTCCGAGCCGATCAGGAAGAAGGTCTTGGCGCCCTTCTCGCGCCGCACCCAGTCCAGCCCGGCGAGAATCTGCTGGGTCGCCTCCTGGCCGGTGTAGATGACGTGCTTGGACTGCTCCAGCCCCTCGTAGAAGGTCGGGTAGTAGAGCAGCCCATTGTGCCGCTCCAGCATCGGCAGCACCGCCTTGCGCGAGGCCGAGGTCCAGCAACCGAAGATCGCCGCCACCTTGTCCTCGGCCAGCAGCTTGCGCGTCTTGTCGGCGAAGGTCGGCCAGTCGCTGGCGCCGTCCTCCTGCGCGATGCGGATCTCGCGGCCGAGCACGCCACCCGCCTCGTTGATCTGCTGGATCGCCAGCATCTCCGCCTGGATCGAGCCGCCCTCGCTCAGCGCCATGGTGCCGGTCGCGGAGTGCAGGATGCCGATGGTGACGCTGTCGTCGGTCACGGCGAGGCCGGTGGTGTTGACGGTGGCCGTCGCCGGGCCGCTCGCCACCCGCCGAACACCGGTCCCGGCGGAAGCGTTCATGCGCCCGGCGGCGTTGGCGCGGCGGCGCAGCGCCGATTGCAGGCTGACCTCGGCGAGGAAGTTGTTGACCTCCTGGCTCAGCTGGTCGGCGCGCTGCGAGACCTCCCCGGCGGCGTCGAGCACCTGCCCCGCCGCCGTCCCGGTGTCCGACGCGGCCTCGGTCACGCCGGTGATGTTGCGGGCGACCTCCTCAGTGCCGCGCGCGGCCTCCTGGACGCTGCGGGCGATCTCGCGGGTGGCGGCGCCCTGCTGCTGGACGGCGGCGGCGATGGTCGCGGCGATCTCGTTGATGTCGGCGATGGTGCCGGCGATGCCCCGGATGGCCTCCACCGCCTCGGCCGTCGCCGACTGGATGGCGCCGACCTGGGTCGAGATGTCCTCCGTCGCCTTGGCGGTCTGGTTGGCGAGGGTCTTCACCTCCGACGCCACCACCGCGAAGCCCTTGCCGGCCTCGCCGGCGCGCGCCGCCTCGATGGTCGCGTTCAGCGCCAAGAGGTTGGTCTGGCCGGCGATGCCGTGGATCATCGTCACCACCTGCCCGATCCGGTTGGCGCTTTCCGCCAAGCCCTGGACCACCGCGTCGGTGCGCCGGGTGTCGTCCACCGCCTTGCCGGCGATGCTGGCCGAGGAGGCGACCTGACGGCCGATCTCCTGGATGGAGACCGACAGCTCCTCCGTCGCGGTCGCCACCGTCTGCACGTTGACCGACGCCTGGCCCGACGCCGACGCCATCGCCGCCGACAGCTGGTTGCTGCGCTCGGCGGTGCCGGTCATCGCGGTGGCGGTCTCCGTCATCTCGCCGGCCGCCGTGGAGACCGTCTGCACCAGATGGCCGACCTTGTTCTCGAAGGCGCGGGTCAGGGTTTCCAGCCGGACCGCGCGTTCCTCGGTCGCCTTGCGCTCGGCCTCGCGTTCCGTCTCGTTGGCGGCGCGGGCTGCCGCGTCGGCGATGAGGCGTTCCAGCGCCTTGGTCAGATCCCCGACGTCGTCGTCGGTCCTCGGCAGGCCGGCGGCGGCGGTCGCCCCGGCGGCCAGCCTGGACAGCGGTTCGCCGACGCGGCGCGCCAGCACGCCGTACAGGACGCCCAGCGCCAGCAGCGCGTTGACGGCGATCCCCGCCAGCGCGGCACCGATCGAACCGGTCATCAGGAGGACGGCGACCGTCAGCGCCGCGAGAGCGGCGACGGCGGCGCAGGAGACAAGGGCGGTCTTGGCAGGGCTCATGGCGTTCCCCGGTGTGGTGATGACGGCGGTGAAGATTGGACGGGAGTGTCGGCTTCGATGCCCCCACCTCATTCCTCCCCCGCTGGGCGGGGGAGGAGGCAGGAGCTTTGTCGACGTTCAGAGGCCAGTCCCCTCCCCCGCCCAGCGGGGGAGGAAGGGTGGGGGCATCGAAGCCGACACCAAACCGCCTAGACCGACAGCAGGCGCGCGACCTTCGCCTCGTCGATCCGGTCGCGGGTGTCCTCGTGGACGATCTCGCCGTTCTCGATGACCAGCACGCGGTCGGCGATGTCGAGCGCGAAGCTCAGCACCTGCTCCGACACGACGATGCTCAGCCCCTTCTCGTCGCGGATGCGGCGCAGCGTGCGGCCCATCTCGCGGATGATCGAGGGCTGGATGCCTTCGGTCGGCTCGTCGAGCAGCAGCACCTTCGGCTTGCTTGCCAGCGCCCGCGCGATGGCCAGCTGCTGCTGCTGGCCGCCCGACAGGTTGCCGCCGCGCCGGCCCTTCATCTCCAGCAGCACCGGGAACAGCTCGTACAGGTCGCCCGGCACGCTGCGCCCGCCATGGACGGTCAGCCCGGTCTCGATGTTCTCCTGCACGGTCATCGCCGGAAAGATCATGCGGCCCTGCGGCACGTAGGCGACGCCGTGGCCCACCCGCTCGTAGCTCTTGAGGTTGGTGATTTCGGTGTCGCCGACCCGGACGGCGCCCGAGCGCGTCGGCACGATCCCCATCAGCGACTTCATGAGCGTGGTCTTGCCCATGCCGTTGCGCCCCATGATGGCGACGATCTCGTTGGGCGCCACGGTGAAGTCCAGCCCGTGCAGGACCTCGCTCTGGCCGTAGGACACGCGCAGTTGGTTGACGGACAGCATGTTCGGTCCCCCGCTGTATCAATGGCCCAGATAGACTTCGACGACCTTCGGGTCGTTCTTCACCCGCTCCATCGACCCTTCGGACAGGATCTTCCCCTGGTGGAGCACGGTGACGCGGTGGGCGATGTCCTCGACGAACTTCATGTCGTGCTCGATCACCAGCACCGAGCGGTTCTGGATGATCTTGTTGAGAAGCTCGGCGGTCTTCTTGCGCTCGTTGACGCTCATGCCGGCGACCGGCTCGTCGAGCATCAGCAGCTCGGGGTCCTGGATCAGCAGCATGCCGATCTCCAGCCACTGCTTCTGCCCGTGGCTGAGATACTCGGCGCGCTGGTCGAGGTGGTCGGTCAGGAAGATCATCTCGGCGATCTCGGCGACGCGGTCGCGCACCTCGGCGTCGCGCTTGAAGGCCAGCGCGCCGAACACCGAGCGGCCGCGCGGGAAGGAGATCTCCAGGTTCTCGAACACCGTCAGGTCGTCGTAGATCGACGGGTTCTGGAACTTGCGCCCGACCCCGGCCTTGACGATCTCGTGCTCCTTCATCGCGGTCAGCTCCTTGTTGCGGAACTTGATCGAGCCGCCGGACGCCCTGGTCCGCCCGCAGATGAGGTCGAGCACCGTCGTCTTGCCGGCGCCGTTCGGCCCTATGATGACGTGAATCTCGTTGGCATCGACGTAGAAGGACAGGTCGTTGACCGCCTTGAACCCGTCGAAGGACACCGTCAGCCCTTCGACCGCCAGCAGGTAATCCGTTGGATTGGACATGAAGAGTCGCTCCTCAGTCGGCGGCGGTGTGGGGCGGGACGATGGCGGACGTGGTGGCGGAGGCGGGGGCGGGAGCGATGGTCCGGCCGCGCGACAGCGCGCGCTTCACATGCGGGGCGAGGTATTGCTGGTAGAGCCCGGCCAGCCCGTTGGGGAACACCATCACCACGCCGATGAACAGCGCGCCCATGGCGAACAGCCACAGCTCCGGGAAGCTTTCCGACAGCAGCGTCTTGGCCCAGTTGACCAGCAGCGTGCCGTAGACCGCGCCCAGCAGCGACAGCCGGCCGCCGACCGCGCAGTAGATGACCATCTCGATCGACGGCACGATGCCGACGAAGGACGGCGACATGAAGCCGACCTGGAGGGTGAACATCGCGCCGCCCACCGCCGACAGCGCGGCGGCGAAGCAGAAGACGAAGATCTTGAAGTTCGCCACGTCGTAGCCGGAGAAGCGGACCCGGTCCTCCTTGTCGCGCAGCGCCACCAAGATGCGGCCCAGCTTGGAATGGCGCACATAGAGGCACAGCAGAATGCAGCCGATCAGCAGTGCGGCGTTGACGAAGTAGAGCACCAGCTTCGCCTCGTCGGTGCGGATGTCCCAGCCCTTCAGCGTGCGCAGGTCGGTGATGCCGTTGATGCCGCCGGTGTAGCCCTGCTGGCCGACGATCAGGATGGTCAGGATGGCGGCGAAGGCCTGGGTGATGATGGCGAAATAGACGCCGCCGACCCGCCGCTTGAACATCGCCAGCCCGACGACGAAGGCGAGCAGCGCCGGCACCGCCACCACCGCGACGACCGAGAAGGTCAGGCTGTGGAACGGCTCCCAGAACCAGGGCAGCGCCGTCAGCTGGTTCCAGTCCATGAAGTCGGGGATGCCGGGGGTGGACTGGATCTTCGTCGCCTCCGGGCTCGACGCCTCCAGCTTCAGGAACATCGCCATGCAGTAGCCGCCGAGGCCGAAGAAGATCCCCTGGCCCAAGCTGAGGATGCCGGCGCTTCCCCAGCACAGCACCAGCCCCAGCGCGACGAAGGCGTAGGTCAGGTACTTGCCGACCATGTTCAGCCGGAAGGTGTCGAGGCCGAGCGGCAGGACGACGACGATGAACAGGGCGAGCAGCAGGACCCCCGCCATCTCTCCCGTCACACGGAACGGGGATCCGCTTTGAATGGCTTGCTTCATGGATTGAGACCTCACCGGCGGACTTTGAGGACGAACAGGCCCTGCGGGCGCAGCATCAGGATGACGATCACCGTCAGCAGGGTCAGGACCTTGGCGGTCGAGCCGCTGAGGAAGAACTCCATGGTCGACTGCGCTTGCGAGATGGCGAAGGCGGACGCGATGGTGCCGAGCAGGCTCTGGGCGCCGCCGAACACCACGACCAGGAAGGTGTCGACGATGTAGAGCTGGCCCGAGGTCGGGCCGGTCGAGCCGACCATGGTGAAGGCGCTGCCCGCCACCCCGGCGATGCCGCAGCCCAGGCCGAAGGTGTAGCGGTCGACCTTCTCGGTGTTGATGCCGACGGCGCCGGCCATGGTGCGGTTCTGCATCACCGCGCGCACGCCCTGCCCCCAGCGGGAGCGGAACATGACGACGTAGATCACCACGGTGATCGCCATGGTCAGCGCCATGACGAACAGGCCGTTGATCGGCACCTCGATGGTGTCGGTGACGGCGACCGAGCCCATCAGCCAGTCGGGCAGCACGACGCCGACCTCGCGAGCGCCGAAGACCGAGCGGAAGATCTGCTGGAGGATCAGGCTGAGGCCCCAGGTCGCCAGCAGCGTGTCGAGCGGCCGCTTGTAGAGGAAGCGGATCATGCCCCATTCCACCAGCATCCCGAGCAGTCCGCTGGCGATGAAGGCGAGGATCATCGCGACGAAGAAATAGACCGGGAACAGGGCCGGCGCGTGCTGCGACACCAGCGTCGAGCACAGGTAGGTCACGTAGGCGCCGAGGATCATGAACTCCCCGTGCGCCATGTTGATGACGCCCATCTGCCCGAAGATGATGGCGAGGCCCAGCGCCATCAGAACGAAGACGGAGAACAGAATGAGCCCCGCGAATCCCTGCATCGCAAAGATCGAGCCGAGCTCGGCCAGGCTGTAGCCCTCGAACATGATGGGAACTCCTGTGCAGTGTTCCTGCGGCGCGCGTGGGGCGTCTGGCCCCCTCCCCATCCCTCCCCCGCCTGCGGCGGGAGAGGGGGCCGGACCCTTGCCGGCGTTTGGCGGAGTTCCCTCTCCCGCGCAGCGGGGGAGGGTTAGGGAGGGGGCAAACGGAGGCTGAGCGTCACTGGTAGCCCTTGGGGAACGGATCCGGCTCGATCAGGTCGGCGGTCTCGTAGACCATGTCGAACTGGCCGTCCATGCGGGCGCGGCCGACGCGGGTCTTGCTCCACAGATGGTGGTTGGCGTGGACGCGGACGTAGCCTTCCGGCGCCTCCTTGAACTCGATCCCCTCCGAGGCGACGGCGATCTTGTCGATGTCGAAGCTCTGCGCCTTCTCCACCGTCAGCTTCCACAGCCACGGCCCCAGATAGCCGGCCTGCGTCACGTCGCCGATGACGCTCTCGCCGCCCCACATCTTCTTGAAGGCCGCCACGAACTTCTCGTTGTTCGGATTCTTCAGCGACTGGAAATACTTCATGCAGGCGTAGGCGCCGGCGATGTTCTCGCCGCCGATGCCGAGCAGTTCGTCCTCGGTGACCGAGATGGTCATCAGGGTCTGCTTTTCCAGGTTGATGCCGGCCGCCTTCAACTGCTTGTAGAAGGCGACGTTCGAGCCGCCCACCACCGAGGCGTAGATCACGTCCGGCTTGGTCAGCTTGATCTTGTTGATCACCGAGTTGAACTGGGTGTGGCCAAGCGGGAAATACTCCTCGCCGACCACCTTCTGGCCGTTCTTCTCGATGTGCTTGCGGGCGATCTTGTTGGACGTGCGCGGCCAGATGTAGTCGGAACCGATGAGGAAGAAGCTCTTGGCGCTCTTCTCCTTCGACACCCAGTCCAGCCCGGCGAGAATCTGCTGGGTCGCTTCCTGGCCGGTGTAGATGACGTTCTTGGACTGCTCCAGCCCCTCGTAGAAGGTCGGGTAGTAGAGCATGCCGTTGTACTGCTCGAAGACCGGCAGCACCGCCTTGCGCGAGGCCGAGGTCCAGCAGCCGAACACGGCCGCGACCTTGTCCTCGACCAGCAGCTTGCGGGCCTTCTCGGCGAAGGTCGGCCAGTCGCTGGCGCCGTCCTCCTGGATGACCTCGATCTTGCGGCCGAGCACGCCGCCCATCTCGTTGATCTGCGCGATCGCCAGCTTTTCCGCCTGGACCGAGCCGGTCTCGGAGATCGCCATGGTGCCGGTGGTGGAATGCAGGATGCCGACCTTCACCGTGCTGTCGGTGACCGCCAGCTTGGTGGTGTTGACCGCGTCGGTGGCGAGCGCCTGGGCGATGGCGCCGCGCGGCAGCAGGGTGAGGGCCGGCAGGGCCGCCATGCCGAGGAGGAGTTTGCGCCGGAACGGCGAACGCAAGCCGCCACTGGTCTTATCCGAGGACATGAAACCTCCTGATGTGGGCAGTTTGTATTTTTTGAAGGGGATTGGCGGGATCGCACCGCGTTATCGGCCCCGATGGTCAGCGCGACGGTGCAATGCAGCAATACGTGGATTTGCGTATAGGCCCGCCGGTCCATGGAACTCTATAAACTCGGCCGAAATCCTGGGCGCGTCCCGACGACCGCCCGTCAGTCGGCGCGCTTTCCGCCAAGTCAATCCAGTCACCGACCCATGATCGTTATTTCGTGAAAAGCCGCCCTTCTCGAGCTGGACAGGAGAAATTGTTGCTGCCACCCTGAAGGGAGCGACCCTATATGGTTTGTTAAACGAACAAACTGGAAGACATCATTCCTCGAAGAGGCGCCATGGCGAACCGGCAAAGGGTGGTCGCGGTCCGCAGGACCTACAACCGCTGGGTCGCGAACCAGACCCTGGAGGATTACGCGCTGCGCTTCACCGCGCGCAAGGCGCGGCGCTGGTCGCCGGTGCGGGTCGCCAACACGGCGCTGGGCTCGATCTCCTTCCTGGCGCTGGAGGCCATCGGCGGGGCGATCACCCTGAATTACGGCTTCACCAACGCGGTGCTCGCCATCCTCGCCACCGCCGTCCTGATCTTCGCCACCGCCCTGCCGATCAGCGTCTACGCCAGCCGCTACGGGGTGGACATGGATCTGCTGACGCGCGGCGCCGGCTTCGGCTACATCGGCTCGACCGTCACCTCGCTGATCTACGCCTCCTTCACCTTCATCTTCTTCGCCATCGAGGCCGCCATCATGGCGACCGCGCTGGAGATGATGGTCGGGTTGCCGCTGGCCGCCGGCTACGTGGTCAGCTCGCTGGTCGTCATCCCGCTGGTCGCCTTCGGCTTCACCGTCATCAGCCGGATCCAATTGTGGACCCAGCCGCTCTGGCTCGTCCTGCACGCCCTGCCCTTCCTGTTCATCGCGCTTCAGGACGACGAGGCGCTGACCCGTTGGACCGGTTTCACCGGCTTCCAGAGCGGCGGGAATGGCGGGAGCTTCGACCTGCTGCTGTTCGGCGCCGCCGCGTCGGTGGTGTTCTCGCTGACCGCGCAGATCGGCGAGCAGGTCGATTTCATCCGCTTCCTGCCCCAGGAACCGGGGCCGCAGAACTGGCGCAAGCGCCTGGAATGGTGGGCGGCGCTGCTGGCGGCCGGGCCGGGCTGGATCCTGCTGGGCGGGGTCAAGCTGCTGCTGGGCTCCTTCCTGGCGGTGCTGGCACTGCGCCACGCCGTGCCGGTGGAGCAGGCGGCCGAGCCGACCCGGATGTATCTGGTCGCCTTCCAGCACGTGACGCCCTCGCCCCAGCTCGCCATCGGGCTGACCGGGCTGTTCGTCGTGCTGTCGCAGATCAAGATCAACGTCACCAACACCTACGCCGGCTCCATCGCCTGGTCGAACTTCTTCTCGCGGCTGACGCACAGCCATCCGGGCCGGGTGGTCTGGGTGGTGTTCAACGTCGTCATCGGCCTGCTGCTGATGGAACTGGGCGTCTACAAGACGCTGGAGCCGGTGCTCGGCCTCTATTCCTGCTTCGCCGCGTCGTGGATCGGCGCGCTGGTCGCGGATCTGGTGGTCAACAAGCCGCTCGGACTCAGCCCGCCGCAGGTCGAGTTCAAGCGCGCCCATCTCTACGACGTCAACCCGGTCGGGGTCGGCGCCATGGCGCTGGCGGCCGGGGTGTCGGGGCTGGCGGTGATCGGCTGCTTCGGACCGGCGGTGAAGGTCTTCGCGCCCTTCCTGGCCTTCGCCACCGCCTTTGCCGCCGCGCCGGCCATCGCCTTTCTGACCGATGGCGCGTACTACATCGCGCGCCGTCCCTTCGAGGGCTGGAACCGCGAGCCCGCCATCCGGTGCCGGGTCTGCGAGCACGCGTTCGAGCCGGAGGACATGGCCTTCTGCCCGGTCTACGCCGGCGCGATCTGCTCGCTCTGCTGCTCGCTGGACGCCCGCTGCGGCGACGGCTGCAAGACCGACGCGCGGCTCGGCGTGCAGCTGCGCCGCGCGATCGACGCGCTGCTGCCGGGGCGGCTGGCCGGGGCGCTGAAGGCGCGCTTCGGGCATTACCTGGGCGTGCTGCTGCTGCTCGGCGCCGCCATCGGCGCGGTGCTGGCGCTCGTCTATTTCGAGGTCGCGGCGGTCAACGAGGAGGCCCGCGCCGTCATCCGCAGCACGCTGTGGAAGGTGTTCTTCATCCTGATGATCGTCGCCGGGGTGGCGACCTGGCTCTACGTCCTGGCCCGCGAGAGCCGCAAGGTGGCGCAACAGGAATCCCACAAGCAGACCGCCCTGCTGATGCAGGAGATCGAGGCCCACGAGAAGACCGACGCCCAGTTGCAGAAGGCCAAGGAAGCCGCCGAGGCCGCCAACCTCGCCAAGAGCCGCTATCTGGTCGGCATCGGCCATGAGTTCCGCACGCCGCTGAGCGCCATCTTCGGCTACGCCCAGATGCTGGAGCGCGATCCGACCATCCCGCCGCACCGGGTCGACGCGGTCACGGTGATCCGGCGCAGCGCCGAGCATCTGTCGGGGCTGCTCGACGGGCTGCTCGACGTGTCGAAGATCGAGGGCGGCCGGTTGCAGCTCAATCGCGGCGAGGTGCGCTTCGTCGAGCTGCTCGACCAGCTGGTCAGCATGTTCCGCCTCCAGGCCGAGGCCAAGGGCATCGAATTCCGCTTCGAGGCGGTGGAGGAGCTGCCGCCGGTCGTCCTGACCGACGAGGGGCGCATCCGGCAGATCGTCATCAACCTGCTGTCCAACGCCATCAAGTTCACCGAATCCGGGATCGTCACCCTGCGCGTGCGCTACCGCAGCCAGATCGCCGAGTTCGAGGTCGAGGACACCGGCCCCGGCATCTTCCCCGAGGATCTGGAGCGCATCTTCGAGCCGTTCGAGCGCGGCGCCGCCGCCAGCCAGATGGTGCCCGGCATGGGATTGGGGCTGACCATCACCAAGCTGCTGACCGAGGTGATGGGCGGCGAGATCACCGTGACCAGCGCCATCGGGCGCGGCAGCGTGTTCAAGGTACGGCTGATGATGTCGGCGGCGGTGATCTCGACCGCGCCGGCCCAGCCCGAGCACCTGATCCGGGGCTACAGCGGACCGCGCCTGACCGTGCTGGTCACCGACGACGACATGGCCCACCGCAACCTGATCGGCGAGATCCTGGGCGAGCTGGACTTCACCGTCGTCAAGGCGGCGGACGGCCCGGCCTGCCTGACGCTGGCCGACCAGCACAAGCCGGACATCGTCCTGCTCGACGTGCAGATGCCCGGCCTGAACGGCTGGGAGGTGGCGCGGCTGCTGCGCCGGACCGGGCACGAGCGGGCGACCATCGTCATGGTCTCCGCCGACACGCGGGAGGACCGCGCGGTGCTGCCGCCCGACGCAGCGCATGACGGCTTCGTCGCCAAGCCGGTATCGATCCCCAAGCTGCTGGCCTGCCTGGGCAAGCTGCGGCCCATCGCGTGGGAGTACGAGCAGGGTCCGGCCAACGGCACGCTCGCCGCCCTGCCCGGCTTCGCGGCGTCGGACCTGCCGCCGCAGCACCACATCGCCGAGCTGATCCATCTCGGGCGCATCGGCTACGTGCGCGGCATGCAGGCCAAGCTGTCGGAGATCGCGGCGGCCCATCCCGAACTCGACGCCTTCGTGGGCCGGATGCGCCGGCTGGTCAGCAACTATGACCTGAACCAATACATGGCCGCGCTGGAGGCGGTGCACCGCGATGACAGCCCAGACCAAGCCCCCGGACATGAAACCGCGTGACGTCGTCCTCGTCGTTGACGATTCGCCGGAAACCCTCAGCTTCCTGACCGATTCGCTGGAGGAGGCCGGCGTGACGGTGCTGGTGGCGCTCGACGGCCGCCGCGCGCTCACCCTGCTGGAGCAGGTGACGCCCGACGTCATCCTGATGGACGCGATCATGCCGGGGCTGGACGGCTTCGAGACCTGCCGGCGCCTGAAGCGCAACAGCCAGGTCGCCCATGTGCCGGTGATCTTCATGACCGGGCTGACCGAGACCGAGCACATCCTGAAGGGCTTCTCGGCCGGCGGCGTCGACTACGTGACCAAGCCCATCGTCGCCGAGGCGCTGATCGCGCGGATGTACGCCCATCTCGCCAACGCCCGCGTCGCCCAGAGCACGCGCGCGGCGCTGGACGCGACCGGCCGCTACCTGCTGGCCGCCAACCACCGGGGCGAGGTGCTGTGGTGCACGCCGCAGACCAGCCGCATGCTGGAGACCGCGTTTGGCCACGGCGCGCAGGAAGCCGGATTCACCCTGCCGGAGGAGGCGCGCTCCTGGCTGGAGGAACGGCAGCGCAACGGCCCGGCGCGCAAGCCCGACACGGTCGTCGTTCCCACCGCCACGCCCGGCGTGCGGCTGCGCATCAGCCCGGTCGGGCAGACCGGCCCGGACGAGCTTCTGCTGCAACTGGCCGACGAGACCGGCGCCGGCGAGGACGCCCGGCTGAAGCAGAAGCTGGCCCTGACCGCCCGCGAGGCCGAGGTGCTGATGTGGGTTGCCAACGGCAAGCCCAACCGCGACATCGCCGAGATCCTCGGCCTCAGCCCGCGCACCGTGGACAAGCATCTGGAGCAGATCTACGCCAAGCTCGGCGTCGAGAACCGCGCGGCGGCGGCGGCTATGGCGGTGCGGACGCTCAACACCCGGTAGAGGGCGTCACACCACGCTGCGGTGGCGCTCGATGCAGGTGGACAGCACCTCGTCCATCGGGCGCTCCCACCAGGTGTTCGCCGAGAAGATCTCGACCTCCGAATAGCCGGCGAAGCCGCAATCCTCGACCCAGCCGCGCATCTGCGGCAGATCGATGACGCCGTCGCCCATCATGCCACGGTCGAGCAGCAGGTCGGTCGTCGGCACCAACCAGTCGCAGACGTGGAAGGCCAGCAGCCGCTCCTTGCCGGCGCGGCGGATCTGCGCCTGGAGGTCGGGATCCCACCAGACGTGGTAGGCGTCCACCGCCACCCCCAGCGCCCCGCTGCGGTCGGGGTCGAGCCGGTCGCAGATGTCGAGCGCCTGGGTCATCGTGTTCACGCAAGCGCGGTCGGCGGCGTACATCGGGTGCAGCGGCTCGATGGCAAGCGGCATGCCGGCGTTGCGCGCGCAGTCCAGCAACTCGGCGATGCCGTCCTCCACCTGGGCGCGGGCGCCGGCAAGGTCCTTGCTGGGCGCCGAGCCGGGGCGGGAGTATTGCGGCAGCCCGCCGACGACCAGCACGAGGCAGACGGCGCCCAGCGCCGCCGCCTCGTCCACCGCGCGGCGGTTGTCGTCGCGCATCTCGGCGCGGTGGGCGGCGTCCGCCGGGAACATGCCGCCCCGGCAATAGCCGGAGAGCTGGAGATCGGCGCCGCGCACCGCGCGCACGGCGGCGTCGAGCCCGACCGTCGCGACCTGATCGCGCCACGGCGAGATCGCGCGGATGCCGTGGCGGTCGCAGGCCTCGATGATCTGGAGGAGATCGCCCTGCTTGCGCACGGTGGCGGTGTTGATCGACAGCCAGCGGTGATCGGCGGAGAAGTCGCGCATCGTCACAGCCCCCGCACGGCGAGGACGGCGGCCATGCGGCGGACCGCGCGCTCCGGATCGGTCAGCAGCCCCGCCTTGTCGGCTAGCCGGAACAGTTCGGCGAGGTGCTGGGTCGAGCGCGTGCTCTCCTGCCCGCCGACCATGGTGAAGTGGTCCTGATGGCCGTTCAGATAGGCCATGAAGACGACGCCGGTCTTGTAGAAGCGGGTCGGCGCCTTGAAGATGTGGCGCGACAGCGGCACGGTCGGGGCCAGGATGTCGTGGAAGCCGGCCTCGTTGCCGTCGGCCAGTTCGGCCAGCGCCGCCGCCGCCGCCGGGGCGATGGCGTCGAAGATGCCGAGCAGCGCGTCGGAGTGCCGCTCGCCGTCGCCGGCGATCAGTTCGGCGTAGTTGAAGTCGTCGCCGGTGTACATGCGCACGCCGTCCGGCAGGCGCCGCCGCATGACGATCTCCTTCTCCTTGTCGAGCAGGGAGATCTTGATGCCGTCCACCTTGGGCGCGAAGTCGCCGATGATGCCGAGCGCCGTGTCCATCGCCGCGTCGAGGTCGCCGGTGCCCCAATAGCCGGTCAGCGCCGGGTCGAACATGTCGCCCAGCCAATGCAGCACCACCGGCTGCTTGACCTGGGACAGGATGCGGCCGTAGACGCGGGCGTAGTCGTCCGGCCCCTTGGCGACGCGGGCCAGCGCGCGCGACGCCATCAGGATGATGCGGCCGTCCAGCGCCTCGATGGCCTCGATCTGCTCCTCGTAGGCGCGGATCACGTCGTCGATGGAGCGGGCGTTCTCGGGCAGCAGATGGTCGGTGCCGGCGCCACACGCGATCACCGCGTTGCCGCGCGCCTTGGCGGCGGCCAGCGAGCGGCGGATCAGCTCCAGCGAGGTCGGCCAGTCGAGCCCCATGCCGCGCTGGGCGGTGTCCATCGCCTCGGCGACGCCGAGCCCGAGATCCCACAGATGCTCGCGGAAGGCGATGGTGCGGTCCCAGTCGATGGCGGGGGCGAGCCACGGGTCGCACTCCGCCAGCGGGTCGGCGACCATGTGGGCGGCGGCGAAGGCCACGCGGGTCAGGGGCCGGTCGGTGCGGGCCGGGAATCCACGCGCGGGGGCCAGTTCGTAGGTTTCGAGCGTGCGGTCGGCGCGCGGCAGGCGGATGGTCAGGGCCATGGCGATGGACTCCGGAACAGGGTGGTAAGGTCTTTCGCCGGTGCCCCCTCCCTAACCCTCCCCCGCTGCGCGGGAGAGGGAACTCCGCCGAGCGCCGTCAAGCGTCCAGCCCCCTCTCCCGCCAGAGGCGGGGGAGGGATGGGGAGGGGGCAGACGGGCTCAGGCGGTCAGTGACGGAACGTCCACCCAGCGGCGTTCCTTCCAGCTCTGCAGCGCGCATTCCACCAGTTGCACGCCCTTGGCCCCCTCGATGAGGCCGTGGTTGTACGGCGCGTCCTCCACCACGTGGCGGATGAAGGACTCCCACTGGGTCTTGAAGCCGTTGTCGACCGGCTGGTTGTCCGGCACCGGCTGCCACGTCTCGTAGAAGTCCATGGTCTGCTTCTGGTCCGGGTTCCACACCGGGCGCGGCGTGCCCTGGCGCGGCTGGATCACGCAGTCGGTCAACCCGGCGACCGCCGAGCCGTTGGTGCCGTCGACCTGGAAGGTCACCAGATCGTCCCGGTACACCCGCGTGCACCAGGAGGAGTTGATGGTGGCGATCACCCCGCCCTCCAGCTCGAACATCGCGTAGGCGGCGTCGTCGGCGGTGGCGTCGTAGCGCTGGCCCTTCTCATCCCAGCGGTCCGGGATGTGGGTGGCGCCCAGGCAGGAGATGCTCTTGACCGGCCCGAACAGGTTGTCGAGCACGTAGCGCCAGTGGCAGATCATGTCGAGGATGATGCCGCCGCCGTCCTCCTCGCGGTAGTTCCAGGACGGGCGCTGCGCCGGCTGCCAGTCGCCCTCGAACACCCAATAGCCGAACTCGCCGCGCACCGACAGCATGCGGCCGAAGAAGCCGCTGTCGCGCAGCATGCGCAGCTTCTGCAGGCCGGGCAGGAACAGCTTGTCCTGCACGGTGCCGTTCTTCACCCCGGCCTGCTCGGCGAGGCGGACGATGCCGAGCGCGGCCTCCAGGTTGGTGGCGATGGGCTTCTCGCAATAGACGTGCTTGCCGGCGCGGATCGCCTTCTCCAACAGAATGGGCCGCATCTGGGTGGTACCGGCGTCGAAGAAGATGGTGTCCTCGCGGTTTTCCAGCGCCGCCTCGACGTTGTCGCTCCAGCGCTCGATGCCGTGGCGTTGGGCCAGTTCGCGCATCTTCTCGGCGTTGCGGCCGACGATGATCGGGTCGGGCATGACGCGCGAGCCGTCGGACAGGGTAACCCCGCCCTGCGCCCGGATCGCCAGGATCGAGCGGATGAGGTGCTGGTTCATCCCCATCCGGCCGGTCACGCCGTGCATGATGATTCCGAGGCGTTGCGTGCTCATGGGTTGGACTCCCTAGGTAGGCTTCAGGCGGTTTGGATGGGGGTGAGGCTGGCCCAGGCGGGCTCGGCCGCGCGGGCGAAACCGGGGGTGGACAGCGGCGCCGTAAGCAAGCGCCCGTCGTCCGTCGCGAGCCGGACCGAACCGTCCGGGTCGCGGGCGTAGAAGCCGGGATGGGCGGCGAGGAAGGCGTTCGCCTCATCCGGGGTGCCGAAGCCTTCGCCGTACTGGTGGCCGTTGCGCTCGGCGTGGCCGAGGCCGAGCAGCGCCACCAGCGCCGTGTCCTGCTGCACCGACAGCCCGGCCTGGCAGGTCAGGTCCTCGGCGGACAGGAAGAGCGGCGCTCCCCACGAGGCGCAACGGGCGCGGTTGAGGATGGCCTTGTACAGGCCCTTGCAGGATTTCGACGAAACGCCGCGATAGCCCATGGCGCGGGCGTTCGGGAAGGCATCGTAATCGCCGTCGGACTCGTCGATGATGAAGGGGATGCGCTCCGCGACGGCGCCCAGCGGCTGGGCGAGCGCCGCCTCGCGGGCGATGGGCTGTTCGATGCAGAGCAGCGCGCGGCGGAAGGCCGCCAGCGCCGGATCCCTCTCCAGCCGTTCCAACAGCAGCGCCAGTTGCTCGGCCCCGGCGTATTGCTCGTTGCCGTCGAGCGTGGCGCGGTAGCCGGGGGCGGCCTCTTCGAGCACGGCGGCGATGGCGGTCAGCCGGGCGAGATCGGCCGCGACGTCGCCGCCCAGCTTGATCTTGAACCAGCGCAGCGACTGGCGGGCCAGCAGCGCGCGCACGCTCTCCGGGCTGTCGAGCAGGCCGACCGTGTGGCGCAGTTCCACCGCCGGCAGCGGCGTTAGCCCGCCCAGGAAGCCGTCGAGGTCGAAGCCCGACAGGTCGGGCGTCAATCGCGCGTCGAGACCGGCGACATTGGCGCGCATGCCGTCGAAAAAGCCGACTCCCAGTACCCGCAGCAGCCCGTCGAGCACCGCCTTGTCGATTTGCGCCGGGCCGTAGGCGGCGGCGAGCTTCGGTTCCTGCGTGGGTGTGAAAGCCACGTGATGGCCGAAGGCGGTGTCGAGCCGGTTGTCGGCGAGATAGCCCTCGCGGGCCGCCCGCAGCGAGCGGCGCAGACCCTCCACCGTGTCGGCGGGGGTCTGGTCCGGCCGCTTGTCGAACCATTTCGGCATCATCATCTCGGCGGTGGCGCCCCAGGCCTCGCCCCTGCCCTCGACCGACACCAGGGCGCGGACGAAGGATTGCGGGGCCGCCTCGACCGTCACGGCGCCGAAGCGGAAGGGCTTCACGAAACGGACCGGCCGTTCGTACAGCTCGATGGCGCGGATGCGGAGACGGGGGGCGGGCATGGTCGAATGCTTTCCTGGAGGGGTCACTCGCCCCCTCCCTCCCCATGCTCGCACGGGTCCCCTCCCACCCCCGCTGTCGCGGGAGAGGGCCGGGATCCCCTCTCCCGCAAAGCGGGGGAGGGTTAGGGAGGGGGCCGTGTCGCTTGCCGCTAGTCCAGATGCCCCTGCGCCGCGAAATGCGCGCGGATCTTCTGGGTCAGCTGCACGAAGACCGGGTCGCCCATCACGTCCATCGTGCGCGGGCGCGGCAGCGGGACATCGTAGGTCGCGGCGATGGTGCCCGGCCGCTCCGACATCACCATCACCCGGTCGGCGAGGAACACCGCCTCGGGGATCGAGTGGGTGATCAGGATCACCGTCTTGCCGGTCTCGTGTTGGATGCGTTGCAGCTCCACGTTCATGCGCTCCCGCGTCATGGCGTCGAGCGCGCCGAACGGCTCGTCCATCAGCAGGATCTTCGGGTCGTGGACCAGCGCCCGGCACAGCGCCGCGCGCTGCTGCATGCCACCCGACAGCTGCCAGGGATACTTGTTCTCGAAGCCCTTCAGCCCCGTCATCTCGACCAGCTTGCGCGCGCGTTCCAGATACTTCTCGCGCGGCAGGCGGCGGACCTCCACCGGCAGCATGATGTTGCGCAGGACCGAGCGCCACGCCAGCAGGGTCGGGCTCTGGAAGACGATGCCGGTGTCGTCGTGCGGCTCCGTCACCGTGTCGCCCTCGATGCGGATGGTGCCGGCGGTGACCGGCAGCAGCCCCGCCAGCATCTTCAACAACGTGGACTTGCCGCAGCCGGACGGACCGACGATCACCAGGAATTCGCCCGGCCGCACGTCGAAGCTGATCGGGCGGAGCGAGGGGACCTCGCCGTCGCGGGTGCGGTAGGTCTTGCTCACCCCGTCGATCCGGATCAGCGGATCGCCGGACAGGCGTTGCGTCTCCGCCTCGCCCACCACCTTCAACTGCGGCTGTGCCATGCCGTTCGTCTCCTCGTCGGTCCGCATGTTCCGGCTGTTCGAGACCGGTTATTGGGTCTTGGCGACCGCCGGGTCGGCCGGCAGGAAGTCGCGGGTGTAGAACTTCTTGATGTCCTGCTTGGCCGAGGCGTCCAGCCCGCCGTATTCGACCAGCAGGTCGACGCTGTCCTTCATGTTGGCGTCGGTCACCTGGAAGGGCCGCATCGCCTTGGTTTCCGCCGTGCGGTAGAGCGGGATGGTCAGCTCGAAGCCTTCCAGCAAAGTGTCCGGCTTGCCGCCCTTGGGATTGGCCTTCAGGATGGCGTCGACCGCCTCCTTGGGTGCCTTCTCGGCGCCCTCGATGGCCTTGGTCGTCGCGGCCATGAAGCGCTTCACCAGATCGGGGTTGTCCTTCAGGGTCGCGGTGTTGGCGATGATGCCGGACGAGACCATGTTGACGCCGTAGTCGGCGAAACGGATCGGCGTCACCGACTTGCCGGTGGCGTCCTTGATCTTCATGCTCTGGTCCATCACGTAGCCCAGCAGCAGGTCGGCCTGTCCGTTGATGACGGCGTTCAGCTTGGTCTGGCCGTCGCCCGACACCACCTCGAAGTCGCGCTCCTTCAGCCCGGTCTTCTTGAGGAACAGCGGCCAGATTTGCGACATGCTGTCGCCCGGCGTCATGGCGACGATCTTGCCCTTGATGTCCTCGGGCTTGCGGATGTTCTTCTCGGAGAAGCCCATGGCCGACATCGGGCTGGTCTGCAGCAGCACGCCCGGCGAGGTCACCGGCGCGCCCTTGGCGGCGGCCTTGATCATCGTCGGCACGTCGACGTAACCGAAGGTGACGCCCTTGCTGGCGACGAGCTGCGTCGTCACGGCGGAGCCGCGGCCCTCCTGGATCTCCAGGTCGATGCCCTCGGCCTCGTAGAGGCCCTTGTCCTTGCCGTAGTAGAAGGGCGCGTGCTCGCCGTAGACGTACCAGTTCAGCATCAGCGTCACCTTGTCGGCGGCCTGCGCCGACACGGTGGAGGCGGCGAAGGCGCAGAGCGCGACAGCGGCCGTTTTCATCAAGGCGGTCTTTTTCATCACGACGGTTTTCCTCCCACAAGTGATCGCCCACGAATGATCAATGGAGCGCCCGTTTTCCGGGGTCTTGTCGGTGAATGCGGTGTTTTTGAAAGGTCAGAGCCCGGCGTTCTGGCGCTGGCTGGCGTGCCAGGGGATGGCGACGCGCTCCAGCAGGTCGATGAGCCAGAACAGGACCACGCCCATCAGCGCCAGCACGGTCAGCGCCGCGAACATCAAGGGCAGTTCGAAATTGCCGATCGAGCGTTGCAGGACGAAGCCGATGCCGGAATTCGACCCCACGAACTCGCCCACCACCGCGCCGACCACGGCCAGCGTGATGGAGACCTTCAGCCCGGCGAAGATCGCCGGCATGGCGTGCGGCAGGCGCACCATCTGGAAGGTCTGCAGGCGCGACGCCTTCATGGAGCGCGCCAGATCCATCATCTCGCCGTCCACCGACTTGAAGCCCTGCACCGCCGAGACGACGACGGGGAAGAAGCCCAGCAGAAAGGCGGCGATGATCTTCGGCATCAGTCCGAAGCCGAACCACACCACGAACAGCGGCGCGATGGCGACCTTGGGAATCGACTGCGAGAAGACCAGCAGCGGATAGACGTAGGCCTCCACCGTGCGCGATCCGGCGATCAGCATGGCGATGGGGATGCCGAACAGCACCGACAGCGCGAAGCCGCCGAGCGTGGCCGTCATGGTGGGCACGGATTCGGCGAGCAGCCGATCCCAGTCCTCGATCATCGCCAGCACGACGTCGCCGGGCTTGGGCACGAGATAGGCCGGCACCCCGAAGATCCGGACCGCCAGATCCCACAGGACCAGCAGGATCACGATCAGCAGAATGGGGCGCAACCAATCGGAATTGAGCAGGCGCAACGCTGCGCCGGAGCTTGAGCGACGTTCCATGCGTCTCCTCCTCCCGCCGGCCGGGCGACCGCTTTCGGAAGCGGCGCCTCATGTTTTAACCGGCTGGTTAAAAGTACGGCGGACGCGGGGATGTCGTCAACAAGGAAAATGGTGGTAGCTGATGGTTCGGTGTGTGAATGGTCAGGCGCGCAGCGAGTGCAGCACCAGCTCGACCATGTGGGACAGGCGGGCGGCCTTCTCGGGCTCGGCCATCAGGTCGCGGCCGAAGATCACCGACAGGGTGTGGACGTTGGACAGGTAGAAATAGGACAGCCCGGCGATGGAGATGTAGAGCTGCACCGCGTCGACCCCGGTGCGGAAGATCCCCTGCTCCACCCCGCGCGCCAGCACGTCGCCGATCATCCGCACGAAGGGAGAATGCATCGACGGCACCTTGTCGGAGCCCCTCAGCAGCTCCGCCCGGTGCAAATTCTCGATGTTCAGCAGCGCCATGAACTCGGGATGGTCGATGAAGTATTGCCACGTGAAGCCGATCAGCCGGGCGATGGCGTCGGGCGGGCTCAAGGTCTCCAGGCTCAAGGTGCGCTCGGTGACGCGGATGTGCTCGTAGGCGCCCTCCAGCACCGCCAGGTACAGGCTCTCTTTGTTGCCGACGTGGTAGTAGAGCATGCGCTTGTTGGTGCCGGCCGCCTCGGCGATGCGGTCGACGCGGGCGCCGCCCAGGCCGTGGCGGGCGAACTCCTCCGTCGCGGCGGCGAGGATGCGCGCGCGCGTGCCCTCCGGGTCGCGGGTCACCTTCGCCGGTGCGGGCGCCGTTGCGGGCGCGGGCGGCGTGGGGTCGATGGTGTCCATCCGAAAGCCGGCTCCTCGGTCGTCCTTAAGTCCGGCATGGTAGTGCGGCGGGCGGCGCTTTAGGAAGAGGGCCGAAAGGCAGGCGCGCCGGGGCCGTGTTTGTGACCCTATTTTTGCAGCGGCTGGGGAAAACAGGCGCAGGCGGTATGGCCCCTCCCCCGTCATTGTATGGTAAGATGCCGGCGCCGGGGCCATTGTCGGGTCTTGAGGCGCGGTGTCCCGCCCAATTCGGGGGAAAACCGCCGCCACCCCGGACCTAGGGACGTGAAAGGGACCTGTCTTGAGCGAAGAGTTGAAGAACGTCACGGCGACGGTGAAGTGGTTCAAGCCGGAAAAGGGTTTTGGGTTCGTCCGCCTCGCCGACGGTTCGGGCGAAGCGTTCCTGCACGCCTCGGTCCTTGCCGCCGCCGCCCTGCCGAACCCGGTCGAGGGCACCACGATGGTCTGCGACATGGCGCAGGGCGCCAAGGGGCCGCAGGTCGTCGCCATTCACTCCACCACCCCGCCGGAAGCCCCCCCGCCCCCGCGCGCCCGTCCGCCCCGCCCGCCCCGCGGCGCGGCGCAGCCCCAGCAGCAGCCGTTCCCGCAGCAGTCGCCGCAGCCCATGATGGACGGCGGCGAGGCCCCCGCCCCGCGCGCGCCCAAGCCGCCGCGCGAGCGCCGCGAACGCCCGGCGGAGCCGGTCGGCCCGGCCGTCATGGCCTACGGCACCGTGCGCTGGTACAACCTGGACAGCCAGTCCGGCCTGATCGAGCCGTGGGAGGATGGGGCCGACGTGTTCTTCGACCGCGCCACCCTGCGCCTGTCGGGCCTGGAGATCGTGGCCGACGGCGAGGACGTCCGCTATCTGGCGGTCGGCCCGGACGAGGCGCCCACCGCCCAGCGGGTCGAACTGATCTGATCCGTCCGCTTCCGGAAAACCATGTCCCGCTCCGTCAGGGGCGGGGCATCCGCGACAGCGCCGCCTTGCAGCCGGCGGCCCCGGCGGCGATGCCCCCGCCGACGGCGAAGGCCACCACCGTCAGCGCGGCGATCCAGGGCAGGACGCCAAGGGCCAACTCCCCGCGCCGCACGGCGACGGCCAGCGTCACCACGGCGCAGACGCTTCCCGACAGGCGCAGCCGCGAGACCGCACGGCGCAGCGGCTTGGCGCGCCGGTCGGCCGGATCGCGCCAATGCCGGTCCATCGCCAAGGCCAGCCCGGCGGCGGCGAAATAGGCCAAAGCGAAGACCACCAGCAGCGACAACCCGTCATCCATGGTCCAAAGCCTCCCCATGAAGGCGCGCGCGGATGCCGAGAGCGCTTGCCATCGATCGTTCTCCAAGGAGCCGGCCTTAAGAACCGGCCCTGAAACTGGTGCGGGGGGCGCGGGCGCCGTGGCTCTGCGGCGCCCGCGCCCCACCGCGATCATCGATGCCGCCATCCACTGCGGCATCGCGGATCACGCGACGGGATTTGCGGAAACCCCGTCTTGCTGTTCTGCGGTTGGTCGTTGCTCTTACTACCGGGCCGGTCACGCATCCTGGCCCCAGCGCAACGCCCGCGCGCCAGGTTTCTGGATAAAGCTATTGATAATCATTTGCAAGTCGATTCATGATGGCGTAAGCTTCCTCTCGATGTCAGGGCGCGATCCGCACAGGGATCGCGTCCCGGCCGCGAAGGCGGCGCGGACGTCGGTTCCAAGGCGGTGCGGCGCAGGGCTCCTCTCTCCCCTGAGTCGGACCCAGGAGGGGGCCGGCGTCCGCGCGGTCGCCCGGCCTCGAAAGGCGGCGCGCGGAGCGCGTCCTTCCCTGGGATGTGCCGCCTTCGCGCCAAAGGGGGAACCAACCCGGCTTCGCCCCCGTTGACCCCGCAAGACCCTTCAACGCGGGACATCCGGCCGATGCGCACGCTCCACAGGCTTCCCCTGGCTCTGGCCGCCACCCTCTCCGCCACGATCCTGGCCGGCTGCGGCGAGCAGGCGACCCTGCCGGTCGCCGCCGGCACCGGCCCCACACCGACGCTGCCGGAGCCCAACGCAACCTTCATACCCACGGTCAACATCGCCTCGGTGCAGCGCTGGGCCGATGGCGCGGCGCCGACTCCGGCCATGGGGCTGACGGTGAAGCCCTTCGCCGCCGGGCTGGACCACCCGCGCTGGCTGCTGCCGCTGCCCAACGGCGACGTGCTGGTGGCCGAGACCAACGCCCCGCCCAAGCCCGACGACGGCAAGGGCGTCAAGGGCTGGGTCATGGGGCTGGTGATGGGCAAGGCCGGCGCCCAGACGCCCAGCGCCAACCGCATCACCCTGCTGCGCGACGCCAACGGCGACGGGGTGGCGGAGGCCCGCTTCCCCTTCCTGGAGGGGCTGAACTCACCCTTCGGCATGGCGCTGGTCGGCGAAAATCTCTACGTCGCCAACAGCGACGCGGTGGTCCGCTTCCCCTACCGCGCGGGCGACACGAGGATCACGGCGCCCGCCGTGAAGGTCGTCGACCTGCCGGCCGGGACGATCAACCACCACTGGACCAAGAACATCGTCGCCAGCCCCGACGGGTCGAAGCTCTACGCCACGGTCGGCTCCAACAGCAACGTCGCCGAGAACGGCATCGAGGCCGAACAGGACCGCGCCGCCATCTGGGAGATCGACCTGAAGACCGGCGCGCACCGGGTCTTCGCCTCGGGCCTGCGCAACCCCAACGGCATGGATTGGGAACCCAAGACCGGCGCGTTGTGGACGACGGTGAACGAGCGCGACGAGATCGGCAGCGACCTCGTGCCCGACTACATGACCTCGGTGAAGGACGGCGGCTTCTACGGCTGGCCCTACAGCTATTACGGCCAGCACGTCGACCAGCGGGTGACGCCGCAGCGCCCCGATCTGGTCGCCAAGGCGATCCCGCCCGACTACGCGCTGGGTCCGCACACCGCCTCGCTGGGGCTGGCCTTCGCCAAGCCGGGCAGCCTGCCGCCGGCCTTCGCCGAGGGCGTCTTCATCGGCCAGCACGGCTCGTGGAACCGCAAGCCGCACAGCGGCTACAAGGTGGTCTTCGTGCCCTTCGCCAACGGCAAGCCGGCTGGCGAGCCGGTGGACGTGCTGACCGGCTTCCTGAACGCCGACGAGAAGGCGCAGGGCCGCCCGGTGGGCGTCGCCTTCGACCGCGCGGGCGGCCTGCTGGTCGCCGACGACGTGGGCAACGTCGTCTGGCGGGTCAGCGGCGCGACCGCCCCGCAATCGGCGGAGCGGCCTTAAGCAACCGGTCCCCTCCCACCCGCTTTCGCGGGCCCCCTCCCCCGCCGCTGGCGGTGGAGGGAACACGACGTCCCCTCTCCCGCGCCAGCGGGGGAGGGTGCCGCGAACCTTACGACTTCGCCGCGATCCCCAGCTTGGTCTGCACGGCGGCGAGGCCGTCCTTGCCGTCGAGCGTGGTGACGCCGGACAGCCACGCCTTCAGCACGTCGGGGTTCTTCTTCAGCCAGGCCTTGGCGGCGGCGTCCGGCTTCTTGCTGGCGTTCATGATGTCGTCCATCACCGCGTTCTCCATGTCCAGCGTGAAGGACAGGTTGGCCAGCAGCTTGCCGACGTTCGGGCAATCGGCCGCATAGCCCTTGCGGGTGTTGGTGCTGACGGTGGCGCCGCCGAAATTCGGACCGAACCAGTCGTCGCCGCCGGCCAGATAGGTCAGCTCGAACGCCTTGTTCATCGGGTGCGGGGTCCAGCCCAGGAAGGCGATGAACTTCTTGGCCCGCACCGCCCGCTTCACCTCGGCCAGCATGCCGGCCTCGCTGGACTCCACCATCTTGAAGCCCTTCAGCCCGAAGGCGTCGGCCTTCAGCATCTTGTCGATGATCAGGTTGCCGTCGTTGCCGGCCTCGATCCCGTAGATCTTGCCGTCGAGCTTGTCCTTGAACTTCGCCAGATCGGCGAAGCTCGTCAGCCCGGCGTCGGCGGCGTATTTCGGCACCGCCAGCGTGTATTTGGCGCCCTCAAGGTTGACGCGCGTCACCTCGACCGAGCCGTCCTCGACCACCGGCTTGAGGAAGGTCTCCATCGTCGGCATCCAGTTGCCGAGGAACACGTCGAGCGACTTGGTCTTCAGCCCGGTGTAGACCAGCGGGACCGAGGTCATGGTGGTGGTGGGCGCGTAGCCCAGCCCCTCCAGCGTCACCGAGGCGAGCGCGGTCGTCGCCGCGATGTCGGTCCAGCCGACGTCGCCGAAGCGCACCGCCTTGCAGGCGGCCGGATCGGCGGCCTGCGCCACGCCGGCCCCCAGCGCCAGCACCGCCGCCATCCCTACCGTGGCCGCCTTCAGGGCGTTCCATGCCGTCATGATCGTCAACTCCTTCGTGTCGTGTGCGTGTGTCGTCTGGGCCGGCCGGCTTTTTTCACCGTCGACGGAGCCGTGAAAAAAGCGCATTCCTTGACGTGGAGGCCAAGGCTCCGGTTGGATCTCGCCTTGGCACGGAACAGTCGGACAGGTCGGCGCATGCCCAAAGTTGGAATGGAACCCATCCGCCGTCGTCAGTTGATCGACGCCACCATCGCGTCGATGGGCGAGCATGGGCTGGCCGACACCACCGTGCAGACGATCAGCCGGGGCGCCGGGGTGTCGCCCGGAATCATCCATCATTATTTCGGCGGCAAGGACGAGTTGCTGGCCGCCACCATGCGCAGCATGCTGGTGCAGCTGCGCAGCGACGTGACCGAACGTCTGGCCGCCGCCGGCCCGTCGCCGCGCGCGCGGCTGGAGGCGATCGTCGACTGCAATTTCGCCGCCGGGCAATTCGAGCCGCGCGTGGTCGCGGCGTGGCTGGGCTTCTGGGCGCAGGCGCCGCACAACCCGGCGCTCTCCCGCCTGCAACGCATCAACGCGCGCCGCCTGCACTCCAACCTGCGCCACAGCCTGCGCGCCCTGCTGCCGCCCGACCGGGCCGAGCGGGTGACCATGGGGCTGGCGGCGCTGATCGACGGGCTGTGGCTGCGCTTCGCCCTGACCGGCGCCATGGACGGCAGCGAGGCCCGCGCCGTGGCGCTGGGGTATCTGGACGCGGAGCTGGGCGCCTAGGCGCAGGCGCATCACCGCATCTTCCCGAAGCTCTGGGTGATGCGGTCGATCACGATGGCGAGCAGGACGACGCTCAGCCCGCTCTCCACCCCCAGCCCGATGTCGAGCCGCTGGATGCCCTGGAGCACCACGTTCCCCAAGCCGCCCGCCCCGATCATCGAGGCGACGACGATCATCGACAGCGCCATCATCATGGTCTGGTTGACCCCGGCCATGATCGAGGGCAGCGCGTTGGGCAGCTGCACCTTGAACAGCAACTGGTGGTCGCGGCAGCCGAAGGCGCGGCCGGCCTCGACCAGCTCGGGCGGGACCTGCCGGATGCCCAGCGCGGTCAGCCGCACGGCCGGCGGCATGGCGAAGATCACCGTGGCGATGATGCCCGGCACCCGGCCCAGCCCGAAGAACATCACCGCCGGGATCAGGTAGACGAAGGCCGGCATCGTCTGCATGAAGTCCAGCAGGGTCCGCCCCACCCCGTCGGCGGCCCGGCTGCGCGCCATCCAGATGCCCAGCGGCACTCCCGCCAGCAGGCTGAGCGCGGTCGACGCCAGCACCAGCCCCAGCGTGGAGGCGGTCGGCTCCCACAGCCCCATCGCGAAGATGGCGCCCAGCGCCAGCGCGGTGAACAGCGCGAAACCCTTGCCGACCCGCCAGAAGGCCGCCGCGACGATGACCGCCCCCAGCGCCCAGGGCGGCGCCCCCAGCAGCGCCCCGTCGATGGCGCCACCGAAGCCGTCCACCACGGCGGCGATGGCGTCCAGCGTCGGCTGCCCGTGGTCGAGGATCAGCCCGACCAGCTTTTCCGCCCAATAGCCGATGCCGCCGCCGATGGTCTCGGCCAGCCACTCATCCATCGCCGAGCCCCCCGCGGTCCAGCGTCTCCAGCAGCGCGGCGCGCGAGACGACGCCGAGGAACAGCCCCTCGCCGTCCACCACCGGCAGCGGACAGGGCGACGTCGCCACCCGGCGGAGCAGCGCGTGGACCGGCGCGTCCCCGGCCGCCGGTTCCACCGCCAGAAGGTCGGCGCCGTCGCGCGACAGGATCCCCCGGAACCGGCCCGATGGATCGCGGACATAGCCGTAGCCGGCGCCGAGTTCGCTCAGCCGGCGCAGCGCCGGTCGGCGGTCGTCGGAGTCCTCCAGCAGCACGGTCGTCCCGTCGCAGCGGGCCAGATCGCGCGCCCGCAACACCCGCGAGGAATCCACCCCCCGGAAGAAGGCACGCACGTAGTCGTCGGCGGGCTCGCGCAGGATCTCCGCCGGGGTGCCGATCTGCACGATGCGCCCGTCCTCCATCACCGCGATGCGGTCGGCGATGCGCATCGCCTCCTCCGCGTCGTGGGAGATGAAGACGATGGTGCGGGCCTGCTCGCGCTGAAGGCGCAGCAGCTCGTTCTGCATCTCGGTACGGATCAGCGGGTCGAGCGCCGAGAACGCCTCGTCCATCAGCATGATCGTCGGATTCTTGGCGAGCGCGCGGGCCAGACCGACGCGCTGCTGCATGCCGCCCGACAGCTCGCGCGGGTAGCGCGCGGCGTAGGCGCCCAAGCCCACCTGCTCCAGCGCCCGCAGGGCGGCGTCGCGCCGGGTCGCCTTGTCCACGCCGGCCACCTCCAGCCCGAAGGCGGCGTTCTCCAGCGCGCTACGGTTGGGCAGCAGGGCGAAGGACTGGAACACCATGCTCATGTCGCGGCGCAGGACCTCGACGAGGTCGCGCTTGGGAAGCCGGGTCAGATTGCGGCCGTCCAGCCGGATGTCGCCGCCCGACGGCTCGATCAGCCGGTTCAGCAGCCGGACCATGGTGGACTTGCCCGAGCCGGACAGCCCCATGATGACGAAGATCTCGCCGGCCCGGATGTCGAAGCTGGCGTCCACCACCCCGACGTTGACGTTGAGCCGCCGCAGAACCTCGGCCTTCGACGCGCCGGAATCCAGCAGCGCCAGCGCCGGGCGCGGGTCGTCGGCGAAGACCTTGCGGAGACGCCGGACCTCCATGCGCACCTCCGCCGGCTTCGTCGAAGACGAAGCGGTTTCGGAAGGCAGGATCATCGTCATGGCGGCGGCCCCAATCAACGGAACGTCCCAAACCGGGACCGGCCGTAGATTGCCCCGAGCGACCGGCCGAGGTCGATAGTCCGTTTCGTCTGGGCTGCATTTTGATGAAGGCCGCGTGGCAGCAGCGACAACAGGACGCGGGTTCTTTTTTAATTGATCGTTCAATGAAAAATAGACGCGGCGTCTTTGGCGCGCTGAAGGCGGAGCGCACCGGCAACGACCGGCCCGGTCACCCTGACCGCCGGTCTCTGGACCGGGGACCGCCCCAGCCATTGGGACCACCCCCGATGGCAGAGCCGCATCCCTTGCGGCATCTTCCGCTGGCCTCGCCGCAGACCGGCAACCGGACGGCGGATGCGCCGAGAACATCCACCGCCTGGAGCCGTTCGTGTGCCACGGCTTGCAAGCCGGGCTGCGGCGAGGCACGTCCCCACGAACCGCAAGCCCGACCGCGGGCCTTCAGCCGGATGGGATCAGCGGAACAGGCCGGGCGCGAACTCCACCACGATTCCCGTCGCCGACACGACCAGCAGCGCGTCCGGACCGACGCGCACCCAATGATGGCCGCGCGGCGGCCGGTGCAGGTGGTAGGCCGCGGGCTTCGTGATGATGTGGCGCTTGGCGCGGTAGTCCTTCGGCAGCCGGTCCCCCGCCCGCCAGTGGCGCTCGTCGGGACGCCGGTCGTCGTGCCAACGGGCGTCGGGGCGCCGGTCGTCGTGCCGCTGCGGCCCGTTCCAGCCCGGCCCGTTGCGGTCGGGTCCGTTGCGGTCGGGCCCGTGCTGCGCGTGCGGGGGCGGACCGTTGCGGTCCGGCTCCCAGCCCTGGGCCATGGCCGGGGCTCCGGCCAGGCTGGTCAAGGCAACGGCGGCAACGATGGCGGACATCAAAGCGCGCTTCATGGAAACCATCCTTCGATCGCCGGGACCGCGGTCCCGATGAACACAGCCTGCGCCCCGATCGTTGCGGGACGATGTCGGGATCGGGGGCGATTGGTAACACTCTGTATCCGCCGAACGATCCCCGGCGCAACGCAGGGCCGGAGCAAACGCGGGGTCCGGCAACGGGACGCGTTCTCTCCTGTTGATCACGGCGGACGCAACAGAGGAGACCGCCGCCATGGCCGACGACACGACGACCCCGAAGGACGGCAACACGCTGACCAGCAAGCCCGACCGCGCCATCGCCGACCCGCTGGAGGCTGCCAGGGCGGTGTCCGACACCGGCAAGCCGATCACCCCGGACATGGAATCGGCCAAGCGCCCCGACACCCCCTCCAAGAAAAAGAGGTCCTGACGCTCCCGCCCGGCGCCGTTCCACAAGGCCGCTACGGCCGGGAACGGCGTCAGAAGCGGGTGGACAGCGTGAAGAAGGCCCGCGCGGAGCGGTCCAGCGTGCTGGTCGGCACCGTGATGAAGGGCTTGGCGAGTTCCAAGCTGCCCTCGACCCGCTGGAACACCCCGAAGCGCAAGCCCACGCCCGCCGAGGCGAGCGAGCGGCGGCCGTGCCGCGTGCCGCTCTCGTAATTCCACACCGCGCCGTAATCGGCGAAGCCGTAGAGCATCGCGTAATCCAGGCCGGGGTCGTCGGCCGCCAGGAAATGCTGCAGCTCCATCCGGCCGGAAAAGCCGTTGTCGCCGCTGATCTCCGACGGGTCGAAGGCGCGGCCGAACAGCTTGCCGCCGACTCCGAACTCCTCCGACGACAGCAGCTCGTCCGGGCTGTACTGCGCCTCGCCGGCCAGCACGAGGACGTCCGACTCGCCGAGCTTCTGGTTGCGCTGGGCGCTCAGGTTGATCTTCCGGAAATCGCTGCGCCCGCCGGCGCGCGACAGGTCCGGGCTGCCCGACCGGCTGGAGCCCAGGATGTCCAACCCCTTGGACAGTTGGACCGTCAGCACGTTGGCACCGTCCCACCCGTCCGACACGTCGTAGGACAGGCCGGCGCCGACGATGCGCAGCCGGTCCTCCGACAAGGGCGCGGCCAGCGCGCGGGTGCGGCTGTCGCGCAGGGTGAGATCGACGGTGCCGCGCAGGGTCTCCGCCCGGCTGCGCAGGAAGGGGTGCGAGAGGCCGACCCGGACCGAGGAGGTCAGGCTGTCCAGCTCCAGCGGGCGCACGCTGTCGCCGGGCTGCGACCAGGAGCGGCGGACGCCGTATTGGAGCATCGTCCCCTCCGCGTCCACCGGCACCGCCTGGGCGAGGTCGAGGAAACGCAGTTCGCGCCATTGCGGGGTGACGATGCCCTGGACCGTGGTCCGTTCGAACAGGCCGAGCTGATCCTCGACGTTGACCAGCGCCGCCGCCTGCACCGGCCCGACCGCCCGCGTCCCCCGGTTGTCCAGCGTCACCAGCCCGTTCAGCGGCGTGCGCTCCAGCGTCAGCGTCAGCCGCGAGGCGCCGGGGGTGTCGGGCGAGGCCTCCAGCACCGTCTTCACCGCGACGCCGGGCAGGTCGTCGGCCAGCAGGACGTAGCGCTCCATCTCGGCCATGCGCAGCGGGCGCGAGGCCTTGATCCTCTCGCCCATCGCCCGCAGCAGGCCCAGCCGGTCGGCCGCCTCGCCCTGGACGACCACGTCGTTGACGTAGCCCTCCACCACCTCCAGCCGGACGACGCCGTCGCGGATGCGCTGGGCCGGCACGACGGCCTGCGACAGCACGTAGCCGTCGTTGCGGTACTTCGCGGTGATCGCGTCGCGCACGCCGTAGAGTTCGGCCAGCGTCACCGGCCGCCCCAGCAGGCCGCGCCACAGCTCCGCCAGCGCGTCGCTGCCGTAGACGCTGTTGCCGCTGATCCGCAGCTCGTTCAGGGTCAGGGTGATGCGCTCGGCGTCCTTGGGCGGCGGAGCCTTTTCGGGCGCCGGCATCTCGATTTCCGGCAAGGACTGCGGGACCGGGGGCGTCTCGAAACGCTGCTCCAGCCGGTTGGGATCGAGAGAGGGCGGCAACTGGACCGGCGGCACGGTCTGCGCCAAGCCGGCCGGGGCGAGGGCGGCCCCAGAGAGAAGCACGGCGGTGGACAGCGCGCGACAAAGCAGGGAGGGACGGCGCATGGGTCGCTTATTTCTCGGTCAGGGCGGTGATGCCGGTCCAGCCCGGCTCGGCCGGGGTTCCCGTGCGCTTCTCGGCCTTGCGCAGCATGGCGGCGGCGGCGCTGTCGGCGGGGGCGAGCGCGGTGAAGCCGGCGTTGGCGGCGTCGAAGCGGCCGGCGCGCCAGTCGGACAGCGCGGCGGCGTAGGCGGCGCGCCGGGCGCTGTCCTCCGGATCGGCGCGCCGCGCCTCGGACAGCGGCTCGAACACCGCCACCGGCTCGTTGCGGCCGACGACCTGGACGATGTCGAGCGCGCGGAAGGCGTCCGGGTCGCCGTGATGGGCCATCGTCTCGCCGCTGACCATCACCGCCGTGCTGTAATATTTGTTGGCGCCTTCCAGGCGCGAGGCCAGATTCACCGTATCGCCCATCACCGTGTAGTTGAACCGGCGCGGCGAGCCGATGTTGCCGATCAGCGCCGGCCCGGTCGCCAGACCGATGCGGCAGGAGCCCCGCCCGCTCTCCGTCGCCAACAGGGTCTTGTCGTCGGCCATCGCCTGCTGCATCGCCAGCGCCGCGTTCACCGCCGCGCGGGCGTGGTTGTCGATGGCGTAGGGCGCGCCGAACACCGCCAGCACGGCGTCGCCGATGTACTTGTCGACGAAGCCGCCATGCGCCTCGACGATGTCGGTCATCACCGTGAAGTAGCGATTCAGCACCAGCACCAGGTCTTCCGGCTCCATCCCCTCCGACATCTTGGTGAAGCCGGCGATGTCGGAGAACAGGATGGTCAGGTTGCGCTCCTCGCCGCCCAGCCGGGGCGACTGGCCCGACGCGATCATGTCGTCGATCAGCGAGCCCGGCAGATAGAGCTTGAAGGCGTTGCGGATCTGGCGCTGGTCGCGGTCCAGCACCGCGAAGCGGAAGCCCAGCAGCAGCGGGAAGACCAGGACCGCCGCCAACGCCGCCTGGAGGTAGGGCAGCACCAGCCCGGCCTGGAACGCCTCCACCGCGACGCCGCTCCACAGCCCCAGCAACAGGGCCAGCCCGGCGGCGGCGAGCAGCGGACGGGTCGCCAGCGTGATCGCGGCGGCAAGGCCCGCCAGCAGCAGGACCAGCGCCGCGCCGACCGCCCGGCTCGTCTCGGCCAGCCCGTCATGCGTCATCAGGTTGGAGATCGCCGCCGCGTGGATGTAGACGCCGGGGATGCTGTCGCGGCGTTGGCCGGCGACGTAGAGGTCGCCCATCACCGGCAGGGCGCAGCGTTCCGGCAGGTTCAGCCCCTCCGGCTTGGTCACCCAGCGGTTGGAGGACAGCTTGCGGTCCTCGACGTCGAGCACGGTGCCGACCATCACCGCCTTGCCCTTGAAATGCTTTTCGAAGAAGGCGGTGTTGCCGGCCTGGGCGCAGGCGTGGAGGTCGGCCAGGGAGTAGGTCGGGATGGCGCCGGCCGCCGTGGCGTGGTTGACCAGCAGGCGGTTGCCGGCCCCCTCCGGCAGACGGTGGCCGTCCAGACTGACCGTCCCATCGGCCGCGCGTTCCAGCGGCTTGCCCAGCGCGCGCGACGCGACCTCCGCCGCCATGCCGGGCTCGGGGCGCGGGCTGCCGTCCGGCCCGGCGACGCTGAGGGTCACCGGAACCCGGCGCAGCACGCCGTCGGGATCCTCCACCAGATTGACCGAGCGGATGTTGCCCATCCCGGCCGCGATGGCGTAGCCCCGGTAGGGCATCAGCGGGTTGCTCTGGTGCTGCACCTTGGCCAGCACCAGCCGTCCCTCCTTGCCGCCGCGCCGCAGGGTCAGCAGATACTCGCGCTCGAAGCCCGGTATCAGCGTCTCGACCGAGGTCGGGTGGACCAGATCGAGGCCGATGGCCGCCGCCCCGCCATCCAGCATGCCGGCCAGCACGACGCCCAGCTTCGGCCCCCACAGGGCCTGGGGCGTGCCGGCGAAGGGCGGGCGGCGGTAGGTCTCCTCGTCGATGCCGACGACGACGACCGGCGAAGGGCTGGGGGCCGGCTTCGGCCCGTGCAGCGCCTCGCGCAGCCAATAGAGCGTGTCGATGGAGGGCCCCTGCAGCGACGCGTGTCCCGCCAGCGCCAGCGCCGCCGCCAGAAGCGGCGACGCGGCGCCCAGCAGGATCAGGCGGGCGCGCCGGGGCAGCCTCATCGCGTGACGCCGTCCGCGCTCAGAAGCGGATCAGGCGGCCCAGCGCCGGGCCGGCCTCGTCCTTGGCCTGGGGGTCGATCTTCACGACGTAGGACTTGGCGCCGGCCGCGACCTTGTACAGCCCGCCGGGAACCAGCGGCGCGCCGCCCTTGGCGGTGTCGAGCGTGGTGCCGGGCACGTTGACCGTCACCGGGGCCGTCCCCTCCGCGTCGAGCCGCTCGAAGGTGACCGGGCCGGGGGCCGTCAGCAGCAGCAGCGGGCGGGTCTTGTAGAGCGTCAGGTCGGGCTTGGGCTTGGCGCCCGGCAGGGCGATGGGGGCGCTGCGGAACACCGTCACCCCGGCCTTGCCCGCCTCGTTGGCCGCCAGCAGCAGCTTGCCGCCGTCGCAGGGCAGCGTGTGACGGTCGATCTTGCCGCCGGTCACCGTCGATTCCCGCGCGCCGATGGTGACGCCGCCACCGGTGATGGTCTCGTTGACGCAGGAATCGAGGTAGCTCAGCGTCAGGGTCTGGCCGGCGGCCAGCGTCACGGTCCGGCCGGCGCCGAGGTAGTCCATCGGCTGCACACCGGCGACGCCGTCGGACACGTCCTCCACCAGCGCGGTGGGCTGGCCGGCGGGGGCGGCGGCGAAAGCCGGCACGGCGGACGGCACGGCGGCGAGCATCAGCAGGGCGCTGGCGGCGAGCGCCCGCACGGGCGTCTGGAACGCGACGGACATGATTGGTCGGCCTCCCGGCAATGTCGAAGGGGCAATGTCGAAGGGACGGTCACCCGCTCGAACGGATAAAATCCCCTCTATTCCTTTAGCGAAGTTACCGTCCCACTTCAAACCCCTTGCTCGGCCGCCGGACTCTTATCACCGGCCGCCGCCAAGCCGGCGTTGTCACGAAACCGCAACATTGCCGCAACCGGCGCGTCATCGCCGCCGGCTATCCTATGCCATCGCGTGCGAACGGACAGGGAATCGGCGGATCATGGGCTCGGAACACATCGTCCGCTCTTTCGCGCAGGAGCTTCAGCGCCTGTCGAACCTCGTCACCCAGATGGGCGGCGTCGCCGAGGCCCAGGTCGAGGCGGCCGTCAAGGCGGTGTCGCGCCGCGACGTCGGGCTGGCCTCGCAGGTGATGCAGGCCGACGTCCGGCTCGACGCCTACGAGCGCGACATCGACGCGGAGGCGGTGCGTCTGCTCGCCTTGCGCCAGCCGATGGCGCAGGACCTGCGCGAGATCGTCTCCTCCCTGAAGATCGCCGCCGACCTGGAGCGCATCGGCGACTACGCCGCCAACATCGCCAAGCGGTCGCTGGCCTTGGCCCAGGTGCCGGTGGTCCGGCCGGCGGCGGCGATCCCGCGCATGGGCCGGCTGGTCGAATCCATCCTGAAGGACGTGCTCGACGCCCACATCGAGCGCGACGTGGCCAAGGCCGTCGCCGCCTGGGAGCGCGACGAAGAGCTGGACGACCTTTACACCAGCCTGTTCCGCGAGGTTCTGACCTACATGATGGAGGATCCGCGCAACATCACGCCCTGCACGCATCTTTTGTTCATGGCGAAGAACCTGGAACGCATCGGCGACCACGCCACCAACATCGCCGAGACCATCCATTTCGTGGTGGTCGGCTCGCCCCTGGCTCTCGTCCGCCCCAAGAGCGACGGGTCGAGCTTCGCCGTGGTGGCGCCGGACGATGCGGCAACGATCCCCGCGGCCCTGCTGCCGGACGTTTTCGGCAACGACGGCGCTGACCACGATGACACCCCCTTTGGGGTAACTCCGTTGGAAAGAAAAAATTAACCATAAAAGCGTCTCCTCCGACCCATAGCACGGAGGACTTGATCATGACGACCATCGACCAGACCGCCTTCTATGTCTCCACCGAGGGCAAGGATTCTTGGTCAGGCCGGCTTGCGGCCCCCAACGCCGACGGCACCGACGGTCCCTTCGCCAGCCTGGAGCGGGCGAGGGACGGGATGCGGGCGGGCGACACCGACACCACCTACATCCGGGGCGGCACCTACCGCCTGGACGAGACGCTGAGCCTCGATTCCCACGACAGCGGTCACAGCTTCGCCGCCTACAAAGGCGAGACGCCGATCCTGAGCGGCGGCGAACTGGTGCGCGGCTTCACCACCGAGGGCGACGGGCTCTATTCCGCCAAGCTGTCGGCCGCCAGCGGGCTGGACCTGACCATCGGCGGCGTGCGCCAGCAGGTCGCCCAGACCGGCGATTACGATCCGGCCGATCCGGCCACCAGCGGCTGGCAGGTTCTGCGCGCCGACGCGGACGGGGCCAGCAAGACCGTCTTCACCTACAAGGAGGGCGAAGTCCCGGCGACGCTGGCCCCCCATGACGGGCTGGTCGTGCAGACCTTCGACACCGAGCGGCTGCGCGACGACATCACGGCCGTGCGCGCCATCGACGCCACGACCAACACCGTCACCCTGGACGCCGACGCCTCCTACGCCCTGCGCAGCGGCGGCACCTACCGCGTGATGAACGACGCTAAGCTGATCCGCGACGCCGGGGAATTCGGCTGGCGGGCGTCGGACGACACGCTGGTGGTGAAGCCCGAGGATTCCGCCGCCCTTCTCAAGGACGGCGCGGTGGTGGCCAAGCTCGGCACGCTGATCGCCACCAAGGACGCCAGCAACCTCAGCATCACCGGCCTGACCTTCACCGACGGCAGATACGACGGCTCGGCGCTCTCGATGACCGGCGGGCATGGCAACGCGGTCGGCGGCAACCATTTCGTCAACGTCGGCACCGCCATCGCGCTCGACGGCACCGACGACAGCCGAATCGGCGGCAACCGCATGGAGCATCTGGCCGGCAACGGCGTCAGCCTGACCAACGCCGCCGACGGCAACCACATCTACGCCAACACGATGCAGCACATCGGCGAGATCGTGAAGGGCGGCGCCGGCATCGGCGGCGTCGGCAGCAGCGGCACCGTCATCAGCCACAACGACATCACCGACGCCCCGCGCTACGGCGTGTCGCTGAAGGAATGGGACGACGGGCAGGTCAACCGGAACAACGTCGTCGCGTTCAACCGCATCCACCATGTCGGGCAGGAGACCGCCGACGGCGGCGGCATCGAGATGCTGGGCCGCTCCGGCACCGCCACCGGTTCGGTGATCCAGGGCAACGACGTGCAGGACACCGGCGGGCTGGCCACCGACGCGTCGGGCAACTGGCTGAACGACCACAAGGGCTGGGGCATCTCGCTCGACGACCTGACCAGCGGCGTCACCGTGCGCGACAACTTCGTGAAGGGCTTCTCCTGGGGCGGCATCTACCTGCACGGCGGCGACGGGAACCTGCTGGAGAACAATTTCGGCGTCGTCAGCGACCCGGACCACGCCTTCATCCGCGTCGAGTGGGTGCCCAAGGCCGGCGACCAGGCCCGGCCGGACGACGCCACCATCATCCACAACCTCGCGGCCGGCGAGGCGCCGATCGAGCAGTACTGGAAGCTGATGAGCCCCGGCGAGAACTTCCTGATGGACGGCAACCTCGCCGCCAACGGCCGGAGCTACGGGCCGAACGACCAGATGTTCAACCCCGGCTTCACCGACAGCGCCCACGGCGACTATTCGCTGAAGGAGGACGCGGCGGCGCTCGCCACCGGCATCCACGACCTCAGCTGGTCGTCGATGGGCACCGCCGGCTACAACGCCGACGCGGAGATGCCGCAGTTCTGGGACCACGCGGCGTAACGCCCGCACCACCTTCGACGCCGACAGAAAGGCCGTCGCCCTCACCGGGCGGCGGCCTTTTTTCTTTTTTGCGAAAAAACCGCGCCAGCTTTCGCCGGCCACTCCGTGGATACCCTCAGAACGAACGGGCGGCGCCGACGCGCGGCCCTTCCCTGAACAACACCGGCCTCGCCGCCGTGGACGCCCTTGCCCGGAGTCCGCGAACGGGCCGCGATTGGGTGGAGATGGCGATGTCGGTGGATTCAATCAGCTCCTCGTCCACAACGACGACGACCTCCTCTTCGACGAAGAGTTCGTCGGCGTCGCTGGTCGACAACTACCAGTCCTTCCTGACGCTGCTGCTGAAACAGCTTGAGGTCCAGGACCCGACCGACCCGGTGGACGCCAGCCAGTACACGACCCAACTGGTGCAGCTCGCCTCGCTGGAGCAGCAGATGTCGATCGGCGACAAGCTGGACGACCTCAGCACCGCCGTCACCTCGCTGGGGACGTCGCTCGGCAGCGGCAGCAACGCCATCGGCTATCTCGGCCGCACCGTGGAGGCGGAGGGATCGACCACCGCCCTGCAGAGCGGCAGCGCGTCCTGGGGATACGACCTGGATTCCACCGCGTCGAAGGTCACGCTGACCGTCACCGACAGCGCGGGCAAGACCGTCCACACCGAAACCGGCGACACCTCGTCGGGCACCCACGCGGTGAGCTGGGACGGCACCGCCGACAACGGCACGACCTACAGCAGCGGCACCTACACGCTGACCGTCAGCGCCGTGGATTCCAGCGGCGCCAGCGTCGGCACCACCACCCGCATCAAGGGCACGGTGACCGGCGTCGACAGCAGCTCGGGCTCCGCGACGCTCAGCATCGGCGGCGTCAGCGTCTCGGCGGACGACGTGCTGGCGATCTCCTGACCGCCCCGTCCGCCTCCCTTCCTTCCCGGTTTCCTTTTCGACGGGTGTCGCCATGAGCATCACCAGCGCGATGTACAGCGCCATGTCCGGCTTGACCGCCCAAAGCAAGGCGCTGGCCTCGATCTCCAGCAACATCGCCAACTCCAGCACCACCGGCTTCAAGGGCACGGTCACCAGCTTCACCTCCTACATCAACAAGACCTCGACCATCGACGAGCAGGTCGGCGGCGTCATCGCGTCGAACAGCCGCAGCATCAGCCGGCAAGGCGAGATCCAGTCCTCCGCCACCAGCACCAACATGGCGGTGAACGGCGAGGGCTTCTTCGTGGTGTCGGGCAAGTCGGCCAACGGCGAGGTCGCCTTCACCCGCAACGGTTCCTTCTCGGCCGACGCGTCGGGCTACCTGAAGAACGACGAGGGCAACTACCTCTACGGCTGGAAGCTGACCGACAGCGGCACCGTCGCCGCCAGCAACAAGACCTCGACCGACAGCCTGGAGGCCATCAACCTCACCAGCATCAAGGGAACGCCCAAGGCGACCTCGACGCTGGGGCTGGAGGCCAACCTGCCGTCGGACGCCGAGACCGGCGACAGCTTCACCTCCGACGTCGAGCTGTTCGACGCGCTGGGCAACAGCCATTCGGTGACGCTGACCTGGGAGAAGACGGCCGACAACACCTGGTCGCTGAACGCCTCCAACCCGACCAAATCCTCCGACGCCACGGCGACCACCGGCACCATCGCCGGCTTCCCGCTGTCCATCAGCTTCAACAGCGACGGCTCGCTGGCCTCGGCCACCCAGGACGACGGCAGCGGCACGATGGTGTCGGTCGATCCGGCGAAGGTGTCCTTCTCGGTCGGCGGCTGGACGACCGGCGCCACCGACAGCACGGTCTCGCTCGATCTGGGGACGGCCGCCGGGACCGACGGGCTGACGCAATACGCGTCGGGCGACGACACGCCGTCGATCGGCGACTGGACCAGCACGCAGAACGGCTACGCGCCGGGCACGCTGACCGGCACCACCATCGACACCAGTGGCGTCGTCCGCGCCACCTTCGACAACGGCGAGACGCGGGCGATCTACCAGATCCCCATCGCGACCTTCGCCAACGCCGACGGTCTGGACAGCGACACCGGCAGCACCTTCACCCAGACCAACGAATCCGGCCAGTACCAGCTGCGCACCGCCGGCGACGGCAAGGCCGGCGAGATCGCCGCCGGCTCGCTGGAAAGCTCCACCGTCGAGCTGACCGACGAGTTCAGCCGGATGATCACCGCCCAGCAGGCCTATTCCGCCGCCTCCAAGGTGGTGACGACGGCGCAGGACATGCTGGACACGCTGATCGCGATGAAGCGTTGAGGGCGACGTCATGACCGGGGAACGTTTCCAGGAGCAGGACGCGCTGCTGCTCGACCACCGGCGCATCGTCGCCCAGGCGCAAAAGGTGCTGGCCGGCCCGGCCTCGCGGGCGGAACGGCTGGCGCTGGCCGACGACCTGATGACGCTGATCGACCGCCTGCACGAGGCGAAGAGTGCGATGGCCAAGGCGATCCGGCACGGCAGCGCCGCGCGGATCGCGGCGTCGGCTTACGGGCGGGCTGGGGGTTTGCGGCGTTAAGCGTCTGCCCCGGTGCCCCCTCCCCATCCCTCCCCCGCCTGCGGCGGGAGAGGGTTAGGGAGGGGGCAAAGCACGTCCCGATCAAATCACTCAAAAAAACCGCGCCAGTTCTTCCGCCGCCGCCCGTGCAACGAAGCGTTCCACCCACCGAAGGAGACCCGATCATGGCGACCACGCCGGCCAACACCGTCTTCCTCCGTGTCGATCCGGTGGACGTCCTGGAACGCTTCACGGCCGAACTCGACCGCCTGACCGCCGACGCCGACACCGCGATGCGCGACGGCCGGGCGCGCGACGCGCTGCTCGCGGCCGGGGCGATGCAGTCGCTGCTCGCCGCCTGGAAGGACCGGCTGGCCGACGCGCTGGTGCAGACCCGCAGCAAGCGCGTGCCGCCCGCCGTCCGCGCCGCCGCGCGCGCCGCCGCCGACCGTGTGCTGCCGGCGCTGGGCGGGCAGATGCGGGCGCTGGAGGCGCGCATCAAGGTCCATCGTGTGCGCCA
This sequence comes from Azospirillum doebereinerae, assembly GCF_003989665.1. Classification (GTDB taxonomy): domain Bacteria; phylum Pseudomonadota; class Alphaproteobacteria; order Azospirillales; family Azospirillaceae; genus Azospirillum; species Azospirillum doebereinerae. The sequence continues at coordinate 33,024 of NZ_RZIJ01000020.1, read as the reverse complement.
GGCCGCCATCGGCGCCGCGCTGCGCGCCGCCTCGAACGCCGCAGCGGGCGCTCCCGCCCTGTCCTACGGCCCCGGCGCGCGCTACGGCGCGCGTCCGTCCGCGCCGATGACCCGCCACGCACTGGCCGTCACCGTCTGATCCGGCGACGAACCGGGAGAAACCGCCATGTCCCTTCGTGTCGCGGGTTCCATCGCCACCTCGGCGCTCCGCGCGTCGGAAGTCGGCATGGCGGTGGCGTCCTCCAACGTCGCCAACGCCGGCACCGACGGCTACACCCGCAAGATCGCCTCCAACACCACGCGCGACACCGCCGTCGGCGTCGCCAGCGTCGACGTCGCGTCGATCCGCAGCAACGTCGACCAGTACCTGCTGAAGACCATCGTGTCCGCCACCTCGGACCTGGGCAAGGCGACGACCCGCAACGACTACCTCGACCAGTTGCAAGCGGCGCTGGGATCGGTGTCGTCGGACGGTTCGGGCACCGACCTCGGTTCGATGATCGACGCGGTGGCCGACGTCGCCGCCACGCTCGCCACCTCGCCGGAAAGCGAGAGCGCCAAGGCGGCGGTGGTGCAGAGCGTCTCCGATCTGGCGGAGAGCCTGCGCAACACCTCCGCCTCGGTGCAGGCGCTGCGCGCCCAGGCCGACGACGCCGTCGCCACCACGGTGGACAGCGTCAACGCGTCGCTGACCACGCTCGACGACCTCAACGACCGCATCGTCAAGGGCAAGGCGCTCGGCCAGAACACCACCGACCTGGAGGACCAGCGCAACGAGGCGCTGAAGGCTCTCGCCACCAACATCAACGTCACCTATCAGGTCGACTCCAACGGGATGATGCGGATCTCCACGGCCTCCGGCAAGGCGCTGCTGGATTCCTCGGTCCACGAACTCTCCTACACCTCGGCCGCCTCGGTCAGCGCCAGCACCGTCTACAGCGCCACGGGAACCAGCGGGTTCCAGGGCATCATGATCGACGGCGTCGACATGACGAATTCGCTGACCGGCGGCACGCTGGGCACGCTCGTCACCCTGCGCGACAAGGAGCTGCCGGCCCAGCAAGCGCGGCTCGACGAGCTGGCGACGACGTTGAAGGAGACGCTGAACGGCGTCCAGAACCAGGGCACCGCCTCCCCGCCGCCGCAGACGCTGACCGGAACGGTCGCGGTGTCGGGCGGCGACGCGCTCGCCGTCACCAGCGGCACGTTGCGCGTCGCGGTCACCGACTCCTCCGGCACGGCGGCGGAGGTGCTCGACATCGACCTGTCGACGACGTCCACCCTTCAGGACGTGGTCGACGCCATCAACACGATGAGCAACGCCAGCGCCTCGATCTCCGCCGACGGCAAGCTGGTGATCGCCGCGAACAGCGCCTCCAACGGCGTGGCGCTGGGCGGCGACGGCGGCGCCTTCTCGACCGCCTACGGCATGAACGATCTGCTGACCGGAACCGGCGCGTCGGACATCCGGATCTCCAGCGCCATCGGGGCGAACAGCGCCCTGCTGGCGACCGGCGCCCTGTCCACGGCCTCCGGGCTGGCGGCCGGCGGCACGGCGCTGGCGAGCGGCGACGGATCGGTGGCGCAGGCGCTCAGCGCCTCCTTCTCCGCCTCGCGCGGCTTCGATACGGCCGGCGGACTCGCCGGACGCACCACCACGCTGGCCGGCTACGCCGGGGCGGTGATCCAGGGGGCGGCGACGCTCGCCGCCGCCGCCTCGGCCACCTACGACAGCCAGAACACGTACACCACCAGCCTGGAGACGAGCTTCTCGTCCCAGAGCGGCGTCAACGTCGACGAGGAGACCGCAGCGATCTCCACCCTGCAATCCGCCTACGAGGCCGCCGCGGCGGTGATGAAGGCGTTGCAGGACATGTTCGACGCGGCGCTGAACATGGTCCAGTAGAGGAGACCGCGATGGAACGGGTCGCGACCTACAACCACCAGAACCAGCTCGTCCAGTACATGCTGAAGGCGCAGGCCCAGGTCGCCGCCGAACAGGTGCGCTCGGCGACCGGGCTGAACGCGACCGACTACAAGGGCATCGCGTCCGACAGCGGCCGGCTCGTCAACCTGGAAAGCCACTACAAGCGGCTGGAGCAGTACGTCGACGAGGGCGAGGTCGTCAACGGCCGGATCCAGAGCCTGTACGACGCCGTCGGCGGGATGAGCGACCTGACCTCGCGGTTGAGCGCCCTGATCACCGGGCTCCAGGGCAACAACGCCGCCGGGGTGGAGGGCGTCACCGCCGAGGCCGGGCAACTGATGCAGGAATTCGCGGCCCTGCTGAACACCCAGCAGGAGGGGCGCTACCTGTTCGCCGGCGGGCGCACCGACCAGCCGGCGGTGGACCTCAGCGGCACCACGGCGCAGACCACCGTGCCGTCCACCGCCGACACCGCCTATTACCAGGGCGACCAGACCGTCGCGCATTTCCAGGCGGCCGACGACCTGATCCTGTCCTACGGCGTGACGGCCGACCAGCCGGCCTTCGAGAAGGCGCTGCGGGCCTTCAACCTGATCGCCAACCTCCAGACCGACCCGGTCGACACCGACGTGCTGGCCGAGGCGACGAAGCTGGCGTCGGATTCGACCGACGCGCTGGCGGTGACCCAGGCCAAGCTGGGCGCCAGCAGCGCCTCGCTGGAACGCACCATCGACCGCCACGTCGACGAGCAGCTGGTGCTGCAAAGCCATGTCGACGACATCCGCAGCGTCGATCTGGCGGAATCCACCACCCGCCTGTCGCAGCTCCAGGCGTCGCTGGAAGCGACCATGAGCCTAATGAAGATCCTGGAGGAGAACAACCTGTCCAAATACCTGTGAGGCCAGGGGGCTGACTTATCGTCATTCCCGTGAAGGCACCTGAGCGCCGACGGAGCCCTTCTCCCCTTGCGGGAGAAGGGTTGGGATGAGGGGTGTTCCGCTTGAAAGGCGGAAAGAAGCAGGAGATTTCCGGCCGGCTGAAGCCGCCCCCTCACCCCAACCCCTCTCCCACGAGGGGAGAGGGGCTTATCTCGGCGCTTGGATGGAAAAGCCGATCTCCAGGGCCGCAGGCGTGAGGACAAGGTTCCAAGAAAAAACGCGGCCCCCCGAAAAACCCCGCCAGCTTTCCCCTTCCCGCCCGTGAGTCCTTGGTGAGGGTCGCGGAAAACGGCCCGGTTCGATCCAGGAGACCACACCATGCCCGTCATCACGACCAACACCGCTTCCAACTCGGCTCTCCGCTACCTGAACATCAACTCCGAGAGCCAGGCGAACTCGGTGTCGAAGATCGCCAGCGGATCGCGGATCACCAAGGCGTCGGACGACGCGGCCGGTCTCGCGGTCGGCACCTCGCTCCAGTCCGACGTCACCGTGCTGAAACAGGCGGCGACCAACGCCTCGCACGGATCCTCGATCCTGCAGACCGCCGACGGCGGCATGTCCAGCATCTCCGACATCGTGCAGCGCATGCGCTCGCTGGCGACCCAGGCGCTGTCCGGTTCGGTGACCGACAACGAGCGCGCCTATCTCGACGCCGAGTTCCAGCAGCTGACCGACGAAATCGACGGCATCGCGTCGGGCACGCGCTTCAACGACGATTCGCTGCTCGACGGCACCAGCAACTGGGCGGCCGGCATCGATTTCCGCGTCGGCACGACGGCGAGCGACAAGATCAACGTCAAGATCGCCGACGTGACGACCACCGGGCTCGGCATCAACACCAGCGACGTCACCAGCTCGGCCAACGCCGCCACCGCGCTGACCGCGCTGGACGCCGCCGTGACCTCGCTGTCGGACGCCCGCGCCGACGTCGGCGCGTTGATCTCGCGCTTCGAGTTCCGCAGCGACATGCTGGACACGACCATCGAGAACACCGAGGCCGCCCAATCCGCCATCATGGACGTCGACGTCGCCGCCGAACAATCGGAACTGGCTTCGACCAAGGTTCTGACCCAGGCCGCCATCGCCGTCCTTTCCCAAGCGAACTCGATGCCCGAGCAGCTTCTCTCCCTGCTCCGCTGACGGTTCGTTGGCCGCCGGTTCCGGCGTTTCGTGTCGCCTCACAACCCGCGAGACGCCACTAGGAACCGGCGGCCACTTCCCTTCCCACCGCTGGAATCTCCCGAACGGCCGCGCCCCACCGGCGCCGGTCACAGGATGGGCTTGCCGTCATGACGACCGTATCCTCGACGACATCGACGACGTCCACCACGAGCGCCTCCACCGGCTATTCGGCCCTGTCCTCCACCAGCTCGGGAACCGGCATCGACTATTCGCTGCTGATCGAGGCGAAGGTCCAGGCCCGGCTGGTCCGCGCCGACCGCGTCGATTCCAAGATCACCGCGAACGAAGCGAAGATCTCCGCCTACACCGAGATGCAGACCCTGCTGCAGACGGTCAACACCTCGCTGGATGGCCTGCGCAACCGGTCGGTGTCCACCGGCGCCTCCACCAACCTGTTCGCCCAGCGCGCCGCCTACGTGTCGAACGACGACGTGTTCACCGCGACGGTGGCCGACGGCACCGAGACCGGAACCTATTCCGTCGTCGTCCAGCAATTGGCGACCAAGCACAAGATCGGCTCCGACACCGTCGGCAGTAAGACCGACGCGCTCGGCCAGTCGGGAAGCTTCACGCTCCAGGCGGCCGACGGCACGGCGGTGTCCATCGCGATGGACGCCGACGACAGCCTGACCGACCTGCGCGACGCCATCAACGCCCAGAAATCCGCCAGCGGCGTGACGGCCAGCATCGTGCAGGTCAGCGATTCCAGCTACCAGCTGATCCTGACCGGCAACAACACCGGCCAGACCATCGCGATGACCGACGACGGCGGCGGGGTGCTGAGCGGGCTCGGCCTGACCGACAGCTCCGGCTCGGTGAAGAACGAGCTGGTCGCGGTGCGGAACGCCATCGTCGAGGTCGACGGAGTGACCATCTCCCGCAACTCCAACACCATCGCCGACGCCATCGAGGGCGTGACGCTGAACCTCTACACCGCCCGTCCGGACACCGCGTTGACGATGGAGGTCTCGACCGATCTGGCCTCGATCAAGACCGCGATCTCCGGTTTCGTGGACGCCTACAACGCCTTCCGCGACTTTGTGGTCCAGCAGCAGGCGGTCAACAGCGACGGCACCAAGAGCGACAGCGCCACCCTGTTCGCCGACAGCCTGCTGCGCCAGATCACCCAGTCGGTCAACAGCGCGCTCAACACCACGATCACCAACAGCGACGGCTCGGTGCTGTCGCTGTCGACGCTGGGGATCAGCTTCGACAGCACCAACAACTTGGTGCTCGACGAGGACACGCTGAACAGCGCGCTGACCGACAACATCGACGGGCTCCAGAAGCTTCTCGGCCTGAACATGACGTCGTCGTCCAGCCAGATGTCGCTGCTGCGCTACGACACCAAGGCGACCGCCCTCTCCTTCACCCTGGACATCGACATGGGCACGGACGGCTCGATCAGTTCGACGTCGGTCAACGGCGACAGCTCGCTGTTCACGGTGAAGGGCACCCGCCTCGTCGGCAACGAGGGCACCGCCTATGCCGGGATCGTCCTAGTCTACACCGGCGGCAGCGGCAGCGTGAGCGTCGACTTCTCGCAAGGGCTGGCCGACCGGCTCTACGGCGCCATCGACGACGTGGCCGCCACCTACGACAGCGACCTCAGCACCGCCATCGACGATCTGGAAACCAACGACAACCAACTCCAGACCCGGTCCGACGAGATCCGCACCAAGGCGGAGACTTACCGCACCACCCTGACCGCCTACTACGCCCGCCTGGAGGCCGCCGCCGAGCAGGCCGCCCTCCTTCTGAAACAGCTGACCTACAAGTCGTCGAGCGACGACGACAGTTGACGGCGGCCGACCGGGGCCGGGCGCCTCCTCCACACCCGCTTCCCCTCTCGCGGGACCGCACAAGAAGGACACGCGCCATGCGCAACCCCTTTCTCAACAAAGCCATCTCAGCCTACGCGACCGCCAACAGCGCGGTGCCGCCGCTGGTCGCCGTGGTGCGCCTCTACGAGAGAGCGATGGTCCATCTGCACGCCGCGCGCGACGCCGCGGCGCAGGGCCGCTTCGAAGCCCACCACGAGGCCGTGAATCGTGCCGTCATGATCTTCGCCGGCCTTGATTCCATTCTAATTTTCGACAAATATGAGGATGTCGCACAGACGCTGCGGCGGTTCTACCACCGCCTCATCGTCCAGGCGGGATCGGCGGCCAGCCGCCGCGATCCGGTCGCCGCCTGCGATTCGCTCATTCGCCAATTGTCCTTCATGCTGAAGGCGTGGCAAGCCATCGCCGCAGAACGCGGCGTGGCATCCACAGTCGCCGGTGCGTCGGCCAAAGGGCCGCATGCATCCGTCGTCGGGAGAACGATGGATCATGCACATGGCGGACTCTCGGCTTGACGAGCGCGGACGCGCCGTGAACCGTGGACCGGTCACGGCGACCGTCAACATCGCAACGGGCGAGGACTCGGACGAGGCGCTGATGGCGCTGATCCGGTCGGGCGACCAGACGGCCTACCGCCGTCTGGTGCATCGCCATCTGAAGCGCACCTACGGGCTGGCGCGGCGGCTCTGCGGCAACGAGGCGGAGGCGGAGGACGTCGTCCAGGACGCCCTCCTCCAGGTCTGGCAGCGCCGCGCGCAATGGACCGACGAAGGCGCGAAATTCACCACCTGGCTGTACCGCGTGGTGGTGAACCGCTGCATCGACTTGAAGCGCCGCCCGGTCGGCCAGGACATCGAGGCGGTGCCCGAACCCTCCGACGCCGCCCCCGACGCGGTCACCACCATCCACCGCCGGCAGGTCGCAGCGAGGCTGAGCGACGCCCAGACCAAGCTGACGCCGCAGCAGCGCGCCGTGGTGACCCTGTTTTATTACGAGAATTTAAGCAACGCCGACATCGCGATCGTTATGGGAATCAGCGTCGGTGCGGTAGAGTCGCTTCTGAAACGCGCGCGCCAGCAGCTTCGCCTGCTGCTGCGCGCCAGCGCGCAGGCGGCGAAGGATTCGTTCGATGACGGATGAGGAATTCCGCGATCACCTCGATCGCTACGGCGGCGACCTCGCCCTGTGGCCGCCGCCGGCGGCGCGGGACGGGCGCCGCCTTCTGCTGCGTTCGGTGCGCGCCCAGGCGATGCTGGACGAGGCGACGGCGATCGAACTGGCGTTGAGCCGGCCGGGCGACCGGCCGCCGGCCGGTCTGGCCGACCGCATCTTCGAGGCCGCCTTCCGGTCGGAACCGTCCGACCGGGGGTTCGATCTCGACGAGGAGATGGAGCGGCCGGGCCGGCTGATGTGAGGGGGGACTTTGCTTTTCTGTGGGGATTGAGGCGCGTGCCCCCTCCCTAACCCTCCCCCGCTGCGCGGGAGAGGGAACTCCGCCGCACCTTAGACGAGCCCCTCAACAAGGGTTCGGCCCCCTCTCCCGCGCAGCGGGGGAGGGATGGGGAGGGGGCAGCAGCGCCCTCAGCGCCCCCGCTTCCTCCCACCCCTCTTCTCGGCCTTCCCATCCACGCGCGGCAAGCGCCGCAACTCCCCCGCGATGCGCGCCATCACGTCGTCCAGCCCCTGCCCGGCCAGCGGCTGGAACACGCGCATCGACGGGTACCAGGGCCGCCCGCCGGTCCCCAGATGGGTCCAGTCGCGGTGGCCGAAGCGCCAGACCGGAACGCCGAGCGCGCCGGACAGCTCGGCCACCGAATTGGCCGGCGCGATCACCAGATCGAGATTGCTGATCAGCGCCGCCGTCTCCTCGAAATCGTCGCGCAGATCCAGCCCGGTCCAGCCGTAGATCGGGCAGCCGAAACGCGCCTCGGCCTGCGCGATCTCGGCGCGGCATTCGTCGTACTGCAAATTCACGAAGGTGACGCCGGGCACCGCGAAGACCGGCCCCCAGGCATCCAGCGGCAGGTAGGACGACTGGCGCTCCTGCGTCATCATTTGGCTGCGCCAACTGATCCCGACCAGCAGCCCGGTCTGCTCGGAGTCCAACCGCTCGCGCCAGTCGGCCGCCAGCGTGCCGTCGGGGAACAGCCAGGACGACCGCGCCGGGAACTGACCCAGCCGGTCGCGCAGCAGGCGCGGCAGGGAGCCGGCCGGAATGTGGTAGTCGCAATCGACGGTTTCCGCCTCGGTCAGGCCGGTCAGCGGCTGCTCGGCGCGCACCAGGGCGCGGGGGAAGGAACGGGTGAACAGCGGCACCAGCCGCCGCTCGCACTCGATCACCACCGCGCCGGCCAGACGGATGGCGTCGGCGTAGCAGGACGCGAAGAGGAATTCGTCGCCGACCCCCTGCTCGCGCCAGACGAACAGGCGCTTGCCGTCCAGCGGCTCGCCGCGCCATTCGGGAATGGTGAAGCGGCGCGACGGCCGCGCCCGCCCGGCCTGGAAGCGGCTGGCGTAATCGGCCCAGCCGGTCGTCAGCGCGCCCTGCTCCAGCGCCACCAGCCCCCGGTTGAAGCGGGCCAGCGCGTGGTTGGGAACGGCGGCGACGGCGCGGTCGAACCAGCGCCGCGCGTTCGGCATGCCGATGCGCTGCTCGACGAGGCCCAGCGTGCAAAGCGGATCGGCCAGCGCCGGCTCCAGCGCCAGGGCTTGCCGGCAGGCGCGCGCGGCCTCCAGGAAACGGCATTCGCCGCTGAGCGTGTAGGCCAGCACCGCGCGCAGCGGCGCGTGGCCCGGCATCAGCCGCACGCCGCGCCGCAGATGCGGCACCGCCTGGGCGAATTGCTCGCGGTCGCGGAACTCCGCGCCGAGATTGCCGAGCGCGTCGGCGAAGCCGGGGTTGAGCGCCAGCGCCCGCTTCCAGCACGCCGCCGCCTCGTCGCGCCGGCCGGTCGCCTTCAGGGCGTTGCCCAGGTTGTTCCAGGCCTCCGCCTGCCGCCGGTCGACGCCGAGGGCGCGGCGGTACAGCGCCACCGCGCGGTCGAAGCGCCCGAGCGCCGCCTCCGCCAGCCCCAGGTTGACGAGCGCCGGCAGGTAATGCGGCGTCACCGCCAGCACCGCCGCGAAGCACGCGCGCGCGTCGGCGTGACGGCCCTGCGCGTGCAGCAGCAGGCCGAGGTTGTTGCGGGCCTCGACGTTGTCCGGCTGGTACCGCAAGGCCCCGTTGTAGGACTCCCGCGCGTGGCCGTGCTGCCCCAGGCTCTGCCAGGTGGCGCCCAGGTTGGTCCAGACCGACGCGTTGGTGACGTTGCGCTTGAGCGCCTCCTGGTAGGCGGCGACCGCCTCGGCCGGGCGCGACCAGCGGCGCAGCGCGTTGGCCAGCGCGATCCAGCCGCCGACGTCCTCGGGCCGCAGACGAACCGCCAACCGGTAACAGCCGATGGCGGCGTCGATCCGGCGCAGATCCTCCAGCGCGCCGCCCAGCCCGAGCCGGGGTTCGGGCGCGTCGGGAACCAGACGGACGGCGGCGTTGAAGGCGCGGAAGGCCGGGACCGGCTTGCCCAGACGCCCGGCGGCGGCGCCCAGCAGGCACAGCGCGTCGGCGTCGTCGGGGCTGAGCGCCACGGCGCGGCGCGCGGCCGCCAGCGCAGGCCCGGCCCGCCCCTCGTCCAGCAGCGCCTGACCCAGCGCCAGATGATAGGATCCGACGGTCGCGTTGCCGCGCGCCGCCGTGACGAACAATGCGGTCGCCGCCTTGCGCCGGCCGTCCTGGTAGACGATGTGGCCAAGCAGATGCGCGGCGTCGCAATGCTGCGGGTCGAGCCGCAGGATTTCCCGGTAAAAGCGCTCCGCGCGCTCGGTCTGCCCGGCGTTGTGGTGCTGAACCGCCAGACGCAGCAAGCTGTCGGTCTGCCGTGTCACGTTCCCGCTCATGGTCCGCCGCCGTCCCGTCTGTCGAACTCGGGGCGGCTGTTGCTGCCCTTGTTCCTTGTACGGGTTAAGCCGTATTTTCCTGCGTCGGCGCGGAGAGTTTTTCTTACCCGAAGCGGAACTTTTCCTGCGTGGCGAGTCGCCGCGCCGTCACGGTCAGCCGTGGTGCTTGAGATAGGCGCGGGGGTCGCACTCCTGGCCCAGCGACACGGCGCGGGCGCGGTGGATGTGCTGCATCAGGATGTCCCGGAACTCCTGCGCGGCGAAATCGCTCCATTCCGGGGTCTCGTTGACGAAGGTCATCTGCCCGGCGGTCGCCTCGAACAGGCGCAGCCATTCGTCGGCCTTGGCCGCCGGATCGCCCGACATCCGGAACAGCTCCTCCATCACCTTGGCCAGCAGGGTGCCAAGCGCCAGCAGGTTGACGTGCAGCAGCATGTTGCCCAGCTTCACGTCCGGCTTCGCGTCGAGCATGGGGTTTTCTCCTTGAGGACTCAATCTTGAGGGGCTTTTGGCCTCGATGATCCTTCCCACGGACGGCGCGGCGAAAGCTGGCGCGGTTTTTTCACGGTCGCCTCCGGAAATTCGGCACCTCCGGGCGCGTGATAAGAACGATTCGCATTTTTGCGAAATCGACGCTATAGCTTTCGGCCAGCTTTCCCTTCCGCCCCCATCCGCGACCGTGACCGACCGTCCCCTTCCCGCCCGCCGCCCCGGCCCGAGTCCGTGACCAGTTGGACGGGCAAGATCGCCGGGCTGTTCGCGACGCACCGCGCCCATGTGGAGCGGGTGATCTCGCGCCGCACGGGCGACCCCCAGGCGGCGGGCGATCTGGCGCAGGACGCCTTCCTGCGGCTGGCCCGCATGCCGGACGGCGATGCGGTGGAGAATCCGGCGGGGCTGCTGTTCACCGTCGCCGACCGCATCGCTCTGGACCATTGCCGGGCGGCCCGGCGGCAGCGGCTGCGCGACGCCGGCCCGCTCGACGACGACCTGCCGGCCCCCGGCCCGACCGCCGAGGCCGTCGCCGAGCGCAACGAGACCATGGCCCGTCTGCGCGGCGCCATCGACGGGCTGTCGCCCAAGACCCGCGCCGTCTTCCTGCTCTACCACGCCGAGGGGCTCGCCTACCGCGAGATCGCGGAACGGCTGGGGATCTCGCCCCGCACCGTCGAGTACCATCTGCGCCAAGCGCTGGAGCAGTGCCGGACCCACATGAAGCGGCGGCCCGTCCGCCCATGACCGCCATGCCCATGAGCGCCATTTTTCCCGCCGATTTTCCTGGGGTTTTCCCCGGTCCCGTCGTCTTTGTAGGGGAACGCAACCTGGATGGGCGCGCGACCCCGCGCCCGCCGGACGGACGATGAACGGAACGGACGAACACCGGACCAGCCAGGACGACGACACCCTGTTCTCCGAAGCGAGCGCGTGGTTCTTCCGTCTCCAGGCCGAGGATCACACGGCGGCGGAACGCGCGGCGTTCGCCGCGTGGCTGGCGCGCGGCCCCGCCCAGGCCCGCGCCTGGGCCGAGGTGCGCGACCTGCTGGGCGCGCTGGAGGCGCCGGCCCGCGCCGCGCACCGGGTGGCCAGCCCGACCGCATCGCTCAAGCGCCCGCACGCCGCGCCGGTGCGGCGCGCCCTGCGAAGCTTCGCCACGGCGGCGCTGGTCCTGCTGCTGGCCGGCGGCGCGCTGTGGCGCGGCCCCACCCTGTACCAGAACGCCATCGCCGACCACGCCACGGCGGCCGGACAGCGCCTGACCCTGCGGCTTCCCGACGGGTCCACCGCCGACCTCAACACCGACAGCGCGCTGGCGGTCGATTTCCGCGGCGAGGAGCGGCGGGTGCGCCTGCTGCGCGGCGAGGCGTGGTTCCAGGTCAGCCACGACCCCGCCCACCCCTTCGTCGTCGACGCCGGCGTCGGCGCGGCCCGCGTGCTCGGCACCCAGTTCAGCGTGCGGCGCGACGACGACCGCGTGACCGTCACGGTCGGCGAGGGGCTCGTCGAGGTCGCGGCGGTGGAGTCCGGCGGGGAGTTCCGATGGGAGGACACCGTCCGCGTCCGTCCCGGCGAGAGCGTGGAGACCGGCCCACGCGGGCTGTCGGCGCCCCAAGCGGCCGACCCCGGCATCGCCTTCGCGTGGCGCCACGGGCAGATCGTGTTCCGCCAGCAATCGCTGGCCTCGGTCATCGACGCGCTGAACCGGCAATGGCCGGGCCGGATCGTTCTGCTGAATGAGGAGGCCGCCGAACGCGTCGTCTCCGGCGTGTTCTCGCTCGACCGTCCGGCCTCGGTGTTCGACGCGCTGGAGCGCGGGATCGGCGTCCGCGCCACCCGGATCACGCCCTACCTGACCCTGCTGCGCTGAATTGTGACGCAGAGCGAAAAAAAACTTCCCAGGGTTTTCCGCTCCGCCGTCGTCTTGTCGGGAAAGGGGCAAATGAGACGCAGTCGCGAGTGACCGCGTCGGCCCCCCTTATCGACAGAGGCAAGCGATGGCGGCAGCGGGCATGCGCAACGGCGAGCGGCGCGGTATGACGGAATTTTCGACGAAACGCCGGGCGCCCTGGCTGGGTCGCCTGCTGGCGACCACGGTCCTGATTGTGCCGGGGCTGATCCTTTCCAGCGCCCCCGCCCCCGCCCAACAGGCGCAGCAGGCCGGCACGGTGACTTTTGCCATCGCCCCGCAATCGCTGGACGGCGCGCTCGCCGCCTTCTCCGCCGCCACCCGCATCCAGGTGCTGACGCCGGGCGAGGCGACGCGCGGCGTGTCCTCCCCCGGCGCCAGCGGCCGGCTCTCGGCGCGCGACGGGCTGAACCGCCTGCTGTCGGGCACCGGCCTCGTCGCCCGCTTCCTGAACGACGAGACGGTGACGGTCGAGCGCGTCGCGGCGCAGGGCGCCGTCCAGCTCGACCCCGTGCAGGTCGAGGCCAACCGCGCCGCCACCGGCCCCAGCGCGCTTCCCCAGGCCTACGCCGGCGGGCAGGTGGCGCGCGGCGGGCGGCTGGGGGCGCTCGGCAACCGCGACGTGATGGACGTGCCGTTCAGCGTCACCGCCTACACCGCCGAGACCGTCCGCAACCAGCAGGCCGAGACCGTCGGCGAGGCGCTGGCCAACGACCCGGCGGTGCGCTCCAGCTTCGGCTACGGCAACTTCGCGGAGACCTTCGTCATCCGCGGCTTCCCCCTTTACGGCGAGGACATCGCCGTCGACGGGCTCTACGGCATCGCCCCCCGTCAGGTCTCCGCCGCCGACATGTACGAGCGGGTGGAGCTGATGAAGGGCGCCAACGCCTTCCTGAACGGCGCCGCCCCCACCGGGACCGGCATCGGCGGCGGCATCAACCTGGTACCCAAGCGGGCCGACGACGAGCCACTGACCCGGCTGACCGCCACCTACGCGATGGACAGCCGCTTCGGCGGCGCCGCCGACATCGGCCGCCGCTTCGGCGAGGGCGGGATGTTCGGCGTGTGCGCCAATCTGGTGGCGCGCGACGGCGAGACCGCCGTGGACGGCGAGAAGCGCTCGCTGCTGCTGGGCACGCTGGCGCTGGACTATCGCGGCGAGCGGGCGCGGGTGACGCTCGACCTCGCCTCGCAACGCCAGCGGGTCGAGAACGGCCGCCCGGTGGTCCATCTCAACAGCAACGCCGTGCCCTCGGCCCCCTCGGCCTCGAAGAACTACGCGCAGCCCTGGACCTATTCGGACATGCGCGACACCTTCGGGCAGATCCGTGCCGAGTACGACATCCTCCCCAACGTCACGATCCACGGCGCGCTCGGCCTGCGCCACACGCGGGAGGACGGCGACTACGCCTCGCCCACCGTCACCAATGGCAACGGCGCCGGCACCAGCAGCCGCCTGACCGTGCCGCGCCAGGACTACGCGTCGAGCGGGCAGATCGGCCTGCGCGCCGAGCAGAGCACCGGCCCGGTGCTGCACCGCTTCGACGTCGGCGCCTCGCTGATGCGCACCGCCAACCACAACGGTTTCGAGTTCGGCGCCAGCGCACCGACGAACCTGAACACCCCGATCATCGTGGCCCGGCCGCGCACGACCTCGTCCGCCGGGGTGACCGGCGAGCCGCCGAAGGTCAGCGAAGCCGACCTGAAGAGCTTCTACGCCTCGGACACGCTGTCGATCCTCGACGACCGGGTGTCGCTGACCGCCGGCCTGCGCCAGCAGAACCTGCACGTCAAGGGCTACAACCGCGCCAGCGGCCTGCGGACCACGAACTACGACGAATCCGCCCTGACCCCGGTGGTCGGGCTGGTCGTGAAGCCGCTGAAGGAGCTGTCGCTCTACGCCAACCGCATCGAGGGGCTGGCCCAGGGGCCGACCGCGCCGACCACCTCCGTCAATTCGGGCGAGATCTTCGAGCCCTACAAGTCGGTGCAGTACGAGGTCGGCGGCAAGCTCGACTTCGGCCGCTTCAGCGCCTCGCTGGCCCTGTTCCAGACCTCGCAGCCGAGCGGCGTGACCGACCCCGTCACCCGCCTCTACAGCGTGTCCGGCAAGCAGAAGAACCGCGGCGTCGAGCTGATGCTGTACGGCGAGCCGGTGGACGGCCTGCGCCTGATCGGCGGCGCCACCGTCATCGATCCGGAGCTGACCAACACCGGCAACGCCGCGACCGAGGGCAACGACGCGGTCGGCGCGCCGCGCCACCAGTTCAACGCCAACGTGGAATGGGACCTGCCCTTCCTGCCGGCCGCGCTGCCGAAGGTCACCCTGACCGGCCGCATGATCCACACCGGGGCGCAATACGTGAACGTCGCCAACACGCTGAAGATCCCGAGCTGGACCCGCTTCGACCTGGGCGCCCGCATGACCGCCGACGTCCAGAACCGCCCGGTGACCTTCCGAGCGGCCGTGGAGAACGTCGCCGACAAGGCCTATTGGGCGTCGGCCAACGGCGGCTACCTGACGCAGGGCAACCCGCTGACGGCCAAGCTGTCGATGTCGGTCGATTTCTGATCCGCAACGCCTCAAGCCAGCGCCGACGCCAGCCGGAAGGACCCGCCATGACCAACCGCAGCATCAAGGTCTGGTGCCTCGTCCACAAATGGACGAGCCTGATCTGCACGCTCTTCATGCTGCTGCTGTGCCTGACCGGGCTGCCGCTGATCTTCCATGACGAGATCGACCATCTTTTCGAAGAGGACCGGCTGCCCCCGATGCCGGCCGACACGCCGCTGAAGAATCTGGACGAGGCGGTGGCGGCGGCGCTCGCCGCCTATCCGGGCGAGCGCGGGCTGTTTCTCAGCTTCGACGTGGACCGGCCGGTGGTGAACGTCACCACCGGGCCGACCGCCGGCGCGTCGCGCAAGGAGATGCACATCTCCGCCATCGACCGTCGCACGACGCAGATCGTCGGCGACCTGAACGACGAGAGCGGCTTCATGCACGTCATGCTGCGCCTGCACGTCGATCTGTTCGCCGGGCTGCCGGGCGAGCTGTTCCTCGGCTTCATGGGGTTCCTGCTGGTCGTCGCCACCGTGTCGGGGGTGGTGGTCTACGCCCCCTTCATGCGCAAGCTGCGCTTCGGCACCGTGCGGACGACGCGCAGCGCGCGGCTGAAATGGCTCGACCTGCACAATCTGCTGGGCATCGTCACGCTGATGTGGGTCGGCGTCGTCGGGCTGACCGGGGTGATCAACACGCTGTCGGTGCCGCTGGTCGCCTATTGGCGCTCCGACCAGCTCGCCGCGATGATCGCGCCCTACAAGGACAAGCCGGTGCCCGAGCGCTTCGTCTCGCTCGACGCGGCGGTGCGCACCGCGATGGCGGCCGCGCCCGGCACCCGGCCGCAATTCGTCGCCTTTCCCGGCGTGCGCTTTTCCAGCAACCACCATTACGCGGTCTGGCTGAAGGGGGCGACCCCGGCGACCAACCGGATCCTCACGCCCGCGCTGATCGACGCCGAGACCGGCGCCTTGACCGAGATGCGCTCCATGCCCTGGTACATGCTGGCCCTGCGTCTGTCGCAGCCGCTGCATTTCGGCGATTACGGCGGGCTGCCACTGAAGCTGCTGTGGGCGGCGCTCGACCTCGCCGCCATCGTGATCCTGGGGAGCGGGCTGTATCTGTGGATCGTCCGCCGCCGGACCTCCGTCGAGACGCGGCTGAAGGACCTCGACGGCGCGGGCACCCTCCGGGCGGGAGCGGCCGAATGACGGCGAAGCCTCCCGCGACGCCGGCCAAGCCGAACGCCCCCTTGCCGTTCGCCGCGATCTTCGGCGCGCCGCTCGCCATCGCGCTGGTCACCATCGTCGGCTTGGTCTCGGCGCTGCTGGACGACGGCCTCTACGACGCGGTGTCCTGGGCCGCCCTGCTGGTGCCGTTGCTGGTCCTGGGCTGGGCGCTGCGCCGCCGCCGGGGGTAGGGGGCGCCGACGGAGCCCCGCCTCACTCCGCCGGGACCTCGCGTTCCAGTTCCTCCAGCCAGACGCGGGCGTTGCCGTCGGACGGCGCCCGCCAGTCGCCGCGCGGCGACAGCGAGCCGCCCGCCGACACCTTCGGCCCGTTCGGCATGGCCGAGCGCTTGAACTGGCTGAAGCCGAAGAAGCGGCGCAGGAACACGCGCAGCCAGTCGCGGATCTCCGCCGGCTCGTAGCCGCGCCGCTTGTCCTCCGGGTAGCCCGCCGGCCAGTCACCCTTGGCGGCGTCGCCCCAGGCGTGGCGGGCCAGGAAGGCGATCTTCGACGGCCGGAAGCCGTAGCGCAGCACGTAGAACAGGTTGAAATCCTGCAGGTCGTACGGCCCGACCACCGATTCGGAGCTTTGGATCGCCTTGCCCTCCTCGGCCGGGACCAGCTCGGGCGAGATCTCCGTCTTCAGGATGGCGTCCAGGGTGCCGAGCACCTCCGGCTGGAACTGGCGCGAGCGGATCACCCAGCGGATCAGATGCTGGATCAGCGTCTTCGGCACCCCGGAATTGACGTTGTAGTGCGACATCTGATCGCCGACGCCGTAGGTGCACCAGCCCAGAGCCAGCTCCGACAGATCGCCGGTGCCGAGCACGATCCCGTTGTGCTGGTTGGCCAGCCGGAACAGGTAGTCGGTGCGCAGGCCCGCCTGCACGTTCTCGAAGGTGACGTCGTAGACCGCCTCCCCCTTGGCGAAGGGGTGCTCCATGTCGGCCAGCATCTGGTTGGCGGCGGGCCGGATGTCGAGTTCGCGGGCGGTGACGCCCAGCGACCGCATCAGCCGCCACGCGTTGCCCTTGGTGCCGGCGCTGGTGCCGAAGCCCGGCAGGGTGTAGGCGAGGATCCCGTCGCGCGGCAGCCCCAGCCGATCCATGGCGCGGGCGGCGACGATCAGCGCGTGGGTGGAATCCAGCCCGCCCGACACGCCGATGACCAGCTTTTCGACCCGCGCCGCGCGCAGCCGCTGGACCAGCCCGGCAACCTGGATGTTGTAGGCCTCGTAACAGTCCTGATCGAGCCGCTCCAGATTGGCCGGCACGAAGGGGAAGCGCGGCACCACCCGCCGCAGCCCGACATCCCCCTGCGGCGGGTCGAGCCGGAAGGCGATCCTGCGGAAGGCTCCGGTCGCGCTCCCATGCAGGCGGCGGTTGTCGTCGAAGCTGCCCTGGCGCAGCCGCTCCTGGCGCAGCAGGTCGAGGTCCACATCGGCGACCGCCATCTGGGCGCCGTCGGGAAAGCGGTCCGTCTCGGCCAGCGTCTCGCCGTTCTCGAAGATCGAGGCCTGCCCGTCCCAGGCCAGATCGGTCGTCGACTCCCCCACCCCGGCGGAGGAGTAGAGATAGGCGGCCAGACAGCGCGCCGACTGCGACTGGGCCAGCAGGCGGCGGGTGTCCGCCTTGCCGATGGTGATGTTGCTGGCCGACAAATTCGCCAGCACCGTGGCCCCGGCCAGCGCCGCCATGGCGCTCGGCGGGACGGCGACCCAGAGATCCTCGCAGATTTCGGCGTGGACAACCAACCCCGGCCGGTCCTCGGCGGCGAACAGAAGGTCGGGGCCGAAGGGGGCGCTCGAGGCTCCCACACGGATCGTGCCGCCGCCGGTGCCCTCCCCCGAGGCGAAATGGCGACGCTCGTAGAATTCGCGGTAATTGGGCAGATGGATTTTGGGCACGACGCCCAGCAGCCGCCCGCGATGCACCGCCACCGCCGTGTTGTAGAGCCGCCCCTCGTGGCGCAGCGGCGCACCGACCAGCAGCAGCGGCAGCAGATCGGCCGAGGCCTCCACCAACCGCTCCACCGCGCGTTCCACCGCGTCGAGCAGCGGGTCCTGCATCAACAGGTCGTCGATGGCGTAGCCGGACAGCGCCAACTCGGGGAACAGGGCCACGGCCACCGCTTGGTCGTGGCAGGCGCGCGCCGAGTCCAGGATGGCGGCGGCGTTGGCGGCGGGATCGGCCAGCGCGCAGCGCGTGGTGCAGGCGGCCACCCGCGCGAAACCGTGACGGTAGAGGGAGGTGAAGGTCATGACCCGTGATGCCCTGAGCTTGCGGCCTTGCGTCGCAACACCATAGCAGGATTTTCGGCGCCGTCAGGCTCCTGTGAATCGGCATGGAATAAGGACCCCGTTTAGGGGGTGATCGGCATCGAAACGGGACCCTCGCTGCTTTGGGTCCACACTGGCCACCATGGAGGATATGGAGGCCTGTCGAGGGATGCTGATTGTGGAAACGATCGCGAAGATCCGTCGTGCCTTACTTCGTGCAGCAGAAGCCGATCAAGGTGATCTGCCGGGACTTCGGGCTGTCCCGGCAGGTCGTGCGGAAGGTGATCCGGTCGGAGGCCACGGAGTTCCGCTACACACGCACGAACCAGCCCTTGCCGAAGATCGGCCCCTGGCGTGAAGAACTGGATGCTCTGTTGCTGGCCAACGAGGGCAAAGCATCACGGGAGCGCCTGACGCTGGTTCGGCTGTTCGAAACGTTACGGTCCCGCGGCTATGAAGGGGGCTACGACGCTGTCTGTCGTTATGCCCGGGTTTGGCGGCAGGAGCAGGGGCCCTCCGTCGCGCAAGCCTACGTGCCGTTGAGCTTTGCCCCGGGCGAGGCCTACCAGTTCGACTGGAGCCATAAGGTCGCCCTGATCGACGGAACGACGGTCACGGTGAAGGTGGCCCATGTCCGCCTGTGCCACAGCCGGATGCTGTTCGTGCGGGCCTATCCGCGCGAAAGCCAGGAGATGGTGTTCGACGCCCACGACCGGGCCTTTGCCTTTTTCAAGGGAGCCTGTATGCGGGGCATCCACGACAACATGAAGACAGCGGTCGACACGATCTTTGCCGGCAAGGAACGGGTCTATAACCGGTGCTTTCTGCAGATGTGCAGCCATTATCTGGTTGATCCGGTCGCCTGCCCCCCGGCTTCAGGCTGGGAAAAGGGACAGGTCGAGAACCAGGTCAGGTTGGTCCGCGAGCGCTTCTTCACACCCCGGCTGCGGGTGAAAAGCTACGATGAACTCAACGGCTTGCTCCTGGACCGCTGCGTCGCCCACGCCAAGGCGCATCGCCATCCCGAAATACGGGAGCGGACGCTCTGGGAGATGTTCGAGGCGGAACGGCCGAGCCTGGTTCCCTATACTGGGCGGTTCGATGGCTTCCATGCGGTGCCGGCCTCTGTGTCCAAGACCTGCCTAGTACGCTTCGACAACAACAAATACTCGGTCGCGGCCAGCGCGGTGGGCCGTCCGGTGGAAATCCGCGCCCACGCCGAGCGGATCGAACTGCGCCAGGATGGGCGGATTGTCGGCGAGCACGCCCGCTGCTTCGGCCGCGACCGGACGGTGTTCGATCCCTGGCACTATGTCCCGGTCCTGGCGCGCAAACCGGGGGCCTTGCGCAACGGCGCACCGTTCAAGGATTGGGTTCTGCCGGCCGGTCTGGAGCGCGTCCGGCGCAAGCTCGCCGCCGTTGAGGATGGCGATCGGCAAATGGTGGACATTCTCAGCGCCGTGCTAAGCGACGGTCTGCCAGCCGTCGAGGCGGCCTGTGCCGAGGCCCTGCGCGAAGGCGTCCACTCCGCCGCCGTCATTCTCAAAATCCTGGTCCGGCGCCGGGAACCGGCGGCGGCGATCACGATCATGACCTCCGACGCCCTGCGACTCCAGCACGAACCGGCCGCCGATTGCGCCCGCTACGACAGCTTGAGGAGACCCCTGTGATGGAGCCACCATGAGCGAACTCAAGCTCTATGGCATGAAGGCCGCTTACGACGAACTCATCGCCACCGCCGTCAAGCGCCAGCACGAGCCGCAGCGGGTCGTCGGCGACCTGCTTGCCGCCGAGATCTCCGAAAAGCAGGCACGCTCGATCAAGTACCAGATCACCATCGCCAAGCTGCCGCTCGCCAGAGACATCGACGATTTCGTCTTTGACGACACGCCGGTCAACGAAACACTGGTACGCGATCTCGCCGGCGGTGCTTTTCTGACCCAGCAGCGCAATGTCGTCCTGGTCGGCGGCACCGGGACCGGCAAGACCCATCTCGCCGTTGCGATCGCCCGGAGCTGCATCCGAGCCGGCTCCCGGGGGCGCTTCTTCAACGTGGTCGACCTCGTCAACCGGTTGGAGGCCGAAACCCGGGCTGGGCGGCAGGGCCGGCGAACTTGGATCATGGGACTATGGTTCATCCTGCAATCGGACAAGGGCATCTCGTCCATCCGTCTGGCCGAAGCACTCGGCGTCAGCCAGCCGACAGCATGGCGGATGGTCCACGTCCTGCGGCTCCTGGTGTTGCGCGACCATTCGCTGGGCGGGACAGTGGAGATCGACGAGTTCCATTTCGGAGCCAAGCCGCGCCGTGACCCCAACCCTCCCAAACTGGGGCGAGGACGAAAGGGTCATCCCCGCACGACGAAGACACCAGCTCTTGCGATCGTCCAGCGGCCAAGCGGTCGGGAACCGGGAACGCCGGCAGGGGAAGCCCGTGCCGCCGTGGTCGCCGACCTGTCGCTCGACGAGCGCCGAGCGGGTGCTGGAAGCTGCTGTCGATCCCGACGCGCACTTGATGAGCGACGAATGAAAGGCATTCGTCGCTATCGGCAGCGCATTCGGTGCGCACGATACGGTCCGCCATTCCCAGCGCGAGTATGTGCGCGGCAGCGTGCATGCCAATTCGGCCGAGGGCTTCAACGATCGTGTCCGGCGCACCATCGCCGGCGTCTTCCATCACATCACCCCCCGACCACGCCAACCTGTACTTTGGCGAGATCGGCTTCCGCTGGTCCCAGCGCACGGTGGCAGGTCAGGCCCAACGCCGCACCCGCAAGGGGCGGATGGTGATCCAAACTCTGTGGTCTCATGTTCCCGCCCTCCAGCTACCGGCCGTCTTTCGCTACGCTGTCGGCCGCCAACTCCGGCGAACCAAGGACGGCGGGATCAGCATCCGCTCGGCCATAGCTGTCTTTGGTTGATAATGGTGGCGTTGTTTATCTAACACCTATCGCTCGATCCTCAGAATGCGCTTATAGCGCGCCATCGCGGTTTCCGCCTTGCTCCGCTTTCCATGCTCGGTCTGTCGTTGCCATCCCAGGCGACCGCGCTCGGCGATGGTCTGGATGTGGCGGTCCCGCTGGGTGGGAGCCGTCTCGGCGGCCGTCACGATCATGCCCCGCGGCATGGCGTCTGAGGAGGCTTCGTGTTCCTCGGCGCGCTGAGGGTGCCAGTTTACTCCGCTGAGATGACAAGCGGGTCGCCCGCAGGGTTGCACAGCACGGCCAAGCTTTCCATGGTCATGTAGCGTCGGCACACCGCTCATTCGTTATGTTGCTCCAGCAGCAGGGCGCCGACCAGCCGGGTGACGGCCGCTTCGCATGGGAAGATGCCGACGACGCTGGCGCGCCGCTTGATCTCGCCGTTCAGGCGCTCCAAGGGGTTGGTGGAGTGCAGCTTGGTGCGCAGGTCCTTGGGACAGACCATGTAGGCCAGCACGTCGAACTCGGCTTGGTCCATCAGGGCGGCCAGTTTGGAAAAGCGTGGCCGCAGGCTGTCGGCGACGTGTCGCCACTGCTCGTGGGCGGCCTCGGTGGTCTCCTGGGCAAAGGCGGTGCGGATGGTGGCGGCGACCATCGTCTGGTGAACCTTGCCGACGCAGGCCAGGAGATTCCTCATCCAATTGCAGAACGCCTTGGGATCCACAGATCGACTATATCGAGATACAAACAGGAGATGTTGGCAGCGGCGCGATCCGACTTGGAGGATCTTGCCCAGCACGCTACTCGTCGGCCAACATCCCGTGCGCCGTGACCCAGCATTCAACCGGAACCGCCACGCTCTGGTGGTGGATGTCCGCTTGACGGAGGCCACCGGCAGGGCCGAGCGTGAGGCCGCCGTGTCCATCGAGGTCATTCCCGGCCGCTACCGCATCACAGTTGGAGCCGACAAGGCCTACGACACCAACGATTCCGATGGAAGCAAACTCACCAACGATCCGCTGCCCAGTATCACAAAGCCGCTCGCCAAAAAGAGAAACTGCAGGACTACCTGAAAGCGGCAAATTTTTCTTCCTGACCGGCCAGCGTCGCCTCTTTGATCAACTTCCATCCGGCCTTGCTCAGAGCATGGCCGGAGCGGTGAAAGCGAAGCCCCGGGCATGCACCGTACGCACTGGCAGGGCTTCGCCCGTGTCGGCTTCCACCTTCCGGCGCAGCCGATGCACCAGAAGGTCGATGCCACGGGCGTCGCCCTGTACCCGCTCCGCCACCAAGCTTCGGTCGATGGTGGCGCCAGGGGTCTCGAAGAAGGGCGAGAGAAAGCGCACCTCCATTTCGTTCAGCAGGACGGCGACCCCACCCGGCGTGATCAGCCGCCACTGCGTGATGTCGAGACGCCAAGCCGCCAACGGGGCGGGCGGCTCGCTCCGGCGCCGCATGACGGACAGGACGGCCGCCTCCAACTCGCGCAGATCGACCGGCTTCACCAGATAGATGTCGGCCCCGCTGTGCAATCCCAGGATACGGTCCTCGACCCGGCCGCGCGCGGTGACGATGATCAACCCCGGCCGCGGACCGCCGCTCGTCAGCCGCCCCGCGATCGATATCCCGTCCTCGCCCGGAAGGCCGAGGTCGAGGATGACGATGTCCGGCAGGCGGTCGGCCAGAGCCTTGTCCATCTCGGAAGCCGAGGCGGCCGTCCGCACGGTCATCCGCCGCCGCTGGAGGAAGGAGACGATCTCCTCCCGCAGATCCGCATGGTCTTCGACAACGAGCACGTCGACGGGCATGGTCCATGGTCCTCGAATATGGCGTTCAGGCATTTCAGGCCGCCTCGCGGGCGTCGTCCCCCGATGCGAACGCACCTTGCAGCGGCAGGCGGATGACGAACAGGGCGCCGCCTCCCGCCCGGTCCCGCACCTCGACCGTGCCGCCGTGGGCGGTGACGATGCTGCGCGTCAGGTACAGCCCCAGCCCGGCGCCCGGCACGCCGCCCGTGTCGACGCAGCGGTAGTATTTCTCAAAGATGTGGTCGCGCTCGGCCTCCGGCACGCCCTTTCCCTGGTCGACGACGGTCATCACCGCGTCCTCCCCGTCGCGCTCCAACGTCAACTCGACGGCGCCCCCCGGCGGGGAATATTTGACCGCATTCTCCATCAGATTGGACAGGGCGATGCTGATCAACGGCGCGTCACCGGCCGTCGTCGGCAGGTCGCCGGCCCGGACCGCGACGGGGTGCCGGGGGGAGGCCGCCTGGGTGGCGTCGGCGACCTCGCGGACCAGCGCCGCCAGATCGAGGACGCCGGTGCGCAGGACCAGCCCCGCTCCGTCGATGCGGTCGTCGAGCAGACAGGCGTCGATCATGCCGTTCATTTAGCGCACCGCCCGCCCGATCCGCGCCAGCCGGTCCTGCGTGGCGGCGTCGGCGGCGTCGGCGGCGTCGGCGTCGGCGTCGGCGTCGGCGTCGGCGGCGTCCAGCCCGAGATTCTGCACCGCCATGCCGATGACGGTCAACGGCGTGCGGAACTCGTGGCTGATCATCGCCAGGAACTGCCGCTGGGTCGCACGCGCCGCGCGCTCCAGCCCGGCGACGGTCTCCGCCATCTCCTTGGCTTTGGTCAGTTCCTGCTCGAGCTGTCGACGCCGGCTGATGTCGTTCACGGCGACGAGGCGGGCCGGTTGGCCCTCATGCGCGACGACCGCCATCGACGTCAGCGCCCAGAAACGTCTGCCGGCGATATCCTGCAACTCGATCTCGGCATTCTCGACGACGCCTTCCCGCTCCAACCGGGCGAGCAGCCGGGTGCGATCGCTTGGATCGCAGAAGAAGCCGGCGGCCGGGCGAGGAGTCAGCGCCGCGTCCGGATCGCCCAGGAACTGCACCCGCGCCCGGCGGTTGGCGTAGAGCATCATGGACCCGGCCGCGTCGGACAGCAGGATCGGAAACGGTGCCGCCTCAAGGATCGCGCGCAGCTGCGTCTCCCGGTCGTGCAGGACGGCGTTGGCGCGGTCCAGGGCTGTGGTGCGCTCCGCCACCCGATGCGCCAATTCGGCCTCGTTGCGGCGCAGGGCCTCGACCAGAGCCTGCTGGGTGCGGGCCTTCTCCACGCGCAGCTGGCGAAGCTGGGCCGCCAGCATCGCGCCGAAGAACAGCATCTCCACCATCGGCGCATAGGCCGGCAGGTAATAGGTCAGGTCGGTCCAGGGCAGGATCCCGGCGTTCCGCAGCCCGGCCAGCAGATTGCCCCCGGCCAGCGCTAGCCAACCGAAAATCATGTAGAGAGCCGGCCGGTCGCCCGCCAGCCGGCATTGGACGCTGGCCGCCATCCCGGCGACCAGGACCACCAGCATCAGGTTGGTGGCGAACGGGATCACCACCGGCCGCGTGTAGCCGTCGAGAAAGGGATAGCCGGCGAGCAATCCGGCGCCGAGCAGGGCCGGGATGGCCAACACCGGAACCGCCCAGCGGGCATGGCGCCGCAGCGGCAGCGCAGTCAGCAGGAATCCGGCGCCGAGGACCCCGGCACCGACCAGCCAAACGACTGACGAGATGTCACCGAAGAAGAAATGCCCGCCCCACAGCAGGACGTCCAGTCCGTTCATCGCCATGACATGCCCGGAGGTGGCCAGGGCGGAGCCGGCGTAGAGCGCCATCGGCAGGCTTGGAAGCGCCACCGCCAGCAGCAGGGCGCCCAGCCCGAGCAGGACGATGACGGCGGTCAGCATGGTGTGGATCTGGACCTTCACCTGCTCCGACGCCCAGAAGGCGCCCGGACGCCACAAGTCGACCGGCAAGGCCATCGAGCTGGTGGACACCGCGCGCAGCCACAGCCGGTGCTGCCCGGCGGGCAGGTCGATGCCGGCGGCATGCACGCGGGTCGGCATCGCTTGGTCGTCGATGACGCGGTCGCCGAACCGCAGGAGCGGTGGCGCGTCCGCCCGCCCATCCTCCCCGGCCAAGGTCCAGGACCCCCAGGCCTCCAGCCGGTCGAAATTGGGGATGTCGAGCGTCAGGAAATAGCGCCCGGCGCCCTTCGGCGCGACCGTCAGATCCACCCGCAGCCACAGCGCGTCGGCGGTGAAGCCCAGGCTGTGACCCTCGGCCAGCCGGGGCGCTGGCTCGAAGCGACCGGCCTCCCGGCCCAGCATGTCGGCAATGGTCAGCGTGTGGCCGGGGTCGCGCAACAGCGCGAAGGAGGACAGCGCGACCCGGTCGCTGCCGTCGATCCGCACCGCCTCGGCCCTCGCGGCTCCCGCGGCGAGAAGCAGCAGCGCCGCCAGGACGCCGCACCAGCTCATGCGGAAGCCTAGTAACCCCGATCGTCCCGTCATCACCGTCCACCGCCGGCCATTTTCGGGGTACCCCATCTTTTCTCATCCTCCCGCTTTTGGAAAGATGGTTTCTCAACCGAACGCCGCCTTTGCCCGCCGATCCTCACCAAGACCAGCGCAGGCCGGCCGAAAGACCGTGGTTGCTCTCGCGGCGGCGGATCTCGCCGAAATAGCCGGCCTGGAGGGAGAGCCGCTGCGTCATCGCCACGTTGACCCCGGCGCCGACCACCGCCGCGTCGCGGCTGGGACGGCTCGACCGCACCGTGAAGCGCGCGCCGTTCAGCGCACCGGTCGCCGACGCGTCGACGTCCCGCCAGTCATGCTCCCAACCCAGCAGGCCGGTCGGTTCCAGCACCGTCTCGCCGACGCTCAGCCGCGTGCCGGCCCGCAAGCCCACCGAGCTGCGCAGCGCGTTCTGCGTCGCCGATTCCTCGGTCAGACTCAGCAGCGGCGTGCCACCCTCGGTGAAGCCACCACGCTCCAGCCGGTCCCAGCGCAAGCCCACCCGCGGCTCCACCCAGGCATCGCCGTCCAGCGCCACGCGGGTCCCCGTCGACAGCTCCGCCGACAGGTCGTTGCCGCCCGCCTCGCCCGACGCCGCCCCGGCAACGTTGCCGAACATCACCGACCGCGTGGTCTCGTAGCGGCTGTAGCCATAGCCCAGCGCCGCATCGACGAAGGCCGCGCCCGGCGTCCAGCTTCCATAGGCGGTCGCCTGGTAGCTGTCCACCGTGCCCTTGCCCAAGCCCCCGTCCGCCTTGACGCGGGTGCGCAGGAAGCCCAATGCCACCCCCGCCTTGAGTTCCGGGTCGAAGGCATAGTCCGAGCCCAGCATGAAGCCGCCGGTGAAGCGGTCGACCGCTCCGCCGTTGCCGTCGCCGCCGCTGCGGCCCCGGCCGACCAACGGCTGGCCCCACAGGCTGGCTCCGCCGGCCGCCGGCTTGGCGGCTCCGTCCGAACCTTCGGCCAAGCCGGAGACCGAACGCGCCTTGCCGTCGAACAGGAACTGCACCACCCCCGCCACTGGCCCCGGCGCGCCGGCCGAACCGCGTCCGGCCGCCTGCCGCGCCTCGACGGTGCGGCCGAATTGGCGGCGGTTGACGGCGTCGGCCGCCAGCGTGTCGGCGTGGATCTCGCCGGACAGCTGGTTCAGCGCCGGGCCGATCCGACCGCCGGACAGGGTGTGGAGGTTGTCGAACAGCGCCTGGGTCGTCGCGTCCGACGACTGCCCCCCGGCCGGCGGGCGGAAGCTTTCCAGCGCCGCGCCAACGGCCTTCTGGTTGATGCTCTGGCCGAGGCCGGCCGGGCCGAGGTTGGCGTAGCTGATCGGCGTCGCCACCAGGGCGACGGCGCCGGCGCCGTAGATCAGGTCCAGCCGCGTGCCGGCGGCGAGGCCGCTGGTCGGCTGGTCGAGGCTGGCGAAGCGGCCCGACACGCCGCCGTCGGCGGTGACCACGGTGAAGCTCTGCCCCAGCGCTGGGGTGAAGCTGTTGGTCGCCGATCCGCCGATGCCGCGCATGATCGGCGTCAGCCGGCCCCCGGCGGTGAAGGAGGAACCCACGACCACAACCTGGTCGTGGTTGCCGGCGCCCGTTCCGGTGCCGGTGCCGTCGATCTCGACCTGATAGGTGGAGCTGGCGTTCAGCGTCACCGGGGCGGTGAAGACCAGCGTGCCGGGAGAGTTGCCCGGCGCCAGGATGCCGGAGACCGAGGTGATGCCGCCAATGAGGCCGCTGCCGCTCAGCGTCGCGCCGCTGGCGACGGTCACCGCGCCGGTGACCTCGCCGTTGACCTTGGCCGTGCCGCCGCTCTCCACCGTCACCGACGAGGCGACCGTGCCGCCGCTGCTGACGGTGACGGCGCCGCCGTTGACCGTGACCGGAGCCGAGACGCTGCCGCCCTGCTCGATGGTGACCGTACCGCCACCCACCGTGACCGGTCCCGAGACGTTGCCGCCGCCGGCGACCGTCAGGCCGCCCGACTGGACGTTCATGCCACCGCTGTTGGCGACCGTGTTGGAAACGACCAGCGCGCCGGAGCCGTTCACCGTCAGCCGCCCCGCGCCGGTGATCGAGCCGGACAGGGTGACGGTCGAGCCGTTCGGGTCGATGACGCCGTTGGTCGCCTCGACGTTGACCGTCTGGGTCAGGGTCAGCGGCGCCGTCGGCTTCAGGGTGCCCCCGTCGAAGGTCACGGTGGAGCTCCGCACCGCGCCGTCCTCGTTGGTGAAGGTCGGCTTGGAGCCGTCGATCACCCCGGTGGTGACGGTCGGCGTGGTCGGCGTCACCACCACCGGGGTCGTCGGCGTGGTCGGCGTCGTGACCTCCGGCGTGGTCGGCGTCGTCGGGGTGGTGACGACCGGGGTGGTCGGTGTGGTGGGCGTCGTCACCTCGGGGGTCGTCGGCGTCGTGACCACCGGAGGCGGCGGCGGAGGAGGAGGAGGCGGAGGAGGAGGAGGAGGAGGAGGCGACGTCACGGTGGCGACGAGCACCGTGTCGTTGGCGGCGATGGTGTAGCCGTTCAGGTCGACCGTGCCGACATAGGCCGTGCCGGTTGCCGCCGTCCAGGTCAGCGATCCGGTCGACACCACCGAAACGGTCGCGCCGGCGAAGCTGGGCGCCGCCGTGCCGCCGTTGCCGTGGATCAGGGCGACGGTGGCGCCGTTGGTCAGGGTGACGCCGCTGAGCGTCGGGGTGATGGTGACGGTTCCGGCGCCCGGCGTGTAGTTGGCCGTGTTGGTGGTGTTGACGATGTAGCCGGTGCCGCCGTTGCCGATGGTGAAGGTGATGGCGCCGTTGCCGTTGATGTTGCCGGCCACCGTCAGCGCCGAACTGCCGAGCGCGACCGTGCCGTAATTGGTGAGGACCCCGACGGTGCCGCTGCCGCTCAAGGTCGCGCCCGGCGCGATGGCGACGCTGCCGATGGTGCCGGTCACCGCCAGCGTGCCGCTGGTGATGGTGGTCGTGCCGGTGGAGCTGTTGACGCCCGACAGGGTCAGCGTGCCGCTGCCCGCCTTGCTGAAGCCGCCGGTGCCGCTGATCGTGCCGCCGAAGCTGGTGCTGGCGCTGTCGCCGGCCGTCAAAGTGCGGCTGCCCAACTGGATGTCGCCGATGCCGGACAGCGCGCCGATGGTCTGGTTGGCGTCGATCTTGAAGACCGCGCCGGAACCGATCTGCATCGCCCCCGTGCTGGCCAGCGCCGCTCCGCTGGTCGACACCAGGGTGCCGCCGGTGATGGTGGTGCCGCCGGTGTAGCTGCCGGTGCCCGACAGGGTCAGCGTGCCGGTGCCGGCCTTCACCAGCCCGCCGGTGCCGGTGATGGTGCCGGTGATGGTGGTGGTGGGGGGGGCGCCGACGCTGGTGGTCAGGGTGTGGCTGCCCAGGTTGAACACGCCGGCGCCCAACAGGGCGCCAGCCGTCTCGTCGGCGCCGAGCTTGAGCGTGCCGTCGCCGAGAACCGCCAGCGCCCCGCTGTCGGAGAGGGCCGAGCCACCCATCACGGTCAGGGTGCCGGCGTTGATGCTGGTGGAGCCGGAGAAGCTGTTGGTCCCCGACAGGATCAACTCGCCGGCGCCGTCCTTGTACACCCCGGCCGAGCCGGTCAGGCTCGACGCGATGGTGGCGACGACGCCGCTGTTGGAGACGATGGGCGAGGCCCTCTCGGTCAGGCCGATCGTGCCGCCGGTCAGCAGGTAGCCGTTGGTCCCGAAGGTCATGCCGGCCACCGATACCGAGCCGGAGACGGTCACCGTCCCGGCCGTGCCCTGGAAATACGGCGTGATGGTGTCGCCGGTCAGGGTGCCGCCGGTGGCGCCGCTGGCACCCGTCCAGTTGGCGCCGGCGCCGCTCCAGGTGCCGTTGCCGCCGTCCACCGTGCCGTTGGTGGCGTTGCCGCCCGCATCGCCGTCCCAGTAGAGCCGGCTCGGCGTCGCCAGCGTGACCACCAGTTGCTTCAGGGTGCTGATGATCGTCGTGGCCGTGGCGACTTCCAGGCTGGTCGAGGGCGCGGTCACGGTGACGCCGGCGTAGCTGGTGGCCGTGCCGTTGAGGCCGCTGGCGATCGTGTAGCTTCCCGCCGCCAGGGTTCCCGTGACCGGCTGCAACAGGATCGAGCCGTTGGTCAGGGTCATCCCGGCCGTCGCCTTCAGGGCGCCGTAGTTGGACGTGGAATCGACCCCGATGATCAGCGTCGTGGTGGAATCCTGGGTGTAGGAGCCCGTTATGGTCAGGGAACGCGGCGCAACGTACAGCGTCCCGGTGTTGGTGATCGTGCCCGTGCCCGAATTGGCGGAAACGTGGTTGCCCAGATAGGTGTTGCCGTTGAACCTGACATTGCCGGCCGAGGCGATCGTGTTGGTGATCGTCGACACGCTCCCCGCCAGCGTGCCGTAGATGGTGCCAGTGCCGCCCTGGATCGTCAGCCCGCTGGTCCGGGAATCGCTGATTCTGCCAAGAATCGCCCCCGTGTTGATCAGGGTGCCCAGCACAGCGCTGCTGCCGATCGTTATCGCGTATCCGGAGACCCCAGCGCTCTGAAGCGTGCCGCTGTTGGTCAGCGTGCCGATCGTCCCCGCGAGGCTCAGGCCGCTGGATCCGGTGATCACGCCGGCGTTGTCGACACGCGTCAGAGAGTCCGCCGCATTGCTGACGTAGAGCCCGGGTCCCCCGTTTCCGTCGATCGTCCCAATGCTCGTGTTGATCAGGGCCGGGCTGCTCGTGGTGCCCGCCAGCATGATGCCGCCGTTCGATCCGGATCCCCCCCGCAGCAATCCCGAATTGGTGATGGTGCCCAGCGTCATGCCGTCGAAGCTGAGGGCGGGAAAGGTCGAGGAGATGATTGTGCCGGAGTTGGTGATCGTTCCGATGCCGGAACCCGAGCTTCCCCTTACACCGATGGAAGCGGTGCTGATGGTGCCGGTGTTGTAAATGCCGCCGACCAAGCCGTTGCTCGCGATGGCGATGCCGCTCGAGTTGGTCGAAATTATGTTGCCGTCGTTCCAGATCGAGCCGATCGTGACGCTACCGATTGTGACGGCGACACCCGAACTCAGAGAGATGGTGCCGGCGGAGCTGATCGACAAACTGTTGCCGGAATTGATCGTCTGGGGGGTCGTAACGGACGAGGAGACGGTGCTGGTCGTCGCTTCGCCCGGCGACGGCCCCAGGACGGCGGCAAGAACGATCATCGAAGCGCCCGCCAGGAGACCCCGGCGCAGATTGGCGTGGTTGCGGGCGGAAACGGTCAACATCATCGTCCTAACCTCGGTCATTCACTTGGCACGGGATTCGGAGGTCGCGTGGGGATGCATCCCGATCCGGCCAGGGGCTGTGTTTTGCGCAAGTCATCGGCAATTGGAGATTGCGGCTGTTGAGTTATTGCAGCAATGATGGATTCTTAGGATTTGATACCAAGTCAATATCTCATCTATTAAATGAAATATGGCTTTATGAATAGCAAAAACATGTTAAAAGTCAATGTCACGAAATGTAACACCAAGATCTTTCCAATCCTTTCTAGTTCTTTCCAGTTCTTTCATTTTAAGTGATGACATGAGGTTTGCTAAATAATGCCGCGTTTGCTAAATTTATTGATATTTTGAAGATTTGCACTCATTGCGTGCAGAATGGATGCGGACAAAGGCCCGGCCAAATACCCTGCGGGCTGTTTACGCGCCGCTCCGGCCGCAGTATGACGGAAGGGCGCAGTGATGGATAAGGATGCCATGAACGTTTGGAAGGCCGCCCTGCTCTGCCTCGCCCTCGCCGCGGTGGGAACGGAGCCCGCCCTTGCGGCCGACCCGCCCGCCAAGCCGGACGGTGCTGCCCAACCCCTGTGGAGCAAGCGCTGCGTCAAGGAGAACGACCGCGAGGTCTGTTTCATCGAGCAATACGCCGTCGCGATGCCGGCGAACGCCGTCCTGCTGAACGTCCTCGTCGGCTTCCTGGGACCCGAGGGGAAGCCCCGCATGATCATGACGGCGCCGCTCGGCGTCATGCTGGCGCCGGGGCTGGCGATGAGCATCGATTCCGCGAAGCCCGTCACCCTGCCCTTCGAGAACTGTCAGGCCGGCGGCTGCCGCATGGTCGCCGATCTCGACCAGTCCAGCCTCGACCAGTTCCGGCGCGGCGATAAGATGACGGTGCGCTTCGTCACCGCCGACCGGCAGGCCGTCGACATCCCGGTCCCGCTGAAGGGCTTCGACGCGGCCCTGAAGCAGCTGAAGAAATAGGCCGGCCGATGGCTCGTTCCCCACGACCCGGCAAGCCGGGACACGCGCGCTCCCGCGCCGCCGCTTCCGCGCCCCAGGGAATGCCGGCCCAGGGAATACCGGTCGAACAGGCCATCGACCTGGCTTACCGCCACTGGGAGGCGGGACAGTTTCCGGAGGCGGAGACGCTCTGCCGGCAGGTGCTGGCGGTGCTGCCCGCGCAGCCCGACACCCACCATCTGCTGGGCCTGATGGCGCACGCGCTCGGCCGCCTCGACCTCGCCATCGAGCATATGCGCCAAGCCTGCGGGCAGCCGATGGCGCCGGCCGCCTATTTCAGCAATCTCGGCGAGTTGTGCCGCCGCGCCGGCCGGCTGGAGGAGGCCGAGCGCGCCACCCGGCAGGCGGCGGCGCGGGACTGGCTGGCGCCCGGCATCTGGAGCAACCTCGGCATCATCCTGCAGGAGGCGGGAAAGCTGGAGGACAGCGCGCGCTGCCTGCAACGCATGCTGGCGCTGGCGCCGGACGCGCCGGAGGGGCACAACAACCTCGGCAACACCCTGCTGCTGATGGAGCGGTCGGGGGAAGCCGCCCTGCGCTATGGCGCGGCCCTGATCCTCAACCCGCTCTACGCCGACGCGTGCAGCAATCTGGGGAAGCTGACGGCCGCGCTCGGACAGCCCGAGGCCGGCATGGCGCTGCTGCGTCGCGCCCTCGCCATCAATCCGCGCATGGCCGACGCCTATCTCAACGCCGCCGAGCTGGAGGCCGGGCGCGGGCGCTGGACCGATGCCCTGAACTGGCTGGAGGCCCTGCGCGACTTCGCTCCCGACAACCCGAAGCTTCCCGGCGCCCGTGCGTTCATCGTGGATCGGCTCGGCCGGATCGCGGAGGCGGAGGCGGCGGCGAAAGGCAAGCCGCAATGACCGGAACCCAGGCGCTGGCCGGCGGGACGGGGCGGTGAACTGCTGGCATCTGCTGGCGGTCGCCCTGCGCGCCCAGGGCCATCTCGACGAGTGGCACCGTCAAGTCCACGGTGGCTGGGTGGCTGGGTGGCTGGGGTGCGGGTATAGGGTTGGTTGCCATGACGACGCCCCGTGCCCCCCGCTACGTCGGCTTCCGCTTCCCCGCCGAGGTCATCGCGACGGCGGTGTGGCTCTCCTTCCGCTTCCCTTCCGCTTCCCTTCCGCTTCCCCTTGAGCCTGCGCATGGTCGAGGAGATGTTGGCGGCCCGCGGCATCACCGTGA
>NZ_RZIJ01000002.1 GCF_003989665.1 Azospirillum doebereinerae | reverse complement strand
CCTCTACACACCCGACGAATGCTGGAACTACCTCAGACACGCTGGGTACGTATCAGATTAAACGCTCGAAACTCTAAAGCCGTTGGTATGATTCAAAGTCTTGGAAAGGTAGGCTTTGATGAGTGACGGTCCGTTCTGGTTGACGGTTGAACAGTTTTCCCGGCTTGAGCCGCATCTTCCGCGCGACACCCGTGGGAAGCCGCGCGCGGACGATCGGCGCGTGATCAGCGGGATCGTCCATGTGCTGAAGTCGGGTGGGCGCTGGGTGGCTGCTCCAGCGGTCTATGGCCCCCGCAAGACGCTGTACAACCGCTTTGTCCGCTGGGCGGCCAAGGGCGTCTGGGAGAACATCTTCCAGGCCTTGGCCGCGGCCGGCGGACCACCGAGCCAAGTGATGATCGATTCCACGGCGGTGCGCGCCCATCGTTCGGTGGCCGGCGGCAAAGGGGGGAGCGCGCCCAGGCCATTGGCCGGTCGCGGGGCGGACGAACCACCAAAATCCACGCCCTGAGCGATGAGCGCGGTCGGCCGCTCGCCTTCCTGCTGACGGGAGGCCACGTCGCCGACTGCACCGCCGCCGACCGTCTGCTCGACCGGATGCCCGCCACCGATCTCCTGCACGGTGACAAGGGCTACGACAGCGCCGCCGTCCGCCGCAAGATCGAGGACGCGGGTGCCGCGCCCAACATTCCGCCGCGTGCCAACAAACGCTGGAAAAACTGTTTCTCTCCCTACCTCTACCGGAACCGAAACGTGATCGAGCGTATGTTCGGACGCCTCAAGGATTTCCGACGCATCGCCACACGCTACGACCGATCCGCGACCAACTTCATGGCCGCCGTCTGTATCGCCGCAACCGTCGCATACTGGTTATGAGTCCGGACCCTAGCTAAAAGGCGTGCTCCCTACTGGAATGTTGGTGCGATCCATCTCATCAAGTTCACTTTCCCAATTCGTCGATGGATTGAATGTTGATACTTGCTCAGGAATATGCATTCTAAACGAAAGCCCTTCGGGTTGGACGAATGTCTGAGCAAGGAGATCCCGTTCTAGCAACCGCATAGCAGGATCGTCCAAACGGTAGAGCCGCGGCAGGAATGTGTGCGAGTAGCGCATTCCATAGGCGCCCCAGTCCTGCATTGTCGCATGTATGTAGCCGGCCCCGGATTGGTTACCGTATAGTGACACTCGCCGCAGGAACTCATCCGCGACCTCGGCGCCTGCTCCTGCATGCGACAGCAAAGTGGCGATGCTGCTGACCATCGACGGTAGGGTCTCCCCCATCGTAGTAGAAACAGCAAGGCCAACGCTCATCAGATGCAATTGCTCCATCGCGCCCGATGCCAAGAGCTTTGGCTCGAGTTGATGAAGGCCGCTGAACTCGTGGATAGATGAACTTGCCTGCGTTGTCTTTACCTCGATCGAGTGATTCCCAATCTGGAAGTCACGTCCGGCTTCTTGCCAGCCCTGCCAGAAGTCAAGGCAGCGCATCATCGTCGTTAGACGGTTTCTGCGCACCAAGATCAAGTGTCTCAGGAGAGTTAATTCACCAATCAAGCCGATAATAATGTTCTCGGCTAGTGCGCCACGGCGAATCACTATTTCGATAATCGGCTCAACGTCAGTGAAGGCTGCCTGCACGCCTTGCGGATCAGTGATCCCAGCGCGCAGCAACTCGATAGCGATCAGCGCAGCGATGGAGGCGAAATGCGGCGCCGATGGAAGTACGATCCGGCTGGCAGGGAAGGGCTCACCTCCTGCCTCCGGCCGCCAGTTACTATGCTGCAAATGACGTCTGACGAGCGGCGACGACGCGCGAATCTCTGGACCTCGAATGAAGATCTCGTAATCGCCTGCTGTTGTTCGCGCGATCGCGAGCGTGGTCGTCAGCCAACGAAGGTTGCGCACGTGTCCCTGCGGGACTCTCAGCGCCTCTAGGTCCACTCTCAAGGCCTCGAAGTGAAGATCGCTCATGTCCGAAGCGCCGCGATATGGTCAGGACCACCATGCGGCAGCCCGAGGCCGATGGCCAGCAGGTCTGTGGGCAGGCTCGGAGCGCTCACGACATGCAGAAGCGCGAGGCCAGGGTGCCCTCGCGGACGCCAGCTTGCGCGCCCCTGGAGGCTGGGTACCGGCGTCGTTCGATGATAGTAATAATCGACCAGTTCGTCGCCATAGTAAGCGCCACCGTAGCCTCGCGTGCCCCAGAGGGTCTGAAGCGCATTATCGTTGAACTGCCGCGTCACCGCTCTTACGCCTCTCTCCGCAAGCCTTGGGTCGCGGGCGGAATGCACGCCATGGCGGAAAGCGAGATAGAATTTTGGCGTGCTCGCCCGCAGCGTGTCCGAGTAGCTCCAGGGCACCCCAGGCCGATCTGTTGGATAGAAGCCCGGCGCCGAATGATTGCCGACTAAGTGGGACCATAGCCTGAGATAGGCGGCAATCGAGTAAGGGCAGGATTGGGGTTCTGCGCCATAGTCCTGTGGATGCCGCATTGGTGGCGTGAATAACGGATCGTCGATCCTCAGTAGTCGCGCATAGTGCTCCCAGCGTTGGCTCAACTCATTGCCGAGGTCGGGATCATGGTGTGAATAGCGCAGTGCGTCGAGGAACTCGGCCAATTGCTGCAAGCTGACAGGCTCCGAGCGGATTAGCCCTCGCTCAAGGCCATTGTCGTCATTCAACGGCACCCACTCACCATCGGCCAGCAAGCCTGCCGCAACGTCGATGTTATGCTTCGCCAGCACGTCGTCAACAGTCTCGACCAATCGGATCGATGGGCGTGGTCCAGGCGAGAGCGGGACCTTTCGAGCCTCAACTTTGCTGGTCGCCACAAATGATGCGCCTTGCAGTACCAGCGCCGGCCCGCTCACTCCCTCGCCAGCGTCCATTGAGGACATGATTTCTGCTTTCAAGGCGTTGTCGTTGATGTGATAGCGTCGAAACAGCTCCAGTTGATCCTCATAGGTGAACACACGGCAGAACGGGAGGAATGAACCACGATAGCCGAACCAGCGTTGCATTTGCATCTGGGTGTCGGCCGCTGGCTCCGCCGCTCCGCGCAGGAACAGACTCGTTGTCAGTCCCTCAAGCGTCAGCCCGCGCGAGAGCACATTGCCGGCAACGAAGATGGACAGGCTGTCGGGTGGAATGCGCGAACCTGTCTCCTCCTCGACAGGATCGAAACGCGGCCGATCATCAGACGATGGATCGCTATTCAGCACACGTAGCCTGACGTTGGGAAAAATGTGCTCGACCAGCGCCTCACGTACCTTCGGCCAATCACGAAGCGATATAGGCGCGTAGGGTGCCTGCGGCAGCATTGCTAATTCAATGCGGGATGCCTCGAACCGACCCAGCCACGCCGACCATTGATCCTCCTCAAGTGCGAGGCGGCGCGCGAGGCCTTCGACGGGGATTTCCAAAGAGACCTTGGCCTCGTCATCAAGCACGACTTCGGCCTCGTGGCCGGGCATGGCCGAGGCCCAGCGCACGACGTCCACCGCCGTGCTGAAGTGATCCTCCTTCCGCGCGGATGGATGGATCAGCATCGTGTGCGGACCCGGTGCCGCATCGCGCGCCGCCTCAATTGATCCGTAGATGCGATCATGCGAAAAGGCATCGGCCCAGCCGGAAGAGAGGCTCCGAATCGCAGCCCCGACGAGGTAGCAGCGCAAAGCGTTGGAAAGCATCGACCAACGCAGCATCTCACGCCGGCCGGCAAGTTCCGCCTCAGTCTCGCCGGGACGAAGATTTGGGAACGGCCAAGTATGGCATAGTGCACCATCGCCAGCTTTGCGGAGGCGCTCATAGAAAACTTCGCCTCCGCAATAATAAGAAC
Organism: Azospirillum doebereinerae; assembly: GCF_003989665.1. Taxonomy (GTDB): domain Bacteria; phylum Pseudomonadota; class Alphaproteobacteria; order Azospirillales; family Azospirillaceae; genus Azospirillum; species Azospirillum doebereinerae. The sequence goes on along the minus strand of NZ_RZIJ01000002.1, from coordinate 406,818 downwards.
GAACACCCGCTGTTTCAGCATATGTAAGCGTCCGGGAATTGACGGTACCTACCGGGCCCGGCGTCCGCAGGGCTGCGTTGAAGTCCCGTGGGCTCAGCGGATTATGGGTGGCCTGCAGAAAATTCGCTTGCGGCGTCGCCGTATAGGCGACGTAGCTTGCTAGCATCTCAGGATGCCGCGTCCCGGCTTGGTCGGGGTCGCCACTCCATAATGCCGTGATGAGGCGTGGCGTGACCTTCTGCGATTGCTCGCTGTCGAGCACGCTCGCATCGTCCGCCTCGTCGTCGAGCAGTAGGATCGAGTAAGGCCGCCCGCGGCTAGAGAGATAGTCGTCAGTAACGATGTCCCCGAGGAACCGGCGGAGCATCAGCAGGTGATCATCCTCCTTCGGGATCACACAGATGATCGGCCGGTCTAAACGCAGCGCCTGCCGGGCAAGCGGGCGCTGTAGGTAGCGAGTTGGGTCCGCGCGCTGCTCATAAAGGACATCCGCTGGCTGCGGTAGAATCAGCCGTTCAGCGCGCCGCCGATAGGCAGTCTCGGTCGTCGAGGCATCGAGTTGGGCCAGGAGTCGCTCATAGGTCTGAAGCCAAAGGCCTACCCGCGTCCCCGCTAGAAGGATGAGGAGATCCACGCCGGCATCTAGTGCCAACGCAGCCACGCCGAGCATGCTTGCCGTCTTACCCGACTGGACAGAGCCGACAACCATGCCGGTGCGGACCCTTGATTCGGGCCAAGCCGACTGATCGAACTTAATCCCGTCGCGAGGGAGCGCCTTCTCGATGATGTAGTGAGCGTCAGCCTCGAGCACGGAGAGTGCGGTCGATGAAAGTCGACCTTCGATGCTGACACAATAGCGCGACCACCACGAACCGCCGCCAGCAGGGCCACCGTCCATGCTCGGGGCGTTGTTCTCCTCGCCAACCGGGACAACCGCCGCTGGGCCGAGATTAGGCTCATCAGTAGCCATGTCAGGTCGAGATCTTGCGGATCTCAAGTAGGGCTTCGACTGCGCTAGCCCCATAGCGATCCCGAACCGCCGCATCTGCCTCAGACATACTGATCCCTAGGGTCTCAAGTATACTCGTTGAAGCATTTGCGATGTGCGCCCACTGAGTCTTATTCTGGGTACTCATAGGGCCAATCATCTGCGAAGTCAGATCGCGCACTGCATCAATCTTGTCCTCAAGTTTTGTCCCTTGGCCGATGATGACGAGCACCAGACAGGCGACGAGGCTCGCGACTACAGGCAACTCCTCCCACTTGGAGGCCATCTCGCTCTTGCCCTTGCGGCGAAATTTTGGATGCCATGCATCCGAGGCAAGTTGAAGAAGCTCAAGTGCGGCAATGAGGTCATTCGCCAAGTTTTCGAGCGTCGCCTTCGCGCGAAACTGCGGTAGCCGATTAGAATCAATTGAGCGCAGGAAATCGTCAATATGGCTCGCCGTCGAAGGCGTCCGGTAAGCCTTGTCCAAACCCTGCGCGGGCTTGAGAAACAGGGTGGCAACTGTCCAGAGCAATACCTTAGTGCGTCGGAAGCGTGTGATACCAAAGCCTAGAGCCTTTATGTTTTCATGAGCTGTCGTCGGATCGATTCCAACCTTGACCAACTCCGGCGCAATCTCGGGTTCTGGGCGATCGCCGCCTACGAACAGCATCAGGCGTGAGATCATCAGGTGATTGAAGACCGCGTTCCGGATCTCCTCCGCGTTCAGTTTTATTCCCTGCTGGTTGTAAAGCCTAAAAACCTTATGAATATCGCGCACAGGCGTGTCTTTATAGATAAGCACCGGAATGAAATACTCGCAGGGGAACTCGAACAAGTCGGAAACTGTAATCATCTCACCCGCGATCCGCACCTGATGATCCTTGATGTCGCAGTAGTAGCGCCCACCGAGTGGCGATAATGGGTCATCCTGAGGGTACTTCTTCGTTTTGAACGGCAGATACTTTTCCCGGATATCGGTCGCGCGCAGACCATTTCGGCGCGCGAACAGCCCGAAGTTGGTTGAGAAAAGCGGGAAATCCTTCATGCTCTTCGCGTTTTCTAGGCCCTCCGGATGGGCTCCCATGAAGCGGAGGATCGCAGTTACGCGCTGCTTACCGTCCACGATCTGGTAGGATTGGCTGCTCGAAACGCGCGCCAGGATGATCGATGGCAGCGGGATGCCACGCAGGATCGACTCGATTAGCATCTGGGAGTCTGAGTTCGACCAGACGAAATCGCGCTGATAGGTAGGGTTCAATTCAAGTTGCTGTTTCTTTGCGCGCCCTGAGAGGAGATAGATAGGCCACCTGTCTACTGTGGCGTTGATCGAGATCGGCTCCGTTGCCGGCGACTCGTTCCAGGCATCAACCCATGCCTCGGTGGCCGCGGCAACGGGGATTTCATCCGCGAGCATTTGTAGAAAGGCTTCCCGATTGCTGACTGCTCGGCTCAGCCGCTCCTCGAGTGCCTGCGCGCCCATTTCGGTCAGCAGAATATGGCCATCTTCGACCACGAAGCTGGCTTCCGCTTTGCCCGGCGTCAGTTCATCGAATAGCCGTAGTGCTGTTAGTGTGGGCGGGTCACCCTCTCCGAAGGTGGAGTCAAGATTGAGCCAAGTTGAGACATCAAGTAGCCGCGCGAGCCAAGTGCTCGATGTGAAGTCGATCTCCGTCGCGTCGAACGGACGAGGTGCACGGAATCGCTTATCGAGTTTGGGGATCGGGCTTGGCTGCGACAATCCCGAGAGGAGCGTCGCAACCTGGTCATAGTCAAGGTCCTCCAACGCTCGCCCCTCCAATTATCATGTGTGCCGTTCTGGATGATTAGGCCGTGATTTCAATAGAGGTGGAGTGCCCGTCAATAGGTCGCTTCAGGCCGTCAACCATCGGTTCATCATCACCAAGCAACGCCTTCGCCACTGCGGCGATGACATCGACGTTGACCGCATTGCCAAGTGCCTTGAATGCAGCCGCCTGCGTTCCAGGCAGATGCTCAAGCTTACCCATGCTTTGCAATCTGGCGCACTCGCGCATCGTCATGTAACGCCGCTCCCACGGGATGACCGGCACCTGACTTGTTGTCAGGGCGACAAGCGATGGCGAGGCCGTCGGGCGCTTGGCGCGTATCCCAGACGCACGGAACTGAATAACCGTCTGCCATAGGTCACGCGGCCCCCCCTTCCAGTTCCATTCGAGCTTTTGAAAGCTGGGTGCAAACTCCGTGATTCGAGGAAGCCATTGATCGATCACGGCCTTGTGGCGCTTGTAGAACTCGCGATTCTGATAGATGAAACCTTGCTTCCACTTAGGGAAGCTCTCGACCTCATCCAACGCATAGACGGGCAATGCAGCTTTGACCGTATCGGCACAAAGGCCCTTAAGCGAGCGGCCAAGCGCCCCTTTGAAGCGAGCCATTCCTTCAAAACCAAGCGCGTGGGGCGTTTTGTCACAGTAAGGATAGGTGGCTCCAAATTCCATCGCCCAAATCGGGAACGACGGAAGCTCCTCGCTCTTCGGTAGCGCGTCCAGCAGAGCTTGCCATGCCTCTAAGTATTCTAAAAATTTCGGTCCAAGTTTGCGGGCTTCATTCGGATTCTCGTCGAGGATGCTCTTTATCGAAATCAGATTTGCTTTGTGAGTCGATTTCGGCCATGAAAAATTGTCCAGCCCTTCGCGCGCTCCAACAATGATGGCGCGTTCGCGTACTTGTGGTACGCCGAACATGTGTGGCGAGAGTTTTCCTAAATCGACATCGTAATCAAGAAATTCTAATCGAGTCTTGATTTTTTCCCACGTCTTCCCTCCGTCGTGACGGATCAGGTTCGGTACATTCTCAATCATTAGGTAGGCAGGTTTGTGCTTGTCCAAAATTTTGAGCACGTAATCGAACAGATCACCCCATTGCGGACAGTCGAATCCAAGCTGGTCCCCCGCCTTCGAGAAAGGTTGGCAAGGGAATCCGGCGCATAGGATGTCGTGTGGCAGCACTCTGGAATAGGCTTCCCGAATGTCACCATGCGGACGAATACCGAAGTTCTTTTCATATAGGTCAGCGAGTGCAGGATTAATTTCCGAGGCAAACACGCATGTGTGCCCCAGCCGCTCAAGGGCCTGGTGGAATCCGCCAAGCCCCGCAAACAGGTCAATGAACCGCAACCCCGCCATCGTCTATCTGTCCAATGGAAAGGTGAGTTGTTTGGAGGCGTGGCGCTCTAACAGATCCTGCACGGCTACTTTCACAACGTATTGCAAGGTGAGGGGTGGGCGGTGCCCTTCAGCAAGGGTGCGCAACGCCTCGTAATCCCTCGGGTCTAGAGAAACAGTGAATCGTTTCTGTCCCGCAGCCTTAGCCATGATGCACCTCTTTGCACCAAAGTGCACCAAATGTGGACAACTGTCGATATATTTCTGATGCGTAGGCTGGTTAGACCGGCATGATTACCCGCGCCTGCACGCCTTCGCCCGACACTGGGGCTTCCGGGTGCGGGCCTGCGCGCCGTACTGGGCGCGCACCAAGGGCAAGGACGAGCGCGGCGTCGGCTATATCAAGCGCAACGCCATCGTCGGCCGCTCCTTCGCGACTTGGGTGGAACTGGAAGCGCACCTGGAAGCGCACCTGGAGGCCTGGACACGGCACATTGCCGATCAGCAGCTTCACGGCACGACCGGCGAAGCGCCGATCGAGCGGTTCCAGCGGGAGAAACGTAAGCAGCTACGGAACGCCGCCTTGTTGGGTGTGAGGAAGTAGGTGAAGAGCGGGTCTACGGAGGCTCCATTGGAGTCCAGAAGGAGGCTCGCTTGATGCAGAGGGCCGAGGTGATCACCGGCAAGGAGCGGCGCCGGCGGTGGAGCGAGGCGGAGAAGGCTCGGCTGGTGGCCGAGACGCTGGAAGCGGGGGCGATCGTCGCCCATGTCGCCCGCCGGCATGGGGTGGCGGAAAGCTGCCTGTACACGTGGCGCCGCCAGCTGGTCGGCGGGATGGTTGATCCGCAGCCGCATGATGACGCCGCGCTGCTGATCCCGGTGGCGCTCGATACGGCCCCGGCTTGCCAGGCGGGACCGTCGTGCCCGCCATCGGCGCCTGCGCCTCGCGCGCTGGTTCGGTTCGCCGACGGGACACGGCTGGAGATCGGGGCGGACTACCCGACGCCGGCGTTGACGGCGCTGATCGCCGCGCTCGCGGGGCGGCGATGATCAGCGTGCCGCCGGGTGTGCGGGTCTGGTTGGCGGCGCGGCCGGTCGACATGCGCAAGGGCTTCGACGGGCTCGCCGCCGTCGTCCAGCAGCACCTGCGCAAGGATCCGTTCTCGGGCCAGTTGTTCGTGTTCCGGGGCCGGCGCGGCGACCTGCTGAAGATCCTGCTGTGGGATGGCCAAGGCTTCGTTCTGATCGCCAAGAGATTGGAGAAGGGTCGCTTCGTCTGGCCGGGCCCGGCCACCGAACAGGTCCGTCTGTCGCCGGCCGAGCTCGCCATGCTGCTGGAGGGCATCGATTGGCGGGCCCTGCGCCGCACCGACGAGCCGGCGCCGATGTTGGCCTCCTGACAGCCTGCGGCGGGGTGACTCACCCCGGCTCCGGCCGGTGACCGGCGCGCCGCCGGCCGGTACACTGGCGCCATGCTTCCGCATTCCGCCGGCGATCCGCTCCCCGACGACGTGGCCGCCCTTCAGGCGCTGGTGGGCGAACTATCGGCGCAGCTGGCCGAGCGCGAGCAGGCGGTGGCGGCGCGTGACCGCATCATCGACACGCTGAAGGGCCAGTTGGCCGCATTGCGCCGGCGCAGCTTCGGCCAGAGTTCGGAGAGGCTGGGCCGGGCTGCCGATCAGCTCGAACTGCAGATCGAGGAGCTGGTGTCAGTGCCGGGTGAATACTCCACAGAAGGGGCGGATGAAATTTCCCCAGTTTGATGCAATGGCACGGCTCCGGGGCGATCGCCCCGGAGCCGTGCGCCCACCGCGTGGCCATGATCCCCTCCATCGATGGAGGGGGAGCGCCGGTGGTCAGACTTGGGGAAGTCGTCAGGGAGTGTCCGGAATTTCGTGCTCGGCGGGGTTATCCTGAAGCAGAAGGAGACCCTGAATGGCCCGGCGCAAAGACCCGATCATCCCCGACGCGATCCTCGACCAGTTGCTGGCGGGGGCGGATGCCAAGACGGCGTTCGAGCAGAACGGCTTGCTCGACCAACTGAAGAAGGCGCTGACGGAACGGGCGCTGAGAGCGGAACTGGATCATCATCTGGCCGGTGACGAGAGCGGCAACCGTCGCAACGGCTACGGCCGCAAGACGGTGCTGACCGAGGGCGGGTCGATGGACCTGTCCATTCCACGCGACCGGACAGGAACGTTCGATCCGGCGCTGATCGCCAAGTACCAGCGGCGGTTCCCCGGCTTCGACGAGAAGATCATCTCGCTGTATGCGCGGGGCATGTCGACGCGGGAGATCACCGGGCACCTGCGGGAACTCTACGGCATCGAGGTCTCGGCCGACCTAATCTCCACGGTGACGGACGCGGTGATCGAGGAGGTGACGACCTGGCAGAACCGGCCCCTGGAGGCGATCTATCCCCTGGTGTTCCTGGATGCCATCCGGGTCAAGATCCGGGACGAGGGCCTGGTGCGCAACAAAGCCATCCATGTGGCCATCGGCGTGCGGGCCGACGGCGCCAAGGAAGTGCTGGGACTATGGATCGAACAGAACGAGGGCGCCAAGTTTTGGCTGCGCGTCCTGAACGAACTGCGCAACCGGGGCGTCGAGGACATCCTGCTGGCCGTGGTCGATGGGCTGAAGGGCTTTCCCGAGGCGATCGCCGCCGCCTATCCCGAGACGATCGTCCAGACCTGCATCGTCCACCTGTTGCGCCACAGCATGGAGTTCGCGTCCTGGAAGGACCGCAAGGCCATCGCCGCCGCGCTGAAGACGGTCTACGACGCCGTCGACGACAAGGCCGCCGAGGTGGCCCTGAGCGCCTTCGAGGACGGCCCCTGGGGCGAAAAGTATGCGGCCATCGGCAAGGCGTGGCGGCGGGCGTGGCAGGAGGTCATTCCGTTCTTCGCTTTCCCCCGCGAGGTCCGGCGTATCCTCTACACCACCAATGCCATCGAAGCCTTGAACTCGAAGCTGCGACGGGCGGTGCGGGCCAGGGGGCATTTCCCCAATGACGAGGCCGCCCTGAAGCTCCTGTTTCTCGTCTTGAACCGCGCCGAGAAAGACTGGAAGATGCCACCGCGGGAATGGACGGCCGCAAAGGCGCAGATGGCCGTCATCTTCGGCGAGCGGTTCGCAAAGGCGATGAACGCCTGATAATGAAATCGGCCCCGCCGAGCACGAAATTCCGGATACTCCCAGTCGTCATGATTCTCGATCTCGCGCGCGAAGGGCTGACGGTGTCGGCGATCGCCCGCCGTACCGGCCTGGACCGGAAAACCATCCGCAAATACATCGTCCAGGGGCTGGAGCCGCCGGCCTACACGCCACGGCCCCCGCGTCCGACGCTGGTCGGACCCTTTGAAGCCTACCTCCGGGAGCGCCTGCAGGCGTTCCCAGACCTGAGCGCCCGGCGTCTGCTGCGGGAGATCCACGAGCGCGGCTACCAAGGCGGCTACACGGTGCTGAAGGCGTTCGTGCGCAGCGTCCGCCCCACGCCCGTCCCGTCCTTCGAGCGCCGGTTCGAGACGCCGCCCGGCAAGCAGGGCCAAGTCGACTTCGCCTTCTTCAAGACGACCTTCACGGACGAGCCCGAGGCGGAGCGGATCGTCTGGCTGTTCTCGATGGTGCTCGGGCACAGCCGCATGATGTGGGCGCGTTTCGTGGCCCGCCAGGACCTGTCCACCGTGCTCCGCTGCCACATCGCCGCCTTCGAGAGCTTCGGCGGGGCGCCCGAGCAGATCCTCTACGACCGCATGAAAACCGCCGTGCTCGGCGAGGTCGAGGACCCGGACCAGCCCGGCCGGGGCATCGCCTACAACGCCAAGCTCCTCGATCTCGCCGCCCATTACGGCTTCCTGCCCAAGGCGTGCCGACCCTACCGGCCCGAAACCAAGGGAAAGGTGGAGCGGCCCTTCCGCTACGTGCGCGAGGACTTCTTCCTGGCCCGCAGCTTCCGCAACCTCGAGGACCTCAACGCCCAGTTCACCCAATGGTTGGTCCAGATCGCCAACCGCCGCCGGCATGCCACCACCCAGCGCATCGTCGTGGAGCATTTCGTCGAAGAACGGCCCCACCTCAAGCCGTTACCGGCCGGTTCCTTCAACAGCGTGCTCGCCCTGGAGCGCCGTGTCACCCGCGACGGCATGGTGTCGGTCGCCGGCAATCTCTATTCCGTACCCGACAGCACCCGCCGGCGGGCCGTGGAGGTGCAACTCACGGCAGAGACCGTCACCATCCTGGAGGACGGCATTCCCGTCGCTTCCCACCCCGTGCTGGAAGGGCGCGGCCAGCGGCGCATCGCCACCGGCCACCGGACCCAGCCCCCGCCGCCCAACAGCCAGACCCCCAGGGCGGTCGCCACTCCGGCAACTCAACCTCCGGGGGACACGGTGACGCCCCGCTCGCTGGCCATCTACGACGCCATCGGCCGCCGCCTTGCCGGCCAGCCGGAGGCCGTCCGATGAGCGCCGCCTCGCTGGAGGGCGGCCCGGCCAGCCTGGACCGCATCCGCCGCTACCTGGTCGGGCTCAAGATGCCGCGCGCCCTGGAAGCGCTGGAGCACATCCTGCGCCGCATCGAGCGTGGCGAGATCTCCGCCCTGGAGGCCATCGACGCCCTGCTCGGCGAGGAACTGACCCTGCGCGAGGGGCGCCGCGTCAAGGCCGCCTTGAAGATGGGCCGCCTGCTCACCGTCAAGACGCTGGCCGGCTTCGACTTCTCCTTCCAGCCTTCGCTCGACCGCGACCGCATCATGGCCTTGGCGGAACTCGACTTCGTCGACCGCCATGAGGTGCTTCATTTCCTCGGCCAGCCCGGATGCGGCAAGACCCACCTGGCCCTCGCGCTCGGCGTCGAGGCCGTGAAGACCGGCCGCTCCGTCTACTTCTCCACCCTGGCCGACATCGTCAGCTCGCTGGCCAAGGCCGAGCGGGAGGGCAGTTTGCGGGAACGCCTGCGCTTCCTGTGCCGGCCGCAGTTGCTGATCGTCGACGAGATCGGCTATCTGCCCGTCATCCCCGGCGGCGGCAACCTGTTCTTCCAGCTCGTCAACGCCCGCTACGAGCGCGGCGCCATGATCCTGACCTCCAACCGCGGCTTTTCCGAATGGGGCGACGTGTTCGGCGGCACCGTCGTCGCCACTGCCTTGCTCGACCGCCTGCTCCACCACGCCGTCGTCGTCCAGATCGAGGGCGCCAGCTACCGCCTGCGCCGCCATGCCGAGCTGATGCCGGAAAGCACCCGCACCCGCTCGATCAGCCCATCACCACCACCACCGGCACGACGCCGGGGGCGCCCACCAAAAGAGAGGGAGGCCAACCAAGACAGCAACCCTTGACCACACCAACCATCTGGGGATGTTTCACCCGCCCGATCTGAGGAAACTTCATCCGGCCTTTACACCGGCGGCGGTCGGCCGGGAAACCCGCACGCCGCGCACCCGGGTCCAGTCCAGACCTTCGACGAGCGCCGAGAGCTGGGCCGGGGTCAGCCGGATCACGCCGTCGCGGATCGCCGGCCAGCGGAACTGGCCCGCCTCCAATCTCTTCGAGACGAGAACCAGACCGGTGCCGTCCCAGTGCAGGAGCTTCACCCGGTCCGCCCGCTTGGAGCGGAAGACGTAGACGACCCCGCTGAAGGGATCGGCTCCCAACTGCTGCTGCACCAAGGCGGCCAGCCCATCCATGCCCTTGCGGAAGTCGATCGGCTTGGCGGCGACCAGCACCCGCACCGCGCCCTCCAGGCCAATCACCGCGACGCCCTCACCGCGCGCAGCACCGCCTTGACCGTGGCGCTGTCCATGCCGGCGGGCACACGCACCACCGCATCGCCGATCCGCACCTCGATGGCCGGAAGCTCCTTCGGCGCGGCTGGCGGCGGCGTGGTGTCCAGCACCACCGGCGCGAACACCAAGCCCTCCTCTTGGAAGCGGTCGGCGGCGCGCGCTTCCCGGCGCCAGCCGAACACCTGCTGGGGCCGCAAGCCGTGACGCCGGGCCACATCGGAAACAACGGCCCCCGGCAGCGCAGCCTCCGCCAGGATCCGCACCTTCTCCTCCGGCGACCAAGTTCGACGCCCGACGTCCCCCGTGATCACCTCCATGCGACGCACCCGCACGGGCTCAGGATCAAGCGTAAGGTCGAGCGCAGACACAAACCGATCTCCCGTCCAGTCGATCCGGGAGCCTCGCTCAGCCCTGCCTCACCCGCAAGGTGCGGACAGAACACCGCTTACGATAGCCATAGGGACAGGCCACATGATTCAGCTTTCCAGCCCGGTCACAAGGCGGCGCTCGGCGGAGGGGTACAGTTCCACCGTTACGACACGGCAGCCCGGGATCACAAAAAGCTCTTGCATGCTCCATTACATGGGATCTCCCGAGGGCGCCGGCACCAGCGCTGTCAGCTTTTCCACGTAAAGTGCGGGAGAAACAAACAAACGGGGCCACCTCTAGGCGTCACACACGGGCAAGATCAACAATCCAGGTAGCTAGCTGTATGTTTGCGAACATGATCGTAAAGTTGCATATCTAGGGCGTTGTCGGCGACCAGCACGGCGTGGGTCGCGGGATCGATCTCGGGCTCCGGGTTGTTTGACATATTGTCGGTCGGAATAACGTAAGCGGGCCAATTCAGCATATTGCCGATTCTTGCTGTCACGGCAGGTAGGTCTTCCTGTACGCCGACGGCAACGTAGTGGTGCTTCAGATTATGGAGTGCTAGGCCTAGCAGCCAGTCTTCGTTGATCTTGCCCGTCTCCGGCGCGATTCCAGCGATAACCCGACACATATGGTTATTGGTCATCTCGGTTATTCCCGAAGCGACAAAATCCCGTAAGGTTGCGCCGCTACGCAATATCTCGGCAAAACTGGAATTTTCTAGCCGCTGCTGATGCCGGTATAACGACACGATACGCTTTAGGGGCTCGCGCAATACCGTCACGTAACGGGGTGGGATGCCGAGCAGGCGATGAATACCATGGGAAAAATGTCCCATAACCACTGAAGGCAGCAGGGTGGCGCGAAAATTGAGAATAAAGTCTAAATTCGGATTCCCCAGCTGAAGCTGGCCTTCGTAAACCAGGGAGACATCGGGGCTTAATTCGCGAACCAGATTGCCCAGACTTGTGCCACCGGTTTTCGGTATATGTGATATGATAAGAGGCGGCAGCATGCAAAATCCTAAGTATTCACGCTCAATAAATAATAACAGTACGATTTGGGGGATGTCAATCACCATAGCCGGCTCTGGGTATTCGTTTCTCCCGTAGCTTGCGTAGATAAGGCCGTTAGGAGGACAAGATAGGGCGGCAGGTCGAAGTTGGCGCTTTCATATATCTGACGTTCGATCGGCTTCAACGTGTTGATCTGCCCCTCCGCCTGCCCACTACTCCAGGGCATGGAGTGTCACTTTGAGCGCCGCCTCGTCCTACCTTACGGTAAGCGTCTGCTGCAGGCACGTCCGATGGCCGGATCACCAATTCCGATTGCCTCCAACTGTACGTTATGCCGCCAGTCGTGGACATAGGAAAGCTGCGGCGTGTTGTACCGAACAGGTCGCGCAGCGTCACCTTGCGTGCCGATAGCGGATTGGAGCCCGGAAAATCCCATTCGGGGCCCGGCTCACCCCATGCCACCTTGCCGGCCCGGAACTCGTAGAAAGGCAACCCTCAGATGACGCTTACCCCTCACCAAATTTGCCCGACTTCCCGCACCTTCCGGATGAGTCAATGCATTGGATTGCATGCCCCCGCAGCAGTGCCGCCAGCCGCCACCGCGTGACCGCGTCGAAAGTTTGCAACAGATCCGAAAACTGTTTAATTATCTGAAGTGAAAGGAGATTACAGATGGCTAACCGATTTGTCATTGTGTCTGCAGCTCGCACCGGAAGTACTGTGTTGCGGCATATGCTCAATAATCATCCGAATATGTGCTGTCACGGAGAGTTGCTAACACGTGACGCAAATGCGGCAATTTCCAGACATGCAGGGTATGGCGGAAAAAAATCAAATATACTTGATTTTTCTGTTGAGCAATTAAAGGCGGATCCTGCCCGATATATTCGGGAATTTGTGCTCAATCCCGGAAATTTTAAGGCTGTAGGCATCAAAATAATATATCAAGATTTGCTTGGCACTCATGCCCGTGGCGTTCTTGATTGGATCCGTGATAATAAAGATATAAAGATCATTCATCTGCGGCGGCAGAACCGCCTGCGGCGCCTAATTTCACACAGGCTTGCGATACAAAGTGGGGTTTTTCTCGTGCATATTGGCGGAAATACTCCAATTTACGATAAAATAAAACTTGGACTCGAGGAGTGCATTGTTGATTTTCAAGAAACAATTCGCCTTGAACTAATGGTTGATGGAATTTTTTCAGAGCATTCCGTCAAATCCGTTACTTACGAACACATTATGAATTCATTCTCTGATGAAATCGACGGTGTTCTTGATTTTATTGAAGTACCAAAAGTTCCATTGACATCAACGCTTGTCAAATTAGGCGCTAAAAACCTTAATGATGTGGTGGATGACTATGCCGAGTTGCGCCGGTCCGCTGCGGGAACTCCATACGAATCCTACTTTGACTAGGAATGAAACCAAAAAATGGGCTGCCGCCCTCTGGGCTAGCCCATTGGGTAAGTGGACCGTGGATGCGACGTGAAAAACTATAGAATAATATGTGTAGTGGATTTCTTAGGATCTCATACTCGACAATTATCCTCCTGGATTGCGTCGCTGCTAAGCTTGGGTATTCCAGCCTCTTGCATGGAGGTATGCTTGGTCGAAGGAGGGACGCCTGAACTGGTGGAAAGGCTTGCCCGGCTGGGCATCGCCACTCGGGCGACCCCCCGCTTGGTGGATGGGAAATACTGCAATAAAATCGGTGCTTTCCAGCCCTCCGTCGCGTCTGGTACCCCGGTCTTGCTGACCGATGTGGATATCGTGTTTGCCGAGCTGCCTGATATCCCCGTCCAGCCTGATGATGGTCGGATTTGGGCTCGGATCGTTGATTGTCCCAATCCGCCCTTGTCCATACTTCGTGACATTTACTATGCGGCGGGCTTGACCAAGCTCCCTCTGGTTACGCGCTGCGGATATCGCGATGCACAGACCTTTGCGATCAATTGCAATGGCGGTTTCTATGCTCTTTCAAATGCGACCTCAGTCGCCATCGGCGCATCATGGCTGGCCTGGGCCGAGTGGCTGTGGAAGCGCAGGAATCTGCTGGAGGGGTATCTGATCCATTTGGATCAGATCGCCTTCGGCTTGGCGGCCCATAGCGATGGGCTGGCGATCCAATTGTTACCGGCAGAAGATAACTTTCCGACCCACCTGGGGCCGGCGGCCGGAAATGCGCTCATCTGTCCCCCGCGGATTATCCACCATCATGATCGGCTGGCTCCCGATCGAACCGTCTTGCCGCTCGGTCATAAAGACGTGGATGCGCAAATCGAAGCTGTCAACCGGCGTATGGCCTCGACCATAGCGGAAGTCCGTGCTATTCTTGAACCTGATCCTATGTAAGCTAGAGATGGTAGGACGATGAGTTGGCAGCATCCGTTCCCGGTCTAGCAGTAGGTACAATTCATTATAAACAATCTCCGGCTGTTCATACTATGCTAAAAAATATTTCCTATGTTTACAAAAATGCCCATGGAGAGAGCTATAGAACGGAAGATGTTAAATTCTCTCCATCTGGGCGCCGCATGGCAGTTATATCTGTTGATAATTGCATATTTATTTACGATGTTAATATAACAGCTCGACCAATTCAAGTAATATTGAAAATTGAAATTCGTTCAGCAAGTTTGATATACCCGCACGGCGTGGATTTTTTGAGCGAGGATGTCATTGTCGTTGCTAATCGTGGTTCGGATATTCAATTTTATGAAATCCCTTTTGTGACGGAAGGAGTGCTCTCGTCTTTCGTCGATCCGATCTATCAGGCGCCATCGCCATGGTTTGGCAAGAAAGGCATAATGAAACAGCTGCCCGAACGGAAAATTTATACCGGGCCAGGCGGCGTTCGTTTTCTCAATGGCATCCTGTTCGTTAGTTGCAACAATATACCCTCAATAACAACACATGTTTGCACGCTGACGCCGGATGGCATGCAGCTTCAAGATGATGCCATCATTACCCAAGACGGTTTCCAAGTTCTTGACGGCGTTGCCGTGAGCCAGGACGGGAGCAGGTTGGCGGTGAGCGATCTTTCTCACAATCGGATCGTCTTGTATGATCGGCTTGGGAGTGGGGCTGGCCACACATCGCCACAGTCCAGTTTCACGCAGACCGTTACCTTGCAGGATGAGGATTTACGCTTCCCGCATGGCCTCTGCTTCGACCCGAGTGGGAAGATTTTGTACGTTACGGATGCCGGCTCTCCCAATGTGTATGTTTTTGCGACCCAAGACGACTGGGCCTCTTCGTTTTTAACTAGCTCTTTTAAATTGAAAGCAGTAAGGGATGCGGCATTTGCCAAGACCAGAACAGGACTTGGTGAACCATTCCGAAGCCTGGAAGGGGGCGCAAAAGGCATCGACATTGACCCAACGGGCACCGTAGTCGTTGTCACGTGCAAGAACCAACCCCTTCGCTTCTTTGAGACACAGCCTGGAATGTTCAGTGGCTCATGATGGGTGCCGGGGGGGAGCGCACATAACCAGAGCGGCGACGAGAGTGCCGAGTAGAGCTTTATCGGGCCAGCGCTTTGAAACAGGCTCTCAGCGCCAATCATTTTCAAACGCTCTCCAAACCACTCCATAGGATCTATGTCTTAGAGCGCCTAACAAAACCTAGCGGGGGGCTGGGACGCTGCCCATATAGTGGGCATGGCGAAACCTCTTGTGAGCGACGAACTGTGGGCGGTGATCGCGCCGTTGCTTCCTGCGCGGCCGACGCGGCCGAAGGGCGGGCGCCCTCCGGTTGAGGACCGGGCGGCGCTGACGGGCATCATCTTCGTGCTGAAGAGCGGCATCCCCTGGGAGATGCTGCCCCGGGAGATGGGCTGCGGCTCGGGCATGACGTGCTGGCGCCGGCTGCGCGACTGGCACAAGGCCGGGGTGTGGCAGGCGATCCACCGGGCCTTGCTGGACCGCTTGGGTCAGGTCAACGCCATCGATTGGAGCCGGGCGGCGCTGGACAGCGCCAGCGTCCCGGCAAAAAGGGGGGTCCGGACACCGGCCCGAACCCGACGGACCGCGGCAAGCCAGGGTCCAAGCGCCATATCGTCATCGACGCCAACGGCATCCCGCTGGCCGTGACCATTTCGGCGGCCAACGTCCATGACAGCCAGAAGCTCGAAGCCACCGTCGACGCCATCCCGGCCATCCGGCAGTGCGCCGGCCGGCCGCGACGCCGACCGGCCAAACTGCACGCCGACAAGGGCTACGATTATCCACGCTGCCGCCGGGCCTTGCGCAAGCGGGCCATCATCCCGCGCATCGCCCGCCGCGGCATCGAGACCAGCGAGCGCCTCGGCCGCCACCGCTGGAAGGTCGAGCGTACCCTGGCATGGTTTGCCCGTTTCCGCCGCATCGTCGTCCGCTACGAGCGCCGCAGCGACATCTTCGCCGCTTTCCATCAACTCGCTGCCGCCCTCATCACCTTCCGCTTCGTCCAGCGATACCGATGCTGTTGAAAACGGTTTTGTTAGGCGCTCTTAATCCCCAACCGTTTTAAATGAAATTCGACGATGATGAGTGGGTTATCATTTAAAAGAAATGTCTATTTATAATATTATCTATAATATCTAAATATTTTGGCAAAATAACTGTTTTGAGATCATAATTACTCAGGACCGTAGCGCGTGCAGCGCTACGCAGAGGATATTGTTCATCACGCCGCTCAAGAGCCTTCACAATTGTCTCGACGAGCGCTTCAATATCGAAAAAATCGAAGAGAAGCCCGTTTTCACCATGCCGTACGACCTCCTGCACCGGCGGCGTCGCGGAGCCGATCACCAGGCACCCGGCCGACATGGCCTCCAGCATCGACCAGGACAGGACGAAGGGGTAGGTCAGATAGACGTGGGCGGCCGATATCTGCAAAACCTTGATGAAGTCGCCGTGCGCGATCTTGCCGAGGAAATGTATGCGACGCAGGTCCAGACGGTCGCCGACCTCTTCCAGCATGATCTGGCGGAAGCTTTTTCCCGGTGGCGGCGGTGCGCCGTAGCCGACCCCGTCGCCGCCGACGATCAGCACCTGTGCGTTGGGACGCAGCCGCAGGACTTCCGGCAGGGCGCGCATGAAGACGGGGAAGCCTCGGTAGGGTTCCAGATTGCGAGCCACAAAAGTGATGACCTCGTCGCCGGGGGTCAGCGTCGGGCCGTCGCTCAGGCGCAGTCGGGCGCCGGCGTCGGGACGGGCGATCGCGGTGTCGATCCCCTCATGGATGACCACCGTCTTCTGCCGCACGAAGTCGGGATAGAGCGACCATTGCCAGCGGGTCGGCGTCTGTCCCCAATCGGCAGCCTCGGCGCCGAGCAGGTTGATCAGATTCTTCGTACGGACCCGTGGTGGGTCGTTCGGGCCGGTCGGGAAGGCGGGATCGAACCCGACATCCACGCCGGTCGCCCGGTAGTAGAACTCGAAATAGGAGAGCAGCGGGACATCCGGCCAGACGTCCTTCAGGTACAGGGTTTCTCCCCAGCCATTGTGGCCGATCATAATGTCGGGAGTCAGCCCATCCCGCTTCAGTCGCAGCGCCGCCTCATAGACCGACTGGCCGGCAATGACCGCGGCTTCGGCCTCGCGCAGGTAGTGATGCGTCTGCGATCCCGCGTTCCGGAACGGTTCGTAGCAGACACGCTCGACTCCGGGGATGCGGTTGTCGTTGTCCCGGGTCAGGAAGACCACCCGGTTGCCCGGCTGCCCGGCCAGATGGCGGACCACGTGCTGATACTGGCTGGGGAAATTCTGATGCAGGAAAAGAACGTTCATGCGACTGCCGCCGTGGCTGCCGCGCCAACGGCCGGCCGGCTGGCGATGGCGAAGAGTTCATGGTTGGCCAGCCGGTACACGACCGGCGCTGCGAAACCGGCCTTCTCCAGAAAGCGCTTCAGCCGGGTGCCGGTGAATCCCGTCCGGTGCGCCATCAGCGTGTTTCCCGCCGCGATCAGCGGAGCGAAACCATAGACGACGTCAAGCGCGCGCACCGGACCGAGCGGCGACTGGTAGAGAATTTCGTCGGCCCGATCCTCGACCAGAATCCGGGCGACGCTCTGCAAATCCGGAACGGCGATCATCGCGACGCCGCCCGGTCGGAGCACCCGCAGGAATTCTTCCAGCGCGATGCGGGCGGCGTCTTCCTCCAGATGCTCCAGGCTGTGCGAAGCCCACACGGCATCGACGCTGGCGTCGGCCACCGGGGAAAGCCGGGGAAGCTGCGCCAGGATGTCGGGCTCCACCTCCGGATCGGCATCCAATCGCACCTCCCGCCAGTCCCGCGGCGGAAAATGCTGATGGAGCCGGGTAATGGAACGCGGCCCGCAGCCCACGTTCAGCACCGTCCGGAAAGGCGCGGATCCCACCGACGCCATCGACCGGTCTCCGGTCATGCGCCCCGCTCCGCCATCGGCTTGGTGAAAAAGCGGATCAACATGCCGTCGAGCGGATCGTCGGTCATATCGGACCGGCACAAGGCGCCGTTCTGCATCGGACCGGCGCGGTATCCGCTGAGGAAGCTTCCTTCATACACGCATTCCAGCCGTTCGGCCGCCGGCCCGCAAAGACGCAACGCAAAGCCGATCAGTGGGAGCGTATTGCCGCGCTGTCCGCAGACCGAACCACCTTCGACCCAGGGCGTTTCCCAACCCTGGGCGGTTATCGCCTTGTATTCGATGTCCTGGGGGCCGAGAGGAGCCAGCGGCATGACCGCGAAGGCTTCGATCCACTGGCGCTGGCCCGGGCGCCCCGCCCAATCGAAATTGCCGGAGCAAAGATCACCGAGATTTTGCACATGGACCATCACCTCCGCCTGTGCAACGCGCGGCGCGGCGGCTTGCGGATGCGCATCCTGGCGATGTTGGGCCGCGGGCGCCAGCCGCTGTACCTCGATCGCCAGATTGCGGTCCGTCCGGCCCCCCGGCTTGTAGGACGTCAGAATCATCCGGGCCGGCGCACCCTCGATCTTCAGGACCAGCGTGTCGCCGTCCCGGGACAGGCAGCGGTCCGCGGCGTTACCCATGACCTCGACCCTGGTCTGGGGCGGGTTGCCCGGCGCTTCGGTGACCTGCACGAAGGGGTAGGCCAGCGGATCCTGCGCCGGCGGGAGCCCGCCACCTTTTACCGCCACGGCGTAAAGGCCCGGCGGCAGAAGCATCGTCTGTGCCATTGCGTGGATATCCGGAAACTGGAACATGTCGGCGGGCGGTGGTGTGGAATTCATTGCGGGTCCTGCAAGGCGCTGTGGAAAATCGAGGCAACCGGGTTCGGACTGACGGGGATAGGCGTCGGTGCGGATTCCAGGCAATCCAGGAGCGCATCGTTGATCGCCGCTACGCCGAGAGTGGGAGGCAGCAGATGGCCGCGTCCGCGTTCCCGGATCCGTTCGGCGATGGTGCCGAGATCGAAGGCCACGGCTTCCAGGCCAGCGCGCCAGACATCGGACAGGGCGTAGCACCAGGTCTCGGGCCAGACCGACGGCAGGAAGACGAGATCGATGGCGTTCTCACGAAGCAGTCCCTCCGCTTCACCTTCGGCGAAGCGCCCGGTGACGAACACCCGGCCGGTGGCGAACAGGGGAGCGTCGTCCTGGCTGTAGCCGACGACCACGAACTCGAGCGGTAGATCGCGCGACGCAGCGTCGGCCGCGCAGCCGAGCAGAATGTCGTAGCCCTTGTGCCGGCCGATCGCGCCGACGAGTCCGACCCGCCACCGTCCGGCCGCGCGGCGGTACAGGGGCGGATCGGGAATGGGCAGCGGCGGCTCCCACGGTTCGATCGTCAGCGATGCCGCCGGGACATGGCGTGCGATCCGGGCGGCGGCGTCGCGGCTGGCGACCACCACTCGCCGCGCACTGCCGAGCAGCCCCGCCGCGCGCTGGCGGAACTTCTCGACCGGAACCGCCTGCCGGTAGCGGGAACCGTTCTCCTCGACGCAGGAATCGCAGACCGCGGCGTCCGGTTCCCCGCAATAGCGTCCGCTGCCGTCGATGAGGGTGATGCGCGGGCAGATCCAGCTGTAGTCATGGACGACGACCTCATGCGGCACCCCCAGCCTGTCCGGCAGCGTGAGCAGAATGGGATCGTGGTTCAGGAGATGGTGGAACTCCACGGCCTCGACACCCGCCAGCCGCAGGACCGCGACCAGCCGGTCCAGTTCCGCAGCGGTGGAAAAAACGAGATCCTGCAGATCCTCGTGCTGCGGATCGACGATCCGGCAGCGCTCCGGCGTTCCGTCGGCTGCGGCGACCGGTTCGAGCAGCAAAGCCCGTCGCCCGGCCGCCCGCAGCGTGGCGCAACGTCCGCGGACATGGCGCTCGACCCCGCCGCCGAGATCGAGCGTGACGAGGAGCGTTGCTGGCCCGTATCCCTGTGAGTCCTCCCGTGGCCAGCGGGCAAGGTCGAGCCGCCGCCGGGCTTCGATCAGCGGGTCCCGCTTCAGGAAATCCCGGATCAGGGTGTCGTAGCCGGGATGCAGCTGGTTGAGAATCCTCAGGTTGCGGGCCAGGAGCAGAGCCTTGCGGGACCCGAAGGAGCGCCCCCCGACATGGGCCACCAGCGTGTCGGTTGCCGCGAGATGGCGCCATCCCAGTCGCCGCGCCCGCATGCAGAAGTCGTTCTCCTCACCGTAGCCGGTCGAGAAGCGGTCCTCGGAAAAGCCCCCGGCCTCGTCCAGGCAATCGCGCCGGACATACATGCAGAAGCCGACGGCGGTCGGGATCTCGATCCACAACCCGGTGTTGGTCTCCGAAGCCAGGCAGTCCAGGGCCGCGGCCTGATCGGCGGTCAACGGTGGCGGCTCATCATTCCCGGTCCGGGCGCCGGCCGGGACCGAGGACGGATAACTGAGGATCGTGGCGTTGTTGGACAGCGGAGTCACGGTCCCGACGTCGTGCGCAGCGTAGGCGGCGCGGCGAAGCCGCCCGGCCCAGTCGCCGCTGACCACCGTGTCGGCGTTCAGAACGATGACGTCGCGGTCCGGATGCAGATCGAATCCCCGGTTGACGGTCGCCGGAAAGCCGAGGTTCCGTTCGTTCCTCAGCAGCGTGATCCGGCCGGCCGCCGCCAGCGCCCGGAGGTCGCGGACCAAGGCAGGTTCGGGGCTGGCGTCGTCGATCACGACGAGTTCGCAGCCTGCCGGCACGGCGCCGCTCGCCAGAACGCTGTCCAGGCAGGCCAGGGTCTCGGCGTGGCCCTTGTAGACGGGAATGACGATGTCGGTCCGCCGGTCGGTCCGGAACGGACGCGGCGGCATCACCGGACGGGTCGGCTGAACCGGCGACGGTGCGCGCTCGAGCGCCGCTACGACCGCTTCGACGGTCGCGGCATCGAGTTGGCAGGGGATATCCGGCCGGCGGACCGATCGCGACAGCCGGGTGAGGCCGCGCAAGGCTGCGCGGGTGTCGATCCAACGCAGGCGGCTGCCGGCGAGCGGCGTGCGGTCCGGTCCGGCGCCGACTTCGAGCCAGCCCGGCGCGAGCCCGGTCGTTTCCAGGTCGATGGAGAAATCAGGGGGGGAGCCGTCGTCCGGGATCTCCGCCGATCCCGACGTCCGATCGGCCGGGATTGTGAAGGCGCGGCCGGCCTCGTCGCGGACGACGACCGCGACCGGCCGCTCCGGATGCTGGACGAGGCGCGCCCATCCCCGAAGCTGCGCGCCCTCGATGTCGACCACCCCTTCGACCTCGGCGGGGCGGGGGCGCAGACGGGTGGGCGCCCCGAGGAAAGGGCTCTCGCCGCGCAACAGCGCGATGTCCGCACCATGCAGACCCGCTTCGAAGGATAACGCGAAACCGGCCAAGGCGCCGTTCGGAGTGCCGTCCGCTGGTATATGTCCGAACCGGTCCACGAAGGCGCTGGCTTCCATCCGCAGAAGTTCCCGACCATCGGCCAGAAGCCGGATGGGATCGTCCGGCGCGAACCACGACAGGGGCAGGGTCCCTTCCAGGCGGTCGCCGGCCTCGCAGGACACCCAGCCCGGAGCGGCGCCGTCAAGGATCATACGGTCGGCGACCTGCCGGAGAAGCGGCGTCCGCGAGACCGGGAAGCGGTCGAGCAGAATGGACAGATGTCGCACCGCGTCGGGATTCAGACCGCTCGCCGTCAGCGCCTGGGTAAGTGCTGCGCCGGTTTCTGCGGACTGCCCCTTGCGGAACGCTTCGGCCAAGACCGGGACGGCGCGGGACGGCTGGCCGTCGGCGATCAGCAGCGCTCCGTAGAACGTCCCCACGCTGCTGTCTGCCGGAGAGCCACGGTGCGCCCGTCCGGCCCAGCGCAGGGCTTCGCCGAACCGTGATTGCCCGGCGGCGCATCGCGCCAGGAGAATGACGGCCTTCATATGACAGGCAGGATCGCCGAGCAGCGCGCGGGCCGGTTCGATGCATTCGTCGAAACGTCCAGCCGCCGCCATCCGTTCGAGCGCCGTCAGCTTTGCCCAAGGCTTATGCTTCTGCACCATCACCCCAATGCCCGTGCGCCCGCTCTGGAAAGCGGACACCGCCGATCAACGGATTAGCCGAGTCGCACGGCCATGGCGCGTGATCTTTCCGGGGGACGTCAAACGGCGAAGTGGCTGCTGTTGAGTCCGGTGAAGCCGACCAGGGTGATCTGGGTGCCGTCCGGCAAGGTCAAGGACGTGTTGCCGCCGGAGACGGTCGCGCGCTGGGCGAGATCGGCCGCGCTCAGCCCATAGCCTTGGACGGCGATGCGGTTGCCGGCCGACGCACCGAAATCACCGACGACGGCACGGCCGCCGCCGAACACGGTGCTGAACACGAAGATGTTGGAGCCGCCGCCCCCGTACATGGTGCTTTGGCCGGTACCGCCGATCAGGGTGTCGGCCGCGGCGGCGCCGGACATCGTCGACTTTCCCGAACCGCCGACGAACAGGGACGCAGTGTCGTTCTGCGCGAACATGTTGGTGGAGCCCGAACCGCCGAACATCGTGGAGTGGCCGGTGCCGCTGAAGATCGCCGTGTCGCCCGAACCGCCGATCAGCGTGTTGGAACCCGTCCCGCCGATCACGGTCGAATTGCCGGCCCCGACGCCGATGATGTTGTCGCCCTGTCCACCCCAGACCGTACCGCTGTTGACGTTGACGTAATAATCGTTGTTCGCCCCCCGCAGATCGGCAAACGCACTTCCGCTTCCCCCCGCGATCGTGGTCCTTGCGGTGGCGGAGGGGTCTTGGGTGCCGGCTCCGATCACGGTGCTGTTGCCGCTGCCCAGCACGACGTTGAGGTTCTTGCCGTCCGGCGCGGCCGACCCTGAGGATACGGAGGAACGGTCATTGATGACCACGGTGCCGTTGCCGTCGCCGCCGACCACGGTGCCGCTGCCGGCCCCGGTCACCACCAGCGAGCCGTTCGCGCCGTTGCCGATGAGAAGCTGGTTCGACCCGGTTCCGCCGACCAGGGTCACCGGCCGGGAATTGTCGGTGATGATCGTGGCGGTTCCGTCCTGGTTCCCGGCTTGGACGGTGCTTTCGCCGGTCGCGGTGACGATCTGCGTGATTCCCGTCGCGTTGACCACGGAGGGGTTCGTCAGCACCGACGTGGCGGTCGATGTGGGGACGGAAGGATTCGTCGGAGAGGTGGAGGAGGTAAGCACCTGCTGGATGGTCGTGCCGGGCGAAGTGCCGCCGGCGATCGTCTCAATTGCCATTCCCCAACCTCATTCTCAGACGCGCCGGGCGTCGCGATATCAAAGACACTGAGAAAGGTCCTAACCTCAAAATCATGAAGCAGGCAAGCAGCTAATTGAATCTATCGTCCAGATTGTGCCAAATGCCGCCTTTCGTAACGCCATTCGATGGTTAACCAAAAATTGAGGCCGGCCGGAGAAGAGCGGAGGGCCCCGAGCCACACGGTATTTCGATTGCAAGCTTATGAAAGATAGGTAAATTTTTCCGAGACAATCCGTTTCGCAACTTCAATCTTCATGGTTTCCAGACGTTCGATTTCCGGTGGGAAAAAGAATAAGGAATCAGCCTCAGGGCGAAACGGCCTTGCTGTAAAGATAGCTGTAAATCTTTCGCTGCCGCATATATCGTGCTCCCTTCGTCTGTGGTGAAGAGACTGATTTCCTGATGGTTGCCATGCTGGTCGATTGGGCGCCAGGCCCCGGTCTGTCAAGAGTTTGCCCGATTTGCCGTATGCAAGGCGACAAGCCGCGGCGGTTGGTGGTGCGGGACCGGCCGGACGGCGGAACGCCCTACCATCTGTATGGCTGCCCGTCCTGCGGCGGCGCCTTCTTCGATCCGCCGCACGAGGCGCGTTACGAGGAACCGGCGAACGCCGACGGCGCGGTCAAGTTCTATGTCGAGCAGGGTGCGGGAATCGACGTCATGCTGGCGCCGACGGCGGTCCTCGACCACAGGCCGGTCCGGCGCTACCTGGAGATCGGCTGCGGATTCGGCTTCTCCCTGGACTACGCGCAACGTGCCCGCGGCTGGATCGGCCGCGGCTACGACCCCGGCCTGCTCGCACAGACCGGGCGCGAAGCGCTGGGCCTCGACATTCGCCCGGCCTATTTCACCGCGGACACGCCGCTCGACGAGGGGGCCTGGGACGCGGTGTTCTGTTCCGAGGTGATCGAGCATGTCCCGGAGCCTTCCGCCTTCCTGGCGACGGCGCGGCGCGCCCTGGCTTCCGATGGAATCCTGGTGCTGACGACGCCGAACGCGGCCGGCATCGTGCCGGAAACCGATCTCGGAGCCTTGCTGCCGCTGCTCAGCGCCGGCTTCCACACGATGCTCTTCTCAGCCGAAGCCCTGCGGAAGGCGTTGCTGGAGTCCGGCTTCGTCCATGTCCGTGTCGAGGAGTCGCCGCACCAGCTTCAGGCCATGGCCTCCGACCGCCCGCTGGGCGACGGGCCGCCTTTCGACCGGCTGGCCTATCGCGATTATCTGACGGGGCGGGTCGGTCTGCACGAGGCTGATTCTCCGCTCGGCGCCGGCTTCCGCTGCCGTCTGCTCAAGGAGTTCGTCAACGCCGGGGAGTATGAGGCGGCGAAGACTCCGCTGGCCGAGCTGCGGCAGGCCTGGGTCGGACTCTACGGCATCGATCTCGACGATCCGGCGGCGATCCGGTTTTCCCAGCCCGGCACCCTCGATTTCGACACGCTGGCCGCGCGCTTTCCGTTCAACTTGTGCAGCGTGCTCTACATGCAGGGCATGCTGCGGATCAACGCGGCCGGCGATCCGGCCGGCGCGGCTCTCTCCTTCGGCGCGGCGGCCGCCTTCGCCGCCCTTCTGCGTTCGGCGCTCCAGGGGATCGGCACCGACGACGGCGAGACCGCCGATCTCGGGGCGCAGGCTCCGTGCGAACAGATCCTCGCCCTTGCCCGGTTCGATCCGGCCGCCGCGGCGGCCCGCTACGCCGGCTTGACGGCTCTGCCGGCTGCGCTGCGGGAACGGACCCGCCGCCGGCTGATCGTGGCCCTGGTCAATGCCGGCGCCTATGCGTCGGCGGAAAGCCTGGTCGAAGCGGGGGATGAGGGGCTTGCGGAGCCCGGCACGGACGTCGCCGACCGCCTCTCGCTCGCCTTCGTCGTCGGCATGCTGAAGCTCAATCACCGTGCCGACCAGCAGGGCGCGGCCGAGACCTTCCATGCCGTTTACTTCGCCTGCCGGCGCCGGCTGGACGACCCGACGGGACGGACGCTCCTTTGGCCGGCCCGGTATCATGAGGCGCTGGCTCTCAGCCATGCTGGCCGGATGAGCGCCGCGCAGAACGCGGCGACCGACTTGCTGGCCCCAGCCCCCACCGGTGCGCCCGAGGTGCCCTCGCCCTATCGGGCCTGGGCGCAGCAGATACTGGGAGTGCGCTGACCATGCCGGCAGGCGGTTTCCTGGGCCGGATCACCGGCCTCGCCCTGGCGTCATGGTGGCGGCTGCACGTCGTCGCCCTGCGGCTGTTCGCCTATATCGCCTTCGCGGCCAGCGTCCTGCGCCGGCGCGGCGACTATGTCGAGGAACGCTGGAACGGGGAGCGGCGCCTGGAGGGAGCCGCCAGGATCGCGGTGTTCGTCCATTACGACCGCGCCGGCATTGTCCATGATTATGTGCTCTATTATCTCCGCCAACTGCGCATCGCCGGCTTCGAGCTGGTCTTCGTCAGCAACGCTCCGTCGCTGACCGCCGATTCGCTGGCCGAGCTGCAGACGCTCTGCGCGCTGATGGTCCGGCGGCGAAACGTCGGCTACGATTTCGGCGCCTTCCGGGACGGCCTGGCTCTGCTCGGCCCGCTGGAGGAGCGGGAGGGGTTGGAGGAGCTTCTGCTGGCCAACGACAGCGTCTATGGGCCGTTCCACGATCTGGCCACTCTCCTGCGGCGGGCCGACGCCGGCCGGGCGTCGGTATGGGGCATCACTGACAGCTGGCAATTCGGCTATCATCTTCAAAGCTACTTCCTGCTGTTCAAGCGGCAGGCGCTGCTTAGCCCGGCCTTCGCGCAGTTTTGGCGGCAGGTCCGCTACGTCCAGTCCAAGACTTGGGTGGTGCTGCGTTACGAGGTCGGCCTGTCGCGCGCGCTGATCCGCGGCGGGCTTCGCTGCGCCGCGCTGTTTCCCTACCGGCAGGCCGCCACGGGGGTCAGCGAGGCGGTGCGGCACGGCGGAGCGCTGGCGGCGCCGGGGCTGGGGCGGCGCCATCACGCCTATCTTTCCATGCTCTTCGACGCGGTGGACCGCGGCGAGCCATTGAACGGCAGTCATTATTTTTGGGACTATCTGATCGCCGAGATGGGTTGTCCGTTCCTGAAACGGGAATTGCTGCACAAGAATCCGGCCCGGGTTCCCTTCGTCCATTGCTGGGATTCCGTGATCGAGGCTTCCAGCTCTTACGACTCAGACCTCATCCTCCGGCATCTCGAAGCATCGATGAAGAATCATTGCGCATGACCGGATGCCCGACTGCGGAGCTGGTGATCGAAGCCGCTGGGCTGGGCAAGGCCTATCCTGTCTTCAAGCGCCCTCAAGACCGGCTGAAGCAGATGCTGATGCGTGGCCGGCGCAAATATTACGACGAATACTGGGCGTTGAAGGATATCGCGCTGACTGTGCGCCGGGGCGAGACAGTCGGGCTGATCGGCCGCAACGGCGCCGGAAAATCGACCTTCCTGCAACTGCTCTGCGGCACGCTGGCCCCGACCACCGGCCGCATCGCCGTCCATGGCCGGGTCGCGGCGCTGCTGGAGCTGGGGGCCGGCTTCAATCCCGAATTCACCGGGCGCGAGAACGTCCATCTCGCCGCCTCGGTGCTGGGCCTGTCGGACGAAGAGATCAACGCGCGCTACGACTCCATCGCCGCCTTCGCCGGCATCGGCGATTTCATCGAGCAGCCGGTGAAGTTCTACTCCAGCGGCATGTACGCCCGGCTCGCCTTCGCGGTGGTGGCGCATGTCGACGCCGACATCCTGATCGTCGACGAGATCCTGGCGGTCGGCGACGCTGCCTTCACCCAGAAATGCATGCGCTTCATCCACCGCTTCAAGGAACGCGGCACCCTGTTCTTCGTGTCGCACGACATCAACCAGGTCAGCGCCCTGTGCGACACCGCGATCTGGCTGGACAGCGGGACGGTGCGCGCCGTCGGGCCGGCCAAGGATGTCTGCCACGACTATCTGGCCGACATGTACCGGGAGCAGGACAAGAACGACCGCTTCCGGATCGGCGGTCATCGCACGCCTCCGCCGCCGGCCGTGCGCAGCCGGCCGGATGTCCGGGACGAGCGGCTGCGCATGTCGGAGCGGCGCAACGCCATCGAGATCTTCGACTTCAATCCGGACGCGCCCTGGTTCGGCACCCGCGGCGCCACGGTCGCGAACGTGCGCATCACGACGCCGGAGGGAGCGGCGCTTTCCCTCTTCCATGGAGGGGAGGAAGTGGTGGTCCGCATCGCCTGCGACAGCCACGTCGCCCTGACCCGGCCGATCGTCGGCTTCCTGATCAAGGACCGGCTCGGACAGCCGCTGTTCGGCGACAACACATTCCTGACCTTCCAGGAGGCGCCGCCGGCGATACCGGCCGGACGATCCTTCGAAGCCTCCTTCCAGTTCCAGCTCCCCTACCTGCCGGTGGGCGACTACGCGATGACGGTGGCGGTCGCCGAGGGTACCCAGAGCGACTGCGTGCAGCATCATTGGGTCGATGAGGCGCTTTTCCTGAAGGTCGTGTCGAGCCATGTCGCGCGTGGTCTTGTCGGAGTCCCGATGCACGCGATCCGCCTGGACATGTCTTGATCAAAAAAATCAAAGAAGGCCGCGCAGCAGGTACGGCCAGATCTTGCGCTCAGAGACCATCTCCGTCGATCCGTGGCCGACATAAATGCCGTCGACCTTGATGTGATCGAGGTCCCAGCCGTCCATGCCCCACTCGCCCCGCTGCGGGCCGAAGGTGACGCTCTGGGAGTCCAGGATCCTGGCCGGCGGCTTGGGTACGTGATCGTAACCCAAAACAGCGGACAGATCGTCTCCTACTCCGCGTCCGTCAGATCACTGGGATAGCGCCAACCATCATCCTTGTATTTTTTGCGCTGTTCGTCTGTCCGCATCGTCCGATCCTCCTGCCGTTACAAACAGGTGGCAAACAATTTCGGGAAAACAAACTTTCATAATCTTTCATGATGAAAGTGGGCGCATGTTGACACAACATTATCCTGGAAAACACCTCACATTCCAGGCAGTTTGCCTCTATTCTAACGTCGCCGCCACATACGGCCTTGAAAGCATCTCAAAAGCTTTGCCGATGTGGATGCGAAAGATCGTTGCTACGGTTCGGATGCTTTGTTCATGGATGTTCTTCCGGATTTGGAAAGGTTCGCCACACCGAACGTAACCGGAGGAAGTGCCGCGCTGCATGCGCTGGCGATGGTCGCGCGGGAGCGGGGTGTCCATCTGGCGCCGGAACGGCTGTCCCGCGAGCATGGCTTGCCGACAGGCGAACCCTCGCTGAAGCAGCTTGCGCGGATCGCCGACGTCAGCGGGCTGACCACGCGCCGCGCACGGCTGCGCTGGAGCCAACTCGGACGGCTTGGCAACGCCTTGCCGGTGATCCTGCGGATGCGCGACGGGCAGTCGCTCGTCCTCATCGGCGTCCAGCAGGAGGACAATCGGACGGTCGCCGTCCTGCGTGACCCGCTGAGCCCGGACGGGGCGGTGCTTCTCGTCGACGAGATCCGGCTTTCGGCCGTCTGGGCCGGCGAGGCGATGTTCGTCAAGCGCCGCCATGGCCTTCGCGCCGAAGAGAGGCCATTCAGCTTCGGCTGGATCGTCGGGCAGCTTCTCCAGGAGCGGACGATCTTCCGCGACGTCGGCGTGTCCGCGCTGATGATGAGCCTGTTCGCGCTGGTGCCCCCGCTCATCTACATGACGGTCGTGGACAAGGTGCTGGTGCATCACCGCCTCTCCACCGTCTCGGTCCTGACCGTGGCGGTTGCCTTCTTCATCGTCTTCGATACGGGATTCAGCTTCCTGAGGCGCTACCTGATCGCCCGCGGCACCGCCAGGGTCGATGCCCGCCTCAGCGTGTACATCTTCCAGAAGCTGCTCGCCCTGCCGACCGAGTTCTTCGAACAGAACCCGGCCGGCTCGATCCTGTACCGGCTGGGCGAGGTCTGGCGGATCCGCAACTTCCTGACCGGGCGGCTGTTCAGCACGCTGCTCGACACCATGACGCTCGTGGTGCTGATCCCGGCGATGTTCGTCCTGAACACCCCGCTCGCCCTCTGGGTCCTGGGTGCCGCCATCCTGATGTTCGTGGTGGTCGCCCTCTACGTTCCGGTCCTGTCGCGCGTCCATACGCGGGTCATCCAGGCGGAGCAGCGCAAGAATTCGCTGATGGTCGAGGCCATCCACGGAATGCGGACCATCAAGTCCCTGGCGATCGAAGGCGGCAAGCTGCGCGACTGGGACGATCGGGTGGCCGAGGCGGTGCACGCCACCACCCGGATGCAGATGCTGTCCAACCAGCCGCAGAGCATCCTCCACATGCTGGAGCGCGCGATTTACGCCGGCACCCTTCTGCTCGGCAGCTATCTGGCCATCGCGTCGGACACCACGCTCTACGCCGGAACGCTGGTCGCCTTCAGCATGGTTGCGAGCCGGGCGGTCAGCCCCTTCGTCCAGATCGCCGCCCTCCTGGAGGAAGTCCAGGAAATCCGCGGCGCCGTCCTCCAGATCGCGTCGGTGGTCAACGTGGCGCCCGAGGCGGGGCGCGACCGCCGTGGCATGCGGCCGCGGATCGAGGGGGCGATCGAGTTCGACGGGGTCCGCTTCCGCTACCCGGGTGCGCCGACCCAGGCCCTGTCCGACATCACCCTCTCGATCCCCAAGGGCAGCATCGTCGGCGTCATGGGGCGCAGCGGGTCGGGCAAGACGACGATCGCCCGCCTGCTCCAAGGCCTCTACCGGAACTACGAGGGGCTGATCAAGATCGACAGCACCGACCTGCGCGAGATCGACATCGACCATCTGCGCACGAACCTCGGCGTCGTCCTCCAGGATAATTTTCTATTCCGCGGCACGGTGCGCGAGAACATCGCCATGGCGCGGCCCAACGCCACCTTCGAGGAGATCGTCCAGGCTGCCCGGCTGGCCGGTGCGGAGGAGTTCATCGAGCGGCTGCCGCGCGGCTACGACACGATGATCGAGGAAGGGTCGGCCAACCTGTCGGGCGGCCAGCGCCAGCGCATCGCCATCGCCCGCGCGCTGTTGCCCGACCCGCCGGTGCTGATCTTCGACGAGGCGACAAGCGCGCTGGATCCGGAAAGCGAAGCCATCGTCAACAGCAACCTGATGCGGATCGCCCAGGACCGTACGGTGATCGTGATCTCGCACCGGCTGGCGTCGCTGATCGACTGCGACCAGATCCTGGTGCTGGACCGCGGCAAGCTCTACGACGCGGCCCCGCACGACACGCTGCTCGAGCGTTGCGACATCTACCGGCAGCTCTGGTTCCAACAGAACCGTCATCTTACTCCCGGAGGCCGGCATGACCGCGCAGCCCGCGTTCCCGCCTGCCAGGGCTGAGCGGATCGGCCGGTCGGACCGGCGGTCCGCCGAGCAGGCGATCAACGATTTCCAGTCCGAGACGGCCGAGATTACCGGTTCGGCCGACCCGTTCGCCGCGCGTGCCGCGGTGCTGATGCTCAGCGCCATGGTTCTGCTGGGGCTGGGGCTGGCCTCGGTCATGAAGCTCGACCGCATCGTCGAGGCTCCGGGCCGCATGGTCGTCAAATCCTCCACGATCGTCGTCCAGCCGCTGGAAACCTCGATCATTCGCAGCATCGAGGTGCGCGAGGGGCAGGTCGTCCGGCGCGGAGAGGTGCTGGCGACGCTCGACCCCACCATCCTGAAGGCCGACGAGGCGCAGTTGGAGCGCCAGTTCGTCAGCCTGACCGCCGAGGTGTCCCGGCTGCAGGCGGAGCTGGACGGCAAGCCGTACCGGCCGGAGGAGAAGGACGCCTACTACCGCCTTCAGGAATCGATCTGGCGCCATCGTCAGGCCGAGCTCCAGTCCAAGCTCGCCAATTTCGACCAGCGGATCGAAACGGCCAAGGCGACGCTCGCCGGCAACCAGGAGAACATCCAGCATTACCGGTCGCGCCTCGGTCTGCTGACCGAGGTCGAATCGATGCGCCTCGCGCTCGAGAAGAGTCAGACCGGCAGCCGGATCAACGCGCTGATGGCCAGCGACACGCGCGTCGAGGTGCTGCGCAACATGAAGGCCAGCGAAGGCGCCGCACTGGCGGCGACGCACGAGCTGGAAGCCCTGCGGGCCGACCGCGAGAGCTATTTCCAGCAATGGCAGAGCGCCGCGGTCCAGGATCTGGTGAACCGCAGCGTCGATCTGTCGCGCGTCCGCGAGGATCTGGGCAAGGCCGCCAAGCGGCGCGAACTGGTGGAGATGCGCGCGGTCGAGGACGCCGTCGTGCTGGAGGTCGGGCGCTATTCGGTCGGCTCGGTGCTGCAATCCGGCGAGAAGCTTTTCATCCTGGTGCCGGCCGGCGCGCCGCTGGAGATCGAGGCGGATATCACCGCCGCCGATCAGGGATTCGTGAAGGTCGGCGATAAGGTCGAGGTCAAGCTCGACGCCTACCGGTACATGGAACACGGCACCGCCAAGGGCACGGTCCGCTCGGTGAGCGAGGATTCCTTCGCCACCGACCGGGCGGCGCCGGGGGCGGCCCGCTTCTACAAGGCCCGGATCTCGCTGGACGAAGTCGCCCTGCGCGATGTGCCGTCCGATTTCCGTCTGGTGCCGGGCATGACCCTGGTGTCGGACATCGTCGTCGGATCGCGCACACTCATCTGGTATTTCCTCGACCGCGTTCTCACGAACGCCTCGGAAGGGATGCGCGAGCCATGACGTCCGTCCTCGTCTCCGATCGGCACAGGGGGGCCGGGTGTTCCGGACGGTGATCGAAGCCCTGCGGCAGCGCCGGCCCGGCCGTGCTCTCGCGCGCGGCCGGCGCAGGCATCGGCGCGGCGACTTCGTCGGCGCGGTCCAATGCTGGCTCGCCGCCGCGCGGGCCGGCGACGCCGAGGCCCAGTACCGGCTCGGCCTCGCCTACCAGCAGGGCGAGGGCGTGCTGTGCAACGCCGTCGAGGCGGCCGGCTGGTACGGCCGGGCCGCCGGGCAGGGCCATGGCGAGGCGCAGGCGAGGATGGCGCAGCTCTGCTTCCACGGCTGCGCCGCCCCGGACGGCACCCGGCCCTCCGCAGCCGCGCTGGCCCTCCTGTTCCCCGAAGGCATCCAGGTCGAACGCGATGCCGAGCAGGCGCGCCGCTGGGCCGAAGCCGCCGCCGCGCAAGGCGTCGCCTCGTCGCAGGCGCTGCTCGGTTGCATCCATGCGAACGGCCTCGGCGTGGAGGTCGATTACGCGCAGGCTGAGGCCTGGTATCGCCTGGCGGCGGCGCAGGGCGACGCGCAGGCCATGCTCGGGTTGGGAACCCTGCTGGCGGGCGGCTATGCCGGGCAGGCCGATCCGGCCACAGCCTTGGTATGGTTCCGCGCGGCCGCGGCGGCGGGGGAGCCGACGGCCTGGTATTTCATCGGTCTGCATCAGGTGCAGGGTCTGGGTCTGGATCCCGATTTCCACGAGGCGGCGGCCAGTTTCCGCCGCGCGGCCGAAGCCGGGGTGCCCGCCGCCCAGCGCGCGCTGGGGACGCTTCATCTCAAGGAACCCGCGATCGGCGGCGGCGCGCAGGCCGGCGAGTCCTGGCTGCGGAAGGCGGCGTTGCAGGGCGATACCGAGGCGATGGCGTTGCTGGGTGACTGGCACAGCCATGGGAACGGTCTGCCTCCCAATCATGCCGAAGCGGCGGGCTGGTACCGGATGGCGGCCGAGTTGGGGCATGCCGGCGCCCAGCGCCTGCTCGCCCAACTCCACCGAACCGGAACCGGGGTGGCGCCCGACGAACGCGAGGCGGTGAAATGGCTGGAGCGCGCGGCGGCGCAAGGCGATGTCGCTGCCCAGCTTGGCCTGGGTGCCTTCTACGCGGAGCGCGACCGGGATGCGGAGGATCGGACCTGCGCCATGGACTGGTTCTCCCGGGCGGCGGAGCGCGACGACCCGGACGCGCTCTACAACCTCGGGCTTCTGCACGCACTCGGCCGTGGCGTCACGCCCGACCGGGCGGGGGCGGTGGGCTGGTATCGCCGGGCTGCGGAACAGGGCAGCGCGCCGGCGATGTTCCGGCTTGGCGTCGCCTATGCGGAAGGCGACGGGGTCGGGCAGGATTACGCCGCCGCCCGGCTGTGGTCGCTCCGCGCCGCCGAACGCGGCCATCCGGGCGCACAGGTCAATCTCGGCCGTTTCTGCCTGCACGGCCTCGGTGGCGCCCCCGATCCCCAGGCCGCCGAGGGCTGGCTGGCCCGCGCCGCGGCGCAGGGCGATGCCCGCGCGATGACGGCGCTGGGGGAGTTGTACGGTCAATGGCCGGAGAATGGCTCGCCGGATCGCGGCGCCGAATGGCTGTCGAGGGCGGCCGAACTGGGAGAGCCGAGGGCGAAGGCCCTGTTGGGAAGCTTTGGCGCCGTCGAAAGAACTGTGGAATGAACGCCGAAGACGAAAAGCACAAATGGGTGACACGGATGATCGTCGATCATTACATCCCGACCACCCACGACCCGAAAACGGCGCAGCAGGTGTTTTCGTTCTTTGACGGCGCGGCCTTTTCCGACCAGAGGGTCCGCTATCTGAAGACATGGGATCTGATCGCTCGGAACCTCGACCTTTCAGGCAAGACGGTTGCCGAAACGGGGCATCTGTCCGGCCTCAGCGAATATTACCGATCCGTCGGGCAGCCGGTCGCCGCCATCGACGGCGACTTCCGCTACAGGATGGACGCCGAGGATGCGTCGGCGGACATCCTGTTCAGCTTCGAGGTCTTCGAGCATATCAAGGACCAGGACCACAAACATTTCGACGATCTCGTGCTGTTCAACTTCACCGGCGTCCGGGCCTTCGCGGCGGAGATGCACAGGGTGCTGCGTCCGGGCGGACAGCTTGTGCTCACCACCCCGAACGCCTGCTCCCTCATCAATGCGTTCAAGCTCTGTAACAACGAGCCGCCCTGGCTGTACTGGCCGCATGTCCGCGAATATTCATCCAAGGAGGTGATCGAGATCTGCGGGAACGCCGGTTTCGTTCTTGAATTTTTCGACACGATGTATGCGTTCCATTATCTGGCGCCGGATTTCGAGCATGACCTTCACAAATACATAGGCTCCACCGGGGCGTCGATCGACCATCGCGGCGACGACATGTTCTTCGTTTTCCGCAAGCCGACGGAGGCGGGGCCGCAATGATCGTTCTCGCGCACCGGGGATGGTGGACACGTGCCGAGGAGCGCAACAGCTTGGCCGCGTTCGAACGCGCGCTTGCGGCCGGGTTCGGCCTGGAACTCGACGTGCGGGACCAGGACGGACGGCTGGTGGTCAGCCATGACCCGCCGGTCGGCGAGGTGCCGGATCTCGCCGCGCTGCTGGAGCTGTTCGACCGCCACGGCCGTCCCGGCCCGCTGGCGATCAACGTCAAGAGCGACGGCCTCCAGGCCGGGCTGGCACGGATGCTGGCGCCGTTGGCGCCAAAAGATTTCTTCGTGTTCGACATGTCGATCCCCGACACGCTGGGCTATCTCCGGGCCGGGCTGCCGGCCTTCACCCGGCAGAGCGAGCATGAGCCGGTTCCGGCCCTGCTCGACCGGGCCGCGGGCGTGTGGATGGACCTGTTCGAGAGCGACTGGATCGACGCTGCCGCCATCCGCCGCCATAGGGACGCCGGGCGTGCCGTCGCGCTGGTGTCCCCCGAGCTGCACGGGCGGCCCCACCGCGACGCGTGGCGGGCTTGGCGGGCCTCCGACGGCCCCGGCGTGATGCTGTGCACCGATTTCCCGGACGAGGCCAGGGAGTTCTTCCATGGCGATTGAAGCCATCCTCTTCGACATGGACGGCGTCCTGGTCGACGCCCGCGACTGGCATTACGAAGCGCTGAACAAGGCGCTGCGGCTGTTCGGGATGGAGATCGGCGTCGACGACCATCTGGCCAGCTTCGACGGTCTGCCGACCCGCCGCAAGCTGGAGATCCTGTCCCGGTCCCGCGGCCTGCCGGAGGCGCTGCACGGCTTCCTAAACGAGCTGAAGCAGCGCCACACCGAGGAGATTATTGCGGTGCGCTGCCGGCCGGTCTTCCACATCCAGTATGCGGTGAGCCGCCTGCGCCGGGATGGCTACCGCCTCGCCGTCTGCTCGAACTCGGTCCGCAACAGCGTCCTGCGGATGATGGAGCTGTCCGGGCTGATGCCCCATCTCGACTTCTGCCTGTCCAACGAGGACATCGCACGCAGCAAGCCCCATCCAGAGATCTACGAGACGGCGATCGGCCGCCTGGGCCTCTCGCCCGGCCGCTGCCTGATCGTCGAGGACAACGAGCATGGGATAACCGCCGCCCGGGCCGCTGGCGGGCATCTGATGGAGGTCGGCGGGATCGAGGACGTGACCTACGCGCGGATCCGCGCGGCCATCGCGAACGCCGACCGGAAGGGGGGCCAATGAACATCCTGATCCCGATCGCCGCCGAGGACACCTTCTTCCCGGTGGAGGAGTTCCGCTTTCCCAAGCCGCTGATCGAGGTGGCTGGCAAGCCGATGATCGAGCGGGTGGTGGAGAATGTCCGGGCCATCGGCGGGCGGATGATCTTCGTCGTCCGTGCGCAGGACGTCCGCCAGCACAGCCTCGACAGCGTGCTGCGGCTGATCGGCGGGCCGGAGGTGGTGACCGTCCCGCTGCGCTATCCAACCCAGGGGGCCGCGTGCTCGTGCCTGATGGCGATCGACTGGATCGACAACGACGAGCCGCTGATCATCTGCAACGGCGATCAGGTGATCGACGGCGACCTGAACGCGATCGTCGCGTCGATGCGGGGCGACGCGGTGGACGCGGGCGTCGTCACCTTTCCCTCCGTCCACCCGCGTTGGTCCTACGTCAATAGCGACGAACAAGGCCGCGTCTTCGAAGCGGCGGAAAAGCGGGTGATCAGCCGCCGCGCCGTGGCTGGCTTCTATTATTTCGCGCGCGGCCGCGATTTCGTCCGCGCCGCCCTCGCGATGATCCGGCAGGGTGCGAGCGTAAATGACGCCTACTACATCGCGCCCAGCCTCAACCAGTTGGTCCTAGAAGGCATGAGGATCGGCGAATACGGCATCGCCGCCGACCGCTACCACAGCTTCTACTCGCCCCAGAAGATACGGGAGCACGAGCGCGCCGGGCTGCTGCCGGTACCGACGGCCGACGACCGCGCCCTGACCGTGGTGATCCCGATGGCCGGCGCCGGCAGCCGCTTCGCCGCGGCGGGATACGGCACGCCCAAGCCCTTCATCGACATCGCCGGCAAGACGATGATCGAGCGTGTGCTCGACAATCTTTCCCTGCCGGGCGTCCGGTTTGTGCTGATGGCGCGGCGCGAGCATCTGGAGGCGGAGGCCGCGACCGTCGAACGTCTGAAGCAGCGCTATCCGGTGAGCTTCATCCCGGTCGAGGGGCTGAGCGAAGGGGCCGCCTGCACCGTTCTCCAGGCGGGGACGGCCATCCCCGACGACGGGCCGCTGATGATCGCCAACTGCGACCAGCTCGTCGATTTCGACGTCGCGGCCTTCGTCGATGACTGTCTGCAGCGCGGGCTGGGCGGCTCCATCCTCTGTTTCCGGGATGCCGCGCGCGACCCGAAATGGTCCTTCGCCCGCACCGGCCCCGACGGGCTGGTGGCGGAGGTCCGGGAGAAGGTCGCGGTCTCCGATCTCGCCACGGTCGGCATCTACCTGTTCCGGCGCGGCCGGGACTTCGTCACTTGGGCCGTGGACATGATCGCGCGCAACGACCGCACCAACAACGAGTTCTACGTCTGCCCGGTCTACAATCACGCCGTCACCCGCCGCGCGCCCATCGGGGTGTACGAGATTCCCGCCGAGGCCATGCAGGGGCTCGGCACGCCCGAGGATCTGCGGATCTACCTGCGGCGGCGCGGAGAAGCGGGGACCCGGCCATGATGTGCATCGTTCCGCTGGCCGGACCCGACCTTCTCCATCCCACGCTCGGGCTCAAGCCGCTGATGGCGGTGGACGGGCGGCCTTTGGTCGAGACTGCGTTGACCGGCCGGCCCTGGTGGCGGCAGGGACGACTGCGGCCGGACGGGCTGGTGTTCGTGCTGCGCCGTGACCTTCCCGCCGGCGAGACGCTGGAGGCGGTGCTGCGGCAGCGCTTTCCGGGAGCTGCCTTCGTCTGGTTGGGCGAACTGAGCGGCGGTGCGCTGCTTTCAGCGTTGGCCGGAACGGCGTTGCTGCGCAGGCCCGAGGAGCCGCTGTGCATCGATCTGGTGGATCTCCTCTATGAAAGCGTCGATCCGATCGAGGAACGCTTCGCGGCCGACCCGGCGCTGGCGGCGGTGGTTCCCTGGTTCGAATCGAACGAGGACTGCTACAGCTATCTGCGGATGGACGCGGCAGGCCGGGTGACGGAGGCCGTGGAGAAGCGGGTCATCTCGTCCTGCGCGTCGGCCGGCAGCTACCTGTTCCGTGACGCGGCGACTTGGCTGGAGGCCGCCGCCCATTCCATCCGCCACCGCGACCGCCTGGGTTGCCGGGGGGCGCTGTTCGTTTGTCCCGCCATGACGGGCCTCATCGAGGCCGGGCGCAGCGTCGTCGGCATGCCTGTCGATCATGTCCGGCCCATCACCAAGCTGTTCCATCCCGACGGCTGAAACGATGGGGACGGGGGAAGGACGGGATTCTTTGAGAAGCGGGGTTGGTCGATCGAAAATGCGCGTGATGATCCTTGGTTCCTCCGGCTTCACCGGACGGCATGTCCGAACCCTGTGCGAGCGGGACGAGACCCTCGAGTTCGTCGATTCCCGGTCCCTTGGGCTGGATCTGATGTCCGCGGACAGCATCCTGTCCGCCCTCTCGGCGTGCCGGCCGGACGTGGTGATCAACCTCGCGGCGATCAGTTCCCCCGCTGAGAAGGACTACCGGAGCCTGTACGAGATCAACGCCTTCGGCGTGCAGCGTTTGGTGGACGCCCTGAAGGCCACCGGCTTCGCCGGACGTCTGATCCAGGCCAGCACGGCCAATGTCTACGGCAGCCGGACCGAATGGGTGAGCCGGGAATCGGACCCGGTCGATCCGGTGAACCATTACGCCTGTAGCAAATGGCTGGCGGAGCGGGTGTGCGGGATGGCGGAGGGTGGCTTCTCCATCGTCCTGACCCGGCCCTTCAGTTGCATCGGGCTGGGGCAGGCGGAGCATTTCCTGCTCCCCAAGATCGTCCGCCATTTCCGGGAACGGGCGCCGCGCCTGGAATTGGGCGCGCTCGACATCCGGCGCGACTTCGTCGACATCCGCGACGCGGCGGCGGTGTACCACGCGTTGATCACCAGATCCGCGGTGCCCGATCTGGTCCATATCTGTCGCAATCAGACCGCGAGCATCCAGGAGATCCTCGACACGCTCGCGGAGATCGCCGGGTTCCGTCCGGAGATCGCCATCAACCCGGCCTTCAGCCGGCCGAACGACCTGCGCTTCCAGCAGGGGGACGACACCCGCCTGCGGCGCTTCGGAATGTCCTGCACACGCACCCTGCACAACACGCTGGCCTGGATGTACGCCGGCGACCGTTCGGAATGAGGATGACGCCGACCATGGCCCACGCTTCCCCCCCGCGAGTCTTCATCACCGGCCTGACCGGCATGGTGGGTTCCCATCTCGCCGATCATCTGCTCGCGCACACTGATTGGGAGGTGCACGGCCTGCTGCGCTGGCGCAGCCCGCTCGACAACATCGAGCACCTGATCCCCCGGGTGAACCAACGCGACCGCGTCTTCCTGCATTACGGCGACCTGCGCGACGAGATGTCGATCGACACGGCGGTCCGGTCGGCCATGCCCGACTACGTGTTCCATCTGGCGGCCCAGAGCAACCCGAAGACCAGCTTCAGTGCGCCCATCGACACGCTGGACACCAACATCCAGGGAACGACCCGCGTGCTGGAGGCCGTGCACCGGCATCGTCCCGACGCGGTCGTGCATGTCTGCGCCTCGTCCGAGGTGTTCGGCCGCGTCCCCCGGGAAAAGCTTCCGATCGACGAGGAGTGCAACTTCCACCCCGCATCGCCCTACGCGATCTCCAAGGTCGGCACCGACTTGGTCGGGCGCTTCTACGCCGAAGCCTATGGGATGACGGCGATGGTGACGCGCATGTTCACCCATACGGGCCCGCGCCGGGGCGACGTGTTCGCGGAAAGCTCCTTCGCCAAGCAGATCGCGATGGTCGAACACGGCCTGCTGCCGCCGGTGATCAAGGTCGGCAACCTCGACAGCCTGCGCACCTATCTGGACGTGCGGGACGCGGTGCAGGCCTATCACATGCTTGTCACCGTCAACCCGCAGGGCGGCGCCTACTACAACATCGGCGGCACCCACATCTGCAAGGTCGGCGACATGCTGGACAACTTGATCGGGCTGTCGACGGTCTCCGGCATCCGTGTCGAGGTCGATCCCGACCGGTTGCGCCCGATCGACGCCGACCTCCAGCTTCCCGACACCCGCAAGTTCACCGAGCACACCGGCTGGTCGCCGACCATCCCCTTCGAACGGACGATGGCCGACTTGCTGGATTATTGGCGCGGGAGGATCGCCGTGAATCCGAACGTCCTGTCGCGCTGAACGGGAACCGCCGCCTTTCTCCTCCGGCGGCCCGGACGCTTCGCAGCCTATTTTCGGAACAGGGACGATACAGGATGAACCGGACATTCGAGGCGCCCGATTCGGGCCGGATCTTCAGCGCCATCGACGGGCTGCACGGCACCACGCTCCACGGTTGGATCGCCCGCTCGGGTTCGAACCCAGCCCCGAACCAGGGTCCGGTCCCGGCGGCTCTTTACGAGGGTGCCGTCAGGATCGCCGATCTCGACGCCTCGAACTTCCGTTCCGAGATCCGCGAGGCGGCGCTCGGCGATGGCTTCTGCGGCTTCGCCACCCCTCTGCCCCTCTCGCTGTTCGACGGAAAGATCCATGCCTTCCAGGTGAGGGTCGGCGCGCAGGTCGTCGCGAGCGCCGAACTGCT
This sequence comes from Azospirillum doebereinerae, assembly GCF_003989665.1. Classification (GTDB taxonomy): domain Bacteria; phylum Pseudomonadota; class Alphaproteobacteria; order Azospirillales; family Azospirillaceae; genus Azospirillum; species Azospirillum doebereinerae. Next base: position 366,903 of record NZ_RZIJ01000002.1, on the reverse strand, counting down.
CCTGCCGCCGCAACGCGGTGCCGAGGGCAATTTCGACCGGATCGAGGGGTTGCTGGCGCTCGGCTGGGCGCAGGATCCGGAGGCGCCGGGCGAACGGCTTCCGGTCGAGCTGCTGGTCGGGGACCGGATGGTCGCGACCGGCCTCGCCAAGCATTTCCGGAAGGATCTGGAGGAGGCCGGGTTGGCCGACCCTTGGTGCGCCTACCGGATCCGTATTCCCGACGCCTATCTGAACGGCATGGCGCACCCGTTCATGGTCCGGGAGGGCCGGACGGGCCGGGTGTTTCCGTTGAGCGCCCCCGTCCCTTTGGCGGTGAGCTGGAGGACGGTCCGGCTGACCGGGCTGCGCGACGCGCTGCTGACGATCGAAGCGGACAAGCGGCCGGCCCAGGACGCGCGCCTTGCCATCGACCTGTGGATCGACGATACCCGGGTCGATCGCTTCACCATCGGGGAGGACGGGGTGCCGGCCGTCACCGTCGAGCGTGGCATCCCGGCCCGCTATCTGGACGGTTCCGAGCATCGCTTCACTCTGACCCTCGCGGAATCCGGCTTCCTTCTCGACAGCCTGACCTTCCGGACGGATGCCGTGGCCTTCACTCCCGACCTCCTGCTCCTCGACGGGGCGGTTCCGGACGAGGAGTTGGCGAACGACCGTTTCGCCATCCCGATGGTGGCGGGGCTGATCGACCGCATCCTGCGCAGCCGGCTGTTCGACTCCGAAGTTTTCGCGGCGGCGACCGGCCTTCGCTTCCCGTCGAAGCGCGACGCGGTCCACCATTACCTGGGCAACCGGAACGCCTGGCTCCTTCCCACCTCGGTATGGCTGGATCCGCGCTTCGTCGCCGACCTCTCCGGCGGTCTCGTGCCGGACCGGGTCAGTCCGCTGGAATGGTATCTCCGCCAAGGCCGGGGGGCGGACGCCGGACCGAACCCGCTCTTCTCGAACGCCGATTTCCGCCTGCTGTCCGGACGTTCGGACGGGATGGCGGACAGCATGGATGAGAGCGTGTCCTGCTTCGACGACTGGCTGGACCGGGCCAGCGCCGAGGGGGAAGCCGATTCGTCCTTGTCCATGCCGTCGTTCTTCGTCGATGTGGAGCATATCCGTGCTGGCATGCGCTCGGCGGACTCCCCGTCCGATGGCGGCCGTTCCTCGGTCGTCGGGTTCCTGGCCGACTGGCTGGCGACGCCGCCCGACCGGCGCCGGCTGGATGTCCTCCATCCCTATTTCGACGAGGATTGGCTGGCCCAGCGGTCGCTGCTTGGAGGCAAGCGGACGGAAGGGTGCCGGCTTGCCGCCTTCCGCCTCGGCCGCTTTCCTGGCGGCGCCCCGCATCCGCTGATGCAGGACGAGGGGGAGGACAGGAACTATTACGACGCCATCCGCCGCTACGAGATCCTGCATCGCCTGACCGGCGAGGACGCGGTGGAACTCGTCTCCGGCCTGATCGATCCCGGGGCGTTCCTGGCCGTCTTTCCCGCGACGGCGGAACCGTCCAGCGCGCTCTACCGCTGCGTCACGGCTGACGCGGGAATTGTCCGCCGCAGCTTTCTGACCACCGTCGACGACGGTTTCATCGCCGCCGAATATCCCGGATTGATCGACTTCGCCGCCCGGGAGACCGGGGTCGCGGACATCAACCGTATCTGGGCGCGCTGGCTGCGGACGATCCGGTGCCCAGCCACCTACGCCGACGCGCTGGCGGGTGAGAAGGGTTTCCCCTCCATCACCGAGATGCGGACGCTGCGCAACGTCCGGGCCTGCCCGGCGGAGGAGGCGGAGGCGAGCTTCATCATCCCCAGCTACGGCCGCGACGATCTGGTTCTGCGCTGCGTCCTCAGCGCGATCCTGCATCCCGGGGCCGACCGGCTGGAGTTCGTCGTCGCCGAGGACGCCGCCCACATCGACGGCGGCGGAATCCTCGGCTATTTCCTGCCCTTCGCCCGGTTCATCCGCAATCCGGCGAATCTGGGCTTCCTGGCGAACTGCAACAACGCCGCGGCGCAGACGGCGGCGGCCGTCCTGATCTTCGTAAACAACGACATCATCGTCCACAAGGACGCGATACCGGCGCTTCTCTCGACCTTCCGCGACCGTCCGCGCGCCGGCGTGGTCGGCGGCCTGATTCTGAACCCGGACGGCACCATCCAGGAGAACGGCGGCCTGCTGTGGGCCGACGGATCGGCGTGGAACTATCATCGCGGCAGGACGCTGGGCGAGGAGTCGGTGCGCAACCTGCGCGAGACCGATTATGTCAGCGGGTGCTGGATGGGAATCCGGCGCACCGTCTGGGAGGAGATCGGCGGCTTCGACACGCGCTTCGCCCCCGCCTATTGCGAGGATTCCGACTTCTGCCTGGCCAGCCGGGATCGGGGCCATGCGGTGCTGGTCAATCCGCACTCCGTCGTCACCCATCTGGAGGGCGCCACGATGGGGACCGACGAGAACTCCTCGTCGCTCAAATCCCATCAGCGGACGAACAGCCGGACGCTTGCCCGGAAATGGGCGCTGACATTGGGAACACAGCACCAGGTCAACGGTGACGCCACCCCCTTCCACACCGGGCGGCGCTTCCCAAGGAAATCCATCGCCCTGGTGTTCGAGAACAACATTCCCGAATTCGACCAGGACGCCGGCAGCCGGACCCTGTACGCGGTCTGCCGGACGCTGGCGGCGATGGAGAACACCTACGTCGTCTTCGTCCCGCAGAACAACCACCGCAGCCGCTATGCCCAGTCCCTGGAGCGGCTGGGGATCGAGGTCATCTCCGGAAGCGGCTCGAAGCGGTTCGAGCAACTCGTCGAGCGGCATTCCGCCGATTTCTCCTACGCCTTCGTCTCCCGCATCCCGGTGGCCCGCCATTTCAAACGGCATCTCGAACGGCTCCGCTGCGTCAAATCCCTTTATCCGGTCGATGTGGAGGCCCTGCGGGCCTTTCCCCACGACACGGGCCATCCGGGATTCGCACCGGCGGTGGACGCGGCGATGGAACGCTATGCCGACCAGAACCGCGACGTCGTGTCCCTGTTCGACAACATCGTCTCCTGCTCCGAGGACGAGACCCGGTTGCTGCGCCAATGGTTCACGACGCCGGTCGTCGACATGTTCCCCTACGATTTCCCGACCGCCAGTCCGCCGACGGCTGAGTCGGCGCGGCGGGACATCCTGTTCGTCGGTTCCTACAACCATCATCCCAACCGCGAGGGCATCGCCTATTTCGTGTCCCGTATCTGGCCGCAGGTGACCGCCGCTCTGCCCGAGGCGACGCTGCACATCTGCGGTTCCGGATTCGACCACGTTGATTTCAGCGCCGTTCCGAACGCCATCCGGCATGGGCTGGTCAGCGACGGCACCCTGAACTACCTCTATTCGATCTGCCGGGTATCGATCGCGCCGCTTCTGACCGGCGCCGGGATCAAGGGCAAGGTGATCGAGGCGAGCGCCAACGGCGTCCCCTGCGTTGGCACCGAAGCGGCATGGCAGGGGTTGGCGGTTCCCCTCGCCTACGGCGACCTGACCGGTCCGATCGAGACGTTCGGCGAGCGCCTGATCCGCACCTACCGCGCCTATGGGCCGGACATGGTGGCGAGCCTGCTGGCCTTCCACATGGACAGCGGCCGGGAGACCGCCATTGCCGAGGTCATCCCCCGGCTCGCCGGCATGAAGAGCCGCCGCCGGCCCTCCGTGTAGATCGGATCGCTTCCGTCTTGGGACTCAGCCGTCTTGTCGCTCGGCCGGCGGTTCGGTTTCGAGCGCCATGAGGCAGGTCCGCAGGGAGGTGGCCAAGCTGCGTGCGGCGGCAAGTTCCGCCATCAGGGCGGATCGGACGGTTTCGGCGCGGTCCCGCTCGGCGATCAGGCCGGCGACCAGCTTTTCGAGTGCCAAACGTCCGTCGCGCCCGGGCTCCGCCATCTCCGGGGTCGGCCGCGCGTCGGCGTGCCGGCGATCCTGGGGGACCGGCAGCGTCCGCGCCGCTGCCAGTTCCGCCGCCAGATCGGCCATTTCGATATCACGCCTGGACAGCGTTTCGGCCATTGCCCGCGCGTCGGCCTCGACCTCCGGCAGCCGCTCCGCCCGCGTCAGGGCGCTCTTGAAGGTTTGGGCGAAGGCGTGGAAATCCCGCGCGCTGACGCGCAGGTCGGGTGGACAGGCAACGGGCGCCGGTGCTCCGCTGTCGGCGAGAGCGGCCAGACGTTCGTACAGGGAATGGGCCGGGGATGGGGCCGTCCGCGGCGCGGTTCTGGAATCCGTCCATTCGGCATGGATGAATTCGTCGACCGCCGCGATGGAGCCGTCATAAAGACCGTCGGATATCCCGTAATGGCCGATCAGGCGGTGGATTTGGGTGCGCGGATCCTCCAGCCAGTCCCGATGGTCGATGCGAAGCCAGGGCAACTCGCCGACGCTGCGGATGAACTCCATATGATGGACCATCCACAGGGCCAGGGCGTCGTCCCGATCCATGGCGTTCCGCCGCGCGAGAGAGCGGGCGACGGCGTCGGGATCGCGGGTCACCAGCAGGATACGCGGCTCCAGGTCCAGATCGACGCAGACATCGAGCCAGAGCGGCAGCAGCCGCATCAGCCGCGGATCCTTGATCCCCCACAACCGCCGTCCGCCATCCGGCAGCGCATGCCTCAGCCGGGCCTTGATCTCCCGCCGCGCCACCATCGCCGGCGGGCCGCGCCACCAGCCGGCGGGGAGCGGCGTCAGGGAATCCCAGCGGCTTCCCAAATCGGCCAGAAGACGGTCGTGGATGGCCAGGAAATCCATCCGTTCGTAATGCCCGCCGCGGTTGGTTTCGTGCTCGCCGACCGCGTCGTCCACCATGTCCATGCCAAGCCTGTGCAGGCAGCCGGCGGTCATCGAGGTGCCGCTCCGGTGCATGCCGACGACGAGCGGCAAGACACGCCGGCTTCCGCCGGAGGCTGTGCCGACCAGCGTGCCGTCCGGCCACGGCACCATCGGATTGTCGGGGAGATTGGACATCCGGCGCGTCTCAGGAGGCGCCGCCCGCGCCGTCCGTCTTCCGCATCGCCGCGATCAGTCCGGCCATGGCAGCGACCTCCTCGGAAAGCTCGTCGACCCGTCGGCGAAGCATGGTGTTCTGCTGCTCCAGCATCGACTGCCCCATATGGCTCGCGCTGAACGACACGCGCTCGCGCGGGCCGCGGATCCTGTAGCGCAACGCGCCGGCCTCCCCGATCTCGTCGAGGCGCGCGGTCCGGATGTGCAGTTTTTCCCGTAGCGCGGATACGAAATCCAGCACGTCGGGTGCTGGCCGCAGAGGATTCAAGGTCTGGTCCTTCTGGAAATCGAAGTCGGACGCTTGGTCGAGCCGGTCGTAGAAACGTCTGGTCAAGGGGCTGTCCTGGAGGCGGCGGGCGAAAAGCGCGTTCAGCCAACCCTCCCCCAGGAATGTCAGGCTCTGGGCATCCGCATGCATGTGGAGCCCTGGAGGAAACGAACCTCCCTGGAACAGCGCTTCCATTGGGAAGCCGCCGGACGCATCGTCGTCGCGCTGGTCGCTCCGTTCGGAATCGGCAAACAAGCCGATGCGGACGTAGCGATGCAGACAGAGAAGGTAGGTCGCCCAGGCCGACAGGAAATAATCGCTACCCGCGAAGACGTCGCGCTGCACCTGTCCTGCTGCCGCATCGCCGAACCGGCAACCGGCGTGAACCTGCATGTAACCATCAAGAATCGGCACTTGCTGCAAAAGGGCCGTCGTATAGAAGAACTGTTCCGGGGAACAGTCCGTATAGATATATTCCGGGTGCACCGTGAAGTTTACCAAGCGGAGAACATCGTCTCTTTCGCCATAATATATGATGTCGTTTATGTATCCGGGAAAATGCAGGAACCCGCCATGGATGATGATCTTCGCGTTGAAAAGGCGGGGCCAGTTGCCGTGATCGCGGATGGTGAGGTCGGGGGGGGCGCTTAGCATGCGCTGCAAGGATGGCGTCAGCTCACCGAGATCGGGGCGGAGCCGTAGAATATGGGCATTCTCCGGGCAGGCCAGCAGGCCATAATGGAGAGCCTTCATCTGGTGCAGGACATGGCCCGCCAGATTGATCAGGGGCTCCTCGGTCTCGACCAGGACGATGCCCTGTTCCTGGATGATCCTCAGCGTTTCGGGGTAGCGATCCATTTCGCCGATCCAGGTCGACATCACGATTCCGTCGACGATCCCGTCTTGGCGCCACTGCAAAAGGGTGCGGAGCTTCCGGTCGAACCGGTCGCCATCGCGCACGAGGCCGGTCACGACGACCCAGTTGGAACGGCCTTCCGCCATGCTTCCTCTCCCATCGGGAACCCTCCGCACGGTCCCCATCGCGTTCTCAACCCGCTGCAGGCTACCCCGGCGAAACCTTGCCTCACAATCGCTTAAATCGGCGCCATGGTCGGCCGTCCGTCCCGATCCAGGATGTCGAAGGCTGCGGTAGGCTGGGCGCACCCCATGGCGGCTTTCCACCGCCCGTATCATGGCCTCGCCGCTCGTGGCGAAATTCCGCTTGGCGCACGCACGCGAGACCGGATCTGCTTCTCCAGCAGATCGCGGATAAGGTCGCCCTGGCTGAGCAGATAGGCCGTGGCGTGCAGCTTGCTTCCGCCGCCCAGCATCACGACGATCTTCCAGAACTCCAGGGGGATTTTCGCGTTGCCCCGCGGCAGTTCGGGATCCCTGTCGCGGGGGCTCGGGAGAGAAGCCAGAATTCGTCCCTTTCGCCACACCGTTTCGAACACGGAGCCTACGCTGCACATGCTCGCCATGCGCGAAAAATCTGCTGGTCAGCGCCGAGGGTGCCAGGGGCTCTACCACGCACGAGCTGGTGTCGGCGTCCGGCTGTCCGAAGCTCCGCTGCCTGTTTTGGTGACCTATCGTGGGCGCAGCAGGGAATGTTTATTCCCTGTTCCATCCGGCTCACGGACGCCCCTTGGCTGGTCCGGAAGCTAGGAAAACTGCCTTGGAAGCAAGGAACTGCCGCTGCTCGGAATGGTTAGGATCAAGAAATTTCCCTGTAAATTCCCTGTTTCGCAGGGAAACCGGTGGCTCAGGACAGCGAACCTCGCTCCACCAGCGCCAAGGCAGAGGAGGGTGTTCCGCCAGTGACTGCGCCCTCCGCCACTGAGATAAAGGGTTTCCAACCCATTGAAAAGGCTCGGCAAATCGCCGGGCCTTTTTGCTTTTCCCCTCACATCTCCCCCCGCCTGCGGAAGAAGCCGCCGCTGGTAGCATTGTTTGTATAGGCAATATCGATGCGTTTCCGTCCATCGTGAATTTCCACTTCTTTCTCTGGATGGATCAGGCATTTCGCTTGAATGGGCCGAAATGCAGAATTCATCTCGGCCCATTCCATCACAGCCCCGCGACCAAGGGTGCCGCCGTGTGTCGGGGGGCTTTGAATAGGGCACTCACTGACTTACCCCAGCGACGGCATCCCGCCTGAACACCACCCCATAGGGGGCTTCCAGGGGGCCGGGCGGGATAGCGCGTCGCACGCCAACACCACCCCCCTGAAAAACGGAACGGCTCTATGGCCGTAGAATTCTCAACACATCCGCCAGCGCGTCCAACGACTCGTGCAGCTTGTCCAGCTTACGGGTGCCGCCGGCCCATTCCTCCATGCCGCACACGGACAGAACGATGGTACCGCCGGGCGTGAGCCACACAGGAGCGCGGGCGCCCGCCGAGTTGCGCGCGATTCCCGGCAGGTTTAGGGTTGCCCCCTCTCGAACCGGCGACGCTAACCCGGCCTGCTCCAACAAGCGGAACAAGCCATGTGCGCCCGTCACAGCCGGGGAAGAATCGACGCCGCCCCCGCTCCCCCGCTCTTCCCAGCGGGCCGTCATGCGCCGGGGAGTGACCGCACGCTGCCACGCGCGGGCCGACAGCGGCCTCCGCTTCGTGCTGGTGCCATGTCAGCTTTCCCCGGCGCAGGTAGGCGGCCAGCGGGCCGGTGTCTTCTATCTTCACCCCGTAGGACAGCGGGGTACCCGTGCCCAACCGGTCACGCACCTCTACCGCATGGGCTGTATGGCGCAGGCGTTCCGGGGGACCGTCAGCAAGGCGTGGGCTAGGTTGGTGGGAATGTCCCCCAGCGTGAACGGCACTCCATAGCCGGCCTTACGCTTCCGCTTCGCCATATCGATCCCCTCTCTTAATCGTGGACGCTATCGACGCTTTGGCATCCGGCTTGTGCCATGGGAACGCGCCCGGATTGGCCGCTGCCGGGGTTGCCGCCGCAAGGCAGCGGTCAGGGCAGCCACAGCCGCCTTGTTGGTCGGGCTCTTCGCCACCTGCGTCACGGCGGAGTGAAATTGGCCGTCAGGTGCAGCGGCCAGCGCGACCGTGAACCCCGGCGGCGTCCTGAAGTGTTGCCCCTGCGGGTGCAGAGATGTTGGAGCTGCCTGCCTGACCAAGTTGAAACCACCGCTCTCCGCGCCCAACAGCAAACTTTGCAACGGAACCCAGGGTGGGGCCCCCGCCGCTCCACGGGAGACAGCGCCGACCATGTGGCCTTCCCCGGATACGAACGCTATGACGCCATCGGCTCCCCGGCGCGGTCGGCGAACTGCATCAACTCGTCCAGCGCCCGCCGGTCGAAGCTCTTCAGGTTGAAGTAGTTCCTGTAGAACAGGACGATGTTCTCTTCGGGCCAGTAGCGCTCCATGATCCGGCAGGCGTTGCGGATGCGCTGCGGGTCGAACACCACCTCCCGGACCCACCGGCCCCGGATCTCGTCGATGTCGACGCTCTTCAACGGCATTCGTTCGTCGTCGAAGACGTCGCCGTAGAAGTTCGTCGGCTCTCCCTGTCTGGGTTGCAGCGTCGTCCTGGTCTGCCGTTGCAGCAGCCCGGCCTGTTCGGGCGTCGGTTCCAGCAGGTCCCAGAGCGGCGTCTTGGGATAGACGCGCACGACGCTGAGCGAGGGCTGGCAGAGGTGGGACAAGCCGCGGGCGAAGTCCAGCGTCGCCAGGGCCTCGTCCCTGGTTTCGGTGGGAAAGCCGACCATGAAGAAGCCGCTGACGATGAAGCGCCGGGAGGCGCTCTCGATCATGGCGCGGGCGCGGTCCAGCTTCAGGTGCTTGCCGATCAGCTTCTGAAGCCGGGGCGAGGCGGTCTCGACGGCGAGCGCCATGTGGATGGTGCCGACCTCCTCCAGCAGGTCGAGGAACTCCTCGTCCAGTTGGTCGGCGCGCAGCCCGTTGGGGAAGTTGACGCGGGTGCCGGGCAGCCGCTGGGCGATCCGCCGCAAGACCTCCTTGCCGGACGCCGCCGGCACGTTGAAGATGTCGTCGACGAACACGAAGTCGCGCACCCCCTTCTCGTCGACGATCCTTTCCATCTCGGCGACGATGTTGTCGGGCGAGCGGTTGCGGACGCTCTTCTGCCGGGCGATGTGGCAGTAGACGCAGCGATAGGGACAGCCGCGCGAGCTTTCGATGAAGGCGCTGGTCTCGGCGCTCTGGAAGGAATGGTTGGAGATGCCGCGGTACCGCGACAGATCGATCAGGTCGTAGGCCGGCCATGGGTTGGCGTCGATGTCGGCGATCAGCGGGCGGGCGGGGTTCCGCCGGATCCTGCCGCCGTCGCGCAGAATCGTTCCGGGCAGGGTGTCGGGCAGGGCGCCGGTCGCCATCAGGTGGCCGACCAGTTCGGTGAAGGTCTCCTCGCCTTCGCCGTGGACGACGAGGTCGACCTCGTCCCGCTCCAGGATGTCCTCGAAGGAGGCGGAGGCGTGCGGCCCCCCGGCGATGATCCGGGAATCGGGCCGCGTGCGCCGCACCAGCCGGCAGATCTCGGAAAAGGCGTCGGCGAAGATGGACAGCGCCCGCACCCCGACCAGCCCCGGCCGGAAGGCGTCGAGCAGCCGCACCAGTTCCCGTTGCGGGTCGGCGGCCGTCACGGTGTGGAAGATGCGGATGTCCAACTGGGGAAAGCGCCGCCGCGCCGCCGCCGCGATGTGCATCAGCCCCAGGGGGTGGTGGCTCCAGCGGCTGGTCAGCTGCGCGCCGTCGCAGGCCTCGGCGTCGATCAGAAGAATGCGCATGTCACGCGGGCTCCTGCGTTGGTGGGCTGGCGACCAGGGGAAGGCGCGGGTCGAGGAGGCGGCGCAGCAACGGCGCGTTGGTCCCGAGATTGTCCTGACCGATCACGTCGTCGTGATGGCCGGCGGCCTGCGCGCTGGTCACCCCGCCCCGGCACACGGACCGCCAGGCGTCGGAGGGATCCGCCCGCATGGAGCGGGACAGCACCAGCGCGAACGGTGCCGAGACCGGACTGTCGTCGCGGTCGCGGCGGTGGGCCTGCGTGTAGGCTTCGAGCCGCGCCACCGCTTCGGCGGTCTGCCCCTGTGGTCCGAGCAGCGACAGACTCCTCCTGGCGAAGGCCAGCGCCTCCGCCTCCGAAGGCCCGTCCTTGCCCAGCCGGGGCTCGGAATCGATGAGCACGATGCGGTCGACGCCGATTTCGCGGCGCTCAAGCTCCACCGCCACCCGGTGGGCGAGGTTGCCGCCAGCCGAATAGCCGCACAGGACCACCGGGCCGCCGGCCGCCGCGTCGGCGACCGCGTCGGCATAGCGGGCGATCCGGTCGGGACGGGCGACGAAGTCGAAGGCGAACAGCCGCAGCCCGTCCAGCCGCTCGGCGAGCGCGGCGAAGACCCAGCCGAGCCCGATGATCGGCGGAAAGCAGAAGACGGGCGGGCCTTCGTCCCGCGTCAGGAACCGGCCGATCTCCTCCCCCGCCGCCGCATCTGGCCGGGTGGCGATCAGGCGGGCATGGCCGCGCACCGTGCAGTCGCGGTGAAGGTCGGCCAGTGGCGGAGCGTGGCCGAACTCGCGCACCAGGGCGTTTTGCAGCATGACCACGGCCAGGCTGTGGCCGCCGACGCGGAAGAAATCGTCGTCGGGAGCCAGCGGCCGGTCGCCCAGCACATGGGACCATGCCCGCATCACGCGGCGTTCCACCGTCCCGGCGGCGGGGGCGTCCACCGGCGAGGGAGCCGGCGGGGGCCGGAGCGCCGCCAGCGCCGCGCGGTCCAGCTTGCCGTGGGCGTTGCGGGGCAGGGCGGCCAGACGCACGAAGCGGCCGGGAACCATGGCCGCCGGCAGGCGGTCGGCCAGCAAGGCCGCCAGCCTGTCCTCGTCCGGAACGCCGCCTCCGGCGCCGTCCGCCGCCAGGAACGCCACGAGGCGCGGCTCCCCATCCTCCCCGGCGCGGCAGAGGGCGGCGGCATCCTCCACTCCGGGCAGGGTCCGCAGATGGGCCTCGATCTCGCCCAGGGTCATGCGGTGGCCGCGAATCTTCACCTCGTCGTCCTGACGGCCTGTCAGCACGATCTGTCCGTCCTCCCGCCGCCAAGCGAGGTCGCCAGTGCGGTACATGCGGCCGTCCGGCCGGAAGGGATCGGGCTGGAAGCGTTCCGCCGTCAGCGCCTCGTCGCCAGGATAGCCGGTGCCGACGCCGGCTCCGCCGATGCACAGCTCGCCCACGGCCCCGTCCGGCAACGCGCGCCCGCCGGAGTCGAGGATGTAGCAGCGGGCGTTGCGGATCGGCCGTCCGATCGGCAGGGTCTTCCGGTCGGCCAGCTCGTCCGGCCGCCAGGACCCGGCGGCGGTGATGTCGGCGCATTCGGTGGGGCCGTAGATGTTGGCGAGTTTCTCCAGCCGGCAGGTCGGGGAACGCAGCCAGTCGCGCAGCCTGCCGGGATCCGGCGCCTCGCCCCCCAGCGCCAGCACGCGCAGACTGGCGAGCGCCCGGTATCCGTCGGCGGCCGCCAAGTCGATCATCGGGTGGATCTGGCTGGGCACGCCCGGATTGAGGACGCCGACCCGCTCCCGTTGCAGGATGTCCAGCATCCGCGCCGGGTCGTAGGGACCCTCCGGCAGCAGGACCGCCGTGGCACCCGCGGCGAAGGTCGCCAGGTAGTTCTTGATCGAGGCGTCGAAGCTGCACGCGATGACCTGATAGACCCGCTCGCCCGGCCCGAGGTCGCAGAACTCGGCGAACCACAGACAGAGATTCAGCAGCGCCTGTCCGGTGTTGGCGGCCGGCTTGGGCGTGCCGGAACTGCCGGAGGTGAAGATGAGGTAGGCCGTGTCCTCCGGCCGGCCGGCATGCAGCGGGGGGGCGTCGGCGAAGGGGGCCAGCGCCCCGCGCCCCAGCCTGAGCCGGGTGGCGGGTGGGAGCCCGTCCGCCGCCCGCTTCGCGCCGGACCGGATCCGCAGGACGCAGTCGAAGCCGAAATCCGTCAACTCGTTGCGGGCGCGCGCCGTCATCGGCGTGATCTCGACGGCGGCGATGGCCGGAAACTCGCGCGGAAGCTGGCGCAGGAAATCCGGCGACACGAACAGGGCGTCCAGGCTTTCGGGGCTGGCGCCGGCGTCGGCATAGGCGTCGCGCTTGCCGGCATCCCACAGATGGCCCAGGAAGATCACCGCCTCGTCGGCGCACAGCTCCAACACGGTGGCGAGCACGCGGCGCAGATAGCCGTAGCCGCTGAAGCTCTGCACCACGCTGTTGAGGACGACGACGTCGAAGCCGGTTCCGGCCTCCGCCTTCAGGGCGCCCAGGTCGTGGGCGGCGAGCCGGCGGAAGCTCAGCCGGTCGCTGTCCAGCCCGCGCGCGCGCGCGTGCGCCCCGGCGGTCCCGATCATCGTCCCCGACAGGTCGGTCGCAAGGTAGGATCCGGCCCGACCGGCCAGCGCCGCCATCGTCAGGCCGGATCCGCAGCCGACCTCCAGCACCGAGGAGGCCGGGGTCAGGTGGCGGGCCAGTTTCACCCGGACATTGTCGGCGTAGTCGCGCATCACCCAGTCGGGGAAGCGCTCGCCGGTGATGGCGCTGCGCCAGCCGCCGCCGCTGACGGCGTCGCTGGCGGTGGCCGCGACATGGTCCCACAGCCCTTCCACCATGCGGGGCTTTTCCGGTTCCGCCGCACCGTCGGGGTCGTCGTGGTCGAGGCACAGGGCCATCGCGAGATCCGGGCATTCCCACAGATGGGTCTGGGCGGCGTGGGCATGGCCGTTGCCGTACAGCAGAACCGTGGCGGCGGTCCGGCGCAGCATGGCCTGCTGCCGCCGCAGCGGGAAGGCCGGATTGACCGGGGCGTAGACCGCGCCGGCGCGCAGGATGCCCAGCAGCGCTGCGGCGAGCGCGAAGGAGCGCTCCGCCAGAACCGCCACCGGGGCGTTGGCGATCCGGCGGTCCAGCAGGAAGGCGGCGATCCGGTTCGACTCCGCGTCGAGCTCCCGGTAGCTGTAGCGCCGGCCCGGCTCGATCACCGCCACGGCGTCGGGGGCGCTGCGGGCGCGCCCGGCGATCAGACGGTCGATGGTGGTGTCGGGAATCGGAACGTCGGCGTGGCCGGCATCGGCTTCCTGCGGGGGGGCGTCGAACAGCGTCAGGTCGGACAGCTTCATTCCGTCTTCTCCTTATCGGGCATGGCCGGCCATGGCGGCGGGGGCCAGCCGGTCCGTCAGGTCGACGAGCGCCGACAGCCAACGTTCCGCATGGGACGGGGCGACCGCGGCGGTGTCGTATTCCAACACCAGTTCCAGCGCGTCGCCGTTGGGATAGGCGTAGAGGGACAGGTCGAACTTCGCCCGGCCGAAGGAATGGTCGAAACGTTCCAGCTCGCCGCCGACCGACACCGGCACCGGCGACCGCCGCCCCTCGGCGACCTTCTCGTAGCTTTGCCAAGCGAAGAGCACGTTGAAGGGCGGTCCGCCGCCCGGAACGAAGCGGGCGGCCATGACGTCCAGCGGCAGCGACTGGTGTGACAGCGCCTCGCGCATTTGCCGGCCGACCTGGTCGTAGAGGTCGGTCGGCGTGGCCTCCGGGGCCAGCCGGACGCGGACGGGCACGACGTTGACGAAGCAGCCGACGCAGCGGTCGAAGCTTCCGTAGGGCCGGTTCGCCACCCCCATGCCGACGCACAGGTCGGTCTGCGTGGTCAGACGGTTCAGCAGGATCGCGTAGTGCGACAGCAGCACCGCCGCCGGGGTGACGGCTTGGCGCAGCGCCAACTCCTCGACCCGCCGGCGCAGCTCCGGGGCGACCGTGCGCCGCGCCAGGGCTCCCCGGCCCGCCTCGCCGACGCCGGCCGAGGGCAGGGCGATCCGGGGTGGCGGCGGCGACAGCGCCGCCCGCCAGAACTCCAGGTCGGCGTTGGCGTCGCGGGTCTGTTCCCAATGGGCGAAGTCCGCGTAGGCGCGCGGGTCCGGAAGCGGGGCGTCCGGATCGCCGTAGAGGATGTTGAAATCCTCCAGCAGGACGGAGATCGCCCAGCCGTCCACCTGGCAGTGGTGGAGCACCAGCAGGAACCGCCAGCGGTCCGCCGCCATCCGCAGCAGGCGCAGGCGGAACAGAGGCGCATGCGCCAAGTCGAAGGGGTGGCGGGATTCGGCCGCCGCGATGGCCGCCGCCGCCGCCTCCGGATCGGCGTGGGCGGACAGGTCGTCGACGGCGAAGGGAAAGGGGGGATCCTCCGCCGTCACCTGCCGCAACACGCCGTCGCGCGCCACCAGGGCGGTGCGCAGAGCGGCGTGGCGCGCCATCAGCCGGCGCAGGGTGTCGCGGACCCGGTCGGGATCGAGCGGCCCGGTTTCCCGGAAGACCGGCACGTTGTAGAGCGGCCCGCCGCCGGGAAGCTGGCTCAGGTACCACAGGCGCTGCTGCGCCGACGACGTGGCGTGGTCGTTTCCGGATGGCGCCGGGGCGAGTCCGGCATGGCCCTCGCCCTGTTCCACCAGCCTTTCCAGCGCGTCGAGCGTGATGTTGGCGAGCACCGCCTCCAGCGGAACGTCCGAGCGGAAGCGGCTGCGGATGCCGGCGACCAGCCGGATGGCGGCGATGCTGTCGCCGCCCAGCGCCAGGAAGCCGGCCGCCGGATTGGGATCGGCCCGTCCCAGCACCTCCGCCCACAGCGCCGCGACCGTCCGGGGACCGGCATCGGGGTTGCCGGCACCGCCGGGCTCGGCCTCCGGCGGCAGGGCGGCGGCCAGAGCCTCGCGGTCGACCTTGCCGTTGTGGGTCAGCGGCAGGGCGGGACCGGCGTGGATGAAGGCACCGGGAACCATGTAGGCCGGCAGCAGGCGGGCGGCGGCGGTCCGCAGGCGCGACGAGTCGGGCGGTTCGGCGGCGGCGACGACGGCGATCAGGCGGCCGCCATGGGCGCGGCGGCGGTAGAGCACGGCGGCGTCGCGCACGCCGTCGATGCCCTTCAGCCGCTCCTCGATCTCCTCGATCTCCACGCGCTGGCCGGCGATCTTGATCTGGTTGTCCAGCCGTCCACGGAACTCCAGCAACCCGTCCTCCCCGAGGCGTCCCAAGTCGCCGGTGCGGTAGAGCCGGCATCCGCCATCCGGCGTTCCGGACGGCGGGAGGTGCCGGAAGGCTCGGGCGGTAACGTCGGGGCGGTTCAGGTAACCGCGCGCCAGCGCGTCGCCGGTGAGAGCGATCTCCCCGGTGGTTCCGGGGGGCAGCGGGTTTCCCCCTTCGTCGAGGATCAGGATCCGGGTGCCGGGCAGGGCGCGGCCGATCGGAACGCGGTCCAGGGTTCGAGCCAGTTCGGCCGTGATGACGAAGCTGGTGGAATCCACGCAGTTCTCGGCCGGTCCGTACATGTTGACCAGCTCCAGCCGGTCCAGCGCCGGATCGGCGAAGAGGCGCCGGACCAGCGGCAGCGGCAGCGCCTCCCCGCCGGTGACGATGCGGCGCAGCCAGGGAGCGGCGCGGTCCAAGCCGCTTTCCAGCAGGAGCGCCAGATGGCTGACCACCACGTTGATCTGGGCGATGCGGTGCCGGGCGGCATAGGCCAGCAGGGCCTCGGGATCGTGGCGGAACCGGTCGGGCAGGATGTGCAGGCTGCAATCCCCGCTCAGCGCCGAGAAGATCTGCTGCACCACCACGTCGAAGACGAAGGGGGCGGTCAGCGTCTCGCCGTAGGCGGCGCCGCCGTCGCGGTAGAGGACGCCGCGCACCGCCGCCACCAGGGTGGCGAGCGGGCCATGTTCCATCAGCACGCCCTTCGGGCGCCCGGTGGAGCCGGAGGTGTAGATCACGTAGGCCAGCGTCTGCGGCCCCGGTCGCGCCGGACCGCGCCACGGCCGGCCGGCCGCGCCGTCGGCGTCGTCGTTCCCTTCGCCGCCATCGGCGCCGATGTCCAGGCGCGGCCCTTTCCAGTCCGGTTCCGGCATGCCGCGCGCGGTGACCAGCGCCCGGCATCCGGCGTCGGCGAGGATGAAGGCCAGACGGTCGGCCGGCCAGGATGGGTCGAGCGGCAGGAAGGCACCGCCCGCCAGCAGGCTGCCCAGCATGGCGACCGGCATCGACCGGTCGCGCGGCAGCAGCAGGGCGATCCGGTCCTCGGGCGCGAAGCCCGGCAGGCGGGCGAGACGGGCGGCGAGCGCCGTCGCGGCCTCCCACAGCCGGCCCAGCTCCAGCGTGCCGTGCGCGTCGACGATCGCCGGATGGTGGGGGGTGCGGATCCGCAGTTCGCCGATGCGGTCCACCACCGTGTCCGGGCGCGTCCCGGCGGCCGAAAGGGCGGCGCGCATGGTCATCCGCGCCGGCGGTAGAAACGGTCGCCGACGACGAAGCCGTCCATGCCGGTGGAGGCGCAGTAGGCGGCCAGATCGCTCATGCGGTTGATGAAGCCGCGGCCGTTGAAGTTGAGCGAGGTGTTGCACAGCACCCCGCTGCCGGTCCGCCGGGCGAAAGCGCCGAGCAGGCGGCCGATTTCGGGGTTGCCGGCCGGCGTGACGGTCTGCACCCGGCAGCTTCCGTCCACATGGGTGATGGCGGCAAGCCGTGGATCGCGGACCTTGTGGAAATACAGCATGTACGGGCTTGGGCGCGGGCAGTCGAAGTGCCGGTCGGCCTCCTCCTCCAGGCAGATGCAGGCGATGGGGCGGTAGCCCTCGCGCTTCTTGATGGCGTTCAACCGGTCGCGCGTGCGTTCGGAAAAGGGCTCCGCCAGGATGGAGCGGTTGCCCAGCGCGCGCGGTCCCATCTCGTAGCGGCCCTGGACCCAGGCGACGATTCCGCCGTCGGCGATGAAACCGGCCAGGGCCTCGCTGTCCAGCGGCTCCTCGCTGAAGTCGTCGGACGGGCAGGGGATGTCCTCGACGAAAGCCTCGCCGGCGTAGACGCTCCAGCTTTCCAGCTTGGCGTGTCCGGTCACGTGGGCCTGGGCCTCGATCGCGGTGCCGAGCGCCGAACCGGTGTCGTTGGTGCAGGGCGGGACGAAGACGTCGGCGAACAGGCCGCTGTCGAGCCAGCGGCTGTTCCATTCGCAGTTCAGGCCGCAGCCGCCGCCGATCACCAGGGGCAGGCGCTTGGTCAGCGTGCGGCGCGCGAAATCGTGGAAGCGGTCGAAGATCGCGTCGGAGAAATGACCGGCCAACTCCATGAAGGCCGGATCGGTCACGCCGATGTCGTGGTAGCGGGACCAGGAGAATTCGTCCTTGGCCATGTTCCTGACCAGCCCGTCCGCCTGGAGCAGCGTGTCGATCAGCCGCCGCCCGTCCTCGTCCAGCGGCCCGCGCCGCGAGAAGGCGGCGAGCGCCATCAGCTTGCCGGCGTTGGAGAAGCGGAAATGGCCCTTCAGCGACGGGAAGGTCGGGTCGGCGATGGCGAAGAGCTGGGCGTATTTGTTGCCGGGATCGACCAGCGGCCAGCCGAGCCGCGTGATCGTCAGGTCGGCGCCGATCTCGTAGAAGCAGCCGAGGTTTCCCTCCCAGACCAAGGCGTAGCAGGGTTCCCCCTGCGGGAAGGGCGACAGGCCGTAGCTGCAGAAGAGGTGCGAGCGCTCGTGGGTGGAGGTGAAGAGCCGGCTGTCGCGGCCCATGAAGCGGTAGGGCGACAGGCCGGCGCAGTCGTCCTTCCAGCCGAAATAGCCGCCGTTCACCGGCGGCTCGACCGAATGCCAGCCCTTCACCCAGCCGCTGACGGCGAAGACGTCGGGAACCCGGTCCAGATGCCCGCCGGCGCGGAGCAGGAGGTCGGCGGTGATCGTCTCGTAGCGGGGGAAGGAGTCTTTCTCCGCTTCGATCTGCCAGACGAGCGCACGGTCCTCGACCAGGACGAAGTTGCCGTCGTGGCCGGGCTTCATTGCCAGAATCTGCATGGCGGTGTCCTACCGGCCGAGGGAAGGGCGTTGCGAGTTGGAGACGATGCACTGCTTGAGCAGCGCCGAGGAGAAGTCCTCACGCCCCCGATAAGTGCCTTCGGCCTCCGACAGCCCTTCCGAGGTCAGGCCGTAATAGATGCGGACGCCGTCCCGCTGCTTGGCGCTGGCGAGCGCCATGACCTCGGACAGCCGGGGCGGCAGATAGCTGGGGGTGGACAGCGCGGCCTTGGCCCAGGGCGTGCCGCGCGACAGGTACATCGGATTGAGGCGGATGATCAGCGGGATGCCGCGCCGGCCGCACTGGTCGGTCAGGAAATCGATCGACGCCTCCGCCTCGTCCCGCGCCTCCTCGTCGGTCATGGCGGGGCTGGGCTTGAAGAGGACGTAGGCGGTCAGCTCGGCGCCGCCGCCGGCGATCTCGTCCAGGCCGGAGAGGAAGAGATCCAGCGGCTCGCGCTTGCCCAGCACCTCGTCCCGGATGGTGGCGTCCAGAGTCTCGAACCCGGTCAGCACGTCGATCCGCTTGCCGCCTTCCGCCGTCAAGCGCCGGAGCGTGCCGGAGCGGACGAACTCCAGCCGGCTTTCGATCACCAGCTTGCGGATGTTGGGCACGGCGCGCACGGACCGGACGATCTGTTCCAGCGCGTCCTGGGGAAAGGTGGTGTCGTCGAACACCGAGCCCTCGTTGGCGATGGTCAGCCGTTCGAAGGCGCCGATGGCGTGGCGGACCTCCTGCACGACGTTCCTGAACTGCTGGAGGACCCGGTCGGCGCCGATCCACTCCTTGGTCGCCTTGAAGGGGAGGGCGCAGAACTTGCACTGATAGCGGCAGCGGCGGGTGTTGAAGAGGATGGCCAGATCCTGCTCGCCCAGGAAGTTCCGGTGCAGGAAGAAATGCGGCCAGTCGCGGTCCTCGACCGTGCCGTTCATCGGCTTGGGCGGTCCGAACCGGCGGTAGGTGTCGGAAAGAAAGGCGTCCAGGGTCATCTTGCTGCAATCCTTGCGAAAAACGTCATTCCCGGCGCAGGACGCGTTGGTTCAGCGTTTCGAGGTTGATCCGGAAGATGTCGGCGGCGGCGGCGGCCAGCGCGGCCGAGCAGGCGGCGCGGCCGAAACGTTGAGGCGGCGTGCGCGACGCCGCCAGATCGCGGTAGCCGGCGGGAAGGGCGTCGAAACGGCGGATCATGCCGCATTCGTCGTCGTCCGCCGCGTAGAGGACACGGCCGATGCCGACGTTGATCAGGCGCGTCGTGCACATCGGGCAGCACTCCAGCGAACTGTAGAGCGTGCATTCGACGGCCGGCAGGCCGGGATGGTCGCGTTCCAGGGCGTTCAGCGCGTCCATCTCGGCGTGCAGGTCGCTGCGCACCCGTGGATGGAAGGCGCGGTTGCGCCCCATCGCCACGACGCGGCCGTCATGCACCACCACCGCCCCCACGCCGTGATTGCCCTCCGCCGCCGCCGTCAGGGCCTGCATGCAGGAGAGACGGACGAAGGTGTCGTCGGGTTCGCCGTCCCGCGAGTCGTCCTTCAGGCGCCGGCGCACCTCCTCCAAACCCGGAGGCAACGGCGGAAGATCGTCAAGCCGCGGCCATCCGGAGGAAAGGGAGGCGATCGGCTTACCCATAGGTTGTCTCCATATTTATTTACACCAACAATTTGGACGTTGAAATCTTGTTGTGTCAACAAATAGTGAGTGATTGTGTTATGGTGATTACCATTGCGTGCCGTAGTGCGCTTCAGCCTGCGAGCAGAGCGGCGCGATCCCGCGCCTGGGCCAGGATGTAGGAGCCGCAGGCCATGGACGCGCGGGTTCCGGCCGCCTCGCCGTCCGGCGCGGTGGGCCATGCCAGTTCGGCATCGAAGTCGGGGTTGTAGAACACCGGGATCGAGACGCGCGCCCGGCCGGGGACGCCGACCACGCGGTGGCGCAGGGCCTTGAAACGGCCGCCGCTCCACCAGGCCATCAGGTCGCCCAGAAACACCAGGAGGCTGCCGTCGATCGGATCCAGCGCGTGCCATGCGCCGTCGGCCCCCTCATGCTCCAGCCCGCCGGTGGCATCCTGAAGCAGGAAGGTGTAGGCGCCGAAATCGGTGTGCGGGGCCATCGCAAACTCGCCGGGCGCCGGGGTGCCGTCCGGGTTGGGGTAATGCAGCAGCCGCATGGTCGACAGCGGTGTGCGGTACAGGGGACGAAACCGGTCTTCCGGCAGGCCGAGGCCGAGGGCCAGGGAATCCTGAAGCGCGGCGCCGAAATCCCGCACCGCCTGGAAATACCCCTCCACCGCGTGACGGAAGGTCGGGTCGTCGGGCCAATGGTTGGGCGCGTGCAGCGGTTTGCCCGCCAGCACGCGCGGGTCGTCGGCGGGGATGTCGAGGCCAAGGTCGAAGGCCTCGCGCACGTCGGGCGCGTAGCCGGGCTTGCGGTTGGTCCGCAGGGCCAGGAAGCCGCGCCCCCACCGGTTCGTCCCCAGCGCCTCCAACCGGTCGGGCGGCTGCGCGAAGAACCGGCGGGCCGCCGCGAAGGCGCCATCGGCCAGCGTCGGGGCGATGCCGTGGTTGATCACCCGCATCCCGCCGCTCTCCTCGAAGGCTGCGACGATCCGCCGCCCCAGGGCGGTGCGGGCGGTCCGGTCCCCGGTCCGCAGGGCGGCGGCGTCGACCAGCGGTACCCCGCTGGACGGACCTGCGCGACCCGGCCGGCGGCCGGGTTTCCGCACGGCATCCGGCTGGCTTGCGGCAAGGGCGGGCGTTGCGTCTGCGGTCATGGAACCCTGTCTCCCGGCTGGCTTGAGAGGCGGCCTGTTGCGCTGGCATAGGGGGAGGTGGCGGGAACGGCTTGCAATCACCAGGGCAGCGGCCTTGACACACGATAATTAGCGCCGATAAATTCTTCAATAAGTTGTTTATTGTTATCATGAACCCTTTATGAGGGTGAAAATGCCTGAATTGTGTCCATTTGGTGGTGTGGCCGAGGCGCCTTCCTTCAGCCTCGAGGACCCTTCCTTCAGCGTCGAGGACGCGGAGGTAAATTTTCCGTCGATCCGGAACTTCGAGCCGATCAAGGCGAAGACGCACTGCATCTATTCGGCGGGATCGCGGATCTGGGGCAGCCCGCCGCTGGACAGGACGCTCTCGTTTCGGGAGAACATGCGCCGGGTCGCCGGGCACATGGCCCATTTCATCAACCTTTCGCGCGCGATGAAGATCGATGGCTACGTCATCGACCTGCCCGACCGCGAATACGGCGATAGCGTCGAGGCGCTGGCGCGATCGACCCACGCCGTCCTGCGCTGCCTCAGCGATTTCGATCCGATGGGCGAAGGCTGCATGGACAAGGCGATCGAGGACCCGGCCTGGTGCTTTACCTTCGGCGGGGAACGGATCTTCGTGAACACCTTCGCCCCCTGCTATCCGGAGAGCCACGCCCGCTACGGCTTCGGTTCGCAATCCACCATCATCGCCATGCAGCCGCGCCACACCTTCGCGCCGATGGTGCGGCCGGGGGATTCATCGCTGGGCCCGGCCATCCGCCAGCGGATCCGGACGATCTTCAACGAGCACGGCCGGAGCTACGCCGGCAACCTCAGCATGGTGCCCTACGAGGCTTACCGGTGCATCCGTCCGATGCAGCCGGACGGCCCGGTGGTGCGCTGGTGGGAAACGCCGCTCGACGGCATCTGAACCCGGCTCTGGCCTTCGCGCATCCAGGACTCCGCCATGACCGCAAGCATCCTCGGCAAGCCTCCCCTTTCCGCTCCTCCGCCGGAGGCGGGGCCGGCGGTCCGTCTCGGCATCGACGCCTCGGCCGAGGCGGACGTCCTGAGGCTGGACCGGCTGGCCGTGTCCGCCGCCGGCATCGACGGCTGGGTCCGCCCGAACATCCGCCTGACGGTGGCGGAGCTGCTGTCCTACCGGTCGGCCTGGGGGCGCTACGGCCTGTCGCTCGACCCCATCGGCGGCGTCGCCTTCGCGCCCGGCAAGCCGCGCCCCTGGGTGATGGTGCAGGGCTTCGCCGGTTTCCCCGCCACGGAGTTCACCATCGAAGCGGTGCTGTGCCCGTACCGCGAGCATTCCCGCCTCAGCATCTTGTCCTATGCGGCGGCCTCGGCGGACGGCCCCCAGGGTCTTCTGCTCCAGGAGCGCGCCGAAGGGCTGGTGCTGGCGATCAACGGGCATGAGATCGCCACCGGCCTGCATCTCGACTATCACCAGTGGCAGCATATCGCGCTGACGTGGCGGTCGTCCGACGGGCGCTTCGAGTTCTACAAGGAGGATGGCGTCGCGGCCGTCGTCGCGATGGTCGAGGGGCGGTCGGTCGATTTCGGCCCACCCGCCTTCACCGGCACGCTCGCCGTCGGCGAGCGGCTGCCCGACGGCGGTTGCCTTGTGGTCGGCCAGGAGCAGGGGCGCCCCGGCATGCCGGCCGCCTTCGTGCCGGGGACCGGCTTTGTCGGTGGGCTCCGCACCGTGCGGCTGTGGGATCGGGTGCTGGACCGGAGCGCGCTGAACCGCTTCAAGGCGGCTTGGCTGGATGGCGACGAACCCGGCCTCGCCGGTTGCTGGTGCTTCACCCGGCGCGGGCTTGAGATCGGCGAATGCCTGAACGCCTGCTCGGCCACCGTCAACGTCGGGCTGATCGGCGGGCTGACGCCGGCCTCGCTGCGCGACGTGAACCTCTACCGGCCGCTGGTGATCGGTGTCGACCGAACGATGGCCGGGCGACGCCCGCTGGCGGCGTCCGTCTGGCAGTATGTGGCGGTGAGTTGCCGGGGCCGAATGGACGGTGTCCCGGCGGAGCCCGCCCTGGCGGTCGACGGCCGCCCGGTGCCGCTGCGGCCGGTCGCGGCGGAGGACGCGCCGCCGCCGTTGCCGCCGCATTTCCGCATCGGGCCGATGTCGGGCAGCCTGCTGGCCGACCTGCGGCTGCGCAACCTCGAGGACGGCGCGCTGCTCGCCCATTACGTCGGCGACCGGACCGGGGATGGACGGCTGCACGACCGTTCCGAGCGGGGCATGCACCTGTCGGTCGCCGGGGACATCCGTCAGGAAGCGCTGGCTTGAGGCGGAGGGCCGGCGCATGAGAGACGAACACCGCGACATCCGGCCGCTCGGCCGCTTCTTCGACCAGACCTCCGACGGCCGCGTGATCAATCCGGCGTCCCGTGACCGGCTGGTTCCTCCCTGGAACGGAGTGCTCGACGAACTCTGCGCCGTCTACGAGCGGGAATTGGGGCCGAGGCTCCACAGCGTCTACCTGCGCGGCTCGGTCGCCTTCGGCACGGCGATTCCCGGCTTTTCCGACCTCGACAGCTTCTGCCTGGTCCACCCGGAGCCCGGCGAGCGTGTCGTGTGGCGGGCGCTGCCCTGGTCGGGCGACACGGTCCGCCGGCGGCTGGGTTTTCCCTGCGAGGTGGAATTCGCCATGGTCACGCTCCATGACGACATGGCACGGGCCAACCCGGTGCTGTCCATGATGATCAAGACCCAGTCGCTGTGCCTGCGTGGTCCGGACATCTCCCCCGCCCTTCCGGATTGCCGGCCCGGACCCGGCATGCTGATGGACGCCGAACTCCTCGACCGGGATCTCGCCGCTTTCCTGGCCGATGTCCGGATTGGAGCGGCCTTGCCGCCGGGAAGGATCCAGTCGCTGATGAAGAGGATTCTGCGATCCGGCTTCGAACTGGTGATGGAGCGGGAGGGGCGCTACACGACAAGCCTCTACCTCCAGTACCGGTGCTTTTCCCAGCGTTATCCCGACCGGGACGGCGACATGCGCCAAGTGCTGGACGGCTTCCTGAACCCGGAGGCCGTGCGGCCGGCCTTACCGGCATTGCTTGGCGATTTCGGCCTCTGGCTGCGCCAGGAGGTGACCGCCGTCCTGTCCGGCCAGTGGCCACTGCGGCGTTGACGGAACCCGACCGCTCCATCGAACCGGACAGCGATCCGGTAAAACTTGGCCACGCCGTCAATATGCGCGGTGGCAAGGATACCGCCTGATTTCAGAAATGGATTTTTCCGTGGTGAACAGATCCAAAACGCAGCGCCGCTCCCGCCACGGGTGGGGAAGCGGCACCAAGGCGCCTCCTCCACGCCGCTTGCATCCAAGATAGCGTCCGTCAAGCCATTGCCGGAATGTCGTCGCGGATGCAGGAGACATGGTGTCCCGGCGCCACCTCGCGCAGCGTCCGGGCGGAAGGCTCGGCGCAGGCGGGCAGGGCGAAGGGGCAGCGGGTGCGGAAGACGCAGCCCGACGGCGGGTTCATCGGGCTCGGCACGTCGCCTTCCAACAGGATGCGCTGGCGTGGGGCGTCGGGATCGGGCGTCGGGGCCGCCGACAGCAGCGCCAGCGTGTAGGGGTGGCGCGGCCGTTCGTAGAGAGCCTCGCTCGGCGCCAACTCCATCATGCGACCGAGGTACATCACCGCCACGCGGTCGCTGATGTAGCGGACCACCGCCAGGTCGTGGGCGATGAACAGCACCGCCAGCCCCAGCTCCTGCTGGAGGTCGCGCAGCAGGTTGACCACCTGGGCCTGCACCGAGACGTCGAGCGCCGACACCGGCTCGTCGGCGACGATGAAGTCGGGCTCCACCGCCAGCGCGCGGGCGATGCCGATGCGCTGGCGCTGGCCGCCGGAGAACTCGTGCGGGAAGCGGTCCATCGCGTCGGCGGTCAGGCCGACCTTCTCCAGCAGCGTCGCGATGCGGTCGCGGCGGTCGGCCGGCGTGCCGATGCCGTGGATGATCAGCGCCTCGCCGATCACGTCGCGGACGCGCTGGCGCGGGTCGAGGCTGGCGTAGGGATCCTGGAAGACGATCTGCATGCGGCGGCGCTGCGCCCGCATCTCGCCGGTGGACAGGCCGGTGATCTCTTGGCCGTCGAAGCGGATCGAGCCGGCGCTCGGCTCCAGCAGGCGCAGGATGCTGCGGCCGGCGGTGGTCTTGCCGGAGCCGGATTCGCCGACCAGCCCGACCACCTCGCCCCGGTGGATGTCGAGCGACAGGTCGTCCACCGCGTTGACCCAGCCCTTCGGCCGGCGCAGCAGCCCGCCCAGAATGGGGAAGCGCTTTTGCAGGCCACGGATTTGCAGAAGGGGTTCGCCGGTGCGGGGGGCGGTTCGTGTGTCGGCAATGGTCATCAGATGTCCCTCCAGCGGCGGCAGCGCACGGCGTGGCCGGGGGCCACCTCCTCCAGCGCGGGTTCGGCGGCGGTGCAGGCCGGCTGCGCGTGGGCGCAGCGCGGCGCGAAGGTGCAGCCGGGGGGCCGCGCCACCGGGCTCGGCACGTTGCCGGGGATGGCCTCCAGCCGGGCGGCCTCGCCGCGTCCCTGGCCCAGATGCGGCATGCAGGCGAGCAGGCCGCGCGTGTAGGGATGCTTGGGGGTCTTGAAGAGGGAACGGACGTCGCCCTCCTCGACCACCCGGCCGGCGTACATCACGGCGACGCGGTGGGCGAGTTCGGCGACCACGCCCAGATTGTGGGTGACGAACAGGATCGCCGTCCCGGTCTCGGCCTGGAGCCGGCGCATCAGGTCGAGGATCTGCGCCTGGATGGTGACGTCGAGCGCGGTGGTCGGCTCGTCGGCGATCAGCAGGGTCGGCCGGCAGGCCAGAGCCATGGCGATCATCACGCGCTGGCGCATGCCGCCCGACATCTGGTGCGGGTATTCGTCGATGCGGCGCTCGGCGGCGGGGATGCCGACCGTCTTCAGCATGGCCAGCGCCTCGGCCTTCGCCGCCTTGCGGTCGAGTCCCTGGTGCAGGCGCAGCGCCTCGCCGATCTGGTCGCCCACCGTGTAGACCGGGTTCAGCGAGGTCATCGGCTCTTGGAAGATCATGCCGATCTCGTTGCCGCGGATCGAGCGCATGGTCTTTTCCGAGGCCTTGGCGAGATCGACCACCTCGCCGCCTCGGCGGCGGAACAGGATCTCGCCGCCGGCGATGCGGCCGGGCGGCGACTGGATCAGCCGCATCGCCGACAGGCTGGTGACCGACTTGCCGCTGCCGGATTCGCCGACCACGGCCAGCGTCTCGTTGCGGCGGACCTTGAAGGAGACGCCGTCCACCGCCTTCGCCACACCCCGGTCGGTCGCGAAATGGGTGGACAGGCTGCGGATGTCGAGCGTGGTGTCGGCGTCCATGGCGGGCGTCCTTTGTGGATTATGTCAGCGGGTGCAGCCGCGCGCGGCGACCGGCCAGTCGCCGACCAGTTCGCCGCCGCGCGCCACCGCCATGCGGTCGTGCAGGTTGCTGACGACGCAGACATGGTTGGGCAGGATGCGGACCCGCTCGCCGATGGCCGGCTTCACGGCGCAGCGCGACAGGTCGACGACGGCGTGCTCCTCGTTCAGGCGCACGATCACCGCGTCGGGGTAGTCGAGGATCAGCCCGTAGCCCTCGCCGGCGGAGGGCGGCACGCGGTCGCTCGACAGGGTCTTGGAGCCGCTGTCCAGCACGGCGCGGTCCTCGGTCGGGCGGCTGACCACGGTGGCGCGGACATGCACGGCGCACTCGTCGAGCGTCGCCACCCCGGCGGCGACGGTGGCGCGGTCGTGGTAGATGTAGGTGCCGACGCGCAGTTCGGTCACGCCGGGCAGCTCGTGGGTGTCCCAGCAGCCGGGGGTGCCGCCGACCGACACCGTCTCGATGGGGATGGCGGCGCCGTCGAACAGGGCGCGGGCGGCGGCGACGAAGGGCACCGTCCGGGGGCCGCGCGGGTAGGTCATCAGGCCGCGGAAGGCCAGCGGGCCGTTGCCGTGGGCGCGGCGGGCGAGCGCCAGCGCCTCGTCCGGCGTCTGCACGCCGCAGCGACCGTCGCCGCTGTCGAACTCGACGAGGATGCCGATCTCGACCCCGGCCTCGTGCGCGGCGGCGGCCACGGTGTCGAGCGTCACCGCGTTGTCGAGCGACACGGTCAGCCGGGTCTTGCGCGCCAGCTCGGCCAGCGGCGCGATCTTGGAGGCGCCGACGATGGGATAGGTGATCAGGATGTCGGCGCAGCCGGCCTCGGCCATGACCAGCGCCTCGGAAATCTTCTGGCAGGTGATGCCGACGGCGCCCAGCTCGATCTGGCGGCGGGCGAACTGCGGCAGCTTGTGCGTCTTGATGTGGGGGCGCAGCGCCAGCCCGTGCCGGTCGCAGTAGGCCTGCATCTTGGCGAGGTTGTGCTCCACCCGGTCGAGGTCGATGACGGGAACGGGGGTGTCGAGATCGTCGACGCGCATGGAACGGCTCCGTGGGCTGGAAAGGCCCCCTCCCGCCGGGGCGGGAAGGGGTGAGGCTGCGCAACCGCTTGGGAAGGACCGGGCTCATCGTCCGAGCGCCCCGTCATCCCCGCCAAGGGGCATGGGCTGATTGAAGCCCTTCTCCCCCTTGCGGGAGAAGGGAGGAGGGCTTTGTCAGCACCCATGCGCCTTGGCGGGGATGACGGGTGGCCGCTGTTGCTGCGGCCCCGGCTCCGCGCGGTTCGATGGATGGGCTCAGGCGGTCGGCAGCACGGCGATGCAGTCGATCTCGACCTGGATGTTGTTGAGCTGGCAGCCGACCGTGGTGCGGGCCGGGGGCGCGTCCGGGAAGAACTCGGTGTAGAGCGTGTTGTACTCCTGGAAGCGGGCGAGGTCGGACAGGTAGCTGTTGACCTTCACCACATGGGCCAGATCGGTGCCGGCGGCCTTCAGGATGATCTCCAGGTTGCGCAGGGTCTGGCGCACCTCGCCGGCGAAGTCGGCGGGAAGCTCGCCGGTCTCCGGGTGGTGCGGGCCCTGGCCCGAGACGTAGACGAAGCCGTTGGCGACGATGGCGTGGCTGTACTGGCCGGCGGGCTTGGCGCCCTTCTCGGCGAAGATCGTCTTGCGGTTGGTCATGGTGGTCTTCTTTCCTTGAAGGCTGATGCTGATGTCAGGCGCGGGTAAGCGTTTTGCCGGGCCGTGCGCCGGTGTGTCCGCCGTCGCGCAGCACGAAGGCTCCGGCGACGAGGACGTCGGTGATGCCGTGCGGCGGCTGCGTCGGGTCCTGGAAGGTCGCGCGGTCGCACACGTCGGCGGTGAAGAGGGTGAGGTCGGCGGCAAGGCCGGGGCGCACCAGACCATGGTCGCCGAGGCCGAAGCGCTGGGCCGGGACGGCGGTCATGTGGCGGACCGCCTCCTCCAGCCGCAGCCCCCCCTCGCCGCGGATCGCGCGGGCGAGGTAGCGGGGGAAGCTGCCGAAGGCGCGCGGGTGCGGCTTGCCGGTCTCGCGCGGCAGCCCGTCGGAGCCCAGCATGTGCAGCGGGTGGCTCAGCGCGGTCTCAAGGTCGCGTTCGTCGAGCTGGAACATGACGATGTTGGTGCGCCCCCGGTCGGCGGCGATCAGGCGGGCCAGCGTCGCGAAGGGCGTCTCGCCCCGCGCCTCGGCGATCTCGGTCAGCGACAGCCCCTCGATGGCGCGCAGGGAGTCGTCGCCGACCCCGCCGATGCGGACGTTCTCCCAGCCGATCAGGCGGATCTTGGACTCCCAGCCGGCGTCGCCGGGGGCGGTGCCGTCCTCCACCGCGCGGCGCAGGGCGTCATAGCCCTCCGCGTCGGCCAGCCGCGCCAGCAGCGTCTCGACCCCGCCGGACAGCGCCGAGGGCGGCAGCAGTTGCAGGATGGTGCTCGACCCGGCCGGATAGGGGTACATGTCGAAGCTGACGTCGACGCCGCCGCGCCGCGCGGTCTCCAGCCGGTCGACGGCGCGCGGCAGGCTGCCCCAATAGGGCCGCCCGGCCGCCTGGAGGTGGGAGAGCAGGCCGCTCGCCCCGCCCGATGTCAGCAGGTCGAGGAACTCGTCCACCGAGGCGATCAGCCCGCCCTCGTAGGAACGCACATGGGCGGCCAGCAGGGCGCCGTGCTCCGCCACCACCTCGGCCAGCCGGACCAGTTCGGCGCGGTCGGCCCAGGCGCTGGGCGGGTAGACGAGGCCGAGCGACAGGCCGTGCGCGCCCTGGCGGAGCTGGTCGGCGAGCAATGCCGCCATCGCCTCGCGCTCCTCGGCCGTGGCCGGGCGGTTCTGCCAGCCCATGACGGCCAGCCGCAACGCCGCGTGGCCGACCAGCGAGACGAGGTTGATGGCGGTGCCGCGCCCGTCCAGCGCCGCGCGGTAGGCGGCGAAGTCGGCGAAGGTCTCCTCGGCGCCGACGGCCCCCAGCAGGCTGCCGAAATGCTCGCGCAGGGGCAGCGCGCTTTCGGGCCGCTGCGGGTAGAGCCCGAAGGAGCAGTTGCCGACCACCACGGTGGTGACGCCCTGCGCCACCTTCTCCGGCCGGCCGGGCCGGCGGAGCTGGATCAGGTCGTCGTGGCAGTGGGCGTCGATGAAGCCGGGGGCGAGGTAGCGGTCCTCCGCCTCCAGCACCTCGGCGTCGCCGGGAGCCAGCCCGCTGCCGATCTGGGCGATGCGGCCGTCCGCGATGCGGACGTCGCCACGGAACCAGGGGGCGCCGGTGCCGTCGAGGATGCGGGCGCCACGGACCAGGATGCGGGGATTCACAGCGTTCGCGTCGCTCATCACGTCACCTTCTGGAGCCGGGGGTCGAGCGCGTCGCGCAGCCCGTCGCCGACGATCTGCAGGGCCAGCACCGTCGCCACGATGGCGAGGCCGGGGAACAGCACCAGCCAGTCGGCCTGCTGGAAATACTGCTGGGCGCCGGCGATCATGTTGCCCCAGGTCGGCGTGGTCGGCGGCACGCCGACGCCCAGGAAGGACAGCGCCGCCTCGGTCAGGATGGCGTAGGCGAAGATGAAGGTGGCCTGGACGACCAGCGGCGACATCAGGTTGGGCAGGATGTGCAGGAAGACGATGCGCGGGGTCGCGGCGCCGAGCGCCGTCGCCGCCTCGACGTAGGGCATCTCGCGCACCACCAGGGCGGCGGCGCGGACCACGCGGGCGACGCGCGGGGTGTAGACGATGCCGAGCGCCAGCACGACGTTGAACAGCGACGGTCCCAGCGCCGCCATGAAGGCGATGGCGAGCAGGATGTCGGGGAAGGCCATCAGCGCGTCGGTGAGGCGCATCAGCACGCCGTCCAGCGGGCGGACGTAGCCGGCGAGCAGCCCGATCAGCGTGCCGAACACCGCCGCCACCACCACCACCAGCAGCCCGACCAGCAGCGAGAGCTGGGCGCCCTGCATGATGCGGGACATCACGTCGCGGCCGAACTCGTCGGTGCCGAACCAGTGGGCGGAGGACGGCGGCTTCATCCGGCTGAGGATGTCCATCTTCATCGGGTCGTAGGGCATGATCCAGGCGGCCGAGGCCGCGACCGCCAGGATGGCGGCCAGCAGGACCAGGGCGACGACGACCAGCGGGCGGCGCAGGAGCTGGCGCAGGATCAACGCCGCCGGCGAGCGGCCGCGCGCCTTGGACGCGGACGGAGCCGGGGTGGCGGAGGCGGCGGGAAGGCTTGCCATGGCTGCCCCTTTCTCAGAAACGGACGTCTTAGTAACGGACCCTGGGATCGACCACCGCGTAGAGCAGGTCGACCGACAGGTTGATGAGAACGTAGATGGCCGAGACCACCAGCAGGGCGCCCTGGATCACCGGGTAGTCGCGGCGCAGCACGGCCGAGACGATCAGGTTGCCGACGCCGGGCAAGCCGAAGACGGTCTCCGTCACGATGGCGCCGGCGATCATCACGGCGGCGGTCAGGCCGATGACGGTCAGGATCGGGATCATCGCGTTGCGCAGGGCGTGCTTCAGCACGACGACCAGCGGCGACAGCCCCTTGGCCCGCGCGGTGCGGACGTAGTCGTCGCCCAGCACGTCCAGCATGCTGGTCCGGGTGAAGCGCAGGATCAGCGCCGAATTCGGGATGCCGAGGGCGATGGCGGGCAGCACCAGATGGCGCAGCCGTTCCAGCAGACCGGCGTCGGGCGGGCCGTAGCCGGCGACCGGGAACCAGGGAAGGTCGACCGCCAGATACTTGATGAGCGTCAGCCCGATCCAGAAGCTCGGCACGCTGGCCGCCAGCATGGCGACGCCGATGGCGGCCTGATCGACCCAGCGCCCGCGCATCGCCGCCGACAGGATGCCGACCGGCACGCCGATGATCACGGCGATGCCGACCGACATCAGGGTCAGCATGGCGGTCAGCTCCGACCGTTCGGCCAGCGCCTGGGCGACCGGCCGGTTGAGGAAGATCGATTCCCCCAGGTCGAAACGGGCGATCTGCTGCAGGTAGATCAGGAACTGGCCGAGCAGCGGCTGGTCGAGCCCGAGCCGGCCGCGCAGCGCGGCGATGTCCTCCGGCGTGGCGGAGGAGCCCAGCATGACCGCGGCCGGATCGCCCGGCACGACGCGGGCGATCACGAAGACCACCGCCGCGACGATCAGCATGACCACCATCATGCCGGCAAGCCGGCGCACGATGTAGACGAACATGGGTGTGATCCCGGCCCGGTTGTTGGTCCCTCTCCCAGGGGCGGGAGAGGGCCTTCGTCAAAGCGTCAGTTCGACAGCTCGGCGTTCCAGAAGAACGGCCAGGGCGACGGCGTGTAGTTCTTCAGCTTGTCGCTGGCGGCGGCCAGATTGTAGAAGTCGCCGACCTTGATGCTGGGCACCTCGGTGTAGAAGCGCTTCTGCAGTTCGACCCACTTGTCCTTGCGGGCGGCGGCGTCGGGCTCGCGGTTGAAGGCGGCGAGCGCCTCGCGCTTCTCGGGCGTGTCCCACCAGCCGGGGTAGCTGGGGTTCAGCACGGTGATCAGCGACGGCTCCGGCACGAAGGTGTGGTAGGTGAAGAAGGCGTCCCACGCCTTTTCGTCGCCGCGCTTCTGCAGCAGCGTCGCCCAGTCCAGCACCTGCAGATCCACCGTGAAGCCGGCCGCCTGGAGCTGCGCCTGGGCGACCAAGCTCATCTTGTACAAGAAGTCGTACTGGGTGGAGGTCATGATGCGGATCGGCTCGCCCTTGTAGCCGGCGGTCTTGCGCAGCTCGGCCGCCTTCTTGCCGCTGTTCTCGCTGTAGGGCTTGGCGCTGGCGGCGTCGTAGAACGGCGTGCCGGGGCTGTAGATCGAGCCCTCGGTGGCGAAGAAGGCCGGGTCGCCGAAGCCGGCCAGCATCATGTCGCCCGGCGTCAGCGCTGCCAACACCGACTGGCGCAGCGTCTGGTTGGCCAGCACGCCGGTCTTGCTGTTCATGATCATCAGCGGGAAGCCGAAGGGCTTGACGATGACCGGCTTGACGCTCGGCGCGTTCTTGAAGCGGCCGAGCATCTCGGCCGGCAGGCTGTCGGCGAACTGGTACTGCCCGGCCAGCATACCGGCGACGCGGGTCGCGGCGTTGGGGACGGGCACGAAGCGGACCTCGCCGATCTTGGCGGCGCGCGCCCCGCCATAGCCGCTCGCCGGACCCTGCGGGGAGGCGTAGCCGTCGAAGCGGACCAGGCGGATGTGCTGGTCGGGCTTGTGCTCCAGCAGCTTGTAGGGGCCGGTGCCGATGAACTGCTTCAGCGGGGCGGCGCCGTCGATCTGCCCCTTCGGAACGATGGCGGCGGCGCCGTTGCTCATCGCCAGCAGCGCCAGCAGCGGGGTGAAGGATTCCTTCAGCGTGACGGTGACGGTGGCGGCGTCGGTCGCGGCGATGCTCTCGATCATCGGGGCGGTGGTCTTGCCGCGCGGGGACAGCTTGGTCCAGCGCTCCAGCGAGGCGACCACGTCTTCGGCGGTCATCGGACTGCCGTCGTGGAAGGTGACGCCACTCCGCAGCGGGAAGGCGTAGACCTTGCCGTCGGCCGAGACCTTCGGCTGGCCCGAGGCCAGCAGCGGCACGATCTTCCATTCGGCGTCGAAGGTGTAGAGCGTCTCGAAGACGTGCTGCGTGATGATGCTGACGAGGTCGGAGGTGACGCCGACCGGATCCAGCGTCGGCGGCTCCCCGATGGTTGCCACGGTGACGACGGACGACGGCTGCTGCTGCGCCAGGGCCGACCCGACGGTGGTGGTCAGCGCGCTGCCGATCAGGGCGGTGCCCAGCAGGGCGGTGTAAAGGCTGCGGGTGAACGGTTTCATGACGACTCCCCTCCGCGAATGGACCGGTGGTGGTCCCGGTGCTGCGTGTCGTCCGGATTGCTCCCTGCGTTCCGTCGCGAGCGTTCCGCTTCGGTTGTTCACTTTGTCCGATATTTCGGGCATCGATCTTGTATTCCGGACAAGAGGACGGTATATCGGACAAAGAGCGCTGGCAAGGCGAAAGTTGGCGTGTTAAGCGATGTGTGCAGACGCACACGGTATTGGGGCGGAGATGGACGGCATGGCGGATGTGAAGACGGGCGGGCGGGCGCGGGGGATCGACCGCGTCATCGCGCTGATGGAGCATCTGCACGGGCTGCGCGCCCCGGCGCGGATCGCCGACATCGCGCGCGACACCGGCACGCCACGCTCCACCGTCTACGAGCTGGTGAACACGCTGGTCGAGGCGCGCTGGCTGGAGTTGCGCGACGGCGACGGCATGGTCTATTTCGGACCGGCCATGCATTATTACGGCAGCGACTACCTCGACAGCGTCGACCTGATCCGCAAGGCGCGCGGCGAGGTCACGCACCTGTCGGAATCGGTGGGCGAAACGGCGCAGTTCTGCATGCTGGACGGCGACAAGTACCTCGTCGTGCTGAACGAACCCGGCCGCCGGATGTTTCGCCTGAGTTCCGAGATCGGCATCAAGGTGCCGATCCCGTGGACCGCGTCCGGCCGGCTTCTGGTCGATCACATGGCGCCGCAGGAGATCCGCGCCTTCATCCCGGCGGAGGATTTCACCCTGCCGGACGGCCGCCAAATCGTCGAGGAGGAGTTTCTGCGCGACATCGCCCAGGCGCGCGAGGCCGGCTTCGTCCGCACCACGGCGCTGGTCGACCGCTTCACCACCTGCATGGCCGCGCCGGTGCGCGACCCGGCCGGGCGCTGCATCGCGACGATCTGCTTCGTGGTGCCGGCCGACACCGAGGCCGACCAGCAGGCGATGATGATCGACGAGTTGAAGGCGAGCGCCGCCCGGCTGTCCGGTGCCCGTTAGGGGCTCGGTCCCTCAGGCGGAGGAACTCTCACGATGACGGTTTGGACAAGGCCAAGCATGGCCTTGCGACCGTGGTCCCTGACGCATCCGGCTTGGTGACTGCGCGCCGATATCTTTGAAGGGAACTTCGAGCGCAGGGACAGGGAGCGGAAATTCCCGCTTCCCAGCTTCTCACGGGACAAAGTGGCGACCGCTTGACTTGGGATGAGGAGGCGCAGGCCGCGCGTCCCCGGCTGTGGTAATGGACGCGCGGGCTGTGGCTGGCGGTTGCCGTCGCAGCCTGCATCATCCTCGCCGGGACAACCGGCAATGCGCTTCGCTCGCCGGGAGATAACTGTATTTCTCGACGGGAAAGCATAACCCCACCTGAAACGGTTGCTTCCAGATTGGCGGACCAGGCCGGTCTGTCGTTGGAAAGCAACCGTTTCAGGTGGGGTCGGTCGGCAATTGAACGCTGGCGTGTGTCCATCAAGGGAGAAGGGCTACATGCCTTCCAATTCTCCTTGATGGCGGTTTCACATCTTCTTCTGGACGTTGTCGGCGGAGCGTTCGATGGCGCGGCCGCCGGCCTGCACGTCCTGACCGGCGCCTTCGAAGGTGTTGCAGGCGGTCAGGCTGGTGCCGAGCAGGGTGCCGAGGATGGCGAGCAGGGCGAACTTCTTGGTGGTCGTCATGGGGTGTCTCCGTTTATCAGTGCGGTGCGATCGCTGAAAGAACGCAAGCGGGGCCGTGAAAGTTTCTTGGACCGAACGGATCTGGCGCTGCGCAAAAGGGGTGCCCTGCGCAACGTCTTGGTCTTCCTTCTTTTATAGAGCGGGGGTCGGATCGTCCGTCCGGCCGGCGCATTCCAGCCGGGACGAAGTGTCCCGTTGCCAGTCGGCTTGAGCGCGGGCATAACTCGCCGCGCGGCCCTCCCCGCTGGACGGGACGGCTTTTGGCAACGAGCAAGACTGGCGGAAGGAAAGCCTCTCATGGCTGAAAGCACTTTTGATGTCGTCGTCGTCGGCGGCGGTCCCGGCGGGTATGTCTGCGCGATCCGTGCGGCGCAGCTGGGATTCAAGGTCGCCTGCGTGGAAAAGCGCTCGGCGCTCGGCGGCACCTGCCTGAACGTCGGCTGCATCCCCTCCAAGGCCCTGCTGGCCGCCTCGGAGAAGTATGAGGAGGCCGCGCACGGCCTCGCCAAGTTCGGCATCAAGGTCGGCGGCGTCGAACTCGATCTGCCCGGCATGCACGCGCACAAGAGCAAGGTCGTCAAGGACAACACCGGCGGCGTCGAGTTCCTGTTCAAGAAGAACAAGATCGCCTGGCTCAAGGGCGCCGGCACGATCACCTCGGCCAACACCGTCGAGGTCGAGGGCGTCGGCGCCATCACCGCGTCGAAGGCCATCGTCATCGCCACCGGCTCGGAGGTCACTCCGCTGCCCGGCATCACGATCGACGAGAAGAAGATCGTCTCCTCGACCGGCGCGCTGGATTTGGCCGAGGTGCCCAAGCGCCTCGTCGTGATCGGCGGCGGCGTCATCGGGCTGGAGCTGGGTTCCGTCTGGGGCCGTCTGGGCGCCCAGGTGACCGTGGTCGAGTATCTCGACCGCATCCTGCCGACGATGGACGGCGAGATCTCCAAGCAGTCCCAGCGCATCTTCGCCAAGCAGGGCATGACCTTCAAGCTCGGCTCGAAAGTGATCGGTGCCAACGTCTCCGAGACCGGCGTGTCGCTGACGGTCGAGCCGGCCGCCGGTGGCGCCGCCGAGACGCTGGAGGCCGATGTGGTGCTGGTGGCCATCGGTCGCCGCCCCTACACCCAGGGCCTGGGCCTCGAGGCGGTGGGCGTCGAGATGGAGCGTGGCCGCGTCAAGATCGGCAAGCACTTCGAGACCAACGTGCCGGGCATCTACGCCATCGGCGACGTGGTCGAAGGCCCGATGCTGGCCCACAAGGCCGAGGAGGAGGGCGTCGCCCTGGCCGAGCAGCTGGCCGGCCAGAAGAGCCACGTCAACCACGACCTCGTCCCCGGCGTCGTCTACACGTGGCCGGAAGTGGCCGCCGTCGGCAAGACGGAAGAGGAGCTGAAGGCCGCTGGCGTCGCCTACAAGGCCGGCAAGTTCCCCTTCACCGCCAACGCCCGCGCGCGCGCCATCGGCGCGACCGACGGTTTCGTGAAGATCCTGGCCGACGCCGCGACCGACAAGGTGCTGGGCGTCCATCTGCTCGGCCCGAACGTGTCGGAGATGATTGGTGAGCTGGTGCTGGCCATGGAGTTCAGCGCGTCCGCCGAGGACATCGCCCGCACCTGCCACGCGCACCCGACCCTGACCGAGGCGGTCAAGGAAGCGGCGCTGGCGGTGGACGGTCGTCCGCTGCACATCTGATCGGGTGAATTACGGCGCCCTTCCCCTCCCGCACGCAGGCAGGAGGGGAAGGGCGCTTTTTTATTGTCCACAGATCGACACGGATGGACACAGATAAGAAAGATGACCGGTTGATCGCTATGAGCGACAGCTTTCAGTACGCGTCCGGCACCCAGTTTTGCTTCGACTTCTTCGGCCTTTTATAGCCGTCGTCGCTCTGCCGGGGCGGCAGCTCCAGCTCCACCGGGGCGATGTCCTGATAGGGGATCTGCTGGAGCAGGTGGTGGATGCAGTTCAGCCGCGCCTTCTTCTTGTCGTCGGCGTCGACGATGTACCACGGCGTCAGCTTCTTGTCGGTGTGTTCCAGCATGACGTCCTTGGCCTTGGAATACTCGACCCAGTGCTTGCGGGATTCGAGGTCCATCGGGCTGAGTTTCCAGCGCTTGATCGGGTTGTGCATGCGCTCGGTGAAGCGCTTCTCCTGCTCCTCGTCGCTGACCGAGAACCAGTATTTGATCAGGATGACGCCGGAGCGGACCAGCATCTCCTCGAAGGCCGGGCAGGCGCGCAGGAACTCCTGGTATTCATCGTCGGTGCAGAAGCCCATGACCCGTTCGACGCCGGCGCGGTTGTACCAGCTGCGGTCGAACAGCACGATCTCACCCTTGGCGGGAAGCTGCGCGACGTAGCGCTGGAAGTACCACTGCCCGCGCTCCCTCTCGGTCGGCGTTCCGAGAGCCACGATCCGGCAGACGCGGGGGTTGAGGCTTTCGGTGATGCGCTTGATGACGCCGCCCTTTCCGGCGGCGTCGCGCCCTTCGAACAGCACGCAGACCTTCAGGCCGTTGACCCGCACCCATTCCTGCAGCTTGATCAGTTCGAACTGCAGCCGGGCCAATTCGTCGACGTATTTGACCTTCTTGCCGTCCTTCGGCGGCTTGCCGCCGCTCAGGTCGCGCCAGTGGGCCTCGATGGCGGCTGCCTCCTTGGCGTCGCGCAGCACCTCGCCGCCGGTGGCCGGGACGCCGAGCCCGAGATCCTTCAGCTTCGGCGCCTTCTTCTTTTTCGGCTTGTCGCCGGCCTCGGCCTCGATGCCCGTCTTGACCTCGTCCATTCCAGCGCCCCTTGCGTATCGTTTTCCCACCCAACCAACGCTAGGAGAAGCGGACGCGTCAGGCAACCGCCCGCGCAGCCTCCGCGACGAAGTGACCGGGGCGGCCCGGCCGCTGATGGTCAAGCCGGTTCTAACTCTTGCGCGCCCGCGGATGGGCCGACCGGTACACGTTCATCAACTGCTCGCTCTCCACATCCGTGTAGCGCTGCGTGGTGGAGAGCGAGGCGTGCCCCAGCAAATCCTGGATCGCCCGCAGATCCCCGCCATCGGCCAGCAGATGCGTCGCGAAGCTGTGGCGCAGCGCGTGCGGCGTGGCGCTGTCCGGCAATCCCATCAACCCGCGCAGTTTCTGCATCTGGTGCTGCGCGATGCCCGCGTTCAGCCTCCCACCGCGCACGCCGACGAACAATGGCCCGTCCGGGGCCAGGGTGAAGGGGCAGGTATCGAGGTAGGCCTGAACCGCCTCGGTCACCGCCGGCAGCACCGGGATCATGCGCTCCTTGCGGCCCTTGCCGGTGACGCGCAGGCTTTCGCCCAGCGGCGCGTCCTTGCGCGCCAGCCCCAACGCCTCGGAGATTCGCAGGCCGCAGCCGTAGAGCAGCGTGAACAGCGCGCGGTCGCGCTTGCCGATCCACGGCTCCTCGCGGTCCTGCTCGGCCTCGTCGAGGAAGCGGTCGGTGTCGATCTCGGTCAGCGGGCGCGGCACCGGGCGCAGCACCTTCGGGGTGTTCAGCGTCGCGATGGCCGGGTTGTGCAGGCGGCCGTCGCGGTCCATCCAGCGGAACAGGTTGCGCACCGCCGCCAGCTTGCGCGCCCGGCTGGCCCCGACCAGACCGTCCATGGCGAGCCGCGACAGCCACGCCCGGAACTCCCCGGCCTTCATCCCGGCCAGATCGTTCATCGAGGGCGGGGAGCCGCCCCGGTATTCGGTGAGGAAGCGCAGGAACTCGGCCACGTCGTTGACGTAGGCGGACAGGGTGTGCGGCGAGACGTTGCGCTCGCTCCGCATCCAGCGCTGCCAGTGGACCAGCGTGTCCTGCACGTCGGGCTTGGCGGAGAACCCCAGCGCCGGCCCCAGCGTCGGTCCGGTGGTCACGCCGGCAGCTCCAGCCAGCCCCGGATGACCCGTTCGACCACGCGGGCGAGGAAGCCCACCAATTCGGTGCCTTGGCCGGTGTGGAAGGTGTCCGGCTCGCGGCTGCCGAAGGCCAGCATGCCCTCGGGCGTCTCGCTCGACACGTGGATGCGGATCAGCGCCTCCGAGCGCACCAAGCCGGCGCCGGGGCCGTAGATCTCCGGATCGCCCTGGATGTCCCGGTTCAGCACCACGTCGGCGCGGCCCAGCCGTTCGGCGATGGCGCCGGGCTCGACCACGCGCACGCCGGACGTGTGGACGTGCGGGATGTCGCCCCCGTTCGATTCGACGACCAGACAGGCGACGTCGAGGTCCAGCAGCACGGCCAGATCGGTGGTGATGGTCTGGATCAGATGCTCGAAGCTCTGGGCGTCGAGCAGGAACAGCACGGCGGCGTGGATGCGGTTCTGGCTGTTCAGGTTGGCGCGGCTGGTGCCGATCAGCTCGCGCTGCTCGGCCTTCAGGCGCCGCACCTCGCCGCGCAGACGCTCCAGCATGAAGCTCTGGAGATCCACCACCCCACGCCCGCGGTCCTGGGAAGGCGGGGTCAGGTGGTGGACCAGATCGGCGTTCTGGGCCAGGAAATCCGGGTGGTTCCGCAGATACGCGCAGACGTCCTCCGGGGAGAGCGTCGGCGTCGGTCGTTGGGGGTGTCCGGTCTCGCGGCCCATCGCGTCATCCTCCCCTGGACGGGCGCGTCAGAGGATGGACTGGCCGGTCTTCTTCCAATCCTGGACGAACTGGGCGAGGCCCTTGTCGGTCAGCGGATGGTTGAAGAGCTGCTTGAGCACCGAGGTCGGCGCGGTGACGACATGGGCGCCGATGCGGGCGGCGTTGACGATGTGCATCGGGCTGCGGACCGAGGCGACCAGCACCTCGGTCTTGAAATAGTCGTAGTTCGCGTAGATCTCGCAGATGTCGGAGATGATGCCCATCCCCTCCTGCCCGATGTCGTCCAGCCGGCCGACGAAGGGCGACACGAAGGTCGCGCCGGCCTTGGCGGCGAGGATGGCCTGGGCGGGGGAGAAGCACAGCGTGACGTTGACCATCGTCCCTTCGGACGACAGGGCCTTGCAGACCTTGAGCCCGGCGGGGGTCAGTGGCACCTTCACCGCGACGCGCGGAGAGATCTTGGCGATCTTCAGCCCTTCGGCGAGCATGGTGTCGAAGTCGGTGGAAGCCACCTCGGCGCTGACCGGGCCGTCGACCACGTCGCAGATCTCGGCCACGAGGTCGAGGAAGTTGCGGCCGCTCTTGGCGATCAGGGAGGGGTTGGTGGTAACACCGTCCAGCAAACCGGAATCGGCCAGATCGCGGATCTCGGTGATGTCGGCGGTGTCGACGAAGAACTTCATGACAAAGGGTCCATGCGTGGCTGAAAGAGGCGTGGCTGAAAGAACCGGGACCGGCCGCACCGGCACCACACCGGCGGGCCGTCCCGCCCGGCGACCGGGGCATGGGACCACTCTAGCCGATGCGTGAGCCTTCCGCCAGTTCCGGCCCGGCCCTCCAGGGTGATCTTCTGGGGGCCGAGGCGCGCGTCGCGGTGCTGTTGCCGCTGCCGCTGCGCGAAGCCTACGATTACCGCGTGCCCGACGGCATGGCGCTCGTCCCCGGCGACGTCGTCGAGGTGCCGCTGGGGCCGCGCCGTGTCATCGGCGTGGTCTGGGGGCCGGGGGCCGGGACGGTCGAGAGCGGCCGGCTGAAGGCCGTGGTCCGCCGCTTCGATGTGCCGCCGATGACCGAGGTCGGCCGCCG
The DNA here is from genome assembly GCF_003989665.1 of Azospirillum doebereinerae. Classification (GTDB taxonomy): domain Bacteria; phylum Pseudomonadota; class Alphaproteobacteria; order Azospirillales; family Azospirillaceae; genus Azospirillum; species Azospirillum doebereinerae. Next base: position 326,385 of record NZ_RZIJ01000002.1, on the reverse strand, counting down.
CTTCATCGAGTGGGTGGCCGCCTACACGATGACGCTGCCCGGATCCGTCCTGCGCATGGCGATGAGCGTGCCCTCGGCGCTGGAGCCGCCCAAGCCGACGCTGGCTTACCTGCGCAAAGCCGACGCCGAGCCGCCGCCCGGCTTCAAGATGACCGACCCGCGCAAGCGCGTGCTGGCCCTGCTCGACGACACGCTGGCGGGCGGGCCGCCGCGCACGCCGGGCGAACTGGCCGAGGAGGCCGGCTGCGGCGTCACCGTGGTGCGCGGTCTGGCCGAGGCCGGGCTGCTGGAACCGGTGTTGCTGGAGCCGACGACGCTGGGCCGCCCGCCCGACTGGGCGCGCCCCGGCCCCTCCCTGTCGGCCAACCAGGAGGCGGCGGCCGAGGACCTGCGCGCCCGCGTCGGCACCGGCGGCTATTCGACCGTGCTGCTCGACGGGGTGACCGGGTCGGGCAAGACCGAGGTTTATTACGAGGCGATCGCCACCGCGCTGAAGCAGGGCAAGCAGGCGCTGGTGCTGCTGCCGGAGATCGCGCTGTCGGCGCAGTGGCTCGACCGCTTTGCCAAGCGCTTCGGCGCGCCACCCGCCGAATGGCATTCGGAGCTGACCGGGGCGCAGCGCCGCGACACGTGGCGCGCCATCGCCAAGGGCGAGGTGCCGGTGGTGGTCGGCGCCCGCTCCGCGCTGTTCCTGCCCTATCCCGACCTCGGGGTGATCGTCGTCGACGAGGAGCACGACTCCGCCTACAAGCAGGAGGAGGGGGCCATCTACCACGCCCGCGACATGGCCGTCGCGCGGGCGCATCTGGGGGGCTTGCCCATCGTGCTGGTCTCGGCGACGCCTTCGCTGGAGACCAAGGTCAACGCCGACAGCCACCGCTACGCCCGCATCGAGCTGCCGTCGCGCCACGGCGGCGCCGTGCTGCCCGACATCGATCTGATCGATTTGCGGCGCGACCGCCCGCCCGCCCGACACTGGCTGGCGCCCAGCGTGCGCAAGGCGCTGACCGAGACGCTGGCCGGCGGCGAGCAGGCGATGCTGTTCCTGAACCGGCGTGGCTACGCCCCGCTGACGCTGTGCCGGGCCTGCGGCCACCGCATGCAATGCCCGAACTGCACCGCGTGGCTGGTCGAGCACCGGCTGGCCCGCAAGCTCCAATGTCACCATTGCGGTCTGCAACAGCCCTTGCCGCCGAGCTGCCCGAGTTGCGGGGAGGAGGGCACCATGGCGGCCTGCGGCCCCGGCGTGGAGCGCATCGCCGAGGAGGTGGCGGAGCTTTACCCCGACGCCCGCGCCGCCATCATGGCGTCCGACACGCTGTTCGGTCCGCGCGCGATCCAGGAGATGGTCCGCAAGATCGGCGACCACGAGCTGGACATCGTCATCGGCACCCAGGTGATGGCGAAGGGCCACCATTTTCCGATGCTGACGCTGGTCGGGGTGGTCGATGCCGACCTCGGCCTGAACGGCGGCGACCTGCGCGCGGCCGAGCGGACCTACCAGCTGCTTCACCAAGTGGCGGGGCGGGCCGGGCGCGGCGAGCGGCCGGGACGGGTGATGCTGCAAACCTTCATGCCCGAGCATCCGGTGATGCAGGCGCTGGCGGCGGGCGACCGCGACGGCTTCTACCAACTGGAGGCGGAGATGCGGCAGGAGGCCGGCATGCCGCCCTTCGGCCGGCTGGCGGCGCTCATCGTGTCCGGCGAGGATCCGACGCTGGTGGATCGGGTGGCGATGGCGCTCGGCCGCGCGGCGCCGCGCGGCGAGACGGTGCATGTGCTGGGACCGGCCCCGGCGCCGCTGGCACTGCTGCGCGGCCGGCACCGCCGCCGGTTGCTGCTGAAAGCCCCGCGCGCCACGCAAGTGCAACCCTTGATCGCGGATTGGTTGAGTCGGGTCGAGATTCCGCCGTCGATCCGCGTGCAGATCGACGTCGATCCCTACAGCTTCCTGTAAAGGCCAAGGAGAGGCGGGGACGGCGTTATGGCAAATCGCGGGTGTTGCTTTGGCATGGCACCTGTGACGATTGGTCCATTGCGCCGTGCCGTCTGCGGTACTACCACGATGCCCATGCTTACGGCGCCGCTTGTCCATCCGGAATGTCTCATGCACAGACTGAACGGCCGTCTTCACCGCCACACGCTGCTGACGGTCATCCCGGTCCTGCTGCTTCTGCTGGTGATCGCGCTGACCGCCGGCGCGCCGGCGCGCACGCGCGGCACCGACGCGGAGGCCGGGGCGATGCTGGACCGGGCGGAGCGCTACCTGAACCGGAACGGCGTGGGCGCCGCCCCTGGGGTCTTCGCCGACCATGAGGGCGGCTTCATCGACCGCGACCTCTACCCGATGCTTCTGGACCGCGACGGGGTGATGGTGGCGCATGGCTGGACGCCCTCGCTGAACGGGAGCAACCTGACCGATCTGCGCGATGCGGACGGCAAGCCCTTCATGCGCGAGGCGCTGGACGGAGTCGAGCGGCAGGGCCGCGCCGACGTGACCTATCGGTGGCTCGACCCGCTGTCGGGGCAGATCGCCCGGAAGACGATGCACGCGCGCCGCCTGGTCCTGAACGGAAAACCCTACACGCTGGCGGTCGGCGTCTACCGCTGAGCCGCGCGATTCGTATTGTTAAGGATCTACAGCACCGGAAACGGCGCGGCCGTGCGCGGCCGTGCGCGCCAGATCGACAGGCATTCCGCGGCGCTGCCGCCGGCCCCGATGCCGTACCAGCCGGACCGGTCGTGGAAGGACAGGGTGTAGCGCCCGCGCCCGTCGCGCTCGAAGCGGAAGACCGGGCGGTCGACCTCGGGCAGCAGCACCAGCAGGCGGTCGTGCTCGCGCCCCGACTCGCGGACGACTCCGGCCCAATGGCCGTCCCGCAGCTTGGGTTCGGCGATGGTCTCGAAGGTGGCGAGGTCGTCCGGCGTGAAGCGGGCGCTGGAGAAGGCAAGCACGGTGGCGGTCGCGGCGGCGGTGGCGGTCATGGGGGCGGGGGCCTTTCGTCTCGGTGACCCGAAGGGAGGCGAACCGAAGAAGCGGCTCTTGATAACGCGGTCTGAAGCGACCCTGCGCCGGAATGGTTAATCGCCAATTAAGCGCGTCCCGTGTGCCCGTGGAAGTCACAGCCGGGTCCATCGGCCCGCGCGGATTGAACATTGCGCGGACCGATGATTCCGCAGTTGCTCAAAACGCCGCACGCAAATTGTCCAGACCCGGTTGCGTGGGGGCAATTCCTGTGATATTGGACCGCTCGCTTTCGCGGCCGGGGTGTTTGTGCCTCGGGTTGACACCCTCTAGGGCCGCTGAATTCACCGTCTACCGAACTCAATTCGAGGGATCAGGTGGCATCCGAAGGAACAGGCGTTTCCGAACTCGCCGCGCGCTACTCCACCGCGCTGTTCGAGCTTGCGGACGAAAACCAGGCGTTGGACACGGTCGCGAGCGATCTGTCCACGCTGAAGCAGATCCTGGCCGAGAGCGCTGACCTGCGTCGCCTCGTCCGCAGCCCCGTGATCAGCCGTGCCGATCAGGCCCGCGCGATGGCCGCTGTCCTGGACAGCGCCGGCCTGTCCGATCTGACCAAGCGCTTCATCGGGCTGGTGGCGGCGAATCGCCGCCTCTTCTCGATCGACGGCATGATCGACGGCTTCCTGGCCGAGCTGGCCCGGCGCCGCGGCGAGGTCACCGCCCAGGTCACCTCGGCCCAGCCGCTGAGCGACGCCCAGCGCAACGCCGTGATCGACACGCTCAAGGCGTCCATCGGTTCCAAGGTGCTGGTGAACACCTCCGTCGATCCCGAGTTGATCGGCGGCATGATCGTCAAGTTCGGCTCGCGCATGGTCGATACCTCCGTGCGCACGAAGCTGAACAAGTTGCAACTCGCCATGAAGGCCTCAGGGGGGTCAGTCTGATGGATATCCGCGCCGCAGAAATCTCTGCGATCCTCAAGCAGCAGATCGCGAATTTCGGTACCGAGGCGGATGTCGCCGAAGTCGGTCAGGTTCTGTCGGTGGGCGACGGCGTCGCCCGCGTGCACGGCCTGGACAACGTTCGCGCCGGCGAGATGGTCGAGTTCCCCGGTGGCCTGCAGGGCATGGCGCTGAACCTCGAGACCGACAACGTCGGCATCGTGATCTTCGGCGACGACCGCGGCATCAAGGAAGGCGACACCGTCAAGCGCACCGGCACCATCGTGGACGTCCCCGTCGGCCGCGGCCTGCTGGGCCGCGTGGTCGACGGTCTGGGCAACCCGATCGACGGCAAGGGCCCGCTGGTCGACGTGACCCGCACCCGCGTGGAAGTGAAGGCCCCCGGCATCATTCCGCGCAAGTCGGTGCACGAGCCGATGCAGACCGGCCTGAAGGCCGTCGACAGCTTGGTTCCGATCGGGCGCGGCCAGCGAGAGCTGATCATCGGCGATCGCCAGACCGGCAAGACCGCCGTCGTCATCGACACCTTCCTGAACCAGAAGCCGATCAACCAGGGCGACGACGAGAGCAAGAAGCTCTACTGTATCTACGTCGCCATCGGCCAGAAGCGTTCGACCGTCGCCCAGATCGTCAAGACCCTGGAAGACGCCGGCGCCATGGAATACTCCATCGTCGTCGCCGCCACGGCCTCGGAACCGGCTCCGCTGCAGTTCCTCGCGCCCTACACCGGCTGCACGATGGGCGAGTACTTCCGCGACAACGGCATGCACGCCCTGATCGTGTACGACGATCTGTCCAAGCAGGCCGTCGCCTACCGCCAGATGTCGCTGCTGCTCCGTCGTCCGCCCGGCCGCGAAGCCTACCCCGGCGACGTGTTCTACCTCCACTCGCGCCTGCTCGAGCGCGCCGCCAAGATGGGCGACGCCCACGGCAACGGCTCGCTGACCGCGCTGCCGGTCATCGAGACGCAGGCCGGCGACGTGTCGGCGTACATCCCGACCAACGTGATTTCGATCACCGACGGCCAGATCTTCCTGGAAACCGGCCTGTTCTATCGTGGCATCCGCCCCGCCATCAACGTCGGTCTGTCGGTGAGCCGCGTCGGCTCCGCCGCCCAGATCAAGGCGATGAAGCAGGTCGCCGGCACCATCAAGATGGAACTCGCGCAGTACCGCGAGATGGCCGCCTTCGCGCAGTTCGCCTCCGACCTCGACGCCTCGACCCAGCGCCTGCTGGCCCGTGGCGCCCGTCTGACCGAGCTGCTGAAGCAGGGCCAGTTCCAGCCGCTGCCCGTCGAGGAGCAGGTCGTCTCGATCTTCTCCGGCGTGAAGGGCTACCTGGACGCGATCAAGGTCGAGGACGTCAACCGCTTCGAGGCGAAGTTCCTGTCGGAAATCCGCGCCAAGGGCGCGGACATCCTGGCGGCGATCCGCACCGACAAGCAGATCACGTCGGCGACCGAGGAAAAGCTGAAGGCCTTCCTCGACAGCTTCTCCAAGGTCTTCGCCTGACCGACCGTGCGCGGGGGCGGGCGACCGCCCCCCGCCGTCACGGAAGACGGGCACGGAACGACCTCGAGCGGAATTGAAGGGCCGGCATGCCTAACCTCAAGGACCTAAAAAACCGGATCGCGAGCGTCCAGTCGACGCGCAAGATCACCTCGGCCATGAAGATGGTCGCGGCCTCCAAGCTGCGCCGCGCGCAGGAGCAGGCGGAAGCCGGCGGTCCCTACGCGGAGCGTATGGGCCGCATGCTGTCGTCGCTGGCCTCCAACGTGCAGGACAGTGGCAACGGGCCGAAGCTGATGACCGGGACGGGCGCCGACCAGGTGCACCTGCTGGTCGTCGTCAGCTCCGATCGCGGTCTGTGCGGCGCCTTCAACGGCTCCATCGTCCGCGAGGCCAAGCGCCAGATCGCCCGCCTCCAGGGCGAGGGCAAGACCGTGAAGGTGCTGACCGTGGGCCGCAAGGGCCGCGACCAGCTGCGCCGCGACTACGCCTCGCTGATCGTCGAGAGCTACGAGGACGTCGGTCGCCGCCGTCTCTCCTTCGCCGACGCCGACATGGTGGCGAAGAAGGTGCTGGCGATGTTCGACGCCGGCGAGTTCGACGTCTGCTCGGTCGTCTTCAACAAGTTCAAGTCGGCGATCTCGCAGATCGTGACCGTCCAGCAGCTGATCCCCTTCGCGGTTCCGGTCGCGGCCGACGCCGCCCCCGCCGCGACGGACGAAGCCAAGGCGATCTACGAGTTCGAGCCCGACGAGGAGCAGATCCTCGCCGAACTGCTGCCGCGCAACCTGTCGATCCAGATCTACCGCGCGCTCTTGGAGAGCGCGGCGTCCGAGCAGGGCGCCCGGATGACCGCGATGGACAACGCGACGCGCAACGCCGGCGACATGATCAACAAGCTGACGATCACCTACAACCGGACGCGCCAGGCCTACATCACCAAGGAGCTGATCGAGATCATCTCCGGTGCCGAGGCCCTGTAAAGGCGGCGACGACACGCAATCGGCCGGCGACGGCACACCGACACTTACCGAGTTCCTAGGGAGCTTTACTCCATGGCCAGCACCAATTCCGTCGGCAAGATCACGCAGGTTACCGGCGCCGTCGTCGACGTGCAGTTCGACGGCGTCCTGCCGTCGATCCTGAACGCGCTGCACACCCAGAACGACGGCAAGACCCTCGTCCTGGAAGTGGCGCAGCACCTGGGCGAGAGCACGGTCCGCACCATCGCCATGGACAGCACCGACGGTCTGGTGCGTGGCTCGGAAGTCCTGGACACCGGCAACCCGATCACCGTGCCGGTCGGCCCGGAGACGCTAGGCCGCATCATCAACGTCATCGGCGATCCGATCGACGAGCGCGGTGCCGTCAACGCCGCCCGCTCGCTGCCGATCCACCGTTCGGCCCCGGACTTCGTCGACCAGTCGACGGACGCCGAAGTGCTGATCACCGGCATCAAGGTCATCGACCTTCTGGCTCCCTACGCCAAGGGCGGCAAGATCGGCCTGTTCGGCGGCGCCGGCGTCGGCAAGACCGTGACCATCATGGAACTGATCAACAACGTCGCGAAGGCGCACGGCGGCGTGTCGGTGTTCGCCGGCGTCGGCGAGCGCACCCGTGAGGGCAACGATCTCTACCACGAGATGATCGAGTCGGGCGTCATCAAGCTCGACGGTCCGGGTTCCAAGGTGGCGCTGGTGTACGGCCAGATGAACGAGCCGCCGGGCGCCCGCGCCCGCGTCGCGCTGAGCGGCCTGACGCTCGCGGAATACTTCCGAGACGAGGAAGGCCAGGACGTGCTGTTCTTCGTGGACAACATCTTCCGCTTCACCCAGGCCGGCTCGGAAGTGTCGGCTCTGCTGGGCCGCATCCCGTCGGCGGTGGGTTACCAGCCGACGCTGGGCACCGACATGGGCGCCCTGCAGGAGCGCATCACCTCGACGAAGAAGGGTTCGATCACCTCGGTGCAGGCCATTTACGTGCCCGCCGACGATCTGACCGATCCGGCCCCGGCCGCCTCCTTCGCCCACCTGGACGCCACCACGGTGCTGTCGCGCTCGATCGCGGAAATGGCCATCTTCCCGGCCGTGGATCCGCTCGACTCGACCAGCCGCATCCTCGACCCGCGCGTCGTCGGTGAAGACCACTACCAAGTCGCCCGTTCGGTCCAGAAGGTTCTGCAGACCTACAAGTCGCTGCAGGACATCATCGCCATTCTGGGCATGGACGAGCTGTCGGAAGAGGACAAGCTGGTCGTGGCCCGCGCCCGCAAGATCCAGCGCTTCCTGTCGCAGCCCTTCCACGTCGCCGAGGTGTTCACCGGCACGCCGGGTGTGCTGGTCAGCCTGGAAGAGACCATCAAGGGCTTCAAGGGCATCGTGAACGGCGACTACGATCACCTGCCGGAAGCCGCCTTCTACATGGTCGGCACCATCGACGAGGCGATCGCCAAGGCCAAGAAGCTGGCGGCCTGACCGGCCTCCGATCTTCGCTGACGCATGGTTCACCCTCTCCCCTCGCAAGAGGGGAGAGGGTTCTTACGAAGAGGCACCAGGAAACCCATGGCCGATAAAGTCGAATTCGAGCTGGTCTCGCCGGAAAAGCTGCTGAAGTCGCTGCCGGTGGACATGGTCGTGGTGCCGGGTACGGAAGGCGATTTCGGCGTGCTCGCCGGCCATTCGCCGCTGATCTCGACGTTGCGTCCGGGCGTCATCGACGTCTACGAGGGCGAGCGCATCGTCGACCGCGTCTTCGTCGCCGGCGGTTTCGCCGAGGTGACCGAGACCCGTTGCACCGTCCTGGCCGAGGAAGCGGTGGCGCTGACCGATCTCGACCGCGCGTCGGTCGAGAAGTCGATCAAGGATCTCTCCGAGGATTCGGACGACTCCAAGTCCGACGCGGAAAAGGCCGCCATCGAGGCGAAGCTCGCCGTCGCGCGGGCCAAGCTGGACGCCATCGGGACGTCCTCCGCCGCTCACTGAGCGCATGGCGGCAGGCTTGTCAGGTTGACGGGCGGTTCGGTTCATCCGAGCCGCCCGTTTCCGTTGCAACACGATGAACATCGCCTACATTCAAACGCTGGACGCGGGGGCGGCAACGCTTCCGCTTCGGTGAGCACCTTCGCCGGCAGCACGCGGCACAACAGAGGCGGACCATGACCCGGATGCATTGGCGGATCGACGAGCTTCCCTGGGATCACTTCGACCGCAGCAAGATCGATCCGGACATCATCCCGCTGATCAAGGCGGCGGCCCTGGTTGAGTTCAACGCCCACGACTACACGGCCTATCTCTGCAACGTCTTCCACGACGACGAGGCGTTCAAGGCCGTCGCCCATGCCTGGGCGATCGAGGAGGTGCAGCATGGCGAGGCGCTCGGGCGCTGGGCCGAGCTGGTCGATCCCACCTTCGATTTCCAGGGTGCCGTCGCCCGCTTCCGGGCCGGCTACAAGGTCCCCATCGACATCGACGCCTCGGTGCGCGGGTCGCGCAGCGGCGAGATGGTGGCGCGCTGCATCGTCGAGACCGGCACCAGCTCCTACTACGCCGCCATCGGCGACTCCACCGACGAGCCGGTGCTGAAGGAGATCTGCCGCCACATCTCGGCCGACGAGCTGCGCCACTACAAGATCTTCTACACCTTCAACAAGAAGTACCTGGAGCTGGAAGGGCTGACCCGGTTCCAGCGCCTGAAGGTCGCGCTGTCGCGCATCGGCGAGTCCGAGGACGACGAGTTGGCCTACGCCTATTATGCGGCCAACGCCCCAGCCGATGCGGTCTACGACCACAAGCATTACAACGCCGCCTACACGCGGCGGGCCTACGGCCGGTTCCGGCCCAAGCACATCGACCGCGCCATCTCCATGGTGTTCAAGGCCTGCGGGCTGAAGCCGCACTCGCGTCTGCGCATGCTCGCCTCGCGCGGCGCGTGGTGGCTGATGAACCGCCGGACCAAGCGTCTGGTCGCGCAAGGGGTCTGAGCGAATCGGGGCGTCAGCCCCGCCGGCCCCGGCGCGTCAGCGATTCCGGCGTGAACTCTTCCGGCTTCAAAGGCTTGTCGAAGATTGGCGGCCCCAGCGCGTTGTCGATGCCGCGCACGACGTAGCGGTCGGCCGTCAGGTCGTAGACGAATTCGGCCGCCGGCAGGAAGGCCGGGACCTGCCAGTGGGCGACGTTGTGCGCCTCGGCGTAGCGCAGCAGGTCGCCCTTGCCGTTGTAATGCTCGGCCATGACGATCTGCCAGGAATCCTCGTCCAGGTAGTAGGTGCGGTCGGGCAGGCTGTGCTGGAAGTTCGGCTTCAGCCGGGCGTCGACGATCCACACCCGGTGCATCTCGTAGCGCAGGAATTGGGGGCTCGGGTGGCCCCGCCACAGGAAGTCGGCCGGCGCGAGGTTGGGCGTGTTCAGGCGGTAGGCGTTGTAGGGCGCGTACATCTCGCGCCGCGACACCAGCGTGAAGTCGAAGCGGTCGAGCGGGCCGCTGAACATGTCGAGCATGTCGGCGGTGCAGATGCCGCCGCTGGCCGGGTCCGGCGTCTCGTAGAGGAAATCGGGCGCGGGCACGACGCGGCCCCGCTCGCCCATGCGCGCCCAGGCGCGGAAGCCCGACTGGATCGGGTTCAGCGTCGCGCGGGTTAGCAGAACGGTGCCGGCCTCCTCCTTGGGCGTCAGGGTGGTCCGGCGGTAGAGCAGGGGCGGGCCGCCGTCCACGCCGGCCGCGTAGGGAAGGGAGACGTCCTCGCGGTACAGCCGGCCGGCCATGCCGCCCTCGCCGCCGGGCAGGATGGTCTGGCCGGTGCGGGTGAAATTCGTGCCGCGCCAGCGCAGCACGTGGTTCCACATCGCCTGGACGCCGTTGGCCGGGATGGGGAAAGGCACGCCGATCCTGGCGCCGCCCAGCACCAGCCCGTTGCCGCCCAGCGTGGCGCGTCCCGCGTTCTCGATGCTGGCGTCGTAGACGGCCTGGGGGGCGGCGGCGCTGCGGCGGCAGGGGAAGACCGGGACCTCGAAGCTGTCCGGAAACTTCGCCAGCAACGCCTGGAGGCCGGCGGACAGACGGACCTTGTAGCGCTCCACGTCGCCTGGCCCCACGGTGAACCAGCGCCCGTCCTCCAGATACGGGTCGGGGCTGTGGCGGCCGGGAACATAGCCCTTGGGCGCGGTCGTCAGCCCGCCGGTCCAGGGCGGAATGGCGCGGGTGCCGTTGCCGGCGCGGACCGCGCCGAAGGGGGTCAGCTCCTCGCCAAGCTTGGGCACGGCGGGAGGCGGGGCCGGGGGGCCCTCCTGCGCATCGGCCGGCCTTGCAACGGCGGCGGCGGCGCTCCCCAGCATCAGGGTCAGGGCGTCGCGGCGGGTGAGGGAAGGGGCGTTGCCGGTCATGGTCTGTCCACGCGGGGGGCGGCCACGAAGCGTTCGACCGCGCCGAAGGCGTCGCGCACCCCCGCCGCCAGTTCGGCCAGCCGGGGCCAGGGCGTACCGTCCGCCGTCGCGTGTTCGAGCGCCCGCGCGGCCTCGGCCAGCGGCGTGGCCCCGGCGTTGAGCGCGGCGCCTTTCATGTTGTGGGCGCCCGCCCGCAGGCGGTCGAGGTCGCCCGCCGCCGTCGCGGCGGCGAGGCCGGCGAGAATTTCCCGGCTGCTGCCGATGAAATCGTTCAGCAATTCGGCGATCAGCGCCGCGTCGCCGCCGCACAGCGCGTGCAGCGTGGCCCGTTCGATGGGGGGCATCTGGGCCGGATCGGCGACCGGGCGGGGAAGGCAGGGGCTGGGAGCGCGCGGCGGCGTGGACGGCAGCCAGCGCGACAGGGCCGCCGCCAGTTGCGGCAGGTCGAGCGGCTTGCTCAGAACGTCGTCCATGTCGGCGGCGCGGTAGCTTTCGATGTCGGCCGGGCTGGCGTTGGCGGTGACGGCGACGATGGGAAGACGCCGGGAACCGGTGGGGCCGGCGCCCTCCGATTCGGCGGCGCGGATGCGGCGGGTCAGCTCGAAGCCATCCATCTCCGGCATCCGCACGTCGGTCAGCAGCAGGGCGTAGCGGCGCGGTCCCCGCCACGCAGCCAGCGCCTCGGCGCCGCCGTCGGTCATCTCCGCCGCGTAGCCCAGGGAGTGCAACTGCATCAGCAGGACCTTGCGGTTCACCGGGTTGTCCTCGGCGACCAGGATCAGGCGGCCTTGCGCCAGCGCCTCGTCGACGCTCGGCGTCAGCGGTGTGCAGGGGACGGGGGCGGCGGCGCAGCGTCCGGTGGCGGGAAACGTCGAGACGGGTTCCGCGTCGGGAAGGCATGGCGCGGTGACGGGAGGCAGGGTCCGCCCGGCGGCGGCCGCGACGACGGCGCGCAGCAGCGAGAGACGTCGCACCGGCCGTGCCAGCGTCACCGCGCGGTCGCCGCGCCGCTCGCTGTCGGTTCCGTGCAGCAGGAGAACGGGGGGCTGCCGGGTTTCGCCGGGGCGTCCGTCCAGTTCCACGACGCCGGGACCGTGGAAACCCTCGTCCACGACCGCCACGCCGCCGGCCTCCCGCACGGCGCGGGCCTGGATCGCCAACTCCTCAGCCGTGGCGATGGGAAGGACGCGGGCGCCGGCGGCCTCCAGATAGCAGCCGAGAAAGCTGCGCTCGGTGTCGTCGGGAATGGCCAGCAGCACGGTCAACCCGCCGAGGTCGATGCCGCCGGGCGCCTCCTCCACGATGGCGGGGTCCACAGGAGCGGATCGGCCGAGCGGCAACGCCAGCCAGAAGGTGGAGCCGACACCGGGCTTGCTCTCCATCCCGATCTCCCCGTCCATCAGCGCGGCCAGCCGCCGGCTGATCGACAGCCCCAGCCCGGTCCCGCCGTAACGCCGGCTGGTGGAGCTTTCCGCCTGGGTGAAGGGCTGGAACAGCCGGCGCCGCGCCTGGTCCGGGATGCCGATGCCGGTGTCGGCGACCTCGATCCGCAGGGCGGCCGTCCCGTCCCGCATGTCGCCCAGCGCGGCGCGCAGCACGACGCGCCCGGTCTCGGTGAACTTGACGGCGTTGCCGGCGAGGTTGAACAGGATCTGCCGCAGCCGCACCGGGTCGCCGAACAGGACCGGCGGGATGGCGGGATCGACGTAGGTCAGCAGCGCGAGGCCCTTGGCGCGGGCGGCGGGGGCGAGGGTGTCCGCCACCCCTTCCACCAGCGCGGCGACGGACAGGGCCACCCGCTCGATGTCCATCTTGCCGGCCTCGATCTTCGAGACGTCGAGGATGTCGTCGATGATCCGCAGCAGGGATGCTGCCGATTCCCGCATGGTCGCCGTGGTGGCGCGCTGCTGGGCGGTCAGCTCGCTGCGCTCCAGCAGGCCCAGCATGCCGATCACGCCGTTCATCGGCGTGCGGATCTCGTGGCTCATGGTGGCGAGGAAGGCGGATTTGGCTTGGTTCGCCAACTCCGCCTGTTCCCTGGCGGCGTCGATCCGCTGTTCGACCAGTTTGCGCCGGGTGATGTCGTAGAACCAGCACAGCCGGACCTCCCGCCCGTCGAGCGTGGCGGGATCGACCGACATCGAGGCCCAGATCGTCGATCCGTCGGCGTGGCGCAGCGTCACCTCGGCGTCGCGGACCGGGGAGCGGTCGAACAGCCCACCGGGGGCGGGGGGCTCCGTGGCGGCGAACAGCGTGGCGACGGCGGCGCCGGCCAGTCGCTCCTTCGGAACGCCCAGCAACTCGGCCAAGCGCTGGTTGGTCCGCACGATGGCGCCGTCCGCGTCGTAGGCGCAGACGCCGACCGGGCTGGCCTCCAGCATGGCGTTGATCTGCGCGCGGCTCTCGCTCAGCTCGCGGGTCCGCTCGGCGACGCGGGTTTCGATGGACTGGATCTGGGCGAAGGCGCGTAGCGCGGCGATGACGGCGGTGAACAGCCCCTCCGCCGACAAATCGGCCTTGGGCTTGTAGTCGTTGATGTCGTAATCGACGATCACGTCGCGCTGCGGCGCCTGCCCCGGCTCGCCGGTGCGCAGGATGATGCGGAGGTCGCGGTTGCCCAGCTCGTCGCGGATCCAGCGCACCAGCTTGAGGCCGGAATCCTCCTCCTCCATCATCACGTCGAGCAGCAGCACGGCGACATCGCGGCGGGTTTCCAGGATCGCCCGCGCGTCCGACGCCGAGACGCCGCCGATCAGGGCCAGCCTCCGCCCCTGGAAGGTCACGTCGGCCAGCAGCAGGGCGGTCATCGCGTGGACGTCGGGCTCGTCATCCACCACCAGCACGGTCCAGGGCGGCGGCTCCGCGCCGTCCGGGGCGGTCGTGGCGTCGTCCTCCGCCGCGAACAGAATGTCGTCGTCGAAGAGGGGTTCGGCGAGCGCACCCGTGCTCATGCTGGTTCGGTCTCCACGCCGCACGCTTCGATCTTCGGCCCCTCGGACGCCGCGTCGGACGCCGTCTTGGGAATGCGGAGCGTGAACGTAGTTCCATCGCCGGGCGTGCTGTCAACCGAGATCCGCCCGCCCAGCGTCCGGGTCGCGAGGTTGAAGACGATGTGCAGCCCCAGCCCGCTGCCGCCCGTCCCGCGCCTTGTGGTGAAGAAGGGCTCGAAGACGCGGGAGCGGTGCTCCTCCGGGATGCCGACGCCGTCGTCGGAGAAGCGGACGATCACCTCGCCGTCTCCCGGATCGTCCACGTCGATCACCATGTGGCCCTCCACCATGCGGCCCGTCCCATCGGGAAAGGCGTGGGTCAGCGCGTTCATCACGAGGTTGGTCACCACCTGGCTGAGAGCGCCGGGGAAGCTGTCCAGCACGATGCCGGGGGAGCAGGCGATGGCGACGCGGTGCGGCGTCTTGCGCAGGGTCGGACCCAGGGAGGTGACGATCTCCTCCAGATAGGCCAGCAGGTCGAAGCGCCGCCGCTCCTCGCTGGTCTGGTCGACGGCGACGCGCTTGAAGCTTTGGATCAACTCGGCGGCGCGGGTCAGGTTCTGCTGGATCAGGCGGGAGGATTCGCCGGCCGCCGCGACGTAGGCGGTCAGGTCGGATCTCTTCATCGTCCCGGCTTCGAAGGCGTCGCCCAGCGCCTTCGTGCGGCCGGACAGGTGGCTGGCGCAGCCGAAGGCGATGCCGACGGGGGTGTTGATCTCGTGCGCGACGCCGGCCACCAGAAGCGCCAGCGAGGCCATCTTCTCCGCCTGCACCAGATGGTCCTGGGTTTCCTTCAGCTCGGCGTAGGCGGTCTCCAGCGCCTGCATGGCGTGGAAGATCTCCTCGGCGGAGCGGGCCTCGACCGTCACGTCGGTGAAGGTTCGGACGAAACCACCCTCGGGCAGCGGGTTGGTGCGCAGCTCGACGATGCGGCCGTCGGGGCGGCGGCGCTTGAAGGTGAAGGGCCGCTCGAACCCGCCCTCCGTCCGGTCGAGATGGAGGTCAGGGTCGTCGCCCATGTCGTCGAACTCGCCCCGGCCACGCTGCCGGTCGACGATGGCGGGGAAGGACGGGTTGGTGGAAAGGAACTCCGGGGGCAGGTCGAGGAATTCGGCGGCGCGGCGGTTGGACATGACGACCCGCAGGGCGCGGTCCACCTTGATGATTCCCTGGTCGGTGTTGTCGAGCGTGATCTGGAGGATGTTGCGCTCATGCGCCAGCTCCTGCTGGGCGATGACCCCTTGGCAGAGCGCCGCCTGTTCTTCTTCCAGCCTTGCCAGCGTGGCGTTGTGGGCCAGAATCACCCGGCCCATCTCGTCGGCGGAGAACCAGTCCACCGGGTGGCCCTGTCCCCGTTCCGCATCCCGGATCGCGGCGGCCAGCCGGTGCAGGGGGCGGCCGACGGCCAGCCGCAACGCCGCCAGCGCCGCCGCAACGGCGCCGGCCAGCGTCAGCAACAGCAGGACGGCGGCGTTCGCCATCTCCAGACTCCATTCCCGGCGCACGGAGTCCTGGCTGTAGCGCAGGGTGAGGGTGCCGCCCCTGGCGTCCGCCGTCCCGATCGGCCGCAGCACAGTGCTGGTGCCGGGATCGGCATCGGGCGGGCAGTCCGGGCCGGGCCACGCGATCCGGCGGCCGGTCCGGGCGTCGGACAGCGCGACGCAGACGAGGTCGCGGTTGGCGGCGATGGCTTGGACGAGGCTGCGGATGGCGGTGTCGTCGAGAGGCCATGGGCCGGCCGACAGTGCCGCCGCGTTGCTGTCGGCAATGGCGGCGATCCGGTCTTTCAAGGCGGCTTGCAAGTCGCGATGACGGTCGAGGAAGACCACAGCGGACAGCAGGGAGACGGTCAGGACAAGGCTGGGAACAAGGATCAGCAGGAACTTGGCCGAGACCGTCGGCACCCGCCGCCATGCTCGCGCGATCCTGTTCATGCCGGTCCGTATCATGCCATGGTGTTTTATAAAGGTGTCCGGATGCGGCGTCAGGGCCGTTTTTTCCGTTCTACGCCCTTCCATGCGTTTCGGAAAGGCGGCGCGGGACCGGCGACGATGCTTGAGCGCCGCCGCTCGCTTGCACTACTGTGCATAGGCAAAGCGTAGGGGATACGCGCGCATCCGTATCGGGCGCGGCGGTTCCGGATATGTGAGGGCAGGATGAAGTTTCAACAGCGCAGCACGCCGGACGCGGTCGAGGTGCGGCTGATGGGCCGGCTGGAATTCACCGACCACGACCGGCTGCACGACATCGTCGGCCTGCTGGAGATCACGCGGGCGCGCGGCTTCGTCGTCGATCTGTCGGGGCTGGAGTTCATCGATTCCGCCGGTCTCGGCATGCTGCTGATCCTTCAGGAGGAGGCGGAGAGCCGGAACGTCAAGCTGACGGTGCGCGGCGCCCAGGGCGACGTGAGGCGGTCCATCGACCTCGCCCGGATCGGCGAGATCATCACGATCGATTCCTGAGTCGGCCGCTGTGCAGCCGGTCCCGCCGCCCCCGCGCCCCTTCTGCGTGATGCGCGCCAGCGTTCCCGCCGACATGACGTCGCGGGTCGCGGAGCGCTTCGCCCTGCCGGGATTCGCGCTTCCCGGTTTCGGTCCGGCCTGGACCGACGCGCTTCTGCTGGAGCGCGCCGACCAGGACCGGCTGCGCGAGGCGTTCGACCGCAACCCGTTCCTGACGGTGGAACTGGGGGAGGGCGGCGACGAGCCGGCCGCCTTGCGGGACGACTGGTCGGGCGCGCCGGCGGTGGAGCCGGGGTTCTACCTGTCGCTGACCACCGGCACGGCTTACGGCCTGCAATGCGCGGTGCTGGTCTGCGACGAGCTGGCGCGGCGCGGCGGGCTTCCGGACGGGCGCCGCTCCAACGTCGAGCTGTGCCTGCACGAGGCCATCGCCAACGCCATCGTTCACGGCAACCTCGGCATCCCCAGCGCGGCCAAGAGCCAGCCGGACGGCTACCGCCTGTTCGGACGGTTGCTGCGCGAGCGGCTGGGTGACCCGGCGGCCATCCGGCGGCGCATCGACATCTTCTGCCGCTGGAGCGCGGCGGTCCTCGCCGTCGCGGTGGTGGACCAGGGCGGCGGCTTCGACAGCGCTGCGCCGGTCGCGGTGGCCGACGGCAAGGCGCAGTCGGGGCGCGGCTTCCTGTTCATGCGCGCGCTGGCCAGCGGCGTCACGGTGACCGATGGCGGACGCTGCACCGTCCTGCGCTTCGACCTCTGACGGGCGCCGTTCCATGACCATGTCGCTGGCCGATTGCCGGGTGTTGATCGTCGACGACAACGCCTTCAACCGCAAGTCGCTGGCCTTGGTGATCCGCCGCGCCGGCATCACCGAGGTGGCCTTTGCCGGGGACGGCGCGGAAGGGCTGCGGACGGTGGACGATTTCCGCCCCGATCTGGTGCTGCTCGACGTCGACATGCCGGTGATGGATGGGCTGGAGATGTGCCGGACTCTGCGCCGCAACGCGACGCACGAGGAGTTGCCGGTGCTGTTCCAGACCGCGTTGGACAGCGACGAGGAGCAGGTCCGCTGCTTCGACGCCGGGGGCAGCGACTTCATCTCCAAGCCGATCAAGCCTGGCGAATGCGTGGCACGGGTCCGTCACCAGCTGGAAAAGCGCAAGCTGTTCACCGATCTCGCCAGCTTCCGGGCGCGGGTGGAGCGCGAACTGTCGCACGCCCGCGCCATGCAGCACTCGCTGCTGCCGGAAGGCCGGCGGCTGACGGCGGTGGCCGAGCGCTACGGCCTGGTGCTGGACGCGCATTTCGAGACGTCGTCGGAGCTGGGTGGGGATTTTTGGGGCGTCTACCCGCTGGACGACCGGCGTGTCGGTTTCCTGATCGTCGATTTCGCCGGGCACGGCATCACGGCGGCGATCAACACTTTCCGCCTCCACACGCTGATCGACCGTTTCCCGATGCAGCACATGGCGCCCTCGCAATGGCTGACGCAGCTGAACGGCGCCTTGAAGGACGTGCTGCCCACCGGCCAGTTCGCCACCGCCTTCTTCGGAATCTTGGATCTGGCGACCGACACGCTGACCTTCGCGGCGGCGGGCGCGCCGAACCCGGTGCTGGGGGTGGGGGCGGAGCTTCGGCTGCTCGATTCGGCCGGGCTGGTGCTGGGCGCCTCGCGGCGGGCGCGGTACACCGACCAGAGCCATCGGCTGCCGCACGGCGGCTTCCTGTTCCTCTACAGCGACGCGCTGATCGAATGCGGGGGGGAGGAGCATCCACCCATCGGACGGGACGCGGTTCCCGGATTCGTGCGCGACGCGCTGGCGGAGAATCGGCTGCATCCCTTGCGGCCGATGATGGAACGCTTCTACGCGCGCGTCCGGCAACCGCTGAGCGACGATCTGACGGCGGTGTGGATCGCCCGCCGGGCGTGAAGCCCGGCGGGTTCTGGTTCAGTGTGGCAGGTCAGGCCTGGGAGGCGGCCCGGCGCCGGGCGACCCAGCGGATGCTCTTGAAGGTGATCCACAGCGCGCCGATGACCAGCGCGATCAGCAGCAGAACCTTGGGCCCGTTCTCACCGATCGCGGCGGCGGCTTCGCCGAACATGTAGCCCGCCCCGGCGAAGCTCCACGCCCAGATGCCGGCGGCGATGAAGTTCCAAAAGAGGAAGCGGCTCCACGGCATGCGGGAGGTGCCGACGGCAACGGAGGCGATGTTGCGGACGCCGTAGAGGAAGCGGAAGACCAGGATGAAGCCGACCCCGTAGGTTTCCAGCCAGCGCAGGACGCGGGCGCTGTGCACCTCGGCGGCGGGGAAGCGGGCCAGCGCCTTGTTGCCCCAACGGCGCCCCAACCAGAACCACAGCTGGTCGCCGAGGAAGCTGCCGCTCCACACGGCCGCAACAAGCCAGTATAGATTAAAAATTCCTTGATGGGCGCCCATCCCACCGAAGATTACAAATGTTTCACCTTCAAAGAAGGCCCAGAAGAACGCCAAGGGGTAGAAGGCATCGCCCCATCCCTGCAACCAGGTGATCCAGTCCAAAGCCCCCTCCCGGAGACAGCGCTTGCGGGTCGGTTCCTGCCAGCCGCGCCTCCGGGGTGCTTTATTGTGCAACGCGGGACAAAACCGGCAGTCGAGGACCGATCATGACATGGATCAGTACTGCTTGTCCCGGAAACTTTCTCGGGAATCCGGCGGAACTCCGTGATCTTCCGGCGACGGCGAACGGGTTAGGAAACGGGCGTCAGGAATCCTCGCCCGACAACTCCCCCACCACCTGTCGCGCGGCGCGCAGCAGCAGCGGGTTCGGTTCCACCACAGCTTCTCCGGAGTCGTCGTCCTCGGCGCGGTCGGGCAGGGCGCGGCGCTTCAATTCGCGCGCGGCCTCGATCAGCAGGTAGGCCAGCCGCTGGTCGGGGATGGCCTGCACCAGGGCGCGCAGTTCCGGGTTCGACAGCGCCGCCGGATCGAAGGGCGGCGGCGGGGCGGGGGGAGCGGGCGGGGCGAGCGGCAGGCTGGCCAGGACGGGGGAAGGCCGGGCGGGGCGGGCGGAATCGGGCGCGGCCTCCCGCACCACGTCGACGGCCATGGGGGCGGCGATGGTGGTCGCGCGGGACCGGCGCGCGGGCTTGCGCGCGCGCTCCGTCTCGGGCAGATCATCGAAGAGAAGGTGCTGAACGCTCATCCGTTCACCCGCGGTTTGCGAAGTGTTCCCTTTTTATTCCATGATGAGCCCCCCGTTTGTCGAGAGGAATCTGTGGGATCGGATTTCGCCCGGCCAGTTCCGCCCGGTCAGGCCACCGCCTCCAGGAAGCGTTCGGGACGCAGGACGGGGGTACGGCCGATCCGGCGTACCGACAGCAACTGCCGGTCCACCGTGACCAACCAGTCCGCGTCGGCGGCCAGCGCGGCGGCCAGGAACATGTCGTCCTCCGGGTCGCGACACAGCCGTCCGATCGGGGCGGGCGGGACCAGGGTCATTTCCGCCGCGATGGCATCGAGGAAACGTTCCCGCGCCGGAGCTGGGCTGTAGTGGTCGAAATCCGGGCGCAGCAGCACGGCGCGCAGCTCCGCCAGGGTGGCCTCGCTCCCCAGAAGGCCGCCATCGGCGCGGACGCGCTCCACGCAACGGCGGATGGCGTCCTGGCGGCGGGCGGCCGGAGAACCGTTCAACAGGGCGAAGGCCACCAGGATGTTGGTATCCAGCACCGCGCGGACCGGTCTTTCCGAATTGAGCCTTCCCCTTGCGTCAGCTGCGGTGTGGCTGTCCTGGGCGTTCATCGGGGCTATGCCTTGGCGTTTCTTGTCGGGGACGGCGGGTTGGAGTATCAATACGCGATAACGTCAACGGATTCTTAAGGGCGGACTCCTCGGCATGACCACGATCCTCATCGTCGACGACAGCCGTCTGGCGCGCAACATGGTGGGCAGCGTCATCACGTCGCTGCGGCCGGACTGGACCATCGTCTCCGCCGCCAGCGGGGAGGAGGCGTTGCAGGTCATCGCCGACACGGTGCCCGTGGCCGCCATCGTCGATTACAACATGCCGGGCATGGACGGCATCGTGCTGGCCGAGCACCTGAAGGAACGTTTCGCCGGGCTGCCGGTCGGGCTGCTGACGGCCAACGTCCAGGACGTGCTGCGCAAGAGGGCCGAGGCCATCGACGTGCGCTTCATCGCCAAGCCGATCACCTCGGACAAGATCCGGGAATTCCTCGCCGCAGCCGGGCAGTGACGGTCATGACCGCGGGGGAACCCTTCGCCCTGGATGCCGACGAGGCCGACGCCATCGCCGAACTCTTCAACATCGGTATGGGGGAGCCGGCTGCGGCCTTGAGTTCCATGCTGGGGGAGGAGGTCCACCTCTCGGTGCCGTCCTTCGCGGTCTCGACCCACGCGCGCATCAGCCGCGATCTGGCGCCCGGCATGGTGCCGCCGGTCTGCGCGGTGCGCGGCGCCTTCGCCGGCCCCTTCACCGGCGAGGCGATGCTGATCTTCCCCGAACAGGGCACGCTGGCGCTGGTCGGCCGTCTGGTCCCGGTCGATCCTGCAGCCGACGGGCCGGGCGAGATGGAGCAGGACGCGTTGACCGAGATCGGCAACATCATCCTGAACGGCTGCCTCGCCAGCCTGTCCAACCTGATCGGCGGCGAGATCGCCGGAACGGTGCCGGGCTACGGCTCGGGCGATCCGGAGGCGGTGATCGGCTCGGCCGAGGATCCCGTGCTGTTCGTGCGCATCGACATGGCGCTGGCGGCGGGGGACGCGCGGGGGCACGCGTTGTTCCTGCTCGACATCGCCTCGCTCGACGCCTTCCGCGAGGCGATCCGCCGGACGATGGACAACCTGTAGGGTCGATCCGCCCGCGACGAAAAAAAGGCCGGACGCCCAGGGGTGGGAGCGTCCGGCCATGCAGGGGCGGGGAACCGGGGGCGTGGCCCCCCGCCGGGGCAAGCTGTCTTACGCGGCGACCGATTCCAGCGCCGGATAGTCCGTGTAGCCCTTGGCGTCGCCGCCGTAGTAGCTGGCGCGGTCCGGCTCGTTCAGCGCGGCGTCGCGCTGGAAGCGCAGGGGCAGGTCCGGGTTGGCGATGAAGCCCTCGCCGAAGCTGATCGCGTCCGCTTGGCCCTTGGCCAGCGCCGCGTCGGCGTCGGCCCGGCTGTAGCCGCCGTTCAGGATGAACGGACCCTTGTAGACCGCGCGCAACTCCGCCGCGACGTGCGGCGCGCCGTCGGGCGGGGCCATGTGGTGGCCGGGGCGGCCCTCGATGACGTGCAGGTAGGCGAGGCCGAACGGGTTCAGCGCCTTGGCGATGCTGAGGAAATGGTTCTGCGGGTCGCTGTCGCCCATGTCGTTGAAGACGCCGGTCGGCGACAGGCGGACGCCGATGCGGTCGGCGCCGACGGCGTGGGCCGTGGCCTCCAGGATCTCCAGCAGGAAGCGGGCGCGGTTCTCGACGCTGCCGCCGTAACGGTCGGTGCGCTTGTTGGTGCGGTCGCGCAGGAACTGGTCGACCAGATAGCCGTTGGCGGCGTGGATCTCGACCCCGTCCAACCCCGCATCGAACACCGCGCGCTTGGCGGCGTCGGCGAAGTTACGGACCAGCACCGGAATCTCGTCGGTCTCCAGCGCGCGGGGCGTGGGGAAAGGCGCCATGCCCTGGCCGGTGAACAGCTCGCCCTTGGGCGTCACCGCCGAAGGCGCCAGCGGGGCGGCGCCGTTGGGCTGGAACAGCGGGTGCGAGATGCGCCCGACATGCCAGAGCTGGGTGACGATCCGCCCGCCGGCCGCGTGAACCGCCTCGGCGACCTTGCGCCAGCCCAGCGTCTGCGCGTCGGTGTGGATGCCCGGCGTGTTGGGGTAGCCCTGGGCGGTGTCGCAGACCTGCGTCGCCTCGGTGATGATCAGGCCGGCCGAGGCGCGCTGCGCGTAATACTCGGCGGTCAAGGCGGTGGGGCAGTTGCCCTCGCCGGCGCGGCTGCGGGTCATCGGCGCCATGACGACGCGGTTGGGCAGTTCGATGGCGCCCAAACGCAGGGGCGTGAAAAGGTCGGGGGTGCTGGTCTGGCTCATGGCGGGCGGGCTCGCTCTTGTATGTATGTGAGTACATACTTGAACCATCCGGCTCCCCTTGTCAAGTATGCGTCCACATACTTATTATCAAGAGACCGGGGACGCTTCCGTCCCCTCAAGGTCCCCCTGGGAGGAACGCTGTTTTGGACGAGTGTGAATCGACCGCCAATCCCTGCTGCGGCGACACCGGCAACCGCAAGCGCGACCGCGAGGCCACGAAGGGCGCCTTGCTGGACGCGGCGAAGATGGTGTTCGCGGAGCGCGGCTTCGACGCGGCGACGACTCGCGAGATCGCCGGGCGGGCCGGCGTGAACGAACAGCTGATCCAGCGCTACTTCTCCGGCAAGAGCGGGCTGCTGCTGGCGGTGGTCGAACGCTATTGGCGCGAGGAGACCGGCGGCTGCGCGCTGCCGCCGCCGGCCGACGATCTGGAAACCGACCTCGCCCACTTCCTGCACGCGCAGCTCAAGCACAGCTGGCAGTGCCGAGACTTCACGCGGGTGGTGCTGGCGCGCGCGCTGGTCGACACGGCCATCGCCGACGAGATGGCGCGCACCCTGTCGGAAAGTCGGATTCCCTGTCTGCTCAAGCGGCTGGAGTCGTTCCGCGCGCGCGGCGCCATCGCCGCCGACGCCGACCTCGCCAACGTGGCGGCTGGCATCGCGACGCTCAGCTTCGGGCTGGGCTTCCTCGATCAGGTGGTGTTCGGGCGCGACGGGGAGCGGGTCTGCGCCGTGGTCGGTACGCTGGCCCACACCATCGCCCACGGCCTGACGCCGCGAAGCTGAGCCCGGACAGGGGCGGCGGTATCTACTCGGCGGCAGCGGCCGCGCGGGCGGCGCGGTGGGTGGTGAAGGCGTCGGCCGAGAACACCAGCAACGCCACCCAGATGCAGGCGAAGGCGATGCCGTGGGCAGCGGTGAACGCCTCGCCGTAGACCAGCACGCCCAGCAGCAACTGGCCGGTCGGCACGATGTATTGCAGCAGCCCCATGGTGGTCAGCTTCAACTTGGCGGCGCCGACCATGAACAGCACCAGCGGCACGGCGGTCATCGGCCCGGCCAACACCAGCAGCAGGCTGCCGCCCACATCATGGCCGAAGGAGCCTTGCGACCCCAGCCACAGCAGGTAAACCAGCACCGCCGGGATCAGCAGCAGCGTTTCCACCAGCAGCCCGATCACCGGATCGATGGCGGCCTTCTTGCGGACCAGCGCGTAGACGCCGAAGGACGAGGCGAGCACCAGCGCCACCCACGGCACCGAGCCGTGCGACACCACCAGCGAGGCCACGCCCAGCGCCGCGATGGCCACGGCGGCGCCCTGCCGGCGGTTCAGCCGCTCGCCCAGGAACACCACGCCCAGCAGCACGCTGACCAGCGGGTTGATGTAGTAGCCCAGGCTCGACTCGACCAGCCGGTTGTTGACGATCGCCCAGATGAAGGTGGTCCAGTTGGCCGTGACCAGCAGAGTGGTGACGACAAAGATGCCGAGCCGCTTCCACCCGCCCACGGCGGCGACGACGGCCGCCGGTCCCTTCAGGACCAGCACGGCGGCGCCGACCAGCACGACGGTCCACAGGATGCGGTGAGCGACGATCTCCACCGCGCCGATGCCGTTCAGCAGCTTGAAGTAGATCGGGTTGACCAGTCCCCACAGCAGGAAGGAGGCGACCGCCGCCGTGAAGGCGCCCGTCGTTGTGGTTTCGGCCGCCGTTGCGGAGGGGGAGTGTGCCATGTGGTCCGTGTAGCACACAATTCAGGCAGCCCGGCAGCCGGGCGCACCTCATGGCCGGGCTGCGTGACCGTCATGCGCTCTCGTGGGCGGACAGCAAAAAGCCCCGCCGGAGCGGGGCTTTCGCCAAAGTCTTGTCGCTGTCCCGGAACGGGAGGCACGATCAGGCGGCGACGCCGGTCGCGATGCCCTTCTCGGTCAGCAGGCCCTGCAACTCGCCGCTCTCGTACATCTCGCGGACGATGTCGCAGCCGCCGACCAACTCGCCCTTGACGTAGAGCTGCGGGAAGGTCGGCCAGTTCGAGTATTCCTTCAGACCCTGGCGCAGGCTCGGCTCCTCCAGGATGTTGATGCCCTTGAACTTCACGCCCACATGGCTCAACACCTGGACGACGGCGGCGGAGAAGCCGCATTGCGGGAACACCGGGGTGCCCTTCATGTACAGGACGACATCGCTGCTGCCGAGGTCCTGCTTGATGCGCTCGACGACGTTCTGATCGACCATGACTTCAAACCCTCTCTGGATGATGCCGACGACGGCGCGACGGGCCTTGTGCAAGGCTTCGGGCGCTTGTCTCGTGGTGTTTTAGGCGTTTTCCGGAACGGCGGTGGTCAGGGCCAGGGCGTGCAGTTCGCCGCCCATCCTTCCCTGAAGCGCCGCGTAGACCATCTGGTGCTGCTGCACCCGGCTTTTGCCCTTGAAGGCGGCCGAGGTGACGAGCGCCGCGTAATGGTCGCCGTCGCCGCGCAGATCGGCGATCTCGACCGCCGCATCCGGGATGCCTTCCTTGATGAGTTGTTCGATCGTGGCGGCTTCCATCGCCATGGGGTGTCCTCGCTCTGTTCGGGGTCTGCCCCGCCCGGGCCATTCATGGGCAATAGAGTAGGGTCGCGCTCGGTGTTTGTCACCTGCCCGTGCAGGTTTTCCACGGCTTGGCAGTTCTGCGCGCCGTAAAAAGGCCGTCACGCCCGTGCATGGCACGGGCGTGACGGCCTGCGAGGGCTTCGATCGCCGGTGGGCTTACAACTCCGCCGACATGTAGTTGGGCAGCCAGCTCTCGTTGACGTCCTTCAGGCGCTTCAGAGAAACGATGTCGCCGTTGCGGTCCGACAGGGAGACGCCGCGCGTCTCGCCCAGCACCGTCACCGGCACGCCGGCCGCCTTCGCCTTCTCCTGCACCGAGGCCGCCGCGTCCGGACGGACCGCCAGCACGTAGCGGGCTTGGTCCTCGCCGAACAGCGCGCGCAGGTGCGCGCCGTCCAGCCCGGTCAGATGGGCGCCGATGCCGCCGGCCAACGCCATCTCGGCGATGGTGACGATCAGGCCGCCGTCGGCCACGTCGTGGCTCGACACCACCAGACCCTCGCGGATCAGGCCGCGCACGAAATCGCCGTTGCGACGCTCCACCGCCAGATCGACCGGCGGGGGCGGGCCTTCCTCGCGGCCGAGGATCTCGCGCAGGAACAGCGACTGGCCGATGTGGCCGCCCTTGGAATTGGCCGTGTCGCCGATGCCGAGGATCACGTCGCCCTCGGCCTTGAAGGCGATGTCCACCGCGATCATCGCGTCCGGCAAGGTGCCGACGCCGCCGATGGCCGGGGTGGGGAGGATCGCCTCGCCGTTGGTCTCGTTGTAGAGCGAGACGTTGCCCGACACGACCGGGAAGTCCAGCGCCTTGCAGGCGTCGGCGATGCCTTGGACGGCGCCGACGAACTGACCCATGATGCGCGGCTTCTCAGGATTGCCGAAGTTCATGTTGTCGGTGATGGCGAGCGGCAGCGCGCCCACCGCCGACAGATTGCGCCACGCCTCGGCCACCGCCTGGCGGCCGCCCTGGACCGGGTCGGCGAGGCAGTAGCGCGGCGTGCAGTCGGTGGTGATCGCCACCGCCTTGGTCTGGCCCGGCACGCGGACGACCGCCGCGTCGGCCTGACCCGACATGAAGCGGGTGTCACCGCCGACGAGGCTGTCGTACTGCTCCCAGATCCAGCGCTTGGAGGCGAGGTCGGGGCAGGCGAACAGCTTGGTCAGCGTGTCGCCAAGCGAGGCCGAGTAGCCGTCGAACACGCTGTCGGGCACTGGGGCGGCGGCCGGGGTCGGCTCCCACGGGCGGTCGTATTCCGGCGCGGCGTTGGACACCGGGGCGATCGGCATGTCGCACCAGGTCTCGCCGTACATCTTGATGACGAGGTTGCCGGTGTCGGTCAGGTGGCCGATGACGGCGAAGTCCAGCTCCCACTTGTCGAAGATGGCCTTCGCCACCTCCTCGCGGCCGGGCTTCAGGATGATCAGCATGCGCTCCTGGCTTTCGGAGAGCATGATCTCGTAGGGCGTCATCGCCTCTTCGCGCATCGGCAGGGTGTCGAGCGTCAGCTCGATGCCCAGACCGCCCTTGCCGGCCATCTCGACCGAGGAGGAGGTCAGCCCGGCGGCGCCCATGTCCTGGATGGCGACGATGGCGTCGGTCTCCATCAATTCCAGGCAGGCTTCGATCAGCAGCTTCTCGGTGAAGGGGTCGCCGACCTGCACGGTCGGGCGCTTCTCCTCCGAATCCTCGGTGAACTCGGCCGAGGCCATGGTGGCCCCGTGGATGCCGTCGCGGCCGGTCTTGGAGCCGACGTAGACGACCGGGTTACCGATGCCGGCGGCGGCCGAATAGAAGATCTTGTCGGCCTTGGCGACGCCCACGGTCATCGCGTTGACCAGGATGTTGCCGTTGTAGGCGGCGTGAAAGTTGGTCTCGCCGCCCACGGTGGGGACGCCGACGCAGTTGCCGTAGCCGCCGATGCCCGACACGACGCCGGACACCAGATGCCGGGTCTTCGGGTGGTCGGGCGAGCCGAAGCGCAGCGCGTTCAGGTTGGCGATGGGCCGGGCGCCCATCGTGAACACGTCGCGCAGGATGCCGCCGACACCGGTCGCCGCGCCCTGGTAGGGCTCGATGTAGGACGGGTGGTTGTGGCTCTCCATCTTGAAGATGACGGTGTCGCCATCCCCGATGTCGACGACGCCGGCGTTCTCGCCAGGGCCGCAGATGACCTGCGGGCCGGTGGTCGGCAGCGTCTTCAGCCACAGCTTGGACGACTTGTAGGAGCAATGCTCCGACCACATGACCGAGATGATGCCCATCTCGGTGAAGGTCGGCAGACGGCCCATGATGTCGAGGGCGTTCTTGTATTCCGCCTCGGACAGGCCGAACTCGCGGGCCAGTTCCAGGGTGACGGGGCGCTCTTGGGCGCGGGTCGCTTCGGCGCTCACGACAGGGCCTCCACCAGACCATCGAACATGGGTTTGCCGTCGGTGTTGCCGTGCAGGCCCTCCACCGCGTCTTCCGGGTGCGGCATCAGGCCCAGCACGGTGCGCTTGGCGTTGAAGATGCCGGCAATGTCGGACACCGAATGGTTCGGGTTGCCGCGCGGGTCGGCGCGCGCGTCGTCGGCGACGTAGCGGAAGGCCACCCGACCCTCGCCGTCCAGCCGCTTGACCGTCTCGGCGTCGGTCCAGAAATTGCCGTCGCCATGGGCGACCGGGTAGCGCACGATCTGCCCCTTGGCGTATTTCGCCGTGAAGGGGCTGTCGGTGTTCTCGACCCGAAGATGCTGGACGCGGCAGACGAACTTCAGCCCGCCGTTGCGCATCAGCGCGCCCGGCAGCAGCCCGGCCTCGGTGATGATCTGGAAGCCGTTGCAGATGCCGAGCACCCGCACGCCCTGGTCGGCCCGCGCCTTGACCTCGCGCATGATCGGCGAATGCGCCGCCATGGCGCCGGAGCGCAGGTAATCGCCATAGGAGAAACCGCCCGGCACGACGATCAGATCGACCTTGGGCAGTTCGGTGTCGCGGTGCCAGACCAGATGCGGCTTGGTTCCGCTGGCGGCCTCCAGCGCGGCGACGGCGTCGCGTTCGCGGTTGGAGCCGGGGAAAACGACGATCGCGGCCTTCATGGGGCGGTCAAAATCCGGCGTCGTGGGGGGAGTTGTTCGGGCCGGACACTAAGGCCGCCGCCGGCCAGAAGCAAGGGCGGCGGGCCTGCGCAACGCTGGTTTACGCGCCCGGCGCGTCCTCTTCCGGGTAGGCGGTGATGCGGTGCAACGACAGGTCGGCGCCCTTGTACTCCTGCTCCGGGTCCAGGCGGATGCCGACCACCGCCTTCAGCAGCCCGTAGACCGCGAGACCGGAGGCCAGACCGAAGCCGGCGCCGCCCAGCGTGCCGAGAGTCTGACTCGCCAGCGACACGCCGCCCAGGCCGCCCAGCGCCTCCTGCCCGAAGACTCCGGCCAGCAGCCCGCCGGCCAGCCCGCACAGGCCGTGCAGCGGCCAGACGCCCAGCACGTCGTCGATCTTCCAGTCGATCTGGCACTTGTTGAAGGCCCAGACGAACAGCAGCCCGGCGATGCCACCGGTCGCCAGCGCGCCCAGCGGGTGCATGACGTCCGACCCGGCGCAGACCGCGACCAGACCGGCCAGCGCGCCGTTGTGGACGAAGCCGGGATCGGTGCGGCTGATCAGCAGCGAGGCGAGGATGCCGCCGACCATCGCCATCAGCGAGTTGATGGCGACCAGCCCGGAGGCGCCGTCAAGCGTCTGCGCGCTCATCACGTTGAAGCCGAACCAGCCGACGCAGAGCACCCAGGCGCCCAGCGCCAGGAAGGGAATGTTCGACGGCGGTATGGCGACCAGCGAGCCGTTGGCCCGGTAGCGGCCGCGCCGGTTGCCCAGATGCAGCACCGCGCCCAGCGCCACCCAGCCGCCGAAGGCGTGGACGACCACCGACCCGGCGAAATCGTGGAAGGGCTGGCCGAAGCTCTCCGCCATCCAGGCCTGCAACCCGAAGCGGGTGCCCCAGACACTGCCCTCCAGCAGCGGGTAGAACAGCCCGATCAGCGCGACGGTGGCGCCCATCTGCGGCCAGAACTTGGCGCGCTCGGCGATGCCGCCCGACACGATGGCCGGCACGGCGGCGGCGAAGGTCGCTAGGAAGAAGAACTTCACCAGATCGTAGCCGTGGGCGGCGAAGCCGCCAGCGGAATTGGGGGCGCCCTTGCCGGTCAGCGCGTGGGCGCTGGCGAAGAAGTCCACGCCATAGGCCACGGTGTATCCAATCAGGAAATAGGCCAGCGTGGACATGGCGAAGTCGGAGAGGATCTTCACCAGCGCGTTGACCTGGTTCTTGCGCCGGACCGTCCCGACCTCCAGCAGGGCGAAGCCGCCGTGCATCGCCAGCACCATCACCGCACCGATCAGGACGAAAAGAACGTCGCCACCCGTCTTGGCCGCATCCATCTGCGCAAACTTTCAGCAATTTGCCTAAATTAGAGGCAATCTGCTATCAGATTGGGCGGGTGGGCGCAAGCGGGGAATTGCCGCGGGGATGAGCAGGGGGCTTGGGAACAGCGCAAAAGGCGGGCGGAACCTTGGAAGGTTGCCCGTTCGATGCGCAAGAAGAGTGCCAGGATGATGAAAGCGTGGGCGGGGAGTGCGGCGCCTTGCCCCCTCCCTAACCCTCCCCCGCTTTGCGGGAGAGGGGACTGCCGCTGAAGGCCGGCAAAGCTCCTGTCTTTCTCTCCCGCAAAGCGGGGGAGGGCCGGGGAGGGTGCCAGACGCTGCTGCTCAGCCGCCGTTCAGCCGCCCGGACCAATCCTCGACGGCGCTCCGCTCCAGCCGCCGTTCGGCCAGAACCCGCCAGCTCTGCGCCAGGGCCGGCAACGCCGCCATCTCGGCCAGTGCCGCGCGGTCCATCGTGTCGACGTAGAGCACCCGAAGCAGCCGGATGAGCGGCCAGCCGGGGCAGGGGCGGTCCACCAGGGTCAGCCGGTCGCCGGAACCGATGGCGCCGTCCTCGATCACGCGGTAGTACCAGCCGGTGCGGGCGGTGTTCTGCACGCGCTTGGCCATGTCCGGCACGCCGAAGCGGTGGTTCAGCTTCCAGCAGGGCTGGCGGCCCGACGCCACCTCCAGCAGGGCGGTGCCGGCGCGCAGCCGGTCGCCCAGGCAGATGTCGGCCTCGGTGATCCCGGTGGTCGACAGGTTTTCCCCGAAGGCGCCCGGCGTGCCCAGGAACGGAACATCGTCACCCAGATCGGCCCGCCACGCGGCGCCGTGGTCCATCGGGTAG
The DNA here is from genome assembly GCF_003989665.1 of Azospirillum doebereinerae. Classification (GTDB taxonomy): domain Bacteria; phylum Pseudomonadota; class Alphaproteobacteria; order Azospirillales; family Azospirillaceae; genus Azospirillum; species Azospirillum doebereinerae. The sequence continues at coordinate 296,198 of NZ_RZIJ01000002.1, read as the reverse complement.
TGGTGGATCGCCTTGTCCGGCCCGCCATGGACCCGGCGGTCGGCCTGCTCGTCGTCGAGGAAGCCGTTCGGCCCGACGGCGCGCGGGCCGTCGACCGGGATCTTGTGGATCGCGCTGGTCCGGCCGGGCGGACCGAAGGGCGCAGCCTTGCCGAGCAGGACGGCGGAAATCTCGAGGTCGATCATTGGGCGCTCCGGGCTTGGTCCTGCAGGGCGACGTAATGATGCCAGACCAGCCGGGCGGCGGTCGTGCGGTGGGGTCGCCAGGGTTCGGCGACCGCCATCAACTGCGCGGGCGTCGGCTTGTCCGCCCAGCCCTTCAGCCGCTGCACGCCCAGTTGGATCGCCAGATCGCCGATGGGCCAGATGTCGGGCCGGTCGAGCGCCGCCATCAGGTAGACCTCGGCGGTCCAGCGGCCAATTCCTTTCAGGGCGACGAGCCGCGCGATGGCCTCCTCGTCGGGCAGGGCGTGGATGGCGTCGAAATCGAGCCGCCCGTCCGCCACCGTCTCCGCCAGACCGCGCGCGTAGCCGATCTTCTGGCGGGAGAAACCGCAGGCCCGCAGCGTCTCGTCATCCAGCGCCAGGATGGTCTCCGGCGTGACCGCGCCGTCGAGCCGCAGCCGCAGCTTCTCCCACAAGACCAGGGCGACCCGTGTGGAAAGCTGCTGCTCCATCACCATGCGCAGCAGGCCGGGAAAGCCGCCGGGCCGCGAGAAGTCGCGCACCGTGGCCCCGCCGACGCGCAGGCATTCGGCGAAGATGGGGTCGATGGCGGTCAGATGGTCGATCGACATGGGGCAAGGCACCAGAGAGACGGGCACCAAAAAGACGTAAGGCACGACGACCGTTCCGAAGCGCGCGTCCGGCCGGCGTGGTGCCGGTCGGCGGTCTTCGGAACGGTCGTCGTGCCTTACGGCGCTTCGCGGTGAAAACTCACCAACCGGGCGCCCGGATCAGGCGACCAGCTCGATGGCGTAGTCCTCGATCACGGTGTTGGCGAGCAGCTTGCCGCACATCGCCTCGACTTCCTTGCGGGCCGCCGCCTCGTCGGTGCTGGCGAGCGTCAGCTCGATCACCTTGCCGGCGCGGACGTCTTCGACGCCCTCGAAGCCGAGCGTGTGCAGCGCGTGCGCGATGGCCTTGCCCTGGGGGTCGAGAACGCCGCGCTTCAGGGTGACGTGAACCTTCGCCTTCATTTGGATGTCCGCTCGCTTGCTGGGTTTGGGTGTGGTGTTGCTGGATGGTCTTACTGGATCGTCTTGGGACCCTTGACGTCGCTCGGCCCGCCTTCCGGCAGGATGCCGAGGCGCCGCGCGACCTCCTGATAGGCCTCCTCGACGCGGCCGAGATCCTGGCGGAACCGGTCCTTGTCGAGCTTCTCGTTGGTCTTGACGTCCCACAGACGGCAGTTGTCCGGGCTGATCTCGTCGGCCAGGACGATGCGCATCTCCTCGTTCTCCCACAGCCGGCCGAACTCCAGCTTGAAGTCCACCAGCTTCAGCCCGATGCCGAGGAAGAGACCCGAGAGGTAATCGTTCACGCGGAGCGACAGCGCCACCATGTCGTCGAGGTCCTGGGGAGCCGCCCAGCCGAAGGCGGTGATGTGCTCCTCCGAGACCATCGGGTCGTGCAGCTCGTCCGACTTGTAGTAGTACTCGATGATCGAACGCGGCAGCGGCGTGCCCTCGGGAATCCCGAAGCGCTGCGACAGCGAGCCGGCGGCGACGTTGCGCACGACCAACTCGATCGGGATGATCTCGACCTCGCGGACCAGCTGCTCGCGCATGTTCAGGCGGCGCACGAAATGCGTCGGCACGCCGATTTCCGACAGACGGCTCATCAGATACTCGGAGATGCGGTTGTTCAGCACCCCCTTGCCGGTGATGACGCCCTTCTTCTGGTTGTTGAAGGCGCTCGCATCGTCCTTGAAGTACTGCACCAGAGTGCCGGGCTCCGGTCCCTCGAAGAGAACCTTCGCCTTGCCTTCGTAGATGCGCCGGCGTCGTGTCATCGCGTGTTCGTCCAAATACGAGCGGACCGGACAAGAGAGCTTGCCGGTCCAGGAATGTGCCCCTGTGATATAGCAAGCCGGGGGGACGAACACAACGCCGCCAGTCCTCAACCTCCCGTTACCGGGGCGAAGACCGTCTCGTGCGGCCGGCCGGGGGCGAAGTGCCAGATGGGTTTCAGATCGGGCCGCTCCACCGCCGGCAGGGCGATCAGCGCGCTCGACACGGTGCCGAAGCCGGTGGGCAGGCGGAAGTCCATGGCGCCGCGCTCCCCGCGCTCGCCCTCCCAGATGCGGCTTCCCAGCAGCTCCGGCCAGCCGCCCCAAGCGAAGGCGTCGGCGGTGTCGGCCCCGGTGCGTGGCGGATCCCCCAGCTCGAACAGGGGACGGTAGAGCGCGATGCGCGGATCGCTTGGATCGTCGAGGTCACGGGCGGTGATCATGTGGACGCCGTCGGGGATCGCCGTCACCTCCGGCCGGTTGCGCGGGCTGGGGCCGCGATGGCTGACCAGATAGGCGTCGCGGTTGTCGGCCAGCACCAAGTTGAAGGGCCGGTAGGCCCGCGTGTCGAGGTCGGACAGCGCGCGCGCCGCCTCGCTCGCGTCGGCGTGGTCGAGCGCGTCGAGCACCAGCTCGCCGCGCGACCGCTTGCCGGTTTCCGGCCCCAGGGTGCCTTCGCGGTTGAGGATGCCGGCGACCAGCCCTTCGTCGTTGACGCCGAGCCAGGACCCGCCGGCCAACTCGTCCAGCCCGGCGGTCACGTTGGGGCGGTCGGGCCAATGGCGGGCCGGCGGCCGCCAGGGGCGCCCGGCCATCTCGTCGCGGTTGGCGGCGACGACCAGCGGCCATGTGGCGCCGGGGCGCCGGAGGAGGATCACGCTGCACATGGTTCGGAATTCTGCCTTTCGTGCTTTCCGCGGATAATCGCTTTACCCAGCGGAATCTCCATGGGGCTACGATGACGGCGGACGGATCCCCGCTATATAATCTCTCAATAGGGAGCGAAAAACCAACCCAAGGAGGCGAAGCCCGATGACGACCTTCGACGATCGCGAAAAGGCTTTCGAGGACAAGTTCCGGCACGACGAGGACGTGCTGTTCCGCGTCCGCGTGCGGCGCGACACTCTGGCCGGGCTGTGGGCCGCCGGGCTGATGGGGATGAACGCCGCCGAGGCCCAGGCCTACGCCCGCCGGATCGTGGAGGTGGACATCGGCACGCCCGGTCCGCACGACATCCGCGACCGGCTGTCCGCCGACCTGCACGCCAAGGGAATCGACATTTCCGACCACCGGGTCGAGCGGGAGATGGGCCGCCTGCTCGACCTTGCGCGCCGGCAGGTCAACGCGGAGTGAGGTGATGCCAAAGGGGAGGGCGGGGCGCTCGGCTCAGTCCTCGCCGACGCGCTGGCTTTCCTGGTAGCGGAAGGGGTTGGCCGGGTAGACGCCGAGGATCTTCACCTCGCGGGCGAAGAAGTCCAACTCCTCCAGGGCCAGCCGCAGGGGCCGTTCGTCGGGGTGGCCCTCGACGTCGGCGTAGAACTGCGTCTGGGTGAAGCGGCCGCCGACCATGTAGCTTTCCAGCTTGGTCATGTTCACGCCGTTGGTGGCGAAGCCGCCCATCGCCTTGTACAGCGCCGCCGGCACGCTGCGCACGCTGAACACGAAGGTCGTGATCGTCTTGCACGAGTCCAGCGCCGGCTTCTTCGGCTCGCGGGCCAGGATCAGGAAGCGGGTGGTGTTGTGCTCCGCGTCCTCGATGCCGCTCTTCAGCGTGTCGAGGCCGTAGATCTCGGCCGCCAGCGACGAGGCGATGGCGGCGTGGCGCGGGTCGTTCATCTCGGCGATCTCGCGCGCGGCGCCCGCCGTGTCGGCGTGGTTGATCGCCTCCAGCCCCAGCGAGCGGGTCATCGCCTGGCACTGCGACAGCGCCTGGATGTGGCTGCGCACCGTCTTGATGGTGGCGAGCGTCGCCCCCTTGGGCGCCAGAAGCTGGTGGTTCACCCGCTGGAAATGCTCGCCGATGATGTGCAGCCCGCCCTCGGGCAGGAGCTGGTGGTTGTCGGCGACGCGGCCGGCGATGGAGTTCTCGACCGGGATCATCGCCAGCGACGCCCGGCCCTCGCGCACGGCGGCGAAGGCGGCGTCGAAGGTCGGGCAGGGCAGCGTCGTCATGGTCGGCCGCGCGTTGCGGCAGGCCAGATCGGAATAGGCCCCGGGGAAGCCCTGGAAGGCGATGACGTTCGATGTGGGCATGGACAAGGCGGCTCCGCTGGCGGGCTGGCGTTGATCGGGCGTGCGTCGCGCGGACGTTAAGGGGAGGATCGGCCCGACAGCAGCGCACGGGCGCGCTCCAGGTCGGCCGGAGTATCGACGCCGAGCGGCACCGCGTCAACGACCGCCGCGTCGATCCGCATCCCGTTGGCCAGCGCCCGCAGCTGCTCCAGCTTCTCGCGCTGCTCCAGCGCGGCGGGCGGCAACGCGACGAAGCGTTCCAGCGCCGCGCGCCGGTAGGCGTAGAGGCCGATGTGGTGGAACAGCGGGCCATCGCCCCAAGGCGCCGTGGCGCGGGTGAAGTAGAGGGCGCGGCCCCGCGCGGCGCCGGGCGCCAGTTCCAGCACCGCCTTGACCACGTTGGGGTCGGTCCGCTCCTCCTCCCGCGCGATCGGCACGACGAGCGTGGCGATGTCCACCGCCGGGTTCGCCAGCGGGGCGAAAGCGGCGCGCACCGTCTCGGGTTCCACAGTCGGCAGGTCGCCCTGCACGTTGACCACCGCGTCGTGCCGGCCCTGCGGGTCGATCAGGCGCAGCGCCTCGAAGATGCGGTCGGAGCCCGAGGGATGCTCGGGCCGGGTCAGCACCGCCGTGCCGCCGGCCGCCTCGACCGCGCGCGCGATCTCCGGCTCGGCGCAGGCGACGACGACCGGGCCGATGTTGGCCTCCAGCGCGCGGCGCATGACGTGGACGATCATCGGCGCGCCGAGGATGTCCGCCAGCGGCTTGCCCGGCAGCCGGGTCGACGCCATGCGCGCCGGGATCACCACGATGGGGTTGGACGGCGGGGGAAGGGTCGCTTCGGTCATGCGGAAAGCCCGGGCCTGGAGGGGGGTGTCGCGGGTGAAACACGGATCCTCCGCTTCCGTCAAGGGGCGCGGCGATTTCGGGTGCGCGACACGGTGACAAGGGTGCGTCCGCGGGTTATGGTGCGCGCCGGCAGCTCAGCCGAGGGCGGGAGCAAACCCCAGGGAATCGAGATAAGGACTGAGTGACTCACATGAGCATGGAGTTGAACAAGATTTTCGGGGCCGTTCTGTTGGCGGGTTTGATCGCCATGCTGACCGGCTTCGCGTCCCAGGTGCTGGTCCATTCCAAAACGCCGGAGAAGAACGCCTTCGTCGTGGCGACCCCGGCCGGCGGTGCCGCTCCGGCGGACAAGGGCGCGGCTCCCGCCGGCCCGGCCCCCATCGCTCCGCTGATGGCGGCGGCCGAGGCCGGTGCTGGTCAGGGCACGGCCAAGGCCTGCGCCGCCTGCCACAGCTTCGACAAGGGCGGCGCCAACAAGGTCGGCCCGAACCTGTACGGCATCCTTGGCGGGCCGAAGGGCCACATGGCCGGGTTCGGTTATTCCGACGCGCTGATCAAGACCGGCGGCCAGTGGACCTACGATGAGCTGAACAAGTTCCTCTACGATCCCAAGGCCTACGCGCCGGGCACCAAGATGACCTTCGCGGGCATCAAGAAGGACGCCGACCGGGCCAACGTCATCGCCTATCTGCGTTCGCTGTCCGACAGCCCCCAGCCGCTGCCGCAATAAGCGCTTCACCGGTTTCCGGTGTGACGAGGCCCCTTCCTCCCGGCGAGGACGGGGCCTTTTTCATGCTCGCGCGGCGGGGTTCCTCCAGGGCGGAGGCGAGCCGTCCGGTGCCCAGCAGGGCTTCGGCCGCGAGCCGGCCCGAGATGACGCAAGCTTCGATGCCGGGGCCGGGAAAGACGCCGCCGCCGGCCAGGCAGAGACCGCGAATCGGCGTCCGGCGACTCAGCGTTCCCTGGATCGGGTCAAGTCCGTAGATGGCGCCGCCGCTGGTGCGGGCGTAGCGGGCGAAGGTCGCGGCGCTGGCGTCCTGTCGGAGGACGATGCGGCGGGCGAGGTCGGGGATCAGCCGGGACGCGGCGGCGATCATCGCGTCGCCCTCGGCCGTCTTACGCGCCTCGTAGCCGGGATCGGCGCGGTTCCAGCCTTCGGGCGAGCCAGCGTCGGCGGGGGCGAGGCGCATCAACGTCATGACGGCGTGGCCTTCCGGCGCACGGGCAGTGTCATGGAGCGAGGGAACGGCGATGCTGAGTCCGGGAGCGTCGAGCAGGAAGGACAGGGCCGGCAGGTCGGGCACCCGGTCGAGCCCCAGCGAGACTAGGAAGGCGGAGGTGGCGGGGCGCAGCGCCGTGCAGCGCGCGGTGCAATCGGCGGGCAGATGCTGCGTCCCGACCAACTCCAGCAGGGTGCGGCGGACGTCGGCGTTGGAGATCACGGCGGCGGCGCGGATGCTCTCCCCACCCGCCGTTTCCACGCCCGCCGCGCGGCCGTCCTCGATCAGGATGCAGGTCGCGGCGGTGCGCAGGCGGATGGTGCCGCCGTTCTCGCGGATCGATCCGGCCAGCGCGTCGGCCAGGGCCTGGGGGCCTCCCGCCGGGCTTCGCCCGCCCTCGAACCAGTAGCCGAAGATCGGGGCCATCTGGGAGACCTCCAGCAATTCCGGCCGGTCGCTGAGATAGCCGGTCAGGACGCGCAGCAACCGTTGCGCCGCCGGGTCGGGGACGAAGCGGTCCAGCATCTCCTGGAACCGGCGGCCGCGCCAGTGGAAGGCGTGCGGGCAGTCCAGCGGGTAGGCGCGCATCGCCGCGACGCTGTCGGGGATGTGGGGAAGGCCGCGTTCGCCGCAACCCCGGTAGAGGTCGCGGTACACGCCCCGCATCTCGTCCATGAAGGCGGCGACCCCGGCGGCGCTGGCGGGGTGGTCGGCGGCGATCAGGGCGACCAGCCCATCGGCGTCGTCCGGCAGGACGCGGAACCGGCCGTCGAGCAAGGCGCCGCGCGTCACCGGCTTCCAGGCGATGCGGTCCTGGATGCCCAGGACCCGCAGCAGATGGCCCAACGGCCCGGCGGGATGCGCGCCGCTGATGTCGTGGACGCCGGCGTCGAAGACGTAGCGATGGGGCTCGCCCTCCGCCGTCCGGCCGGGTGCCCGGACCGGCCAGGAGGTGCAGAAACCGCCGGGCTTGTCGTGGGCTTCCAGAACGGTCACGCGCAACCCGGCCTTGGCGAGCAGGGCCGCCGCCGTCAGCCCGCCGATCCCGGCGCCGATGACGGCGACGTCGCAGCCCGAACTCTCCGGCTCGGCGCCGTTGGCGGAGGGAAACGCCGGGAGCGGCCAATCATGCGGATCGCGTTCGGCGAGCTGGCGCCGAATCGCGCGGGTCACGAGCCGGTCGGGAACGAAGCGGTTCGCCAGGATGCCGGCCGCCCCGCTTCCGATCGACAGCGCGGCGGCCCAGTCCGGCGCCAGCCCGAACCCAGCGGCCCCGAGGAGGAACAGCATGCCCCACAGCGCGGTCATCGCCCGGTTGACGGCGACGAACTGGGGATGGTTCCAGAGGTCTCGCGGCCAGCCGTCACGGGCGTATTGCAGGGTGAAGGGGCGGCCGGCGGCAAGGCTGCCGAAGGCCATGACGGCCAGCGCCAGATGGATGGCCAGCCCGAGGTTCCGGCCCGGCCACGCCCAGCCCAGCGCCTCGCAGGCCAGCAGGCCGCTGAAGAAGGCGGCGGCGACCAGTTCCGGCGCCTTGAACGAGCCGCGCCACCTGTCCAGCGCGCACAGCGCGAGGCTGGCGAGCAGGGCGGCGAGACCGGCGGGGAAGGAACCGGCCAGGGGAACGACGATGCCGAACAGGATCCAGGGCGAAAAGCCGAGGACGGTGCGCAGGGCAAGCGGAAGGGTCGCGAGCGGAACGGTCATGGGAAGGAGGCCTTCGCGGATGGGATCGGCGAGGCAGCTTCGGAAAAGCGTTCGGGGCGGACCAGCGCGCCTCCGCCAAACGGCGGCCGTTCTTCGCGAATGGCGGCGGCCGTCGTTTCACGAAACGCGAATGACCTGCAAGGCGACCGGTCAGAGGGGGCGGCGGGCCTTCAGCGCGGCGGTCAGGGTGCCGTCGTCGAGATAGTCCAACTCGCCGCCGACCGGCACGCCGTGCGCGAGGCGCGAGACCGAGACGTCGGCGTCCGCCAGCCGGTCGGTCACCACATGGGCGGTGGTCTGGCCGTCCACGGTGGCGTTCAGGGCCAGGATGACCTCGCGCACCTCGGGGTTCCGGGCGCGCTCCGCCAGGGTGTTCATGTTCAGGTCGTCGGGGCCGACCCCTTGCAGGGCCGACAGCAGACCGCCCAGCACGTGGTAGGTGCCACGGAAGGCCCGCGTGCGCTCCAGCGCCCACAGGTCGCCGGCGTCCTCGACCACGCAGATCACCGAACGGTCGCGGCTGCGGTCGGAGCAGACGGTGCAGGGATCGCGGCTGTCGAGGTTGCCGCAGACCGAGCAGGCGCGGATCGACTCGCCGGCCAGCGCCATCGCCTCGGACAGGGGAACCAGCAGGGTGTCCCGCCGCTTCATCAGATGCAGCGCCGCCCGCCGCGCCGAGCGCGGCCCCAGCCCCGGCAGCTTGGACAGCAGCTGGATCAGGCGTTCGATTTCAGGTCCGATCATGGGCGGGCGGCGGCTTGCTGGCTTTTGAATGGAGAGGGTTTTTAAAAACAGGCGGGATCCCGAACCGTCACGCCTGCGAAAGGCGGGGGATGACGGTCCGGAAACGGTCCGATCAGAACGGCAGCTTGATGCCCGGCGGCAGCTTCAGGCCGCCCATCAGCTTGGAGGTCTCGTCGGCGACGTGCGCCTCGACCTTCTTCTTGGCGTCGTTGAAGGCGGCCTGGATCAGATCCTCCAGGACCTCGACCTCCTCGGGATCGACGACGGACTTGTCGAGCTTGATCTTCTTCATCTCGCCCTTGCCGTTGACCGTCACGGAGACCATGCCGGCCGCGCTCTGCCCGGTCATCTCGACCAGATCCAGGCCGGCCTGCATCTCCTGCATCTTGGCCTGCATCTGCTGGGCCTGCTTCATCATGTTGCCGATATTTTTCATCGGTCAGTACTCTCCTTCGTCGTCGAGCGGGTAATAGACCCCGTCGTCCTGCTGCTGAACCATGAAATCGGGTGTCTCGCCGTCATCCGCAACCTCGGCGCTCTCCGCCGCGGCGATTGCGGCCAGATCGCGGATGTCGATGATCTTGGCGCCGCTGAAGGCGTCGAGCACCGCGCGCACCACCGGGTTGGCCTCGATCTCCGACTGGACGCGGCGCTGGTCGGCGCGGTCCTGCTCGGCAAGCGTCGGCTGGCCCGGGCTGTCGGACAGGGCGACGATCCAGCGCTGGCCGGTCCATTCCGTCAGGAACTGCCCGACCTTGGCCGGCAGGCTGGTCGGGGCCGACGGCGTCAGCCGCAGCTCCAGCCGGCCCGGCTCCAGCCGCACCAGATGCACGCTGCCCACCAGATAGCCGTAGAGCGCGCCCTCGCGCCGTTCGGAGAACAGCTGCGCCAGCGCCCGGAAATCGCGCGGCATCGGCGGCAGGGTCTCTCCGGCCGGGACGGGCGCCGCCTGCACGACCGCCTGGACGGCCTGGGTTTGGGGCGCCTGCGCGCGCGCCGGTTCGGGCGAGCGCGCCACCGCGTGGAGCGTGCCGGAGGACGCGACCGCCACGGGACCGCCGCCACCGCCGGGACCACGCGGCGCCGGGGCCGCGCCTCCGCCGGACTGCTGGGCCTGGAGCTGGCGGATCAGCTCGCCCGGAGTCGGCAGGTCGGCGGCGTAGGACAGCCGCACGATCACCATCTCCAGCGCCTGCTGCGGCACCGGCGCCGCCTGAACCTCGCCCAATCCCTTGAGCAGCAATTGCCACGCGCGGGTCAGCGCCGGCATGCCGAGCTTGCCCGACAGGACGGCGCCGCGCGTGCGCTCGGCCTCGGGCAGGGACGGGTCGTTGGCGGTGTCGGGCACCACCTTCAGCCGGGTCAGGTTGTGGACGAGGTCGAGCAGGTCCTGGAGGATCACCACCGGGTCGGCGCCGACCCGGTGCAGCTCGGCCAGGATGTCCATCGCCTCGGCGGGCCGCGCGGAGACGGCGGACTCGAACAGGTCAATCACGCGGGTGCGGTCGGCCAGCCCCAGCATGTCGCGGACCTGCTGCGCCGTGACCGTCCCGTTGGCAAGCGCGATGGCCTGGTCGAGCAGCGAAAGCCCGTCGCGCACCGACCCGTCGGCCGCGCGGGCGACCAGCGCCGCCGCGTCCGACTCGATGGTGGAGCCTTCCAGGGCGGTGATGCGGGTGAAATGCTCCTTCAGCACCTGGGCGTCGACGCGGCGCAGGTCGAACCGTTGGCAGCGCGACAGCACCGTGACCGGCACCTTGCGGATCTCGGTGGTGGCGAAGACGAACTTCACGTGGCTCGGCGGTTCCTCCAGCGTCTTCAGAAGCGCGTTGAACGCGTTCTTCGACAGCATGTGGACTTCGTCGACGATGTAGAGCTTGTAGCGCGCAGAGACCGGGGAATAGCGCACCCCGTCGATGATCTCGCGGATGTCGTCGACGCCGGTGTGGCTGGCGGCGTCCATCTCCATCACGTCGACGTGGCGGTCCTCGGCGATGGCGCGGCAGTTGTCGCAGACGCCGCAGGGGGTGACGGTCGGCCCGCCGGTCCCGTCCGGCCCGGTGCAGTTCAGCGCGCGGGCGATGATGCGGGCGGTCGTCGTCTTGCCGACGCCGCGCACCCCGGTCAGCATGAAGGCCTGGGCGATGCGCCCGGAATGGATGGCGTTGGTCAGCGTGCGGACCAGCGCGTCCTGGCCGATCAACTCGTCGAAGGTCTTCGGGCGGTATTTGCGCGCGAGCACCCGGTAGGCCAGCCCGGTCGCGGGCGCGGCGTGCGCCGCGTTGTGTTCCAGGGTTTCGACGGAGGTATCGGTCACGCGACAGGCCCGTTCAGACGACGAGGAAGAGATGGCGGGGCGCAGGATAACGTCCCGGCGCCGCGATGTCGCCGTCTGTCTTCGCGGCCGATCTTTTTGAACAGCCGGATTTTCAAAGGGGTAAGGTAGGAGACTGGACGAACGACCCGAGCCGTAACTCGTTGCGGCTGCTTCCTTCCGGACCTGACCGGGTTGGCGAGGGACTCGTCCGACGCCAGTCTCCCGCCGCTTTTATGGCAATGGACGCACCGGGATGCAAGCCCAATCCGACAGCATCGGCGCAATCGCTTGCCGGCGCCTTTTCTCCCCGCCCCGCTGATCCGTCCCGCAGGGCGCTGAGGCGCCCTGCGGGACGGATCAGCGGACGACCATCCGGTCGAGCAGGATGTCGCGCACGCGCACGCCGCGCATCTCGCGGTTCAGAACGCCGGCGATGGTGCTTTTCATCAGCTTGGCGCCCTCGGCGCCCGAGAGCTGCTGCGGGTCGATCTGGCGCATCTTGTCGGCCAACTGGTCCGAGATGCGCGGCACGTAGGGATCGGCCACCTTGCCGTCGACCGTCGGGTCGATTTCCAACAGCACCTTCACGTCGATCAGCCGGGCGTCGCCGCCGCCGAGCGTGAAGGTCATCTGCGGCAGGGCGGCGTAGTTCTTCTTCGGGCCGTATTTGTCGGACGCGTCGGCCGAGGAGCGGTTCTTGGAGGCGATCACCGCCCCCGTGGCCCCGAGCGCCGCCAGGGCGATCAGCAGCCCGAACAGGATGAACGGCATCAGCGACACCGTTTCACCGTTCCGGTTTCTCCGGACGAGTCGCAAGACTGCCTTTCCGATCCCCGTTTCGGGATTCTGGAATCGTTCAACCTTTAAACATTTTACGCAAACCCGAAGCGGACGGTCAAACCCGGCGTTCCAGGTTCAAGAAAAGATCATGATAAGGACCCGCGTCGGAAAGGGGCGTCCTGCCCCTTCCTCAGCCCGGCAGCACCGGGATGTTGTCGATCAGGCGGGCCTTGCCGAGCCAGGCAGCAGCCAGCAGGCGGGCAGGGCGCTCCACGCGGGACACCGGCGCCAGCGTCTCGGCGTCGCGCAGTTCGACGTAATCGATGGAGACGAAGCCGGCCTCGGCGATCCGCCCGCGCACCGCCGTCAGCACGCCGTCCACCTCGGCCCCGCCCGTCAGGGCGGCGGCGGCGGCGGTCAGCGCGCGGTTGAGTTCCGGCGCCCGCGCCCGCTCGTCGGCGCTGAGATAGGCGTTGCGCGAGGACAGCGCCAGCCCGTCGGCCTCGCGCACCGTCGGCAGCCCCTCCACCTTGACCGGGATGTCGAGGTCGCGGGTGAAGCGCCGGATCACCATCAGCTGTTGGTAATCCTTCTCTCCGAACACCGCCACGTCGGGCAGCGCCTGGAGGAACAGCTTGGTGACCACCACGGCGACCCCGCCGAACATCTGCGGGCGGAAGGTCCCGCACAGCCCCTCCGACGGGCCGCCGACCGAGATCGCGGTGGCGAAGCCGTCCGGGTACATCTCGCGGACCGTGGGGGCGTAGAGCGCGTGGCAACCGGCCGACACCAGCTTGGCGGAATCGCCGGCCTCGTCGCGCGGGTAGCGGTCGAAATCCTCGTGGGGAGCGAATTGGGTCGGGTTGACGAAGACGCTGGCGATGACCCGGTCGGCCAGTTCGCGGCCCCGCCGGACCAGCCCCAGATGCCCGTCGTGCAGGGCGCCCATGGTGGGGACCAAGGCCACGGTCAATCCTTCGGCGCGCCACGCGGCGACCAGCGCCCGCAAATCGGCGATCGTTCGCAGAACGGGCAGGCTGGCGGCCTGCTTGCCGCTGGGCGTGTCCGTCCGGGTGACCGTCGGCGTCGTCATGGCGTTGTCCCTCGCGCGTGTCGAAAACCGCGCGCTGGATAAACCGCCGGACTGTTCCTGTCCAGAGAAGCTTTCCAAACGACAGACTGTTGCCGGCCCGGTGAGGACGCTCGTTCGTCCTCGCCAGGCGGCGGCAACGCTTGGCCTGTGCCGGTCAGCGCATCACGGTGAGGAAAACCAGATAGGCCAGGTTCGCCCAGGCGAGCAGCGTGGCCAGCAGCGCCAGGAAGGCCGGGGCGAAGACGGCCGAACCGATGAGGATCGCCAGCACCACGAGGAGCACGCCGACGGACAGCAGGGCGACGCGGGTATTTTCGGTATTTTCCATGGAACGGCATCCGGAACGGGAAAGAAGGATGCCCCTGTTTAACTCAACCCTACAGCTTTTGGGGTGACCTGCGTCAATCCACCGCAAGAAAACGTGACGATTGGGAACCGCTTGGCGCGGGGCGCCGTTTGCCGTCCGAAGCAATGGCCAAGGATGAAAACGAAAAAGGCTCCGAGGCGAGCCTCGAAGCCTTTTTTGATGGTGGGCGTGACAGGGATTGAACCTGTGACCCTTCGCGTGTGAAGCGAATGCTCTCCCGCTGAGCTACACGCCCGATCCTTGAAAATCGGCCCGGTTTGTCCTCCGGTGGAAGCGGCGCCGGCCGGTTGTCGTCGGCCCCGCCGCTGCGGTGGGCGGGTTTTTAGGCCCTGGGCCTCCCGGTGTCAAGCATGAGTTTCATCCCAATATGAAAGAAATTCCAATCGCCGGAGTCCCCCGTGCCCTCTCCCTCCCACACCCGCCGGCCCGACATTCGCCAATTCCGTGCCTCGGCCTTGGCCGTCGCGCTCGCCGGCCTGCTGTCCGTCCAGCCCGGCACGGCGTCGGCCGGTCCGGTGAGCGCGACCTACCGGGTCCATGTCGGCGGTGTCGCCGTGCTCGACGTGGCCGCGACGCTGGAGATGACCGGCGTCGCCTACAAGATGGAGGTGAAGGCGCAGACCGACGGCTTCCTCGGCCGGATGTTCCCGTGGCAGACGGTGTCGCGCAGCGAGGGCGCGGTGCGGCCCGACCGGCTGGTTCCCGCCCGCCACAGCCAGAGCAGCGTGTTCCGGGGAAAGCCGCGCAGCGTGACCTTGGAGTATGACGGGCAGGGCAACGTCGCCGCCACCGTCCTGCCGCCGCCCGAGGAGGATGACCGGGATCCCGTGCCCGACGCGCAGAAACGCGGCGCCTACGACCCGCTCAGCGGCTTCCTGGCCGTGCTGACCGCCGCCGCGCGGGGAGAAGCCTGCACCCGCAGCCTGCCGGTCTACGACGGGCGGCGGCGCTACGACATGATCTTCGAGGACGTCGGGCCACGGCTGGTGGGGGCGTCGCGCTATTCGGTCTTCGCCGGAGCGGCGCGGCAATGCCGGGTGTCCTACCGGCCGGTCGCCGGCTATGGAAAGAACCCGCCGAGCGGCGCCTTCTGGCGGCGCGAGAGCGGCCCGTCCGAACGCCCGCCCGCCGATCTGTGGCTCGCCCCGGTGGTGCCGGGGGAGCCGCCGCTGCCCGTGCGGCTGGAGACCGAGAGCGATCTCGGCGCCGTCGTCATCCACCTGACCGGCGTCACGCTGCCCGGCGGTAGTCCGTCTGGTGGCACCCCAACTCCGGCGCCGCGTTGAGAGGCGTGTCCGTGCCGATGGTGCGCGTGTCGATGACGTGGGTGGAGACCTCCACCCCGATGCGGTGCGCGTCCATGATCAGCGCGGCGGCCGACGGCCACAGCATGCGGCCGTCCACTTCCAGCATCCGGCCGCCCAGCAGCGCAGAATAGCCACCCAGCTTTCCCATGCAGACGATCCGTGCGACCCGTGCGGCCATGATGCGTGTCCTTCCGGCGTGCTGTCGTCGCGCGGCCGCAGGGACGGCGCCGGGCTGCGGCGCCGCCGGGTCCGCACCCGACAGGCTTTTCGTTGATCCGTCATGCCGTCGAAGGCGGCCCAGGCCAGAAGCAGGGCCAGAACGGTCGCAAAGGAAAGCTCCGCTGCCGTCACACCGTTTCGCATCGCCGCTGACCTCCGCCTGTCCGGGCAACCCGGTGAAGGGCGCGCCGCAATCGACACCACAGATGGTAGGGCCTTTCCGGCCCGTCCGTCCCTCGTCCGGACGGATAAGGCACGCAGCCAAAAGGATAGGGCGGATAGTGATTTTCGGTCCGGGCGGTCAGCGGACCGTTGCGGCCAGCCGTTCCAACCCGGCGGGAAGATCGGCGAAACGGTCCAGCACCAGATCGGCCCCGAGATCGGCCACCGGCATGCGGGGGTAGCCGTAGCTCATCGCCACCACGGGAATGCCGGCGCCGCGCGCGGCCTTCACGTCGTTGCCGTTGTCGCCGACCATCGCCGCGCGCGGCGACGCGGGATCGGCGCCCAATTGCTCCAGCACCCAGGTCACGTGCCGTCCGTCCGGCTTCTTGACGGGCAGGGTGTCGCCGCCGGCCACCGCCCCGAACAGCGGAGCCAGACCCAGCGCGTTCAGCAGCTTGCGGGTGATCCGTTCCGGCTTGTTGGTGCAAAGCCCGAGCCGGACGCCGCTCGCCGTCAGCGCCGCCAGGGTCTCGGTCACGCCGGGGTAGAGGGTGGAGGGCTGCTCGTCGTCGAAATAGGCGTCCAGATAGTGGCGCAGCACCGGCTGCACCGCCGTCTCGTCCGCCAGCGGCGCGCCGGTCGCGGCGAAAGCTTGGCGCACCAGCATGGCCGAGCCGTCGCCGACCATCGTCCGCACCTGCGCCTCGGTCAAAGGCGGGCGATCGAAATGGGCCAGCGTGCGGTTCAGCACGCGGGTCATGTCGGGCGCGCTGTCGATCAGCGTGCCGTCGAGGTCGAAGACGAGCGTGGCGAAGGGAAGCGGCATCGGAACCCCCAGGTTTTCGGTCCGCTTTTCAGGCAGACTTTCAGGTTTGGTCAAGGTCAAGCCCGCTTCCGATAGCACGCAGCCCTGCACCCCGACCACGCCCGGCCCCGACTTTTCTCCCGTTTCCCCTGCATGGCAGCACCCCGCCGGCCGTTCTAGGCCGTGGCGACTATGACACGATGACACAAAAGTTGACTTGGGCTTGCGGCCCGGCCTGTGGCACATGATCGGGGAAAGACCTCATTGCCGCGATGGTTCGGCATCCGGCACGTTGCACCCCAGCCGAAACGCCACCACCTTTGCCACCTCAGGCCCGACCAGGAAGACTCCCATGGCCCACCGTCCGCTCGCCTGCGTGATCCTCGCCGCCGGCAAGGGCACCCGCATGAAGTCCGATCTGCCCAAGGTGCTGCACCGTGTCGCCGGCCGGCCGATGGTCGGCCATGTGCTGGCCGCCGTGAAGACGCTCGACCCCGACCACGTCGTCGTGGTCGTCGGCCCCGGCATGGAGAGCGTCGCCGCCGCCGTCGCTCCGTACCCCACCGCGATCCAGCACGAGCAGCGCGGCACCGCCGACGCCGTGCGCGCCGCCTTCGGCCTGCTGGGGGGGTTCACCGGTGACGTGGTGGTGCTGTACGGCGACACGCCGCTGGTCACCCCCGACACGCTGCGCGCCATGGTGGCGGCGCGGCGGCGGTCCGACGACCCGGCGGTGGTGGTGCTGGGGATGCGCCCGGACGACCCCGGCGCCTACGGCCGGCTGATCCTGAACGCGGACGGCGGGCTGGAGAAGATCGTCGAGTACCTCGACGCCAGCGGGGAGGAGCGCGCGGTCGGCCTGTGCAACGCCGGGCTGATGGCCTTCGACGGCGCCCGCATGTTCGACCTGATCGGCAGCGTCGGCAACGACAACGCCAAGAGCGAGTTCTACCTGACCGACGTGGTGCAGATCGCGCGACGCGGCGGCATGGCCTGCGCGGTGGTCGAGGCGGCCCCCGCCGAGGTGGTCGGCGTCAACTCCAGAGCCGAGCTGTCGGAGGTCGAGCGGCTGATCCAGCGGCGCCTGCGCAAGGCGGCCATGGACAACGGCGCCACCCTGACCGACCCGGACAGCACCATCTTCAGCGTGGACACCAAGCTGGGCCGCGACGTGATCGTCGGCGCCCATGTGGTCTTCGCCGGCGGCGTCACCGTGGGCGACAACGTCGAGATCAAGTCCTTCTGCCATCTGGAGCAGACCCGCATCGAGACGGGCGCCACCGTCGGTCCCTACGCCCGCCTGCGGCCGGGCGCGGAGATCGGCCCCGACGCCCACATCGGGAACTTCGTCGAGATCAAGAACGCGGTCATCGAGGCCGGCGCCAAGGTCAACCACCTGACCTACATCGGCGACGCGCGGGTGGGGGCGAAGGCCAACATCGGCGCCGGGACCATCACCTGCAACTACGACGGCTTCGGCAAGCACCGCACCGACATCGGGGCCGGGGCCTTCATCGGCTCCAACTCCGCGCTGGTCGCCCCGGTGACCATCGGCGACGGCGCCATCGTCGGGGCCGGCAGCGTGATCACCACGGCGGTCGAGGCCGACGCGCTGGTCGTGGCGCGCGGCGCGCAGAAGGCCTACGCCGGATGGGCCAAGCGGTTCCGCGAACGCAAGCAAAGCGAGAAAGCGAAAAAGGCGTAAGCTTCGGTCCGCCGTCCCCGATCGATCGGTATCTTTCAGGAGTTTCAGCCCCATGTGCGGCATCATCGGCATCATCGGCATTCACGACGCGTCCCCCCGGCTGGTCGAGGGCCTGCGCCGCCTGGAGTATCGCGGCTATGACAGCGCCGGCGTCGCCACCCTGGTGAACGGCGGGATCGAGCGCCGCCGCGCCGAGGGCAAGCTGGTCAACCTGGACATGAAGCTGCGCGATCACCCGTTGCCGGGCACCATCGGCATCGGCCACACGCGCTGGGCGACCCATGGCGGCCCGACCGAGAACAACGCCCACCCGCACGCCACCCCGCGCGTCGCCGTGGTCCACAACGGCATCATCGAGAATTACCAAGAGCTGAAGGACGAGCTGATCGGCCACGGCTACGTCTTCGAAAGCGCGACGGACACCGAGGTGATCGTCCATCTCGTCACCTACTACATCGAGAAGGAGGGGATGACCCCGGTCCAGGCGTCCTCGGCCTCCTTCAAGCGCTTCACCGGCGCCTTCTCGCTGGTGCTGATCTTCTCCGGCGAGGAGGAGATGATGATCGGCGCCCGCCACGGCACCCCGCTGGCGGTCGGCTACGGCGACGGCGAGATGTATCTGGCGTCGGACGCCTTCGCGCTGGCGCCGCTGACCAACCGCATCTGCTACCTGGAGGACGGCGACTGGGTCGAGGTCACCCGCTCCTCCGTCGTGGTGCACGACGCGAGCGACGCGGTGATCGAGCGCCCGGTGAAGACGACGGCGGTGTCCGGCGCCCTGATCGGCAAGGACGGCTACCGCCACTACATGCTCAAGGAAATCTACGAGCAGCCGCAGGTCATCGGCGACACGCTGAACGCCTATATCAACCCCGAGACCAACCGGATCACGCTGCCGGAATTCCCCTTCGACCTGTCGAAGGCCACCAAGGTGACCATCGTCGCCTGCGGCACCGCCTATTACGCCGGCTTCGTCGCGAAATACTGGTTCGAGACGCTGGCCCGCATTCCGGTCGAGGTCGACATCGCCTCGGAGTTCCGCTACCGCGAGGCCCCGCTGCCCGAGGGCGGCGTCGCCATCTTCATCTCGCAGTCGGGCGAGACCTTGGACACGCTGGAGGCGCTGCGCTACTGCAAGCGCCAGGGCCAGAAAATCCTGTCCATCGTGAACTCGCCGGAAAGCACCATCGCGCGCGAATCCGACGCGGTGCTCTACACCATGGCCGGGCCGGAGATCGGCGTCGCCTCGACCAAGGCGTTCACGACGCAGCTGACGACGCTGGCCTGTCTGGCGGTGACGGTCGGCCGCGCGCGCGGCGCCATTGACGACGAACGCATGCAGCAGATCGCCCACGCCCTGCGCGAGGTCCCTGCCCGCGCCGCCGACGTGCTGGCCCATGACGAGCGCCTGAAGGAACTGGCCCAGGAGGTCTCCGAAGCCCGCGACGTGCTGTATCTGGGCCGTGGCGCCATGTACCCGCTGGCCCTGGAAGGCGCGCTGAAGCTGAAGGAGATCAGCTACATCCACGCCGAGGGCTACGCGGCGGGCGAGCTGAAGCACGGCCCCATCGCGCTGATCGACGACAACGTGCCGGTGATCGTGCTGGTGCCGTCCGACGCCCTGTTCGAGAAGGTGGTGTCCAACGTGCAGGAGGTCTGCGCGCGGTCGGGCAAGGTCCTGCTGCTGGCCGACAGGAAGGGCATCGACAAGCTGGGCGACAAGGTCCGCTGGTCGGTGGAGCTGCCCGCCTGCGACCCGCTGGTGGCGCCGCTGCTCTACGCCATTCCGGTGCAATTGCTGGCCTACCACACGGCCGTGCTGAAGGGCACGGATGTGGACCAGCCGCGCAACTTGGCCAAGTCCGTCACGGTGGAATGAAGCGACGGGGGCGGCCGAGCGCCTGCCCCCCTCCCTAGCCCCCCGCCTTTGGCGGGGGAGGAAACTCCGCCGCACGCCGACAAGCCTCCGGCCCCCTCTCCCGCGAAGCGGGGGAGGGATGGGGAGGGGGCAGGCGCGGCAGGACAGCGCCGCCCTCAGAAATCCATGAAGCGGTTGAACAGCCGCCCGATCGGGCCGGTCAGGCGTAGGCCGCCGATGGTCGTGGCGAGGCACAGGCAGCCTTCCGGGTCGGACACCGGCCGGTGGTCGATCGACGGGTCGCCGATGGCGACGTCGCCGGGCTGGAAGCTGCCCAGCTCGTCGGAAAAGCCGCCGTCCAGCACGACGGTCAGCTCCATGTCGCCATGGGTGTGCTGGGGCACCGCGACACCGCCCTTCATGCGGACCAGCCGCGTGGTGACGTTCGGCCCGGCCTTCAAATCGATGCAGCGGATGCCGGGTTGCAGGAAGCGCCAGCGCCGGCTTTCCAGATCGCCGCCGCCGAGATAGCTCCGCAGCGGTTCCGGGATCAGCGGGCGGGGTGCGTCCGCCGCCGTGGGCCGCGCCGCCGGCTGGCAGGGCGGACGGGGAGGGCGCCCGGCCTCCTCGCGGTCGATGCGGGCGAACAGGGCTTCCAGTCCGTCGGGCGACAGCGTCTCATCCGGCTCGATCCCGTCGAGCAGGGCGCCGCCGACCGCCTCCATCTCGCCCACCATGCGGCGGCAGCCGGGGCAGTAGGCGGTGTGGGTGGCGACGACCAGCGCCGCGCCCTCGCACAGGCCGCCGCCGGCGTAGTCGATCAGCAGGGTGTCGCCCGGGTGGTGGCTGGGCAGGCTCATGCGTCATCCCTCAAGACCCGGCGCAGGCGCTCCATCGCCAGACGCAGGCGCGATTTCACCGTGCCGAGCGGGATGCCGTGCTCGGCGGAGATGACGCTGTGCGGCTTGTCCTCGAAATAGGCCATCCGCAGCAGCTCCGCCTGTTCGGGCGGCAGATCCTTCAGGGCGGCGCACAGCCGGTCGTTGCTCTGGCGGGCTTCCAGCCGCCGGTCCGCCGCCTCGTCCGGTTCGGGGACGAGGGCCGGGTCGTTCGGGTCGATCTCCGGCCGCTGCTCGCGGCGCAGGGTGTCGATCCGCTTGTTGCGGGCGATGGTGAACACCCAGGTGCTGGCCGAGGCCTGGACCGGATCGTAGGTTTCGGCGCGACGCCAGACCAACAGCATGACCTCCTGCACAAGCTCTTCGGCCGCGCCGGATTCGCATCCCAACCGGCGCAAATACGTCTTCAAACGCGGCGCGAAATGGGCGAACAGGGTGCCGAAGGCCAAGCGGTCCCGCCCGCGCCCGACGGCAACGAGCAGATCCTCCAGGTTCGGAGCCGTGTCGGCCATGGGGGTGTGCGTGTCCTGCATGCGCCCATTCAAAGGCAACGGAAGCCGGCGCACAAGCTAGGGATCGCCGCGACCCTTCACCCTGCCCCGAATTCCCCAACCCTTGATCGCCCC
This sequence comes from Azospirillum doebereinerae, assembly GCF_003989665.1. Classification (GTDB taxonomy): domain Bacteria; phylum Pseudomonadota; class Alphaproteobacteria; order Azospirillales; family Azospirillaceae; genus Azospirillum; species Azospirillum doebereinerae. The sequence goes on along the minus strand of NZ_RZIJ01000002.1, from coordinate 275,295 downwards.
CGGTCGTTGCCGAGCCGTATGTCGCATTCGGATCCTTCATACGCAACCGGCCGTGCCACGGATCACAAAAATATTCAGGACCGCCGCCCAATCGCGCGCCGATGCGTTTTGGTGCGACCACCGCCCTTGGAAAGCCGCGTTGCTTTGCGGTAGTGTCCGCCCGACCCACGGAACACCAAAGAGCTGTCGCAAAACGATGCTGCCTTCCCGCGCCATCCGCCGCACCGCCGGGACCGCCCTGGTCCTTGCCGCCTCTCTTGCCGCCTCCGTCCTGGCGACCGCCGGCAGCGCCGCCGCCGCCGATCCGCGCCTGCTCGGGACCTTCAAGGACTGGAACGCCTTCGCGTTCGAGGAGAAGGGCACCAAGGTGTGCTACATCTCCAGCCAGCCGAAGAAGAAGGAGCCGGCCGCCGCCAAGCGCGGCGACGTCTATGTGCTGGTCACCCACCGGCCGGCGGAAAAGACGCTGGACGTGGTCAGCTTCATCGCCGGCTATCCCTTCAAGAAGGACAGCGAGACGGTGCTGGAGGTCGGCGGCAAGCCGTTCAAGCTGTTCACCGACGGCGAAACCGCTTGGGCGCGCGACTCCGACACCGACAAGGCGATCACCGCCGCGCTGCGCGACGCCAAGGGCAAGCCGATGGTGCTCAAGGGCGTGTCCGGCCGCGGCACCAAGACCACCGACACCTACAGCCTGGACGGTGTCGCCCAGGCCTACGACGCGATCAACCAGGCCTGCGGCGTGAAGCGCTGACCAGCCTTCCGTTTTTGGGAAGCCAAGGTCCGCACTTGGTCTTTTGACTTCGGACGCTCATGGCCTTATCTAGTGGGCCATGAGCGCCTCGAATCACGCCACCGCCTTCGCCCTGCCGGCCCTTGACGCCGACGGTCGTAAGAACCTCGTCGGTTTGTCCCGCGAAGAGCTGGAAGCCGAAATGCTATCCATCGGCCTGGAGAAATTCCGGGCCCGCCAGCTCTGGCACTGGATCTACCATCGCGGAGCCACCGATTTCTCGGTGATGACCACGTTGGCCAAGCCGGTGCGCGAAAAGCTGGCCGACAGCCACGCCATCGCGCGGCCGATGGTGGTCAAGGATCTGAAATCGGCGGACGGCACCCGCAAATGGCTGCTGCGCATGCCCGACGGGCAGGAGGTGGAGAGCGTCCATATCCCCGAGGAGGATCGCGGCACGCTCTGCGTCTCGTCCCAGGTCGGCTGCACGCTGACCTGCCGCTTCTGCCACACCGGCACGCAGCGCCTCGTGCGCAACCTCGATTCGTCGGAGATCCTGGCGCAGGTCATGCTGGCCCGCGACATGCTGGACGAATGGCCGGCGCCGCCGGACGGGCGCATGCTGTCCAACGTCGTCATGATGGGCATGGGCGAGCCGCTGTTCAATTACGAGAACGTCGCCAAGGCGTTGAAGATCGTGATGGACGGCGACGGCATCTCGATCTCCAAGCGGCGCATCACGCTGTCCACCTCCGGCGTCGTCCCGGCGATGCGGCGATGCGGCGAGGAACTGAACGTCAACCTCGCGGTCAGCCTGCACGCGGTGACCGACGAGCTGCGCGACATCATCATGCCGATCAACAAGAAGTACCCGTTGAGCGAGCTGATGGCCGCCTGCCGCGACTACCCCGGCCTGTCCAACGCCCGGCGCATCACCTTCGAATACGTGATGCTGAAGGGCATCAACGACACCCCGGCCGACGCCCGCGCGCTGGTGAAGCTGCTGGAAGGCGTGCCGGCCAAGATCAATCTGATCCCCTTCAACCCCTGGCCGGGCGCCCCCTACGAGCGCTCGACCGACCGCGCGATCCAGGTCTTCGGCGATCTGGTGAACAACGCCGGCTACGCCAGCCCGGTCCGCACCCCGCGCGGCGAGGACATCATGGCCGCCTGCGGCCAGTTGAAGAGCGCCAGCCTGCGCATGACCGCCGCCGAACGCGCGGCCATCGACAAGGTCATCGCCGAAAAGGACGCGGAACTGGTTTGAGGCTGTGAAGTCCCTCTCCCGCGAGGGGAGAGGGACTTTCAAGTCCTTACACGCCAGTCGGCCAGCTTGACGCGTGCAAACCTGCGCGGGATGCTTTCGGTTGCGCAAACATCGTTTGTCCAACGAAAACCCGCCAGGGAGACGACAGGGATGACCAGCCTCAAACGCGGCCTGCTCGGGGCCACCGCGCTCGCGCTCGCCACCGCTTCGACGTTCGCGCCGGCCGCCGCCGACACGCCCAAGGACTCGCTGGTGATGGCGTGGCAGTTCGACGACATCGTCGGGCTGGACCCCGCCGAGATCTTCGAGCTGTCGGGCGCCGAATACAGCGCCCAGGTCTACGACCGGCTGATCCATTTCGACGTCAAGGACGTCAGCAAGATCGAGGGCGAGGTCGCGGAGAGCTGGACCGTCTCCCCCGACGGCAAGACCTTCACCTTCAAGATCCGCGACGGCATCGCCTTCCACTCGGGCAACCCGCTGACCGCCGAGGACGTGGCCTATTCCTTCCGCCGCGCGGTCAAGATGAACAAGGGGCCGGCCTTCATCCTCGGCCAGTTCGGGCTGACACCCGCCAACGTCGACACGATGGTGACCGCGCCCGACCCGCGCACCCTGGTCTTCACCACCGACCAGACCTACGCCCCGACCTTCGTGCTGTATTGCCTGACCGCCGACGTGGCTTCGGTCGTCGATTCCAAGCTGGTGCAAAGCAAGGAGAAGGACGGCGATTTCGGGTCGGGCTGGCTGAAGACCAACTCCGCCGGCTCCGGTCCCTTCGCGCTGAAGCAGTGGAAGGCGAGCGAGCTGCTGATGCTCGACGCCAACCCGAAATACTGGCGCGGCGCCCCGGCGCTCAAGCGCGTGCTGATCCGTCAGATCGCCGAGCCGGCGACCCAGCGCCTGCTGCTGGAGAAGGGCGACGTGGACATCGCCCGCAACCTCAAGCCCGAACAGTTCGAGCCGCTGAAGGCCAACCCGTCGGTCCGCCTGACCCAGTCGCCCAAGGGCACGCTGTGGTACGTCAGCCTGAACCAGAAGAACCCGGCGCTCGCCAAGCCCGAAGTGCGCGAGGCGATGAAATACCTCGTGGACTACGAGGGGATGGGCAAGACCATCATGAACGGGCAGGGCACCATCCATCAGGCCTTCCTGCCCAAGGGCTTCCTCGGCGCGCTGGACGAGAACCCCTACCGCTACGACCCGGCCAAGGCGAAGGAACTGCTGGCGAAGGCCGGATACCCGAACGGGCTGACGGTGACGATGGACGTGCGCAACACCACCCCGACCCAGGATCTGGCCCAGGCCATCCAGGCGAGCGCGGCGGCCGGCGGGGTGACGATCAACATCATCCCCGGCGACGGCAAGCAGGTGCTCACCAAGTACCGGGCGCGCAACCACGACCTCTACATCGGCCAGTGGGGCGCCGACTACCAGGACCCGCACACCAACGCCGACACCTTCGCGGCCAACCCGGACAACGCCGACGACGCCAAGGCCAAGCCGCTGGCGTGGCGCAACGCCTGGGACATCCCGGAGCTGACCAAGCTGACCGCCTCGGCCGTGGTCGAGCGCGACGGGGCCAAGCGCGCGGCGATCTACCAGGATCTCCAGCGCAAGGTGCTGGCCGAATCCCCCTTCGTCATCATGTACCAGCAGACCGAGGTGATCGCCGAGCGGAGCAACGTCTCCGGCATGGTCTGGGGGCCGAGCTTCGACACCAACACCTACTGGAAGGCCGTGAAGAAGTAGCCGCGCATGCGGGGCGGCGGACGGAACGCGTCCATCGCCCCGTCGCCGTCATTGCAGCGAGTTCACCGCGATCTCGAAGGCGCGACGGTTGATCGCCCAGGCCTCGAAGGCGGTCGCCTCGTCGGGGGTGACCAGCATCAGGCAGACCGGCAGCGTTCCCCCCGGAGTCGCAAGGGTTACCAGGGCGGACAGAACGACCAGCGGCGTTCCCGCGCGGGTCGCGGCGCGGCGGTGGACGGTGACGCTGCGCCCCTCGCTCCGATCCTCGGACATCAGCTCGCGCTCCGGGGACAGGACGAAATCCTGGTTGGCCAGCTTGGCCAGCGTGGTCCGTTCGAGTTCCGCCACCGGGTCTCCCGCCACGCCCAGCACGGCGACCAGCGTCCCCAGCTTGGCGTCGCCGACCCCGTTGTCCAACAGCGCCGCCGCGCCGCCCGGCGGCGCGTCGCCGGCCGGGCGCGGCGTCCACAAGCCCGAGGAACGGAACCTCACCGTCGCCTCGCCTTTCAGCTCCGTCCACTCGAAGCCCTCGGCGAAGCTCTGCCCGGTCGGTTCGGCGAGGCGGAAGCGCATGGCGGCGAGCAGGAAGATCTCCTGCATGGCGCGGTGGTCGGTCTGCGGCCCTTGCGGGATGCGGCCGTCGATCAGGAACAGCAGGTCACCGTCCTTCACCGTGAACAGCCGGTGCAGGCGCACCCCGCCGTTGTGACGCCGCGCCGCCAGCGTGTCGCCCATGATGCCGGTCGGCGAGAGCGCCTGCCGGGACTCCAGCGCGCGGTAGCCCTGCGACGCGATCCAGGCGCGCAGCCAGTCGGCGCCGTGGATCTCGCGCGGCAGGAAGGCCGCCCAGACGATCAGCTCCACGTCCTCCCTGGCGCCCAGCGCGTCGGGCTCGCCGGGGTAGAAGCGGGCCAGCGACACGATGGGGGCGTCGGGGCCGGGCGCCACGGCGGGCCGGGTGCGCTCCAGCGCCCAGCCCTTGGGCAGCGCCAGCGAGAAGCCGGTGCCCGTCGGCAGCCCTTCGCGCACCAGCACGTCCATGTAGGACGCCTCGATCACCGGCCGGGGCGAGAAGGGGGCGGCGAGCAGGCCGGGCTGTCTGGGGTCCATCGTCACGTTTCCCTCTCGCTTGGCCGTCGCGCGTCCAGGCCACGCGCGCCTCGCGCGTCCAGGCCATGCGCGTTCATGGTCCGGCGTTTCGTTCGCGGCTGGTGTAGCGGGGGCCGACGCTCAGATCCAGATCGGCCTTCAGACCCAGCAGGGCCGCCGCCTCGCCCGCCACCCCCATGTGGTAGCGGCCGGTCTCCAGATCCTTGAAGGCGTGGGCCGAGGCCCCGGCCCCGACCGAGCCGGCCGACGCGCCCCCCTTGCCGCGCAAGGTGATGGTGTGGTTGGTGAAGGGAATGGGGATGTTGATCTCGCCCTTCAAGTCGCCGGACGCCGCCGCGGCGCCCGCCTTGGCGCCCAGCGCGATGCCGGCGCGGCGCCCGTCGGAGCCGATCAGGCCGTCGGCCTTGGCCTCCGCCTGCATCAGCGAATAGGCGCCGCCGGCCTCCGCCCAGGGCGAGTTCTTGTCCTTGCCGGCGAAGAGCGAGGCTTCCTGCTCCACCATGGTCGCCTTGGCCGACGCGGTGCCGCCGACGCCATGGACGATTCCGCCCGCCGCCTTCGCCTCGGCGGTCAGGATCTCCATCTTGTGGGAGCCGCCGACGTAGCGGTTCCCCAGATGGCCGGAGTGGTCCATCTTGGTCATGCCGACGCCGGCCTCGCCCTTGGCCTGACCCAGCAGCCCCTGGCGCTTGGCCTCGCCGTCGGCGGTCACGTAGAGGGCGCTGACGTTGTCGTCGCCACCCGCCCGTTTCGAGAAGAGCGGCTTCTTCGGGCAGGGGGCGACCGGTGCTCCCGGCGCCGCGGGCGCCGCCGTCCGGGCCGCCGCCTGTCCAGCCTGGGCCGCCGCAGGGGCGGCCGGCGGGGCCGGCGGGGCCGCGACGATCAGGCGCTGGCCGGCCGCGAGCGAATCGGGGTCGGCGATGCCGTTGAGGCGTTGCAGCGCCGCGACGCTGGTGTTGTTCTGCCGGGCGATGCCGGACAACGTTTCGCCGCGCTGGACGGTGTGCACGCTCATCGGCCCGTCTCCGGAGCGGTCCGCGTCAGGGCGGCGGTCACCTGATCGAGCCGCAAATCGGCCGGGCTCGGCCCGTCAAGCACCTCGCCCAGCCACGCGAACTCCTCCCGACGCCGGTGGTCCAGCGGAAAGGCCGCCAGGATGTAGGCGTAGCGGGTGATCTGCTGTTCGGTGACCATGCCGTGCCCGTCCGCTTGGCCGAGCGCCGCCGCGATCCGGGCGGTGACCTCCTCGGGCCGCGTGTCCGGCGCGGCACGGCCCATGAAGGCCAGGATGTCCGCACGCAGGCGGTCGTGGAACGCGTTGCGCCGCTCGGCGTGCAGGGCGTCCAACTGTCGGTGGGAAACGCGGATCATCTCAGCGCTCGCCCGACCACACGGCAACCGCCGCCACGACGCTGGCGACGGCGAACACCGCCATCAGCGCGAAGCCGGCGGTCTGGGCCTGTTCGGGCACGCGGTCGCGCAGCAGGAAATCGGCGACGGCGCCCTTGGCGTCGATGCGGCCGAACAGCGTGCGCGCCCGCGCGACTCCGCCGGTGACCAGCGCCGGAACGGCGAGGCTGACCATCGCGCCGCCCAAGCCGACGAACAGCGTCTTGTAGACCCGCCGGGCCATGTCGCGGTCCCCGCCGAACAACGGCAGGGTGCGTTCGCCGAGAAGGGCCAAGCCGACAAGAAACACGAGGATCCCGAAGGCCGCGACGAGCAGGCGCCCTTCGGAGGAGGAGGAAAGTGAATCCATGGCCCGTCTGTCGTCCGTCCGTCGCCCATATGAGATCAGCAGCAAGCGGCAGCTTCACAAAAGGGTCCGCGCCTGTCCACCCGCGTTGCTGGCCTATGCCCAAGGTGCAGGTCCGGGAAAACGAGCCGATCCCTGCAACAGCCGGCCGTTCCGTTGCGGCAAATCCTCCGTTCCCGCAAGTTTCTTGTCAAAACCGTTGAGCCGCCGTGCCGCTTCGTCCATTCTCCGCCCTTTCCAAACGGGCCGAAGGCCCCCGTTTTCATCAGGTCAGGCGGCTATGACGGGCGAACGCATCCACCTCTACGACACCACGCTGCGCGACGGGGCGCAGACCCAGGACGTGGATTTCTCGGTGGCGGACAAGATCGCGATCGCCCGGCAGCTCGACCGTCTCGGCATCGACTACATCGAGGGCGGCTGGCCCGGCGCCAACCCCACGGACGACCAGTTCTTCGCCGAGGCCCCGGCGCTGGAGCGCGCCACCTTCACCGCCTTCGGCATGACCCGCCGCCCCGGCCGCAGCGCCGCCAACGACCCGCAGCTGACCGCGCTGGTCCAGTCGCGGGCGAAGGCGGTCTGCATGGTCGGCAAGACCTGGGACTTCCACGTCGACGTGGCGCTCGGCATCCCGCGCGACGAGAATCTCGACCTGATCCGCGACAGCATCGCGGCGCTGCACGCCGCCAAGGGCGAGGCGCTGTTCGACGCCGAGCATTTCTTCGACGGCTACAAGCGCAACCCGGCCTACGCCGTCCAGTGCATCCGCGCCGCCTTCGAGGCCGGCGCCCGCTGGGTCGTGCTGTGCGACACCAACGGCGGCACCTTGCCGCACGAGATCGACGCCGTGGTCCGCGCGGTGATCGCCGAGCACGGCATCCCCGGCGACCGTCTGGGCATCCACTGCCACAACGACACCGAGAACGCGGTCGCCAACTCGCTGGCGGCGGTGCGGGCCGGAGCGCGGATGGTGCAGGGGACGATCAACGGGCTGGGCGAGCGCTGCGGCAACGCCAACCTCGTGTCGCTGATCCCGACGCTGATGCTGAAGATGGGCTTCGAGACCGGCATCCGCCACGCGGATCTGCCGCTGCTGACCCAGCTCAGCCGCTCCTTCGACGAACGGCTGAACCGCGCGCCCAACCGCCACGCCGCCTATGTCGGCGCCAGCGCCTTCGCCCACAAGGGCGGGCTGCACGTTTCGGCGGTCGAGAAGGACCCGTCCTCCTACGAGCACGTCGCCCCCGAGGCGGTCGGCAACCGCCGGCAGATCGTGATGTCGGACCAGGCCGGCCGTTCCAACATCATCGCGCGGCTGCGCGACATCGGGCTGGAGGTCGATTCCAGGGACGAACGCCTCGCCCGCCTGCTGGAACTGGTCAAGCAGCGCGACGGCGACGGCTACGCCTACGACACCGCCGAGGCGAGCTTCGAGCTGCTGGTCCGCCGCGAGCTGGGCGATGTGCCGCGCTTCTTCGAGCTGAAGCGCTTCCACGTCACCGACGAGCGCCGCCACAACGCGGTCGGCAAACTGGTCGTGGAATCGGAGGCCGTCGTCCGTGTGACGGTCGGCGGCGAGACCCGGCTGGAGGTGGCGGACGGCAACGGCCCGGTCCACGCGCTGGACGTCGCCATGCGCAAGGCGCTGGAGCCGGTTTATCCGGCCTTGAAGGGCGTCAGCCTGTCCGACTACCGCGTCCGCATCCTGGCGGCCAAGGACGGCACCGGCGCCATGCCGCGCGTGCTGATCCGCTCGGCGGGCTTGGAAGGGGAGGAGTGGTCGACGCTGGGCGTCTCGACCAACATCATCGAGGCGTCGATGGAGGCGCTGGTGGACAGCTACGTCTTCACCCTGATGAAGAGCGGCGCGGCGCCGGTGTGATCCGGCGTTACAGCAGCCCGTCGGAGAAATCGGTGATCGCCGCCGAGAGGAACAGGTCGAGCATGACCAGGGCTGCGGCGGGAAGGCCCGACAGGTCCAGCGCCGTCCGCAGCACGAACCACTGGTAAGTCAGCATCGCCATCATCACGCCGAAGACCAACCCTTCCGACAGGATCGACGGCAGCAGCCCGGTGGCGGATAGCACGATCACCGGCAGGTAGACCGCCATCTGGACGACCGACGACCAGTTGTAGGCGGCCACCGTTCCCGGATAGCGCTCGGTCTTGCCCATCAGCGTCGCGACGCGGTGCAAGGCCAGAGGGAAGGCGGTCCAGCTGACCACATAGGCGATGGATTCGACCGTCAGCACCTGGAGCAGCGGCGTGTCCCCCGCCGTGTCCCACAGCCGGATCGCCAGCAGCAGCGCGTAGGCCGGCAGGACCACCACCGCCGCGTAGAAGGAGTTCAACGCGCCCTCGGGCGTGCGGTCGAAGAACTCCAGCCCGCTGCGGTCGAAGCGGGCGAGCCGGTAGGCGCCGGTCAGCGCCGCGAGGATGTCGGGAGTGGTCAGCGGCATAGCCGGCTCAACCGGCTTGCCGGGAAGCGGCCAACCGGGCGAACACGCCCTTCAGGATCGTTTCGTAGATGGCGGACAGGCCGGTCAGGTCGGCGACGGCGGTGTGTTCGTCCACCTTGTGCATGGTCTGGCCGACCAGCCCGAACTCGACCACCGGGCAGTGGTTCTTGATGAAGCGGGCGTCCGACGTTCCGCCGGTGGTCGAGTAGTCCGGACGGCGACCGGTCGTCGCCTCGACCGCCTCGGCGACCAACTCGGTCAACGGGCCGGGGGCGGTGAGGAAGGATTCGCCCGAGCAGTGGATGTCCAGCTCGTAGGCGCCGCCCACCGCGTCGAAGCAACCGCGCAGCCACGCCTCGATGCTGGCGGGGGTGTGGGCGTCGTTGAAACGGATGTTGAAGGTCGCCTTGCCCTGCGCCGGGATGACGTTGTTGGCCGGGTTGCCGACGTCGATGGTGGTCAGCGCCAGGGTGGAGGGCTGGAAATGCTCGGTTCCCTTGTCCATCGGCGTCTCGGTGATGGCGCCGAGCATCCGCACGAGGCGGGGCAGGGGGTTGTCGGCCAGATGGGGATAGGCGACATGGCCCTGCGCGCCGAACACGGTGAGGTAACCGGTCAGGCTGCCGCGCCGGCCGATCTTGATCATGTCGCCCAGCGCCTTCGGGTTGGTCGGCTCGCCCACCACGCAGGCGTCGATGGTCTCCCCGCGCGCCGCCAGCCAGTCCAGCACCTTCTTCGTGCCGTTGATGGCGATCCCCTCCTCGTCGCCGGTGATCAGCAGGCTGATCGAGCCGGCGGGCGACCCCTCGGCCTCCAGATGACGGGAGACGGCGGCGATGAAGGCGGCGATGGCTCCCTTCATGTCCACCGCGCCCCGGCCGTAGAGCTTGCCGTCGTGGAGTTCGCCGGCGAAGGGATCGATGGACCAGCCCTTCAACTCGCCCGGCGGCACCACGTCGGTATGGCCGGCGAAGCAGAAGTTCGGCCCCTCGGTGCCCAGGCGCGCGTAGAGGTTCTCCACCGGCGCCGTGCCCTCCTGCTCGAAGCGCAGGCGGTGGCAGGCGAAGCCCAGCGGCGTCAGCGCCGCCTCCAGCACGCCCAGCGCGCCGTCGTCGCGCGGCGTGACGCTGGGGCAGCGGATCAGGTCTTGGGCGAGGGCGACGGCGTCGATGGTCATGGGAGGGTCCGCTGGTGTGAGGCTTCGCCCCGGATCCCCCTCTCCCGCCCCGGGGCGAGAGAGGGAAGGGCACTCAGGCATCAATCGCGCAGCAGGTCGTTGATCGCGGTCTTGGCGCGGGTCTTCTCGTCCACGCGCTTGATGATGACGCAGCAGTACAGGCTGGGGCCGGGGGTGCCGTCGGGCAGCGGCTTGCCGGGCAGGTTGCCGGGCACCACCACCGAATAGGCCGGGACGCGGCCGACGAAGATCTCGCCGGTGTGGCGGTCGATGATCTTGGTCGAGGCGCCGATGTAGCAGCCCATCGACACGACGGCGCCGGTCTCGACGATCACGCCCTCGACGATCTCCGAACGGGCGCCGATGAAGCAGTTGTCCTCGATGATGACCGGGTCGGCCTGCAGCGGCTCCAGCACGCCGCCGATGCCGACGCCGCCCGACAGGTGGACGTTCTTGCCGATCTGGGCGCAGGAGCCGACGGTCACCCAGGTGTCCACCATGGTGCCGCTGTCGACGTAGGCGCCGACGTTGACGAAGCTCGGCATCAGGATGACGCCCGGCGCGATGTAGGAGGAGCGGCGGGCGATGGCGCCCGGCAGCGCGCGGAAACCGGCGGCCTGGAACTGGCCCTCGCTCCACCCGTCGAACTTCGGCGGCACCTTGTCGTACCAGGAGGAGCCGCCGGGGCCGCCGGGGATCGTCTCGTTGGCGTTCAGGCGGAAGGACAGCAGCACCGCCTTCTTGAGCCACTGGTTGACCGTCCAGCCGCCGTCCGTCTTCTCGGCGACGCGCAGATCGCCCGAATCCAGGGAGGACAGCGCCTCCTCCACCGCCTCGCGGACGGCGCCGGTGGTGGCGGTGTTCAGGCCGTCCCGGTTGTCCCAGGCGGCGTCGATGGTGGCTTGCAGGCTGGCGTGGCTCATGGCGCGGTCGTTCGGCTGTCGAAAATGGCAGGGGAGCGCACCATGGAGCCGCCCCGCCTGCCTGTCAACCGGACGGCGTCGCGCGTCACAACCGCCCTTACGGCACCGCGTCCGCCGTGGCGTCGGCGACGGCGGCGAGCCAGCCCGGCAGGTCGTCCACGGTGTGGTCGATGTGGACCCCGGCGCCGACCCCGGCGCGCTCGTACTCCAACTCGCCGCGCACCCAGACCGTGGTCATGCCCAGCGCGTGGGCGGGGGCGAGGTTGCGGGCGATGTCCTCCACCATGCAGGCGCGCGTCGGGTCGATGCCGTAGCGCTCGACCAGCGTGGCATAGGGTCGCGGGTCTGGCTTGGGCACGTAGCCGCCGGCGGCGATGTCGAACACCGCGTCGAAGCGGTCGAGGATGCCGAGCCGCCCGGCGACGTTCTCCGCGTGGCGGACCGAGCCGTTGGTGTAGATGATCTTGCGGCCGGGCAGCCGTTCGAGCGCGCCGGCCAGCACCGCCGAGGGCTGGACCCCGGCCACGTCGATGTCGTGGACGTAGTCCATGTAGGCGACGGGATCGACGTCGTGCTCGGTCATCAGGCCGCGCAAGGTGGTGCCGTAGTCGCGGAAGAAGCGTTTCTGGCGTTCCCGCGCCTCGGGCTGCGGGATGCCGAAGTGTTCGGCGATGAATTCGGTGATCCGCCGGTCCACCTGGGCGAACAGGTTGCACGAGGCGGGGTACAGCGTGTTGTCGAGGTCGAAGATCCAGACCCCGGTGTCACGCAGCGCGGCAAGATTGGCGGAAGCGGTCATGCGCCCTACAATGGGGCGCCGTCCAGCCGGCGGCAAGTCGCTTCGGTTGGGATTTTCCCTTGTCCGATGGTTGATTGAAGATTAACCCGCGAGGCGGTAGCATAGGCTGGACGTATCAGGGCTTGCAGCCTTAAGTTTTTCCCATGGGCAACCCTTCGCCAGACTGGACCGCAGAGAGAATCGTGGATCTTCCCTTGGCCACAGCGTCGTTGTCCCCCATCGCTCCCGCCGGCGAACCCGCCGGTTCCGGCGCGCTGGTCGCCACCTATCCCGGTCCGGCGCTGCGCCTCGGCCCGGACCGTGCGGTCGCCGACGCCAACGCCGAGGCGGAGGAGATGCTGGACAACGACCCGCGCTGGCTCTCCGATCTCCAGTCCTGGCTGGCGGCGTCGAGCGTGGCGCCGGGGCTGCGCTCGGTTCCGGTCGAATCGGCGCGCGGGATCATGATCGTGGAATGGGCCGGCGTGCCGCTGGCCGACGGCGGCTTCCTGCTGTTGGGCCGCGACGACACGCTGGAACGCCAGCTGCGCCACACGCTCACCGAGTCGCGGCGGCGCTACAAGGACCTGGTGGAGGTCTCCTCCGATTTCGCCTGGGAAACCGGTCCGGACGGCACCTTCGTCTTCGTCACCCACAAGGGTGCGCTGGGCTACGACACCGACAGCCTGATCGGGTTGGACCCGCGCCGGCTGGCGCTCGACGAGTGGGGCGATTTGCCGCTGCCCTTCGACACCCACCGTCCGGTCGACCAGAGCGAACTGTGGCTGAAGAGCGCGGACGGCACCCCCGCCTGCGTCGTCGCCTCCGCCCTGCCGCTGTTCGGGTCGCAGGGGGAATGGCTGGGCGCCCGCGGAGTCTGCCGCGACGTGACCGATCAGGTCCTGCGCTCGGCCGAGCTGGCGCGGGTGAGGAACCGGGAGCGGCTGCTTGCCCACATCGTCCACACGTTGCGCGACCAGTTGGACGCCGCCGCCGCGCTGATCGTCGCCTCGACCGAGACGGCGCGGGCGCTGAGCGCCGACGGCTGCCGCATCTACCGGGCCGGCGACGGCGTCGGCCCGGACGGCGGTCCGATGGGCGGCGGTCTGGTGCTGGTGGCCGAATTCGGCACGCCGCTGTCCGATGTGGAGAGCGACTCCCTGCAACCGCTGCTCGACCGCGTCGCGGCGACGGACGGCACGGTGGTGGGCCAGCTCGGCGATTTCCAGCTGATCGGCGAACGGACGGAGCACCGGCAGGCGCTCAACGGCGCGGTGCTGGTCTGGCGCGGCGACGACGCGGAACCGTGGGACGAGGAGGACCGCCACCTCCTGTCCGGCGTCGCCGACCACATCGGCATCGCCCACGCCCATCTCGCCTATCAGGAACGCCTGCGCCGCCTGTCGGAGCGCGACGGGCTGACCGGCCTGTTCAACCGCCGCACCTTCTTCGAGCGGCTGGAGGAAACCCTGTCCCGGACGGACAGCGGGCCGTCGGCGCTGCTCTACGTCGATCTCGACAACTTCAAGGCGGTCAACGACCTGCACGGCCACCAGCAGGGCGACGCGGTGCTGCGGGCCGTCGGCACGCTGCTGTCCACCGGGGTTCGGCCGGGCGATTTGCCGGGGCGGCTGGGCGGCGACGAGTTCGTACTGTGGCTCGGCCGCGCCGACGAGGCGCAGGCCCGCCGGGTCGCCGATCGGCTGCTGACCGGCATGGCGGGGCTGGGGCATCTGTCGGCCAGCCCGGAGAAGCCGCTGGGCCTGTCCATCGGCATCGCCGTTCATGTGCCGGGGCGCGGCGAGACGGTGCGCGAGCTGACCGACCGGGCCGACGCGGCCATGTACGCCGCCAAGAAGACCGGCAAGGGGCATTACGCGCTGGCCCCCTCCCATCGCCCCGACCCGCCGGTCACCGCCCTGCCGGCCACCGCCGTGGAGACCGCGCCGTGAGTACGCGCTCGGACCTGCTCGATCCCGCCGACTACGAATCGGCCAAGAAGATGGTGCAGAGCGAGGATCCGGCGATCCGCCGGAAGGTCGCCGAGCATCCCAAGACCCGGCCGGAGCTGCTGTACTTCCTGGCCGCCGACGCGGCGGCCGAGGTGCGCCGGGCCATCGCCACCAACGCCGGGACCCCGCGCCAGGCCGACCTGATGCTCGCCAAGGACCGCGAGGTCATGGTGCGCCGCGCGGTCGCGCAGAAGATCGCTCGGCTGCTTCCCGAACTCACCGCCAACCAAGCGGCGCAGATCGAGAAGCTGACGGTAGAGTGCCTGGAGACACTGGCCCGCGACCAGGCGTCGGAGGTGCGCGGCATCCTGGCCGAGGCGCTGAAGAGCCTGCCCAACGCCCCGCAGGGCCTCGTCAACACGCTGGCGCGCGACGTCGAGCTGTCGGTGTGCAGTCCGATCCTCCAGCATTCGCCGATCCTGACCGACGAGGATCTGGCCGACATCATCCTCAAGGGGCCGGTCAGCGGGGCGATGACCGCCATCGCCAGCCGCCACAACGTCTCGGCCCAGGTCGCCGACGCCATCGCCCGGTCCAACGACGAGGCGGCGGTGACGGCGCTGCTCGGCAATTCCTCGGCGCAGGTGCGCGAGGACACGCTCGACCGCATCCTCGACCGGGCGCCGCAGCACGAGCCGTGGCATTCCCCCCTGGTGCGGCGCCCGCGCCTGCCGCTCCGCGCGGTGGCCCGGCTGGCCAGCTTCGTCGCCGACAATCTGCTGAAGGTCCTCCAGGACCGCGACGACCTCGACCCGGCGGCGGTGCGCACGCTGGCCGAGGCGGTGCGCCAGCGCGTCGAGCAGGCGGCGGGCGGGACCGCAGCGCGCGGCCCGGTCGATTTCGGCGACGAGTTGCTGGCCGGGGCCGCCGGGCCGGAAAAGACGGTTGAGAAGCCGGTGGACCGCGCCAAACGGCTCGCCAAGGAGGGCAAGCTGACGGAAAAGCTGCTGGAAGGCTCGATGGTCGAGGGCGACCGCGCCTTCGTGATGGCCGGGCTGGCGGAGCTGTCGCAGATCCCGCTGCCCATCGTCGACCGCATCGTCGGGACCCACGCGCCGCGCGCGGTGACGGCGCTGGTGTGGCGCGCCGGGCTGACCATGCGCTTCGCCCGTCAGGCGCAGTTGCGGCTCGCCCAGATTCCGCCAAAAACAGCGCTTAATTCTCGGGACGGCACGTCCTATCCGATGTCCGACGACGAGATGCGCTGGCAGCTCGAATTCTTCGGGGTCGAAGAGAAGGCGTGAGTCCCCCTCCGCCCCCAGGTTCAGACAATGCGTTCGCTGTTTCTCGCCTTCTTCATCGTGATCCTGACCGCGTCGGCCTTCGCCGCGCCGCTGCCGCGCGCGACGCCGGACGAGCGCGAGGTCGCCGCCGCCTTCGACGCGGCACGGGCGGCCCTGTCCGAACAGCGGGGCGGGGCCGTGGTGCCGCTGCTGTCGCGCGCCTCGGTGAAGTCGCTGGAGGCGGTGCGGGTGGCCGCGCGCGCGCCCGGCAACGCGGCGGTGGAAAAGCTGGAGCCGGCGGAACGCTTCGCCGCCATGGGGCTGCGCCGTTATCTGGGGCCGTCGGAGCTGCGCCGGATGTCGGTCGGTGACATCGCCGACCACGCGCTCAAGCAGGGCTGGCTCGGCCCCAACGTCATCGCGCGCAGTTCGCTGGGGGCGGTGCGGGTGAACGGCGACCACGCGTCCGGTCTGCTGATGGTGGACAACCGTCCGGCCATGGTGCCCGCCGATTTCGTGCGCGAGGGCGGGGCGTGGCGCATCGATCTCGCCAGCGTCTTCTCCTTCGGCAGCCAGATGCTGAAGGGCTTCGCCGCCATGTCCGGCAAGGACGAGACCGCGTATATCGCCGACCTTCTGGAAAAGCTGCCGGCCAAGCCCGGGATGATGAAGCGGTAGGAGCCCGTTTCCCCCTCCCTAGTAGCGCCCTACCCCGCTTTCGCGGGAGAGGGAACTCTGCCGGACGCCGACAAGAATTCGGCCCCCTCTCCCGCTGACAAGCGGGGGAGGGATGGGGAGGGGGCAATGGGCGGAGACCACCCCACATACTCCCGCACTCATCCCACCGCGTTACGCCGGAGTCATCCTACGGCGCGGTTGCGGGCGGTCCGCCCCGCGCGCTAGACTCGCCGCCTCGCACGCAATCCGCTGGTGCCAACGATGACCGCTCCGGATGGCCTTTCGCACGACGCGCCGGACGGCCTGTCCGTGGCGCCCGGATCGGTCCTCGCGCCATCTCCGCTCCGCCTGATCCCCTGCGGCGTCCGCCTCGCGGAGGCGGTGCGGGCCTTGTCCGCACTGCGCGGAAGCACCCCGTCGGATCTGGCCTCTGCGGCGCTGTTGCTGGTGCCGGACGCCGCCGGCGATCCGGGGGAGAGTGACGAGGACGGACGCGCGGGGCTGGCCTTGCGGTCCTGCGTCCGGGGAAGCGACTCGGCGATCCGGCGGGCGCTCGCCGCCGCCGTCGCGCTCGCCGATCCCGGTTTCCGCGTGGTTCCCGCCGCCGATGTCGGGCGGCTTGAGGCGGCGGTGGAGACGCTCGGCTACCGCAACAAGACGCTGGCCCACGCGCTGAAACGCCTGTCTTTCCAGCCGCTCGACGGCCGGGTCACCGAACTGCGCGACGCCGTCCAGATGTTCGGCTTCGTCAACGAGTGGTGCTTCGACGAGGATCAGGTCCGCCGCCGCTTCCGCGAACTGGCGCCGGTCTATCATCCCGACACCGGGGTCGTCGCCTGCCGGGAGCGGATGGGGCAGTTGATCGACGCCCGGAACCTGCTGGTGCGCCATGTCCGCACCGTCTACGCGTCGGGCGACTGGGTGGCGCGGCGCAGCGCGTCCGCCAGCCCCCCGGTCTAGCAACGGTTCGCCGTCAGACGGCGACCCCGATGGCGTCGCCGGTGTTCGCCATGTCCAGCGTGGCGCCGTCCAGCGTGGCCCCGGTCAGGTCCGCGCCGGTCAGATCGGCCTCGCTCAGGTTGGCGCCGCGCAGATCGGCCCCGGCCAGATTGGCCCCCGACAGATTGGCCTTGCGCAGGTCGGCGTTGCGCAGGATCGCCATGCCAAGCCGCGCGCGCTGGAGGTTGGCGCGCCAGACATGCCCGCTCATCGTCTGGATGTGCACCGGGCCGAGCTGCGCGCCGGTCAGGTTGGCGCCCGTCAGGGTGGCCCGCTCCAGATTGACCCCGCGCAGGTCGGCGTTGGTGAAGTCCACCTTGCGCAGGTCGGAGAGCGACAGGTCGGCGATCGCCATCGACACGCCGGTCAGGGTCGCGCCGCGCAGCGCGATGCATTGCAGGATGGCGGCGGACAGGTTGATCCCGTCCAGCTTGCGTCCGGACAAATCCAGCGCCGACAGGTCGGCGCGCTTGCCGGCCTTGCCGCCGCTGTCGATCCAGCTCAGATGCTCGACCAGGATGTCGCGCAGGTCGTCGTCGGGGTTCTCCAGCGCCTTGGCCAGCACCGCCGCCTGGAGGTTGGGCGAGCGCAACTGCGCCGCGTCGAGGATCGCCCCGATCAGGGTCGCGCCGGTGAAGTTGGTGCGGTTGATGGCGCAGCCGCTCAACACCGCGCCCGACAGCTTGGCGCCCGACAGGTTGGCCTCGGTCAGGTCGGCGTCGGTCAGGTCGCAGCCGGTCATGTTGGAGCCGGTCAGGTTGGCCCGCATGAACTTGGTGCCGCGCAGGACCGCGTCGGTCAGGTCGGTCTGCATGACGAAGGCGTTGGCGATCTTGGCGCGCGACAGGTCGGCGCCCCGGATGGTCGCCGCCGTCAGTTCCGAGGTCAGGACCGAGTCCTCGTGCTGGTGGGCGACCATCTCGCCGCCGGAATAATGCATGAGCGTACCGTCGCGCAGGTCGACCTCGACCATCGTCGCCTCGCTCAGCACCGCGCCGCGCAGGCAGGCCCCGCGCAGGTCGGCGCGGCGCAGATCGGCCTTCTCCAGATTGGCGAGGCGCAGATCGGCGGCGTAGAGGTTGGCGTTCGACAGGTTGGCCCCGGTCAGCCGCGCGCTGAACAGCTTGGCGCCCGACAGGTCGGCGTCGGACAGGTCGATGTTCGACAGGTCGAGGTGCGACAGGTCGCGCATCTTCAGATTGGCGCGGACGCCGCCGGGCTGGCTCTTGCGGAAGGCCTGGTGCCGCAACAGGATCGCGTTCAGCTGGCTCTGCGTCAGCTTGGTGCGCGGCGTGTTGGACCCGAAGCCCTGGGCGGACGGCATCGCCGGTGACCTTCTTAATGTGGGGGTCCAGTGTGGAGGCAAGAGCCGAAGGAATCGTTAAGGGTCGAAAAGGTGTGACAAAATTTTCCACCGATAACCGGGTACGATCAAGACCCATCTTTGGGAGTGTTGACAGGCCTATGCCACTTCTCTATGGTCCGCCGACCTGTCTTCCGCCAAGCCGATAGACCGGGTACCCCGGCCCCACGCCGGGTATCTCCGCCAGTCCGCGAGTTGTCGCGCACTGGCGCTTTTGCGCTTGTGCGGGTGATGGAACCGAAGCTTTTGGGAACCGTGACCTCATGTTCGAAGGCCTGACCGGACGTCTGGGCGACATCTTCGACAAGCTGCGCCGCCGTGGCGCGCTGACCGAGGAGGATGTCTCCGCCGCCATGCGCGAAGTGCGCGTGGCGCTGCTGGAGGCCGACGTCGCCCTGCCGGTGGTCAAGCAGTTCGTCGCCCAGGTCAAGGAGCGCGCCGTCGGGCAGGAGGTCCTGCGTTCGATCTCCCCCGGCCAGCAGGTCATCAAGATCGTCCACGACAACCTCGTGGAGATGCTGGGCGAAGGCGTCGAGATCAACCTGAACGCCGCCGCCCCGGTGCCGATCCTGATGGTCGGCCTCCAGGGCTCGGGCAAGACCACCAGCACCGCCAAGATCGCGCTCCGCCTGAAGACCAAGGAGCGCAAGAAGGTCCTGATGGCCTCGCTGGACGTCCGTCGTCCGGCCGCGCAGGAGCAGTTGAAGGTGCTGGGCGAGCAGGTCGGCGTCGCGACGCTGCCCATCGTCCCCGGCCAGGACCCCATCGCCATCGCCAAGCGCGCCTTGGAGACGGGCCGGCTGGAAGGCTACGACGTCGTCATGCTCGACACCGCCGGCCGGCTGTCGATCGACGAGGAGCTGATGGCCGAGGTCGCGGCGGTCCGCGACGCGACCAAGCCGGCGGAGACGCTGCTGGTCGCCGACGCGATGACCGGCCAGGACGCGGTGACGGTCGCCACCAACTTCAACGACAAGGTCGGCATCACCGGCATCATGCTGACCCGCATCGACGGCGACGCGCGCGGCGGTGCGGCTTTGTCGATGCGCCAGATCACCGGCAAGCCGATCAAGCTGCTGGGCACCGGCGAGAAGATCGACGAACTGGAGCCGTTCCACCCCGACCGCATCGCCGGCCGCATCCTCGGCATGGGCGACGTCGTGTCGCTGGTCGAGAAGGCCGTCGAGACGATCGACAAGGAGGACGCCGAGAAGCTCGCCCGCAAGATGGAGAAGGGCGGCTTCGATCTGGACGACATGGCGATGCAGATGAAGCAGCTCCGCAAGATGGGCGGCATGTCCGGCCTGATGGGGATGCTGCCCGGCATCGGCAAGATCAAGGACCAGATGAAGGACGCCAACATCGACGACGGGATGATCAAGCGCCAGGAGGCGATCATCTCCTCGATGACCAAGGCGGAGCGCAAGACCCCCGACATCATCAAGGCCTCGCGCCGCAAGCGCATCGCCGCCGGCTCCGGCACCTCGGTGCAGGAGGTCAACAAGCTGCTCAAGCAGTTCGAGACCATGCGCGGGATGATGAAGCAGGTGCAGAAGCTGGGCAAGAAGGGCCTGATGCGCCAAGGGCTGCAAGGCCTTCTGCCGAAGAATTTCCGGTCGCCGTTCTAGGCGTACCGGATGTAGTGACCGCGCGTTTCGCGCGCTTGGTGTTCAACGTTTCTAACAGAAAGTGTTTCGACCCATGGCTCTCAAGATTCGTCTGGCTCGCGGTGGCGCGAAGAAGCGTCCGTTCTACGCGATCGTCGTCGCCGACGCCCGCAGCCCGCGCGACGGCCGCTTCATCGAGAAGATCGGCACCTACAACCCGATGCTCCCGCGTGACCACGAGCAGCGCATCGTGCTCGACGCCGAGCGCGCCAAGCATTGGCTGTCGGTCGGCGGCCAGCCCACCGATCGCGTCGCCCTGTTCTTCGCCAACGCCGGCCTGATCGAGAAGCGCGCCTTCAGCGAGACGCCCAAGCAGTCGGCCCCGAAGGCGAAGGCCCAGGAGCGTCTGAAGGCCGAGGCCGCCGCCCGCGCCGCCGCCGAAGCCTAAAGACTGACCGCCGGACGCACCGACCATGTCTGCCAAGGTTCCTGTCGGCAAGGTTTGCGTCGGCCAGTTCGCGGGATCGCACGGCGTGCGGGGGCTGGTGAAGCTGAAGAGCTTCACCGGCGATCCCGCCGCCGTGGCGTCCTACGGCCCGCTCGTCGATGAGACGGGCGGCCGGTCGTTCCGGGTGACGCTCCAGGGCAAGGCCAAGGAACTCTTCCTGGCCAAGGTCGAGGGCGTGACCAGCCGCGAACAGGCCCAGGCCCTGGCCGGGGTCCTGCTCCACGTCGACCGCTCGGCTCTGCCGGACACGGGGGACGAGGACGAGTTCTACCACGCCGACCTCGTCGGTCTGCGCGCGGAACTCGCCGACGGAAGCCTCTACGGGACGGTCAAGGCGATCCACGATTTCGGGGGCGGCGACGTCCTGGAGATCCGGATCGCTTCGGGCGCCCTGGAGATGCTGCCCTTCTCCAAGGCCTGCGTGCCGGTGGTGGACGTCCGCAACGGGCGACTCGTCGTCGATCTGCCCGCCGTCATCGAGGCCCGCGAGGGTCAGGATGAGGGTGACTCGGACGAGGACGGGAAAGAGGCCGGGGAGGGCGGGCCGTGAATCACGGCGCCGCCGGACCTTGCGCCTGGACCGTGAAGGTTCTGACGCTGTTCCCGGAGATGTTTCCGGGTCCGCTCGGCCAGAGTCTGGCCGGGAAAGCGTTGGAAAATGGGGTGTGGGCGCTGGAATCGGTGGACATTCGCTCGTTCGCGCGCGATAAACACCGCTCCGTCGACGACACCCCTTTCGGCGGAGGGGCCGGCATGGTCATGCGGCCCGACGTGCTGGACGCGGCCTTGGCCGCGACGGCCGGGCCTGTGGGGGCGCCGGGACGCGGGCGTGCGATCTACTTGTCGCCGCGCGGACGGGTGCTGAACCAGGAACTGGTCAAGGAGTTGGCGGCCACCCCGGTGGTCACGCTGCTCTGCGGCCGGTACGAAGGGGTGGACGAGCGGGTTCTCGACGCGCATGGCCTCGAAGAGGTCAGCCTCGGGGACTTCGTGCTGTCTGGCGGGGAACCCGCCGCTCTGTGCCTGATCGATGCCGTGGTGCGTTTGCTCCCCGGCGTCATGGGCAACACGGAGACGGCGGGGGAAGAGAGTTTCGAGCGGGGGTTGCTGGAATACCCCCACTACACCCGGCCGGCGGTCTGGACCGACGGGCAGGGTGTGGAGCGTGGCGTGCCGGAGGTTCTGCTGTCCGGGCATCACGAAAAGGTACGGGCTTGGCGGCTCGCCGAGGCGGAGAGGATCACGGAGGCCCGACGGCCGGACCTGTGGTCGCTCTACGAGGCGGCTCGCCGGGCCAGGAACGCGAGCGATACGAACAAGGGTCGACGGCAGGTTCGCCGGCGTGATCCAAAACCGGAGTGACGGTCCGCCGCGAGGCGCACCGAATGAAAAGGGATAGTGCTATGAACCTGTTGCAGCAGATCGAGCAGGAGCAGATCGAGAAGGCTCTCGGCAGCAAGACCATTCCCGCTTTCTCGTCGGGCGACACCGTCCGCGTGAACGTGAAGGTCGTCGAGGGCACGCGCGAGCGCGTCCAGGCCTACGAGGGCGTCGTGATCGCCCGCAAGAACGCCGGTGTGAACTCCTCCTTCACCGTGCGCAAGATCAGCTACGGCGAAGGCGTGGAGCGTGTGTTCCCGCTCTACTCGCCGCGCATCGACTCGATCGAACTGGTCCGCAAGGGCGCCGTTCGCCGCGCCAAGCTGTACTACCTGCGCGACCTGCGCGGCAAGGCGGCGCGCATCACCGAGCGCACCACCGGCCACGGCATCACGCCGCGCGTCAGCAAGAAGTCCGCTGCGGCCGAGTAAGGCCCGAGCGTTTCTCGCAGGTTCATAGACGTGGGTGTCCGGCCTCGGCCGGGCGCCTTCGTTGCACCGACATCATCCATCTCGTTTTGAGGAGTAGGCGCCATGAAGCGCACGTTCCAGCCCAGCAACATCGTGCGTAAGCATCGCCATGGTTTCCGCGCCCGCATGGCGACCGTTGGCGGCCGCAAGGTCATCGCCCGCCGCCGCGCCCGCGGCCGCAAGGTCCTGAGCGCCTAAGACCGCGATGACGGCGCCGGACCGCGCGGTCGGGCGCCTGATGCGCCGGCCGGAGTTTCTGGCCGTGGCCGGGACACGGCGAAAGCATGTGGCGCCCGGCCTGATTCTCCAGGTGCGTCGGCACGACGACCGGCAACGCCCTGCCGATGGCAAGGTGGTGATCCGTCTTGGCCTGACGGCGAGCCGCAAGGTCGGCAATGCGGTGGTGCGCAATCGCGCCCGCCGCCGCTTGCGCGAGGCGGCCCGCCAGATTCTTCCGCATTTCGCTTTGCCGGGGCATGATTTCGTGCTCGTGGCGCGCGGCGGCACGGCCGAACGGCCGTGGCTCGACCTGCTCGGCGACCTGACCGCCGGCTTGAAGCGGTTCGGCCTGTGGCGGGAGCCGCCGTCTTCGCTTCCCGATGCGCCCCCCGTCCAGGCGGGGGAGGGCTGAGCCGAGAGGAGGCCTGACCGTGCCCCGCCTCAGCCCGCTCGCCCACTCGCTCCGCGCGCTGGTCTATCTCTACCGCTGGACGCTCTCGCCCTTCATCGGCATGCATTGCCGGTTCCAGCCGACCTGCTCCCGCTACGCCATCGAAGCGCTCGAAACGCACGGCGCGCTCCGTGGCGGCTGGTTGGCCCTGCGCCGTCTGGCGCGCTGCCATCCCTGGGGCGGGGAGGGCTGGGATCCGGTTCCGGGTGCAGCACGCCCCGGTCCGGCGGACACCGCTCATCATCATGACGGGGGCTGTTGCGGGCAGGCGACTGTTGCCGCGCGTCGCGAAAACCCGTAACTAGTCCGCGCAAACGCCGCCTATCGTTTTTCAAAGGCCCCACGGCAACCGGGACGCCATGACCGACCAACGCAACCTCATCATCGCGATTGCCCTGTCGATCGCCATCCTTCTCGGCTTCCAGTATTTCTACGAGAAGCCTCGGGTGGAGCAGCAGAAGCAACTCGCCGCCCAGCAGGCCGCGCAGACGGAGCAGACCGTCGCGCCGCTTCCCGGCGTGCCCGGCACTCCGGGTGCCCAGGTGCCCGGCGCCGCCGCCGAGGTCGCCAAGGACCGCGCCACGCTGGTGGCCGAGCAGGTTGCTGCCGGGTCGCGGGTGAAGATCGACACGCCGTCGCTGCACGGTTCGGTCAACCTCGTGGGCGGGCGCATCGACGACCTGACGCTGGCGACCTACCGCGAGACCCCGGACCCCAAGAGCCCGGAGATCGTGCTGCTGGCCCCGGCCGGCACGCCGCAGGCCTACTACGCCGAGTTCGGCTGGGTGCCGGAAGACCGCGCGGTCGCCACGCCCAACGACAAGACCGCCTGGACCGCCGACGCCACCACCCTGACCCCCGCCAAGCCGCTGACCCTGACCTGGGACAACGGTCAGGGGCTGGTGTTCGAGCGGCAGGTCGCGGTCGATTCCGACTTCATGTTCACGGTGACGCAGACGGTGCGCAACACGGGGGCGGCGCCGGTGCGCCTGCTGCCCTACAGCCTCGTCTCGCGCAGCGGCACGCCGCACACGTCCGGCTATTACATCCTGCACGAAGGCCCGCTCGGTGTCTTCGACGGCAAGCTGTCGGAGGAATCCTACGACAGCCTGCGCAAGGCCGGCACCATCGCCAAGGAGACCACCGGCGGCTGGATCGGCATCACCGACAAGTACTGGCTGGTCTCGCTGGTCCCCGACCAGAAGGAGAAGGTCACCGCCCGCTACGTTCACACCAGCACGGGCAACACCGAACGCTACCAGACCGACGTCATGGGCGCCGCCGTGGAGGTCGCGCCGGGCGCGTCCATCCAGCAGACCGGCCGCCTGTTCGCCGGCGCCAAGCAGGTCAAGCTGCTCGACGGCTACGCCGACTCGCTGGGCATCAAGAACTTCGACCTCGCGATCGACTTCGGCTGGTTCTACTTCCTGACCAAGCCGTTCTTCTACGCGTTGGACTTCTTCGCGCGCGTGATCGGCAACTTCGGCATCGCCATCCTGATGCTGACCATCTGCGTCAAGGCCGTCTTCTTCCCGCTCGCCAACAAGTCCTACAAGGCGATGAGCAAGATGAAGGCGCTCCAGCCCAAGATGCAGGAGCTGCGCGAGAAGTTCGGTGACGATCAGGCACGGATGAACCAGGAACTGATGGCCATGTACAAGCGCGAGAAGGTCTCGCCTGTGTCGGGCTGTCTGCCGATCATCATCCAGATCCCGGTGTTCTTCTCGCTCTACAAGGTGCTGTTCGTGACCATCGAGATGCGGCACGCGCCGTTCTTCGGCTGGATCCACGATCTGTCCTCGCCCGATCCGACGACCATCTTCAACCTGTTCGGCCTGATCCCCTGGGATCCGCCCGCCATGCTGCACCTCGGCCTGTGGCCGCTGATCATGGGCGTGACCATGTGGCTGCAGCAGAAGATGAACCCGGCCCCGCCGGACCCGGTGCAGCAGAAGGTCTTCCAGTTCCTGCCCATCGTCTTCACCTTCATGCTCGCCGGCTTCCCGGCCGGTCTGGTGATCTACTGGGCCTGGAACAACCTGCTGTCGGTGTTGCAGCAGTGGACGATCATGAAGCGCATGGGCGTGAAGGTCTGATCCAGCGCGTTTTCGGATGACAGGACCGCCGGCCGACGTTCCCCTTGTGCGGACGTTCGCCGGCGGTATCTTTTTTTACAGCGTTCGCACGAGAAGGGCCGCCCGATGACCACCCCGAACAAACCCAGCCTCGTCTCCGGCTTCGACGAGGCCGCGCTGGAAACCGGGCGGCTGCTGTTCGCCAAGGAATGCGATTTCGTCTGGGGCGCCGACAAGCTGGAGCAGCTTCCCGAGGCCGACCTGCCGGAGGTCGCCTTCGCCGGCCGCTCCAACGTCGGCAAGTCGAGCCTCGTCAACGCGCTGACCGGGCGGAAGACCCTGGCCCGCACCTCCAACACGCCGGGGCGCACGCAGCAGCTCAACTTCTTCAACCTGGGCAACCGGCTGAAGCTGGTCGATATGCCGGGCTACGGCTACGCCAAGGAGTCGAAGGAGAAGGTCGCGGCCTGGAACGACATGGTGAAGCGCTTCCTGCGCGGCCGTGTCACGCTGCGCCGCGCGCTGGTCCTGATCGACTCGCGCCACGGGCTGAAACCCAACGACGAGGAGATCATGGAGATGCTCGACCGCACCGCCGTGCCCTACGTCGTCGTGCTGACCAAGATGGACAAGGTCAAATCGAACGAGCTGGACTCGATCCGCCGCGCCACCGAGGCGGCCTTGAAGAAGCACCCGGCCGCCTTCCCCGACATCCATGTCACCAGCTCCGAGAAGAACGTCGGCATCGCCGAACTCCGGGCCAGCTTGGCTCAACTCGCGGCGGAGTAGGCCGGCATGACCGTCGCGCTGACGCCCGCCCTGCTGTTCCTGCTGCAAGCCCTGGTGCTGATCGCCGGGCCGTTCCTGCTGTGGCGGCTGGCCGGGGCGCGGCACATCGCGCCGATGGTGGTGATCCAGATCCTGTTCGGCATCGCGCTCGGCCCCTCGCTGCTGGGGCGGGCGGCGCCGGAGCTGTGGAGCACGCTGTTCGCGCCTTCCGCCCTGGCGCCGCTGTCCGGGCTGTCGCTGCTGGCGGTGCTGTTCTTCGCCTTCCTGACCGGGCTGCACCTCGACCCCGCCGAGTTCCGGGGACGCGGCAAGGCCTTCGCCACCGTCTCCATCTCCAGCATGGCGGTGCCGACCATCCTCGGCACGGCGCTCGGCTGGTGGCTGGCGGGGACCTTCCCCGGCATGGCCGGGCCGCGCGCCACGCCCGGCGTCTTCGCCGCCGGCTTCGGCATCTGCGTCGGCGTCACCGCGCTGCCGGTGCTGGGCGCCATCCTGCGCGAGATGGGGTTGCTGGGCGACCGGATCGGCCGGATGGCGCTGGGCTACGCCGCCGTCAACGACGCGCTGCTCTGGCTGTTCATCACCGGGGTGCTGGCTTGGGCCACCGCCGATGGCGGCTGGGCGATGCTGTGGGTGGCGCTGTTGGGCCTCGCCTACGTCGCGGTGACGGTGCTGATGGTGCGGCCGCTGCTGGAGCGGCTGTTCGACCGCGTGGCGCCGACCGGCGAAATTGGCGACACGGCGGTGGTCGTCACCTGCGCCGCGTTGCTCACTTCGGCGACGGTCACGGAGCTGATCGGGCTGCACTACATCCTGGGCGCCTTCGTCGCCGGCACCGCCATGCCGCGCCGCTTCGCCGCCGCCATCCTGGAGCGGCTGGAGCATTTCGCCACGCTGATCCTGCTGCCCTTCTTCTTCACCCTGACCGGGCTGAAGGTGACGCTCGACCTGTCCGACCCGGCGCAATGGGCGGTGTTCGGCTTGGCGAGCGCCGTCACTTTGGTGGGCAAGATGGCGGGAACCGCGATCCCGGCGCGGCTGACCGGGGAAAGCTGGTCCGACGCGCTGCGGCTCGGCGCGCTGATGCCCTGCAAGGGGCTGATGGAGGTTATCGTCCTGACCATTTTGCTGGAGGCCGGGGTGCTGTCGCCCGCCTGCTTCTCCGCAATGGTGCTGATGGCGGTGGCGGTCACGGCGCTGACCCAGCCTTCCGTCCGTCTTATGGAACGGCTGGCCCCGCGCCGCGAAGGCGCCGGTCAGATGGGCTTGCGCATGTTCTGAACGGTCAGCGGGTCCTGCTGGCCGCGCGGTTTGTCGGAGGGGGCGGCCCGCTGGTTCGCCTCCGTCACCTCCTTGCGGTCGGGGGAGTCGAGCAGCCGTTCCGCGTCGCGCGCGTTGTCGTGCGGGTTGCTCTTCAGCGCTTCGATGAAGGGGCTTTTGGGCAAGGGCATCTTGCGGTCGTCCATGGGGTGCTCCCGGTGGGTGTGGCGCGGGTCGCCCCCTCCAACCGTCCGTCCGTCCGCTTGGTTCCTTGACGCGGCTCCGTCATAAAAACCCCACTAGGCAACGGCGTCCGCTTTCCGTTAAAGAAGCGCCACAGTCCATCCCGACGAAGGGCATCCCCCGTGCAGAATCCGACCCGTGACGAGTGGCTCGCCAAGGCCCGCACCCTGTCCGAAGCGCTGCCCTACATGCGCCGCTACGCCGGAAGCACCTTCGTCATCAAGTACGGCGGCCACGCGATGGGCGACGCCAGCTTGGCCAAGCTGTTCGCCCAGGACATCGTGCTGATGAAGCAAGTCGGCATCAACCCGGTGGTCGTCCATGGCGGCGGCCCGCAGATCGGCCAGATGCTCGACCGCCTGAAGATCAAGTCGAGCTTCATCGACGGCCTGCGCGTCACCGACAAGGAGACGGTCGAGGTGGTCGAGATGGTGCTGGCCGGCTCGATCAACAAGCAGATCGTCGCCGCCATCAACAGCGCCGGCGGCCGCGCGGTCGGCCTGTCGGGCAAGGACAGCAACCTGATCACCGCCCGCCGGCTGGAGCGCGTGCAGCGCGACCCCGACAGCAACATCGAAAGCGTGCTGGATCTGGGCTTCGTCGGCGAGCCGCACAAGGTGAACCCGGAGATCCTCCACGCGCTGGGCAAGTCGGACATCATCCCGGTGATCGCGCCGGTCGGCTTCGACGAGAAGGGCGACACCTACAACATCAACGCCGACACGGCGGCGGGCGCCGTCGCGGCGGCGGTGAAGGCGACACGCTTCTTCCTGCTGACCGACGTCGCGGGCGTGCTGGACAAGAACAAGGTCCTCATCGAGAAGATGTCGTTGGAGACCGCGCAGGCGGCCATCGCCGACGGCACCGCGTCGGGCGGCATGATCCCGAAGATCGAGACCTGCATCGGGGCCGTCGAGCAGGGCGTCGACGCGGCGGTGATTCTCGACGGCCGGGTGCCGCACGCGCTGCTGCTGGAGATCTTCACCGAGGGCGGTGCAGGGACCCTGATCGGGCGCGCCTGACGCCCCATATGGTGGGGACGTTTTTCCACCGGGAAGAGGGGGACGTCCCGCCATGTCCGATCCGCGCAAGGAACTGCTCCGCCAGATCCGGGCCATCCGCGAGAAGATGGATCCCAAGCTGGTGGAGCGCGCCAAGCTGGCCGTGTTCGGCAAGGTTCCCTACGACAGCGACAGCGCCAAGGAGGCGGTGAGCCACTTCCTCGACGCCCGGCAGGACGGCGGCGCCTTCCGCCGCAAGCTGGAGCAGGCGCTGAAGGAGGAGGGCGCGGCGCTCGACCTGGAGGCGCCGAAGGCGGAGCCTGAAGCACCGGTTCCGGCGAAGCCCAAACGAGGCGGGCGGTTGACGTAATTCGGTGGGAAGCCGCTTTCCTCCTCCCTGACTCTCCTCCGCCTCTGGCGGGAGAGGGGACTGCCGCCGAACGCCGACAAGAATTCCACCCCCTTTCCCGCGAAGCGGGGGAGGGATGGGGAGGGGGCCAACGACCCGATCACTCCAGGAGCCGCCCATGCTGCACGTCTTCATCAACGACGGCGGTTTCCTGCGCTGGGCGAAGGAGGCCGACACCGCCTCCGACCCGGTGCCGCCCCGAACGGTCTGGCTCGACCTGCTGAACCCGACCACGGACGAACTCGCCCGCGCCGAGGCGATGATCGGCGCGCCTCTCCCCACCCGCGAGCAGATGGCGGAGATCGAGGAGTCGAGCCGTCTGCGCGTGGTGAACGGCGTCCTGTCGATGACCGTGACGGCGCTGGTCTGGGCGGACACCGACGAGCCGCGCATCGCGACGGTCAGCTTCGTCCTGGCCGGGCGGCGGCTGGTCACCATCCACCACATCGACCCGCAGGCCTTCCTGGCGCTGCGCCGCCGCGCCACCCACGGCGATCTGCCCTATCCCAAGGGCGAGGCGGTGCTGGCGGCCCTGGTCGAGGGCATGGTGGACCGTACCGCCGCCGTGCTGCGCCGCACCGGGATCGAGTTGGACGCCATCAACCGCCGCAACTTCCGGGGCCGCACGCTGCGCTCGCGCGGCGAGACGCTGGACGACAGCCAGACGCTCAAACGCATCGGCCACGCCGGTCATCTGATCGGCAAGGCCCGCGTCAGCTTGGCGAGCCTCAACCGCATGCTGGATTTCTTCGCCCGCAACGAAGGCTGGAGCGCCGGCAAATCGACCCGGCGCTGGGCGCGCACGGCGTTGCAGGACGTGACCGGGCTGGACGAGTACGCCGGTTTCCAGGCCGGCAAGGTGGCGCTGCTGCTCGACAGCGCGCTGGGGCGGATCAACGTCGAGCAGAACGAGATCGTCAAGATCGTCTCGATCATCACCGTGCTGCTGTTCCCGCCGACCCTGGTGGCGAGCATCTGCGGCATGAACTTCACCGCCATGCCGGGGTCGGACGAGCCGCACGGCTACCCGTCAAGTCTGCTGCTGATGCTGCTGTCGGCGCTGCTGCCGATGATCTTCGTACGGTTGCGGCGCTGGCTGTAATCTCCAGGCTATAGGGCGTCAGCGCGCCCGCGCGGTCAGCACGATCCCGCCGCCAATCAGCGCGACGCTCAGCAGCACGCCAAGGTTCAGCGGCTCGTGGTAGAAGACCGCGCTCAGCAGCAGGGCCGTGACCGGCACGAGGCAGACGATCTGCCCGGCTTGGCTGGCCGGCATCACCGACAGCGCCTTGCCCCACCACCAATAGCCGAGCCCGGTGGCGATCAGGCAGTTGTAGGCGATGATGGTCGTCAGCGACCAGGACCAGTGGATGGGGTGGCCCGATTCGGTGAGTAGAGCCAGGGGCACCAGGGCGACCGCGCTGGCCGTGATCTGCCACAGGGTCTGCGTCCAGAAGGGCGTCCGCCACACCCGGCGGCGGTACAGCGTGGCGCCCAAGGCCCAACTCGCCGCGCAGCCCAGCAGGAAGCCGTTCCCGATCAGCGCGTTGGTGTCGTTCCAGTTCACCAGCGTCGGATTGAAGAAGACGACCACCCCGGCAAAGGCCAGCAGCGCCGCCGTCGCCTTCCGCCGTGTGATGCGCTCGCCCAGCAGCAGGAAGCCCAGCGGCAGGGCCCACATCTGCATGGTGTAGGCCAGCACCGAGGCCCGGCCCGGCGTGACGAACTGGAGGCCGATGTTGCTCAGCCCCATCATCGCGGCGACCTGGAGCAACCCGACCACCGCCAGCATCAGGCGCTCGCCACGATGCGGCAGGAGGGGAAAGCGCAGGATCGGCGACAGGGCCGCCACGCTGACCACGGTGCCGACCAGACGCACGGCGCAGAAGGCCAGCGGCCCGATGTCGACCAGCGCCAGCTTCATCAGCGGCCAGTTGGCGCCCCAGACCAGGACGATGCCGGCCAACTGCGCGTACACCGTGGGGTTCGGCCCCGTCCGGGAGGCGTTGCGCCGTTTGCCGTCCACCGTTTCGTCCGCCATGACCGCCCGCTCTGTCGTGATTGCGCCGCATGCTAATTCCGCCTGCTGACAATCCGTTGCGCTTTCCTTTGACGGCAGCCGTGCGTTCGCGCATCATCCCGCGCATTCCAGGGGGGTCCCGACAGGGGGCTGAGATACCAACAGCCGGCAGCATGATTGTGCATCCGGCAGCGTGGTGACCCTTCGAACCTGATCCGGGTCATACCGGCGAAGGGAGGGAACACGCGACCGGACCGCCCGAGGTCACCCCCGCCGGCCATTCGCCGGCCGGACTTCTTGGGCCGACTCCGTCCTCCGCGATCCATCGCCTCCGTCTTGTCCCGGGTTTGTCCGCCGCCCAACGCCAAGACGGAGAAACCCCGTGCCCAAAGACTTCGACACCCAAGACTTCGACCAGACCGCCGTCCGCCTTTCCACCGGTCCCTTGCCCGCCTCGCGCAAGCGGCATGCGGCGGGAGCCCGCTTCCCCGACCTCCGCGTCGCCATGCGCGAGATTTGCCTGGGCGGGGGCGAGCCGCCGCTGACCGTCTACGACGCCTCCGGCCCCTACACGGACGAGGCGGTCCGCATCGACGTGCGCGACGGGTTGGCCAAGCTGCGCCGCGACTGGATTCTCGCCCGCAAGGACGTGGACACGGCCGAGGGAGGCGCTCTGCGCGGCAAGCCCGGCGTCGCGGTGACCCAGATGGCCTACGCGCGGGCCGGCCTCGTCACGCCGGAGATGGAGTACATCGCCATCCGCGAAAACCTCGGCCGCACCGCCGCGTTGGAGACCCCGCGCGACGGCGAGGATTTCGGCGCCTCGATCCCCGATCTGGTGACGCCGGAGTTCGTGCGCGACGAGGTGGCGCGCGGCCGGGCGATCATCCCGTCCAACATCAACCACCCCGAATCCGAGCCGATGATCATCGGCCGTAATTTCTTGACCAAGATCAACGCCAACATCGGCAACTCGGCCGTGACCTCCTCCATCGAGGAGGAGGTGGAAAAGATGGTCTGGGCGATCCGCTGGGGCGCCGACACGGTGATGGATCTGTCCACCGGCGCCGACATCCACCGGACCCGCGAATGGATCCTGCGCAACGCCCCGGTCCCCATCGGCACCGTGCCGATCTATCAGGCCTTGGAGAAGGTCAATGGCAAGGCCGAGGCCCTGACCTGGGAGCTGTTCCGCGACACGCTGATCGAGCAGGCGGAGCAGGGGGTGGACTACTTCACCATCCACGCCGGTCTGCGCCTCGCCCACATCCCGCTGACGGCCAAGCGGGTGACGGGAATCGTCTCGCGCGGCGGGTCGATCATCGCCAAATGGTGCCTGTCGCACCACCGCGAGAACTTCCTCTACGATCGCTTCGCCGACATCGTCGAGATCTGCCGGACCTACGACGTGGCGCTGTCGATGGGCGATGGCTTGCGGCCGGGCAGCCAGGCCGACGCCAACGACGCCGCCCAGTTCGCCGAGTTGGAGACTTTGGGCGAACTGACCAAGATCGCCTGGGCGCGCGACGTGCAGGTGATGATCGAGGGGCCGGGCCATGTCCCGCTGCACAAGATCAAGCACAACGTGGAAAAGCAGCTCACCCTGTGCGGCGAGGCGCCCTTCTACACGCTGGGGCCGTTGGTGACCGACATCGCGCCGGGCTACGACCACATCACCAGCGCCATCGGCGCCGCGATGATCGGCTGGTTCGGCACGGCGATGCTCTGCTACGTCACGCCGAAGGAGCATCTGGGCCTGCCCGACCGCGACGACGTGAAGGCGGGGGTGATCGCCTACAAGATCGCCGCCCACGCCGCCGATCTGGCGAAGGGCCACCCGGCGGCGCGGCTGCGCGACGACGCCATGTCGCGGGCGCGCTTCTCGTTCCGCTGGCGCGACCAGTTCGCGCTGGCGCTCGACCCCGACACGGCGGAGTCCTTCCACGACGAGACCCTGCCGGCGGAAGGGGCGAAGACCGCGCATTTCTGTTCGATGTGCGGACCGAAATTCTGCTCGATGAAGATCACGCAGGAGATCCGCGACGCCGCCGCGTCGGGCATGGCCGAGATGTCGGAGAGGTTCCGGTCGTCGGGTGGGGAGATCTACCAGCCCATGGCGTGAGGAACCGGTCTTTCGTGCGGTATGGGACGAAAATGGAAGGATTTTGACACGGATGAACACGGATGCCGGCGGTGCCGGCCCACGGATGAACACGGAAACAAGCAGATCTTCGATCCGTGTTCATCCGTGGATATCCGTGTTCATCCGTGTCTCAAGGCGATCCTCCTCTGAGTTCGTTGCCCTGTTCCCGCATTCCCCCCTTTCCAGCCGGACCGGCGCGCGCCATCCTTACCTCCACGACTGTCGAATTCGCGGAAAGGACCGCCTGTCTTGCTCGCCACCCTGCTCGCCGTCGAGGCACCGGACACCGTCGCCCTCACCCCCGTCACCAAGGCCGGGCTGCCGGACTGGCTAGCCGCCCAGCCGGCCGCCGTCGCCGCCTGGGTCAAGGCCGTGGGCTTCGCCGGAGACGCCGGCTCCACCGCCTTCCTGCCGGGGGCTGACGGCGTGGTATCCCGCGTGCTGGTGGGGGTCTCGGCGCCCGACGACCTGTGGGCTTTCGCCGGTCTGCCCTCGGCGCTGCCGGCCGGTTCCTACCGCATCGAGGCCGACCTCGACCGGCGGGCGGCGACCCGCGTCGCGTTGGGCTGGGCGCTCGGCAGCTACCGATTCGGGCGCTACAAGAAGGTCGATCCGGCCAAGCCGGAGAAGGGCTTCGCCGGTCTGGTCTGGCCTGCCGAGGCCGACCGGGGCGAGGTGGAGCGCGCCGCCACCGCGACCTTCCTGGTCCGTGACCTCGTCAACACCCCCGCCTGCGACCTGGGGCCGGCCGAGTTGGCCGATGCGGCCAAGGCTCTCGCCGACGAGTTCCAGGCCGGCTTCGACGTGATCGTCGGCGACGACCTGCTCGACCGCGACTATCCGGCGGTCCATGCGGTCGGCCGCGCCAGCCCGCGCGCGCCGCGCCTGATCGACCTGCGCTGGGGCAACCCGGTCCACCCAAAGGTCACCATCGTCGGCAAGGGCGTCTGCTTCGACAGCGGCGGGCTGGACCTGAAGCCGTCCTCGGGCATGCTGATGATGAAGAAGGACATGGGCGGCGCCGCGCACGCGCTGGCGCTCGGCCGCATGGTGATGATGGCGGGGCTGCCGGTGCGGCTGCGCGTGCTGGTCCCGGCGGTGGAGAACGTCGTCTCGGGCGATTCCTTCAAGCCGATGGACGTGCTGAAGACCCGCAAGGGCCTGACCGTCGAGGTCGGCAACACCGACGCCGAGGGCCGGCTGATCCTGTGCGACGCGTTGGCCGAGGCCGATTCGGAGAAGCCCGACCTGCTGATCGACTTCGCCACCCTGACCGGCGCCGCCCGCGTCGCGCTGGGGCCGGAACTGCCGGCGCTGCTGTGCAACGACGATGCGCTGGCCGCCGATCTCCAGGCGGCGGGGACCGAGGTCGACGACCCGATGTGGCGGCTGCCGCTCTGGGCCTCCTACCGCAAGGGACTGGACAGCAAGGTCGCCGACATCAACAACGTCACCACCCACGGTTTCGCCGGCGCCATCACCGCCGGGCTGTTCCTCCAGGAGTTCGTCGGCAAGACCACGCCTTGGGCGCATCTCGACACCTACGCCTGGAACGGCGCCGCCCGGCCCGGCCGGCCGGAGGGCGGCGAGGCGCTGGGCCTGCGCGCGGCCTACGCAGTGATCGCCAAGCGCTTCGGCTAAAACGATTTGGTCATCCCTTCGGCAGTTCGGGCGGTTTTGGTTAAAATTGTCTCTTCTTTGGCCCGCCGAAGGGATGGCACGTCGATTCGGAACGTATTACAACATAAGGGTAGATGGCGGGGCGGCCGGCCGGAACGGCGCGGCGGATTGGTGGAGGCGGAGAGATGGCGCTCAAGGTTCGTGAGGACTACCGGACCCTGACCGGCCCGGAGAAGGCCGCCATCCTGATGCTGGCGCTGGGCGAGGAGCACTCCACCAAGCTGTTCTCGATGATGGACGACGAGGAGATCAAGGAGCTGTCCCAGGTGATGGCCAACCTGGGCACCGTGTCGGCCAACATCATCGAGCGCCTGTTCGTCGAGTTCGCGGAGCAGATGTCGGCGACCGGGTCGCTGGTCGGATCCTTCGATTCGACCGAGCGGCTGCTGATGAAGACCTTGCCCAAGGACAAGGTCGACCAGATCATGGAGGAAATCCGTGGTCCCGCCGGCCGGACGATGTGGGACAAGCTGGCCAACGTCAACGAGTCGGTCCTGTCCAACTACCTGAAGAACGAATACCCGCAGACCGTCGCGGTGGTGCTGTCGAAGATCCGTCCGGAACACGCCGGCCGCGTGCTGACCCAGCTTCCGGAAAGCTTCGCAATGGAGGTCATCATGCGCATGCTGCGCATGGAGGCCGTGCAGAAGGAGGTCCTGGACGATGTGGAGCGCACGCTGCGCACCGAGTTCATGACCAACCTCGCCCGCACCAGCCGCCGCGACAGCCACGAGATGCTGGCGGAAATCTTCAACGGCCTGGACCGCACCACCGAGCACCGCTTCATGGCGGCCCTGGAGGAGCGCAACCGCGACAGCGCCGAGCGCATCAAGTCGTTGATGTTCACCTTCGAGGATCTGTCGAAGATGGACCCGAGCGGTGTGCAGACCATGCTGCGTACCGTCGACAAGCAGAAGCTCGGCACCGCCCTGAAGGGCGCGTCGGAGACGCTGAAGGACCTGTTCTTCTCCAACATGTCGGAACGCGCGGCGAAGATCCTGCGCGAGGACATGGCGGCGATGGGGCCGGTGCGTGTCCGCGAGGTGGACGAGTCGCAGATGTACATGGTGCAACTCGCCAAGGATCTGGCGGCGCGCGGCGAAATCGTCCTGGCGGAAGGCAGCGGCGAGAACGAACTGATCTATTGATCGGGGCGGTGGCTTTGGGGCCAGCACCGTGAGCGCGGACAACCTCTTGAGCAAGGTCGACGACCATCTCGACGCCATCGCGCTGTGTCTCGACAACGATCTCAGAACGCCGGCTTTGGTGCTGATCTACACGG
Organism: Azospirillum doebereinerae; assembly: GCF_003989665.1. Lineage (GTDB taxonomy): Bacteria > Pseudomonadota > Alphaproteobacteria > Azospirillales > Azospirillaceae > Azospirillum > Azospirillum doebereinerae. The sequence continues at coordinate 239,528 of NZ_RZIJ01000002.1, read as the reverse complement.
GCATCGACATCATGGCCGCCCTTTCCCGGCCGGCGTTGGTGAAGAAGACCGGCAAGCGTCAGTTCATCAAATGGGCGGAGCACCATATGGGTTGCCAGGAACGCATCGGCGTTTCCGGTCTCGACCTCTACGCCGCGCGCTGCGGGATCGTGCACACCGCAACCGCGGAGTCGTCGCTGAGCGACGATGGCAATGCCCGGCGGATCTTCTACAGCTGGGGGCATCGGGATAAGCCCGAGCCGACGGCAGGCGCCGAAATTTCGGGCCGGACCGACGTGGTCGTGAGGATCGAGGACTTGGCCGACGCGCTCTGCGCCAGCGTCGCTCTCTTCCGGAGAGAGGTTCGGGACGATCCGGTCCTGGCCTCGCTTGTGAGGCGCCGGTCCGGAAAGCTCTTCATGGTGCGCGCCGCCGCTCCCTGAGTCGCCCCGTCGCCTCGCCGCTGTTCACGCCTCGTCCGACACAGCACGCCCCCCTGATCGTCCAGCCCGCCGCGAAAGGCTTGCCTGCGTAGGATGGCTACGCCACACTCGGCGCGCGTGTCCCGGTTGCGGGTCCGGGCACGGGCTTGGTGGGGGAAGCATGGCACGGAACCTCAAGGCGCTCGGGTTGTGGCGGACCGCGCTGGTCGCCAGCGTGCGGCAGGACGGGCCGGACCTCTCGGCCCGCCAGTTGGCGATCCTGCTCCAGGTCTACCTGACCGACCCGCCCCACACCGTGCGCGGTCTCGCCGCGACCCTGAACATCTCCAAACCCGCCGTGACCCGCGCGCTCGACCGACTGTCGGTGCTGAGCTTCGTCAAGCGCAAGCGCGACCTCGATGACAAGCGCAACGTGCTGGTCCAGCGCACCGTCAGGGGCAGCGTTTTCCTCTCCGATTTCGCCGAGCTGGTGATCGCCGCCGGGGCCGTCACCGAGGAGGACATGACCCGTGTCCGCGCCGAGGAGGCGCTGGCCGACGCCGCCAAAACCCGGTTGGAGGCCGATCTCCTCTCCGGCAAGACCGCGTCGGCGGAACCCGCCGACGAGGCGCTGGCCGGTCTGTCCGTTTAACGGCCGCCCGTTCAATAGCCGCGCTTGCGGTCCACCAGATTGGGCAGCGGACGCCCGGCCCGGAAGGCGCGCACGGCTTCGGCGACCTGTTCGGCCGACAGCGACGGGTGGGTGATCGCCGCGACGTGCGGGGTGATGACGATCTTCGGGTGGCGCCAGAAGGGATGGTCCGGTGGCAGCGGCTCGGTGACGAAGACGTCCAGGCTGGCCCCGCGCAGGCGACCGGAGTCGAGCGCCGCCAGCAGATCCTCCTCCACCAGATGCCGGCCGCGTGCCGCGTTGACCACGACGGCGCCCGCCGGCAGGGCGGCAAACAACTCCGCGTTCAGGATGCCGTGGGTCTCCCCCGTCAGCGGCAGCAGGCAGACGAGGATTTCGGTCCGCCCGAGCATCGCCGCCAAGCCGTCGGCACCGGAAAAGCTCTCCACCCCGTCCAGGTTCTTCGGGCTTCGGCTCCAGCCCAGCACCCGGTAATCCATCGTCCGCAGCGTGCGGGCCGAGGCGGCGCCCAGCTCGCCGAGGCCGAGGATGCCGACCGTCACCGCCGAGGCCGGCTTGTGGTCCATCGGCTCCCAGCGCGTTGCCGCCTGGAGGTCGGCGTATTCCTGCACCAGCCGGTGCCAGCGCAGGACCTGGAGCGCGACGTAGCCGGCCATGTCCACCGTCAGCCCGTCCGACACCATGCGGACCAGCGGCACGTCGGGTAGGGTGGGGTCCTCCAGCAGCGGCTCCACCCCGGCGCCGAGCGAGACGATCAGCGACACGTTGGGCAGCCCGGCCAGCATCCCGGCCGGCGGCTTCCACACCAGCGCCATGCGGATGTCGGCGGGATCGCCAATGTCGGGCCAGACGCGGATTTCCAGATCGGGCAGGCGCTTGGCGATCTCGGACCGCCAGACCTCGGCGTTGTCGCTGGCGGAGCAGAACAGAAGCGTCACGACCGGTCCCCCTGCTATAGGTGAGTGAAAGGCGGTGACCATAGCGCCTTTCCGATTCCCGCGTGAAGCTTCCCCGAGAGGATGTCCGTGCCGCGCCTGATCCTGCTGAACAAGCCCTATGGCGTGCTGCCCCAGTTCACCGACGACCAGGGGCGGCCGACCCTGGCGGCCCATGTCCCGGTGCCGGGCGTCTACGCCGCCGGCCGGCTGGACCGCGACAGCGAGGGGCTGCTGGCGCTGAGCGACGACGGCGCGCTGATCGCCCGCATCGCGGCGCCGAAGAACAAGATGCCCAAGACCTATTGGGTGCAGGTGGAGGGCGTGCCGACCGACGCGGCGTTGGCGGCCCTGCGCAACGGGGTGACGCTGAAGGACGGCCCGACCCTGCCCGCCGAGGTTCGCCGCATGGAGGAGCCCGCCGGGCTGTGGCCGCGCGATCCGCCGGTGCGCTTCCGCGCCGCCATCCCGACCAGTTGGATCGCGCTGACCCTGCGCGAGGGGCGCAACCGGCAGGTTCGCCGGATGACGGCGGCGGTCGGCTTCCCGACCCTGCGGCTGATCCGCTGGTCGATCGGGGATTGGACGCTGGACGGGCTGGCGCCCGGCCAATGGCGCGAGGTCGCTGTTGCGCCGAAGGGCCGGCGTTAGGTCCGTACCTCCGGCGAGGTCATCGCCTCCAGATTCAGTGCGGCGGCCAGCAGGGCGCGGGTGTAGGCCTCGCGCGGCTCCTCGAAGATGCGCTGGGTCGGCCCCTGCTCGACCACCTTGCCGTCCTTCATCACCATGACGTGGCTGGACAGCGCCCGCACCACGCGCAGGTCGTGGCTGATGAACAGGTAGGCGAGGTTGTGCCGTGCCTGGATGTCGCGCAGAAGATCGACGATCTGCGCCTGCACCGACATGTCGAGCGCCGAGGTCGGCTCGTCCAGCACCACGAATTTCGGCTTCAGCACCAGGGCGCGGGCGATGGCGATGCGCTGGCGCTGGCCGCCGGAGAACTCGTGCGGGTAGCGGTGGCGGCTGGACGGGTCGAGCCCGACCTCCTCCAGCGCCTTGGCCACCTGGGCGTCGCGGTCGGCGCGGTCGCCGAGGTCGTGGATGCCCAGCCCCTCGCCGATGATCTGGCCGACCGACAGGCGGGGTGACAGGCTGCCGTAGGGATCCTGGAAGACCACCTGCATCTGGCGGCGCAGCGGGCGCAACCGTTTCGCCTGCCAACCCTGGATGTCGGTGCCGTCGAAGCGGATGGCGCCTTCGCTGGCGTGCAGGCGCAGCAGGGCCAGCCCCAGTGTCGTCTTGCCCGATCCCGATTCGCCGACGACGCCCACCGTGTGGCCCTGGCGGACGGTGACCGACACGCCGTCCACCGCGCGGACATGGTCCACGGTGCGGCGCATCAGCCCCTTCTTGATCGGGAAATGCACCTTCAAACGGTCGGCGGCCATCACCTCGGCGGCGTTGTCGGGCGGGGTCAGCGGGTTGCCGCGCGGCTCGGCCGAGAGGAGCTTGCGGGTGTAGGGGTGCTGCGGGCGGACGAACAGGTCGGCGACCTTGGCCTGCTCGACGATCTCGCCCTGGTTCATCACGCAGACGCGGTCGGCCATCTTGCGCACAACCCCCAGATCGTGGGTGATCAGCAGCAGGGCCATGCCGAAGCGCTGTTGCAGGTCCTTGAGCAATTGCAGGATCTGCGCCTGGATGGTGACGTCGAGCGCGGTGGTCGGCTCGTCGGCGATCAGCAGGTCGGGCTCGTTGGCGAGCGCCATGGCGATCATCACGCGCTGGCGCTGGCCGCCCGAGAGTTCGTGCGGGTAGGCGGTCAGCCGCTTTTCCGGGTCGGGCAATCCCACCAGCCGCAGCAGCTCCAGCGTCCGCGCGCGGGCGGCGGCGCGCGACAGGCCCTTGTGCAGGAACAGGGTCTCGTTGATCTGCCGCTCGATGGAATGGAGCGGGTTCAGCGAGGTCATCGGCTCCTGGAAGATCATGGCGATGCGGTTGCCGCGCACGCCGCGCAGGGTGCGTTCCTCGGCGCGGATCAGCTCGGTGTCGCCGAAGCGGATCGAGCCGGCCGGGTGGTGCGCCATCGGGTAGGGCAGCAGTTGCAGGATCGACAGCGCCGTGACCGACTTGCCGGACCCGGATTCGCCGACCAGGGCGACCGTCTCTCCCTTGGAGATGTCGAAGGACACGCCCTTGACGGCTTTCATCGCGCCGTGGGCGGAGCGGAACTCCACCTGGAGGCCGCGCACGGAGAGGAGGTCGGGGTTCTGGCTCATGGGCGTTGCAGCCTTCTTTGTTCCGTCATTCCGCCGCTTCCTTGCGCGCGACCGCCGCCGCCGGCTCGCCCGGAGTCGCGGTGGAGAGCTGCGCGATGGTCTTGCGCGGGTCGAAGGCGTCGCGCACCGCCTCGCCGATGAAGATCAGCAGGCTCAGCATGATCGCCAGCACGAAGAAGGCCGTCAGACCCAGCCACGGCGCCTGGAGGTTGGCCTTGCCCTGCGCCAGCAGTTCGCCCAGCGAGGGCGAGCCCGGCGGCAGGCCGAAGCCGAGGAAATCCAGCGCCGTCAGCGTGGTGATCGAGCCGTTGAGGATGAAGGGCATGAAGGTCAGCGTCGCCACCATGGCGTTGGGCAGGACGTGCCGCACCATGATCGTCACGTCGCTCGCCCCCAGCGCCTTGGCCGCCCGGACGTAGTCGAGGTTGCGCGCCCGCAGGAACTCCGCCCGCACCACATGAACCAGCGCCGTCCACGAGAACAGCAGCAGCAGCCCCAGCAGCCACCAGAAGGTCGGCGTCACCACGCTGGCCAGGATGATCAGCAGGAACAGGGTCGGCAGCCCCTGCCAGATCTCGATGAAACGCTGGAACAGCAGGTCGGTCAGCCCACCGAAATAGCCCTGTACCGCCCCCGCCATCACCCCGATGACCGAGGAGAACGCCGTCAGCACCAGCCCGAACAGCACCGAGATGCGGAAGCCGTAGATCAGCCGGGCCACCACGTCGCGCCCCTGGTCGTCGGTGCCGAGCCAGTTCTCGGCGGACGGCGGGGCCGGGGCGGGGACCGGCAAATTGTAGTTGATGGTCCGGTAGCTGTAGCGGACCGGAGCCCAGACGATCCACCCCTTGCCCTCGATCAGCTCACGCACGAAGGGGTCGCGGTAATCGGTCTCCGTCTCGAACTCGCCGCCGAAGGTGGTTTCGGGGTAGGCGTTGAAGACCGGCCAGTAGAGCGCGTTGTCGTAGCGGATCAGCAGCGGCTTGTCGTTGGCGATGAACTCCGCCCCCAGCGAGCCGATGAACAGCACCAGGAAGATCCAGAAGGACCAGAAGCCGCGCCGGTTGGCCCGGAAATTCGCGAGCCGCCGCCGGGTGACCGGGGAAAGCCGTGACGCCGCCATCACACCCTCCGCGAGTCGAAGTCGATGCGGGGGTCGACCATCACGTAGGTGACGTCGCCGACCAGGTTCATGATCAGCCCCAGCAGCGTGAAGAAGTACAGCGTCCCGAACATCACCGGGTAGTCGCGGTTGATCGCCGCCTCGAAGCCCAGCAGCCCCAGCCCGTCGAGCGAGAAGATCACCTCGATCAGCAGCGCCCCGGTGAACAGGATGCCGATGAAGGCGCCGGGGAAACCGGCGATGACGATCAGCATAGCGTTGCGGAAGACGTGGCCGTACAGCACGCGGCGCTCGGCCAGCCCCTTGGCACGGGCGGTGATGACGTATTGCTTGCCGATCTCCTCCAGGAAGGAGTTCTTGGTCAGCATGGTCAGCCCGGCGAAGCCGCCGATCACCATCGACAGCACCGGCAGCGCCATGTGCCAGGCGTAGTCGAGAACCTGTTTGTACCAGGGCAGGTCGCCCCAATTGTCGGAGACCAGCCCACGCAAGGGGAACCAGTCGAGGTAGCGCCCGCCGGCGAACACCACGATCAGCAGCACCGCGAACAGGAAGCTGGGGATGGCGTAGCCGACGATGACGACGCCGGACGTCCACACGTCGAAGGGCTGCCCGTCGCGCACCGCCTTGGCGATGCCGAGTGGGATCGACACCAGATAGACGATCAGCGTCGTCCAGATGCCGAGCGAGATCGACACGGGCATCTTCTGCAACACCAGATCGACCACCTTCTGGTCGCGGAAGTAGCTGGTGCCGAAGTCGAACACGGCGTAGTTCGACATCATGTGGACGAAGCGTTCCGGCAGCGGCTTGTCGAAGCCGAACTCCTTCTCCAGCTGCTTGATGAAGGCGGGGTCGAGGCCCTGGGCGCCGCGGTAGCGGCTGCCGGTGTCGCCGCCGGCCTGAGCCTGGGCCTGCGGGGCGGATCCGGCGTCGCCGCCGGCCGCGCCGCCGATGCGCGAGGTGGCCTCCACCGCCGTGCCCTGGACGCGGGCGATCATCTGCTCGATCGGGCCGCCGGGGGCGATCTGCACGATCAGGAAGTTGATCACCATGATCCCGAACAGCGTCGGGATGATCAGCAGAAGGCGGCGGATGATGTAGGCCAGCATCGCGTGTGTCCCGATCCCCCTTGGTTCAAGCCTTTGTTCTTATATCGCTTTTACGGCCCCGTGCGGCGGGGGCTGGAGGCGAGCTTGGCGTTCTTCTCCGGATCGACCCACCAGAGATCGGTGAAGCCCAGACCGTACCTCGGGGCAACCGCCGGATGGGAGAAACGGTTCCAATAGGCGACGCGATAGACACTGTCGTGCCAGTGCGGAATGACGTACCAGTTCCACAGCAGCACGCGGTCGAGCGCGCGGGTCGCGGCGATCAGGCTGTCGCGGTCGGGGGCGGCGATCACCTTTTCCACCAGCGCGTCCACCGCCGGATCCTTGATGCCGATGCTGTTCTTGCTGCCCGGCAAATCGGCGCGCGAGGATTCCCAATAGTCGCGCTGCTCGTTGCCAGGCGACAGCGACTGGGGGAAGCGCTCGATGATCACGTCGTAGTCGAAGTTGTCGGTGCGGTTCTGGTACTGCGCGGTGTCGACCACGCGGATGCCGGCCTCGATGCCCGCCCGTTCCAAGTTGCGCAGGAAGGGCTGGACGATGCGCTCCATGTCGGCCTGGACCAGCAGGAACTCGAAGCGGAACGGCTCGCCGGTCTTCACATTGGTCAGCTTGTTGTTCTTCAACTCCCAGCCGGCCTCCTTGAACAGCCCCAGCGCCGTGCGCAGGTTCGCCCGGATGTTGCCGCTGCCGTCGGTCTTGGGCGGCTCGAAGGGCGTGGTGAAGACCTCGTCCGGGATCTTGCCGCGGAACGGCTCCAGCAGCGCCAGCTCGGCGGGGGAGGGCGGGCCGCTGGAGGCCAGCTCGGAGTTCGCGAAGTAGCTCTTGGTCCGCTGGAACAGGCCGTAGGACAGGTTGGTCCGGGTCCATTCGTAGTCGAACAGGTAGTTCAGCCCCTCGCGCACCCGCCGGTCCTGGAAGACCGGGCGGCGCAGGTTGAGGACGAAGGCCTGCATCCCCTGCGGATCCTGGTGCTTCAGCTCCTCGCGGACGATCTGGCCGTCCTTGACGGCGGGCACGTTGTAGCCGGTCGTCCAGTTCTTCGAGGAATTCTCCAGCCGGAAGTCGAAGGCGCCGGCCTTGAACGCCTCGAACCCGACGTCGAGGTCGCGGTAGTAGTCGTAGCGCAGCCGGTCGAAGTTGTAGCGGCCCCGGTTGAGCGGCAGATCCTTGCCCCACCAGTCGGCGACGCGCTGGTAGGTGATGGAGCGGCCGGGCTGCACCTCGGCCACCACATAGGGGCCGCTGCCGACCAGCGGCTCCAGCGTCGTCGATTCGAAGGGGCGGGTGTCGAAGACGTGCTTGGGCAGCACCGGAAGCTGGCCCATGATGACCGGCAGCTCGGCGTTGTCAGTGCCCTTGAAGCTGAACTTGACGGTCCGCTCCCCGGTCTTCTCCGCCTTGACCACGTCGGCGTAGTAGGTGCGGTAGATCGGGTGGCCCTTCTCCTTCAGCGTCTGGAAGCTCCAGATCACGTCGTCGGCGGTGACCGGCTTGCCGTCATTGAAGCGGGCCTGGGGACGCAGGGTGAAGGACACCCAACTGCGGTCCTCGGCCACGGCGATGCTCTCGGCCAGCAGGCCGTATTCGGTGACCGCCTCGTCGCTGCTGCCCACGGTGAGCGTCTCGAACACCAGCGTGGCGCCGGCGGCGGTCTGGCCGCGCAGGATGAAGGGGTTGAGGTTGTCGAAGCCGCCCATGGCCATCAGCTTGACCTCGCCCCCCTTGGGGGCGTTGGGATCGGCGTAGTCGAAATGCTGGAAGTCCGGCCCGTATTTCGGCGTGCCGTGGAGCGCGATGGCGTGGGAGCCGCCTTCCTGCGCGGCGAGCGGACCCGCCAGCAGCAGCGCGCCGGCCAGCGCCGCCAGCATCCTTCGCTTCCGACCCCTCATGCCCGATCCTTTCTTGCTTAAAAACCCGGTCTGACCGAAGTAGCCCGCCAATGAGTCCACATCAAGGCTGCGCCACCCACCACGTCGCCGGGAAATTCGTGTTGCGGTAGTCCTGGTCGTATTTCGGCGGGGTGGCGGGGAAGGCCAGCCGCGTCTTGTAGGCGATCCAGTTCTCCGGGTTGTACCAATGCGGCACCATGTAGAAGTTCCACAGCAGCACGCGGTCCAGCGCGCGGGTGGCGGCCTGGACGGTCTCCAGATCCTTGGCGGCCAGCGCCGTCTCGATCAGCGCGTCGGCCGCCGGCTCGCGGATGCCGGCGTAGTTGGCGGAGCCCTGGACCGTCGCGGCGGCCGAGCCGAAATAGCCGCGCAACTCGCTGCCCGGCGGGGTGAAGAAGTTCATGTTGGTGACGATGGTGTCGAAGTCGAACTCGTCGGTTCGCGCCTGATACTGGGCGGTGTCGACGATGCGCAGGCTGGCGTCGATGCCGATCCGGCGCAGCGCCTCGACATAGGGCTGGATGACGCGGCTGAGCGATCCGGTGCCGTCGAGGAACTCGATGGTCATCACCTCGCCGGTCTTCACGTTGGTCAGCTTGCCGTTGCGGGTCTCCCAGCCGGCCTCTTTGAACAGGCGCGTCGCCTCGCGCGTCTGGGCGCGGTTGTTGCCGCTGCCGTCGGTCTTGGCCGGCTCGTAGGCCTGGGTGAAGACGCGCTCGGGGATCTTGCCCCGGAACGGCCCCAGTAGGGCCAGCTCGGCGGGCGACGGTGTCCCCTTGGCCCCGAAATCGGAGTTGGGGAAGTTCGACACCGTCCGCTCGTACTGGCCGTAGAGGATGTTCTTGCGGATCCAGTCGAAGTCGAAGAGCAGGCCGATCGCCTCGCGCACCCGTGGATCGGCGAACTTGGCGCGGCGCGTGTTCAGGCGGAAGGCCTGCGCGCCCAGCGGCAGCTCGCTCGGTACCGCGATCTTGGCGACGCGGCCATCCTTGAAGGCGGGAAAGTCGTAGCCGGTGGTCCAGCGCTGCGCCCGGTACTCGCCCCGGAAGTCGTAGCCGCCGGCCTTGAACGCCTCGAACATCACGTCGTCGTCGCGGTAGAAGTCGATCTTGACGCTGTCGAAGTTGTAGAAGCCGCGCCGGACCGGCAGATCCTTGCCCCAGTAGTCGGCGACCCGCTCGTAGGTGATCGAGCGGCCGGCGTCGACCGTCTTGATCCGGTAGGGGCCGCTGCCGAGCGGCGGCTCCAGCGTCGTCTTGGAGATGTCCCGCCCGTTGGAGGTCCACCAATGCTTGGGCTGCGGCGACATGGTGACGGCGAAGTCGATGATCGGCTTGATCTCGCCGGTGCCGGTCAGGGTGATCTTGACGCGGTGGTCATCCAGCGCCTCGACCTTGGCGATGTGGTCGAGGAAGGACTTGATGAAGGGCGCGCCATGGGCCTGGATCATGTCCCAGGTGAAGACCACGTCCTGCGCCGTCACCGCCACGCCGTCGTGCCAGCGCGCGTCCGCCCGCAGGGTGAAGACGGCGGAGCCCCGGTCGTCGGCCACCGCCACGCTCTCGGCCAGCGCGCCATAGGCGGCGTCCAGCTCCCAGCCCGAGCCGACCATCAGCGAGTCGGAAATCAGCCCCAGCGTGCGCGGCTTGACCCCGCGCAGGACCAGCCCGTTCAGGCTGTCGAAGCTGCCCGGTTCGGCCAGCGTCACCGCCCCGCCCTTGGGCGCGTCGGGGTTGACGTGGGGGAAATGGGTGAAGCCCGGCTTGAACTGCGGCTCGCCGAACTGTTTCAGGGCCGGAACGGCGACGCCGTCGGCCCAAGCCGGCCCCGGAATCGGAGCCGCGAGGGCGAAAAGCGTGGCGGCGACAGCGAAAACACGACGCATCGGCGTGGCCCGTGGCTGGTCGAACTGCCTTCGATAGATTGCCACGCCCACGCCAGGGTCAAGGTTTAATCTTGGCTCCGCAACATGTTAGGCGGCGGCGCCCGGCGTGCGGGTCTTCCGCCAGTGATCGGCCATGCGGTCCATCAACTGGCGATAGCGGCGGTCGGTCCGCATCAGCTTGCGCACCGCCTTGCCGTTGCGCGGGTCGGCCAGCATCCAGCGTTCCGCCGCCTGCTGGTGCTCCGGGTGGATCGACAGCAGATAGATGGCGGCCTGTTCGGGGACGGTCAGCGCCGACTCGTCCAGCCCTTCGAGGATCGCGCCGACGTAGAGCGGCAGGACCTTGCGGAAATCGGCGGGGCCGCCGTCGCCGTCCTCCTCGGGGGTGGCGCCCTCGGCCATCAGGGCACGGCGCTCGGCCGCCGGAAGGGCGAAGAAGGCGTCGAGGCCGAGCAGCAGGTCGCAGACGGTTTTCTTGCGCACCAGCCAGTTGGAACCGCCCGACACCCGCGCCGCCAGTCCTTCCAGGAAGGGGCGCAGCTTTTCGGGCGAGGTTTCGAAGACGGAACGGGCGGGTTTGTCGATGGTGGTCATGTCGGTGTCCAAAACGATCAGCCGGCGAGCGCGGCCAGCGCCTCGCGGTGGGTACGCGGGTCGCCGGCGGCGACGACCTGACCCGTGGAATTGGCGTCGAGCGGGTTGCCCTGCCAGTCGGTCATCAGCCCGCCGGCCCCGGTCACCACCGGCACCAGCGCCGCGAAGTCGTACAGCTTCAGCCCCGATTCGACGACGAGGTCGTAATAGCCCGACGCCAGCAGCCCGTAGGTGTAGCAGTCGCCGCCATAGGCGGAGGTCTTCACCTGGGTCACGACGCGGCGGTAGGCGTCGTAATCCGCGCCGGGGAACAGGTCGGGCGAGGTGGTGCCGAACATCGACGCCGCCAGCCCGCCGGGGCAGGGGCGGACGCGGGCCGGCTGGCCGTTGTGGGTGGTCGGGCGGCCGGCGACGCCGATCCAGCGGTCGCCGACGATGGGCTGGTCGATCACGCCCAGCACCGGACGGCCCTGGTGCAGCAGGGCGATCAGCGTGCCGAAGATCGGGCGCCCGGTGATGAAGGACTTGGTGCCGTCGATGGGGTCGATCACCCACACCCATTCGGCGTCCAGGTTCTTGGTGCCGAACTCCTCGCCGTAAATGCCGTCGTCGGGGCGCTGGGCCTCGATGATGGTGCGGATGATGCGTTCCGCCTCGCGGTCGGCGATGGTGACGGGGGAGTGGTCGGCCTTGTCGTCCACGGAGAAGGGCGTGCGGAAATAACGGCGGATCACGCTGGCGCTGGAGTCGGCCAACCGCTGGGCAAGCGCCACCAGATGGGCGGGGCAGGTCTCGGTCATTGGTCGCTCCTCAGGTTCGTTGCACTCAGGCGTCGTCACAAAAAAGATGGGCGCATCCTAACGACGCATGCTCCCGGCGCAAACCCGAAAGGACGGGTGCGGGGATCGGCGGGGGCTTTCCGGCGCGCCGGGCTTGTGGCAGCCTGTCTGTCATGTCCGACCGACCGAATGTATACGCGGGCGTCCCGCTCGACCGCGCCGCGCTCCGCCGCAAGAACGAGGATTGGCTGACCCAGGCGTGGCTGTCGCCCGACGCCCGCGTCCTGCCGGTCTGGCAAACCCGCAGCTTCGTCACCGGCCCGGCCGACGCCGCCCGCGCGGTGCTGGTCCCGCCGGGCGCCGGGCTGGAGGGGGTGCCGATCTTCCTCGGCCTGCTGGGCGAGGATCCCATCTTCGCCGTCGATCTGTCGATCGCCGAGTCGCCGGAAAGCCTGCCGGGGTTGGAAGGGCTGGGCCGTTTCGAGGATCTGCGCGCCGTCGGCCCGCTGATGCCGGAGGGGGAGGGCGCGCTCTGCGCCTACGCCCGCGGCATGGCGTGGTGGAACGCCCGGCACCGCTTCTGCGGCGTCTGCGGAGCCCCGGCGGCGAGCGCCGAAGCCGGGCACGTCCGCATCTGCACCGATCCGGCCTGCGCCACCCATCATTTCCCGCGCACCGACCCGGCGGTCATCATGCTGGTGCACGACGGCGACCGCGTGGTGCTGGGCCGCCAGTCGCGCTTCCCCCCCGGCATGCATTCGGTGCTGGCCGGTTTCGTCGAGCCGGGCGAAAGCCTGGAGGAGACCGTCGCCCGCGAGGTGATGGAGGAGGTCGGGTTGAGCGTGACCGACGTGCGCTACCAGTCCTCGCAGCCCTGGCCCTTCCCGTCCTCGCTGATGCTGGGCTTCACCGCGCGGGCCACCAGCTTCGACATCGAAACGGGGCAGGACGAACTGGAAAGCGCCCAGTGGTACGACCGCGCCTTCCTGCGCGACCACAGCCCCAGCGAGGCGTTCCGCCTGCCCCGGCGCGATTCCATCGCCCACCGCCTGCTCGCGGAGTGGATCGCGGCCGGGTAGGATCGGATAAGCGCAAACTTGCCCTTCTCCCCTTGTGGGAGAAGGGTTGGGATGAGGGGTATTCCGCCGAAAGGCGGAAAGGAAAATGAATGTTTCCGGCCGGCTGAAGCCGGCGCCCCCTCCCCCCAACCCCTCTCCCGCGAGGGGAGAGGGGCAAGTCTGCGGCTATGCGGTAAGGGGCGCGACCGGTCCCGGTCGGGGGCCTTTACCCTCCGAAGACGCGCTTGAACACCGTGTCGACGTGCTTGGTGTGGTAGGTCATGTCGAACATCGGGGCCAGCGTCGCGCGGTCGATGTGCTTGGCGACGTCGGCGTCGTTCGACAGCAGCTCCAGGAAGTCGCCGCCCTTCTCCCACACCTGCATGGCGTTGCGCTGCACCGCCTTGTAGCTGTCCTCGCGGCTCATCCCCGCCTGGGTCAGCGCCAGCAGCACCCGCTGCGAGAAGACCAGACCGCCCAGGTCGTCCAGGTTCTTCTGCATGCGCTCGGGGTAGACCACCAGCTTTTCCATCATGCCGGTCAGGCGGGCCAGCGCGAAGTCCAGCGTCACCGTGGCGTCGGGGCCGAACATGCGCTCGACCGAGCTGTGCGAGATGTCGCGCTCGTGCCACAGCGCCACGTTCTCCAGCGCCGGGACCACGGCGGCGCGCACGATGCGGGCCAGCCCCGTCAGGTTCTCCGACAGGACCGGGTTGCGCTTGTGCGGCATCGCCGACGAGCCCTTCTGGCCGGGGTGGAAATACTCCTCGGCCTCGCGCACCTCGGTGCGCTGGAGGTGGCGGATCTCGACCGCCAGATTCTCGATGCTCGACGCGATCACGCCCAGCACCGAGAAGTAGAAGGCGTGGCGGTCGCGCGGGATCACCTGGGTGGAGACGGGCTCCACCGCGAGGCCCAGCTTGGCGGCGACGTGCTCCTCGACGCGCGGGTCGATGTTGGCGAAGGTGCCGACCGCGCCCGAGATGGCGCAGGTGGCGATGTCCTTGCGGGCCTGGACCAGACGCTCGCGGCCGCGCGCGAAGGCGGCGTAATGGCCGGCCAGCTTCAGGCCGAAGGTCGTCGGCTCGGCGTGGATGCCGTGGCTGCGACCGATGGTGACGGTGTTCTTGTGCTCATGGGCGCGGCGCTTGAGGGCGTCCAGCAGCTTGTCCATGCCGTCGAGCAGCAGGTCGGCGGCCTGCGTCATCTGCACCGCCAGACAGGTGTCCAGCACGTCCGACGAGGTCATGCCCTGGTGGACGAAGCGCGCCTCCGGCCCGACGTATTCGGCGAGGTTGGTCAGGAAGGCGATGACGTCGTGCCGGGTCTCGCGCTCGATCTCGTCGATGCGGTCGATCTCCCACTTGCCGCGCTCCCAGACGGCGGCGGCCGCCTCCTTGGGGATGACGCCCAGCTCGGCCTGCGCGTCGCAGGCGTGCGCCTCGATCTCGAACCAGATGCGGAAGCGGTTCTCGGGCTCCCAGATGCGGGCCATTTCGGGGCGGGTGTAGCGGGGGATCATCGGCACTCTCCGGAAGATACGGACCTGGAACGGCAGGTTCGGGAACGACAAGGCGGCGGGCGGACGCGCGGAACCCCGCGCGCGCGGACCATAACCGTGGAGCGGCCCCGTTGCAAAGCCGTTGCAAGGCCCTTGGCCGCCGTCCTGCCCCTCGTCGGACCGCTTTGGTTAAACCCCGCACACGAACCCTTGGAAAACGAAGGGAATGGCCACCTATCAGCAATTTGACTCAAATAAACATCGATAGCCTGCAATCCCGCGCTTTCTCGCGGTATCCGGGAAAGCAATCGAGGATTTCAGTCAAAGGGTCGCGCCCCGCGCGATCCCTTTCGCTTCCGGTTGCAGTCTTACGATCCTTAAGCAAGAATTGCCTTTGCGCTCCGGGGTCGCCCCCGGTCCGCGTCCCAGGAGGTTCCGCGTTGTCCGATCCCGTCGCCGCGTTGGTGCGCGAGCCATCCGGCTCCTCCGACGAGGCCCGTCTCTACCGCCTGCAATTCCTGGCGTCGCTGACGCTGGTGGCGGCCCTCGTCCTCGGGCTGGGCTTCTACTTCGTCTGGCAGCACTGGACGGATTTCGAGACCGACCTGCACCAGTCGGAGGCGCGCGTCCTGCGCGAGCAGCGACAGGCGCTGGAGCAGGAGGTCGAGAACGCGCGCTCCTACCTCGCCTACATGCGCTCGCGCACCGAGCCGCTGCTGAAGGAGCAGATCCGCGCCCAGGTGGACGAGGCCCACGCCATCGCCCTGTCCGTCCACGAGCGGGAAAAGGACATCCTGCCGGCCGAATCGGTCAAGCAATCGATCAAGGAGACGCTGCGGCCCCTGCGCTTCGCCAGCGGGCGCGGCTATTACTTCATCCATGAGCTGGACGGCGGCACCCCGGTGCTGCTGCCGGCCGAGCCGGAGCGCGAGGGCCGGTCGCCGTTCACCGATCCCGATCCGGACATCGCCGCGATGACGCGCGAGCTGCTGCGCGCGGTGGAGGACCCGGCGCTGCGCGGCTTCGCCCGCTACCGGTGGCGGATGCCCGGCGATCCCGGCCGGATGGTGGACAAGATGGCCTTCGTCCGCCGCTTCGAGCCCTATGGCTGGCTGATCGGCGCCGGCGATTCCACCGAAGCGGTCGAGGCCAAGCTGCAACGGGAATCGCTGGACCGTTTGCGTTCCTTCCGCTTCGGCGAGACCGGTTACGTCGGCGTGCTGGGCGGGGACGGGCAAGTGCTGCTGTCGCCCACCACCCCGGCGTCGCAGGGAATGAACGCCGCCGAGCTGCCCTGGAGCACCGAGCGCGAGTTGATGACCCGCCTGCTGGAGATCGGTCGGCAGGGCGGCGGCGAGCTGCGCTACGACTGGATCCATCCGATCACCGGGCGGCCGACGCCGCGCATGGCCGTGGTCTCGCCTCCCACCGTCTGGGGCTGGATCCTGGTCGCCGGCTTCTACGTCGACGACGACGAGACGGCCATGGCGGAGCGCCGGGCGGAAATCCGGCGCGGAGTCGAGCAGCGCGTCCTGACCACGGTCGCGGTGCTGGGCCTCGCCCTGCTGGCCTCTGTTGGGGTGTCGTGGCTGGTGACGGGCTGGATTCGGCGGATCGTCGTCACCTACAAGATCAGCATGCGGCGCAGCGACCGCATGCTGCGCGAGGGCGCGCGCCAGCTCTACCTCGCCAACTTCTTCGTCGACCACGTCTCGGAAATCGTCGTTCTGGCCGACGCGCAGCTGCGCATCGCCTACGTCAACCCCTTCGGCTGCGCGGCGCTGGGCGCCCCGCTGGAAACCCTGACCTCGGCCCGCGCCGACCTGCTGGACCGCTTCGCCGCCGAGGGCGACGACGCCTCCAGCCGTTACGAGACGGTCTACCAAACTCCGGACGGGCGCAACCTGGAGCTGGAGGTCACCGCCAGCCGCATCGCCTACGAGGGTGAAACCTATTACTGCGCCATCGCCCGCGACATCGCCGCGCGCAAGCGCGCGGAATGGGAGCTGCGGCTGTCGGCCAAGGTGTTCGAGAACGCCGTCGAGGGCATGTTCGTCACCAACGAGCGCAACCGGATCGTCGCCGTCAACGATGCCTTCACCCGCATCACCGGCTATGATCGGGAGGAGGCGCTGGGCCGCGATCCACGTTTCCTGAAATCCGACCGCCAGGATCCGCAGGTCTTCGCCGATCTCTGGGCGCAGTTGCGCGAGACCGGCCATTGGGCCGGCGAGGTCTGGAACACCCGCAAATCCGGCGAGGCATTCCCGGAATGGCTCAGCATCACGGTGGTGCGCAACGAGGCGGGCGACGTGGTCAACCACATCGCCGCCTTCACCGACGTCACCGAAACCCGCGCGCAGGAGGAGCGCATCCGCCATCTGGCTCAGTACGACTTCCTGACCGACCTGCCGAACCGCTTCCTGCTGCGCGACCGGCTGGAGCGCGCGATGCTGGCCGCCGGGCGGCACGCCACGCGGATCGGGCTGCTGTTCGTCGACCTCGACCGCTTCAAGACGATCAACGACAGCCTGGGCCATCCGGTCGGCGACGCGCTGCTGCGCGAGGTCGCCACGCGGCTGCTCGCCACCGTCCGGGCCAGCGACACCGTCAGCCGCCAAGGCGGCGACGAGTTCATCATCCTGGTCAACGACATGGAGACCGCCGACGCGGCCGGCACGGTGGCGCGCAAGGTGCTGCGCGCCCTGTCGGAGCCTTTTCCCATCGAGGGGCACGAGTTGCGGGTGACGCCCTCCATCGGCGTGGCGATCTACCCGGACGACGCGACGGGCATCGACGCGCTGCTGAAGAACGCCGACATGGCGATGTACGCCGCCAAGGAGGCCGGGCGCGCCACCTACCGTTTCTTCACGCCGGAGCTGAACCGCCGCGCCTCGGACCGCATGTGGACGGAGAACAACCTGCGCCGGGCGCTGGCCAACGGCGAGCTGGAGCTGTTCTTCCAGCCGCAATTCGCGGTCGGCGGGCGCCGCTTGGTGGGGGCGGAGGCGCTGGTGCGCTGGCGCCAGCCCGACGGCTCGCTGGTGATGCCGGGCCAGTTCATTCCCATCGCCGAGGAGACCGGCCTGATCCTGCCGCTCGGCGACTGGGTGCTGGAGGAGGCCTGTCGGCGCGCGGCGGAGTTGGGGCTGCACAGGAATCTCAAGGACGGGGAATTGCCGATCGCCATCAACCTGTCGGCGGTGCAGATGCGCCGTCCGGGGCTGGCCGAGCGGGTCGCGGAATGCCTCGCCGCCCACGGCCTGCCGCCCGGCGCGCTGGAGCTTGAGGTGACGGAAAGCGTGCTGATGGACGACAGCGACACGGTGACCGACAGCTTCGCGCAACTGCGCGCGATGGGGGTGGCGCTGTCCATCGACGATTTCGGCACCGGCTATTCCAGCCTCAGCTACCTCAAGCGGTTCCGGGTGGACAAGCTGAAGATCGACCGATCCTTCGTCAGCGAGCTGCGCGGCGGCGATCCCGACAGCGGCGCCATCGCCGAGGCGGTCATCGGCATGGCGCGCTCCCTGCGCATGCAGACCGTGGCCGAGGGGGTGGAGACGGAGGAGCAGTTCCAGTGCCTCGCCGCGCTCGGCTGCGACCACATCCAGGGCTATCTCCTGGGCCGACCGATGCCCTTCGACGAGTTCGTCGCCTTCGTGCGGGCGCAGGCGCGGGTGGACGAAGCGGTGGGGTGAAGGGGGCCAGCGTGGTGTGCACGCCCCACCATTGCCTGTGGGTTCCTCGCCCGTCATCCCCTCGAAGGCCCTTGGTTCCCATAGGCGACGGCCCCGCACCCGTACGGGCCGCGCCGGGGGCGGCGGGCGGTTTGGAACGTTTGAAACACCGTGGAACGCTTTTCCGTCCCGTTCCGTGTTGCGTTCCGGCGCGCGGCGGCTCATCCGGCGGCCCCACCGCCGCGCCATCCGCAGGGCCCCCCGCCGCGCCGCTCCTCCGCCGAGCCGAGGCTGGGGTAGGCGTCGTCGGGGTTGAGGGTCCAGGGATAGACGCTTGGGGCCGTCCGCCTCCGGTCGGGCCAGGATGGCGGCGATGAGGGAGGGATCGGGCTGGGTCTGTTCGCGGAAGGCGCCGGGAACCGCGTCGTCGTCGTCGAAGGCCGTCAACCGGGAGGGGGCCGGTGGGGTGAGGATGGATTCAGCGGGAGCGGCGCGATCACCGGTGACGCCGAAGCCCTCTCCCGCCCCGGGAGAGGGAGGGGACCCGCGAAGCGGGGAGGGTGAGGGGCTATCGGGCGTGGTACGCAATCCATGTCCCTCTAGCCCCTCACCCTTCCCACCGCTGCGCGGCGGGCCCCTTCCCTCTCCCGGGGCGGGAGAGGGAGACAAATGGGCGCCGGGTTGGCAAGGGAGGCCGGCGTCCGCCGCCGCGAACAGGCCGAGCCGGTCGGCGGCCCAGCGCACCGTCGCCGGATCGCCCGCCGACACCAGCCGCTCCACCTGCTGCGCCACCAGATCGCGCAGCGACGACAGCCGCAGCTCCGCCTCGCGGTTCAGCGCCTGACGCTCCCACCAGACGCGCACGCGCAGGGGTTGCGAGCCGTAATAGGCCCGCCACAGCGTGGTGCGGCTGCACCCCAGGGCGCGCGCGACGTGCAGGAAGGAGGACCCGCGCGCCAGCATCCCGGCGGCCATCACCCATTGCTCCTCGGCGAAGCGCGATCCCGGAACCAGCGAGCCCTCCGGCGGCACCGGGGGCTCCTCCGCCCAGCGGGGAAAGCTGGTGGCGGCGGCAGAGGTGGCGGGCGCGTCGAGGGGCATGGCGGGGCTCCGGGCGGCGGGAACGGGAGCGCCAGCTTATAGGTAAATTTTCCTTTTCGGAGAATTTTGAGAAAAGGCGGCTTTCGCGGGTTGCCTCACAGCAACCGCTGCGCCTTGAAGCTGGTGTGTCTGCCGCCCTTGCCGATGATGAGGTGGTCGTGGATGGTCAGCCCGACCGCGTTGGCGGCTCGGACGATCTCCTTGGTCATCTCGATGTCGGCGCGGCTGGGGGTCGGGTCGCCCGAGGGGTGGTTGTGGACCAGGATGACCGAGCTGGCCGCCAACTCCAGGGCGCGTTTCACCACCTCGCGCGGGTAGACCGGCGTGTGGTCCACGGTGCCGCGCTGCTGCACCTCGTCGGCGATCAGGATGTTCTTGCGGTCGAGGAACAGCAGGCGGAACTGCTCGGTCGGCTCATGCGCCATGGCCGCCGCGCAGTAATCCAGCAACGCCTGCCAGGAGGCCAGCACCGGCCGGTCGATCACCCGCTTCTGCATCGCCCGCAGCGCCGCCGCGCCGACGATCCGCACGGTGGCGACGGCGTTGTCGGTTCCCAGCGACACGCCCTCCGCCTTCAGCCCGCGCAGCCGTTCCGGCGGCGCGTTGACCACGCCCCAGAGATCGCCGAAGGTCCTGATCAGCGCCTTGGCCAGCGGCTTGACGTCGCGCTGGGCGGAGACGGCGAACAGCACCATCTCCAGCAACTCGTAATCCTCCAGCGCGTCGCTGCCCCGGTTTAGGAAGCGTCGGCGCAGGCGGTCACGGTGCCCGATGTAATGCGGCTCGTCCTCGGTCTCCCCGACCGGCGGTTCTGCCGGCGGGTCCACCGGCAACTCGGCCGGCAACCCGGCCGCCGGCTCGGCGGCCGAGGTCAAGGGAGCCGCCACCGAAGCCAGCAGGTCGGGAAACCCGTTGGCATCGCTCAGGCCGGTTCCCGCCGCACGCCGGCCCGTTCCACTCTTTTCGGTCTTTCCTGCCACCATCGTCGCATCGCCATACAATCGTGTGACGACGACTATACCGCCTCCGTGCGAGTGCGCACAGAAGACTTGCGCGCGATGATGGCGTTCTCCGTCAGGCGGAGGGCGCGGGGTAGGGTGGGGCCGTGTGGCCGGCCGGGGAGAGGGTGAAGATCTCCGCCCCGTCGGCGGTGACGCCGATGGAGTGCTCAAACTGGGCCGACAGCGACTTGTCCTTGGTCACGGCGGTCCAGCCGTCTCCCAGGATCTTCACGTCGGGGCGGCCGGCGTTGATCATCGGCTCGATGGTGAAGATCATGCCCTCGCGCAGCACCAGCCCCTCGCCGGGCTTGCCGAAATGCAGGACCGACGGCGGCTCATGGAACACTTGGCCCAGCCCGTGGCCGCAGAAATCGCGCACCACCGAATAGCGCTGCCCCTCCGCGAAGGTCTGGATGGCGTGGCCGATGTCGCCCAGCGTGGCGCCCGGCTTGACGACGGCGATGCCGATCATCAGCGCCTCGTAGGTCACCTCGACCAGCTTGCGCGCCTTCACCCCGACGTTGCCGCACAGGTACATGCGGCTGGAATCGCCGTACCAGCCGTCGAGGATCGGCGTCACGTCGATGTTCAGGATGTCGCCGTCCATCAGCCGCTTGTCGCCGGGGATGCCGTGGCAGACGACGTGGTTGATCGAGATGCAGTTGGCGCGCGGGAAGCCCCGGTAGCCGAGCGGACCCGGCACCGCGCCGTGGTCGCGGATGAACTGTTCGAGCAGCCGGTCGAGTTCGCCGGTGGTGATGCCCGGCTGCACATAGGGGGCGATGAAGTCGAGCGTCAGCGCGGCCAGATAGCCGGCCTTGCGCATGCCCTCGAACCCTTCCGGCCCATGCAGCCGCACGCGGTTGGATTCGACGTGGTTGTGTTCCAAGACGGTAAGCCCCCAAGCAGAACAGGCGATGGCGAACGAAAAACCGCCCCTCAAAGCCGCAGGGGCAGCGGTCGGTCCAATTCAATCGCTTCCGGCGTGATCGCGCAAGACCAACACAGCGCCTCCACGCCGGAATCCAGCGCGCGGCGCAGCCCGGCGTGATAGGCGGGATCGAGATCCTCCGCCGTCCGGAAATGGGTGCAATCGGTGCGCTGGACAAGATACAGCATCACCGCGCGGTGCCCTTGCGCCACCATCGCGGCCATCTCCTCCAGATGTTTGGCGCCGCGCGCGGTGACGCAGTCGGGGAACTCGGCGGCCAGCCCGTCGCCCTGGCCGGGGCGGCGCAGATGAACGTTCTTGACCTCGACATAGGCGGGCGGGCGGGAGTCGTCCTCCAGCAGCACGTCGATGCGGGAGTTCCGGCCGTATTTCACCTCGCGCTTGAGCCGGGCGTAGCCGGCCAGTTCCGGGATGGTGCCGGCGGCGATGGCGGCGGCGGCCAGCGCGTTGGGGTGCCCGGTGTTGACGCCGACCAGCCCCTCGCCCCAAGGGGGCGCCGCCTCGACCAGTTCCAGCGTGTGGGCCAGCTTGCGCTTGGGGTTGTCCGAGCGCGACAGCCACACCGCCGAGCCTGGCGTGTCCACCCCGATCATGCTGCCGGAGTTGGGGACATGGACGGTCACCGCCTCCCCGCCGAGATCGACATCGGCGAGGAAACGCTTGTAGCGGCGGATCAGGCGGCCTTGAAGAAGGGGGGTGGGAAAGCGCATCTTGGGCGCGACGCTAACCCCGCCCCCGTTCGCGCGCAAGACCCAGCCCTCCGGCCGGGGCGCGCTCACCAGCCCGGAGCTTCCCCGCGATGAACCCCACCGCCGCCGTGCTCGTCATCGGCAACGAGATCCTGTCGGGCCGGACCAAGGACGCCAACCTCGGCCACATCGCGGAGGCGCTGTCCGGCATCGGGGTCCGCCTGCGCGAGGCCCGCGTCGTCCCGGACCTGGAGGAGGAGATCGTCGCGGCGGTGAACGCGCTGCGCGCCCGCTACACCTACGTCTTCACCACCGGCGGCATCGGCCCGACCCACGACGACATCACCTCGGCCTGCGTCGCCAAGGCCTTTGGCGTCGCGCTGGAGCGCAACCCGGAGGCCGTCGCCCGGCTGGAGCGGCATTACGCGTCCGGCCACCTGAACGAGGCCCGGCTGCGCATGGCCAACATCCCGGCCGGCGGCGTCCTGATCGACAACCCGATCAGCCAGGCCCCCGGCTTCCAGCTCGGCAACGTCTTCGTGATGGCGGGGGTGCCGAACATCATGCAGGCGATGCTGGACGGCATCCTGCCGCGTCTGGCCGGTGGACCGCAGTTGCACGCCCGCACCGTGGCTTGCGAGTTGGGAGAGGGCGTGATCGCCGCCGAGCTCAGCGCCTTGCAGGACCGCCACCCGGATCTGGAGATCGGCAGCTATCCTTATTTCCGCCACGGCTTCTTCGGCGTCAGCCTCGTCCTGCGCGGCACCAACGAGGAGGAGGTGATCGCGGCGGCCGAGGAACTGGGTGGCATCATCCGCCAACTCGGGGGAACTCCCAACGTGACAATCGGCACGAAAGGCTAGGCCATCCGACCGGTTGCCTGTCCCGCCGGCCGCTCCATATTCCTGTCCGTGCAAGGGCCTTCGATGTCAGGCGTCGTGCCATGAAATCTTTTGAAAAAGCGGCGTTGCTGTTTCTCCTGCGCCATCTGCTGGCCGGCATCGCCGGCGCGGTGGTGCTGGGCAGCGGTATTCTGTGGTTCGACGTCGCCCGGCTCGCAACCTTGATCGGCAACAGCGAGTATGGCGTGGTCGCGGTGGTCATGCTCTACGCCAGCCTGATGCTGACCTTCGGCAGCCTTGCCATGGGCATCGGCATCATGACGCTGAACGAGGACAACCGTCCCTGACGGGGGCGGGACAACGACTTTAGAAGGGACCGAACCGCTCGTAGCCCCAGACCAACGCCACGATCAGCCCCAGCCAGATCGCGGCGTTGCGCACCACCGTGCCCCGATTGCGCCGCAACGCGTTTGGCACCACCAGCACGGCGACCATCGCCAGCGCGATCAGCGACATCCAATCCGCCGTTTCCATACGCCCGTCCACTCCTCCGATTGCAGCCTTTCCAATATGGGAATGATCGGCGGAATGCGCAGGGGGCTTGACCCTTTCCCCTCCGATTGTCTAAGTCATTGCGACGGGACGATGGGTTGCATTCAAGCGTATGCAACCCAGGGGATAAGCCGCAACGCGGTGCTCCGGTGTTCCGTGGACGATGCGCGGGCGTGGCGAAACAGGTAGACGCTAGGGACTTAAAATCCCTCGCCGCAAGGCATGCGGGTTCGACCCCCGCCGCCCGCACCATCCTGAAAGTAAACGATATTTCCCGAGCGTGACAGCTTGAGATCGGCGGGCTGGAAAAGCCTTAGGACCCACCCAGGACCCACGGGAGGCAATCCACAGCCACGCCCGCCGGATCAGACGAAGAACTCTTCATCGGGCAAGTCCAGATCGTAGATGGAGCCTCCCGCCTCGCCGTGCTGCGCCAGCGACACGGCGATGGCGCAGGCCACGGCCCCGTCGATCCGCTCCCGTGCCTTGCCCTTGCTGAACAGCCGGTTGCCGGCCCGGTCGGTCTCGACTTGGATGTTGTCGAAGCACCAGCGCAACACCTCGTGCCCGCCGTGCTGGAACTGGCGCCCGACGATGGCGCGCTCCAGCTCCTTGATCGCCGGCGCCATCGTGATCCAGCCTTGCCGTACCTCCACCGCCGGATAGCCGTCCTCGGTCAGCGTGTTCAGCGTCGAGCGGGCCAAGTGCGGGTCGATCCCCACCGACACCACGTTGAAGCGGTCGCACAGGTCGCGGATGCAGTCCTCCACCGCGCGGAAGTCCACCACGTTGCCGGGCGTCGGCTCGATCAGCCCGTCAGCCGCCCAGCGCACATAGGGCACCCCGTCCCGGTCCTGTCGGCCACGCAGGTTGTCGCCGGGGCAGAAGAAGTGCGGCAGCACCGCATAACCCGTCCCGACCCGCCAGCACGCCACCACCACCGTGAGGTCGCTGTTGCTCGACAGGTCCACACCCAGCCAGCATGGGGCTCCCGCCAGCGCGTCGAGGTCCAACGGCGCCGCGCCTTGATCGTAGACCGGCATTTCCACGAACGGGTCGGTCGAGTGATCGAGCCACACGTTCAGATGCAGTTGCTTGAACGCCTCCCGATCCGCCGGCCGGTTCTCGGCCTCCCGCGCGAGCTGCCGCAGCCCGTCCAGATCGGGGAAGCCATGGACCAAGCCGGGGTTCGCCCGGAACCACACCCGCTCGTCGCGCCAGTCCGCATCCGGCGCCGTCTCGAACAGCACCGGCAGGGTGCCGGGATCGTCGATTTCACCGCGGGCCACGCGGCGGGCATAATCCACGATGTCGTGAGCGACGTTCTGCTGACCGCGCCCGGCCGTGCTGATGACGACAGACAGGGAGCCGGGCACCTTCACCAGCCCCGTGCGAATCACGTCCCACAGGTCGCGCTTGGGCCAAGCGTGCAGCTCGTCCACCAGGGCGAAGGTGGGGGTGGTGCCGTGCGAGCGTGCCGCATCGCAGGAGATCGCCCGGAGCTGGCACCCGCTCTTGGGATGCTCGATGCGGTGCCGGTAGTCGATGAACCGGAGCTTGTCCCCGATGCGGGCGTCCTCCCGGCAGATGCCGGCGGCCTCCTCGAAACCGATGCGGGCCTGTTCGCGATCCGACGCGGCGAACAGCGCCAGCCCGCCGGGCACCCGCTCCGGGCCGATGGTGTGCAGCAGCCCCAGCCCGGCGCCAAGCGAGGTCTTGCGCCCGCCGCGCGGCAGCAGCATGACGACGTTGCGGACGATGCGCCGGCCGTCCGGGTGGCGCGGGCCGTAGATGCGTCGGACCAGGCGCTCTTGGAAGTCGTGGAGCTGGAAGCCGCGCTTGGGCAGGGTCGATTTCGGGTGGCGCAGCACGCGCAGGAAATCGACGGCGCGTTGCCCGAAGCCCAGCGGGTCGGGGATGTCGGAGCCGTCAGAGATCCAGGTCGGATAGGTCGTCATCGCTGTTTTCCGTGGGAGCGGCCTTGTTGCGGCTGGCCGGGGTCAAGCCCAGCTCGGCCGCCAGCCGGCGGCTTTCGGTCAGGGCCTGGAACATGGTCTGGAACGCGGGGTGGCGCCGCACCTCGCCCTTGGCGCTGGTGACGGTGTCGCCCTCGCTGGCAAGCGTCGCCTGCATGCGGCGCACGGTGCCGGCGGCGAGGCAGTACGCCTCCAGCATGGGCAGGTCTTCACGGGTGATCGTCTTGCGGGCGCGCAAGCCCGGCACGACGCGGCGCCATTCGGCTTTCGCCTCGCCTGGAAGCCAGGACGGCACGGGCGGCAGCCGGGCAAGCCCGCCCTCGATGGCCTTCAGTTCCGGTTTCCGTCCACGCATCGCGCCATCCCCTTATCCGATTTGCTCAATTCGCCTCTCTCGGGAGCGAGACCCCCAACCGGTACCCGGCCCCGCTCCAGGAAATTGCAGACCCCCTATCCCCAACCCCTTGCTATCCCTGCCTTTTCCCGTGGGTTTTGCGGTTGTGGTGCAGCCGGCAAAGGGTCTGGAGGTTCGCGGGGTCAAGCCGCCCCTCCGGTCGCTCCCGGATGCTGGCCTTGTGGTCCACGTCCACGCCCTCGGTCGATCCGCAGACCACGCAGCCGGGCTGCATCGCCAGATGGGCGCGACGCAGCCGGTACCAGTCCGAGTCATAGCCGCGCTGGTGACGGTTGGGGCGGGCGGCCTCGGCAGCCCTGGAACAGCGTGGGCACGCCCGGCCGGCGGGGACCAGGGCGCCGCACTTGCAGACACGAGACGGAGCGTACGGCATGCGGGAGTGACCTGATTTCCGGGGTAACCGAGGTAACCGAGGTTACCGCGTTGATTTTGCATGTAGTTCTCCGGTTACCCCGGCCCGAAGCGTCGGGGTAACCGGGGTAACCGGCGGGGTAACCGTCAGGCCGGCGGGTTGGCGGTGGGGGCGTTGACCGGGTGCCCGAGGATCGCCACGGCCCCCAGGTTCGCGGCGCTGGCGTTGCCGGCCGGGGTGACGGTGAGGCGCTGGTACCGCTTGCCCCCGACATAGCCCAGCTTCCGGGCCTTGCCGTCGTCGGCGTGAGTGAAGCCGGCCAGGGCCTCGGTGCCCACCAGCAGCGCATCGGGCACGGCCTCCGCGTCGGACAGATCGGCCGCGTCGCCGTGATCCATCCGCACGGTGAAGGTGGCGTCCGCATCGGCCAGCGCCCCCGCCAGGATGACGAAGGTCACGGAGCCGAAGCCCAGCCGATCCACGATGGCGGACACCACGGGCGTGTTGTCGGTCGGCGCGGTGCCCGGCGGGATGACGGTGACGGGGTGGATGTTGTTCAGCAGGTCGCGCATGGGTGTTCCTCCTTCAACTCGCGGCCACGATCAGCTTGCGCAGCGCTTCCGACTTGCGGACACCACCGGCAACCCGCTTGCGGGCGTGGAAACGGCACTTGCCCTTGGTGCGCTGGGTCAGGTCGTCGCGCAGCAGGGAGAAGCCCACCCGGTCGAACACCCGGTAGCCTTGGGCGAAGTCACCGAACACCAGGGGCACGGCGCCGCCGGCCACGTCGGGCAGGTCGGGCAGCTCCACCACCGGCCGCCCCAGGATGGTGGTGACGGGCGAGCCGGCCAGCCCCGACATGGACAGCAGGTATTCGCCCCCGGTGGTCTTCAGTTTGCGGATCGCCCCCAGCGTGGTGGAGTTCATCCCCCACACGGCATTCGTCCGGTAGGGCGAGGGGAGCGCGTGGAACAGGTCGATCAGCGAGTCGGCGGTGATCTTCGCCGCGTCGCCGCTCGCCACGGTCGGGATGCTGGTGTCCGACATGAAGCCCATGGGGCGCTTCACGCCGTTGCCGGTGACGAAGGCTTCGCCCTCGGCCTGCCCGAACTCTTCCGCCAAGTCGGCGGCCAGCTCGCCGAAGATATCGACGGCGGCGTCCTCCAGCGTGGAGAAGGACACGTCGATGAAGGCGGTCAGCTCCTTCACCTCGTAGGCCGACTTGCCGTAGCGGCTGGCGGTCTCGGTGTCCTCCCGGTCCTCCAGCTCCTCCACCCACGTCGCGGTGGGGCGGCCGATGCGCTTGGGCAACTCCACCGAACCGCGCGCCGTGCTGCGCACCGTGGCGAGCTGGCGCACGGGCGACCACAGGACGATGTTCTTGTCCACCTCGGCGATGAACTCGGCGGGCGCCAGATAGCCGGCGCTGGGATCGTCGCCCGTGCGTAGGGACTTCACCTCGCCGAACTCCAGCCCGGCCACGCCGTGACGGAGATAGCCCTCGAACGCCTTGCGCTCGGGCGCCTCGTCCGCCTTCTTCTCGGGAACCAGGGCGCCCGGCCGGCGCAGCGCGGTTTCCACCTTGCCCAGCCGGTCGGTGAGCGGCGCCAGCGCGGTGGTGATGGCGGCGGTCATCTTGGTCTCGACCCCGGCCACCAGCTCGGCCGTCTTGGTCTCCAGCGCGGCCAGATCGGGCGCGGTGGTCTCGTCTTCCATGGTGCTCTCCTCGGTGTTGGCCGCACTCACGGCCGGGGCAGACTTCACGCTCAGCACCCGCGCCCGGCTCGATGCCGGACGGCGCACGATGCTGACTTCCTGAAGGGTGACTTCGGCCAGCACCCGCCGGCCGGTGGTGTCGCGGTGGGCCTTGGTGGCGACGAAGCCGATGGACAGCCCATCGAGCCGGCCGCCGCGCAGGTCCGCCAGCGTCGCCGGATCGGTCACGACGCCGCGAACCTTCAAGCCGATGTCGTCCTCGCTGGCTTCGATCCACCGGCCGATGGGCAAGCCCTTGTGCTCGCGCAGCATCAGCGGCAGCCCGGCGGTGAGGCTGGCGTGGTAGGCGCCCGCCTGCACCACGTCATTGACTGCATCGGCCGGGCCTCCGAACAGGCTGGCGTAGCCGATCACTTCGCCCTCGGGGGAGACCTTCACCTCAAGCATGGGTGCGCTCCGTGGTCGGGGCCGGCGCGGTGTTGACCGGGCGCATGAAGGTCTCGCCCCCGGCATAGGGCGGGCGGTTCTCCATGGCGCGGGCTTCGTTCGGGTTCAGGATGCCGGCGGAAATCGCGCTGCTCATCGCCGTGAAGCGGGCGGCGATGTCGGCGCGGGCCAGATCGTCCACCAGGAACTCGAAGTAGAGGGTTTCCCGTTCCTCGGGCGTCAGCAGCGTAATCGCCATGGCGTCGCACCACAGGCGCAGGATCGGCAGCATGCAGAAGGTCAGGAACTGCTGCCCCATGCTCTCCGCGTTGGCGTGGGTGGCGCGGTCCATCTCGTTGACCAGATGCAGCGGCACCCGCCAGAAGCGGCTCACCTCCTCCACCTGAAAGCGGCGCATCTCCAAGGTCTGCGCATCCACGCTGTTCAACTGGACCTGTTGGAAGTCCATGTCCTCGCTCAGGATCATGGTCCGCTTGCCGGTCACGCCCTGATAGAAGTTGGAGAACATGGAGCGGACGCGGCGGAACTGGTCTTCGGTCAGCCGGCCCTTGACCTTCAACATGCCCGAGGGCTTGGCGCCGTTGCCGAACAGGGAGCCGCAGTGGTGCTCCAGGGTGAGGGACAGGCCGATGGCCTCCCGGCCCAGCGTGACGGGCGAGGCGCCCTTGTGAACGTCCAGCCCCACGCCCCGGATGTGCAGGATCTCGGAGCGGTCATACTCGCGGGCGGGCAGCGCCGGGTTGCCGGTGGCGACCATGTAGACGGGCGCCATGGTGCGCGGGTCCTGACGGACGGAGACGGTGCGGGGATCGAGCGGGATCAGCTCCACCACCCGGCCGGCGGCGTCGCGGTTGACGAAGGCGTAGGCGTTGCCGTGGGTGGCGAAGTGGGTTCCCAGCACGAGGCGGAACTCGCTGGCCGGGGTCCAGTCGTTCGCGGCCTTGGTCACCAGCGCGGAGAGGGGATGGTCGGTGGCGCGCTCCCGGTCGTCGCCCTTGCGGCGGTACAGGTGCGGGGTCAGTTGCTCGATGGTCTCGGCAATCACCTTGATGCAGGCGAAGGAGACCGAACAGCGCATGGCGGCCTCGGGCGAGACGGACACCCCCGCAGCGGTGGGCAGCGCGCCGCCGGTCAGCACCTCGTAACCGTCATCGCTCTTGCGCTCGATCCCCTTGAAGAATGCTTTGATGCCCGTGAACATTCACGCCAATCCTTGCGATTTATCTGCAAGTTCAGCATCAGAACAAACATTGTAAAGATAGAAATGAAAAATGCGCGCGTTAGTTTTTCTCGTGCTTTCTTGAGTTTTCTCTGTCTTTCTTTCTTAATATTTTTTGCTGCGACCTATCTATCGACGGAGGGGATGCGACTCACTCTTCAGGGCAATCCCTGCGGCGGCCAGCAGATCCCGAACCGTCGCCTGCTGTGCCTCGGTCGGCGGGGGCAAGTCATCGTCGGGCCGGTCGTGGGGCGGCAAGGCGCGGGTGCCGCTGCTGCCCTTGGCGATCACGTCCAGGCGCCGCCACTGCTCCCGGAGGGCTGACCGTTCGGCATCCAGGGCCGCGTCCAACTCGGGCCAACTCGGCCACCACGTCGGTCGGCCGGTGACGGAAACGCGCTTCAGAACACGGTCAAGCGTGCTGGGGTCGTTGATGATCGCGGCCGGGTACTCGGCCCGCAGGATCGATGAGACGGCTCCCATCAGCTTGCTCGCGGGCGGCAGTTCCTTGCCGGCGCACAGGTTCGCCAGATGGGCGATGAACGCCTCGGCCTCCGCTTGGGTAGCCGGCAGGGAGCGTACCTTCAGTGCACCCAGCGCATGCACGGCATCGCGCCTCATCGTCTCGGTGATGACGGCCGGCGGCTGCCAGGGGAGCGGCTTGGCTTCGGTGCCATGCTCGGTGAACACGACGGTCTCAGGCACTTTCAGCGCAGCCTGCAAGGTCGCGGTCAAGTATTCGTTGGAAGGGGTTTGCCGGGGCCGAAGGCCGTACGGGTTGAACGGAACGACGTTGCTCATGGAGCTTTCCCTCGGGCATCGGGCGGTTTCGGGTGACGATGGCGTCGGCAATCGGCTGGTCGAAGAAGGCCAGCGCGGCAGGGGGCGATTGCGACCTTTCGGCCATGGTGTGGCAGATGGCGGTGAAGACTCCCTCGCACAGATCGACATCGGCACCAGCGGCAAGCCAGCGCTGGGCGAACACGAGGTCCTTGGCTTGGGGGTGGGGCCGGCGGTGTTCTTCGCCGTAGGCTACGGCTCGGGCATTGTCGAAAGCGCGGATGATCCCCTTGGCGGCAGACGTTGCGCCCGTACGCGTTTCAACAACACAGACTCTTGATGGATCTAATAACGGATCGGCGGAACCTCGTTCCCCCTGGTCTGGAGCCACGTTCCGGGCGGAAGCTCCTTCCGGGCGGAACGTGCTTCCCCCTGATGAGGGGAGCCCGGAATCTCCTTTCCCCTGGTCAGCGAGGGCACCCGGAACCTCATTCCGCCCGGAAGGAGCTTCCGCCCGGAACGTCGTTCCCTCTGCTTCTTGCTCTACCGCTTGGGCTTCGGCTCGATTGGTCCCCTCGTCGCGTGCCACCAGTTCATCGAGGTTGAAGCGGTACTCCCTCGGCCGGTGCTGACCCGGCCGCTCTTCGGCAACCAGGACCAGGACATTGATCGCCACCAAGGCGCGCATCGCCTCACGGACGGCCCGATCCGAAATCGAGCAGTCGCGGGCGATGCGGGCATTGCTGGGGAACACCCGCCCTCCATCATCGTCAGCGAAATCAGCCAAGCGGGCAGCCACCAGCTTCTGGGTTCCGCTGGGAAGCGTTGTGCGCCAGACCAGAGCGGAAACGCGAAGGCTCATGTGGGTCTCCCTCCAGCCATGGGCGCTGCATCAGGCTGGAACCGCCAGAAATGGCGGATGCGCTCATTGTCCGAGTTCATGCCGTGGCGATCCGTCCGCTGAAGCTCGGGCGCCGACATGGTCAGTGCTCCACCCCGAGCCACAGCGTCGGCACACCGTCCCCGCGCCAATCGCGGGCGGCGGCAAGCGCGTCGGTGAAGCTGTGGGTGTCGTGGACGATGCACCGGCCACCGTCCTCGTCGATGTAGGTGGCGAGGAACAGCGGTCGGCCGGTTCTCTTCTGGGAAAACCGCTCCATGACGAGAACCGGGAATTCGGGGATGGCGAACATAGTCACTCCCCGAACTCACTGGTGGAGTGGACCAGCTTGCCCAGCCGCTTCAGCGCCCAGCGGTCGAGTTCTTCGACCGGATAGAGGGGGGTGCGGTTCTCCCCTTTGTTGAAGGCGGGGCCTCCACCGACGCTCGCCTTCTTCGCCAGCGTAGTGCTTGCGATCGTGATGCCATGGACCAGGGCGAGATACTCGGATGCCTCCCAGCGCCGCAGGCGCGGCTTGCGCAGGGCCGGCGGAAGGCAAAGCTCGGGCGTCTGCGGCCGGAGATTATCCGGCCGCCCATTCAAGGTTGTCATTTCCAAAGTTCTCCTAGGTTAGGGTGCGCCCTTGTCGGCGGCACCTTTAATCAACTCGACATGGACCAGTGGACGTTCAGCTCGCTCAATCAACGTGGATCCTAGTGCATTCAAGTCGAGTACTATGATAGGGCCAGAAAATCTTGCATCGTTCGAAACACCGTCATTACATGCGGCATCAACGGAACTGTGCCAAATGTGAGATCCATCAGCCCACCAGATGAAGAATCGGGTGGGTATTACACGGCCTTTTCCAGCTTGGGTGATAGTTTGGCGCTGAAGATACCCAGCTTGGAAACCCCAACCATGCCCAGTATCCAATTCGCGCATCTTGGCGAGGAATTCAGCAGGATCAAGCTCACCCTTGACTTCTCTTTCCTTAATAAGTTCCTCGATTTCTTGGCGCTGAGTAACGATTTTCTCATAAAGCTGAGGAGCCCACTCGTACGCCCGAAGATGATCGCCCTCATAGGCTTCCTGCCACTGAAGGGCATGCCAGACGATGCCGATAGCGCACCAACTTGCCACCTCCTTCGCTTGCTGTGGGCCGATCCCACGGTCGGACAAGAGCTTGAGGGTCCACATTTCCGCTACGGCAAACGCATCGAAGCGGGCATGGCCCTCATTGCTCGGAAGGATCGCCCGCCGACGCCAATCGCGCTGTTGTGCGGTTGAGACGTTGGTGATCCGCTCGGCTTCACCGGGGGTGAAGGTAGAAAGTATGGTCGCGATGTTCATGCGTGAGAGATATCACGCTTTGCAAAACGTGGCAAGCACCACGCTTCCCATATCTTCCTGTCGTTAAGCCTGCAACGCCCCCGCTACGCGGTCGCAAAGCTTTGTCATGTTAACGACAATAGCCGAACTTCCTTCCTGCTGGTTGCTGCCAAACAAATCCCACATGGGGACCTGATAACTTTCGGCGCAAACGACAGAGACGTTATCCGCTTCCACTTCTCCATCCTTAGGAGGTCGAACAATAAGGAGGGTTGTTCCATTGGAAAAATTCTGTCCAGGCGCTCGGAAGTTTTTCAAGTCTTCTGTTGTGGGGGAGTTTCCATAATAAGCAATTGCATTTCCTACATCGGTAAAGCCAATAGCAATAAATGAAGCCCTAGAGACTGCAACGCCATGGCGAACCAATTCAGCGACTAATGAGATATGAATTGCTCTTCGCATGCTAAAGAGACGCATTCTCCCCGTGCCCGGCGAATCATCATCATCGTTGATGACAAGCATCTTGCGTGCGAGCCAATTTTGAAGGGTTGCTAGCGGCAGCTCAGCCGCAGCAGCCACCTGCGCTGTCGTGAAACGTGGAACCGCAATGTTTGAGTGCATGGCGCATCCTAACCTAATCGATTGTGCAGAGATGCTACGCCGTTAATTTATAGATGTCAATTGACACTTGCAAACTGAGCGCATTCAAACCCCCTAACCATCCGAGAGGGTCATAAAGCCAACCCTCTTGGATGGTTAGGGGGAGCTACAACGCCAGCGCCACTACCCATGAACTGGGGAGGGTAGTGGGCGAGAGGGCTTTAATATGACGCTAACCTCGCCCCAGCAGCTCCTCGTATCGAAGCGCCGGTACCTTCCAACCCCTCCCACAATGACGTTGGGAGAATCACGTAGGGACGCGCCTTGGCGTGGATGTCTTCTTCAACCGCCTCACGGTGCAACGAGCCGAAATACCGGCCTTGCCCAAAGAGCTTGAGGTTGGCCTCCAATGGAATGATACCGAGACGAGAAATATCGGCGGTGATACTTTGCCAAAGCCGGATATCGACTGCTGCTATATTGTCCACTGTCATATGTGTAAAGAAGGCAAACTTGGCAAGGATACCGGCGGGGGTTGTCGCTTGTGTCGGCTCCCACATTTGGTTCGAGGCGTAATCCAGCGCATCAGTTGCGGCTTGGCTTCGATCCCAGGCGGCTCGGAATTCAGGGTGGTTCCTCCCTAGTTTGCGAAGTGATTCTAGAGGGGCAGCCAGACGGTCATCCTCGCTGCTAGCCGCGAGCCATGCGAGATAGGCGGCAACTACTGGATCATCAGCAGTTTCAACTGCGCATTTCGCAGGCTCATCAGCGCAAAGGGCGTCGGTAGCAGCGACACCCTTTGCAGCGCCGCCAGCGCCAGGGGTGTCCAGATTGTGGACGCCCTTGGTCGGGTCGGTGCTGAGGGCCTCCGGAATGTAGAGGCCCTTGCCCCCTTGCTCGAGATACACCCCCGTCAGGAAGGTCAGCACCTGCTCGACGGATTCCGTGTGGTTGTCGCTTTCGCCGGCCGCCATACCAAGATGGCCGGTCACCATCCGCAGCTTGACCAGCGCGTCGGCAATGCTGCCCGGCGGGGTGGTGTGGATGAGTAGGACCATGTCCAGCGCGTCCAGGACGAGATCCTCGTGGTCTTTGCCATCGCTTGCTTCCGCAGCCGCTCGCGCCGCTTCGGCCGCTGCGATTTCCACCTCGGCTTCGGCGAAGGTAAACCCGAAGCGGGGGAGGAGGGTCGACGGTGCCCCAACATGGGGCATCGCCCGTACCGGAGTGCCGTCACCGTTTCGGTGGTCGCCGAAACGATCAACCCTCCCCACGGTGGGGAGAGTGGTTTCCTTCACGGTGGCAGAAACCCCCATGTCGGTCAGCAGCCGGCGGGCTTCCTGTTCCGCCGCCGCCTTCGCGGCCTCGAAGCTGTTGGCCGGAGCACCCGCGATGCCGGTCGTGAACTGCGGGCCGATGTGCAGTTCCCACGCGATGATGCGCGGGTGCGGCCCGGCCGGCGGGATGTCGAAGGCGATCAGCTCATAGGGGCCGATGAAGGCGCGTTCGGCGCTGGTCGCGCTCCACATCTCGGAGAGGCGGCGCCAAGTGATGGACGGGACGATAGGCAAAGCGGAGGCGTTCGCGCCCATGGGCGCGTCGATCATCGCGAGCATATTCAACTCCGTGGCTTGTGGTCGTCCGATTTCACCGAACGGCCGGTTGGTCTGGAAGGGGCGGAATAGAGTTCCGGTGCTTGGGGGATTAGCAGCTGGCGTCGGTAATCCCGACGTCAGCCGGGCGATTGCTGGATTACTGTTCCGGGTATCGGGAGTTGTCCGGTTTCGCTGGACAGTCGGGCAGATGGTCGAGTTCGCCCCGGTCCTCTTCCGGCTCAAGGTCCGGGTTGCCGTCGCGGGCGTCCAGTTCGGCCAGAAGGGCGTCGATGGCGGCTTCGATCATCGGGCGGGGCCAGCGCGCCAGCAGGGCCGGCGGCGGGCAAGGCTTGGGCGTGGCGAGAAACGCTCGCATGGGGTGCCTCAGGCGTTGAACGGCAGCAGATTATCGGTCATAATGACCGACATGAGGTATATTATCCCGAGCGAGATTCAAATCAAGATGAAAAGTCCGATATCGGATGAAACATCCGTTTCTCCGGCTCAGTGCCGGGCGGCACGGGCTTTGATCGAGTGGACCCGCGATGATCTTGCGGCGGCTGCCCAGACGGCCCGCTCCACGCTTGCGGACTTCGAGGCGAACAAGCGCCAACCCCACCCCCGCACCATCGCCGCGATCCGCACAGCATTGGAGGCGGCCGGCGTGGAGTTCATCCCCGAGAACGGGGGCGGGGCCGGGGTACGATTGAGGAAAGACGTCACCGCGAGCGCAGTCCTATGACGCGCTCACCCTCTCGAATCATTCGCGATGTCGTTTGGCATGAGCACATCTTCAGCCCTCTCGCCGACCTGGAAGGGGATGGGGTAGAGGGGCGCTTTGACGCGATCGAGGAGAGGAACGGAAAGATCTCGGTCTTGGACGTAGAGAGCGACACTATCCTCTGCGAGTGCGACACCCACGAGGAAGCCATGAATGCAGCTCAGGAAGCAGCCAACCTTTGGCGCCCTGCTACCAATGCTTTTTGAAATAAAGAAGCCCGCCACAGACGAGCCGGGCGGGCTAACATAGATAGATAGGTTGCTTTCAAGCCGCCAAATCAAGGAGATCCCATTCATCTGACTTCGTATTATGTAGAGCATCTTTCAAGCGAACACGCTCCACCACAATCCTGGGCAACGAATATCCATTGGGCGCTCTTCTAATATTCATCCCGGTGAAGTGACCTGGGGGAATCACTATCGCAGGCGTCTTTCGGCAAAGAAGGCCCCAAACCACATCCCGAATGGTGCGGTCCGTCACCTCCCCCTGACCTGCATGCTTCTCCCATCGACTCAGCACCGCATTGTCAACATGCATGGCTTCGGAGAACTGCTTCCCATTCATGCCACAGGCTTTCCGCAAAAACTTAATTTCCGGCCCGCTAAGCTGAACAGGAATCATAATCCGGCCTACAGCAACGGCAGCCTCCAAACCCTCACTATCAGGGATCTCAATCCCGTCAAACCCGCAACTCGGGCAGACGTGACGCTGCACGGCATTTTTGATCGTGATGGGAATGCCGAACGCATCATCGTCATAAGACGGCAAAATCTCGATCTCACTGATCGGGGCTTCGCAAACGACGCAGGTTTCCATGGCTTCCATCCTAATTCACTTCAATTCGATCGTCGTCACTACGATGACGATGTTGCGACGGGCTTTAACAGCCACGCAGATGCGAAGCCGCCGTCCATCCAAGTCATGCCCCTCTACGCTCCAAACCGGACCTTGATCATTTTCGCGGATCTGTGTGATTTCTAGACACGTCTCAAGAACGGTTCGCACATCACGATCAGTGATCTCGCGTTCCGGCATCCGCTCACGATCAGCATGCTTGGAGTAGATGATTCGCGCTCTGGCGCGCATCATCGTTCGGATTGTTTCGGCCTCATCCTCGTACACGCTTATCCGCGCCTCCCCAGCGCTTAAGAAACAAGATATGCGGATGTTTGATCCGCGATCAATCGACAAAAATCACCACGGGGTGATATTTTTCCGATATGACCCCACGAGTGTTGCGCACACACCACCATATTTCACGTGCATAAGCACTAAATTTTTCAACAATCCAGGAGTATCAATGATTTAGTTCAGCCTGAGCTGGGCGGCATGTCACGCTTAAGCGCAACCTATGAACTACCCTTCGCCGATAGAGTTAGCAGAAATGCGTGTGAGGTCGATCATAGAGTTCTCCTGATGGCAGGAAGAATGCTGCCTATAAGGATCGGGCGGAACGAGCCCCCTTCGCATGTGACGGTTCAGGACGCTGTTGACAGTGGACGCGCTGTCCAACGACACCTTAACCGTTCCCTAGCGCTCCGATGGAATGGCAACCATTGTCGGGCTGACGGTTACCCCAGTTAGCCCGGAAATCAGGTAACTCCGGCACGTTTCCGCTTCTTCGTCTCCGGCAGTGACGCCACCTCGGCCCCGGCCACTTCGCCCTTGGCCGTCGCGGCGCCAGCGTTCAGCGCGCCCATGATCCGGCCCTCAATCTTGTCGGACAGTTCGCGCAGCGGGTTGGCGTCCCGGTTCACATACCGGCCTGTCATCGCCAGCGTTTTGTGACCCAGCTTGTCGCGCACGAGGAAGGCGTTCGCTCCAGTCTGGCCGGCGTAGGTCCCGACCGTGTGGCGAAGATCGTGAAGGTGGACGTCCTCCAGTCCGGCCTTGGTGCGCACCGTGCCCCAGGCGTGGGAGATCGTACTGTTCGGCAACGGTTTCTTGAGATCGAGCGGTGCCGGCAGCACCCACACCGACGTGCGGGGCAGATCGGCCAGGAAGGCTTGGGCCAGGGCGCCGATGGTGTGAATGCGGGCACCCGCCTTGCCGTCGCGGATCAGGACGGCACCCTCCACCACATCGTCCCAGCGCAGCGCCAGCACTTCCCCCAGGCGGCAGCCGGTCAGCAGCAGCAGACGGAGACCAGCCAGGACGGTTTCATGCACCTCGGTGGTCTGGTCGAGTTCGGCCAGCACCTTCCCCAGCCGCTCCACCTCGGGGGTGGACAGGAAGCGCTCCCGCTTGTTCTCGCGGTATCGCTCGATCTTCTTGCACGGGTTGGTCTCGTCCGGGCGCATGCCCCAGACTTCGGCAAGGCCGAACATCTTGGAGAGGACGGCCAGCGTCTGATTCGCCTGTCGCGGGGTGTCCCGCATGTCGTGGTGGAGCTTGGCGACATCGGCACGGGTCACCTTGTCCACTTGGAGCTTCCCCAGCGCGGGCTTGATTTCCTTCTCCACCAGTCGGCGGAAGCCGGTCGCCGTGCTGGCCTTGTTCTTCACCTCCACATGCTCGGTGAGGTAGCTGTCCGCCAGATCGGAGACGGTGGCGCCCCGTTTCGTCCGGGCCTTCTTCTCGGCCGCCGGGTCGGTGCCCTGCTTCACCGACGCCAACAGCTTCTCGGCCTCGGTGCGGGCTTGGTCCGGCGTCCAGGGGGAGCCGTGCCGGCCGATGGTCACCTTCTGCTTTGGGGTGTCTCGGCCGCCCATACGGTAGATCACCAGATAGACCTTGGCGCCCTTCGGCGTGACTTTCAGCACGAAGCCCTTAAGCAGCGTGTCGAACACCAACAGGTCCCTGTCCCCCGCCTGGACCTGATCCACCAACTTTTTCGTGATCTTGGCTTCCATCCCCATCCCCCGTAGGACCCACGCCCCAGGACCCACCCAGGACCCACCGTGACGAAAGTGCGATCATATTCGGGAAAAAGACGGAAAGGGAAGGGTGGCGGAAAACCGTTGGTTTTCATGGGGTTTGGCGATCATCCGCCATTTCTGGAAAATACCGGAAAACCCGGTAGCGAGAGACTTAAAATCCCTCGCCG
Source organism: Azospirillum doebereinerae (assembly GCF_003989665.1). Taxonomy (GTDB): domain Bacteria; phylum Pseudomonadota; class Alphaproteobacteria; order Azospirillales; family Azospirillaceae; genus Azospirillum; species Azospirillum doebereinerae. The sequence continues at coordinate 201,364 of NZ_RZIJ01000002.1, read as the reverse complement.
CAAGGCATGCGGGTTCGACCCCCGCCGCCCGCACCATCCTTCCCCATCAAGATTCGTTGCGGGTGACTCGAGTCGGCCCGCCTCGGTTCGCCGAGCGGGCTTCCCGAAGGTTGATGGTGAGCGGGGTGTTCGACGTGGCCACGCTCCGCGATGTGAAAAACTTCACTGCTTACCCCGGCCGATTGCCTGCATAGAACATTACGCAAGCAGCCATGGGGGGAATGCGGAATGATCTGCCGGAACATCAGAGTCAACGGTCGCCGCACCAGCCTGCGCATGGAGCAGGACATCTGGGATGCCGTCGACGACGTGGCGCGGCGGCGCTGCCTGTCGGTGACCGAACTGGTCTCGGAAATCGACAACCAGCGCGGCAACGCCGGGCTGACCGCCGAACTGCGAGTCTACGTGCTCGGCTATTACCGGAAGGTCATCGACCGGCTGGACAGCTACGGCATGACGCGGGCCGCGATGATCCGTTCGTCGGAACATGCGGCGGAGCACACCACGCTGCAATAACCCATCTTCGCCTCGCTGCCGCGTTGCCGGTCAGTCGAGGCGATCGTTCTCGAGGGTCGTCGCGTCCAGTGACGTGGGCAGGGCTGCGACGGCGGCTTCCCACAACCGGCCCAGTTCGACCAAGCTGCCGCAGCCCATCTTGGCCATGATGCGCGCCCGGTGGATTTCCACCGTCTTGGCGCTGATGCTCAATTCGTAGGCTATGACCTTGGAGGTCTTGCCAAGCGCCAGCAGCCCCAGCACGTCGATTTCCCGTGTCGACAGCCGAGACAACCGGGCAAGCGCATCCCGCCCACGTTTCGGCGCCGCGGTTGCGTCGGAGCGCAGCAGCGAACCGACCTGTGGGGGCAGGGCTGGAGGCGGGAGCGGGGCCGTCATGCCGGCGTCAGACTTTCGCCAACGCGTGCCGGTTTCGAAGCGCGATCGCGATGGAGGCGGCCAGCGTCGATGACAGCCCGGCCGGCGCGTTGGCTTCGCTGCCTTCTGGGCCGGGAGCGATGCCGTTCACGCAACGCGCGATCAAGGACCGAAGGTCGGTCACCGTGACCTCAGTCATCGTGAGCTGGGTCCGGATCGTTTCATCCAATCCGCCGATAAACGTTTCCAACGCGTCGGCACGGGCTTCGCACCGTTCGGCATCGGCCAGCAGCATGGCGAGGCAACCGGTGTTGGCCAACCGGTTCATTCCCAGGGCATCCTCCCGGTCCTCGGCGGCGCGCCGACGGAGCTGGGTGATGGACAGATGATCGATCTGGGGCAGATGACACGCCTCTTCCCGGACGAAAATGTCAGGCAGGGCAAACACGTCCGGGTCGGTGGACGCTTCTTTCCGGCATGGCATGCAACCCTCCTTTCGGGAAAAGGGATCGTTGGAAGGCGTGGCAACCCTCGGAGCAACGGCCATAGGGTGGGGGCCGTTTCAATGAAGGGTTTGAATGTCGACGGCGGACAGGACCCTCCGGCGCCCTTTGTCCTCCCAGCCGTAGAAGGCGTGCGTGTGGACGAAGGGGCAGCCGATGCCCGACACCAGAATTCGGTTGAGCACCGCCTCGCCGGCACTGACGTTCTCCGCGCATTGGACGCCGATGGTTTGGGCGAGGAGATGAGGATCCGTAGCGCCGGGATGATGTATGGCCCCCGGTTCCCTCTCTCCGTTCAGTGCGGGGATGAGGGCTTGTCCAGGAATGCGCAACGGTTCTCCCGGTCCGTCGCTCGACAGGACGGTGCAGCGGAGCAGCAGGCCGCGCGTTTCCAGCCAATCGGCCAGGGATGAGGTCGGGACCCTGCGCCGCCGGCATTCGGCCATCACGTTCGCCTGCCAATCGGCCGCCTCGTCGAGAGACAAGTGGCTGACCTCGATCACCGGGAAGGTGGGATGCCGAACTCCCCGATTCGTGAGGGGGAAGGGGATGACGCCCATGCCGCGCGTTCCTTTCATGACGTCCAACGGCGACAGGGCCGCCTTGAAACAGGGAGAGCCCGCTATCTGGAAGGGGAGGCCCCCGCCTTGCTGGCGCCTCCCTCCCGATCCCGGATCATCCCCATGGGCCAAGCGCCCACGGGAGACGGCGTCAGGCGACCGACTGGATGTTCGACTCGACGTTCAAGGGCCACTCTTCCCCTTCGCCGGGCTCGCGCGAGCAGAAGGCGGCCATGTTCCACTGCTTGCCCCGGCCGGACTCGCGGGCTTCCGGGTTGCGATCCAGGAAGATGCCGAAATGCTTGGCGGCCAGTTCCACCGTCTTGGACCAGCCGGCGCGGAACTCGGCGGTGCCGTAGGCGTCCGGCCAATGGTGCAGCATGCCGCCGAACGCGTTCTGGCAGAAACGGGCGTAGGCGCGCGTGTCCAGGATGAAGGCGTGCCACGCCGGCTCCATCCCTTCCCAGGCCACGAGGCAGACCGGCGATTCCAGGCGCATGGCGTTCAGCGCCATGAAGGCGCGGAGCTGTTCCGCCGACTGCGTGGCCTCGTCCCGGGACAGGCCGTCGCGCTGCATATGGGCGATCACGCGGGAAAAATCATAACCCTTCACATAATCCAGACCGCTCATTGCTTTCCCTTTCTTGAGGACGGCGGCGAAATGCCGCCGAACAGCGCCGCCGCCCGCGTGATGATGTGGGCGAGGTTGTGTTGACGGTCGGCGGCGATCTTGGCCTTCGCCGTCGCGATCTGCCGCCGCACCGTGTCGAGCTTCCGGTCGAGCGCCGTGGCGATCTCGTCGGCGGTCTCGCCGCCGCCCAGGCGCACCACCACGTCGGCTTCGCGGTTCGTCAGGCCATAGGCGGCCATCAGGATGCCGCCCAGCGACTCCGCCTGGGCGGTCTCGTTGATCACGACGATGGCGGTTCCGTCGGCCTGCGGAGCGGACATGACCGCGATGGGATGGAGCGTTCCGTCGGCGAGGACGGGAACCAGGGCCGCCGTCTCCCGGCCGCGCGCCACAGCGCCGATGGCGCGGCGCAGCCGGACCGTGCACGCATCGTCCTGGCAGCGGAGAAACCCGAGACCGTCGCGGCTAAGCGGCGCGCCGTCGTCGAACCGATTCGCCATCAGGGGCGAGCAATCCAGCGTCCGGCCATCGGCGTCCACCACGGCCATCGCAACGCCCATCTGTTCCAAAAGGGCGGTCATCCTTGCCATGGCGCGGTTCTGTTCCAACTGTTCCAACAGACCGGGGGCTGACGAGCCCGGAATGTCGATGTCGGCGTTGACCGGCCGTGCCTTGACCCAGATCTGGGCGTTCCATTCGCTGTCCAGGCCGGTGTGATGCCGGTCGTAGGCTTCGCCGTCGTAGAGGCGCCGAAACCGGAAGTCGATCCCCCGCGCCCTCGTCATCTTCGCGTAGGCCAGATGCCCGGCGGGGTCGTCGAGAATGGTGCGGTCGTCGATGCGGCCAAGCTCGATCGCCTTGTTGAAGCATTGATCGAACGAAACTGGGTTGGTCCAATCCTGGCACGCGTAGATCCGCTTTGCCTCCTGGTTGGCGAAAACCACCACATCGTCCCGATAGATCAGGATCGCGCCGCGCATTTCCGCGGCGACGTCGATCAATGCGGTCAGACCGGTCGGGATGTCGATCATGTTCACGGCGAGCGATAAAAGTTGTATAACACCGGAAGCGTGCCATTTTTTTCGCGACCGATCACGCGGCAAATCCCAAAATTGGGACCGCCATGCGCTTTTCCTTATCGAAGCCATGATGTTGTTGTAGTTGTGCAACAACCGAAAGATCTCTCCGGCAGTCGGGAGTATTCCGGTATGTTACATCCTATGAGGGATATTCCCCTTCAAATCGAATCGCCGCCCGCCGGGCCGATTCACGAAGAAGGCGGCGATCACGATGAGACCGCCGCCGATCCAGTCGTAAGCGGTCGGGACCTCTCCGAAAAGCACAAGGCCGAGCATGGCGCCGACCGGCACCGCCAGCACGTCGAGCGGAGCGAGGAATCCGACCGGGGCCCAGGAAAACGCCTTGGCGGCGGCGAACTGCGCCAGAACCGCGAATCCTCCCAACGCGGCGAGGATCGGCCAGTCGGACGGGAGGGGAGCCACCCAACCGGTCACGGCGAAGGGCAAGGTCGCCGCCACCGACGCGGCGGTGTAGATCAACACGATCAGCCCGGCGGGATTCGTCGCCGTCAGCCGCCGCACCGCCACCTGCGATCCCGCCGAGGAAATGGACGCCACAAGGGCCGCGGCGATGCCGAGCCGCAGTTCGGGAAGGGTCAGGGCGGGCCAGAGCGACACCACGGCCCCGACGAAGCCGGTGGTCACCGCGATCCACACCGCCGGCCCCGACCGCTCGCCCAGCATGAGACGGGCGGCCACCGGCAGCAACAGCACGCGGGTCACGAACAGAAGGCTCGCCAGCGCCAGCGGCAGCGTTGCCAAGGCATGCATGAAGCCATAAAGCGCGACCACGCCCAGGCCGCAACGGATGACATGCCCCCAGGGATCGCGCGCCTTCCGTGCGCCGACGAGGAAACGCCACGCTCCCACCAGCAGCAGCACGCCGAACGCCGCCCGAAAGAAGGACAGTTCGGCGGTCGGGAGTTTCTGCCCGAGAAACTTCGCGGCGGCGGAGCTGGTGGAAAAGGCGATGGCGGAGACGACGGCCCACGCGGTCGCGGCGACCAGAGGCCTCATGCTCCCTCACCGCGAAGGAGGCCCTGGTCGGCCATGGACACGGTCACGGCATGGCGGTCCTTGGTGCTTATGCGGCTGTTTTCCGGGCGATGACCGAATTGACCAGCTTCTTCAGCGCCGCGAAATCCACCGGTTTGGTGACCAGGTCGGTGGCGCCGATCTCCAGCGCGCGCTGGCGGTTCTCGGTGTCGCCATAGGCGGTCACCATCACCACCGGCACGGTCGGCAACTCCGACCGCAACCGCTCCAACAGGTCGAGGCCGCTCATCCCCGGCATGTTGATGTCGCTCAGCACAAGCACCGCTTCAGGTTGAAGGCCGGAGGCAAGACATTCGAGGGCCTGCTCGGCCGAGGACGCGAAATGGAGAGCCAACTGTCCGGTGCGCAGTTCGGCGCGAAAGCGCTGGCGAAACAGATCTTCGATGTCCGGTTCGTCGTCGACGACAAGGATACCCAGAGTCATGTCTTGCGGCGCTCCCCTAGCGACACCGCCGGTATGGCGCGTGGCAGCGTGATCGTGAATTCGGCGTGGTCGTTCTCGACGCTGCTCACGTCGAAGCGACCCCTATGTTGATGTACCACAATGTCGTAGCTGAGCGAAAGTCCCAAGCCGGTTCCCTCTCCCGTTGGTTTTGTCGTGAAAAAGGGTGTGAATAGTTTGGCGATGACTGCCGGAGTCATGCCGGTTCCATTGTCACGTATCCGGATTTCCACCGTTCCGCCACAATCCACGGTAGAGACCGTGAGCCTCGGGCGATAGTCCGGCTCGGTGTCCGTCTTCTGGCGCTTGCGCAGCGCGTAGAAGGCGTTGGTGAACACGTTGACCAGAACGCGGGAGACATCCTGGGGTACCAGGTTCAGCGCCCCCACCGCCGGGTCGAAGCGGCGTTCCAGCTCCGTGTTGAAGCCACGGTCCTGGGCACGGACGGCGTGGTAGGACAGGGCCAGCGCCTCGTCGACCAGGGCGTTCATATCGGCGGTCTGCCATTCGCCGCCGCCGCCGCGCGAATGCTCCAGCATGCTCTTGACGATGTTGTCGGCGCGCCGGCCGTGGTCGGCGATCTTGCGCAGGTTGCTTTGCAGGCTGGCCGTGAGGTCTTCGGCGTCGGCGCGGTCGGCCGCGTTCATCCGGTCGTCGAGCGGGCCGAGCAGGGCCAGCAGCTCGTCCAGCAATTCCCCCGACAGCTCCGCGAAGTTGTTGACGAAGTTGAGGGGGTTCTTCAGCTCATGCGCGATCCCGGCGGTGAGCTGGCCGAGCGACGCCATCTTCTCCTGCACGATCAACTGCTGCTGGGTCTCGCGCAGCTCCTTCAGGATGGTCTCGGCGCGCTCCTTGGCCTCGCGCAGTTCGTTCTCGATGCGCTTGCGGTCGGTGATGTCGACATGGGTGACGACGTAGCCGCCATCGGCGCGCGGCGCGGTCCGGATGTCGAGGATCCGGCCGTTCGGCACGTGACGCTCGGCGTTGATGACGCAACGGACCAGGAAGCGGCTGGCCAGCTCGGCGACGATCGGCCCGCAGGGGACGTCGCCGTAATCGCCGCGCTGGTGGTTGTAGGTCAGCATGACGTCCATCGGCGTGCCCGGCGGGAACAGGCCGGGCGGGTAGTCCCACAGCCGCAGGAACTCGCTGTTCGCCCCCTCCATCTTGATGTCGCGGTCGAGCATCAGCACGCCGTTCGGCATGGCGTCGATGGCGGCCTGGAGCAGCTGCCACTGGTGCGGCATCTGGGTGTAGCCGGTCTGCGGGCGGACCTGGGCCAGCGTTTCCAGGACGGCCGGCGCGCCGCCCCAGTCCACCGGCTCCAGAAGCTGGTCGAACCATTGCACCCCACCGTCGGCGCGCTGGCGCTTGATCCGGCGAACGTCCTCGCGGGTGACGCCGGCCAGGCATTGCTCGTAGGCTTGGCGCTCCGCGAAGGCGGCGTCTTCGGAGACCAGGGCCAGCACGCCGGGCAGTGCCAGCACCTCCTCGGGCGTCGCATAGCCCAGAAGCTGGGCGGCCGGACGGTTGCAATGCAGGACGCGCCCACCCCGGTGGACCAGCAGCCCCGGTATCGAGGAAAGGACCTGCTCGCGGTAATGCCGTGCGCGGTCGATGGTGCCCTGCACCGTGCCGGGAGCGGCGAAGTCGCCGTTCGGGTCCTCGACGATCCCGTCGATGCCGCTGTCGTCGGGACCGGTCATGACGGTCGCGCGTCCACTTGCCGTTGGTGTTACGGCATTGTCATACAGCGCCCTCACCGATGCAATCACGGCGAGGCGGCGGGCGTGATGGGAGAGCCCCCAGCTTGTGCTTCGAACCCTTGCCGTCCCAACGCCTGGCGTCAGGGCGCGTCGAGCGGCAACCGCAGCACCATGGAGGTCCCGCGCCCGGTCATGCTGTGCACGTTGATCTCGCCAGCCAGTTTGCCGGTGACCATGTTGAACACCGCGTACAGCCCGAGCCCCATGCTGCCGGCGCCACGCCGGGTGGTGGCGAAGGGCTGGAACAGGCGGGGCAGGATTTCCGGCGGAATGCCGCGCCCGTCGTCGGTCACGCACAGCTCCACCCGGTCGTCGGGGTGCAGGCAGGCCGTGACCGTCACCCGCCCGCCGCGCCCCGGATCGAAGGCGTGGGCGAAGGCGTTGGTCAGCAGCGCGATCAGCACCTCGGTCAGGGCACCGGGATAGGTGTCGAGCACCAGCCCCTCCGGGCAGTCCAGCAGAAGCTCGTGACCGGCGGCGCTTGGCTGGACCCGCACCGCCAGGATGATGTCGGCCAGATACTCGCGCAGGTCGAATCGGCTGCGCGGCGACGACGCCTTGCCTTCCGTCACCAGCTTCAGGCTCTGGATCAGGGCGGCGGCGCGTTCGATGTTGGAGACCAGCAGGGTGGACACCTCGCAGGCGGTGCCGACATACTCCTGGAAGTCGCTCTTGCGCAGCAGCCCGTCGTTGAAGGTCAGGACAATGGCCTCGGACGCGGTCTGGAGATGGGTCGCGGCGGTCAGCGCGATGCCGACCGGCGTGTTGACCTCATGCGCGACGGCCGCGATGAGCTGGCCGATCACCGCCATCTTCTCGGCGCGTATCAACTCGCCCTGCATGCGCTCCAGGTCGCTCAGCGCCTTCTCCGCCGCGTCCTTGGCGCTGCTCAGCGCCTCCGCCTGGGCCTTGCGCTCGGTGATGTCGTAAAGCCAGACGATGTAGACGGCGCGGTCCTCGTAGGTCGTGTGGTCGAAGGAGACGGTCATCCACACCGCGCGGCCGTCGTCGCGGACGACGTGGATCTCGTCGCTGTGGATCTTATCGTCGAGGGTTGGCCCGCCTTCGCGCTTCCGGCGTTCGCGGCCCTCGACATGGCGGTACAGCTCCGCCACGCCGCGCTGGCGCATGGCGTCGGGGGGGACGCCGAACAAATCGGCGCAGCGCTGGTTGCAATAGAGAAGCTCGCCCTCGTCGGTGACGATCGACACGCCGATCGGGCTGGTGTCGAGCACCCGGCGCAGCCGCGCGGCCTGGGCACGGGACGCGGCCTCCGCCGTGCGGGTTTCCTGCAACGCCTCGCGCAGCTTGCGCACCGCCCGGCAGGCGTCCAGCGTCTTGTGGATGGTGGCTTCCAGATCGGCGAAATCGATCGGCTTGACGATGAAGTCGAAGGCGCCCCGGTTCATCGCCGCGCGGATGTTGCCGAGATCGCCATAGGCCGACACCATCACCGCGCGGATGTCGGCGTTCACCGTGGGCAGATGGTCCAGCAGGGTCAGCCCGTCCATGCCGGGCATGTTGATGTCGCTCAGCACCATGTCGATGTCGGGGTCGGAACGCAGGGTCGCCAGAGCCTCCTGCCCGTCATGGGCGAACAGGAACTCCAACTCGCCCGCGCGGACGGCGCGGCGGAAACGCTGCATGATCAGCGTTTCGACGTCCAACTCGTCGTCGACCACCAGAATCTTGCCCATCCCGCCTTTCCTAATCCCAAACCGACGGATCGGTGGCCCCACCATAGGCATAGGCCGCCCGAACGGGAAGAGTCCTATCACATCGCCACGCCGAGGTTGCGCTCGATGATCGTAGGGGAAAACCCAGGAACCGCAAGCTCCGCCCTTTCCGACTGCGTTTCGTGGCATGAACCCGATCATGATAGCACGGTATCGGGCCGTGGCGAGGGGGGCTTGCCACCGGCGCGCGTTCAGGGCGCCGTCCGCGAACGCGGCGCGGAGTCGGCCAACGGAATCGTGAACCAGAAGGTGGCGCCAGCACCGGAAGCGCTGACGACGCCGATGCGTCCGCCAAGATGCTCCACGATGCGCTTGCAGATGGCAAGCCCCAGACCGGTCCCGGCCGGCTTGTCGGTCATTGGGTCGCCCACCTGCCGGAAGCGGTCGAAGACGGCGGCGTGGTGTTCGGGCGCGATGCCGGGACCGCCGTCGCTCACCGCCACCCGCAGCGAGTCCCCCGCGATCCGCGCGGACAGCGTCACCCGGCTGCCCGGGGGCGCGAACTTCGCGGCGTTCGACAGCAGGTTGACGGCGACCTGGACCAGCCGGTCGTGGTCGCCCAGCACCGGCGGCAGCGGCCCGTCCAGCGCCCCATCCAGCGCCGTTTCGAGGGTGATGCCGCGCTCTTGGAACAGCCCGGCGGTGGAGGCGGCCGCCTGCTCCAGCGCCGCCGCCGGGTCGATGGCCGCGATCGACCACTCGACCGCGCCGGCCTCGATCTTCGCCATGTCGAGAAGCTGGTTGATGAGGCGGGTCAGCCGCTCGCTCTCGGCGATGACGACGCCCAGGAACTCGTGGCGCTGGGCGGGGTCGAGGCCGGGGTCGTCGTGCAGGATCTCGGTCAGGGCGCGGATCGCGGTCAGCGGGGTGCGCAGCTCGTGCGTCACGGTGGACAGGAACTCGTCCTTCAGCCGGTCCAGCTCGGTCAGCCGTTCGTTGGCGGCGCGCAACGCGTCGGTGGCCCGTTCCAGCGCGGCGGTCTTCTCCTCCAACTGGCGGCTGTGGGCGATGACGTGGCTGGTCTCGTCCAGCATGCGCAGCAGCTCCGCCGTGCCCACCGCGCCGCCCGGCACCGCCGAAGCCAGCGCCACGCGGGCCGACGCGCCGCCGATCGCCCCGGCCAGCAGCCGCTCGGCAACCCGCAGCCGCTCCGGTCCGGCGGGTGCGGCGGGGTCGGCCCCGGCGAAGGCCGCCTCGGCCCGCTGCGGCCCCAGGAAGCGCGCGACCACGCGGGCGAGGTCGCCGACGCTGGCCACCCCCTGCCAGTCGGCCGGCGGCTCCAAAGGTTCCGACTGTTCGAACACCGCGACGAAGGCGACGGCCTGGGCCTGCTGCGCCGAATCGGGGCGGTCGGTCAACGACAGGGCGATGTAGAGGCCGATGTTGACCAGCGCGCTCCAGAACAGCGCGTGGGTCAGCGGGTCGAACCCCTCCAGCCCGAACAGGGCGTAGGGGCGCAGGCTCGCGATTCCCCAGGGGCCGGACTCGATGAAGGAGGCGGGCAGCCAGCCTGAACGGGCGAAGCTCGGCAGCAGCAGCGTGTGCGTCCACACCAGCGCGCCGCCCACCAGCCCGGCCAGGGCGCCCCGCCGGGTGGCGCCTTGCCAGTACAGCCCGCCGATCAGCGCCGGGGCGAACTGCGCCACCGCCGCGAAGGAGATCAGGCCGATCGACACCAGCGCGTAGGCCGACCCCGCCACCCGGAAATAGACGTAGCCGAGCAGCAGGATCACGACGATGGCGGCGCGGCGGATCGCCAGCAGCAGCCGCGACAGGTCGGCGGAGCGCTCCAGCGCCGGGGGCCGCAGCCGCAGCAGGGCCGGCATCACCAAGTCGTTGCAGACCATGGTGGACAACGCCACCGACTCGACGACGATCATCCCGGCGGCGGCCGACAGCCCGCCGAGAAAAGCCAACAGCGCCAGCGCGTCCATCCCGCTGGAGAGTGGCAGCGCGATGACGAACAGGTCGGGGTCGGTGTCGCCGCCGAAGCGCAGCAGGCCCGACACCGCGACCGGCAGCACGAACAGGTTGATCAGCAGCATGTAGAGCGGGAACAGCCACAGCGCCCGGTTCAGGTGCCGTTCCTCGACGTTCTCGATCACCATGACCTGGAACTGGCGCGGCAGGCACAGGATCGCCGCCGCCGCCAGCAGCATCGAGGTCGCCCACGCCCCGTCGCCCAGCGCCGGCTCGGCGGCGAACAGGGCCTGGATGTCCGGACGCGCGGCGGTGTCGGCGAACAGGCCCTCCAGCCCGCCGTGCAGGCCCCAGACGACGAAGCCCCCGACGGCCAGGAAGGCGACCAGCTTGACCAGCGATTCGAAGGCGACGGCGGCGACCATGCCGGGGTGGTGCTCCGCCGCGTCGATTTGCCGGGTGCCGAAGACCATGGCGAACAGCGCCATCGCCGCCGCGACCGCGAAGCCGGTGTCGAGGAAGGGGCTGTCGTCCCCGCTGAAGCTTCCGGTCAGCGCGTCGAAGCTGACGGCGACGGCCTTCAACTGCAAGGCGATGTAGGGGGTGACGCCGGCCACGGCGGTCAGCGCCACCAGCCAGCCCAGCAGCGGGCTGCGCCCGTAGCGGCTGGCGATGAAATCGGCGATGGAGGTGATGCGCTGGGTCTTGGCGATCCGCAGGATCTTGCGCATCAGCAGCGGAGCCAGCAGCATCGTCAGCGTCGGGCCGAGGTAGATCGGCAGGAAGCCGATGCCCTGCGACGCCGCCCGCCCGACCGATCCGTAAAAGGTCCAGGTCGTGCAGTAGACCCCCAGCGACAGCGCGTAGACGGTGGGCGAGGCGATGACGCTGTGCCCCGCCGCCGCCCGCCGGTCGGCCCAATGGGCGATGGCGAACAGCGCCGAGAGATACGCGAGCGAGACCAGCAAGACCGTCAACCAGGGCATGGGCGTCCAGGCCATGGCCGTCACCGCCGCTCCGCCGCCAGCGCCGCCAGCGCGATCATGGCGGCCCAGACGCCCAGGATGTAGGCGTACAGCACCGGCACGCCGAAGATTTCGCCCTCCACCCCGAACAGCCGCAGCAGCGGCGGATTGAAGAGCAGCAGGCCGAGCAGAAACAGCGCGACCATGCGGTCGCGGCGCGGCGGCTTCCCGTCCTCGCGGGAACCGCGCCGGGCGGTCAAAAGGCGCGCTCCCGCGCCGCCAGCTCGACCAGGATGTTGGCGCCGCGGATGGCGTCGTCCAGGGTCCGCACGCCCCGTTCGCGCAGCATCTCCACCATGCGCAGGAACACCGCCGCCGTGACGAGGCTGTCGCCCAGCGCGGTGTGGCGGTCCACCACCGCGATGCCCAGCCGTTCGGCGATGCCGTCCAGCGTGTGGTCGCCGTCGTTGCCCAGCAGCATGCGGGACAGCAGCATGGTGTCCAGCACCGGCCCGTCGAACGCCACCCCCGCCGCCCGTTCCTTCATCTTGAGGAATTTCAGGTCGAAGGCGGCGTTGTGCGCCACCATCACGGCGCCCGACACGAAGGCGCGGAACTGCGGGAGCAACGCCTCCACCGCCGGCTGGCCGGCGACCATGGCGTCGGTGATGCCGTGGAAGGGGATCGATTCGGCCGGGATCGGCCGTTTCGGATCGACCAGCGCGTTGAAGGTCTCGCCAGTCAGGATGCGCCCGCCGACGACGCGGACGGCGGCGATCTGGATGATCTCGTCGCCGGTGCTGGGCGACAGCCCGGTGGTCTCGGTGTCGAACACCACGTAATGCAGCCGGTCGAGCGGCGTCTGCCCCAGGGCGCTGGTCGCCAGCGGTTGGTGCAGCAGGCCGAAGTCGAAGAACTCCGGCCGGGCGCCGGCCCTGGCGTGGGAATGGGCGTGGGTGTGGGCCGAGGGCGGCGACAGGGCCGGCGGCACCGGAACGCGCAGACGGGCGAAGCCCTCGCGGTCGGGCACCGGCTCGCTCCAGGCGGTGCTGCGGTGGTGTTGCAGCACGTCGCCGACGCTCAAGCCCCCCGGCGCGCCGGGCAGCGGTCGGTCGAGCCAGCCGTCCAGCGTCGCGCTGGGCACCGGGACGCCGCGCCAGACGAGGTCGAGATACACCCAGCGGTCGCCGGCTTCCGCCCCCAGGTCGAAGGCGGTGGCCCCGGTCAGCTCCCGAACCGAATCGACCAGATGGCCGAACAGGACGACCAGCCCATGGCTGTCGCCGTGGACCCATTGCGGCAGGCCGGTCGGCGTCACCTCGGCGCCGCCGGATGCCGCGATGCGGTGGCGAACCAGGGTGATCAGGTTGTTGGAGTGGATGTCGCTCATCGGCCAACTGCCGGTGACGACGCCGCGGTAGGCCGTGGTCACGCGCTCCAGCCGCTGCGACAGGGCGTCGGTCGACTCCAGCATGGCGCTTTCGAACGCCGCGCGGTCCTTCGGGCCGAGGTCGGGGTTGTCGTAGAGCGTCTCCACCGCCGCGCGCAAATTGGCGATGGGCGCGCGGAAGCCCTCCGTCGCCTCGCGCAGCAGGGCATCGCGCTGGCCGAGCGCCGCCAGCTCGCTGGTCGCGTCGGACAGGGTGACGACGTAGCCGGTGATCACCGGCGGCTCCTCCGATCCCTCCTCGGCGTCCTGAAGAATGGCGCTCATGCGGCCTTCCAGCAGGATGCGGCCGTCGGTGGTGGAGCCGACGAACTGGGCGGTGGTGCCGTGCTCGTGGTTGCGGTGGCGGCCCTCGCGGATGCGCAGGGTCAGCCGTTCCAGCGTGTGGGTCACCGGCTCCGCCACGACGACGTGCAGCAGCGAGCGGCCGAGCCCGAGGTCGCCGGTCAGGTGCAGGATGTCGAGCGCCGTCTGGTTGTACAGCAGGATCTGGTGCCGGCTGTTGCAGACCAGCACGCCTTCGTGCAGGTCGCGCAGGACGGCGGCCAGCCGGGTCTTCTGCTCCTCCGCCCCGGCGGTCGATTCGGCGACGGCGCGGGCGATGTCGCGGCGGACCACGGCCAGCTTGTCGGAGAGGTCGTTGACCGCGCGGGCGATCGGCACGAGGTCGCCGTAGCGCGCCAGCGGCACCCGGCCGCCGACCGCGCCCTCGGCGTTGCCGTGGGCGATCAGCCCGGCCTCGCGGCTCAGCGTCTCGGCGGCGCGCAGCAGCCAGCGGTCCACCGCCAGCCACAGCAGCCAGATTCCGGCGGCCAGCGCGCCGGTCATCACCACCGCGTAGGTCAGCAGGGGATCGCCCTCGGCGTTGCGCAAGGCCCAGGCCAGCCCGACCGACAGGGCGGCCAGCCCGCCGCCGACGAGGCGGAAGGCCAGCGGAATCATGCGGCGGGGCAGGGGCGGCGTGGCGGTCTTGGGTGGGACAGCCTCGCCCGCTGGAAGGCCCGTGTCGATGGCGGGCAGGGTCATTCCCTGTTCCCCGCTGCGCTCTCCGCCGGGCTGCCCGTCGCGGCTTCCGCCGTGATGCCGAGGTGGCGGCGGACGCTGGCGACCAGATCGCGAGTCGAGAAGGGCTTGGTGATGTAGTCGGTGGCGCCGAGCGCCATGCCCTTCTGGCGCTCCACGTCGCGGCTCTTGGCCGTCAGCATGATGATCGGCAGATCCCGCCACGCCGGGTTGGCGCGGAGCGTCTGGCAGACGTCGAAGCCGTCGCGCTTGGGCATCATCGCGTCGAGCAGGATCAGGTCTGGCGTGAAGGCCTCCACCGAGCGGAGGGCATCCTCCCCGTCACGGGCGATGCGCACCTCGAATCCGGCGCGCTGCATGAGGACCTGGAGCGACAGGACGATGCTGGGCTCGTCGTCGACGACCAGGATGGTCGGCTTCATGGGGCTTCCTCCGGCTCGCCGGTCTGCTGCCGGCGTGTTCATTGCTTCGTGCCCTGGAATGTCCATGGTACGAGCAAGGGTAAGCCCGGATCAAGCCGCACTCCCCCACCCCCGACCAAAGAGAGGGGGCGGAACGGCCAAGACAAAGCGCGCGTTCAGCGCGAAACGGCGAGGGGGAGGACAGTATGCCGCAGCGCCGGGACAGGACGGTCCCGGCGTTTGGCGTCAGTGGGTGGCGACGACGACGGAGTCGATGCCGAACTTTGCCTTCAACTCGCCGGCCGCGCGTTTCGCCGCGGCGGAATCGGCGTAACCGCCGACGCGCACCGCGTGCCAGGACTGGCTGGACTTGTCGGTCCATGCCAGCGTGTAGGCCGAGAACCCGTTGCCTTGAAGGCGGCGGGTCAGGCTTTCGGCGTTCTCCGCGACCTTGAAGGTGCCGGTCTGCACGGCGTAGGGGCCGCCGGGGATCGTGACGGGGGGCTTCCCGGCCGCCGACTTGGGAACGACAGGCGCGGCGGGTTTCGTTTCGGCCGGCTTGGCTTCGACCGCCTTCGAATCGGTGGGCTTGGCCGGAACGCGCTTGGTGTCGCGCGGCTCCTTGGGCGGGGCCAGCATGGCTTGCAGTTCGCCGGTCTCCGCCGCCTTCGGAACGACAGGCGCGGCGGGCGGCGGGGAGGACGGCGGCGTTTCGGGCTCGGCCCTCGGCGCTTCGGTGCGCGGAGCGGGGGTGACCGGGGGAAGCAAAGCTTCGGCCTGCCGGACGGCCGGGGCGGGCTTGGTCACCGTCGCGGTGGGCGGCAGGGCCGGCGGTTCCGGAACCCTCAACGCGGGCGTCGGGGTGAGGGGAGCCGCGACCGCCGGCGGCGGGGCGGGGGCCGTGGAGACCGGTGGCGCAACCGGCGCGGCGCTGGGCGCCGGCGCGCGGGCGATCATCGATTCCGGGGCGGCGGCCGAGGGTTGGGGGGCGGGAGCGCGGGTGATGGCGGGCGCCGGGGCGACCAGGGCGGTGGCTTCGGTCGGCTGTGTCGGCGCGCCGCCCGGATCCAGCATGACCACGGCGACGCCGATGCCGGCGGCGGCGAGCAGCGCGGCGGCGATCTTGCCGAGCGGCAGGCCGCGCGCGGTGTGACGCTCCTCGTCGTCCTCGTCGAGGTCGATGGCGGCGTCGATGGGATCGGCCTTCAGATCCTCGTTCAGCGCGCGGAGGAGCTTGGCGATGTCCTCGCTCTCCGGCGTGTGGGCATCCCCGGATTTGCCGGTGGCCTTCATTTGATCCTTGAACGTCACGGCGATCAGCGCATCCCGAAAAGAACAGGGGCAACCCCGGCGCCCGCGCAAACGCTAAGGTGAGGGATTACCCCTTCTTTCTATCGTATTTTCCAGCCCGATCAAACCGTCCTGCAGGTGCGAACGGTGAGAAAGAAAGGACCTTCCGGTCCCGTCCTCTCAGCCCTGGTGCGGCTTGGCCGGATCGGCGGCGACCGTCGCGCCGGGTTGGGCCGGCTTCACATGGGCCGGGTCCAAGGCCGGCGCCGGCTGGTGCGGGGCGGCCGGCGGCGGCTGGGTGGCGACCGGCGGCGGGGCGGGCTGGGCCTGCGCGGCGGCTTCGGCCTCCTCGTCCTTCAGGCCGGCCTTGAAGGCCTTCACGCCCTTGGCGATGTCGCCCATCACCGACGGAAGCTTGCCGGCGCCGAACAGGAGCAGGACGATCAGCAGAACGATGATCCAATGCCAGATGCTGAAACTGCCCATGAGCGTGAAAACCTCTGTGGTCGCGGGTCGGAAAGGGCGAAAGCCCCTGGTGGTCGGACGGGGCGTCGCCCCTATGTGAGCGCGGTGGTTGGGACGGACAAGAGGCCGGTCAGGCGGCGGGGCCGCTTTCCGCCGGCTCGTCGGGGACCTGATGGCGCAGGATCAGCGGGGCCTGCAGGGCGCTGAACACCAGCGTCAGCGGCATGATGCCGAAGACCTTGAAGTTCACCCAGGCGTCGGTCGCCATGTTGCGCCAGACGACCTCGTTCACCACCGCCAGCAGCAGGAAGAACCACGCCCAGCGGATTCCCAGAATCCGCCACCCCTCGTCCGTCAGGTTCAGGACGGTGCCGAGCAGCCGCTTCAACACGTTGCGGTGCGTCAGATGCGCGACGAACAGCACGGTCGCGAACAGCAGGTTGACCAGAGTCGGCTTGATCTTGATGAACAGATCGTCCTGGAGCCACAGCGTCAGCCCGCCGAACAGCAGCACGAAGCCGGCGCCGACGATCGGCATGATCGGCACCTTGCGTTCCATGTGCCACGACACCGCCACGGCGATGATGATGGCGACCATGAAGACGGCCGTGCCGGTCATGATGCCGGCCTGGGAATTGGCGATGAAGAAGGCCGCGAGCGGCCCGGCTTCGATGGCGAGGCGAGCGAACTGGTTCATACCCTTGACATAACCCGAACCGCGCCGCCGTGAAAGGGGCGAAAGCGGGCGTCCCGTGGACTTCGCGTGACGGCGCGCGGCGGGCCTTCCCTTCCCTGGCCGGCCGGGCTACCTCTTTTGGCAAACCCGAACGGACAGGCACAGGCGGCAATGGAAGCGACCGAGGTCAAGGATCTGATCGACGAATCCCATGAACACGAGCGCAAGCGGCACGGCGGCGGCGACCACGAGAGCGGGCATGGCGGGGAGGTGAAGACCTCGACCGCCATCTACATCTCGATCCTGGCGGCCGTGCTGGCGGTCGTCGCCGTCGCCGGATCCAACGCCGGCAAGGAGTTGGCCTCCAGCGCCATCGAGGCGTCGGACAACTTCGCCTATTACCAGGCCAAGACCCAGCGCCAGATCAGCCTGCGGTTGGCCGCCGACCAGCTGGATCTGCTCGGCGCCGGGCTGCCGGCCGACGCGCGCGCGGCGCAGATGGCCCGCACCGCCGAATACCGCCAGGCGGCCGACCGGCTGGAAACCGAGGAGGGCCGCAACAGCCGCAAGGATCTGCTGGCCAGGGCGAAGGCGGCGGAGGAGCGGCGCGACCACGCCGCCGCCCAGGACCCGTATTTCGACTTCGCCGAGGGGCTGTTGCAGCTGGCCATCGTCCTGGCCTCGGTCTTCGCCATCACCAACAAGGGGATGATCCTGTGGAGCAGCCGGGGGCTGGCCCTGGTCGGTCTGGCGATGGCGGTGGACGGCTTCACCCTGGCGGTGCCGCTGCCCTTCCTGTGATCCCGCCTTTTCCTGATTCCGCTGGACGGAAGCGGCGGTTCCAGCTCATTGGAACGCCGCCTCCGCGAGGCTGCGCAGCTTGCGGGAGTGCAGCGTTTCCATGCCGTGCTCGCGCAGAAGCTCCATCGCCAGCACCCCGATCTTGAGATGCTGGTCCACCCGCTCGCGGTAGAAGCGGTCGGCCATGCCGGGAAGCTTCAGCTGGCCGTGCATCGGCTTGTCCGACACGCAGAGCAAGGTTCCGTAGGGCACCCGGAAGCGGAAGCCGTTGGCCGCGATGGTGGCGCTTTCCATGTCCAGCGCGATGGCCCGGCTCTGGCTGAAGCGCATCAGCGGCTCGCGGTGGTCGCGCAGCTCCCAGTTTCGGTTGTCGATGGTGGCGACGGTGCCGGTGCGCATGATGCTCTTCAGGTCGAAGCCGGACAGGCCGGTCACCCGCTCCACCGCCGTCTCCAGGGCGCGCTGCACCTCGGCCAGCGCCGGCACCGGCACCCACAGCGGCAGGTCGGCGTCCAGCACGTGGTCCTCGCGGACATAGCCGTGGGCCAGCACGTAGTCGCCCAGCCGCTGGGTGTGGCGCAGGCCGGCGCAATGGCCCAGCATCAGCCAAGCGTGCGGGCGCAGCACGGCGATGTGGTCGGTGATCGTCTTGGCGTTGGACGGGCCGACGCCGATGTTCACCAGCGTGATCCCGTTGCCGTCCGGCCGGGTCAGGTGGTAGGCCGGCATCTGCGGCATGCGGGCCAGCCTGACCGCCGCCTCGCCGTCGTCGGTGACGGCGTAGTCCAGGTTGCGGTTCCAGGTGACGCAGTCCCCCGGCTCGACGAAGCGGTCGTACTGGCGGCGGTAGGCGGCGAGGTCGGCGTCGTCGGTCGGCTCCATGATCTCGCGCGACAGCCGGACGAACTCGTCGACGTAGAACTGGTAGTTGGTGAACAGGACGAAGTTCTGGAAATTCTCCGGCGCCGTCGCCGTGTAGTGGCGCAGCCGGTGCAGCGAGAAATCGACGCGCGGCGCCGTGAACAGGGCCAGCGGCTTCACCGCGTCCGGCCCGCCGTCGCCGGTGCCGTTGACGATGGTGTCGTCCATCCGCGCGAGGTCGGGCAGGTCGAACAGGTCCGGCAGCCGGGTCAGCCGGTCGGGCGGCAGGTCGCCCTCCACGTACATGCCCTGGGAGAAGGCGAAGTGGATGGGGATCGCCTCGTCGCTGACGCCGACCTCCAGGGGCACGCCGTGGCTGCGCAGCAGCAGCGAGAACTGCTCCAGCAGATAGCGCTCGAACAGATCCGGCCGGGTCACCGTGGTGGAATGGGTGCCGATGCCCTCGACGAAGCCGTAGGCCAGCCGGGTGTCCACCACCGCGCCGGAATGGGTCGTCAGCCGGACATAGGGGTAGTAGGCCCGGTTGCGCCCGCCGCCCTCCTCGCCCTGGGTGTAGGCGGTGAAGCGGTCCCGCAGATAGGCGGTGTTGCGCTCGTAGATGTCGCGCACACAGGCCAGGGCGGCTTTGGCATCGGTGAATCGCCCGGCCGAACCGGGCTGGAGCGGGGCTTTGTCGGTCATGAAACCTATCATGGTCACTCGACCCCAGCGATGGAAGGGGCCTTGAGCGACGCCGCGCCAGTTTGCAAAACGCAAGGGGCGGGGAGGGACGCGCTGAGCTTTCCCCGGAACGGTGGATCCCGGGTTCATGCTTTGCAAGAGCCCTATCCCCATAACGTCTTGTTCGCCGCGCTCAGGCATATGGCACGCGCCAATCGTGCGCGCTCCGGGTCATGAGTGGCTCCTATCCACCAGGACATCCGGCATCCGTTTTGCGCAAAGCAGAAACCTGCGCCTCCCATCCCGCCATCGTCGTGCGGGCGACAGCTTCCAGGTCGGCCCGGCTCGCGCCGTCGCGCGCCTGAAGCGACAGGCCGCCCTGCACGGCCAGCACGAAGCGGGCAAGCCCATGGACATCGGCCGAGGCGGCAAGCTCGCCGGCCATCACCGCGCGGTCGAGGCGTTCCTCCACGCGTTTGAGCGCAAGGGCGCGACTCGCCCGCACGCGTTCGCCAAGCTCCGCAAAGCCTTCGCTGCCGACGGCCGAGAGCGTCACCATGCAGCCGAGCGGATCGCCGGATCCGCAAGAGCCGGTCAGCGCCGCGGCCGAATCCATCAGAAGCGCCTCGACCGCCGCGCGGGCGGTCCCGGCCGCGGCGAAATTGCTCCAGACGAGCGCTTCGTACCGGCGGCCGTAATGGTCGAGGGCCTCGGCGTAGAGCGCCTCCTTCGAGCCGAAGGCCGCGTAGAGGCTGGGCGAGCCGATGCCCATGGCCTCCGTCAACTCGGCGATCGACGTCGCCGCGTAGCCCTTGCGCCAGAACAGGCGGGTCGCCTGCGCCAGGGCGGCCTCGCGGTCGAAGGCGCGCGGTCGGCCACGGGCGGGGGCGGGCGTCACTTTGGACGGAGAAGGGGGGCGGTCCGGTTTCTGCATCGCTCGATACATAAATCGCTTGACCGCGCTTCGCAACGCGCCTACGAATTTTGTATCGATCAATACAGAAAGAACGAACGATGAGTGATCTGGCCGGCAAGCGCGCCCTGGTGACCGGAGCCTCGCGCGGCATCGGCGCCGCCATCGCCCTGGCCCTCGCGGAGAAGGGGGCGGATGTGGCCATCACCTACCAGAACTCGGCCGAACAGGCCGCCGGGCTTGTCCGCGCCATCGAAGCGAAGGGCCGGCGCGGTTTCGCCATCCAGGCCGACAGCGCCGACGCGGCGGCGGTGAAACGCTCGGTCGACGAGGCCGCTGGGAATCTGGGCGGCCTCGACATCCTGGTGAACAACGCCGGCGTCGCGCGTGGCGGTCCGCTGGCGGAGATGAGCCTGGACGACATCGACGCGGTGCTCGACGTGAACGTGCGCGGGGTCGTGCTGGCCTCGCAGGCCGCGATCCCGCACCTGGCGGACGGCGGTCGCATCGTCTCCATCGGCTCGTGCCTTGCCGAGCGCGTCGCCTTTCCCGGCCTGACGGTCTATTCGATGTCGAAGTCCGCGCTGCTGGCCTTCACGCGGGGACTGGCGCGCGAACTCGGCCCGCGCGGCATCACCGTCAACCTCGTCCATCCGGGGCCGACCGACACCGACATGAACCCGGCCCAGAGCGAGCGTGCGGACGCGCAGCGGGGCCTGACCGCGCTCGGCCGCTACGGCACGCCCGAAGACGTTGCCGCCGCGGTCGCCTTCCTGGCCAGCCCCGCCGCGCGGCAGATCACCGGAACCGGCATCGCGGTCGATGGCGGCACGAACGCCTGAACGATCGCTCGTGGTCAGCCCCGCAGGCTGATGCCCGCAAAGGCAAGAGGGCGGATGGCCCCGCCCGCTGCCTGGGGGCGCGCGCCACATCCTGATGCGTCAGGACTGGCGCCCGATGATATTATCGGCGCCCTTGTCTTTGTTGTCGAACGTGCGCGGCTTGGTTGATGTGTCTGGATGGGGACGCTGCGGGCGTGTAGAATCCCGCCCGTCCCAACACCAAAACGGAAGGCCGCGCACCCGCCCATGACCGACCATTCCTTCCAGCCGACCGATGCGCTGGTTCTCATCGACATCCAGAACGATTTCTGTCCCGGCGGTGCGCTGGCGGTGCCGGGCGGCGACGAGATCATCCCCGGCGTCAACCGGCTGATCGACGCCTTCCAGAGCGTCATCCTCAGCCAGGACTGGCACCCGGCCGACCACCGCTCCTTCGCCGCCCAGCACCCCGGCAAGGCCCCCTACGACACGGCGGAGATGCCCTACGGCACGCAGGTGCTGTGGCCGACCCATTGTGTGCAGGGCACCTGGGGGGCCGAGTTCCATCCCCGCCTCAACGCCACGAAGGCCGAGATGGTGATCCGCAAGGGCTACCGGACGGGCATCGATTCCTATTCCGCCTTCTACGAGAACGACAAGACGACCTCGACCGGTCTGGCCGGCTACCTGCGCGACCGCGGTTTCCGCCGGCTGTTCTTCGCCGGGCTCGCGACCGACTTTTGCGTCGCCGCCTCGGCCATCGACGCCGTGCGCTGTGGCTTCGAGTCGGTGGTGGTGCACGAGGCCTGCCGCGGCATCGACACCAACGGCTCGATGGCCGACGCCCACCAGCGTCTCACCGCCGCCGGGGTGATGGGGATCTACGGGCCGGTGTGATGGGGACTCCCGCCCGGCGGGCACCTCCGTCCGGGGTGCCCGTTGCGGCCCCGTGTTCCGGTCCGATCTACCCTTCCGTCCAGGTTCACGCCCCTCGGCAAGACGTATCCCTCGAAGGAACAGTCGCGGGAAGGGATGGGGTGAGCGGGGGCGAGGCGTTTGAAGGCTTGAGAGTGATCTGGCCGCTCCGATGCGCTCAGCTTGATGGCGCAAGGGTGACAAGCAGCGTGCCGAAAAAAAAAGGTGGTGCGGGCGGTCGGAATCGAACCGACACTCCTTTCGGAACCGGATTTTGAGTCCGGCGCGTCTACCAGTTCCACCACGCCCGCAACGCGCTCCTTCTAGCGCACTCGCCGCGAAGGCGGCAAGGCCAAATTCACCGACGCTTTCCGCGAGCGCGCGACGACGCCGGTGCCCCTTCTATTCCATCGCGCCGGGCCGGGGGCGGGCATGCCGTTCGGGAGTGGGCGCAATGCACTGGACGGCTGGCCGAACCGCCTTGCGCGCGCTACTCTGGGCGGCATGACGACGCTCTCCCAATCGCTCGAAGATCCGCGGTTTCCCGCCATCCTGCTCGCCCTGGCCAGCGCCGGCGTGCTGGGGGCGGCGCTGTTCTTCCAATTCGTGCTGGGCTACCAGCCCTGCATCCTCTGCCTCATGCAGCGCTGGCCCTATGTGGCGGTTCTGGTCTTTTCCATCGTGACCTTGTTGTTCCGGCAATGGAAAGGGGTCGGCGACGCGTTGCTGGTGGCGAGCGGGCTGGCCCTGGTGGCCTGCGCCGGCATCGCCGCTTACCATGTCGGGGTGGAGCAGCATTGGTGGGCGGGGACCTCGTCCTGCGGCGGGTCGGGCCCGGCGAATTCGCTGGAGGCGCTGCGCGCCCAGGTGATGGCGGCGCCGGTGACCCGTTGCGACGAGGTGGCTTGGTCGCTGTTCGGGGTTTCCATGGCGGGCTACAACGTGCTGATCTCGCTGGGGCTGGCGGCCTTCGCCTTCGTCTCGGCCCGCATCGCCTACACCCGCACCCCGGTGTCGAGGACCGCATTGTGACCGAATCCGCCGCTTCCCAATCGAACTCCTCGCGGCCCAAGCGCGGCTTCCTGCCCGGCGACCCGACGCCGCGCGAGCGTCTGGCCCGCATCGTCCGCGTCGATCACGCCGGGGAATACGGCGCCAAGCGCATTTACGAGGGTCAGATCGCTGTCATCGGCAAGGGCCGTCACGGCAAAACCCTGCGCCACATGGCCGAGCAGGAACTCGAACACCTGCAGTATTTCGAAAGGCAGCTGAACAGGCGCCGCGTGCGCCCGACCCTGCTGCAGCCGCTGTGGCATCTCACCGGCTTCCTGCTGGGCGCCGGCACCGCGCTGCTGGGCGAACGCGCCGCGATGGCCTGCACCGTCGCGGTCGAGGAGGTGATCGATCGCCATTACGAGGAGCAATTGGCGCATCTCGGCCCCGACGAGGCGGAGTTGAAGGACAGCATCCTGCGGTTCCAGGCCGAGGAGGTCCAGCACCGCGACATCGGCATCGCCAACGAGGCGGAACAGGCCCCGGCCTACCCGGTGCTGTCCGCCGCCATCAAGGCCGGCACCAGGGCGGTGATCTGGGTGGCCGAGCGGGTGTGACGAGCCCTTACATCGGATCCAGTTCGGTGTCCCAATAAAGAAAATCCCGCCAACTTTCGTGAAGGAAGTTTGGCGGGAAGGCTCGACCGTTTTCTTGCAGTTCGTAGGCGCTCGGCTGGAAGGGCGGACTGAGGGGGATCATGCCGCACACATGCGGCATCCGGTTTCCCTTCGCCAGATTGCAGGCCGAGCAGGAGGTGATGACGTTCTCCCACGTCGTCCGGCCGCCGCGCGAGCGCGGGATCACATGGTCGAAGGTCAGTTCGTGGGTGGGGAAGGGGCGACCGCAATACTGGCAGGTGAAGCTGTCGCGCAGGAAGACGTTGAAGCGTGTGAAGGCCGGGCGGCGCGTCGCCGGGATGAACTCTTTGAGGGAAATGACGCTGGGCAACTGGACTTCGAAACTGGGGGACCGGACGATCCGGTCATAGTGCGATACGATGTTGACCCGCTCCAGAAAGACCGCCTTGACCGCTTCCTGCCAGGACCACAGGGACAAGGGGAAGTAGCTGAGCGGGCGAAAATCCGCGTTCAGCACCAGAGCCGGACAGTGGTCGGGTGGTGGAGCCAAAGGCCACTCCCTCGTCTGTGGACCCCGCGTGCGGGGTCGTGTCTGCTCCGCCCCGGCCGGCCGGATCGCCGATCCGAGACAATCCGATACATAGTGGATCCGGGCTTCCAACTCAACATCCCGGCTCCCGACGGACCAAAAACTTCACCAAGGTGTAACCTTTTTATCCCTATGGGCATTGCCCTTATGGCTGGGGCGGCTGTGATATTAAGAGGTACTTTCCTCTGGGTTACACCCTGTTAACCAAGAGCGGCGATTGTGGGGTCGTGTTCGATCCAGCTCGCGACCAGGGGAGACAGTCCATGAGCGCCATCGTCATCAGCCTTGCCGAGAAACGCCGCGAACGCGAGGAGCGGGAGCGCCAAATCCGCATCGACGCCTTCGACCGCGAACTCCGCCGCCGGCTGGCGCTCTATCTGGACGGCGACGACATTCCGGTTGAGCCGATCCGCGACAACCCCTATTTCTGAGCCCCCGCCTCCCGTGGGGCCGGGATAGGCCCGCCGCCCCGGATTGGGGTATAAGGCGGGGCATGACCGACCTCGTCACACGCTTCGCGCCCAGCCCGACCGGGCATCTGCACCTCGGCCACGCCCACTCCGCCCTGTTCGGCTGGACGGCGGCCCGACGCGGTAACGGGCGCTTCCTGCTGCGGATCGAGGACATCGACCCGAACCGCTGCCGCCCGGAGTTCGAGCGCGATCTGATCGAGGATCTGGCGTGGCTCGGCCTGTCCTGGGACGGTCCGGTGCGCCGCCAGTCCGACCATCTCGACGAGTACCGCGCCGCGCTGGCCCGTCTGCGGGAGGTCGGCGTCGTCTATCCGTGTTTCTGCACCCGCAAGGACATCGCCGCCGAGATCGCGCGGGCGGGGGCGGCTCCCCATGGGCCGGATGGCCCGCTCTACCCCGGCACCTGCCGCCATTTGCCCGAGGCGATCCGTGCCGCCCGCATCGCGGCGGGGGAGGGCTGGGCGATGCGGCTCGACGTGGCCGAGGCGATGCGGCGGACCGGTCCGCTGCGCTGGCACGACCGTGCCAAGGGCTGGCAGGCGGCGACCCCCGAGCAACTCGGCGACGTGGTGCTGGCGCGCAAGGACACGCCGACCAGCTACCACCTCAGCGTCACGCTGGACGACCATCTCCAGGGGGTGACGCTGGTGACGCGCGGCGAGGATCTGTTCTTCGCCACCCACACCCACCGGCTGCTCCAGGAACTGCTCGGCTTCGAGCCGCCCGATTACCACCACCACGGCCTGCTGCGGAACGCGGCCGGCGAGCGGCTGGCCAAGCGCGACCGCGCGCAGTCCCTGCGCTCCCTGCGTGCCGAGGGGGTGGAACCGCAGGCGGTGCGGGCGCTGGCCGGCTTTCCCGACTGATCCGGCCGGGTAGGGCGCCTATTGGCGCAGGCTGCGGACGATCTCCAGATAGTCGGGCTCGTTGTCCGGTGTCAGGTGGCCGTGGCGGATCAGGAAGTCGATGACCACAAGGTTCACGTTGAACTTCCAATCCGTGGTCGTCCGCACCGATTCGGCGACGCTCTCCAGCGTCCACAGGCCGAACTCCTCGACCTCGCCGTCGGTGTTGACCGGGGTGGCGCCGGGAGAAAGTTCGAGGTCGTAGACGAACATGCGGTCGCGCTTCAGCCCCTCCGGCACCTCCATCGTGTAGCTGATGGCCCCGACCGGGACGGCGCGCCGCGCGGTGGCGGCGTCGAGGCCGGCCTCCTCCTGCGCCTCCTTGACGAGGTTCTCGTCCAGGGTGAGCCCGATGGGCTGCCCGCCGGCCACCATGTTGTCGAACTGGCCGGGGGCGATCTCGCGGTCGCGGGCGCGCCGGCCGATCCACAGCGACGGTACGCCCTCCGCCCCGCGCACGAAGCCGTTGACGTGCAGTCCGAAGGACTCGATGCCGAAGGCCGCCACCGCCGCGCGGTCCAGCCGCATCAGCGGCTCGGCGCCCCAGCGCGGCAGGATCGGGTAATGCTCCCCGCGCAGCCCCTTGATCGTCCCCCGTTCGACCAGGAACTGGGCGGCGTGGTCGAGCAGGGTGGAGCGCGCCTCGAAATCCCGGATGTCCGGGGCGATGGTCACCCGCTCCGCCGTCGTGACGAAGCCGGGATCGACGCCCGGCAGCTCGTCGGCCAGCGCGTGGCGGATCCAGCCGAGGCGGTGGCCGTCCAGTTCGAAGGGCCGGAAGCCGGAGAGGTCGTGCGCGTTGCAGGCGCGGATGCGGTCGAGGAAGCTCATGGCGCCCATTCCAGCAGCGTCCGTTCCTTCCCGCAACCGTTCATCCGTATCCTCCCTTGCGAAGCCCTTGCACCCGGTCGAGTGCCTGCCTACACAGCCAACCATGGGCGATGGCGGTTGTTCCGCCATGGACAAGGACGAAGGCCATGACGACGGACGAGGGATTCCACGGCGTTTCGGTGCTGGTGGTCGAGGACGAGGCCTTCACCCGCATGGTTCTGGTCCGGATGCTGTCCGGCCTCGGGGTGACCACGGTCCATCAGGCCGGCGACGGCGGGGAGGGGCTGGCTGCGGTGGCCGCGCACGCCCCCGACCTGATCCTCTGCGACGTCGAGATGCAGCCGATGGACGGCTTCGCCTTCCTCCGCGCGCTGCGCGGCGGCGAGAACCGGCGTCACGCCGGCCTGCCGGTGGTCTTCATGACCAGCCGCGCCGATGAGGATCGTCTGGCCGAGGCGCGGGCCTGCGGCGCCGACGCGATCCTGGCGAAGCCGGCGACCCCCGACACGTTGCGCCGCGCGTTGCGGGAGCGGCTGGCCGCGCGCGTGGTGGGCTGAGCCGCGCTGAACCTGGGACGCTGTCGCGTTCTGTCACATTTTTTCACAGCCCTGTGGCAAGACTGCCAAAGCATTGATTCGGCGTGATATTTGCCCTCAACCGGGATTTTTCGCCACCCCGCTCTCTGACGAAAGCCCAATTTCCGCCTTGTTGACCCGGTCCAATGCACAGCACCATTCGTATCGGGAATGGACGGCCGGGCGTGCTGCGATCGCAGAGCACCATGTCGGACCGTCCCGCCGGAGCTTGCGACGCAAGGCATCGGTCGGGACGCGCCGCAACGGCTGTACGGGACTTTGTTAAGGTTTGAGCACACAGACTCCAACGTCACCACAGCGCCAGGGTTGGTCTTGGCGCCCATCGGTCTCTGGAGGGCTATGGCGTGATCAAGGGCGCCCAGTCGATCAGCACCGGGCACATTCCCCCGACCGAGCGGGCACCCCTTCGTGCCGCCGGTCCGATCTCGTCCATGCATCCTCCCATTGCGCTTTCAAGTCGTGCGCGTCCGGACGATGAAAAGACACGCGCTGCGGCAAGAGTTTCCCCTTTCTTTCAGCCAAGCGACCTAGGCTTCCTGGCCGATGCCATGCCCGATACGGGCTTTTCGGCTATCAACCCTGAGCGTCTGGAAAGCTTTAGGTCGAGCATTACATTCAGAGGTGACACCTTCGATCCAAGGATCACTGTGCTGGCTTGTTTCGGTGAGCGGGGCCACGGTGGGACCATGAGTTCCGCGCTGCCCCATGGACTGCCCCACGATCGCGGTATGCGCCGCCTTCGCCGTCCGGGTTCCCGGTCGGTCTTCCCGGCGCATCGGACCAGATAAGACGGAGCGACGAATGTTCCCGGCCGACGAACTGTTCACGCGCTACACGCAATCCTACGAAGGTCGCCGCGAGACCGAGATGTCCTTGACGGATTATCTCCAACTCTGCCGCGACGATCCCCTGGCCTACTCCTCGGCGGCCGAGCGGCTTCTGTCCGCCATCGGCGAGCCCGAGGTGGTCGACACCGCCCGCGACCCGCGGCTCGGCAAGATCTTCATGAACCGGACCATGAAGATTTATCCCGCCTTCTCCGAATTCTACGGCATGGAAGAGACGATCGAACGGATCGTCGGCTTCTTCCGCCACGCCGCCCAAGGGCTGGAGGAGCGCAAGCAGATCCTCTACCTGCTGGGCCCGGTCGGCGGCGGCAAATCCTCGCTGGCCGAGCGGCTGAAGTCGCTGATGGAGAAGTGCCCGATCTACGTGCTGAAGGCCGGCAAGGAGATCAGCCCGGCCTTCGAGAGCCCGCTCGGCCTGTTCAACCCGGACGACATGGGCGAGGTGCTGGAGGAGCGCTACGGCATCCCCCGCCGCCGCCTGACCGGGCTGATGAGCCCGTGGGCGGTCAAGCGCCTGGACGAGTTCGGCGGCGACATCTCGCGCTTCAAGGTCGTCAAGCTGCACCCCAGCAAGCTGCGCCAGATCGGCGTGACCAAGACCGAGCCGGGCGACGAGAACAACCAGGACATCTCCTCGCTGGTCGGCAAGGTCGACATCCGCAAGCTGGAGATCTACAGCCAGAACGATCCCGACGCCTACAGCTTCTCCGGCGGCCTGAACCGGGCGACGCAGGGCCTTCTCGAATTCGTCGAGATGTTCAAGGCCCCGATCAAGATGCTGCACCCGCTGCTGACCGCGACGCAGGAAGGCAACTACGTCGGCTCGGAGAACATCGGCGCCATCCCCTACCAGGGCATCATCCTCGCCCACTCCAACGAGGCGGAGTGGCAGACCTTCAAGAACAACAAGAACAACGAAGCCTTCATCGACCGCATCTGCGTGATCAAGGTGCCCTACTGCCTGCGCGTGCAGGAAGAGCAGAAGATCTACGACAAGCTGGTCAAGGGCTCCGACCTGTCGACCGCGCCCTGCGCGCCCTCGACCCTGGAGATGCTGGCCCGTTTCTCGGTGCTGTCGCGGCTGCGCGAGCACCCGAATTCCAGCTACTACTCCAAGATGCGGGTCTATGACGGCGAGAGCGTCAAGGAGACCGACCCCAAAGCCAAGTCGATGCAGGAGTACAAGGACCAGGCCGGCGTCGACGAGGGCATGGGCGGCATCTCCACCCGCTTCGCCTTCAAGGTGCTCGCCTCGACCTTCAACTACGACTCGACCGAGATCTCGGCCGATCCGGTGCATCTGATGTATGTGCTGGAACAGTCGATCAAGCGCGAGCAGTTCCCGGAAGAGACCGAGAAGCGCTACATCGAGTTCATCAAGGCCGAGCTTGCGCCGCGCTACGCCGAGTTCATCGGCAACGAGATCCAGAAGGCCTATCTGGAATCCTACTCGGATTACGGACAGAACCTGTTCGACCGCTACGTCGATTACGCCGACGCGTGGATCGAGGACCAGGACTTCAAGGATCCCGACACCGGCCAGCTGATGAACCGCGAGCTTCTGAACCAGGAGCTGACCAAGATCGAGAAGCCGGCCGGCATCGCGAACCCGAAGGACTTCCGCAACGAGGTCGTCAAGTTCGCCCTTCGGGCTCGGGCCGCCAACGCCGGACGCAACCCGTCCTGGACCAGCTACGAGAAGATCCGCGAAGTCATCGAGAAGCGGATGTTCTCCCAGGTCGAGGATCTGCTGCCGGTCATCAGCTTCGGCTCCAAGAAGGACGGCGAGACCGAGAAGAAGCACACCGAGTTCGTCTCGCGCATGATGACGCGCGGCTACACCGAGCGGCAGGTCCGCCGGCTGGTCGAGTGGTACATGCGCGTCAAGCAGGCGGGCTAAGACGGGTAGGCGGCGGGGTGGGCTGTTGCAATGCCCCGCCGCTCCCCACTTCAATAAGATGCGTGAAGCAACGGGTGGGAGGGCCAGCCCCTTGATGAACATCATCGACCGTCGCCTGAACCCGCAGGGCAAGAGCCTGGCCAACCGCCAGCGCTTCCTGCGGCGCGCCAAGGAACAGGTGGTCAAGGCGGTGCGCGACGCCTCGGGCAAGCGGGGCATCCAGGACATCGAGAACGGCGAGAAGGTCACGATCTCGGCCGGTGGCGTGCGGGAACCCTCCTTCCACCGCGCCAGTTCCGGCGGCGTGCGCGACTACGTCGTGCCCGGCAACAAGGAGTATGTCGAGGGCGACACCATCCAGCGCCCCGACGGCGGCGGCGGCGGGCGCGGCAACGAGGGCAGCGCCGACGGCGACGGCGAGGACGATTTCCGCTTCGTCCTGTCGCGCGAGGAGTTCCTCGACATCTTCCTGGAGGATCTGGAGCTTCCCGATCTGGTGAAGCAGAAGGTCAAGCAGTCCGAATCGCATTCGCTGGTGCGGGCGGGCTATTCGTCGTCGGGGTCGCCGGCGAACCTCAATCTGGTCCGCACCATGCGGAACAGCCTGTCGCGCCGGATGGCGCTGAAACGGCCGCGCCGCGCCGAGATCCAGGAGATGGAGGATCTGCTGCGCGAGGCCGAGGAGTCCGGCGAGGACGCCGAGCAGATCCAGATGCTGCGCGAGCAGTTGGAGAAGTTCGTCCTGCGCTCGCGCCGCATCCCCTTCATCGACCCGATCGACGTGCGTTACAACCGCTTCGAATCGGTGCCCAAGCCGATCGCGCAGGCGGTCATGTTCTGCCTGATGGACGTGTCCGGCTCGATGACCGAGCACATGAAGGATCTGGCCAAGCGCTTCTTCATGCTGCTGTTCCTGTTCCTGAAACGGCGCTACCGCGCGGTCGACATCGTCTTCATCCGCCACACCCACGAGGCCAAGGAGGTGGACGAGGAGACGTTCTTCTACTCCGCCGAGACCGGTGGCACCGTGGTCTCGACGGCGCTGGAGGAGATGCAGAAGGTGGTGCAGGAGCGCTACCCGGCCGAGGAATGGAACATCTACGCCGCGCAGGCGTCGGACGGCGACAACATGTCGTCGGACAACGCCAAGTCGGTGGGGCTGCTGCGCGACGCGATCCTGCCGCTCTGCCAGTATTTCGCCTACATCGAGGTGGCGGCGGAGCACAACATGGGGCTGTCGGCTTTGGGCCGCGAGACGGAATTGTGGCGCACCTACAAGCAGGTGCAGAGCCCGGACCGCCCGCTGGCGATGCGCCGGGTGCGCTCGCGCCGCGAGATCTTCCCGGTCTTCCGCGAACTCTTCTCCCGCGAGAAAGCTGGGGCGTGAGGCGGCATCGGGACATTTGATTCCTTCCGCACGCGGAAGGTTGGGGGAGGCCGAGGATGAGCGTTGTGATCACCAAGCCTGGCACGCTGCTGTACGACGGCGTGGACTGGGACTACGACAAGGTCAAGCGCGTCTACGACGCCATCGAACACATCGCGCTGAAGGAGATGGGCCTCGACGTCTATCCCAACCAGATCGAGGTCATCACGGCCGAGCAGATGCTCGACGCCTATTCCTCGATCGGCATGCCGCTGATGTACAAGCATTGGTCCTTCGGCAAGCATTTCGCGCGTGACGAAATGATGTACCGCAAGGGCTATCGTGGCTTGGCCTATGAGATCGTCATCAACTCCAGCCCCTGCATCAGCTACATCATGGAAGAGAACACCATGACGATGCAGACGCTGGTCATCGCCCACGCGGCCTTCGGGCACAACCATTTCTTCAAGAACAACCAGCTCTTCCAGCAATGGACGGACGCCGAGGGCATCCTCGACTATCTGGAATTCGCCAAGACCTTCATCAGCCAGTGCGAGGAGCGCTACGGCCACGCCGCCGTGGAGCGCGTGCTCGACGCGGCGCACGCGCTGATGAACCAGGGCGTTCACAAGTATCCCAAGAAGCGCTCGCTCGATCTGCGGCTGGAGCAGAAGCGGGAGCGCGAGCGGCAGGAATACCAGGACCAGACCTTCAACGATTTGTGGCGCACGGTGCCCAAGCCCGCCGCCGGCCAGCGCCCGCCCAAATCGGTGTCGGAGCGCAAGAAGCTGCTGGGCCTTCCCGAGGAGAACATCCTCTACTTCCTGGAAAAGAAGGCGCCCCGGCTGGAGCATTGGCAGCGCGAGCTGCTGCGCATCGTCCGCCACATCGCGCAGTATTTCTACCCGCAGAAACAGACCAAGGTGATGAACGAGGGCTGCGCGACCTACGTCCATTACCAGATCATGAGCCGGCTGCACGAGACCGGGCAGATCAGCGAAGGCGCCTTCCTGGAGTTCCTGCACTCCCACACCTCGGTCGTCTTCCAGCCGGAGTTCGACGACAAGCGCTTCTCGGGCATCAACCCCTACGCGCTGGGCTTCGCGATGATGCAGGACATCGTCCGCATCGCCGAGAAGCCGACCGAGGAGGACCGCCAGTGGTTCCCCGATCTGGCCGGCCGGGGCGACGGCATGGCCGCCGTGCGCGACGCCTGGGCGAACTACCGCGACGAGAGCTTCATCCTGCAATACCTCAGCCCGCAGCTGATGCGGAAGCTGAAGATGTTCAGCGTGCGCGACGACGCCGAGGACCCCTATCTGCTGGTGGACCACATCCACAACGAGCGCGGCTACCGCTCGCTGCGCAAGATGCTGGCCCGGCAGTACGACCTGGGCTACCTGGAGCCGGATATCCAGATCGTCGACGTCGATTTGGCCGGCGACCGCAAGCTGATCCTGCACCACCGCGTCACCAACGGCGTGCTGCTGGATGAAAGCGACGCCAAGGCCGTGCTGCGCCACATCGCCAACCTCTGGGGCTACGAGGTGCAGCTGATCGAGGTGTCGTCGATCTCCGAGGCGATCCTGAAGGAACACGCGGTGACCGCGCCCAGCGGCGTGGGTGGGTGAGTTGTATCCCTCTCCCGTCCCGGGAGAGGGAAGGGGCCCGCCGCGCAGCGGTGGGAAGGGTGAGGGGCTATCGGCCGTGGTACGCAATCCATGCCCCGATAGCCCCTCACCCTCCCCATGCTCCGCATGGGTCCCCTCCCTCTCCCGGGGCGGGAGAGGGCAAAAAGAACCTACTCCGTGTAATACCCGCTGCCGACAAGGTAATCGCCCTCGCGGACGATGTAGGAGTGCTTGTGCTCCACCTTGTTGCTGGCGCGGTTCAGCCAGACATACTCGACCACGCCGGCCGGGTTGGCGGCGGTGGCTTTCATCATGTCCTGCACGATGGGCTTGCCCTCCGCGTCGGTCAGACCCGCCGCGTCCTGGCCGCTCAGCGACGGGTTGCCGCCCGAGGCCACGTAACGACCGGCCTTGTCGAACACGAAGACGTAGAGATCCTGCCGGACGAAACCGCCCTTGGGATCGTTGAAGGCCTTGGCGGCCTCCGCCGGTCCCTTGGCCTTCAGATAGGCAACGGCGTCCTGGACCAGCGCCTTGGCCTGATCGGGGGTGGAGGGCACGGCCAGCGCCGGAGCGACGGCGGCCGTGAACAAGCCCGCCGCCAGGGTGACGGCGCGCAGAAGGCGGGTGTGTGCCATGATGCTGTGTCCTTGTTTTTGTTGAGAGTGGACTATCGGGCAGCATCTGGTCTTTGGACGGCCCGGTGGTCCGGACTCGTCCGCGCTCTTCGGTTGGAGCGGGCACATCCTAACGCATGAGGGCGGCGGGGAAAGGGGCGCGTTGCCGCAGGCGCCGCCTCTCCTCCCAAAGAAGCATGCCTAGAGCGCCTTGACCGCCTTCAGCACGGCGGCGACGTGGCCGGTGACCTTCACCTTGCGCCAGACCTGCTGGACCACGCCGTCCTTGTCGATCAGGAAGGTGGCGCGCTCCAGCCCCATGTATTTGCGGCCGTACATGCTCTTCTCCACCCAGACGCCGTAGGCCTCGGACACGCTGCCGTCGGTGTCGGACGCCAGCGTGAAGGTCAGTTCGTGCTTGGCCTTGAACTTGTCGTGGCTGGCGACGCTGTCCTTCGACACGCCGATCACGGTCGCATCCACGGCGGAGAAGTCCGGCAACTGGTCGCGGAACCCGCAGGCCTGCGAGGTGCAGCCCGAGGTGTCGTCCTTCGGGTAGAAATACAGCACCACCGGCTTGCCGCGCAGGGCCGACAGCGTGACGCTGCCGCCGCCGTCGGTCGGCATGGTGAAGTCCGGGGCGGCGGTTCCGATTTCGACGCTCATGGCAGTTTTTGTTCCTGATGGGAGGCGGGCGGGGTGAGGCGCGCCGCCGGCTCCTCGACCAGGCTCTTGTAATGAGCGTGGGCGCGGGCGGCGACGGCGCGGATTCTGCTGTCGAGCGCGGCGAAGTCAACCGCCTCCTCCCCGTCTGCCTGGGAGGCCGGGAAGGCGGCGCGCGCCAGACCGGCCAGCAGGGTCGGCGACACCTGCTCCGGGTCGAGCACCCCGGCGGTGGTCAGCCGCAGGAAGCCCTGCACCCGCCGCCACAGCCGCACCGCCGATTCCAGCTCCAGCGCCACTTCCGGATCGAGCGCCCCGGTGCGCGCCGCGTTGCGCAGGGCCAGCACGGTGCCGATGTTCAGGATGTCGGGCCGGTCGTGCCCGTGGCGCAGTTGCAGGTATTGGGCGATGAATTCGAGGTCGATCAGCCCGCCGCGCGCGTATTTGACGTTCCAGGGGTTGGGGGTGCCGAATTCCTTGTCGATCCGGCGGCGCATGTCGGCGACGTCCCACAGCAGCTTGTCCGGATCGCGCGGCGCGGTCAGCGCGGCGCGGATCGCGGCCTCCACCCGCCCGGCCAGCGCCGGGTCGCCGCCGATCACGCGGGCGCGGGTCAGGGCCATCTGCTCCCAGGTCCAGGCGTCGGTCGCCTGATACTTGACGAAGGCGTCGAGCGAGGTCGCCAGCGGCCCGGCGTTGCCCGACGGGCGCAACCGCATGTCGACCTCGTAGAGCCGGCCGTCGGCCATCGGCGCGGTGATGGCGTTGGTCAGCCGCTGGGTCAGCTTGATGTAGTACTCGTTGGGCGACAGCGGCTTGGCGCCGTCCGACACGCGGGCCTCGCCGGCCACGTCCCCCCGCACGTCGTAGATGACGATCAGGTCGATGTCCGAGGTGATGGTCAACTGCCGGCTGCCCAGCTTGCCCATCGCCACCACCACCCAAGCCCCGCCGGGCATGCGGCCGTGGCGGGCGGCGAACTCCTCCTCGACGCGGCGGGCGAGATCGGGGACGACGATGTCGGCGAGGTCGGCCAGGAAGGCGCCGCAGCGGTCGCCGTCGGTGATGCCGCGCAGGATGTGGGCGCCGGCGCGGAAGCGCTGGTCGTTGGTCCAGCGCCGCGACAGGGTCAGGGCGTCCTCGAAATCGCGGGCGGCGGCCATCACGCGGGCGTGGTCGTCGGCCAGCCCCTGGTCCTTGGCCGGCAGCGGGTCGAAGAAGTCGGGCGAGATCACGGCGTCCAGCAGCGACGGGTTGCGCGACAGGGTGGCGGCCAGCTGCGGCGCCGTGCCCATGATCTCGGCGACCAGTTCCAGCAGCCACGGGTTGGCGACGAACAGCGAGAACAGCCCGACGCCGGCCGGCAGCTTCTCCAGGAAGCCGTCGACGTTCATCAGCGCCGTGTCGGGGGCGGGCGTCTTCGCCAGATCGGTCAGCAGGGCCGGGGTCAGCTCGGTCAGCAGCTCGCGCGCGCGGGCGGAGCGGGTGGCGCGGTAGCGGCCCCGGTGCCAGGACGACACCACGGCGATGACCCGGCTGGGGTCGGCGTAGCCCATGCCGCGCAGCGTCTCCACCGTGCCGGGGTCGTCGTCGGTGCCGGTGAAGACGAGGTTGCCGGGGCCGGACAGCGACGGCGCCTCCTCGAACAGCTCGGCGTAGCGGTCCTCGACCCGGCCGAGGCGGGTCAGCAGGTCGGCGCGGAACGCGGCGGGGTCGTCGTAGCCGAGGAACACCGCCAACTGCGCCACGCCCGCATCGTCGGCGGGGATGCGGTGGGTCTGCTGGTCGTTGGTCATCTGGATGCGGTGCTCGACCCGGCGCAGGAAGCGGTAGGCCTCGGCCAGCTCGTCCACCGTCTGCTGCGGCACGCGGCCGATGTCGCAGAGGGCCTGGTTGGCGCGCAGCGTCGGGGCGATGCGCACGCGGGTGTCGCGGCCGCCGAAGATGAGCTGCTGGGTCTGGGCGAAGAACTCGATCTCGCGGATGCCGCCGCGCCCGACCTTGATGTCGTGGCCGTTGACCGTCACCTCGCGGTGGCCCTTGTGGGCGTTGATCTGGCGCTTGATCGAATGGATGTCCTGGATCGCCGCGAAATCCAGGTTGCGGCGCCAGATGAAGGGCTCCAGGAAGCGCAGGAAATTCGCCCCGGCCTCCGGGTCCCCGGCGATGACGCGGGCCTTGATCATGGCCGCGCGCTCCCAGTTCTGCCCGACGCTGCCGTAATAAATTTCGGCCGCCGACACGGAAACCGCCAGCGGCGTGGCGCCCGGGTCGGGGCGCAGCCGCAGGTCGGTGCGGAAGACGTAGCCGTCCTTGGTGTGTTCATCCATAATGCGCACAAGATCGCGCGCGATACGGATGAACGTACGGGCGAGGTTGTCCGGCTGGGGCGTCCGCACAACGGCGTCGTCGTATAGGACGATCAGGTCGATGTCGCTGGAGTAGTTCAGTTCGCGCCCCCCAAGCTTGCCCATGCCGAGAACGATCAGTCCCGACCCCACCCACGGACGTTCCGGATCCGGAAGCGTCAGCGTGCCCGCCTCGCCGGCCCGCCGCAGCAGATGCGCGGCGGCCAGCCTCACGGCCGTCTCCGCGAGGTCGGACAGCGCGCCGGTGACCCGCTCCAGCGTCCAGATTCCGGCGATGTCGGCCATGGCGATCAGCAGCGCCGCCCGCCGCTTGGCCAGCCGCAGCCCGGTCATCAGCCGGTCCATGGCGCGTTCCCCGGCGTGTTCGGTCTCCAGCGCCGTCAGCAGCGCGGCGAAGCTGGCGTCGAAGCCGTCCTCCGCCACGCTTCGGACGAAGGGCAACTCGCGCGTCAGGGCGTGGCCGAGATACGGGCTGTTGCCGCACAGCGCCTCGATCAGGGTCCGGCCGGGGGTTGAGTCGGCGAAGCCTGCGGCCCATGTCCGGAGTTCGGGTTCGGCGGCCGCCGCCTGCTGGCGCCAACGCTCCAGCCCCAGCGCGGCTTGGGCGGCGTCGAAGGCTTTGGGAAGGGCTGTGGGCGAGAACATGGGCATGGGACCGGGCTTTCCTGCTCAAATCATGGGCAAAAACCTGCACGCCTTGAGGGATTGCGTCAACCGGGCGATTGACCGCTGTTCGGACCGGGGCCGTCCTTGATCCGCCGCACCGCCAGGATCGTCGGCGTGACGCTGGCCGGCGTCGCGGTGGTTTCCATCGCCACCGCCGGGCTGTTCGCGTGGCGGCTGGCGCAAGGTCCCATCGCGCTCGACCCGCTGATTCCCCGTCTCGAGGAGGCGCTCCGCGACCCCCAGGGGCGCTTCGCCGTGCAGGTCGGCGAGCTGGTGCTGTCGCTGGAGTCCGAGGACGCGGAATCCGGGACCGGGCCGCGCCGCCTCGACCTGCGGGCGCGGCGGGTGCGGGCGGTGAACGCCGACGGGGCGGAGCTGGCGGCGGTGCCGGAAATGGGCCTCGGCCTGTCCGTCGCCGCGCTGTTCCGGGGAAAGCTGTCGCCGACCCGGCTCGAACTGGTCCGGCCGCGCGTCGAGGTGCTGCGGCGCGCCGACGGCAGTCTGGCCTTCGACGTGCGCACCGACGCGGCGACCCTGCCCGACCAGCCCGACGACCGGCCGGACCTGTTGCAGGAACTCGTGGCGAGCCTGCGCAGCGCCCCCGACATCGACCGACCGATGGGGCTGCTGCGCCGCCTGTCGGTGACCGGCGCCGACCTGACGGTCACCAACCGGATGCTGGATTTGTCCTGGCACGCCAAGCGCGCCGACATCGTGCTGGTCCGCGACGACCAGGGAACCCAGGCGACGGCGCGGCTGACGCTCGACGCGTCGCAGCGCGACGGTGGCCGGCCGGTGACCGTCGCGGCGAGCGGCAGCTACCACAACGCCGACGGCACGACCGATTTGGCGGTGACCTTCGACGGGCTGGCCCCGGCGGAGATGGCCTCCATCGGGCCGGCGCTGGCGCCCCTGTCGGCGGTGTCGCTGCCGTTGGGCGGGCGGTTGGACGCCAAGCTCGACGAGCGTTTCCAGCCGCTCCGCATCGGCTTCGACCTGCGCGGCGGGGCGGGAAGCGTCGCGTTGCCCGAACTGCGTCCGGAACCCTTCGCGGTCGCCGGCCTGTCGGCGCGCGGCAGCCTGGACATCGGCGAGCGCCGGGCTGTGCTCGACGCGCTGTCGCTGCGGGTCGCGGCCCCCGACGGGGGCGAACCGGTCGTCCTCGCCGCCAAGGGCATTCTGAACGAACAGCGCGACGGCAGCCGGTCGGCAACCGCCAGCCTGTCGCTGACGGCCGGCGGGCACACGGCCGGGCTCGACCTCGACGGCACCCAGGGGGCCGACGGTGGCGCGCGCGGGCGCCTGCGCGTCGGCGGTTTCCAGCCGGCTGCGGTGGCGGCGCTGGCGCCCACGCTGGCGCCTTTGGCCGCCGCCGAGCTGCCGCTGTCGGGCGATGTGGAGCTGACCGTCGATCCGGCGCTGCGGCCGACGGCGGTGCGTGGCACGCTGAGCGCCGGGGCCGGGCGCATCCTGCGCCCGGAGATGTTCGACGACCCGCTGCCGGTCGCCTCCGCCGAACTGCGCGTCCAGGGCGACCGCGCTTCCGGCCGGCTGGAGGTGGAAAAGCTGGAGGTGACGCTCGGCGAAGGCGCATCCGGACCGCGCATCGAGGGCAGGGCGACCGCCACCGAAAGCGCCGGGCGCGCCGTGGTGGAGGCGTCGGTGGCCGCGCGCGGCGTGGCGCTGGACGATCTGCCCCGCTACTGGCCGAAGACCCTGTCCCGCAATTCGCGGAAATGGGTGACCGCCAACGTGAAGGCCGGCACGGTGACGGAGGCTACGGCGGAGGCCGCGCTGTCCCTGCCGCTCGACGACCCGAAGGCGGCCAAGCTCGACCGTTTCAACGCCCGCATCCTGGGTGAGAACGCCACCGTCCGCTATTTCCACGACCTGACCCCGGTGACCGGCGCCGGGATGGAGGCGACGAGCGACGGCAAGACCTTCGCCATCCAGACCAAGGGCGGGCGCATCGGCGACATCGAGGTCGGCGACGGCAAGGTGCTGATCGCCGGTCTCGACATCGGCAAGGAGACAATGGACATCCGCGTTCCGGTCCAGGGGCCGGTGCGCTCGATCCTGACGCTGATCGACATGCCACCGCTGGGCTACCCGACCAAGCTGGAGCTGGACCCCAAGCGCACCCAGGGCACGGCCGAGGCGCAACTGCATTTCTCCTTCCCGCTGCTGGCCGATCTGAAGGTCGAGGACCTGAACCTCGACGTGACCGGCCGGATGCGCGGCGTCGGGGTGGAGAAGGTCGCGGCCGGGCTGAACGCGACCGACGGCGACCTGTCGCTGGCGCTCGACCTGAAGGCGATGACCATCAAGGGCGCCACCAAGCTGGATGGCATCCCGGTCGCCCTCGACTGGCGCGAATCCTTCGACTCCACCGCCAAGGGGCCGCGCACCCGCATCACGGTCAAGGGCGACGTGACGGCCGACGACCTGCGCGGCCACGGCATCGACCTGGAGGAGCGGGTGACCGGCCCGATGGGCGCCGACATCCTGTTCACGGTGGACCGCCGCCACAAGCTGGCGCTCGGCGCCACCCTCAATCTCGAGAAGACCCGCCTG
This sequence comes from Azospirillum doebereinerae, assembly GCF_003989665.1. Taxonomy (GTDB): domain Bacteria; phylum Pseudomonadota; class Alphaproteobacteria; order Azospirillales; family Azospirillaceae; genus Azospirillum; species Azospirillum doebereinerae. The sequence continues at coordinate 161,880 of NZ_RZIJ01000002.1, read as the reverse complement.
TCGATCGCCGAGCTGGGATGGGAAAAACCCCCCGGTCAGCCCGGCGCCGGCAAGCTCGCGCTGGAGTTCGACAAGGACCGCCCGACCCGGATCAGCGGCCTGACCGTGGAGGCCGGCGGGCTGCGGGGCCAAGCGGAGCTGGAACTGGCCGATGGCGGGAAGCGGGTGGCGCGCGTGGTGGTGCCGTCGCTGAAGCTTGGGCAGACCGATCTGCGCGCCGATGTGCTGGTGCGCCCGAAAACCGCGTCCGGCGCGTCCGGCGGCTACGCCGGCACCATCGCGGGCGAGAGCCTGGACGCCCGCCATCTGGTCGCCAAGCCCAACACCGGCCAGCCCGATCCGGGCAAGGCGGACCCCGGCGACGGTCGAAAGACGCCGCTGGACCTGGAGTTGAAGCTGAACTCCGTGGTGTTCGGCGACGGGCGGCGCCTGCGTCAGGTCGCCGGCACGATGCGTCGCGACGCCTACGCCTGGACCCTGCTGGACGTCGCCGGGCGCAGCGGACCGGGCGGCGGGGTGGCGATCCGCTACAAGCCCGGCGCCGGGGGCGTCTACGCGCTGGCCATCGACGCCGACGATCTGGGCGAGGCGCTGAAGGCGATGGACCTGAACGACCGGATGCAGGGCGGCCGGCTGCGCCTGACCGGCCGTTCGGTGGAGCCGCGCGCCGACGCCGCCATCGAGGGCAAGGCGGAGATCCGCGACTACACGCTGATCGACGTTCCGGTGCTGGCGCGCCTGCTGAACGCGATTTCGCCCTCGGGTTTCGCCGAGCTGCTGGGCGGCGGCAAGGGCGTGAACTTCGGGCGCATGTCCGCCGAGTTCCGCAAGGAGGGCCGGCTGCTGAAGCTGAAGGATCTGCGCACCTCGGGCTCCGCGCTGGGCCTGACGCTGGAGGGCGACGTGGACATCGACACGGAGACCGCCAACCTGCGCGGCACCATCGTGCCGGTCTATGGGCTGAACCGGCTGATCGGGCAGATCCCGCTGCTGGGCGACGCGCTCAGCGGCGGCGAGGGGCAGGGCATCTTTTCGGCCACGTGGCATGTGCGCGGGCCGCTGTCGGACCCCGACGTGAGCGTCAACCCGTTGGCGGTGCTGGCGCCCGGTTTCCTGCGCAACCTGTTCTTCCTGGGTGAGGGGGGAACCTCCACCCCGGTGCCGGACAGCCGGCCATCGCCGGAGTCGCACGCGCGCTGAACCGCTCGGTGGCGGCCTTGGCTGTGCCCCCCAACCCTCCCCCGTTCAGCGGGGGAGGGTTGGGGGGCAACCCGCTGCGGTCAGACCGCCTTCACCAGCGCATGCCGCTTCTTGCCGGCGCTGAGCTTCACCACGCCGTCGGCGTTCAGGTCGGCGGCGGTCGCCTTCGCGGTCTCGTCGGCGATGGTGGCGTCGTTCAGCTTGGCCCCGCCGCCCTTGATCAGGCGGCGGGCCTCGCCCTTCGAGGCGGCCAGACCGCCGGACACCAGCAGGTCGACCACCGGGACGCCGGCCTCCAGGTCGGCGCGCGCGACGTCGATGGTCGGCAGGCCGTCGGCGGCGGCGCCCTCCTCGAAGGCGCGGCGCGCGGTCTCGGCGGCCTCCAGGGCGGCCTCCTCGCCATGGGCCAAGCTGGTGACCGCGTTGGCGAGGATCTTCTTGGCCTCGTTGATGCCGGCGCCTTCCAGCGCCTCCAGCCGGGCGATCTCGTCGAGCGGCAGCTCGGTGTAGAGGCGCAGGAAGCGGCCGACGTCGGCGTCCTCGGTGTTGCGCCAGTATTGCCAGAAATCGTAGCTGCTGAGCTTGTCGGCGGTCAGCCAGACGGCGCCGGCCGCCGTCTTGCCCATCTTGGCGCCCGAGGAGGTCGTCAGCAGCGGCGTGGTCAGGCCGAACAGCTCCGCCCCGTCGGTGCGGCGGCCGAGCTCGACGCCGTTGATGATGTTGCCCCACTGGTCCGACCCGCCCATTTGGAGCGAGCAGCCGAGCCGGCGCTTCAGCTCCACGAAATCATAGGCTTGCAGGATCATGTAGTTGAATTCGAGGAAGGTCAGCGGCTGCTCGCGGTCGAGCCGCAGCTTGACCGATTCGAAGCTCAGCATCCGGTTGATGGTGAAGTGGCGGCCGATGTCGCGCAGCAGCGGGATGTATTTCAGCTCGTCCAGCCAGTCGCCGTTGTTGACCATCACCGCGTCGGTCGGGCCGTCCCCGAAGGTCAGGTAGCGGCCGAAGATGCGCTTGATCCCCTCCATGTTGCTGGCGATGACCTCGTCGGTCAGCAACTGACGCGCCTCGTCCTTGCCGGACGGGTCGCCGATCCGGGTGGTGCCGCCACCCATCAGGACGATGGGCTTGTGCCCGGTCTTCTGGAGCCAGCGCAGCATCATGATCGGCAGCAGGCTGCCGACGTGCAGGCTGTCCGCCGTGCAGTCGAAGCCGATATACGCGACGATCGGCCCCTTCTGCGCGCGCTCGTCCAGCGCGGCGAGGTCGGTGCACTGATGGATGAAGCCGCGCTCCTGAAGGGTGCGCAGGAAATCCGAGGAGGGAGTCGTCGTCATGGCGGCCGCAATCCGGCTATCGTTGGAAACCAAAGGGTCGCGTCTGTTAGCATGGAACGGCCGGTGCCTCAATCGGCGGTCTTGGCCGGGAGCGCGCGCGAAGGGGCGGGCGCGCCGATAGCGCTTGTTCCGCTGCACGTGTCGGTACAGTGTGGGCCGCTTTCCCGTTTCCCCCGGAGACCGTCGATCATGCCGCTGTTCCGTTCCGCCCTGTTCGCGCTGCCCGTCGCGGCGTTGGCCCTGTCGCCCGTGGCGATGGCGCAAGCGCAGCCGGCGGCCATGGACGATGCCCAGCGCGCCGCCATCGAGACCGTGGTGCGCGACTATCTGATGAAGAACCCGGAAATCATTCTCCAGGCCGTCGAGGCGCTCCAGCAGCGCGAGAAGATGGCGGAGGCCGAGCGCAGCAAGGCGGCGCTGGCCGCCAACCAGCAGGCGCTGACCCGCAGCCCGGCCGATCCGGTCGCCGGCAACCCGCAGGGCGACGTCACGGTGGTGGAGTTCTTCGACTACCAGTGCGGCTACTGCAAGGCGGTGCAGGCCGACACCCAGCGCCTGATCAAGGACGATCCCAAGCTGCGCTTCGTCTTCAAGGAGCTGCCGATCCTCGGGCCGGCGTCGGTCGTCGCCTCCAAGGCGGCGCTGGCGTCGAAGGCGCAAGGCAAGTATCTGGAATTCCACAACGCCCTGATGGCCCAGCGCGGCCAGCTCGACGAGGAGGTGATCCTGCGGCTGGCCAAGTCGGTCGGTCTCGACACCGACCGGCTGAAGAAGGACATGGAAAGCCGCGACGTGCTCTCGGTCATCGCCGCCAACCAGGCGCTGGCGGAGCAGTTGGGCATCCACGGCACGCCGGGCTTCGTCTTCGGCACCGAGCTGGTGCCGGGCGCCATCAAGCTGGAAGACATGAAGCGCATGGTGGCCGCCACCCGCGCCAAGGGTTGAGGCGAATCGTTCCATGAGCAAAACGACCCCGAGCACCGTCGTCTTCGACATCGGCCAAGTGCTGATCGAATGGGATCCCCGTCACCTCTACCGCGAGCTGTTCGACGGCTATGAGGATATGATGGAGGAATTCCTCGATACGGTCTGCACTTCCGCCTGGAACCTGGAGCAGGACCGCGGCCGTCCCTGGGCGGAGGCGGTGGCGCTGCTGACGGCCGAGCATCCCGACTGCGCCGAGTTGATCCGCGCCTACGACGAGCAGTGGGAGCGCATGGTCCCCGGCCCGATCGCCGGCACCCCGGAGATCCTGGCGGAACTCAAAGCGCGCGGCGTGCCGGTCTACGCCATCACGAACTTCTCGGCCGACAAGTTCGAATTGGCCCGCAAGCGCTTCGATTTCCTGAACAGTTTCGAAGGCGTTATTGTTTCTGGAACGGAACGTCTGGTCAAACCGGACCCGGCCATATACCGGCTGCTGCTGGATCGTTACGGACTCGATGCAAAGGATTGCTTCTTCATCGACGACAGCGTCGCCAACGTCGAGAGCGCGCGCTCCGTCGGCATGACGGCGCACCATTTCGCGGGCGCGGAAGCGTTGCGCCAAGACTTGGAAGGCTTCGGGCTGCTGTGACGGCAGCCCGAAGCGGGTAGGGCCGGCTACTCCGCCGCCGCCTCGCGGTCGGTGGCGGAGTTGTAGCCGTAGGTCTTCCAGGTCGGCTCGTAGCTGTCGTCGGCCTGGTTGCCCCACACCGCCCAGTTGGGGCGGGCGCCGCGCGCGAACATTTCCAGATAGGGTCCGGGGCTGCACGCCTCGATCAGCTCGTACTGCTCGTCGGGCTTGCGGCTGTGTTCGCGCTTGCGGGTGCCGATGTAATTGACCTGGGTGCGGCCGGGCGGCAGCGTGCGGGCGTTCTTGCCGCGCACGCCGAACAGGATCAGTTCGGTCACGTTGCGGAAATAGAACCCCACCCCGCGCCCGTCCGACCCGCCATCCTTGCGGACCTTGTGCCAGACGAGGTTGGTCTTGTACTCGAACCCCCAGGCGTTCAGCACCTGGATGCCTTCCGGCAGCAGCGCGTTCGGCACCCAGAGGTAGAGATGCGCGGTCGGCGCGGCGATGTCGGCCACCGGCAGGGCGCAGATGTCCTCGATCGTCATGGTCCCGTAACGGGACAGCCGGCGGTGTTCCGGGGCCATCTTGCCGGTCCGGTTCACGAACCGCCAAGGGGGGTCCGCCATCACGGTGGCGAAACGCCGGTCACCGGCGAAAGCCGCGAGGTCCCCGATCGGATCCATCGCAGTTTCCACCGTCGTGGTGTCGCCCATCGCTTCCTCGAACTCGCCTGAATGCCGGATGAAACGGGAGGGTGCGTCGGCCCGAAACCGGCTGGCGGCACCCCTCCCGAAGGGGTGCAAGCTCGCACGCGGGCGCCGTCCGCGTCAACCGTCGGTCACCGGCCGAAGCCGGTCAGTCCGAGGGTGTCTCCACAAAGTCGCGGAGCGCCGAAAGGTCGGCCACGCTCACCAGCAGCCCCTGCGTGTCCACCCCCAGCGGCCGCAGCTTGGCCAGCGCGCGGGAGAAGGTTTCCGGCTGCATGCCCAAGCGCCGGGCGGCCAGCGCCTTATCGAAGGGCAGGGCGAAGCTGGCGCTCCCGTCCCCCGCCGGACAGAAGCGCAGCAGGAAGGCGGCGACCCGCTGCGGCGCCGGCTGGACCTGGAGCTGCTCGATCTGGGTGACCAGATGGCGCAACCGGAGCGAGAGCGACCCCAGCATGCCGAAAGCGATGCGGTCGTCCTCGCGCAGGCAGCGGGCGAAGCCCTCCGCCGTCAGGGTCATGACGCGGGCGTCGGTCACCGCCTCGGCGCAGACCGGGAATTTGCCGTCGGCGAACATGGCGGCCTCGGCGAAGCTTTCCGCCGGGCCGATCACATGGACGACCGCCTCGCTGCCCTCGCGGGTCAGGCGGAACAGCTTCACCCAGCCGTCGAGCAGCACGAAGAAGCGGTCCGCCGGCTCGTCCTGGAGGAACAGCGTGGCACCCCGCGCGACCGGCCGCACCAGGGCCACCCCGGCCAGCAGGGACAGCGCCCGGTCGCTCAACTGGCCGAACAGCGGAATGGCGCGCAGCGCCGCGATGTCCTGGGGCGACAGGTTGGGCAGGCCGGCGGTCATTTTGGGCAACTCCCTGATGCTTTGGTAAGTTTTTGGGCGGGACGGCCGAGGGTGCCGGTCTGCGCCAGCATCCACAGATTGACCGTGATTCCGACGATGTCCGACAGCATGGCCGGCAGCGATCCGACCAGCGTGTTGTGCGCCAGCCAGCAGGGAAGCGCCAGCAGCATGAACAGGCGGAAAGGAACCACCTCGGTTTGGTAGCGCCCGATGCTCATCAGCGCCATCGCCGCCGCCGCGCAGAGCGAGGGCAGGCCGTTCCAGGTCGCCGCCATCAACAGGGCGATGACCGGCAGGATCATCAGGTAGAGGATTCGGAAGTTCGGGTGGGTCCCCAGCGGGATCGCCGCCAGCACCTGGAGCGTCGCCAGCGCGTTCAGCGCCGCCCCGGTGGTGGCGCCGAGCATCGCGAGATGGATCGAGAAGCACACCGTCGGCACGAGCTGCACCGACAGCATGGCGATCCGCCCGCGGCAAAAGGGCCAGACCATGCCGCCCAGCGTGCCGCAATAGCCGATGAGCTGCACCGGAGACGCGTCGGTCAAGGCGTCGAGCATGATGAGCTGGCCTTGCGCTGCAACCGGTTCCTCCGCCGAAAAGAAAAGGGCGGGCGGAGGATGTCATGAAAGAGCTTGAAGGAGCTTGAAGACGACAAAAATCTGCGTCGGCCTTCGCCAGAAGGGCCATATGGGGTACGCAAAGACAAAAACGCACGGCGTACCCCTGAGGGACACCGTGCGGTAAAGACCGGCAAGAAAGCCGGTTTAACGATGGTCCGCCGATGCGGTGGACCTTCCTAGCGGAAGGACCGCCGCCCCGGCCGCAGCCCGGAGCCTAAGCTCAGAGATACTCGACCTTGCCCGCCTCGGGACCCTTCTGGCCCTGGCGAACGGTGACGCGCACCTGATCGCCTTCCTGAAGGGTCTGCATGCCCGAGCGACGGAGGACATTGACGTGAACGAACACGTCCTTGCCACCGGTGCTCGGCGTGATGAAGCCAAAGCCCTTGTCGGCGTTGAACCACTTCACGGTGCCGCTGACTTCTTCGCCGCCGCCGGCGTCGTAGCCGCCCCGGTCGAAGCCGCCACGGTCGTAACCGCCGCGGTCAAAGCCACCGCCGCCGGCCGGACGGGCCGGACGGGGAGAGCTCTGCGCCGTGGAGGCGTCCACCGAGTGGATGGAAGCAACCTGCGGTCCCTTCGGACCACGGGCCAGATCGCAAGTGATGGTCGTGCCTTCGTCAAGCGCGTCATAGCCCGCGGCCTGGACCGCGGAGACATGCAGGAAGGCGTCGGGCGAACCGTCCTCGGGCGACACAAAGCCGAACCCCTTGGTGGGGTTGAACCACTTCACGGTGGCGGTGACGTTGGACTTGGTGATCTCGGGAGCGCGGAAGCCCTGGCGGGGCGGGCGATCGAACATGTGTCTTCAAGCTCAATAGGAGTGTGCCGAATGTCCTTTGTCACAGGGTTCCGACCATCCGTCAAGCCCGCCAAAGGAAAGATGCCCGAATCTCCACTGTTTGACCCAACCCCAGGGCGATGCCTTGGCGATGTTTGGACGATGCGGCCCCTAAGTGCCGTGGCCCGGCACCCCGGTCGCGGCCGCGCTTGCCGCGACTCGGGAGCGTATCGGTGCGGCTGTATTACTCCGCGGCCTCTTTCAACGCGGGGTAATCGGTGTAGCCGTGCCGGTCGCCGCCGTAGAAGGTCGCGCTGTCCGGCTCGGCCAGCGGCTGGTCGTGGCGCAGCCGCTCGACCAGATCGGGGTTGGCGATGAAGGGACGGCCGAAGGCGACCAGATCGGCGTGGCCGTTCGACAGCGCCTCGATCGCCATGGCGCGGGTGTAGACGTTGTTGGCCATGTAACGGCCCTTGTAGAGGCCGCGCAGTTCGCCCAGCAGCCCGCCGAAACCGGGGTGCGGGCCGCGGGTCACGCCCTCGATCATGTGCAGGTAGGCGAGGTTGTAGCCGTTCAACCGCTCGATCACCGGGCTGTAGGTGGCGCGCGGGTCGCTGTCGTGGGCGTCGTTGCTGGGGCTGAGCGGCGACAGGCGGATGCCGACGCGGTCGGGGCCGGCCTCCGCCACCACGGCGTCGAGCACCTCGAACAGGAAGCGGGCGCGGTTCTCCACCGACCCGCCATAGGCGTCGGTGCGGGTGTTGGTGCCGTCGCGCAGGAACTGGTCGATCAGGTAGCCGTTGGCGGCGTGGACCTCCACCGCGTCCAGCCCGGCGGCCAGCGCGTTGCGGGTGGCGATCCGGTAATCCTCGACGATGCCCGGAAGCTCGTCGATCCCAAGGGCGCGCGGGGCGGGGATGTCCTTGAAGCCGTCGGTCGTGAAGGCCTTCACGTTGGGCGCGACGGCCGAGGGGGCGACCGGCAGGGCGCCGCCCGGCTGGAGGTCGGGATGGGAGATGCGCCCGACGTGCCAGAGCTGCATCGCGATGCGGCCGCCCTGCGCGTGGACCGCGTCGGTCACCAGCCGCCAGCCGGCAACCTGCTCGGCGCTGTGGATGCCCGGCGTGTAGGCGTAGCCCTTGCCCTGCGGGGAGATCTGCGTGGCTTCGGTGACGATCAGGCCGGCGCTGGCGCGCTGGGCGTAATACTCCGCGTTCATCGCGGTGGGAACGCCGGTGGTGTTGTCGGTCCGGCTGCGGGTCAGCGGGGCCATGGCGATGCGGTTGGGAAGGCTCATCCGGCCGACCGTCACCGGCTGGAACAGGGAGGCTGCGTCCGTCATATCCGATCCATCCAGATGGTTTCGTTTCACCGGGTGGAGAGAGTGTGGCGCGCGATGGGTCGAAACAATGGTTTGCCGCGCCGCAACAGCAACCGCCAAGGCATGGCTGCCATTCGCGACTTCCGTTTTGGCCGGGACCTTTCCGCCGCTCCGGCGGTTGTATCGGCGACACCCCCGTCATGGAGACGCGAGACCGCCCATGCCCCAACGTTGGCCCGACCGCCTCTGGATCGTCCGCCATGGCGAAAGCGCCGGCAACGTCGCCCGCGACGCCGCCCAGGCCGCCGGCCTCTTCCGCATCGACATCGCCGAGCGCGACGTCGACGTGCCGCTCAGCCGTTTGGGCGAGCGCCAGTCCGACGCGCTCGGCCGCTGGTTCGCCGCCATGCCGCCGGACGAGCGGCCGGACGTGGTGCTGACCTCCCCCTACCGGCGGGCGCGGCTCACGGCGGAGCGCGTCCACGCCGGTGGCGGGCTGCCGGTGGACCCGGCCGATTTCGTGGTGGACGAGCGGCTGCGCGAGAAGGAATTCGGCGTCCTCGACCGGCTGACCCGCACCGGGATCGAGCGGGACTTCCCCGATCAGGCCGAGTTCCGCCGCATCCTTGGCAAGTTCTACCACCGTCCGCCGGGGGGTGAGAGCTGGTGCGACGTGATCCTGCGGCTGCGCAGCGCGCTGGACACCATCAGCCTGCACCATGGCGGGCGGCGCGTGCTGATCGTCGGGCATCAGGTGGTGGTGCTGTGCCTGCGCTACCTGTTGGAGAATTTGACGGAGGCCGACATCCTGGACATCGACGCGGCGGCCGACGTGGCGAACTGCGCCGTCACCGAATACCGCTTCGATCCCGATTCCGGGCCGCGCGGGGGGCTGGCCCTGCATTGCTACAACTTCGTCGCCCCGCTGGAGGAGGCCGGCGCCCCGGTCACCGCCCAGCCGGACGCCAACGTCGCCGCGCGCTGAAGGGCTCAGGATGAACGCCGAAACCCCGGTCACCCGCGACCTGCTGCGGAGCATGCCGCTGCCCCAGCCGGACGGCGACGGCGACAAGGAGGAGCGTGGCCGCGTGCTGGTCGTCGCCGGCAGCGTCGAGGTGCCGGGCGGCGCCCTGCTGGCCGGGATCGGCGCGTTGCGCGCGGGCGCCGGCAAGCTCCAGATCGCCACCGCCGCCAGCATCGCGCCCCATCTGGGGTTGGCCTTGCCGGAGGCGCTGGTCGCCGGCCTGCCGGAAACCCCGGAGGGCGGCATCGCGCCCGATTCGGCCAAGCGGCTGGCGGCGCGGGCCGCGCGTTGCAACGCGGTGCTGGTCGGTCCCGGCATGATGGACGAGCCGGCCGTCGGCGCGCTGACCGCCGCCCTGCTGACCATGCTGGAAACGCCGAGCTTCGTGCTGGACGCCGCCGCCTTGGTCGGGCTGGGCGCGGACCCGGCGCCGCTGCACCGCCATGGCGGGCGGGTGGTGCTGACCCCGCACGCGGGCGAGATGGCGGCGCTGCTGGGCTGCGACCGCGAGGCGGTGGACGCCGACCCGCTGGGCGCCGCGCGGCGGGCGGCGACGCGGCTGCGGGCGGTCGTGGTGCTGAAGGGCGGCTGCACCCGCATCGTCTCGCCGCAGGGGGAGGCCTGGGCCTACCACGACGGCTCGGTCGGTCTGGCGACTTCCGGATCGGGCGACACGCTGGCCGGCATCCTGGTGGGGCTGCTGGCGCGCGGCGCCACGCCGCTCCAGGCCGCGCTCTGGAGCGTCTGGCTGCACGGCGAGGCGGGAAACCGCCTGACCCGGCGTCACGGCCCGCTGGGCTTCCTGGCGCGCGAGCTGCTGGCCGAGATCCCCGCCGCCATGGCGGAACTGGCGGGCTGAGCGGTCACTTGGGGGCGGGCTGGGGCGCCGGAGTCGAGGCGGCGGGAAGCGGCGCCACCGTGGTGGACAGCACCGCGTTGCGGTTGCCGCAGCGGTCCACCACCTTCTTGCCGCAGGGCATGAAACCCAAGTTCTTGTCCAGGCAGACCCGCACCTCCGACACGTCGGCCTTGGAGCACATCACCGCCACCCCTTCCGGCGTCAGGCCGGGGTTGGCCTCCAGGAACAGGCGCTCCACCTGCACGGCCGGCACGGTGTTGCTTGGGGCCTTCAGCCCCTCGGGGATCGCGACCTTGGCGTGGGCGGCGCGCAGCTTGGCGAAATAGTCGGTGGCGGTCAGGCCGGAGCAGGTGCCGTGCTTGGACCATTGGTAGACCATCAACCCGACGCTGGGCATCACCGGCATGGTCTGGTCCACCACGGATTTGGGCACGTTGCGGTCGCGGGTGCAGGTCGCCGGATAGCCGCCGTCGGCGTATTGCGGCCACAGCCCATGGACGACGAAGCCGGGCTTGCGGTCGGTCCCGCACTGGTCGGGGTCCGGCGCGCCCTTGGCCCGCGCGCAGAAAGCGGGCGACCAGGACAGGGACAGGACGTAGTAGTCGAAGGCTCCGGGCTCCGCCCGTTTCTGCGCCCAGGCCGGCCCGGCGGCGAACAGTCCGGCAACCAAAGCGGACAGAAGGGCGGCGACGATTGTCCTCATGGCGATGTTCCCCAGCGGCGATGCCTCTTGGCGTTGCATACCATGGAAGGTGGTTGTTGTCGCGCGGAAGTGTCGCCGGAAAGGTCGCTTTGGGCGAGGGACCTCCTTCGCCCTGTCGCGGAACCGGATGGCGCGGGCTATAGTGCAACGATGTTCACCTTGTCCGCCCCCATGCTGCTGCGCGCCTACGCCGCCGGAATCTTTCCGATGGCGGAAAGCGCCGAATCGAAGGAACTGCACTGGTTCGACCCGGAGCGCCGCGGCATCCTGCCGCTGGACGGCTTCCACGTCGCGCGCAGCCTGCGCAGGACAGTGCGGCGGGGAGTCTTCGAGCTGCGCTTCGACAGCGCCTTCCAGCAGGTGATCGAATCCTGCGCCGAGACCACGGTGGACCGGCCGAAGACCTGGATCAACGACGACATCGTCCGCCTCTACACCGAGCTGTTCGAGGCCGGCTTCGCCCACAGCGTCGAATGCTGGCGCGAGGGGCGGCTGGTCGGCGGGCTGTACGGCGTGTCCATCGGCGGGGCTTATTTCGGCGAGAGCATGTTCAGCCGCGAGACCGACGCCAGCAAGGTGGCGCTCGTCCATTTGGTGGCGCGGCTGCGGGCGGCGGGCTTCACCCTGCTCGACACCCAGTTCGTGACCGAGCATCTCGGCCATTTCGGGGCGCTGGAAATCCCGCGCGCCGAGTACCGCCGTCGCCTGAACCGGGCGCTGGAGGTCCGGACCGACTTCACCGGCGCCGACCAGACCCACGCGATCGCCGCGCTGCTGGACGGGACCCAAGGTTGACCGTCACGCCGCGACCGGGTGGAAGCGTCCGCCGGTGATCGGCGCCGTCACGCCGGTGGTCGCCGGCTCGCTGAGGGGCAGGCCCAGCCGGCTGCGCACCGCCAGATAGCCGAAGGCCTGCGCCTCCAGCGCGTCGCCGTCCCAGCCGGCCGTCTCCACCGCCGCCACCGGCACGCCCAGCCGCTCGGCCAGCATTCCCATCAGGGTGGCGTTGTGCCGTCCGCCGCCGCAGACCAGCCATCGCACCGGCGGCGCCGGAAGGTGCGGCACGATGCGGGCGACCGTCTCGGCGGTGAAGGCGGTCAGGGTCGCCGCCCCGTTCGCCGGGGAGAGGGCCGCCACCGGGGACGGATCGAAGGCGTCGCGGTCCAGCGACTTGGGCGTCGGCCGGTCGAAATAGGGATGGTCGAGCAGGGCCGCCAGGGCCGCGCCGTCCACCGTGCCGGAGGCCGCCAGCGCGCCGCCCGCGTCGAAGCGCCCGCCGCCGTGGCGCAGCACCCAATCGTCGACCAGCGCGTTGCCCGGCCCGGTGTCGCAGGCGACGACGGCGCCGCCACCGTCACCAGCGGCGCCGATCCAGCTGACATTGGCGACGCCGCCGATGTTCAGGATGCCGATGGGGCGGGGCAGGGAGTCCGCCAACGCGCGGTGGAACAGCGGGACCAGCGGCGCGCCTTGCCCGCCCGCGGCCACGTCGGCGCTGCGGAAGTCGTTCACCACCGCGATGCCGGTCGCCGCCGCCAGCCTCGGCCCGTCGCCGATCTGCCACGTGCGCCGCTGCTCGGGCGCGTGGTGGATGGTGTGGCCGTGGAAGCCGATCAGATCCACCGCGTCAGCAGCGACCCCGGCCTCGTCCAGCAGACGGCGCACCGCGTCGGCGTGGGCGTCGGTCAGGGCGCGCTCGACCGCCTCGACCGGCCCCTTGCCGCCGAGGACGCCACGCAACGCCGCGCGGAAGCCGTCCTCATAAGGGATGGTGACAAAGGCGAGCGGCTCCACCCGCGCGATCCCGTCGGTGCGCAGCAGGGCTGCGTCGATCCCGTCCATCGAGGTGCCGCTCATCAGCCCGACGACCGTGCGCATGGTCATGATTCTTGGCTCTGCCTGTGCGTGTTGACGTGAAGAAAGATTTTACACGGATGAACACGGATTTCGCACGGATGAACACGGATATATGGTTCGGTGTCGCGCCACCGGAATCACACGGATTGGCACAAGCCAGTCATCCGCGCCGAAATCCGTGTTCATCCGCGCAAAAATTCGTCACTTCGGCGCATCCCGTCCGCCGGTCTGGCCACGGATGTCCTGGGAGCGGATCCAGCCGGGGGAGCCCGCGGGCAGCAGCTTTTCCGCCCGTTCGGCGTTGAACTTCGCCATCGGCAGGTCGCCGCGCGCCAGCGCCTCCTCCGCCGTGGCGTAGGCGAGCATGCCGGGGTTGTCCTTCATGCTCCAGGCCTGGGCCGTCAGCCGCCAAAGGAAGGCCGACTGTGCCTGGGTCTTCGCCGCGATCTGGAGGTTCTTCAGCGCCTCGTCGGCCAGCCGGGGTTCGTGCTGCTCCAGCAGGGCGTGGGCCAGCGAGACTCGGATCGACCCGGCCTCCGATCCGGCCAGTTCCACCGCCTTGCGGTAGGGGGCCACCGCGTCGGGCGCGCGGCCGGTCTGGAGCGCCAGATCGCCCTTCATCTCGTGCAGGTAGGGGTTTCTCGGATCCTCGGCGATCAGCCCGTCGACCAGCGGGGTGGCCTGCTTCACGTCGCCCCGGCGGAAATAGGCGTAGGCGCGGCCGTAGCGGGCCACCGCCGAGCGGTCGTCGGCCCGGTAGCGCCGCAAGGCGCCCGCCGGGTCGAGATAGCCGTTCAGCTTGGCCTGGATGCGGCGGAAATCCTCGTTGACGGCGGCCGGGGTGGGGGTGTTGGCGAAGCGTGAATGGTCGACGAAGGCCTGGACCGAGGCGATGCGCTCGCGCGTCAGCGGGTGGGTCAGGCGATAGCCGGCGTCGCGGTCGTTCAGCAGCGGGTCGCCGACGCCGAGCTTTTGCAGGAAGGTCAGCATCCCCATCGCCGACATGCCCGACTGTTCCAGGAAGGACAGCCCGGCCTGATCGGCCGAGGCCTCCTGGCTGCGCGAGAAGGACAGCAGGTTTCGTTCGGCCAGATGCTGGCCCAGCATGACGCCCGCCGCGCCGGCCCCGGCGTTGCGCGAGGCGATGCCGCCGACGATGCCCAGCCCCATGCCGATCAGCGAGGACAGGAAGGCGTTCTCCATCGCGTCGGCCCCGCGCACCAGATGCCCGCCGGAGATGTGGCCGGTCTCGTGCGCGATGACGCCCAGCAACTGGCCGACGTCGTCGATGCTCTGGATCAGGCCGGTGTGCAGGAAGATGTTCTGCCCGCCGGCGACAAAGGCGTTCAGGGACGCGTCGTTGACCAGCAGGATGGTGACCGAATCGGGATCGATTCCCGCCGCCTGGAAGATTGGCCGGGCCATCTTTCGGATGATATGGTCCGTCTCGGCGTCGCTGAGAATCTGCATCTCGGGACGGCGCTGCGCGCTCGCGGGTGGCGCTCCCCACACCAGCGACATGACGAACACGGAAACGATGGCGACGACCGAAACCAGCCTGCTGGGCTTGCGCACCGTGACGACCTCCGGCTTTCTTGAACGGACACCCGCGCGTTCGCGCCGACAGTCTCGTCACCGAATCTGGCGACGGTGGGGCGCGATTGCCATAGCAGCAGCACTGCTTCCCGGCTGCGTCAACACCAAGTTCAAGACCGACGCCCTGGTCCAGAGCTTCGTCGTCGGCGACGAGCCGCGCGCGGTGGCCATCGGGCGCGACGTGCTGGCCCAGGGCGGCAAGGCCGGCGACGCCGCCGCCGCCATGGCGCTGGCGATGACCGCCAGCCTGCCGTCGCGGGTCGGTCTGGCCGGCGGTGGCGTCTGCGTCCTGTTCGACGCGGTCAAGAAGCAGGCCCGCACCATCGATTTCCTTCCACGCGCGGCGGGTGCCGGCGGCGTGGCGATGCCGGGCATGCTGCGCGGGCTCTACGCCGTGCAGGCGACGGCCGGCGTTCAGCGGTGGGAGCAGGTGGTTGCCCCCGCCGAGCAGTTGGCGCAGTTCTCGCCGGGCGTCAGCCGCGCGCTGACCGACGACCTGACCCGCTTCGGCAGCCGTCTGTCCGCCGATTCGGAGATGCGCCGCCGCTTCCTGCCCAACGGGGCCGTGCCCGCCGTCGGTACACCGATCAGCCAGCCGGAACTGGCCGGCACGCTGTCGGTGATCCGGCGCAACGGAGTCGCCGCCCTCTACAACGGCCCTCTGGCGGCCCCCGTCGCGCAGGCGCTGGGGATCGACCCGGCGGCGCTGCGGGCCTACCAGCCGCGCGTCGCCGGCACGCGGTCGGTGCCGCTCGGCATCGTGTCGATGCAGTTCGCCGACACGGACCTGCCCGAATCGGGCGCCGCCCTGGTTCAGGCCTGGAACGCGGTGGCGGAACTGCCGCCGGCCCAGCGCGCGGCCCGAGCGGCGTCCGTGCTGGGTGCGACCGGGAGCGGCAACGGTGCCGCCGGGGCCGGGCTGATGGTGATCGATTCCGACGAGAACGGCGTCGCCTGCGCGCTGACCCAGGGGGCGCCCTTCGGCACCGGGCGCAGCGTTCCCGGCACCGGCATCCTGGCCGCTCAAAGCGTGGAGAGCGGCGGCTTCGGCGCGCCGGCCTTGCTGACCAACGCCATCGTCGGCCGCACCCTGTTCGCGGGGGTGGGCGTGGCGGCCGGCAACGACGGCCCGGCGGCCGGTCCGGCGGCGCTGCTGTCGGTGGCCCTGCCGGCGGCGCTCGAAGCCCGGACGGCCGAGGCCATCCCGGTGACCGGTCCCGGCCATGTCAACTTCGTCGCCTGCCAAGTGTCGCCGGACACCGGTGTCCGCGCGTGCCAACCGGGCGCCGATCCGCGTGGCGGCGGCATGACGGCGGTGGTCGAAACGGTGCGTCTAAGGGAATGACAAGGGTAGGGGGCGGGCAGCCCCCTTTCCAGATGGAATTCGGTGGTCGGGGAGCCGGCATTTTCAGAATTCATTGTCGATGAAGACAATAAATCATTCGCAAGCCTCCTAATTGTAAGAGATTTAAATTTCAAAAAAGAAATATTGACGCAATAAGCTAATCTTGATTTTGCCTGGAATGTCTCCTATGATTTTTCTGGATTGAACGCGAAAAGCAAGTAAATCTTCCTTTCAATATCAAAAAATTCCATTGGAGATACGAATGGCCACGGTCGTGATGATGCGGAACCCTCAGACGGGAATCATCAAAAAAGGCTTCGTCGGCTTCAGTTGGACCACGCTCTTTTTTGGTGGTTTCCCTGCTTTGTTCCGTGGTGATTGGCTGATGGGCGCGATCTTGCTGTTCCTCGGTATCGTGACCTTCGGCGTTTCCGGCTTGATCGCGGCCTTCATCTACAACAAGACCTACACGACGAAGCTCGTGGAAAACGGTTATCAGTTTGCCGACTCGGAGGCTCTGAACGCCTTGGCGCGCGCCAAGCTCGGCGTGTCCATGGTCGATCCCGTTCCCAGCGTGACCTGACGTTGGAGGCGCCCCATCCCGGCCAGGATGGCGGCGCCGACCTCCCCCCAGTGGCGTCCTCCGGTTGGCTCGCTCTTTTCCTGACCGGATGATCGTGATAACCCCATCGTCAGAAAAACGACGATGGATCCGGTGTCGTGTCTCCCAAGAACCTGCCGACCTTGAAGGTGTCCAAGCGGGGCGCCATTCCGCCCTTCTTCGTGATGGAAGTGATGCGCGCCGCTGCCGAGCGCGAGGCCGCCGGGCTTGAAGTCCTGCACATGGAGGTCGGCCAGCCGTCCACCGGCGCGCCCCGGCGGGTGGTGGAGGCGGCGGCGAACGCCGTGGTCGGGACCGATCCTCTGGGCTACACCGGCGCGCTCGGCATCCCGCCGTTGCGCGCGGCCATCGCCAAATGGTACCGGGACCGCTACGGCGTCACCGTGCCGGAGTCCCGCGTGGTCGTCACCACCGGATCTTCCGGGGCGTTCCAACTCGGCTTCCTCGCCGCCTTCGATCCGGGCGACCGGGTGGCGATGGCCTCGCCCAGCTACCCGGCCTACCGCCACACCCTGACCGCCATCGGCGTCGAACCGGTGGAACTGCCGACCGGGCCGGAGCACCGTTTCCAGCCGACGGTGGAACTGCTGGAGAAGCTCGACCGCCCGGTGCAGGGACTGATCGTCGCCAGCCCGGCGAACCCGACCGGCACGATGTTGAGCCGCGCGGAACTCACCGCCCTGTCGGACTGGTGCAAGGCCAACGGCGTGCGGATGGTGTCGGACGAGATCTACCACGGCCTGACCTACGGCACCGACGCGGTCACCGCCGCCGAGGTGAACGAGCACGCCCTGGTGGTCAACAGCTTCTCGAAATACTTCTCGATGACCGGCTGGCGGCTGGGCTGGATGATCGTGCCGGACGATCTGATCCGCTCGGTCGAATGCCTCGCGCAGAACCTGTTCATCTCGGCCCCGACGCTGAGCCAAGTGTCGGCCGTCGCCGCCTTCGACAGCACCGAGGAGTTGGAAGGCCACATCGCCCGCTACGCCCGCAACCGCGCGCTGCTGCTGGAGGAGCTGCCCAAGGCCGGCTTCACCAAGCTGGCTCCGGCGGACGGCGCCTTCTACATTTACGCCGACGTGTCGGCGATGACCGACGACAGCGAGGCCTTCGCCAAGCGCATTCTGGAGGAAACCGGAATTGCCTGCACGCCGGGCATCGACTTCGACCCGGCGCGCGGCCGGCGCTTTTTGCGCTTCAGCTTCGCGGGAGCGGAGGCGACCATCGCCGAGGCGGCCCGCCGGCTGATCGCCTGGAGGGCATGAGAAGGGAAGGGGGGCACGTTGCCCCCCCGTGACCCCCTGATCACGGCGCGAACTGCTCCTTGAGGATGCGCTCCTCGAAGTTCAGTTCCGGGTCGAACAGCAAGGTCAGCGTCACCGAGCGGCACTCCCGAACCTCGACCTGCAACACCTCGCGCACTTCGGTGAAGTCGGCGACCGCGCTGACCGGGCGTTTGCCTTCCTCCAGGATGTCGAAGGTGATGGTGGCGGTGTGCGGCAGCAGCGCGCCGCGCCAGCGCCGCGGGCGGAAGGCGCTGATGGGGGTCAATGCCAGAACCCCGGCGTTCAGCGGCACGATGGGGCCGTGGGCCGACAGGTTGTAGGCGGTGCTGCCGGCCGGCGTCGCCACCAGGGCGCCGTCGCAGATCAGTTCCGGCAGGCGTACGATCCCGTCCACGGTGATGCGCAGCTTGGCGGCCTGCCGGGTCTCGCGCAGCAGCGACACCTCGTTGATGCCCAGCGCCTCGACCCGCTCGCCGTTCACGCGGGTGGCGATCATCCGCAGGGGGTGGAGGTGGACGTGCTGGGCGGCGGCGACCCGCTCGGCCAGATCGTCCTCGCGGTAGGCGTTCAGCAGGAAGCCGACTGATCCCCGATTCATCCCATAGACCGGGATCGGTCGCGTGCGGTTGAGCGACAGCCCCCGGTGCAGCGTTTCCAGCAGGAACCCGTCCCCTCCCAACGCGACGATGGCGTCGGCCTCGCCCAGCGGCGCGTTGCCGTAGCGGTGGACCAGCCGGTTGCGGGCGGTGCGGGCCTCCTCCGTGTCCGCGCAGGCAAACGCCATGCGGAGAGCGTCGGCGCCGGGCATCTCGACGGGCATCAGGGAGTCGGTCGGCGTCGGTTCGGTCATGCCGCGACCATAGCGCAGGTGGAGGTGCCGGGGAAACGCCGCTCAAGCCCTTCCGGGCAAAGAAAAAGGAGGCCGTGAGGCCTCCTTTTCTTCGCGTCCACGATTCGGCCGGTTCTACTCGACCATCTCGTTGACCAGACCTTCCTCGTCGTCGTCGCTCGAGGTGCGCTTGGGACGGTTGCCTTCGGCGTACTCGAAGTGCGGCTTGTCGTCCTGCACCGTGACCTTGACGAGACCGCCCTTGCTGAGCTTGCCGAACAGCAGTTCCTCGGCGAGCGGCTTCTTCAGGTACTCCTGGATCACCCGGCCCAGAGGGCGGGCGCCGTAGAGCGGGTCGTAGCCCTTCTTGCCGAGCCACTCGCGCGCTTCGTCGTTCAGTTCGATGGACACGCCGCGGTCTTCCAACTGCGCTTCCATCTGCATGATGAACTTGTCGACGACGCGGCTGATGACCTCCAGCGTCAGCGGGGCGAAGGGGATGATCGCGTCCAACCGGTTGCGGAACTCCGGCGTGAACAGCTTCTCCACCGCCTCGATGTCCTCGCCGACCCGGCGCTCCCGCTCGAAGCCGATGGCGGGCTTGGCCATGTCCGACGCGCCGGCGTTCGACGTCATGATCAGGATGACGTTGCGGAAGTCGACGATCTTGCCGTTGTGATCGGTCAGCTTCCCGTGGTCCATGATCTGCAACAGGATGTTGAACAGATCCGGGTGGGCCTTCTCGATCTCGTCGAGCAGCAGCACGCAGTGCGGGTGCTGGTCGATGGCGTCGGTCAGCATGCCGCCCTGGTCGAAGCCGACATAGCCCGGCGGGGCGCCGATCAGGCGCGACACCGTGTGCCGCTCCATGTACTCCGACATGTCGAAGCGGGTCAGCTCGATGCCGAGGGTCATGGCGAGCTGGCGGGCCACCTCGGTCTTGCCGACGCCGGTCGGGCCGGTGAACAGGTAGTTGCCGATCGGCTTCTCCGGTTCGCGCAGGCCGGCGCGGGCCAGCTTGATCGCCGAGACGAGATTGTCGATCGCCTTGTTCTGGCCGAAGACCATGGTCTTCAGGTCGCGCTCAAGGTTCAGCAAGGTTTCCTTGTCGTCGCGGCTGACCGACTTCGGTGGGATGCGGGCGATCTTGGCGACCACCGCCTCCACGTCCTTCACGCCGATCTTCTTGCGGCGCTTGTTCTCCGGCAGCAGCATCTGCGCGGCGCCGACCTCGTCGATGATGTCGATCGCTTTATCCGGCAGCTTGCGGTCGCCGATGTACTTCGCCGACAGCTCCACCGCCGAGCGGATCGCGTCGTTGGTGTAGCTGACCTTGTGGTGCTTCTCGTAGTAAGGCTTCAGACCCTGGAGGATCTTGATCGCGTCCTCGACCGACGGCTCGTTGACGTCGATCTTCTGGAAGCGCCGGACGAGTGCCCGGTCCTTCTCGAAATAGCTGCGGTATTCCTTGTAGGTCGTCGAGCCGATGCAGCGCAGCGCGCCGGAGGCGAGCGCCGGCTTCAGCAGGTTGGACGCGTCCATCGCGCCGCCCGAGGTCGCCCCGGCGCCGATCACCGTGTGGATCTCGTCGATGAACAGGACCGCGCCCTCGGTCGCCTCCAACTCCGAGACGACGGCCTTCAGCCGCTCCTCGAAGTCGCCGCGGTAACGCGTGCCGGCCAGCAGCGAGCCCATGTCGAGCGCGAAGATGGTGGCGTTGCGCAGGACTTCCGGCACTTCGTTCTGCACGATGCGGCGGGCGAGCCCTTCGGCGATGGCGGTCTTGCCCACGCCGGGGTCGCCGACGTAGAGCGGGTTGTTCTTCGACCGGCGGCACAGGATCTGGATGGTCCGCTCGACCTCCTGCTCCCGCCCGATCAGCGGATCGATCTTTCCGCCGACGGCCTTCTTGTTCAGATTGACACAATAAGCCTCGAGGGCCTCGCTGCCTTTTTTCACGACCTTCTCCGCCGCCGCCTCGTCGTCAGCGCCCGAGACACGCTTTGTTTCCGAGCGGCCCGGAGCCTTCGCGATTCCGTGAGAGATATAGTTCACCGCGTCGAACCGGGTCATTTCCTGCTCCTGCAGGAAATACACCGCGTGGCTCTCGCGTTCAGAGAACAAGGCGACGAGCACGTTTGCTCCCGTCACCTCCTCACGCCCCGACGACTGGACGTGGATGGCCGCACGTTGCAGCACCCGCTGGAAACCAGCCGTCGGCTTGGCATCATCGGGCCTGTTCGTGATAAGGTTCGCAAGCTCGTTGTTGAGGTAATCCGACAGTTCGGCGCGCAAGCGGTCCAAATCGATCCCGCAAGCGCGCAAGACGGCGGTTGCATCGGAGTCCTCGGTCAACGCGAGAAGAAGATGTTCGAGCGTCGCGTATTCATGCCTGCGCTCGTTCGCGTGGGCCAGGGCTCTGTGCAGCGTCTGTTCCAGGTTACGCGACAGCATGTGTGGGTCTAATCCTTCTCTAACGTGCATTGCAGCGGATGCTGGTGCTGGCGCGCGAAGTCCATCACCTGCGTGACTTTCGTCTCCGCCACCTCGTAGGTGAACACACCGCACAACCCCACACCCCGCCGGTGCACATGCAGCATGATCCGGGTCGCTTCCTCGCGCGATTTGCTGAAGAAGCGTTCGAGAATCAGAACGACGAACTCCATCGGAGTGTAGTCGTCGTTCAGCATCAGGACCTTGTACATCGACGGTTTTTTGGTCTTCGGCTTGGTCTTGATGACCACGCCGCTGTTGGTACCGTCGTTGCCGTGCTTGTCGGAATCGGCCATGGTCTCAATCGAATGTCTTCGCGATGCACTGTCTATAAGGATGATATGGGCAATCCGGGCGCCGAGGGAAGGGGCCGTTTGCGGATGCTCTCCATTTGGGAGACCCCCCTTCGAACCGGCGACCCCGCCCCTACCACCGAATAGGAACATCGGGGGCGGCGCCCGCGCAATTGCCGGAAGTCCTAGGCCGGATGCGCGAGGCCTGAAAACGAAAAAGCCCGGCGACCCATAAGGGCCGCCGGGCTGTCCCGAACGGAGGAGATCCGTCAGCGATCAGGCGGCGACCGGCTTGGCCAGCTTGCCGACCGCGAGGTTGACGCGCTCGCTCAGCGGCGCCAGCGCCTCGTTGGCGATCTTGACCGACAGCTCCTGCAGCTTGGTGCTCTCCGCCACGAAGGCGTCGAAGCTGGCCTTGGTGTAGGCGTTCTGCAGCTCGATCAGCTCCTGGATGGTCTTGACGGCCAGCAGGGCCTTGCCGGTCGAGACGCTCTTCTCCAGCGAGGACTGGGTGAAGGCGGCGACCTGCTTGCCGGCTTCCTCGGCGCCCTTGGCGACGATGGTGCTGGACTTCACGACGGCGTCGACGTTGCCCTTGGTCAGGACGGACAGCTCGTCGTAGCTCTTGAGGATCTTGGCCGAAGCCTTCTCAACCTGCTCCTGCTGGGCCTTCACGAGGCCTTCCAGGTTCAGCTTGGCGGTCGAGACGGCGTCTTCGATGGTCTTGGTGGCGGCGGCGAACTTGTCGGACATGGAAAGGCTCCTCACGCTCTGTAGGGATCAACCGCGCGGTCCCGCGAAAGCGGCAGCCGGGGCGGACTGGGTTGAGACCCTCGGACCCCGTTGGAACGGGCGCCCGAGATATGTTGCACCGCAACATAGCCTGTTTTTAAGGCAGACCCGACGGCTTGTCAATGGGATTTTGTGCGGCGCACAAAAACTTTCCCGCGATAAAGGGTGAGGGGCGGGAAACTTTGGAGTGCCCAGAATGGGAGCGGCCCGGCAACCGCGTGGGGTTGCCGGGCCGCTCTCAAGCTGCCGGTCGATCCGCGAGGATCCTCAGGCGGCGATCGGCTTCGAGAGGGTCTCGACGGTGGCGGTCACGCGGGCGTTCAGCGGGGCCAGGGCCTCGTTGGTGACCTTGACCGACAGCTCATGGATGCGGGTCGTCTCGGCGATCAGCGAGTCGAAGCTGGACTTGAGGAAGCTGTTCTGCAACTCGACCACTTCCTGGAGGCTCTTGGCGGTCAGCAGGGCCTTGCCGGTGGTGATGGTCTTGTCCAGCGCCGACTGGCTGTAGGCGACGACCTCGCGGCTCAGATCCTCGGCGCCCTTGGCGGCGATGCTGCTGCTCTCGACCAGCGCCTCGACGTTGGCCTTGCCGGCGGCCTGGAGGTCCTCGTAGCTCTTCAGGAGCTGGGTGGTCGCCTTCTCGAACTGTTCCTTGGCGGCGGTGGCGGTCTGCTCGAACTGCTTGACGGTCTGCTCCTGGCCGGCCTTGACGAAGCCCTCGTACTGCTCCTTGGCCTGGGCGGTGACGGTCTCGAGCGACTTCGGGGAGAACTGGTTCATGGCGCGCGTTCCTTCCTGGCTGATGCTGGCCTCGCCGTTGCGAGGTTCGGCTCCGGCCGCAAAGGGCGCGGGTCACGAAGCCTGCCGGCTGCGGTTGTTCGGTTCCGGCACCATTCGCGGCGCCGAAAATTGCTGCACTGCAATATGAGCAAACTATACAAACCACACGGCGCGAGTCAACGGCGAGTTTAGTGCGTCGCACCATTCCCGGAAAACGGGAAATCGATCCGGACTTGCATCCTGTGCGCCAAGGGATCTCGATTGAATTCCTTAACGAAAGCTTTACCGGATATGCGCCAAGTGTAACGCGCCCATGCGCCGGGCGCGCCTTGGCCTTTGGTAAGAAACGGCGCGTCCAAGCGTCGCAGGCAAGGCCGCCCAACCCGGATGTTTCCAGCCAGGACCTTTCGACCATGACCTATTGCCTCGGCATCAAGACACGTGACGGCCTGATCGGTCTGTCGGACGGGCGCATCACCAGCGGCTCCCAGCTTTCCTCGGCCCGCAAAGTGACGATGATGGGCAGCGGCGGCGACCGCTTCTTCATCATGAACTCGGGCCTGCGCAGCGTGCGCGACAAGACGCTGGCCTATCTGCGCCGCGACATGCTCAAGCGCCGGGGCGAATCCTATTCGACCATGCTCGACGCGGTTTCGGCCTTCACCACCTGCCTGCGCCAAGTCGCCACCGAGGACCGCGAATCGCTGGAGGCGTCGAAGCTGGCGTTCAACCTGCACGCCATCATCGGCGGGCAACTGGCCGAGGACCGCGAGCCCTACATGTTCCTGGTCTACCCGGAGGGCAACTGGATCGAGGTGGACGAGCGCACGCCCTACCTGTCCATCGGCGCCACCGCCTACGGCAAGCCGATCCTGGACCGCGCGCTGTCCTACGGCACCGACATGCAGACGGCGCTGAAGCTGGCCTATCTGTCCTTCGACAGCACGCGCTTCTCGACCAACGACGTCGGCTTCCCGATCGACATGGTGTCCTACCACGCCGACCAGCGGACGTGGCGCCAGTCGAACTACGATTACGACGACCTCAGCGAACAGCGCCAATGGTGGAACCGCAACATCACCGAACTGGCCCGCCGCATGCCGGACGGCCCCTGGGTGGAGACGCTGGTTCCCGACGCGTTGCGCATTCCCGTCCGCAGCGACGAGCCGGTCTGAGTGGAGCGGCCGGGCCCCCTCTTCCCGCCGAGCGGGGCAGGGGGCCAGCCCGCCGGGTTTCGGATCAGCGGTTGAGCAGGTCCGCCAGGGCTCCACTCGGCAGCCAGTCGCCGAAGGTGGCGGTCGGGCCGACGAGACCGCGGTCGGCCACCTGGATTTCGAAGAACACGCCCCCGCCTTCCGCCTGCTCATGGGCCGATGGCAGGCTGCGCGGGGCGTCGTCGGGATCGGGCAGCGTGGGCAGGGGGATGCCGGTGGCGTCCAGGAGCTGCAACGGCTCCAGAAAACGGGCGTCGGTGAAGCGCCCGGACGGGTAGGGATGGGCGGAGAAGAACCACTGGCCGCCCCGGCAGCCGTTGATCAGCCAATAGATTCCATTCGACGGCAGGCGCAGTCCGTCCGGCGGCGGCTCGAAGGCGCCGCTCTCGCGCAGCCGCCCGATGAAGCTGGCGAACTGTCCAGGGTTGAGCTGCAGCGTCGCGGTCCGCCCGCGCGCGGCCGACAGCGGGTCGAGCGGGTTCAGCCGGGCGAGGTCGGTCGCCTCGATCACCCTCGCCTCGATCTTCGCACCGCCGCCGCTTTCCACGGGGGCGCCGATGATGTCGTAGGTGCGGACATGGCGGTTGTAATCGGCGTTGAAGACCATCCGGAACCGGTCGGCGCCCTCCTTGCCGCAGGAGACGCGCAGATCGTCGCCGTTCAGGTAGCTGAACCACGTCAGCTTGCGGGCGATCGGGTTGTCGGTCGGGCCGAAGGCGGCGCAGCCCCCCAGCAGCGCGGCCAGCGCCAGGGAGAGAGCAGGGCCCAGGGCGTGGCCGGGGCGGATGCGTTCGCGGTGGATACGTTCGCGGTGTCTGCGGCTCATCGTCTCTTGCCTCGCCTGCGCAACGTCTGATACGGGATCGGCCGCGCGGGTCCTGCACCGCCGAAACGGGAACGCGGGCCTGGGGTCGGCTGGTTCCCGGCATAGCCCGTCTGGCCGTGTCCTCATCCCATTTTGGTCACAGACCATCCGAAAAGCCAAAGCAAGAAATTAACGAATTCCTGCTAGACACTGATTTGGCACGAATTTACCATTGCACCAAGCGGCAAATATTAGCCTTCGGCGGGGCCATCATGACAGTAACGCGCAGCACCGTTCGTACCGGACTGTTTCCATTCGCTTTTCGCGCGATGGAAGCGGATGGCGGGCGGAGCGTGAGGCGTTTGGCGCGGACCTTGTTCGTCGTCGCCGCTCTTTCGAGCGCCCTGCTGACCTCGGCGGAGGCGCTGGCCGCCAAGGCGGCGTCGATCATCGTCGACGCCCGCACCGGCGAGGTTCTGCACGAGCAGGACGCCGACGCGGTCACCCATCCGGCGTCGCTGACCAAGATGATGACGCTGTACCTGACCTTCGACGCGCTGGACGACGGTCGCCTGTCGCTGGACCAGGCGCTGCCGGTGTCCTCCTGGGCGGAGAGCATGTCGCCGACCAAACTCGGCCTGCGCGCCGGCTCGTCCCTGCGGGTGGAGACGGCGATCCTCGGGCTGGTCACCAAGTCGGCCAACGACGCCGCCGTGGTGCTGGCGGAGGCGCTGGGCGGCAGCGAAACCCGCTTCGCCGAGATGATGACCCGCAAGGCGCGCGAGCTGGGGATGCGCAACACCTTGTTCCGCAACGCGTCCGGCTTGCCGAACATGGAGCAGGTCACCACCGCCCGCGACTTCTCGATCCTGTCGCGCGCCATGCTGGCCGACCACCCGAAATACTACCCCTATTTCAGCCGCCGCAGCTTCGTCTACGGCGGCCGGCCGCTGGCCAACCACAACCACCTGATGTCCCGTTACGAGGGCATGGACGGCATCAAGACCGGCTACACGGTGGCCTCGGGCTTCAACCTTGCCGCCTCGGCCACCCGCGACGGGCGCCGGCTGGTCGGCGTGGTGATGGGCGGCAAGTCGGCGGTCTCGCGCGACAACCGGATGGAGGCGCTGCTCGACCAAGCCTTCGGCAAGCCCAACCGCGGGCGCGAGGACGGCCCGCTGGTCGCCAGCGCCGAGCGTTCGTCGCGCGCCGCCCCGGAGGCCGAGGGCGACAACGACGACGAGCCCGTGGCGAAGGGCAAGCTGGCGGTGCGCAAGGCCACGCCGGTGCAGAAGGTGTCCGCACCATCGGCCGCGCCCGTCGCATCGGGCGGGAAGTCGGGCAACGGCTGGGGCATCCAGGTCGGCGCCTTCTCCAGCAAGGCGGCCGGGCAGAAGGCCCTGACGCAGGCGGCCAAGCAGGCGCCCTTCCTGCTGCGCGGCGCCAAGCACACGGTCACCGAGGTCAAGACCGGCAAGGACAAGGTCTACCGCGCCCGCATGGTCGGGATGGATGAAAAGGAAGCGCGCCAAGCCTGCGCGACACTGAACAAGCATGGCCACCGCTGCATGGCGGTCTCCCCGAACGACAAGCTGTAAGGCTTCGGGCGGCTGGGCCGCCCGTTTTTTTTCAGAAGGCGGCGGTTTCCGCCGCGCGGGCGTCCAGATAGGCCAAGGCCGGTCCATAGGCCGCGTCCAGCGCCTCCAGGAAAACACCGACATCCTGGGGTCCGGCTTCCACCGCCGCTTCGAGCGCCTGCGCCGCGCGCCTCAGGCCGAGGCACCCGTACTGCGCCGACACGCCCGCCACCTTGTGCGCCATCATGCTGAGCATCGGCCGGTCCGCGCCGCGCCACGCCTCGGCCAGGGTCACGCGATACTGGCGCAGGGTGCCGGCGGTCTTCCCGATCAATTCGGCCACGCGGGCGGGCGGCAGCAGGTCCCGCATCTGCGCGATGGCGCGGGGATCGAAAGCATCGGGGGTGGCGACGGCAACCGGCGTCTCGCCGCGCAGGGCCGCCTCCAGCGCGTCGAGGCGCAAGGGTTTCGATAGAACGCCATCGGCGCCGCAACCCTGGCAACGCTCCAGCCCGCCGGGCGTGGCGGTGGCGGTCAGCATCAGGATGCGCGGTCCGGACACCGCTCCGTTGGATCGGGCGTTGATGCGGCGCACCGCCTCGTCCCCGTCGAAGCCCGGAAGGCCAAGATCCATCAGGACGAGGTCGAAACCTTCCCCCTCCACGCCTCCGGTGGCGGCGGCCACGGCGGATGGCCCATCCTCCACGGCGACCACCGTGTGGCCGGCGCGGCGCAGCATGGCGAGGGCGGCCATGCGGTTCACCGCCTCGTCCTCCGCCAGCAGGATGCGCAAGGGGCCCGCCGTTCCGTTCGCTCGCATGCTGGTCCGTCTCCCCGTCCGTCTCGGCACAGTCTAGCGGTTTCGCGCGCGGCGCGCATCGGCCGGGTGGCTCACATCCTGTTCACACCGTGGGCGCTCACACCGTGGGCGGCGCCTGGGTGAACATCGGGTCCTCGATCCGGTGCAGCCGCCCGGCCCCGGCCAAGGCGGCGCGCAGCAGCAGGGTCTTGCGGCGGGCGGGGGCGAGCTTGCGGAGCGGGGCCTCGCGCAGCACCTCGGCGCCGTAGGCGTCGGCGACCATCAGCCCGCAATCCTCCGGGATGAGTTCGGTCGGAAAGGCGTCGTCCACCGCGAAATAGAAGGTGTCGCACCAGTCACGGTATTCCGGCCATTTCTGGTCGGAACGGAAATCCGGGACGCCGCTCTTGACCTCGACGATGACGATGGTGCCAGCCTCGTCCAGCGCCAGCACGTCGGCGCGCCGTCCGCAGGCGAGCCGAAACTCCATCAGGCTGGCGAAGCCGCGCATGGCGAGCGCCCGGCGGACGCCACGGAAGATCGGCGCCGCCCCACCGGCCGCGAGGCCGGACGGAACGGCGTCCTCCAAGGGCTCGGGCCGGGGAGCGGGCAGAGAAGTGGCGGTGTCGGGCATGGGGCGGGACGCGCTGGAACGGGTCGGGAACATGGCGGCAGAATGACCGCTTCGGGACCCGGAGCCAAGGGGCAAAAAGGGAACGGGGAATCAGCCGCCGGTCTTGGGGACATCGGTCTTGGGGACATCGGCCTTGTGGCTTGCATTCTGGCGCCCGGCGGGCTGAGCCAAGTTAGGCCGATGCGAATGCGGCAGGGGCGGATAGAGATTGCGCGGCAGGCTGCGCGAGGGTGGGAAGGTCAGCACCGCCGAGGTGCCGACGCCCATTTCGCTCAACAGTTCCAGCCGTCCGCCATGCAGTTCGACCAACCGCTTGACGATGGGAAGACCGAGCCCGGTGCCCTCGGTGACGCGGGCGATGGCAAGGTCGGAGCGCTCGAACGGCTCCAGCACGCGGTCGAGGTCGTCGATGGGAATGCCGGTGCCGGTGTCGGCCACCATGATGCCGATGCCGCCATCCGGCATCAGCGACGCCGTCACCATCGCCCGGCCGCCCGCCGGGGTAAATTTCACGGCGTTGCTCAGCAGGTTGACCAGCATCTGGCGAACCGCGCGCTGGTCACCCAGCAGCAGCGGCAAATCGGCGGCGATGTCGGTGGACAGCGTCACGCCCTTTCCGGCCGCCTTCTCGCGCAGCATGGTCAAGGCCTGCCGGGACAGGGCGGTGACGTCGACGTTCTCGTCGGACAGCGGCATGCGTCCGGCCTCGATGCGCGACAGATCGAGGATGTCGTCGATCAGCGCCAGCAGATGCGCGCCGCTGTCGTGGATGTCGTTGGCGTAGGCGCGGTAGCGCGCGCTGCCGAGCGGCCCGAACGCCTCCGACATCAGCAGCTCGGAAAAGCCCAGGACGGCGTTCAGGGGCGTGCGCAGCTCGTGGCTCATATGGGCGAGGAAGTCGCTCTTGGCCCGGCTGGCGCGTTCGGCCTCGCGCCGGGCGGCGCGGGCTTCGGCCTCGCGGGTGCGGATGCCTTCCTCGGTTTGCTTGATCGGCGTGACGTCGGCGTGGATGACCAGGACTCCGCCGTCGGGAAGCCGTTGTTCGCGCACCATAATCCAGCGCCCGTCCTGGCCCCGCATCGTGAAGGGCTTGTCCGGGTGGCGATGGTTGGCCAGCCGGGCCTCCACCCAGCGCTCGCGTCCGGCCTCCGTGGAGAGGGCGCCATCCATCCAGGCGGTGCGGCGGACCAGCGCCTCGAAGGTGACGCCGGGGACCAGCAGATCGGCCAGCTCCGGCAAGAAACGCTTCAGCCGGCCGGTGGCATGGATCAGGCGGTCGTCCGCGTCGAACAGCGCGAAGCTTTCGGCGCCGTGTTCCAGCGCCGTCGCCAGGGTTTCGGCCATCGACGGCCGGTCGGGGCCGAGATCGGCCAGTGTCGCGCAGACCCCGCCGGGAAAGGGCGAAGCCGATAGGCGCCAGCGCCCGACCACGGCTTGACCCTTCCCCTGGAGATCGAGGGTGCGGGTCACCGGCCCATCCAGCGCCGCGACGAGGGCGGCAAACAGCTCCGCGCAGCAAGGGACGAGGTCGTCGCCGCGCAGCCGCCGACCGGTCAGCCGGCCGTGTCCGATCAGGGTCTCGGCCGCCGGGTTGGCGAGCCGCCATTCGAAGTCGATGACCGCGCCGTCGTCGCCGCGCAGCGCGGCGAAAATCCCCACGGCGTCGGCCAGCAGAGCGATGGTCGCCGTGGAAAGATCATCGGGCGGTTGTGGCAAGACGACGTTGGACATGCTGGCCGTCGCCGGGCCATCGGAGGTCCGATCGCCAGAGAGTTGATCGCGGGTCCAGGCTTCCGTATCGTTATCCATGCGGGGATCGTCGCGCACTAGTCCTAAGAATCCATAAAGAGAATTATGGAATCCGCTCTGAATATTTGACGAATTGAAACGGGATTTGGACAGAATACACTTTTACATAAAATTTGAGAAAATAGCGATCTTTCCGTATCCGCCACGGCCCTTCTTGCGGACTTCAGTCTAACGAATGGCTGGCTTTCCAAAGGGTTGGGCGGCTCGTACTGTTTTGCATCGGGTGCGCGAAAGACGGGATGGATAGCCGTGACCATGGACGGCAGCCAAGGCGACGCCGGAAGCGGCGGTGCAAAGGGCATGGAGCAGAGCCGGAGCGGCGATCCCACGCTGGTCTTCGACGGCGAGGGGCGTCTGCAGGGCTGGACGGCGGACGCCGCCGCCCTTCCCGGCGCCTCCAGGCTTCTGGTCGCCGGGGCGGAACTGGCCGCGCTCCAGCCCCTGTTCGACGGGGCGCAGTGCGTCGACGCGGCGCTGGCTGGCGGCGGTTTCCTGCGGGTCGTCGGCAAGGCCGTGCCGCCGCCGGTCCGGTCCAGCGATCTGTCGGGCCGGCTGTTCGCAGCGGCCAGCCATGACCTGCGCCAGCCGCTGGCCGCCATGTCGCTTCTGATCGGCACGCTCGACGGGCGGATGACGGCGGACCGTGCCGCGCGCGACCTGCTGCGCTCGATGGCGCAGGCTGTCGAATCGATGCGGAGCATGGTGGACGGCCATTTCGATCTGGTACGGCTGGAAGCCGGGCTGATCGAGCCGGAAACCCGGCCGCAGGCGATCAACGGCGTGCTGATGCGGCTGGCGCTCGACGTGGTGCCGCGCTTTGCGGAGCGCGGGTCCCGCTTCACCGTCATGCCCTGCTCGGCCATCGTCCACACCGACTCGGGACTGTTGGAACGGCTGCTGCATGGGCTGATCGCCAACGCGCTGCGCCAGACGCCGCGAGGGCGCGTGGTGTTGGGCTGCCGCCCGCGCGGCGACGGCGTGCGCGTGGAGCTGTGGGACAGCGGGCGCGGTCTGACGCCGGTCCAGCTTCAAGCCCTGAGAGACGAGCTGGAGCGGCCGGCCGGCGACGGCCCCGGCACGCTCGGCCTCGGCTTGGCCCTGGCGCGCGGGCTGGCCCGGCGGCTCGGCCTGCGCCTGGAGGTCTGCTCGGTCGAGGGGCGCGGCACCCTCTTCGCCGTCACCGTTCCCCGGGCTGCCGATGGGGAGGGGGTGGGGCGCGCTTACACCCCGGCGCCCCAGGCGAACCAGGACGTTCCGGACATCAGCCGCGCCCGCGTCCTGCTCATCGAGGACGATCCGATGGTGCTGGCCGCGCTGGAGGCGCTGCTCGGCCAATGGGGCTGTGCGGTGCTCGCCGCCGAATCCTACGACGGCGCCGTCGAGCGGCTCGGCCCGGCGCCGCAACCGCCGGATCTGATCATCTCCGACCTGCGCCTTAAGGGAACGGCCAACGGGATCGTCGCCATCCGCCAGATCGTCCAGCTTCTCGGCCAGCCGGTGCCCGGCATGATCCTGACCGGGGACACCGATCCCAAACGGCTGCGGGAGGCGCGCTTGTCTGGGTACACTTTGCTGCACAAACCAATCGCTCCGCTGGCGCTCCGTGTTGCGGTGTCGCGGCTTCTGAGTCGGGATTCTGGAAGTCCATAAATGATATCTTCCATTATGGCTCCACACGATAATGTCAAAATTGCAATATTTCTGGAAGAGATCGACAAATATCGTCATTTCCTGACAGGTTGACTTTATTGTCTGTCTGTTTATCTCGTTTCCTCACGGAATCGTGTCATCCTTTCGGTGGATAGGCTGTTTTTGTTTGGGGTCTCTCGCCCTGGCTTTGCTACAATCACTCTTGGTAACTTTGTTACGGTTATCCCAGGCACGAATGTTCGAAATGCGGCAGGGCGCGGGGGCGGCGGCGGCATGGCATCGATAGGGTGGTGGACGGAGGGGAGCACGCCGGCTGTGCCGGTGATGGTCGCGGCGGGTGTGCTGCTGTCGCTGGCGGCCTTTCTTCTGGTGCGCCAAGCCTCGTGGGATGCGGAGCACGCGCTGGCCGAACGTCAGGCCGCCCAGTTGCACGACACGCTAAAGGAGTACATCGACCGCCACGTCCTGCTCCTGCGTGCCCTGAGTGGGCCGCTCGCCGGGACCGCGCCGGTCACGCGAAGCGGTTTTGCCATGCTGGCTGAACCGCTGCTGCCCCTATACCCGGCCCTGCGCGCCGTGGCTTGGGCGCGTCGGATTCCAGCCTCCGAAGCGCCGTCGCTGGAAAGCGCGATGAGGGCGGAAGGCCAGCCGGGCTTCAGGCTGCGCCTTGGCACCGGTCCGGCGGCTTTGGCGGCCCAGCACCTGCATGTCAACCTGCTGGTCGAACCGTCTGGCGCCGCCGAAGGCCTGATCGGCCTGGACATCACGTCCTCGCCGGACCGCGCAGCGCTTCTGTCCCGGGCCTGCCGGTCCGGCGATATCGTCGCGACGGACGCCGCGTCCGCGCTGGCCGATGCCTCCGCTCCGGGGGCGGCCACCGCTTTCCTACCGGTCTACGCGCGCGACACGCAGGGCGCGGGCGGCGAGGCGCGCTGCAACGCGCTCACCGGCTATGTGTGGGCAACGTTCCAACTGGACCAACTGTTGAACGCCGCCGCCGGACAGGTGGGGTTGAGCGTCGGCGACGCCTATCTGATCGGCGGCTGGACCGCGTCGGCGACGCGGGTTCTCGCGGCCCGTCCCGGCGCGCTGGAGCGGAGCGAGCCCTTCGCGCCCTTGCCCATGGAGAGGCTGGCCGAAACCCCGGCCATCGCGCATGGGATAGGCTTCGGTGGCCGGTCCTGGCGTCTGCTGGTGGTGCCGCAGCCACCGTCGCTGTTCGGTCCGCAGAACCGGTCGGCCTGGATGATTCTGGGGTGCGGGCTGCTGCTGACCGGAGGTTTGGTCGGCTATGTCCGGCGCGAGGCGTGCGCCAAGCGCCTGTTGCAGAGGGAAGCCCGCGCACGCGCCGCCATGGCCCGCGCGCTGCGCGAGAGCGAGGAACGTTTCCGCCTCGCGCTCCGCCACTCGCGAGTGGCCCTGTTCAGCCAGGACCGCGACCTGCGCTATCTCTGGATCTACAGTCCACAGGCCGCCCGCATGCCGGAGGATCTGATCGGGCACAGCCACGCCGACCTGTACGACGCGGAGGACGCGGCGTTGCTGGACGCGATCAAGCGGCCGGTGCTGGAGACGGGAATCGGCGTTCGCCAGGAGGTTCCTTTGACCGTCGGCGGGCAGAGGAAGGTGTTCGACCTCTCCGTGGAGCCGATGCACGACGATTCGGGCGCCGTGTCGGGGCTGTTCTCGGCCGCCATCGACGTGACCGAGGCTTGGGAAATCCGGCAGGCGCTGGCCGACGCCCATGGCGAGGCGGAACACGCCAACCAAGCCAAATCCCGCTTCCTCGCGGCGGCCAGCCACGATCTGCGCCAACCCTTCCAGGCCATGAGCCTGTTCCATCACATCCTGGTCAGCAAGCTGACCGATCCCCAGCATCTGGAAATCGCCGGCAAGCTGGGGGAGGCGTTGACCGCCGGAAACGCGCTGCTTTCCGCGCTGCTCGACACCTCGGCGCTGGAGGCGGGGAACGTCCAGCCCCGCGTGATCGAGTTCGACGTCCACGAGATCCTGTCCCGGCTGGTGACGGAGATCGCCGAGCAGGCCCTCGAACGCGGCCTGACGCTGCGCGCCGTGCCGTCGTCGGCGCGGGTGTGCAGCGACCCGATCCTGCTGGAGCGGATGCTGCGCAACCTGCTGGTCAACGCGCTCCGCTACACGGAGCGGGGGAGCATCCTGATGGGATGCCGTCGCCGGGGCGACCGGTTGGCGATCGAGGTCTGGGACACCGGTCCGGGCATACCGGCCGACCAGATGTCGGCCATCTTCGAGGATTTCTACCGCTGCGGCACCGACCGGCGCGACAGCACGGGCGGCCTTGGCCTCGGCCTGTCCATCGTGCGCCGCACCGCGCAGATCCTCGACCACCCGGTGACGGTTCAGTCCCGCGTGGGGCGGGGCACGGTGTTCTCCATCAGCGTTCCGCTGGTCCTGCGGGCGGAATCCATGGTCTGACGCCCGTTGTGCGCGGGCGTAATCCATTCCCCGCGTTGCAAAATCGTGGCAGTCTCGTGATGGGGTGGGATTTCCCCGTTCCGGTTGCGCAAGTTTCCGCTATGCTGCGACTGCTCAGTTTTCCGAAAAGAACTTAGTAACTTTGCTGTAACAACGGCTTAACAAGGTCTTTTGACATAGGTCATTGGGCGGCGGGGGGTTCGGCGCTATTTATGGCGCCGCATGGAAGCCGCCTTATTGGGCGCCTTTCCTTGACAGCTTTTGGTTCCGTTTCGAAGGAACCCAACAACACGGGTCCAGGCCTTTTCGAAGGAACCGGGATCGGGAGGACACGGCCCAAAACCGGACCGGGAAACACCGGGCGTCCGGCGCCGCGATCCTTTTAGGAGCTTGAGATGGACACCGTCACCGCCGCCCTCGCGTCCGACCTCTACGGCCGCAGCGGCACCGTTCCGACCGGCAACAACGGCAGCACCATGATCGAAAACATCACGTTCGACGAAATCCAGATCGGGCAGCAGGCCAGCCTGTCGCGCCGTCTGACCATGTCCGACATCGAGCTGTTCGCCACGGTGTCCGGTGACCTGAACCCCTCGCACATCGACGAGAGCTACGCCGACGACCACAAGGTGGTCGGGCACGGCATGTGGTCGGGGTCGCTGATCTCGGCGGTGTTGGGCACGCTGCTGCCCGGCCCTGGGACCGTCTATGTCGGGCAGGATCTGCGCTTCCAGCGCCCGGTGCTGCTGGGCGACATCGTCACCGTCACCGTCACCGCCAAGTCCAAGGATCCCGAGCGCAAGACGGTGGTGTTCGACTGCCTCGCCGCCAACCAGGACGGCAAGACCGTGCTGTCCGGCGTCGCCGAGGTGATCGCCCCGACCGAGAAGGTCCGCCGCGCCGTCACCGAACTGCCGCAGGTGCAGGTCATCCGGCACGACGGCCACGAGCTGATGCTGAAGAAGTGCGAGGCGCTGCCGCCGGTGCCGACCGCCGTCGTGCATCCCTGCGACGAAAGCTCGCTGCGCGGCGCCGTCGAGGCCGCCGAGGCCAACCTGATCGACCCGATCCTGGTCGGTCCGGAATCCAAGATCCGTTCGGTCGCCGAGACCTTCGGGCTGGACATCTCCCGCTTCCGCATCATCGACGTGCCGCACAGCCACGCCTCGGCCGAGACCGGCGTCCGTCTGGCCCGCACCGGCGAGGTCGAGGCTGTGATGAAGGGTTCGTTGCACACCGACGAGCTGATGGGCGAGGTCGTCCGCAAGGAGACCGGCCTGCGCACCGGCCGGCGCCTCAGCCACGTCTTCGTGATGAACGTGCCGACCTACCCGCGCCCGCTGCTGATCACCGACGCGGCGATCAACATCTACCCGACGCTGGAGGACAAGGTCCACATCGTCCAGAACGCCATCGACCTCGCCAAGGTGCTGGGCGTCGAGGTGCCGCGCGTCGCCATCCTGTCGGCGGTCGAGACGGTGAACCCGAAGATCGCCTCGACGCTGGAAGCCGCCGCGCTGTGCAAGATGGCCGACCGCGGCCAGATCACCGGCGGGATCCTCGACGGCCCGCTGGCCTTCGACAACGCTATCAGCCGCGAGGCCGCGATCACCAAGGGCATCACGTCCGACGTGTCGGGCAAGGCCGACATCCTGCTGGTCCCCGACCTGGAGGCCGGCAACATGCTGGCCAAGCAGTTGTCCTTCCTGGCCCACGCCGACGCCGCCGGCATCGTGCTCGGCGCCCGCGTGCCGATCATCCTGACCAGCCGCGCCGACAACGTCCGCACCCGTCTGGCCTCCTGCGCCGTCGCGGTGCTGTCCGCCGCCGCCCGACGCCGTGGCGCCGCCTCGGCCGCCGAGTGAGGAGGACGCCATGACCAAGGCCATCCTCGTCATCAACGCCGGGTCTTCGAGCCTGAAATTCTCGGTCTTCCGCGACAGCGGGGCCGGCGACCCGGTGGCGGCCATCAACGGCCAGATCTCGGGCATCGGCACCGCGCCGGTGTTCGAGGCCAAGGACATCGACCGCAAGCCGCTGGAGGGCAAGGCGTGGCAGCCGGGCGAGGCGTCCGACCGCACCGCGCTGCTCGCCTACCTGCTCGACTGGATCGAGGCCCGGCTGGACGGGGCGACGCTGGTCGCCGCCGGCCACCGGGTGGTGCATGGCGGCATCCGCCACGCCGCCCCGGTCCGCATCACCCCGGCGGTGCTGGATGAGCTGGAGGGGCTGGTTCCGCTGGCCCCGCTGCACCAGCCGCACAACCTTGCCGCCATCCGCGCGCTGGCCGAGGCGCATCCGGAACTGCCGCAGGTCGCCTGCTTCGACACCGCCTTCCACCGGGGCCAGCCCTGGCAGGCCGGCATGTTCGCCATTCCGCGCGACCTGACCGACGAGGGCGTGCGCCGCTACGGCTTCCACGGCCTGAGCTACGAGTACATCGCCCGCCGCCTGCCGGAGATCGCGCCGGAACTGGCCGACGCGCGGGTCGTGGTGGCGCATCTGGGCAGCGGCGCCAGCATGTGCGCGCTCCACGCCGGGCGCAGCATGGACAGCACGATGGGCTTCACGGCGCTCGACGGTCTGCCGATGGGCACCCGCTGCGGCGCCATCGACCCCGGCGTGCTGATCTACCTGATGCGCGAGAAGGGGATGGACGCCGGCGCCATCGAAAAGCTGCTCTACAACAAGTCGGGGCTGCTCGGCGTGTCGGGCGTGTCGAACGACATGCGCGCCCTGCTGGAGAGCGCCGACCCGCACGCCCAGGAGGCGGTGGAACTGTTCGGCTTCCGCATCGCCAAGGAGACGGGCGCTCTGGCCTCCTCGATGGGCGGCATCGACGCGCTGGTCTTCACGGCCGGCATCGGCGAGCGCTCCGCCCCGGTGCGGGCGCTGGTGGCTGAGAAGCTGGCCTGGCTGGGGGTGAGCATCGACGCGGCGGCCAACACGGCCAACGCGGCGAAAATCTCCTCGGGTGACAGCCGCATCCCGGTCTACGTCATCCCGACCGACGAGGAACGGATGATCGCGCTGCACACCCGCAACGCGCTGGCGGCGTAAGGATCGGGGACCGCTCAATCGGTCCCCTTTCCCGTGAGGGCGAACGCCAGGCGCTCAGTCGTTGCCGGCGTTCGCTCCGCAGAGAGTCTTTTGCGGCTGTCCCGAGAAGCCCCCGGCGCGAAGCCACGCTTCGAAGGCCGGGGCCTCCAGCGGGCGCGACATCAGGTAGCCTTGGCCGATGTCGCAGCCATGGGTGCGCAGCCAGTCGTAGACCTCGACGGTTTCGATTCCCTCCGCCACCACCCGGTACCCAAGCTCGTGGGCGAGGTCGATGGTGGAGCGTACCATGATCTGGTCGTTCCGGTCCGTGGTGAGTGCCTGGACGAACAGCTTGTCGATCTTCACCACCGAGGCCGGAATGTATTTCAGGTAGGACAGGGCGCTCTGCCCGGTGCCGAAATCGTCGATCTCGAACTCGATCCCAAGCTGGCGGATCCGTTTGAACTGCCGGTTGACCTTGCCGCGATCCTTCATCAGCGCGCTCTCCGTCACCTCGAAGTCGATGAGGTCCGGCGAAACGCCGTAATGGTCGAGCAAGGCGGTGATGCGGTTGCTGAAATCGTCGGCTTCGAGGTCGAGCATCGACAGGTTGATCGAGGTGCGCAGCCGGATCCCCGCTTTTTCCCACTGGGCCACCTGGGCCAGAACCACGTTCAGGACCCAGTCGGTGATCGGCCGGACGAAGGCCGTCCGCTCCGCCAAGGGGATGAACTCCGCCGGGGAGATCGGGCCGAGGTCCGGGTGGACCCAGCGCAGCAGGGCCTCCGACCCCACGCACTGCCGGGTCGCCAAGTCGATCTTCGGCTGGTAGACGATCCTGAACTGGTCCGTGGCGGCGACCGCCGGCACCATGTCGCGGAGCAGGTGGAAGGCCCGCTGGGACGCGTGGTCCTGGGCCGCGTCGTAGCGGCACCAGGGGGTCTTGCCTTCCATCGCCTGATGCGCGGCGGTGGTCGCGGCCCGCAGAAGCTCCAGCGCGTTCGCGCCATCGCTCGGGAAGAGGGCGACTCCGGTGCCGTTCGAGGTGGCGATCGGCACGCCCTGGCACAGGATCGGCGCCCCAAGCCCGGCGGTCGCGGCGTCCAGCCAGGGTTCGAGCCCCGCGTCGTCAGGCAAGGGCAGGATGCATCCGAAGCGTGCGGCGGACAGATGGTAGAGCTTCGGGCGGCCGGGGAGGGCATCGCCGATGCGCCGGGCCGCCGCCACCTCGAACAAATCGGCCATGACCTGCCCCAGGCTGCGCGCCAGCGTCGCGTACTGGTCGGAGGCGGCCGTGTCGAAGACGACCACGCCGGTCCGCGATGCTGCCGGCCCGTCCTGCTTCAGGACATTGTCGATGTCCTTGAGGAACCGGAAGCGGTTCGACAGCCCCGTCACCGGATGGAGATAGCCGACGGCCTGCCGCGCCTCGATCAGCATCATCACCATGGAGGAGAGGTTGCGGAGCGCCTCCTGCTCGTCGGGCGCCAGGACCGGGCGCGGAACCCGGTCGATCACGCAGATGGTGCCGAGGTTCAGTCCGTCCGAGGTGCGCAGAGGGGCGCCCGCGTAGAAGCGGATGCCGGGATCCTCGGTGACCAGGGGATTGTTCGAGAAGCGCGGGTCGAGGGTCGCGTCCTCGACCATGAAGACGTCGTCGCCATGGATGGCGTGCGCGCAAAAGGCGAATTCGCGGGCGGTCTCGCGCACGGCAAGGCCCAGATGGGACTTGAACCATTGACGGTCCTGATCGATCAGCGAAACCAGCGCGATGGGAACGTTCAGCAGCTTCGCGGCCAACCGGGTGATGTGATCGAAAGCGTCTTCCGGCGGGGTGTCGAGCAGTTCAAAACGACGAAGCGCGGCCAGTCGGTCCTGCTCGTTGGCGGGGATCGAAGCCTCCATGAACGCTCCAAACTTTCAGATGAGGGTGAGATGGGTGCGCGGGCGGGGTTGGATGCCACTGTGCCCTGAAGAGGATTGAACCGCCAAGAGACAACCGCCACCGCCGTTCGAGCGTCCAGACGCGCGTGGCGCGCGGACAGGGCACAATCTTGATAAATGCAATGAATCCAGGCGGTTTCAAGAGCCGCTTTGGCCGTCGGCGGGGCGGCCGGTACGGAACGGCTTTCCGCATCGCCAGGGAGACGGATCGCTTACGGCGCTTCCATAAAGTTCCGGAGCACACCCAGCAGCGACAGGGCGTGCCGTCTGGCCTCGTCGTCCATGCCATGGGACGAGATTGTCGCCAGGACCTTCGCGTTCGGTCCCTTGGTTCCGTCCGTGACGGCGTGGACGGTGTTGCCCGCCGCCGCGTCCCAATTGGTCAGCTTGCCCAAAGCGCCGGTCCGGATCCGGCCCAGCAGGGGACCGTTGTCGGAACCGTCCTGCGTCAATCCCGCCAGCTTCAGCTTGGTGTCGGGCGGAATCGAGGCGGTCCGGTCGAAGGTGATGGTCAAGGAGCGGTCCGTTCCAGGGATGCCGATGCCGAGCACCCCCGTGGGGGAGTCCTTGTCCGCTTCGAACGGATCGCTCCAACCGGCCTCCAGCAGGGCGTCGGGCACTGGCGGCTTGAGGATTCCCTGATGCGCGGCAAGACGGTCCAGGACACCGAACGCGGCACCGCCGATCAGGCCGACCTTCATCCCAAGCTTTTCCTCAAAGAACGTCTCGCGCTCGGTGTTGTAGGCGCGCATCCGTTCCATGTAGTCCTGCTCGGCGTTCTTGTAGGCCGGCGTGAATTTCCGGGAATCGAAACCCGGAATTCGGGTCTCCAGTTCGCCCGTGGTGAGGGTGAACTGGCCCCTGGCGGTGGCTTTCGCCTGCTCCATCAACGCTTTGGCGTCGTCGGAAAGCGTGACGCTGTCCCCGTTGCTCCCCCGTTCCGGGGATTGGGGCGGCAGGGGGGCGCTTTCCGTGGCCGATGCGGGCCGGTCGTCGTGGCGGGGGAGGAATTTGAGGGTTTTGCTGTCGATGACACGGTCCGTGACAGTGAACTGAACCATGTTTCTTTTCCCTGCGTTCGCCTCCGGGCCGCCCCGATTATGGACGTGTCTCGAGCGGATGGGCAACCAAAAAGGGAATAACTTCGATTCCTTATCAATATAAGGCTTCAACACGCCGCGCGAGGCTGCCGGATTTTCCGAAGCCTTGGGCCGAGCCCTCGGGATGGGGCGTTTCCCCATCCCGCCGCTCGCTGTCGTCAGAGGGGCGCCCGGCGGATCGGGCGGCGCTGCTGTTCGTCCTCGCGACCACGCCAGAAGCGCAGGCGCAGGCGCGGCGCCAGGAACCAAGCGATGGGCGCCGCGATGAGGAAGCTCAGCGCGACCACGATGGGGATCAGCGTGATGGCCTGTTCCATCAGTTCGGGAACGGTGACCACCAGGAGGATGCCGGCGCCGAACAGCACGGCGTTGGTCATCCCGAATATCAGGGCCGCGAGGCGGAAGCGTGTGGACATGGCGGGTCTCCGGAAAGGGCTGGTGTAAGTCAGCGTTGCCCCTTCAACCCCCGCGTGGAGGGGAATGTTCCGGCATACCCCGCGCCGGACATTCCCGCTCCGCTTGCGCCTCAGACGCCGGTCAGCGGTTGGCCCGCCACCACGCCATCAGCCCGGCGGTGGACGCATCATGCGCGCCGTCCTTCGTCCCGGCTTCCAGTTCCGGCAGGATCGTGCTGGCGAGCTGCTTGCCCAACTCCACGCCCCACTGGTCGAAGCTGTTGATGTTCCAGACGATTCCCTGCACGAAGACCTTGTGCTCGTAGAGCGCGATCAGGGCGCCCAGCGCGGCCGGGGTCAGGCTCTTCATCAGGATCGTGTTGGACGGCCGGTTGCCGGGGAAGACGCGGTGGGGGACCAGCGCCTCCACCTCGTCCTGCGACAATTTGCCGCTGGCGGTCATCTCGGCGCGGACCTCCTCGGCGGTCTTGCCGCGCATCAGCGCCTCGGCCTGGGCGAAGACGTTGGACAGCAGGATGCGGTGATGCGCTCCAGCCTCCGCCCCGATGGGGTTGTGGGTGGTCGCCGGCGCGATGAAGTCGCAGGGGATCAGCGAGGTCCCCTGGTGAATCAACTGGTAGAAGGCGTGCTGGCCGTTGGTCCCCGGCTCGCCGAACAGGGCGGGGCCGGTGGCGTGGTCGACCGGCTGGCCGTCGCGGGTCACCGACTTGCCGTTGCTCTCCATGTCCAACTGCTGGAGATAGGCGGCGAAGCGGTGCAGGTACTGGTCGTAGGGCAACACCGCGATGGACGAGGCGTCCCAGAAATTCCGGTACCAGACGCCGAGCAGCGCCAGCAGCGCCGGCATGTTGCGCTCCAGCGGGGCGGTGCGGAAATGCTCGTCCATGGCGTGGGCGCCGGACAGCAGCTCGGCGAAGCGCTCCGGCCCGATGGCGATGGCGATGGGCAGGCCGATGGCCGACCACAGCGAGTAGCGGCCGCCAACCCAGTCCCAGAAGCCGAACATGTTGGCCGGGTCGATGCCGAACTTCACCACCTCCGCCTCGTTGGTGGAGACGGCGACGAAGTGCTTGGCGACGTGCGCCTCGTCCTTCGCGCTGTCCAGGAACCAGCGGCGGGCCGAATGGGCGTTGGTCAGCGTCTCCTGGGTGGTGAAGGTCTTGGACGCGACGATGAACAGGGTCGTGTCGGGGTCCAGCCACTTCAGCGTCTCGGCCAGATGGGTGCCGTCGACGTTGGAGACGAAATGCAGCGCCACATGGGGGTGGGCGAAGGGCTTCAGCGCCTCCGTCACCATCACCGGGCCGAGGTCGGAACCGCCGATGCCGATGTTCACCACGTCGGTGATCGGCTGGCCGGTGTAGCCCGTCCACACCCCGTCGCGCACGGCGGTGGCGAAGGCGTCCATGCGCTCCAGCACGGCGCGGACCGCCGGCATCACGTCGCGGTCCTTCACCCGCACCGGGCGGTCGGAGCGGTTGCGCAGCGCGGTGTGCAGAACCGCGCGGTTCTCCGTGAGGTTGATCGGCTCGCCGGCGAACATGCGGTCGCGCCAACCCTCGACGTCCTGCTGGCGGGCGAGGTCGAGCAGCAGGCCGAGCGTGTCCTTGGTGATCCGGTTCTTGGAATAGTCCAGGAACAGCCCCGCCGCCTCCAGCGAGAAGGCGTCGAAACGGCCGGGATCGGCGGCGAAGAGGTCGCGCATGTGGGTGTCGCCGAGATCCTGGCGGTGCCGGGAAAGCGCCGCCCAGGCGGGCGAGGAAGTGAGCGCGGTCATGATGCTTTGGACTCCTTGAGCGCGATGGTCCTTACGCGGCGCGCGAAGCCTAACACCGGGTGGCGTCAGCGGCCACGCGCCAAAACGCGCGAGAGGAGGCTCACGGATGGGCTAGGCAACTTGTCTGGGTGGCCGGTGTTCCTCCTCCACGCAACACGATGGAGGAAGCCATGTCCGACAAGCCCGGAGCCGACAAGCCCGACCTGCCGTTGGTCCCCACGCCCGAGGAACGCGAGGAACAGCGTG
The DNA here is from genome assembly GCF_003989665.1 of Azospirillum doebereinerae. Taxonomy (GTDB): domain Bacteria; phylum Pseudomonadota; class Alphaproteobacteria; order Azospirillales; family Azospirillaceae; genus Azospirillum; species Azospirillum doebereinerae. The sequence goes on along the minus strand of NZ_RZIJ01000002.1, from coordinate 119,557 downwards.
AGCCCGACGGCCGCTCCGACCAGATCGGGATCATCCCCGGCAAGGTGCCGGGTCACCCGGTGGACCCGAGCGACCCGCGCTTCCCCGGCAGCCAGCCCGATCTGGCGTGATCTGAAGCTGGTGGGGCAGGGTAGAGCCCTTCTCCCCTTGAGGGGCAGGGCTGGAGGGCGCCAAAGGCGACCGCAAGCACTGCTGGTTGGGATGAGGGGTATTCCGCCGCAGGCGGAAAGATTTGCGCACCCCTCACCCCAACCCCTCTCCCGCAAGGGGAGAGGGGCTCCTGGGCAGCGCTTTCAGAGAAAAAAGCCCCGTCAGCTTCCGCCTTCCACCGTCTTGGTCGGGGTGACGCCTTCCGGGCGGCCAACCAGCACGGTCAGCAGCTTGGCGGGGTCGAGCAGGCGCTTGGCGACGCGGCGGATGTCGTCCTGGGTCACCGCGTTGATGTAGCGGTCGCGCTGGCCGAGATACTCGATCCCCAGCCGGTCGCGCTGGACCTGCAGCAAGGTGCGGGCGATGGATTGGGTCGAGCCCAACTGCAGCGGGAAGGAGCCGGTGAGGTAGGTCTTGGCGTCGGCCAGTTCCTCGTCGGTCAGGCCGTCCTTGGCCATGCGCGCCCATTCCTGGCGGATGATGTCGAGCGCCTGACCGGCCTTGGCGTTCATGGTGGAACCGCTCGCCATCACCAGCGCGGTGTGGTCCATCGGGATCAGGTAGCTGTAGACGCCGTAGCTGAGGCCGCGCTTCTCGCGCACCTCCTCCATCAACCGCGAGCCGAAGCCGCCGCCGCCCAGCACGTAGTTCATCACGCTGGCGGCGTACCAGTCGGGATCGTCGCGCTTGACGCCGGGCTGGCCCATCAGCATGACGGTCTGCGCGGTCGGGCGCGGGGCGAGGATGGTCTCGCCCAGCCCCTTGGGCGCCACGTCGGCGATCGGGGTGACGGCGCTCTTGGCCGGCAGCCCGCCGAAGATGCGGTCGAGCGCCTTGCCAAGATCCTCCGGCGCGATGTCGCCCGAGGCCGCCACCACCAGATTGTCGCGGCCGAACTGGCTCTTCACGAAGCCCTTCAGGTCGTCGGGGGTGATGCGGGCCAAGCTGTCTAGCGAGCCGCGGATCTCGTCGCCGTAGGGGTGGCCGGGGTAGGCGGTGCTGTAGAACAGCCGGCGCCCGACGTAGTTGGGATCGGCCAGATCGTTCTTGAGGCTGGCCGCGACGGCGGCGCGCATCCGGTCGAGAGCCTCGGGCTCGAAGCGCGGCTCGGCCATCGACAGGCGGGTCAGCTCGAACGCCTCGTCGCGGCGGTCGCTGAGGGTCCGCAGGGAGCCGCCGAAGCCGTCGCGCCCGGCGCTGTAGCTGAGCGCGATGGCGTCGTTCTGCAGGCGGCCCTGGAACGCCTGCGAATCATAGGGGCCGGCCCCCTCGTCCAGCGTGTTGGACACGAGCCGGGCGAGGCCCCCCTTGCCCTGTGGGTCGGTGGAGCCGGCGCCCTCGAAGGTCCATTCGAGCGCGAGCACGGGCACCTTGTGGTCCTCGACCAGCCACGCCTCGATCCCGCCGGGGCTGACCACGCGCTTGATGTCCATCGCGTGGGCGGGCGGGGCGGCGGGCAGGGCGAGCAGCGTGAAGGCCATGAGTCCTACGGCGAACAGGGATTTGGTCCGTTGAAGCGCGCTCATCCTCAGCTGTCCTTTCCCTGGAGCGGCAGCAGTAGCCCGGTGACGTGGTTGGTCTGGCTCAGCACGGCGCGGGCGGCGGCGTTCACCTGCGCGGCGGTCACCGCGTCGATGCGCACCGGCCAGTTCTCCACGTCGTCCAGGCTCTGGCCGGTGGCGAGCGCCGATCCCAGCGTCTGCGCCGGGCCGGTCAGGCTGTCGCGGGCGTAGGCCGCCTCGGCCAGCATGCGCTTGCGGGCGGTGGCGACCTCCTCCTCGGTCACGCCGGTCTCCACCACCTTGGCGATCTCCGCCCACAGCGCGGTTTCCAGCTTGTCCATCTCCACCCCGGCGGCGGGGGTGGCCCCGACGCTCAGCGTGCCCATGTCCCAGGCGCCGGGGCCGTAGCCGAGCCACGCCGAGGTGGCGATCTTCTGCTCCACCACGAGGCTGCGGTAGAGGCGGGAAGTCGAGCCGCCGCTCATGATCTCGGCCAGCACCTGCAACGGGTAGGCCTGCTTGTCCGGGTCGAGCCGGTAGGAGGGCGCGATCCAGGTCCGCCGCACCGAAGGCTGCCGCACCTCGGCGTCGCGCAGGGTGACGCGGCGCTCGGCCGAGATCGGCGGCTCGACGACGCGGCGGCGTTCGGGCACCGGGCGGGCGGGGATGGCGCCGTAATACTTCTCGGCCAGCGGCTTCAACTCGTCGGCGGACACGTCGCCGGACACCACCAGGATGGCGTTGTTGGGCGCGTACCACGTTTTGTAGAAGCGCTCGGCCTCCTCGCGGGTCAGGTTCGCCATCTCCTGCGGCCAGCCGATCACCGGGGTGCCGTAGGGGTGGTGGACGAACATGGTGGCGTTGATCTGCTCGCCGATGCGGTCTGCCGGCTCGTTCTCCACCCGCTGGCGGCGTTCCTCGATGATGACGTCGCGCTCGGGATAGACCACCGCGTCGGTCAGCTTGAGGTTCGCCATGCGGTCGGCCTCCATCCGCATCACCAACTCCAGCCGGTCGCGGGCGACGTTCTGGTGGTAGGCGGTGTAGTCGTAGGAGGTGAAGGCGTTGTCGCGCCCGCCGTTCTTGGCGACGATGCGGCTGAAGGCGCCGGGCGGCACCGCGTCGGTGCCCTTGAACATCAGATGTTCGAGGAAATGGGCGATGCCGGAGACGCCGCGCTCCTCGTCGGCGGCGCCGACCTTGTACCAGACCATGTGGTTGACGACCGGCACGCGGCGGTTCGGGATCACCACCACCTGCATGCCGTTGGCCAGCGTGAAGCTTTCAGGGAAGAACACGCCTTTTTCGGCGGCGAGGGCCGGCGGGGTCGCGGAGACCGTCAGGGCGAGCAGACCCGCCGCGACGAGGCGGCGGACGGGATGGGCGGCGGGCATGAAGGCTCCCCGGAGAAAGGGCCGGAATCGAAAGGGGCGCCCCCCTTGCGGAAGGCGCCCCCCGAAACTGGTGTGGCGAACGGCTTAGAACAACCCTTCCAACGGCGCCTTGCGCTTGCGCTCGATGGTGGGCGTGGCGGCGCCGTCCACGGCGCGGCCCTGGGCCTGGGCCTCGCGCAGGCGCTGCTGCTCCTTGGAGGGGTCGACGATGGAGAAGGGCTTCTCCTGCGTCTGCCAGAACAGCAGGGAGTCGATCCAGCTCTTGTCGGCGACGGTGAGCTGGGTGGTTTCCTGATCGACCTTGTTGCGGATGTTCGGGTCGATGCCGTCGCGGGCGCTGGCCTGGGCGACGAGTGAGTTCTCGCCGGCCGACTTGCCGACCGGGCTTGCCGCCCCGCGCGAGGACCCGCCGAACACGGCGCCGGCGGCGACCTGGGTCGGGGTGGAGTCCTGCGGACGCAGCGCGCCGGGGCGCGGCTTGGGCAGGTTGGCCTGGAGGCTGGGCGGCAGCGTCAGCGGCGCGCGGGAGACGACGGAGAACTCGTCGGGGCTCTGGCGGTCGAGGCCGATGGAGCGGCGCACGTCCGAGCAGCCGGTGAGCGCCAGTGCCGCGAGCGCGACCCCGAACAGGGGGCGCAGGGTCCGGGAGGAGAAAGAGATGCTGGTCACGTTCGGATTCCGTCGTCAGTCACTGGCCGCGTTCGGGGGCCGCATTCGGCGAAGCCCGCCCCCTTATAGCGCTTTCGGCGGGGGAACGCTTACGACTTTTCGCGGCCGGCGACCAGACTGTCGATCAGCAGAAGGGCGACGCCCACGCTGATCCCGCTGTCGGCCACGTTGAAGGCCCAGAAATGCCACGAGTCGATGTGGAAATCGAGGAAATCGGCCACCGCGCCGAAGCGCAGCCGGTCCACCACGTTGCCGATCGCCCCGCCGATGATGAAGCCGATGGCGAGCGCCACCAGCCGGCGTTCGGCCTGCCGCAGCCAGAAGATCAGGCTGACGGTGATGACGGCGGCGATGCCGCTCAGCACGAAGGGCATGTAGGACGCCCCGCTGGCGAAGGTGCCGAAGCTGACGCCGTAGTTCCACACCAGCACGAGGTTGAAGAAGGGCGTGACCTCGACGACGTGGGGGATGGGCTGCATCACCACGTCGAGGATCCACCACTTCGACAGCTGGTCGAGCACCACCACGGCGACGGCGACGATCAACCCGAACAGGGTGTAGGAGCGGGGCGTGGCGCTGGTGAAGGCGTTCATGGCGCGTCTCTTCCTCCCTCTCCCCCCCGGGGAGAGGGTCGGAGTGAGGGGGACGCGCGGCGAGGAGCATCCGGCAGGCGGATCCCCCTCACCCTAACCCTCTCCCCGGGGGGGAGAGGGGATAGGAACGCGGGTGCGGAGGAACGGGTCATTCCACCGCGTCGGCGCAGCGGACGCAGAGCGTCGGGTGGTCGGCGACGGTGCTCACCTCCGGCAGGACCTTCCAGCAGCGCTCGCACTTCTCGCCCTGGGCGAGCGCCGGGGCCACCGCGATGCCGGGAACGTCGGCCAGGGTGAAGGCCCCCTCGGGCGCCGTCCCCTCGACGACCGAGATGGCCGAGGTGATGCAGACGTCCTGGAAGTCCACGTCGGCCAGCAGCGCCTTGGTCGCGGCGTCGACATGCACCGTCGGGTCGGCCTGGAGGGACGAGCCGATGGTCTTGTTGGCCCGCTCCAGTTCCAGCGCGCCGGTGACGACGCGGCGGACGTTGCGCACCGCCTCCCACTTGGCGGCGAGCGCGTCGTCGCGCCACTCGGCCGGGATGGTGGGGAAGGCGCGGAGATGCACGCTCTCCTCGGTCCAGCCCAGCCCTTCCGGACGGGCCAGCCACGCCTCTTCCGCCGTGAAGCAGAGGATGGGCGCCAGCCACGCGGTCAGGGCGGAGAACAGATGCTCCATCACCGTCCGCACCGAGCGGCGGCGCACCGAATCGGGCGCGTCGCAGTACAGGCTGTCCTTGCGGACGTCGAAGTAGAAGGCCGACAGCTCCACCGCGCAGAAATTGTGCAGCAGCACGAACAGGGCGTGGAAGTCGTAGGCCTCGATCTTCTCGGCCACCTGGCCGTCCAGCTCGGCCAGACGGTGCAGGACCCAGCGCTCCAGCTCCGGCATCTCCTTGGCCTCGATCCGCTCGGCGGGGCTGTAGTCGGCCAGCGCGCCCAGCAGGTAGCGCAGCGTGTTGCGCAGGCGGCGGTAGAGGTCGGCCTGGGTCTTGATGATCTCCTTGCCGATCCGCAGATCTTCCGAATAATCGGAGTTGATGATCCACAGGCGCAGGATGTCGGCGCCGTACTGGTCGCAGATCTCCTGCGGGGCGACGACGTTGCCCAGCGACTTGGACATCTTGCGGCCCTGCTCGTCGAGCACGAAGCCGTGGGTCAGCACCGCGTTGTAGGGCGCGCGGCCCCGCGTGCCGCAGCTTTCCAGCAGCGAGGAGTGGAACCAGCCGCGATGCTGGTCGGACCCCTCAAGATAGAGGTCCGCCGGCCACGCCAGCTCCTCCAGCCGCTGCTCCAGCACGAAGGCGTGGGAGGAGCCGGATTCGAACCAGACGTCGACGATGTCCTTGACCTGCTCGTACTCGTCGGCGCGGTAGCCGTTGCCCAGGAAATCCTGCGGGTCGCGGGCGAACCAGGCGTCGGCGCCCTCGCGCTCGAAGGTATCGGCGATGCGGGCGAAGACCTCCGGATCGCGCAGGATGGCGCCGTCCTCCTTGCGGACGAACAGCGCGATCGGCACGCCCCAGGCGCGCTGGCGGCTGATGCACCAGTCCGGCCGGCTCTCGATCATCGAGCGGATGCGGTTCTCGCCCTGCTCGGGCACCCAGCGGGTGTCGGCGATGGCCTGCAACGCCGTCTTGCGCAGGTCGTTCGTCTCCATCGAGATGAACCACTGCGGCGTGGTGCGGAAGATCAGCGGCGCCTTGGAGCGCCAGGAATGCGGGTAGCTGTGCTTGATGCGGTTGCTGGCGAGCAGCGAACCGGCCTCCTCGAACTCGGCCAGCACGGCCTTGTTGGCCGGGCCGGGCTTGCCCTGGTCGGTGTAGACCGCCAGACCGGCGAAGAGCGGCACGTGGTCGTAGTAGCGCCCGTCCTCGCCGACCGTCTGCGGCACCTCGATGCCGTTGGCCTGACCGAGGTGGAAGTCGTCCTCGCCGTGGCCGGGCGCGATGTGGACGAAGCCGGTGCCGGCGTCGGTGGTGACGAAGCCGCCGGCCAGCAGCGGCACCTTGAAGTCGTAGCCCTTGCGGGTCAGCGGGTGGTGGCAGAAGGTGCCGGCCAGACGCGAACCGGGGAAGCGGTGCAACTGCTTCCACTCGGTGATGCCGGCCTCCTTGAACACCGATTCGGCCAGCGCGGTCGCCAGCACCAGACGCTCGCCGACCACGCCCTTGCTGCCCTCGGCGACGGCGGTCACCTTGAAGGTGGCGTATTCGATCTCGTCGCCGTAGGCGATGGCGCGGTTGGCCGGCAGGGTCCAGGGCGTCGTCGTCCAGATGAGGACGCTGGCGTCGTCGACCTCGGGCGTGCCCGATCCCCACACCGCGAAGCGCGCGAAGACGGTGGTCGAGGTGTGGTCGTGGTATTCGATCTCGGCGTCGGCCAGCGCGGTCTTCTCGACCACCGACCACATCACCGGCTTGGCGCCCTTGTAGAGGCCGCCGTTGGCCGCGAACTTGTGGATCTCGCGGACGATCTGCGCCTCGGCCGGGAAGGTCATGGTGGCGTAGGGCTGCTTCCAGTCGCCCTCGACGCCGAGCCGGCGGAACTCGGCGGCCTGGATGGCGACCCATTCCTCGGCGAATTGGCGGCATTCGGCACGGAACTGGATGAGCGGCACGTCGTCCTTGTTCTTGCCGGCCTTGCGGTACTTCTCCTCGATCTTCCACTCGATGGGCAGGCCGTGGCAGTCCCAGCCGGGGACGTAGTCGGCGTCGAAGCCCTGCATCTGCCGGGTGCGGACGATCACGTCCTTCAGGATCTTGTTGACCGCGTGGCCGATGTGGATGTTGCCGTTGGCGTAGGGGGGGCCGTCGTGCAGCACGAACTTCTTGCGGCCCTTGGCCCCGGCGCGCAGCTTGCCGAACAGGTCCATCTCGGCCCAGCGCTTGAGCAGCTCGGGCTCGCGGGTCGGCAGGCCGCCGCGCATGGGGAAGTCGGTGCGGGGCAGGAAGACGGTCGATTTGTAGTCGCGGGTCATGTCGGATCCCTGGGAGAAGGCGTCACCATCGGGCGGCGACGCTCCGCCACCCGACGCACATGGAGTCTCGATCCCGACCCTCCTCAGAGGGCCGGGCCGGTAATTCGCGCGTCTCGCGCAAGGATCCACGGTGAGTCGGTCATCGCGCGCGATATTAGCGGCGTGTGCGGTGCGGTCAAGGACGGCTCATGCCGCTCCTCCGTTCCTTCCTTCTATAAAAGGAGTGAAGGAGCGGCAGGCTGGCTTCTCAGCTCAGGCTTGTCTTGCCGCCATGGGCGGCCGACCAGCCCACCGGGTCGTTCAGAAACTTCTCGACCTCGGACAGGGTGTTTTCGTCGAAGTACCGGTTCTCGCGGGCGACCTTCAGCACGTCCCACCACGTGCACAGCGCGTGCAGGCGGACGCCGATGGCGTCCATGTTGACCTTGGACTGCGGGAAGATGCCGTAGTGGAAGATCACGAAGGTGTCGGTCACCTGGGCGCCGCCGTTGCGCAGCGCGGTGACGAAGTTCTCCTTGCTCTTGCCGTCGGTCGCCAGATCCTCGACCAGCAGCACGCGCTGGCCCTCGGTCAGCACGCCCTCGATCTGGGCGTTGCGGCCGAAGCCCTTGGGCTTCTTGCGGACATACTGCATCGGCAGTTCCAGCCGGTCGGCGATCCAGGCCGAGAACGGGATGCCGGCCGTCTCGCCGCCGGCCACCGCGTCGATCGACTCGTAGCCGATGTCCCGCTCAATGGTCTGCACCGCGAAGTCCATCAGCGCCTTGCGGGCGCGCGGGAAGGACACGATGCGGCGGCAGTCGGTGTAGACCGGGCTGGCCCAGCCCGAGGTGAAGATGAAGGGCGTCTGCGCGTTGAAGTGCAGCGCCTTGATCTCCAGCAGGATCTTGGCCGCGGTGGCGGCGATGGTCGCCTGATCGGGCAGGGTGGACATCGGGATGGCTCCGAAGGACGGGGATGCGGGATTTTCCCCTGTGTAGCGGCGCGGTCGGCGTTTCGCAACGGAGACGGCGGCGCGGACGCTTCCTCGCCATGGGTTTCGCGTTTAATGTCGGAGGGAAATTCAACCGGGAAGGAGCGTCGGGTGATCGTCTTGACTTGGAACATGCAGGGCGCGGGCAGCGGTACGGGAACGTCGAACGCGTCGGATGCGCTGAGCGCTCTTCGCAAAGGGGCCGATGTGCTGCTGCTTCAGGAGGCCGGCGGCGTGCCGGATTGGGGGCTCAAGAAAACCAGCTGCGGCGGCGTCAAGCTTCTCCATGGCTTCCGCAATTTCGGCAGCGACCGGAAAGCCATCGAGGCGCAGGTCATCTGGTTCGATTCGACCGAGAACACCAACGCCATGCACGATCGTTGCAGCATGGGCATCATCGCCACCAACTTTTCCGGCACCTACGGCGTCGTCACCCACAACAGCAACGGTTTGCGGCCGCTGATCGGCATTCTGACCAACGACGGCGTGTGGGTTTACAACATCCATGCACCTTCCGGAAACCACAAGGCCGCTTCCGGTGTCGCGGCGAACTTGCTGGGCCAGATCGGCGGCAAGGAGAAATTCATCTGCGCCGGGGACTACAACTGCACCCCGGCCGACATGATGCTGCGCGGATTCAAGGCGGTGTCGGGAGGCGGAGCCACGCACCAGAATGGCAACACTCTGGATTTCGCGGTCGGACAGAAGGTGACCGTTACACCCTATGTATCGATGTTCTCGACCATGCCGACCCTGGTTTCCGATCATTACAGCCAGTGTTTCAGCGTTCAGTGAACACAGGACTTCGCAAAGGAGGGCCCGCGCGTCCCATGCGGACGTCGCGGGTCTCCGGGAAGCGCTTCTGGCCGACCCGGAGCGGTTTGGGCGGCCGGTGCCGCGATTCGCTTTTTCCGGTCCGTTTTGACAGGGTGGGGAACGCTCAGACCGGAATGTTCCCGAACACCCGGCCTTCCACAGCCGCCGCCGCGCAGGGCGTCTCGTCGTCTCCCCGCAGCCAGCGGGCGAACTGGCGGTCGGCCGTGTTGATGTGCAGCATCAGCCATTGCGGCAGGAAGTCGGCGAGGTTCTCGCGCAGATCCTCCTCCCCACCTTTGCCGTCGAAGGCGTGGACCCGTTCCCAGGCCAACTGGTGCTGTTCGATGTGATCGTCGAGAAAGGGATAGCCGGCCTCGCCCATCACCCGCTGTTCGTCGGCGAAGTGGCTTTCGGTGTAGGCGACGGCGGCGGCCAGCGCGCGCCGCACCTCCTCGGCCGATCCGCCATCCCGCACGGCCCGCTCGTAAGCCTGGACGAGGGCGATCCACTCCTGGTGCTGGGTGTCGATCTCCTCGATCCCGAGAACCAGATCGTCGCTCCAAACCAGGGCTCCGTAATCGACGCCGTCGCTGTGCATGGTGGGAAGGGCATCCTGAAGATGAGGGGGCGGAACCCCGCACCTCTAGGATGCCCCGCGGCGGGCGGCAAGCGAACCCGTTGCTACGAATTGACGCGGCGTTCGCTCCGTGTCAGGCGCCGCTGCGGACGCCGGCCAGGAAGCGGTCCACCTGGGTGCGCAGCAGATCCGCCTGCTTCGACAACTCGCCCGACGAGTTCAGCAGCCGGGTGGCGCCGCCGCCCGTCTCCGACGCCGCGTGCAGCACGCCGTTGATCGACGACGACACCTCGTTGGTGCCGGCGGCGGCCTGTTGGACGTTGCGGGCGATCTCCATCGTCGCGGCGTTCTGGCCGTCCACCGCCGAGGCGATGGTGCCGACGATGGCGTTCACTTCGCCGATGGTGGCGGCGATGCTCTGGATCGCCTGCACCGCGTCGGCCGTCGCCCCCTGGATTTCGGCGATCTGCTGGGAGATGTCGCCGGTCGCCTTGGCGGTCTGGTTGGCGAGGCTCTTCACCTCGCTCGCCACCACCGCGAAGCCCTTGCCGGCTTCTCCGGCCCTGGCGGCCTCGATGGTCGCGTTCAGCGCCAGCAGGTTGGTCTGGCCGGCGATGCTGCTGATCAGGTTCACCACGTCACCGATCTGGTTCGCCTTGGCCGAGAGGCCGTCGACGATGCGGTTGGTGCCGTCGGCCTGATCGGCGGCCTGCTTGGCCTTGCGGGTGCTCTCGCCGATCTGCCGGCCGATCTCGGAGATCGAGGCGGCCAGCTCCTCGGCGGCGGCGGCGACGGTCTGCACGTTGACCGAGGCCTCTTCCGACGCGGCGGCGACGGTGGTCGCCTGGCTTTCGGTCTGCTGGGCCGTGGTGCTCAGCGTGCTGGCCAGCGCCCGCACCTCGTCCGAGGAGGAGGAGACGCTGTTCACCACGCCCTTCACCTGGGTCTCGAAGCGGTCGGCCAGCGCGTTCATCTCGGCCCGCTTGCGCGCCTCGGCGTCGTGCTCGGCGTCGGCTTGGCGGCGGCGGAAGGCGTCGGCCTCGATGGCGTTGGCCTTGAAGACCTCCACCGCGCCGGTGATCTGGCCGATCTCGTCCTTGCCCTCGGAATGCGGCACCGCGACCGTCAGGTCGCCCTTGGCCAGCACCGTCATCGCGTCGGTCAGGCGGCGCAGCGGGCGCAGCGCGTTGACCGTCCACAGCCCGAAGCCGATGGACAGCAGCGCGGCGACGGCGCAGAGCGACAGCATCAGCGTCTGGAAGCCGCGCGCCATGCCGCGCGCCCGCGCCGCGACCTCCTGGTTGCGGTGCTCTTGCAAGTCGATGAACTTGTTGATGCGGGCCAGCCATTCGGTGAAGACCGGGCGGGCGTCACGGGTCAGCGTCGCCTGGGCCTTGGCGGCGTCGCCGGCCTTGCGGGCGTCGACGACCGCCTTGGCGAACGGCATGGCCCGCGCTTCCGTCTCCTTGATGTCGGCGAGCAACGACCGCTCCTCGGCCGTGATGTCCGGGCGCTGGGCGAACATCGCGTCCAGCGGCTTGGCCGAGTCGGCGTAGAAAGCCGCCAGCCGGTCGATGTCGGCCAGCACGGTGGTCAGGGCGGCCCCGTCGGGCATCAGCACGACGTCGCGCAGCGCGATGGCGCGGTCGTGGACACTGCCCCGGAAATTGATGGCGTAGCGCTGCTTGACGCTGTTCACGTCATTGATGTGGGTGAGATCGGTGTCGATCTTCCTCACTTCGTTGACGCCGATGACCGTGAGACTCACGAGAAGCAACAGAACCGCGCCGAACCCCAGAAACAAGCGCGCGCGGATGGAGGCGTGCTGAAGCGTGGCCATTTTGGCTTTCCCGGCTAAGACATTTCGATGGGACACTAATCGAAAAACTCTACAAAATGTTTACCGCCGTCGCGCGTTCCGGAATGCCCCTGTCGCCTTCCGAAACGGACGGATCGGGCGGGATCGCCTTGCGCGTCGCCCGTGCCGCCGCAATATGCGGGCGGATCGTCCCCGTTCGAGAGTGTCTTCATGCCGTCCATCCGCCGCCCATCCCGTTCGCTGCCGTTGGCCGTGATGCTTCCCCTGCTGCTTGGCCCGGCGCCGGGCTGGGCGCAGGACCGCCACGAGCGCCCGGACCGGTCCGAGAAGGGGGATTCGGCGTCGGAAAAAGGGGGGGACGCCGCCTTCGACGCCCAGCGCAGCGTGACCCGCCACAGCTTGGCCCTGGCCGCCGGTCCGCTCGCCTATGGCGCGACCGCCGAGTTCCTGCCGCTGCGCGACGGCGCGAAGGAGGAGGTGGCGGCCCACGTCTTCGCCGTCTCGTACACCGCCGGCCCCGACTCCGCGCCGTCGAACCCGGCCCGCCCGGTCACCTTCGTGTTCAACGGCGGGCCGGGCGCCGCGTCGGCCTACATGCATCTGGGGGCGGTGGGACCGAAGGTGGTCGGCTTCGGGCCGAACGGCGCGCTGGCCGGGCCGCCGGCGCCGCTGCTCGACAACCCCGACAGCTGGCTGGCCTTCACCGATCTGGTGTTCATCGATCCGGTGGGCACCGGCTACAGCCGGGCGACCAAGACCGACGGCGACGCCGAGAAGCGCTTCTGGTCGGTCGAGGGCGACACCCGCTCGATGGCGGAGATCGTGCGGCTGTGGCTGACGCGGAACGGCCGTTGGTCGTCGCCGAAATTCCTGGCGGGCGAGAGCTACGGCGGGTTTCGCATCGCCAAGATGGCGGACGAGTTGATCCAGCGCACCGGCGTCGCCGTCAACGGGCTGATCCTGGTGTCCCCGGTGGTCGATTTCGCCGCCATCGACGAGGACAGCATCCTCGGTCCGGCGCTGAAGCTGCCGGCGATGGCAGCCACCGCCGCGGCGCTCGGCCGGGCGCCCGGCACCCCGCAGCAGGCGGCCGAGGCGGCGGAGCGTTTCGCCCTCGGCCCCTACCTGACCGGGCTGGCCGGGCTGGATTACGGGAAGCTCGGCGAATCCGCCGGCTTCTTCGGCGAGGTGGCCCGGCTGGTCGGGCTGCCGGCGGAGCAGATCGCCCGGCAGCGCGGGCGGGTGCCGATGAGCGTCTTCACGCGGGAACTGCTGCGCGACCAGGGGCGCGTGCTGAGCATCTACGACGGCACTTTCACGGCGCCCGATCCCGATCCGGGGGCGTCGCGGGTGCCCTTCGACGCGTTCCTGCGAGGGACCGTTCCGACCTACACCACCGCGTTTGCGGCCTACGCGACAGCGGAACTCGGGGTGCGCACCGAGGTGCCCTACCGCCTGCTCAGCGATCCGGTGAACCGGAGCTGGGAGTGGCCGCGCATGTCGGTGCCGAGCGCGGTGGAGTCGCTCCAGACGGCGCTGACCCTGCAACCGTCGCTGCGGGTGCTGATCGCGCACGGCCGCACCGACCTGATCACGCCCTACATGGCCTCGCGCTGGATGGCCGCGCGGCTGGAGTTGCCGCCGGCCGAGCGGGACCGCGTGCGGGTGACGGTGCACGAGGGCGGCCACATGATGTACACGCGGGAGAGCGGGCGCGCCTCGCTGGCCGCCGACGCCCGCGCCTTGGTGGAAGAGGCGTTGCGGGCCGCGAACCCACGCTGATTTGCCGTTCCCGCGAACACGTCCACCCCAAACGCGAACGGACGCCCCCGAAGGGGCGCCCGTCGACGCGGCACGTTTGCCGGGAAGGCTCCGGCCTTAGAACAGGCGCAGGATCGACTGCTGCGACTGGTTGGCCAGCGAGAGGGCGATGGTGCCGAGCTGCTGCCGGGTCTGCAGCATCAGCAGGCTGGCGCCTTCCTCGTTCTGGTCGGCCAGCGTCAGCTTGCTGGCACCTTCCGTCAGCACGTCGCTGAACTCCTTGGTGAAGGTCTCGCGGGTCGTGATGATGTTCAGGTTGGTGGACAGCTGCTGCGAGGCCGAACGGATCGTGGCCTTGGCGTAGTCGAGGCCGGCGACCGCGTTGTCGATGTCGGAGCGGTCGGTCCAGTCGTTCTGCGCCTCGTCCAACCGCAGGCCCTGGCCGCTGGAGGTCAGGTTCAGCGCCGTCACGCTGATCGAGTTGGTGTTGCGCTCGTTCAACTGCACGGTCAGATCGTTCGACGTGTTGGCGTCGGAGGTCTGCTTGGTGATGATGTTCGCCGCGCAGTTCGCCGAAGCCGCCAGCTTGATGGTCTTCTCGTCCAGCTTGAAGCGCACCGTGCCGCTGTCGAAGGCGAAGGATTGGTCGCCGTCGGCCAGCTTGCCCTCACCGCGCTTGGACATGCCGTCGCGGGTGATCTGCGAGCCGTTCAGGTTGGTGACCTGGACCTGGATGTCGACGTTCTTCTCGATGGTCGAGATGCCGTTGCCCTGGTTGTTGGCCGCCTCCAGCAGCGTGCGGTCGACGGTGAAGGACACCACCGTGCCCGAGGCGAAGCTTTCCGAGATGTGCTTGGTCAGCGCGTTGGTCGTGCTGGCCGACAGCGTCACCTCGCGGGCGGCGCCCGAGGAGGTGGCGCCGGTCAGGGTGATGGTGCCGTTCGCGCTGACCGAGATCGTGGCGAGATCCTTGCCCTGCAGACGGCCGCTGGCGCCAAGTGCCGTGCTGATCGACGCGCTGAGCTTCGTGGCGATGTTCGCCTTGCCGTTCTGACCGATCGCCACGTCCGCCGAGGTCGCGGTGTAGCTGAAGGTCTGCCCCTCGACCGTGATCGAGAAGATGTCGCCGGCTTCGATGGTGCCGCTGCCGACCGTGACGGTCGAGACCTGCGCCGTGCCCGAGGTCGCCGCCGTGGACAGGCTCGTCCCGATCGACTGGTTGTTGTCGAAGTAGCTGATCGTCCGGCTTTCCTTGCCGTCCGTGATGACGAAGGAGCGCTCGCGGCCGGTGGCGCCGCGCACTTCGATCTGCACGTCGGAGAAGCTGCCGGCGGTGGTGGACATCGTGCCCGACAGCTTCAGGCCGGTCAGGCCGTGCGCCGTCTCGGTCTTGGAGATGTCGCTGACCGAACCCTCGATCGACGCGTCGCCCTTGAAGCGGATCGAGTAGGTGTCGGACGAGACGACGTTGGTGACGCGGGCGTTGTCGACGCCCGCGATGGTGTTGACCGCCATGCGCGACGCGCTGGTGCTGTCCAGGCGCAGGCCGTTGCCGCCGATCAGGTTCTTGCCCTGGTAACCGCTGTCGCCGGCGAGCTTGTCGATCTGGGTCTTCAGCGTGTTGAACTGGCTGGCCAGCGACTTGCGGGTGGCGACCGACGCGGCGTCGGTGCCGAGCGCGGCGTAGGCGGCGGTGGTCAGGCCCTTGGCCTGGTCGATCATGCTGTCGATCGAGGTCAGGCCCTTGTCGGCCGCCTTGATGGTGCTGATCGACTGGCCCATCGCGTCCTTCAGCGACGAAAGGTCGCCGGCGCGCTGGGAGAGGCCTTTGGCCGCGAAGAACGCCGTGGGACCATCCAAGGCCGAATTGATCTTGTTTCCGGTCGAGAGGATGTTCTGCTTCTTGTCGATACCCGCCTGCGTGCTTTGCAGCTGGAGCAGGTTGGTCCGCATCGAGGCGGTCAGCGTCACTTCGTTGGCCATGGCTCCTAGTCTCCTTCTGAGGCTGTCCTCGCGGCTGGTCTTTGACCGAGCGAGGCAACGTGCGTTTGCGTGACACCCACCTTTCAAATGTCGTGCCAATTTTCAGAAAATCGGCTATCACATTGAAAAATAACGATAAAATAAGAAGTTTCCGCGCAAATGCCCCGCGTCCCCTTGGGAGTAGCCAAGGAGGGTGAAAAAGATTCCCGGAAAACTTTGCCGGGGTCGGACGGAACTGCCGGTGAGTCCGGTGGAGGATTCTTCCCATCGGCGGATCGGCGCGGCTATGGTCGCGGTAGCACCAACCACCCGAAACCCGCAACGGAACCAGGGATAAGGATCAGAATCATGACCGGTCGGATCGACGCGCGCCTCGCGGAGCTGGGAATCGAATTGCCGCAGGCGGCGGCCCCGGTGGCGGCCTATGTGGCCTACACGCGCTCGGGCAACACCCTGTACATCTCCGGCCAGATCACCGTCTGGAACGGCGAGCGCAAGTTCGTCGGCAAGGTCGGCCAGGATTTCACGGTCGAGCAGGGCAAGGAAGCGGCCCGCCTCTGCGCGCTGAACATCCTGGCGCAGGCCAAGGCCGCGTTGGGCGGCGACCTCGACCGGGTGACCCGCGTGCTGAAGCTCGGCGGCTTCGTCAATTCCGGCGCTGATTTCCATGACCACCCGGCCGTGATCAACGGCGCGTCGGAGTTGATGCAGGACGTGTTCGGCGACGCCGGCAAGCACGCCCGCGCCGCCGTCGGCGCGCCCTCGCTGCCCGGCAACGTCGCGGTCGAGGTGGAAGCGGTTCTCGAAGTGGCCTGAAGACCGGGACGGCGCTGCGCGTCTCGCGCTGGACGCGGCAGGGGAGCCTTGCCGCGGCGCGGCGCGAGACCCACGTCTTTCGGCGATGCAAGGGGGAAGACTTCATGCCCGACGGCCGTGACGCCATCACCGTCAAGATCCTGTCCGGGATCGGATTGGCGGACGCCCAGGCGTGGGACGCCTGTGCCGGACCCGGCAATCCTTTCCTCTCCCACGCCTTCCTGCTGGCGCTGGAGGAATCGGGGTCGGCCACCGGCAAGACCGGCTGGCAGCCCAGCCATCTGGCGGCCTACGACGCCGCCGGCCGCATGGTGGGGGCGGTGCCGGCCTATCTGAAAAACCATTCCTACGGCGAGTACGTCTTCGACCACGCTTGGGCCAACGCCTACGAACGGGCGGGCGGCAGTTACTACCCCAAGCTCCAGGTCGCGGTTCCCTTCACCCCGGTGCCGGGGCCGCGTCTGCTGGTGGCGCCCGGCGGCGGGGAGATGGTGGCTGCTGCCCTGATCGATGCGCTGGAGCAGGTCGCCAAGCGCTACGGCGTGTCCTCCGCCCACGTCACCTTTCCGGAGGAGGCCGACTGGGAACGGCTGGGCGAGGCCGGCTGGCTGCAACGCACCGGGGTGCAGTATCATTGGGAGAACCGGGGCTACGCGAGCTTCGACGCCTTTCTCGACACGCTCAACTCCCGCAAGCGCAAGGCGATCCGCAAGGAGCGGCGGGAGGTCGCCGACAGCAGCGTGCGCCTGCACACCCTGACCGGCGACGCCTTGATGCCGGAGCATTGGGACGCCTTCCACACCTTCTACATGGAAACCGCCGACCGCAAATGGGGCGGCGGCTATCTGAACCGGCGTTTCTTCGATCTGCTCGGGCGGACCATGGCCGACCGGGTCGTGCTGGTGATGTGCGAGGACGGCGGCGAATGGGTGGCCGGCGCCCTGAACCTGCTGGGCGCGGACACGCTCTACGGCCGCAACTGGGGCTCGGACGGGCGCTACCGCTTCCTGCATTTCGAGGCCTGTTATTACCGCGCCCTCGATTTCGCCATCGAGCGCGGACTGAAGCGCGTCGAGGCCGGCGCGCAGGGAGAGCACAAGATCCAGCGCGGCTATCTGCCGGTTCCCACCTACAGCGCGCATTGGGTCGCCGATCCGGGGTTCCGCCGGGCGCTGGACCGCCATCTGGCCGAGGAGCGCGCCGCCGTCGCCGCCGAGATCGAGGCGCTGGCCGGGATGTCCCCTTACCGCCAGGAGGGCGGGGCGGCCTCCGCCG
Source organism: Azospirillum doebereinerae (assembly GCF_003989665.1). Taxonomy (GTDB): domain Bacteria; phylum Pseudomonadota; class Alphaproteobacteria; order Azospirillales; family Azospirillaceae; genus Azospirillum; species Azospirillum doebereinerae. Next base: position 102,249 of record NZ_RZIJ01000002.1, on the reverse strand, counting down.
GATGAGTCCTCATCGTAATTTCGCGACGTTTCTGGGCGAAATGCCGGGGAATTGTTTAGGAACGTGACATTTTGCAATGGGGACTTCCGCGTGTCCCCGAGTTTCGGGTATCCTGGCGCTCAGCGAGGCATTGTGTGGAGACGCCTCCATGACAGACCGCGCCATGGAGTTCCTGAAACAGGTGCGCGATCACCTGTTCTACCTGAAGCTGCGACCGGGCGGAATCCGGCTGCAAGCCAAGGGCGCGGATCTGTCGGGGTTGCGGCTGAGGGGGTTCACGCTGAAATCCTCGGTGCTGACCCAGGTCGATTTCACCGACGCGGAGCTGGAAGAGGTCAGCTTCGACATGTCCGACCTGTTCGGATCGAATTTCACCCGCGCGGTGCTGGTGGGGTCGCGCTTCGTGCGCGCCGACCTGCGGGGCGCCAATTTCCTGAAGGCCAACCTCCGCCGCACCGATTTCGAGGAGGCCGATCTGCGCCCCGGCCAGATCCTGAACTTCTCGTCGGGCAAGCAGGAAGTGCGGCAGCGCACCAGCCTCCAGGACGCCACGATGGAGGGGGTGAACTTCAAGAACGCCGATCTCAGCCACGCCGACCTGACCAACAGCGGCATGCGCGGCACCGATTTCGCCGGGGCCAACCTGTTCGCCGCCAATCTGGCCGGCGCCGACCTGCGCGAGGCGAACTTCACCGGGGCCAAGCTGAAGCGCGCGATCCTCAACGGCGCCGCGCTGGGCCAGTCCATCCTGCGCCACGCCGATCTGCGCGAGGCGGTGCTGCGCAACGTCGATCTGGCCGAAAGCGACGTGTACGGCGCCAATCTGGACGGCGCCATCTACATGAAGGGCGCTGGCAGCCTGCCACCCGAGGTCCGCCAGATGCTGGACGCCCACATCCAGTGGATCAACAGCGGCGGCCGGCAGGGGCTGCGCGCCGACTTCACCGGCATGGACCTGCGCGGCGTCGACTTGACCGCCGCCGATCTGTCGGGCGCGGTGTTCCGGGGCGCCCGGTTGAACGACGCATCGCTCGCCAACGCTTTCCTGTCGCTGGTCGATTTCGGCGGGGCGACGCTCTGCGGGGCGAAGTTGGATCAGGCGATCCTGACCGGCGCCAACCTGATGGACGCGGACCTGTCCGGTGCCCACGCGGGCGGCGCCGACCTCGGCATGGTCGAACTGCGCCAGCCCAACGGCGCGCCGACCGGCCGGATGTGGCCCGCCAACCTGTCGGGCGCGACGTTGACCGGCGCCGATCTGCGCGGCGCCCGACTGACCGGCGCCAAGATCGCCGGGGCGGTGTTCGAGAACGCCAACCTCGCCTCCGCCGATCTGCGCGGCTGCGACGAGAGTTCCGCCAATCTGACCCGCGCCTATCTCTCCGGCGTCCGCCGGGGCGCGTTGAGCACGCCGGCGCACACCGAAAAGCTGGCGCTTCTGGCCGTTTAGGCCGTTGTCCAGGCAGAAAGCACCGCCGCCGCGTCGCTTTCTCGCCACGCCTCGCGTCGCGGTGGGGGACCTCCATCGACGCGCAACCCCATCAGCGTTTCGACCAGCGGTTCCGGTCCCGGCGTGACGTGGATTTGCCCGCGCGCCGCGACGTGGGGGTGTGCGGCGATCTCGGCGATGGCAGGCAGCGCTTCGAAGCAGCAATCCACCGGGTCGAGCAAGTCTCTCCACGCCGCCAGCGTACGGTCGGCGAACAGCGTGTCCAACTCTGCGATCAGCGCGGTCTGGGGCAGGGCATCGGCCTGCCGGGCGGTCCAATCGGGGCGGCCGACCGCCTCGCAGAAGCCGCGCCAGAACTTTGGTTCCAGCGCCGACAGGGTGATGAAGCGCCCGTCCGCCGTCCGGTAGAGGCGGTAGCAGGCGACGCCGCCCGACAACAGCGCCGCGCCGCGCCCCGGCATTTGGCCGCGCGCGGCGGCGGTCAGGTTGAGGCCCTGCCAGCCCAGCACGGTCTCCATGATCGACAGGTCGAGGAAGCAGCCCACGCCGCTCCTCTCCCGTCCGAACAGCGCTGCCGCCACCGCCAGCGCCGTCTGCTGGGCCGAGGCGAAATCGGCGACCGGCAGATAGGAAATCACCGGCCGGTCGGGCAAACCCGACGCGTCCAGCCCACCGCCGACCGCCATGTAGTTCAGGTCGTGCCCGGCCCGCGTCGCGTAGGGACCGTCGTAGCCCCATCCCGACAGGCTGGCGTGGACCAATCGCGGGTTCAACGCGCGCAACCGCTCGCGCCCCAGCCCGAGCTTGTCCATAACGCCGGGGCGGTAGCTTTCGATTAGGGCATCGGCCTTGGCCAGCAGGGCTTCCAGCTTGGCGCGGCCGTCCGCCGTCTTCAGGTCGAGCGCCACGACGGTCTTGCCGGCGGTGAGGATCTTGTAGGCGGCGGTGACCCCGTCCGAATCGGTCGGCCCGAGGAAGCGGAGCGGATCGCCGTCGGGCGGTTCGACCTTCACCACCTCCGCGCCGAGGTCGCCAAGAAGCTGGGCCGCGTGCGGACCGGGCAGATACTGGCCGAGGTCGATCACGCGCAGACCGGACAGGAAAGGCAGGGGCATTGGAGACTCAGGAGGCTTGTCGGCGTTCGGCGGCAGTCCTCTCCCGTCAAAGGCGGGAGAGGGTTGGGGAGGGGGCTTCGTCAGCCGACGCTCACCCCCCCGTCACGCTCATGTGCCGGGGCACCGCCGGGCCGCTGTGGCGACGGTCGATGATGAAGTCGTGGCCTTTCGGCTTGCGGGTGATCGCCTCGCGCACCGCGTCGATCAGGGGGCCGTCCTCGTCGCTCAGCCGCATCGGCGTGCGCAGGTCGGCGGCGTCCTCCTGGCCCAGGCACATGTAAAGCGTGCCGGTGCAGGTCAGCCGCACGCGGTTGCAGCTTTCGCAGAAATTGTGAGTCAGCGGCGTGATGAAGCCGATCCGCTGCCCGGTCTCGGCGACGCGGACGTAGCGCGCCGGCCCGCCGGTGTTGTAATCGGTCTCGTCCAGCGTCCAGCGGGTCTGCAACTCCGCCTTCAGCATGCTCAGCGGCCAGTACTGGTCGAGCCGGGCGGTGTCGCCGATCTCGCCCATCGGCATCACCTCGATGAAGGTGAGGTCGAAGCCCTGCTCGCCGCACCACGCGACCATGCGGTGGATCTCGTCGTCGTTGACGCCCTTCAGCGCGACGCAATTGATCTTGATCTTCAACCCGGCCTCTTTGGCCGCCTGGATGCCGCCCAGGATCTTGTCGAGCTTGCCCCAGCGGGTGATCGCCTGGAATTTGTGCGGGTCGAGCGTGTCCAGCGACACGTTGATCCGCCGCACGCCCGCCTCGACCAGACCGGCGGCGTGCTTGAACAGCATGGTGCCGTTGGTGGTCAGCGTCAGCTCGTCGAGATCGCCGGACTTCACATGGCGGCCCAGCGCGTGGATCAGCCGCATCACGTCGCGCCGCACCAGCGGCTCGCCGCCGGTCAGCCGCAGCTTGCGGGTGCCGAGCTTCACGAAGGCGGAGCAGAGCCGGTCCAACTCCTCCAGCGTCAGCACCTCCGCCTTGGGGAGGAAGCTCATGTCCTCCGCCATGCAGTAGACGCAACGGAGGTCGCAACGGTCGGTCACCGACACGCGCAGATACTGCACGGCCCGGCCGAACGGATCGACAAGGGGGGCGGGATGCGCGGTGGTCATCGGGTTGCCGGCCATTGGTTGTTGTATCGGTCGCTGGGCTTGGTGGTTGGGTGGACGCATCATACAGAGATGGTGTCGCCTTGTCCCATGGGGGAGGGGGAGGGCGCCTTGATTCCCATCAAGTGGAAATCCGGCGGGCGGGGAAACTTTGCCGCCACCCTTGCCGTCGCGTCCGCGCGCCGCCAAACTCGGCCCATGAACACGCAGATCTTGGCGAATAGACCCGTGCCGATGAATGAACCGATCGTGGGCGTCCTGCTGGCCGGCGGCCTGTCGCGCCGCATGGGGGGCGGGGACAAATGTCTGCGCCGCCTGGGTGATCGGACGATCCTGGAGCGAATCGTCGCGACCCTGCGCCCGCAGGTTGGCCCGCTGGTGCTGAACGCCAACGGCGACCCGTCGCGCTGGGCCGGCTTCGGCCTGCCGGTTGCGGGCGACGTGGTGGAGGGCCACGCCGGGCCGCTGGCCGGGGTGCTGACCGGGCTGGACTGGGCACGGGATCACGCGCCGGACGCTCGCTGGGTCGCCAGCGTCGCCACCGACGCGCCCTTCCTTCCCGGCGATCTGGTCATCCGTCTGGCCGAGGCGCTGAAGCGCGAGGGCACCGATCTCGCCTGCGCCCGGTCGGGAGGGCGGGTACATCCGGTCTTCGCGCTGTGGCCGGTGCGATTGGCCGAGGATCTGCGCCGCGCGATGCTGGAAGAGGATATGCGCAAGGTTGGCGCCTGGACGGCGCGCTATCGGACGGCGGTGGTGGATTTCGCGGTCGAGCCTGTGGATCCCTTCTTCAACGCCAACCGCCCGGAGGATCTGAAGGAGGCCGAACGACTGCTGGAATCGGGAGTCGTGCGATGAGCGATTTCCTTGCCGAACGCCGTGCTGTGATCGACGCTTGCCTCGCCATGAACCGGCTGGGAATCAACCAGGGTTCGTCCGGCAACCTGTCCCTGCGGGTGGAGGACGGCTTCCTCGTCACCCCGACCAGCCTTCCCTACGACGAGACGACGCCCGAGGACATCGTCGCGATGGGGTTCGACGGCACCTATCGCGGCGCCCGGCGGCCGTCCTCGGAATGGCGCATCCACCGCGACATCCTGCGCGCCCGCCCCGACGTGGAGGTCGTGCTGCACGCCCACCCGACCTTCGCGACCGCGCTGGCGGTGCATGGGCGCGGCATCCCGAGCTTCCACTACATGGTGGCGCTGGCCGGTGGCGATTCGATCCGCTGCGCGCCCTACGCCACCTTCGGCACCCAGGAACTGTCCGACCACGCGCTGGCCGCGCTCGACGGCCGGCTGGCCTGCCTGCTCGCCAATCATGGCATGATCGTGTTGGGCCGGACGGTGAAGGCGGCGTTGGCGCTGGCCGTGGAGGTGGAGACGCTGGCCCGGCAGTACCTTTACGCCCAGCAGCTCGGTGAGCCGGTCATCCTGCCGCCCGACGAGATCGCCCGCGTGGCGGAGCGGATGCGGCGGATGAAGTACGGCCAGCCGCTCGACGACGGGGACGGACCCGAGGACACCGCCCGCCCGCGTTCAGCCTGACGCGGCCGGTCTGACCGGCTATTGGGTAAGCTGCGCGACCGGCTTGTAGGAGGCGACGCGCAGCAGCGGCTTGGCGTTGCCGACCGCCTCGACCTGCAACGGGCGCTCCTCCGCCGGGGGCTGGTAGACCGCCGGCAGGGTCAGGGTGATGCGGGTGCCCTGGCCGGGTTCGCTGGCGACCTCGATGTCGCCGCCCAGCATGGCGGTGTAATGCCCGACCAGCGTCAATCCCAGCCCGGCGCCGCGCCGCTTGCCGTTGGCGTTGGGGGCGCCGCCCTGGGCGAAGGGCTGGAACAGCCGCGCGGTCTGCGCGGTGGGGAAACCCTTCCCGGTGTCGGCCACGGTGAAGCGGAACCATGTGGCGCCGTCGCGCTCGATCTTCTCCGCCGACAGGATCACGGCGCCGCCCTGGGTGAACTTGCAGGCGTTGTCCAGCAGGTTCAGCAGCGCTTGGCGCACCTTGGTGAAGTCCGAATGCATGGCGCCAAGCCCGGCCGGCGCCGCCACGGCCAGCGAATCGCCGTAAAGATCGGCGGCGGGCAGCGAGCGTTCGCGCACCTCGATCAGCAGGCGGTTCACGTCGAAATCCTGGAGGCAGACGTCCATCGCCCCCGCCTCGATCTTCGCGTAGTCGAGCAGGGCGTCGACCAGCCCGGCCAACTGCTCGCCGGTCCACTGGATGTGCTCGACGTCGACCGCCAGCTCCTCGACGCCCAGCCGGTGCAGCTCGGTCATCAGCGCCTGGCTGGAGTTGACGATGTCGCTCAGCGGGCCGTGCAGCTCCTGGCCCATGTTGACCAGGAAGTTCGACTTGGCGTGGCTGGCCTTTTCGACTCGGTCCTTCTCGCGCAGCAGGCGGGCGTGCGCTGTCTCCGCCTCCTGGCGCTGGCGTTCGGTCTCCCCGGCGGTGGCGCGCAGGGAGTGGACCGCGCGGGCCATGGCGGCGATCTCGTTGTCGCCCTGCACCACCGGCAGCGCCACGTCGGTCCGTCCGGCGGCCAGCGCGGTGACGGCGCCGGCCATGGCGTGGACCGGGCGGGCGACGCTGCGCTGGACGAACCAGACCGCCAGCAGCCCGACCAGCAGCACGCCGCCGCCGACCCACAGCGCGACCTTGGTGTAGCCGCTCATCCCGTCGGCCAGCGCCCCGCGCAGCCCGACGGCCCCGGCGTCGGCGCGTCGGCGGATCTCGCCGATGTTGGCGGCGATGCCGGCGGCGTTGGGGGCCATCGTCTCGGCGCGGACCGTGTCCTCCTCGACCACCGCCGCCTCGGCCTTGCCGGCGGCGTCGGCGGCCTTGGTCAGCAGGTCGCCGACCTCGCCGATGGTCTGGCGGGTGCCGGGAACCCAGAGGTAGCGGTTCATCTCGCTCAGCTTGCCGCGCGCGGTGTCGAGTTGCGCGCGCATCGCGTCCGAATCCTGCGGGTCGCGGCGTTCGATGAAGCGGGACAGGTGTTCCTGCATCAGCAACACGGCGATGGCGGCGTCGCTGGCGAGCGCGGTCGAATCGACGCCCCCGGCGCTCTTCAACAGGCCGAGCTTCTCGCGGGTCTGCGCCACCACCGGTTCCAGCACGGTGATCAGCAGCGTGGCGCGCTCGTTGCGGAGCGCGATGGCGCGCTGGACCCCGGTCCAATACTCGTTCAGCGAGGCCTTCGCCTTGGTCACCGCCGTCACGTCGGCGGGGTCCGAGGCGCTTTTCGTCAGCGCGTCCAGCCGCTCCACCACGGTGTCGTGGCGCCACGTCGCGTCGAGCAGGCTCTGGTCGTCGCCGTAGGTCAGATGGTCGCGGACCGCGACCTCCAGGTCGCGGAAGCCGATGTCGGCGTCCGCCGCCGCCTGGGACATGTCGGCGCTGTTGGAAAAGGCGCCGACGTCGCGCGTCACCGCGTGGAACCAGCCGAGCCCGACCATGGCCAGGACCAGCACGAGGGCCAGGACGACGCCGAATCCGGCGGTGATCCGCGCCGCCACGGTCATTTCGCGGAATCGGGGCAGCCCGCCGCTCCGGGACAGAATGCCGCTCCGCTTCACGCCAACACCCGCACGCGCTGTCCAATCCGAAAGCCGCGCGGGCGAAAGGCCCGCCGCGCGGGCGGGATTGTAGCTTGGCGCGTCCGCACCGCAAACAGACAAGTGCGGGTCAGGCCGCGTCCGCCGCGTTGGAAAACGCGTAGGCCTGCATGCCCAGACTGCCATGCTCGAAGCCGGCGTGCAGCCGTTCGGCCCGCGCGCCCTCCCCGGCGGCGCCGAGCGCCACCGGCAGCGGCAGGAAATGCTCGTCGGTCGGGTGGGCGTGGCGGGCGTCGGCGCTGACGGTCAGCCAGTTCGCCACCGCGTCGGTGTCGCCGGCGGTCAGCGCGGCGTCGAGCCAGTCGGCGAAGCCGGTCGCCCAACGGGCGGTGCCGCCGGTGCCGTAGACGAACTCCCGCAGGTTGTGGACCGCGCCGCCGCTGCCGAGCACCAGAACGCCCTGGCGCCGCAGCGACTCCAACTGGCGGCCGAGCGCGATGTGGTCGGCGGCGCTGCGCCGGGGCTGCACCGCGAACTGGGCGACCGGGATGTCGGCGTCGGGGTACATCAGCATCAGGGGAACCCAGGCGCCATGGTCCAGCCCCTGGGCCGGGTCGATGACGGCGCCGGTCAGCGCGGCGACGCGGTCGGCCAAAGCCGGGGCGCCCGGTGCCGGGTAGCGCAGGCGGTAGAGTTCCTCGGGGAAGCCGTGGAAGTCGTGGACCGTCTCGGGCGCGGCGGCGCCGCTGACGGCGGGCTGGCGGGTGTTCCAATGGGCCGAGACGGCGAGCACCGCGCTGGGGCGGCCGAGTCGCGCGCCGAGCGTGGCGAGGAAGGCGCGGGCGGCGCTGTTCCTTTCCATCGTCAGGGTCGGGGCGCCGTGGGACACGAAGACGGACGGGAAGACGGGCATGAGGCGATACGGACTCCAGCCGGGCGGAAGGGCGGGGCGGTGGCGGTCCGTCATTCGACCAAAGAAAAACCCCGGCGCCTAGGCCGGGGTTTTCCAAAACTCCGTTGCTGTCCCCGCAACAAAGGCGGGGTCAACGCCGGTTCAGTGCAGGTGCTTGGGCAGCTCGGCGATCGACTGCTCGATCAGCCGGTCGGCCTGGACCGCCTGGAGACCGCCGGACAGGATGCGGCGGCTGGCGCCGATCGCAACGTCCACCGTCAGGTTGCGAACCTCGGTCACCGCCGCGGCTTCCGCCTGGGCGATGCGCTCCATCGCCTGGGCCTCGCGGCGCTTGAGCGAGGATTCGAGGTCGGTGCCGGCCTGGGCGCGGAGGCGGGCGGCCTCCTCGCGGGCGTGGGACAGGACGGCCTCGGCCTCCTTCAGCGCGTCGGCCTGACGGCGCTGGTAGCCGTTGAGCAGGGCCTGGGCGTCCTTGTGCAGACGCTCGGCCTCGTCCAACTCGGCGCGGATCTTCTCGGCGCGGCCGTCGAGGACGGAGCCGATGGCGGCCCCGGCCTTCTTCCAGACCAACGCCATGAAGATCACGAAGGAGACGAGAACCCAGAATTCAGGCGTGTTCATCCCTGGCGCTCCTCGATCACGGCCGCCACGGCGGCCTCGGCCTGGGCCTGATCGACGTCGATCCCGGCCAGACGGCCGGCGATGTCGCGGGCGATGTCGGCCGACGCGGTGCGGACGTTGGCGAGAGCCTGCTCCTTGGCCGTGGCGATGGACGCCTCGGCGGTGCGCAGACGCTCGGCGATGTCGGCGCCGAGCGCGGACTGGCGGGCCTGGTTGTTCGCCTCGATGTCCGCGCTGGCCTGACCGATCAGGGTCAGGGCCTCGGCGCGGGCGCCGGCGAGGGACGCCTCGACCTTGGCCAGGACGGCCTGGGCCTCTTCCTTCAGCTGCGCGGCCTTGGCGAGGTCACGCGAAATGCGCTCCTCGCGCGCCTCCAGAACCTCGGCCACGCGCGGAAGCGCTTTCTTGGACAGGAGGTAGTAGAGAACGCCGAAAGTCAGCGCCAGCCAGAAGATCTGGGTCGGAAAATTGGCGGGATTGAGCTGCGGCAGGCCGCCGGAAGCGTGCTCGCCGCCATGCGCCGCGTCCGGAGCGTGCTCCGCCGCAGCCGCCAGGACGGTGCCGGCCATCGTGGTGAGGGTGACGAGCGAAGCGCCCGCCACACCCGACCAGCGGGCCAGCCGGCCTTTGGCCAACAGGTTCGGCATGATCGGTCCCCCTAGGCAAAGGAGCGGCGCCGCAACTTCCGCGAAGAAGCCCGGCGCCGCGTCGTCAGAGCTGTTTTTTTGAAAAGCCGCTCTGGCCTTAGGCGAACAGGATCAGGAAGGCGATCAGCAGGGCGAACAGCGCGACGGCTTCCGTCAGCGCGAAGCCCAGAATGCCGATCGGGAAGACCTTCGGCTGGACGGCGGGGTTGCGGGCGATCGAGCCGATGAGCGTCGAGAAGATGTTGCCGATACCCATGCCGACGCCGGCGAGAGCGATAACGGCCAGACCGGCACCGATGTACTTTGCGGCTTCAGCTTCCATGGTACTCATTCCTCTAGGTAAGTATTGAACGCGATGGAACGGGGTGACGTCAGTCCGGAAGGCAGGGCTGCTTAGTGCAGTTCCAGCGCGTCGCGGATGTACAGGCAGGTCAGGATCGAGAAGACGTAGGCTTGCAGGAACGCGACCAGGAACTCGAAGCCGGTCAACGCGACGTTGATGGCGAGCGGAACCAGACCGGTGACGAAGCCCAAAGCGCCGAGACCGCTGATCATCATGACCGTGAAGCCGGCGAAGACCTTCAGCATCGTGTGACCGGCCATCATGTTGGCGAACAGTCGGATCGAGAGGCTGACGGGGCGCATCACGTAGGAGATCACCTCGATCGGGATGAGGATCGGGGCGAGCGCCACCGGCGCGCCGTGCGGCATGAAGAAGGAGAAGAAGTGCGTCCCGTGCTTGATCAGGGCCAGCACGGTCACGAACACGAACACCACAGCCGCCAGCGTGAAGGTCACGATGATGTGGCTGGTGAAGGTGAAGGTGTAGGGGATCATGCCGATCATGTTGCCGAAGAGGACGAACATGAAGATCGCGAACACGAACGGGAAATAGGGCTTGGCGTCGTGGCCGGCGTTGTCGCGCACGAGGTTGGCGACGAACTCGTAGAACATCTCGGCCGCCGATTGCAGGCGGCCCGGGACCATCGACTTGTTCGCCATGCCGACGACCAGCAGCGCATAGATCAGCGCCACGGCCACGACCATGAAGAAGGCGGATTTCGTGAACGAAACGTCGTAGCCGCCGAGGATGATCTGGAACCACGAACTGATTTGAAACTGGTGCAGCGGATCCAAGGTCGTCCTCGCTCAGTGTGCGTCGCCGTCTTGGCGCTCGTTGTCCCCAGTGGGCCGGCTGTAGCCGGCGGCGATGCCGAGGCCGGTGACGGCCCGGTAGACGTTCAGCACTCCCGCCGCCGCCCCGAGGAAGAACATGACGATCAGTCCCCAAGGCGCCGTGCCGAGCCAGCGGTCGAGCAGAAGCCCGCCGCCGACGCCGACGATCATGGCCGCGACCAGTTCGGTCCCGATGCGAAGGGCGGTGCCCAACACTCCCTGGGGGGGACGGTGGTATTTGCTACCAGGTCCGCCCGACCAGCCGCGTTGTCCATCACGCGCCTTGCGCAAACGGGCTTCGAGGTCTTCCAAGGGATCGGGGGGCGGTTTGTCGTTCATGCCGCCCTCATTTCCCTTGTCCCGCAGCCACGCGAAAGCGGCGAGACCATACGGTTGGGGCTCAACCCTGTCAAGTCGCAAAACCCTCTTGTTAAGTTATTGAAAGGATTGAAGAAGAAAGGAAATAACACGGTTTTCGCCGCAGTGCGGCGTGTTGTCCCGTTCCGGCTTGCAAAAAAAACGTGCGACGGGACCGCAAGCGAGGGCTTTTTCGGGTCATCCCGCGATGCGGGTGCCCAGATCCTGGGCGATGCGGTCGGCGGTGGTGCCGGCCGGATAGACGCCGACGAAACCGCCGTCCGGCCCCATCAGGTAGATGAAGCTGGAATGGTCCATCAGGTATTCGTCCGGCTTGCCGTCCTTCTGCGGCGCCTTGGCGTAATAGACGCGGTAGGCGCGCGCGGTGTCGCGGACCTGGTCCGCCGTGCCGGTCAGCCCGATCAGGCTGGGGTGGAACAGCGCGACGTAGTCGTTGAGGTGCGCCACCGTGTCGCGCTCCGGATCGACCGAGACGAAGAGCGGCTGGACCCTGTCCGATTGCCGGCCGAGCAGGTCCAGCGCCTGGGTCATCACGCCGAGTTCGGTCGGGCAGACGTCCGGGCAGTAGGTGTAGCCGAAATAGATCAGCAGGTATTTGCCGCGATAGTCGGCGTCGGTGACCGTCCTGCCCTTGTTGTCGGTCATGGTGAAGGGACCGCCGATGGGGACGGCGCTCTTCGTGGCGCCGGCCACCGTCTCGGTCATGTTGTTGACCTGCCACCAAGCGATGCCGGCGGACGCGGCAAGGGCCAGGACGGAGGCGGCGGCGATGCGGAGGAGTCTTGCCTTCATGATGCGACAGGAATGGGCCCGACCGCCGCCGGGGTCAAGGGGAGCGGCGCCGGCCGCAGGGCAACGGGTTCAGATTGACGAGGGGCAGGGGTTCGGATGAGGTGCTTTGAGACACGGATGAACACGGATATCCACGGATGAACACGGATAAGATTTTCTGTTCATCCGTGGGCCGGCACCGCCGGCATCCGCGTCAAAAATCCCCTCGCATGGATGTCCGGAGCGCGAATCACGCCGCGTGGCGCCGTTCGGCGAGGTGCTGGCCGATCCGCTTGTCGGAGCGCTGGATGTGTTCGAACAGCCAGTCGCGGACCAAGGCCAGCAGATCGTCGCCGATGGCGGATTCGCCCGTGTCCAGCCGGTGCTTCAGCTCGGTGACGCGGTCGAGCAGCGCGTCGTGCTGGGCCTTGTGGGCGGTCCGGTCGGGGTAGCCGCTGCTCTCCATCCACCGCTCCTCCTGCTCGAAATGCAGGATCGTGTAGGTCAGCAGGCGCCCGACGGCGTCGGCCAGCGCCGAGCGGTCGGCGCCGTCGCGGATGCGGGACGCGGCCTCGTTCAGCAGGGCGATCAGGATCATGTGGTCGGTGTCGATTCCCTCGTCGCCGACCGCCAAATCCTCGCTCCACGCCATGTAGACGGTGGGGCCGCCGGCGGCCGGATCGGTGTCGTGCAGCGCGGCGAGCGGGGCGGCGTTGATCGCCTCGACGTTGACCAGGAAGGCGTCCACCATCCCGCGCAGGGCGCCGGCCTGCCGCGACAGGCCGCCGGCCGCGCCCAGCAGGTCGCCGACGGAGCGTTCCGTCTCCAGCGCCGCCGCCGACACCGAATCGATGCTGGCCGAGACCTGCCGGGTGCCGTCCGCCGCCTCCGTCGCGCTGCGGGCGATCTCGCCGGTGGCGGCCCCCTGCTGCTGGACGGCGTCGGCGATGGAACTGCCGATGGCGTCGCTGCGGGCGACGATGGCGCCGATCTCGTGGATGGCGGCGACGGCGGTGCGGGTGGCGTCCTGGACCTCGGCGATGTGGTGGGCGATGTCCTCCGTCGCCTTGGCGGTCTGGTTGGCGAGCGTCTTCACCTCGCCGGCCACCACGGCGAAGCCCTTGCCCATCTCGCCGGCCCGTGCCGCCTCGATGGTGGCGTTGAGCGCGAGCAGGTTGGTCTGGCTGGCGATGCCGGCGATCAGGTCGGCGACCTCGCCGATTCGCCGCGCCGCGCCGCCGAGTCCATCGACCTGCGCGCCGGCCCGGTTCGAGGCCGCGACCGCCTGGGTCGCGATGGCCGAGGAGGCGACGGCCTGCTCGCCGATCATCGCGATGGAGCCGGTCAGCTGCTCGGCCGCCGCCGCCACGGTCTGCACGCTGTGCGAGGCCTGCTGCGAGGCGTCGGCGACGGAGGTCGCCTCGTGCCGGTTGCGGTCGGCGGTGGCCGACAGGGTGCGGGCGGTGCTTTCCAGCGTGCCGACGGCGCCGCCGACCGTGCGGATGGTCTCGGCCACGGTGGCGTCGAATCGGTCGGTCAGCCGTTTCAGGGCGCGGGCGCGCTGCTCGGTCACGCGGTGTTCGACCTTCTGGCGTTCCCAATGATGGGCGAGGTCGATCTGCTGGACCCGGAAGATCTCGACGGTGCGGGCCATCGCGCCGATCTCGTCGGCGCGGGCGGTGCCGGGCACCGCCACCGCGCTGTCGCCGCCGGCCAGCGCCTTCATCGCCCGCGCCATGCCGTCGAGCGGACGGACGATGGCCCGGCTGACCAGCAGCGCCACCAGGGCCGCCACCGCGCCGATCAGCAGGCCGACGGCGCCCAGCCGGAGCGCGGCGTCGCGGAAGGCCGCGTCGACGTCGTCGACGTAGACCCCGGATCCGATCAGCCAGCCCCAGGGCTGGAAGCCCGTCACGTAGGAGATCTTCGCCACCGGCGCCGCCGATCCGGGCTTGGGCCACAGGTAATCGACGAAGCCGGCGCCGTCCGCCTTCACCACGCGGACGAATTCGACGAACAGCGCCTTGCCGTTGGGGTCGGTGTTGCGCGACAGGTCCTGGCCGTCCAACTCCGGCTTGATCGGGTGCATGATCATGCGGGGGGACAGGTCGGTGACGAAGAAATACTCGGTGCCGTCGTGGCGCAGCGCTTTCAGGGCGGTCTTGGCCGCTCCTTGCGCCGCGTCGCGGGTCAGGGCGCCGCTGCGCTCCTGCGCCTCGTAATGGGCGACCAGGGTGTGGGCGACCTCCACCACGCTGCGGGTCTTCGCCTGCCGGTCGAGCATCATCTCGGCCCGCAGGCCCAGCAGGCTGACCGCCGCCACCAGGACCAGGCCGGCCCCGGCCGCCGCCAGGATCAACCCGATCTTGCCCTTGATGCTGATGCGTTCGAACAGGACGATGGTCGAGGTGGCGGTCGAGGTGGCGGTCAAGGCGGCGGTCCTCCGGTCACGGAATTTTTATTTCCATAAAAATTTCATGACTTCTTGCCCGGCACGTTTTGTTCGTCAAGACATATTGTTTGTGTCGCGGACTTTCATTTTGTCGCACAGGGAGCCGCGCGCCCCCGGCCGATGGGCCGGAGGCGCGCGGGGGCATGGTCGGAGACGCGGTTACAGTACGGTCAGCATGCTCGCCACCAGCGGATGGCGGACGATGTCCTTCTCGGTCAGGCGGGCGACGGCGATTCCCTCCACCGCCTCAAGCCGGCGGGCGATGTCGGCCAGACCGGACAGGTTGTCGAGCAGGTCGGTCTGGTCCGGGTCGCCGGTCAGCACCATGGTCGAGTGCCAGCCGAGCCGGGTCAGCAGCATCTTGATCTGCGAGTAGGTGCAGTTCTGCGCCTCGTCGATCACCACGAAGGCGTTGTTCAGGGTGCGGCCGCGCATGTAGCCGATCGGGGCGATCTCGATGGTGCCGTCCGCCATCAGGGCGCGCAGCCGCTTGGCCCCCATGCGGTCGGTCAGCGCGTCGTAGAGCGGGCGCAGGAAGGGCGCCATCTTCTCGTGCATGTCGCCCGGCAGGAAGCCGATGCTCTCGCCGGCCTCCAGCGCCGGGCGGGACAGGACGATGCGGTCGACGCTGCCCTCCTCCAGCGCCTCGACGGCGGCGGAGATCGCCAGATAGGTCTTGCCGGTGCCCGCCGGACCCAGCGCCATCACGAGGTTGTGCGCCTTGATGGCGTCCATCAGCAGCTTCTGGTTGGCGTTCTGCGGCTTGACGGTGCGGAGATAGCTCTGGTCACGACGCTCCTCGCCGCCCAACGGATCCCAGCCGGAGGCGGCGGGAAACAGCGGGTGAACCTTGGATTCGGTCGCTGTGGCGACAATGCCTTTGCTCGAACGCTTGGCCATGACGCATCTCCTCGAAGGGTGGGGGTGGCGCCGAACTCCGGACACAAAAAAGCCTCCCGCAAGGGGGAGGCTCGTAACGGTCGCGCGCCAGGATGAAGGTCGGGGCGGAGGCCGGGATGTGTGCCGGTTTCGGGTCTGCCGGTGCGGGCCGCAGACGGCCGGGCACCCAGGGATGGGGGCCGGTCGATCGTTCTGCGAAGGTCGGAACAAGGTGCAAGAGAACCTCGTCGTCGTTGGGAACCACGCACGCCAACAGTATCGTTTGCAACGCGAAACGTCAGGCGAAATTGCGGTCGGCACAAAATATTCATACAAGATGTGGTGTGGTTGCCGCAGGAGAGCCGCCCGCCCGGTCAGGCTACCCCAAGCTTCCAGAGGGATAGGAACGGAGCGGGGAAGCATCCCCTGCAAAGGTTCTAGGACCGGCGAAAGGCTTTGCCGCCGCCTGCCGCTTTGGTTACTATATCCTGTGGTCGGGGGATTCACGGACGCAACACGTTGCCTTGTCGGCCGATCGGGTGAGGAACCCGGTCCGGGGCGGTGGTGTGTGGCTTTCGAATGTCACCCCGGAGAACTGGATTCGCTTGTATCCAATGGGCACGGACGGCTAGAAGGCGCGGTAGGAACCGGCTTCATGCGCACCGCTCCGCCTTCCGCACCCGGCCGCCGGACGGGGTGAGGTCGGTCGGGCGACGCGGATCGGCAGAAACGAACGGGAAAGCAACGGTGAGCAGCGCCATTCAGGTTGCCGAACGGGACGCCCCGTTCCAGTTGCGGGGCAATTCCTTCACCATGATGGTGTTGAAGGTCAACGCCCCCGCATCCCCCGATTTCTTCACGCAGCTGAACGTCAAGGTTCGGCAGGCGCCGAACTTCTTCCGCAACGCGCCGGTCGTGCTCGATTTCGACGAATTGCCCGAGTCGGTGGTCTTCGACCTCGGCGCCTTCGTGGCGCAGGTGCGGGCGCATCACCTCTTGCCGGTCGGCTTCCAGGGCGGTCCCCGCCCGGTGCAGGAGGCGGCGCTGGCCGTCGGCCTGACGCCGATGCCGACCGGCCGGGTCGCGCGGCTGGAGGATGTGGTCAAGGGACCGGACCCGCGCGCCGCCGCCACGGCGACCGCGCCGCAGGTGATGGTCGAGGTCGTCCACCGTCCGGCGATGGTGGTGACCGAGCCGGTGCGGTCCGGGACCCAGCTCTACGCCGAGAAATGCGACCTGATCATCGCCGCCTCGGTGTCGCCGGGGGCGGAGCTTCTGGCCGACGGCAACATCCATGTGTACGGCGCGCTGCGCGGCCGTGCGCTGGCCGGCGTGTCGGGGGACACCACGGCGCGCGTGTTCTGCCAGAGCCTGGAGGCCGAGGTCGTTTCTGTCGCGGGTGTTTACCGCGTCAGCGAAGACATCGGCAGTGACTTTTTCAAGAAGCCGGTGCAGGTTTTCCTGCGCGACGGGGTTCTGCGCATGGAACCGTTGAAGACGGCCTAAAGGGAAGCGTGGTCCAAGGACAAGGGCTGGGCTTTCCGTTTCGGTGACGGCAACTTTGGGATTTAGGGGAGAGGCTCCGTTGAGCAAGATCATCGTCATGACCTCCGGCAAGGGCGGTGTCGGCAAGACGACCTCATCCGCCGCGTTCGCGACCGGGCTGGCCCTGCGCGGATTCAAGACGGTCGTCATCGATTTCGACGTGGGCCTGCGCAACCTGGACCTCGTCATGGGCTGCGAGCGGCGCGTCGTCTTCGACTTCATCAACGTCATCAACGGCGAAGCCAAGCTGAGCCAGGCGTTGATCAAGGACAAGCGGATCGACAACCTCTACATCCTCCCCACCTCGCAGACGCGCGACAAGGACGCGCTGACCCGCGAGGGGGTGGAGCGGGTGTTGAACGACCTGTCGAAGGAGTTCGACTACATCCTGTGCGACAGCCCGGCGGGCATCGAGCGCGGAGCGCTGATGTCGCTGTACTTCGCCGACCACGCGATCATCGTGACCAACCCGGAAGTCTCGTCGGTGCGCGACAGCGACCGCATCCTGGGCGTGTTGAACTCGCGCTCGCGCCGGGCGGAGCAGGGGCTGGAGCCGGTCTCCCAGCAGCTTCTCCTGACCCGCTACGACCCGGACCGCGTCGAGCGCGGCGAGATGCTGAAGGTCGACGACGTGCTGGAGATCCTGGCGATCCCGCTGCTCGGCGTGATCCCGGAAAGCCAGGCGGTGCTGCGCGCGTCCAACGTCGGCATGCCGGTGATCCTGGACGAGGCGTCGAACGCCGGCCAGGCCTACACCGACGCGGTCGGCCGGTTCCTGGGCGAGGAGATCGAGCACCGCTTCGTCAGCCCCCAGAAGAAGGGCCTGTTCAGCCGGCTCCTGCGGAGGAGCGCATGAGCATCTTCAGCTTCTTCCGTTCGGCTCCCCGCCCCTCGGCGGTCCAGGCCAAGGAGCGGTTGCAGATCGTCATGGCGCACGAACGCGCCGGCCGCACCGGTCCGGATTACCTGCCGATGCTCCAGCAGGAGCTTCTGTCGGTGATCGCCAAATACATCGACATCGACCAGAACAAGGTCGAGGTGAAGCTGGACCGTGGCGGCGACTGCTCCACCCTGGAGCTCAACATCGAGCTTCCGGCGCGCGAGCAGCTGAAATCGGCGATGGCCGCCGTCAAGGGCGCCAAGCCGGAGCCGAAGCCCGCCGACACGGCCGACGGGGAGGCCAAGCGCTCGGCCGCCAACGGCCCGCTGACCGACGGCGGCGTCAAGAAGCGGCACTGACGCCGCGCGTTCTTGACGCACCCGCGCGCTTCCGGCGCCGCCATGCCCTTGGGGTTGCCCAAGGCGCCGTGGCGGCCGCCCGTTTTTCCCGACCCTGCGCGCCCATCCCGTCACGGGCATAGGCCGTCCTCCCCCTCCGTCCGGGTTTACGCCCGGCGCGCGACGGGGTATCAACGAGGACAGAAGCGCCGCGAAAGACCAATTCCGCCAAGGATCTGCACCGCGCCGCGCCGCCAACGGGAAAAGAGGCTGTCCATGTTCCTCGATTGCTCGTCGCTGATCGCCGACAACCCGCCGCGTCTGTCGAACGGGATCGCGGTCACGGACATCGACGGGGACGGCGCGTTCGAGCTTGTGGTCGCCGGTCACGGCACCAACAACCTCGTCCTGAAATGGCGCGACGGCCAACTGGTGGACATCGCCGGGCCGCTGCTGGCCGACCCCACCGGGCACGCGGTCGGGCTGGCCGCCGCCGACGTCGACGGGGACGGGCGCGAGGAGCTGTACGTCGTCAACTCCGACCGGGCGACCGGGCCGAAGGACATGGCCGACCGGCTGTTCGCCTGCTTCGGCAAGCATTGGATCGACCTTCTGGCGCAGTCGGAGAACATCGGCGTCGCCAACCGGACGGCGGCGCGCTCCGTCGCGGCGCTCGACCGCTGGGGGCATGGCCGCTACGGCTTCGTGGTGGCGACCGACGGCGCGCCCCTGCGCCTCTACGAGCTGACCCGCCGCGGCCGGCTGGAGGACGCGGCGGAGGAGGCCGGGCTGGACGTGATCGCCGCCGTGCGTGGCTTGACCGCGCTGCCCATCGTGTCGGACCGCATGGATCTGGTGGCGATCAACGATTGCGGCCCGAACCAACTGTTCCGCAACTTGGGCGACGGGAATTTCGAGGAGATCGCCGAGGAGCGCGGCATCGTCGATTCGCGGCCATCGGGCCGGGCGGTCGTGGCGCTGGACGCCGAGGGTGACGGGTTGTTCGGCCTGCTGGTCGGCACTTGGGATGGGGCGCAGCGGCTGTTCCTGCAACGCTCCGGCGGCGGCTTTGTCGAGTCGGCGGGCAGCGAGCTGTCGATGCCGGGCAAGGTCTTCACCGTGGTGGTCGCCGATTTCGACAACGACGGCCACGAGGAGTTGTTCTTCCACACCCAGGGCGAGCCCAACCGCCTGTTCGGCTGGCGCCACGACCAGTGGCAGGAGCTGGACCTTGGCGACGCCGCCGAGCCCAAGGGCATGGGCACCGGCGCGGTGGCGGCGGACATCGACGGCGACGGCCGGCTGGAGCTGGTGCTGGCGCATGGCGACGGCACGGCGCAGCCGCTGTCGGTCTACCGCACGGCGGGCAACCACAACGGCTGGCTGCGGGTCCTGCCGCTGACGCCCTTCGGCGCCCCGGCGCGCGGGGCGGTGGTCATCTGCACGGCCGGCGGCCGTCGGCAGCGCCGGGCGGTCTGCGCCGGGTCGGGCTATCTGTGCCAGGGCGAGCCGGTGGCGCATTTCGGGCTGGGCGCCCTGCACGCGGTGGAGCAGGTCGAGGTGCGCTGGCCCGACGGCACCGTGGTGGTGGTGGAGAACCCGCCGGCCGACCGCCTGCTGACGGTCACCTACCCGCCGGAGTAGCGGTGCCCGCCGCCGTCTTTGCTGCGACGCACAATTCACAGGGCAGACATTTCAACGCATCAACCAGTTTGACCTTTTCTGTCGCCTCCGGTCTCTTTAGATTGAGGTTTCTTGCGCTGCCCGTTCTCTGCGAGTGGCGTGGGCGAACGAGGGAGCGTCTCCGTCCTCCCGTTCGCCGGCCGGCATCAGCAGGCGGACACCGGCGGCGCCAGCGCTGCCCGGCGCCC
Organism: Azospirillum doebereinerae; assembly: GCF_003989665.1. Taxonomy (GTDB): domain Bacteria; phylum Pseudomonadota; class Alphaproteobacteria; order Azospirillales; family Azospirillaceae; genus Azospirillum; species Azospirillum doebereinerae. The sequence continues at coordinate 82,548 of NZ_RZIJ01000002.1, read as the reverse complement.
GCGGGGATCACCAAGCCTATGTCACGACGCGATGTGCCCCTGACGGGGGTGGAGCGGTTCTTCGAGCCGGACGAGGTCATCGTCTCCAAGACGGATCTCAAGGGGCGGATCACCTACGCCAATAGGGTCTTCCAGCGGGTCGCCGGCTACAGCGAAGCCGAGCTGATGGGCGCGCCCCATTCCATCGTCCGCCACCCGGACATGCCGCGCTGCGTCTTCAAGCTGCTGTGGGACACGCTGGAGGCGAAGCAGGAAATCTTCGCCTACGTCGTGAACCGCGCGCGCAACGGTGACCATTATTGGGTCTTCGCCCATGTCACGCCGAGTTTCGACGCATCCGGCCGCGTGATCGGCTATCACTCGTCCCGCCGGGTGCCGGAACGGTCGGCGCTGGACAAGGTCGTTCCGCTGTACCGCACGCTCCTGGACATCGAAAACAGCCACGCCGACCGCAAGCAGGGCATGGAGGCGGGGTTCGCGACGGTCGTCGGCCTGCTGACCGAAAAGGGTATCGGGTATGACGAATTCGTCTTCTCTCTCTAGGGCCGCGCTGGCGGTCGCCGTCGCCGGGGCGGCGACCGCCGCTCTGCTCGCCGTCGAGGCGGCGGGTTTGGGCGGTTCGGCGCTCCGCCTCGGGCTGGGCGCCGTGGATCTGGCGGCGCTCGCCGGGGCCGGGCTGTTCCTGCGCCGCGCCGGCGCCGCCGTGGACCAACTGGCCGAGGTCAACCGCGCCGTGGCGCGCGGCGATTTCGAGGCCCGCGTCATCGGCATCCGCGAGGGCGGGACGCTGGGCGAGGCGATGCACGCCGCCAACGACGCCATCGACCGCACCGACGCCTTCGTGCGCGAGGCCACCGCCTCGATGCATGTCGTGTCGGAGCACAAGTATTTCCGCCGCATCGTGCTGCGCGGGATGCAGGGCGGCTTCCTGCACGCCAGCCGCACCATCAACACGGCGACCGACAGCATTGCCGCGAAGGTCACCGGCTTCGCCGACGTGACCGTCCGTTTCGAGGGCCAGATCCGTCAGGTCTGCACCGAGGTCGCCGGCACCGCCCACAAGCTGGAGGTCTCCGCCCGGACCATGGAAACCGACGCCGACCAAGCCACCGGCAAAGCGTCGTCGGTCGCCGCGTCGGCGGCGCAGACCGGCTCCAACGTCGGCAGCGTCGCGGCGGCGACGGAGGAGCTGTCGACCTCCATCGCCGAGATCGCCCGCCAGATCGGCGAGGTCGCCAAGGTCGCCGAGGACGCGGCCGGCGAGGCCGAGCGGTCCAACGCGCTGGTTGCCCAGTTGTCGGGCGCCGCCCGCACGGTGGGCGACGTGGTCACCCTGATCAACGACATCGCCAGCCAGACCAACCTGCTGGCGCTCAACGCCACCATCGAGGCGGCCCGCGCGGGGGAGGCCGGCAAGGGCTTCGCCGTGGTGGCGCAGGAGGTCAAGCGGCTGGCCGACCAGACCGCCAAGGCGACCGGTGACATCGCCGGCCAGATCGCCGGCATCCAGCACTCCACCGACGAGGCGGTCGACGCCATCGTCGGCATCGGGCGCACCATCCAGACGATCAACGGCATCGCCGGCGGCATCAGCGCCGGGATCGAGCATCAGGGCACGGCGGTCCACGAGATCGTCGCCAACATGGAACAGGCCGCCGCCGGCACCCGCGCCGTGTCCGACGACATCCGCGACGTCACCGACGCCGCGACCCGCACCAGCGGCGCCGCCCACGACGTTCTGGCTGCGTCCGAGCGGATGGCCGCCGAGGCCGACCGCATGACCCGCGAGGTTCAGCATTTCCTGGATGAAATGCACCGTGTGGCCTGATCCGCGCCAGCTGCCCGGCGAATGAGCACACGCGCCGGGCGTGTCCAAGCTTCTCGGATTGATTGTGGCTTATTTCAGGCATTTCCTGAATTTTTGTTACGATTTTGTCTCGTAACTGTGTTACATCCCAACCATGTGAACGCGGCGTTCACACACCGTTGTCTGCCGGGATATCACACTGCTGTTTGTTTCAGCATGTTAACCGGCTGCGATCCCACAGGAAGACTACGGCCATAAACGGTCCCGCGAGCGAAACGCGCGGAAAGAGCGGACTTGAGCGAATTTTCGTCGGTTCGAAGGGGTTGGCACGGCTTTTGATGGGGCAAGGGGGGTAACGAGGCGGTCATGACGGGGGACACAAAGATGAGCATGGCGGGCACCGATCTGTTCGAGCTGTCGCGCGGCGTGCTGGATGTGGCGTCCAAGAAGGTGTCCCTGATCGAGGACATCACCCGCCGCACCAAGATGCTGGCGATGAACGCCCTGATCGAGGCGGCCCGCGCGGGCGACGCCGGCCGGGGCTTCGCCGTGGTGGCCAACGAGGTCTCGGAGATCTCGACCCAGGTGAACAGCATCACCAAGGAGCTGCGGTCGGAGATCGTCGCCCGCGTCGATCACCTGACCACCACCGGCAGCGCCATGGTGCAGGAGATGCACGGCAAGCGTCTGGCCGACCTGTCGCTCAACATGATCGAGATCATCGACCGGAACCTCTACGAGCGCTCCTGCGACGTGCGCTGGTGGGCGACCGACAGCGCGGTGGTCGATTGCGCTGTTTCCCCGACCGAGGAGGCACGCCGCCACGCCTCGCACCGGCTGGGCGTGATCCTGGAATCCTACACCGTCTACCTCGACCTGTGGATCGCCGACGCCAGCGGCAACGTGATCGCCAATGGCCGCCCCGACCGCTACCGCCACGCGCGCGGCGCCAACGTCTCGGACGAGCTGTGGTTCCGTCAGGCGATGGCGACGCGGGACGGCGGGGAGTTCACGGTGGGCGACGTGGCCCGCAACAACAAGCTGGACGACCGCGTGGTGGCGACCTACGCCACGGCGATCCGCCAGGGCGGCGAGGCCAACGGCGCACCGGTCGGCGTGCTCGGCATCTTCTTCGACTGGGAGCCGCAGGCGGCCGCCGTGGTCCAGGGCGTGCGGCTGGAGGAGAACGAGCGCGAGCGGTCGCGCTGCCTGTTGCTCGACGCCCGCCACCGGGTCATCGCCTCGTCGGACGGGCGCGGCATCCTGTCCGAGACGGTGCCGCTGCGGCGTGGCGGCGACGCCATGGGCTTCTACGCCGACCCGCAGGGCAAGCTGGTGGGTTACGCGCTGACGCCGGGCTACGAGACCTACAAGGGGCTCGGCTGGTATGGCGTCATCGTGCAGGACCGCTGAGTTCGGGACGGCTGAGTTCAGGACCGGCCAAGCCGGGGGTCGATTGACGAACGGGGCCGGGATACACTCCCGGCCCGTGTCGTTTCCAGGGTCCTGCCCACCATGCCCGCTCCCCGCCTCACGGTCCTCCGCGAGACCTTTCCGATTCGTGGCTCCTTCCGCATTTCGCGCGGCGCCAAGACCGAGGCCGCCGTCGTGGTCGCCGAGGTGATCGACGGCCCCCATCGCGGCCGGGGCGAATGCGTGCCCTACGCCCGTTACGGCGAGAGCGTGGAGGGCGTCGCCGCCGCGTTGGAGGCGATGGCCGGCGCGGTGGCCGGTGGGCTGGACCGCGCCGGGCTCGCCGCCGCGATGCCGGCCGGAGCGGCGCGCAACGCGCTGGACTGCGCGCTGTGGGATCTGGAGGCCAAGCGCTCGGGCGTTCCGGTCTGGCGCGCGGCCGGGCTGGCGGCGGCGCCCGGCCCGCTGACCACCTGCTACACGCTCAGCGTCGACGAGCCGGAAGCGATGGCGGCGGTGGCGCGCGAGCGGGTGGCGCGGCACCCGCTGCTGAAGATGAAGCTGACGGGGGAGGGCGACCTCGACCGCGTCCGCGCCGTCCGCGCGGCGGCCCCGGCGGCCCGTCTGGTGGTGGACGCCAACGAGGGCTGGACGCTCGACCAACTCGACCGCTTCGCGCCGGTGCTGGCCGGTCTGGGCGTCGAGATGATCGAACAGCCGCTCCCCGCCGGCCAGGACGAGGCGCTGCGCGGCGTGCGCGGCCCGGTGCCGCTGGGGGCCGACGAATCCTGCCACGGCCCCGAATCGCTGGAGCGGCTGCGCGGGCTGTACGCGGTGGTCAACGTCAAGCTGGACAAGACCGGCGGGCTGACCGACGCCCTGGCGATGAAGCGGGCGGCCGAGGCGATGGGCTTCGACGTGATGGTCGGCTGCATGGTCGCCACCTCGCTCGCCATGGCCCCGGCGATGCTGGTCGGGCAGGGCGCCCGCTACGTCGATCTCGACGGTCCGCTGCTGCTGGCGGAGGACCGCGCGCCGGGGCTGGTCTATGACGGGGCGGCCGTGCAGCCGCCCCGGCCGGAGCTGTGGGGGTGAAGCGGCGCCGCGCCTACGCCTTGCCCTGCACGTAGGGCGGCGGCTCCGTGCCGACCGAGGCCGGGACATAGGGGGCGTCGGCGATGCCGTTGACCTTGGCCGCCATCACGAAGTCGTTCTCGTGCAGGCCCTTGATCTTGTGGGTCCAGAACGCGACCGTGCAATGGCCCCAGCCGTAATGGATCTCGGCGTGATGGCCCTCCGCCTCGCACAGGTCGCCGACCTGCGCCGCGAAGGCCTGGGCCTGGGCGAAGTCGGGGAGGCGGAAATCACGCTCGATCCGCATGGGCTGGTCCTTCAGCGTCCAGCCGGGCACCTGGACCAGATAGTCCTCGGCCATGCCCCGGTCCATCGGGGGGACGCCGCCCCGGCAGGGCTCGCATCGCCGGGCGGCCAGATCCTCTTGCGCCATCGTCTGTTCTCCCTTGTTGGTCTGTCGGCCCGGACTGGGCTAGAACTGCTGGAGGAAACACGCTGGAGGAAACTTTGGGTTCGCGGCACCGGTTCGGCAAGCCGGACTCCCGTCCCTTCCGCACTAGCCCCCGGATGACCCGATGACCGACGCCGCTCTGCCCTTCGCCGATTACCAGTTCCCGACCAAGACGGTCTCCGGCCCGCGCCTGGCCATCGTCGGCGAGGCGCCGGGCGCCGAGGAGGCCAAGCAGGGCAAGCCCTTCGTCGGGCGCAGCGGCAAGCTTCTCGACGACTCGCTGGCGGCGGTGGGGATCGAGCGGGCGGAGTGTCTGGTCGCCAACGTCTTCCGCTACCAGCCGCCGGGCAACAAGGTCGGCCATTTCTTCGCCTCGCGCGCCCGCGCCAAGAAGGAAGGCCGGACCATCGACGAGCGCTGGGGGGCCTTCGGCACCTCGGACCGCCTGCTGGCCGAATACACCGCCGAGATCGAGCATCTGCGCGCGACGCTGGCCGCCTACGCACCCACGGTGATCGTGGCGCTGGGGCGGACGCCGACCTGGGCGCTGACCGGCGAGAACGGCATTCTTTCCCTGCGCGGCACGGTGCTGCCCTGCCGTCTGGTCGAGGGGGTGGAGGTCGTGCCGACCTTCCACCCCAGCTATCTGCTGCGCGGGCAACTGGTGGATCTGCCGGTTTTCCAGGCCGACCTGCGGCTCGCCGTGTCGCGGCTGGGGGGCTGATGGCGGAGCCGCGTTCCACTCCGGTGCGCATCGCTCCGCTCGACGCCCTGCGCGGGCTGGCCATCGGCATGGTGGTCGTCTCCCACGTCGCCGGGCCGCATCTGCCGGGCATCGGGATCGATCTGGGCAACAACGGACTGGGGACGGCGGGGGTGCTGCTGTTCTTCCTGCTCAGCGGCTATCTGATCCAGGGCAACCTCGAACGCCAGCCGCTGCCGGTCTTCCTGTCGCGCCGCCTGTTCAAGATCCTGCCGGCCTATTGGCTGAACGTCCTGGCCATCCTGGCGCTCGACGCGCTGGGGGTGGGGGGCGAGCGGTTCGCCGTCATCTCCTACGTCGCCAGCGCCTTGATGGTGACCGATCTGCTGGGGATCGACGCGGTCAGCGGCGTCTACTGGACCCTGCTGATCGAGGTGAAGTTCTACCTGTTCATCGCGCTCTACCATCGGGTCTTCGGCGAGCGCGGCATGGGTTGGGTGGTGCTGGGGTTGATCGCCCTGAACGGGCTGTCCTGGGGCTTGCGCGGCCATGGCAGCGCCCTGATCGTGTTCTTTCCCGCCTTCTACGTCGGCGTCGCGGTCCACCGCGCGGAGCGGGCGGGCTGGACCGGGCGGGCGCTGGCTCCGGTGCTGGGGGTGGTCGCGGCGCTGGCGGCCAGCCTGACCCTGTTCGCCGACCCGCATTTCGCCGGGGCCGGGCTGCTGCTGATCCTCGACACGACTCTGTTCGTCGGCGCCCTCCGGCTGGGGTTGTCGAGTCGGGTGCTGGAGTTCCTGGGGCGGACCTCCTACAGCAACTATCTGTTCCATCCGCTGATCGTGCTGGCGCTGCACGCGGCGTTCGGACGGGGGGAGACGCTGCTGGCCGACCTGCCCCGGATGGCGGCGGCGCTGGCGCTGTCGGTCGGGGTCGGGGCCGTGCTGCACCGTGCGGTCGAAGAGCCGATGGTGCGGTGGGGAAAGAGCCTGGAAGGCTGGCGGCTTCGACGTTCGGCGGCCTCCGCCGCGTGAGGCGGACCGTGACGGATGATTGATTGCCCGAGTATTCAGTTCGCACACGAAACCGTTGCTTGACAGTAAGCGGGGCTGGGCTAATGTCGGTTTTTGAAACCGACGGGTTCCATTCATGCCTCTGGATATGGAAGAGATGCCCGACTGGCGGGCCAAGCGGCGGGAAACCATCCTCACCGCCGCCGCCGAGCTGTTTGCCGGGCGCGATTACGCCGACGTGCAAGTCGATGAGGTGGCCAAACGCGCCGGAGTCGGCAAGGCCACCCTCTATCGCTATTTCCCGTCGAAGGAAGAGTTGTACCTGGAATCGCTGGAGCGCGCGCTGGGCGGGTTGGAGCAACGGCTCCACGGACACGCCGCGCCCGGCGCCACGGCGGTGACACGGTTGACGGTCATGGTGTCGGCGCTGATCGACACCTTGAGCGAACAATTGCCGACGCTGAAGCTGCTGGGCGGCGACCAGTCCGATCTGGCCGACCGCATGCGCCGCATCATCCGCCGCCGCAGCGAGCAGATCGCCGCAGCGCTGCGACGGGTGCTGGACGACGGCGTCGCCACCGGGGAATTCCGCGCGCTCGACACCGGCATGACCCCGGCGCTGATCATCGGGATGGTGCGCGGCGGCATCATGATGGCGGGGGATCGGCCGAGGGAGGCGCTGGAGAGCGCCGTGCTCGACATGATCCTCAGCGCCACCGCCGTGACCAACGTTGCCGCCACCATGACCACCCCCGCCTTCGCCCCCGCCCCCCACTTTGCGTCCGGGAGTTCGACGTGACGACGAGACGGATTCTTCTCCTGCTGCCGGTCCTGGCCGCCCTTGGCGCCGGGGGCTACTGGTACGCCCAAAAGGCTGGCGGCGAGGCGCAGACCGCGAAGGCGGCGTCGCCGGCCGGCGGGTCGCGCGCCATCCCCGTCGTGACCCGTCCGGCCGAAGCCCGTGCGGTGCCGGAGCGGATCGCCACCATCGGGTCGGTGCAGCCCATCGCCGCCATCGCCATCAAGGCGCGGGTCGATAGCGTGGTGGAAACGGTTCACTTCACCGAGGGGCAGGAGGTGAAGGCCGGCGACCCACTCTTCACGCTGGACGCTCGCGCGCTGGACGCTCAACTGCGCCAAGCCCAGGCCAATCTGGAGCGCGACCGCGCTAGCCTGGAAAAGGCCAAGGGCGACGTGAAGCGCTACGCGGAGCTGGTTCGCACCAGCGCCATCTCGCGCACCCAGTACGACGCCGCCGTCGGCACCGCCGACGCGCTGGAGGGCACGGTGAAGGCCGATCTGGCGGCGATCGAGGCGGCCAAGGTGTCGCTCAGCTTCACCCGCATCGCCGCGCCGATGGACGGCCGTACCGGCACGGTGAACGCCAAGCCCGGCACCATGGTCCGCGCCGCCGACGCCCTGCCGCTGGTGACGCTGACCCAGCTGCGCCCGATCAACGTCTCGTTCAACGTCCCGGAAAAGCGGCTGCCGGCGATCCGTCGCGCGATGGGCGAAGGCACGCTGGCGGTCGCCGCCGGCATCCCCGGCAGCCGCGACGCGGCGGCCGAGGGGCTGCTGACCTTCGTGGACAGCCAGGTCGACCAGCAGAGCGGCACCATCCTGGTGAAGGGCGAGTTCCCCAACACCGACACCCGGCTGTGGCCCGGCCAGTTCGTCGACACGGTGCTGACCCTGCGAGTCGATCCGCAGGCGGTGACCGTTCCCGACGTGGCGGTGCAGACCGGCCAGCAAGGCCGCTTCGTCTACGCCGTGAAGCCGGACAGCACGGTGGAGGTCCGCCCGGTGACGGTCGCGCGCAGCCAGGACGGGCTGACGGTGATCGCGTCCGGGGTCAAGGCCGGCGACCGGGTGGTGGTGGACGGCCAGTCGCGCCTCTACCCCGGCGCCAAGGTGGCCGAGCATAAGCCAGACGAGCACAAGGACGCGCCGGCGGCGAACGCCGGGGACAAGAAGACCGACGCGGGCGCCGCGCCGGGAGGCGCCTCGTGAACCTCTCCGAACTCTGCATCCGCCGTCCGGTGATGACCATCCTGCTGACGGCGGCGCTGGTGCTGGGCGGTCTGGCGGCCTACCGCCAGCTTCCGACGGCGGCGCTGCCGCGCGTGGACTTCCCGGTGGTCAGCGTCACCGCGACGCTGGCCGGCGCCGCGCCGGAGACCATGGCCGCCTCGGTCGCCAGCCCGTTGGAGCGCGAGTTCTCCACCATCGCCGGCATCGACACGATCACCTCGTCGAGCACGCTGGGCAACACCTCGATCATCATCCAGTTCGTGCTGGAGCGCGACATCGACGCCGCCGCCGCCGACGTGCAGGCGGCCATCGCCCGCACGCTGCGCCGCCTGCCGGCGGAGATGACGACCCCGCCCAGCTACCGCAAGGTGAACCCGGCCGACCAGCCGATCCTGTTCATCTCGCTGAACTCGCCGACGCTGGAGCTGTCGGCCCTGAACGAGATCGCCGAGACGACCATCCAGCCCAAGGTCGGCACGCTGCCCGGCGTCGCCCAGGTGCAGATCTACGGCTCGCAGAAATACGCGGTGCGGGTCCAGGTCGATCCCAACGCGCTGGCGGTGCGCGGCATCGGCATCGACGAGCTGCAGAAGGCGATGGCCGCCGCCAACGCCAACACGCCGGTCGGCACGCTGACCGGGGCGCGGCAGCAGCTCGTCATCGCCGCCAACCCGCAGCTTCCCGACGCCGCCGCCTTCCGCGACCTGATCATCGCCTACCGCAACAACGCGCCGGTCCGCCTCAGCGACGTGGCGCAGGTGCTGGACAGCGTCGAGAACAACCGCACGGCCAGCTGGCTGAACGGCACCCGCACCATCATGCTGGCGGTCCAGCGCCAGCCCGACGCCAACACGGTGGAGGTGGTCGACCGCGTCCGCGCCCTGATCCCGAATTTCCAGGCCCAGCTTCCGGCTTCGGCCAGCATCAAGATCGTCAACGACCGCTCGACCTCGATCCGCGAGGCGGTGGAGGACGTGCAGTTCACGCTCGGCCTGACCATCGCGCTGGTGGTGATGGTGATCTTCCTGTTCCTGCGCCGGCTGTCGGCGACGCTGATCCCGGCGCTGGCCGTGCCGATCTCGCTGATCGCGACGGCGGGCGGCATGCACCTGTTCGGCTTCTCCATCGACAACATCTCGTTGATGGCGCTGACGCTGGCGGTGGGGCTGGTGGTGGACGACGCCATCGTGATGATGGAGAACATCGTCCGCTACGTCGAAGAGGGGATGAAGCCCTTCGAGGCGGCCATCAAGGGCTCGCGGGAGATCGGCTTCACCATCCTGTCGATCACCCTGTCGCTGGTCGCGGTGTTCATCCCGATCCTGCTGATGGGGGGCGTGGTCGGGCGGCTGTTCCACGAGTTCGCCGTCGTCGTCACCCTGTCGATCGCCGCCTCGGCCTTCGTGTCGCTGACGCTGACGCCGATGATGTGCTCGCGCTTCCTGACCCACCATGCCCACGACGAGAAGGAAAACATCTTCGGCCGGGTGCTGGAGGGCGGGTTCAACGCGCTGCTCAACGGCTACGCCTCCAGCCTGCGCTGGACGCTGCGCCACCGGCCGCTGATGGGGCTGCTGATGATCGGCACGGTCGTCGCGTCGGTCCTGCTGTACCAGGCGATCCCCAAGGGCTTCTTCCCGACCGAGGACATCGGCCAGATCCAGGTGACGACCGAGGCCTCGCCCGACATCGCCTTCCCGTCGATGGCAGAAGGGCAGCAGCGGATCGCCGCCATCATGCAGGCCCACCCGGCGGTGGCCGACGTGACCTCCTCGGTTGGCGTCGGCGGCAGCACCGGCAACCAGGGCCGTATGTTCCTGGTTCTCAAGCCGCGCGACGAGCGTCCGGGCGCAGCCGAAGTCATCCAGCAGCTCCGCCGGCAGGTCAACGGTATCCCCGGCATGGCCGTCTTCATGCAGCCGGTGCAGAACCTGCGCATCGGCGGGCGTTCGTCCAAGGGGCTGTACCAGTACACCATCCAGGCGCTGAACCTCGACGAGCTGTACCAGTGGTCGGCGAAGCTGGAGGGCGTGCTGCGCGGCACTCCGTCCTTGCAGGACGTGACCAGCGACCTTCAGCTCAACAACCCGCAGGCCTACGTCCACATCGACCGCGAGAAGGCGGCGACGCTGGGCATCGGCGTCGATCTGGTGCGCTCGACGCTCTACAGCGCCTTCGGGCAGCGGCAGGTCTCGACCATCTACACGCCGTCGAACGACTATCAGGTGCTGATCGAGCTGGAGCCGAAATACCAGCAGGACGACGCCGCCCTGTCGCGCATCTACGTCCGCGCGGCGTCCGGCAAGCTGGTGCCGCTCGACGCCTTCGCGCGGGTGGAGCGGACGGCCGGCGCGCTGGCGGTCAACCACCAGGGGCAGTTGCCGGCGGTGACCCTCTCCTTCAACCTCGCCCCCGGCGCCTCGCTGGGCGACGCGGTGTCGACGATCCGCGTGGCGGAGCGCGAGCTTGGCATGCCGGCCAGCGTCTCGACCGGCTTCGCCGGCACCGCCCAGGTGTTCGAGGACGCGCAGGCGGGGCAGGCGCTGCTGCTGGCGGCGGCGGTGGTGGTGATCTACATCGTGCTGGGCGTGCTGTACGAGAGCTTCGTCCACCCGCTGACCATCCTGTCGGGCCTGCCGTCCGCCGCCATCGGCGCGCTGGCGACGCTGCTGGTCTTCGGGCACGAGTTGAGCGTCATCGCGATCATCGGCATCCTGATGCTGATCGGCATCGTGAAGAAGAACGCGATCATGATGATCGACTTCGCGGTCGAGGCGCGGCGCAACGGCACGCCGGCTCCCGAGGCCATCGAGCAGGCGTGCATCCTGCGCTTCCGCCCGATCATGATGACGACGATGGCGGCGATCATGGGTACGCTGCCCATCGCCGTGGCCCATGGTGCGGCGGCGGAACTGCGCCAGCCGCTGGGCCTCGCGGTGGTCGGGGGGCTGTGCGTGTCGCAGATCCTGACGCTCTACATCACGCCGTCGCTGTATCTCTACATGGAGGATCTGGGCAACGCCGTCGGTCGCCTGATCCACGGTCGTCCGAAAGCGGAGGTGCCGCCGGGCTCGATGCCGGCGGAGTAGTTTGCCCCACCCCTGACCTTACGAAAGGCGCTAACATGCCCCTCTCCCCTTGAGGGAGAGGAGGTGGGGTGAGGGGGAGCCGGCTTTAGCCGGCTGGAAACATCCTCGACCTTTCCGCCTTTACAGGCGGAATACCCCTCATCCCAAACCCTTCTCCCGCAAGGGGAGAAGGGCTTCCTTGCGCATGGGGGATGGCGTGGGGGCAAGCGGAGCCAAACCCACACAGCCCCGCCTAGACCCGCGCTTTGGCCAGCGCGGAGACCCGTTCAACTTCCTGTACCACGAGGTCGGGGTCGGCGTGATGCACCATGTGCCCGACGCCGGGCAGCCGGTGCAGCGTGCTCTGCCGGACCACCTCGTGCAGGCGGCTGCTCTGCCCCTCGGCCCCGACGACGCGGTCCTCGGTGCCGGTGAAGATGGCGACCGGCAGGGCCAGCGCGCCGTAGCGGTGCTGCATGGCGTCGGCGGAGGGGACCATCGTCACGCCGTCCTGGGAACTGGCGAGAATCTGGCCGGGCCGCACCGCCAGCGAGGCCGGGAACTGTTCCATGAAGTCGTCCGGCACCTCTCTCGGGGCGAACATCGTCTTCACGAGCAGCGGCAGGGACGCCGCGCCGAACGGCGGCGACAGCGTGTAGCGCAGCACGTCGCCCAGCACCGGGATGGCCGGCGGTGCGGCCAGGACCACGTCGATGCGCTTGGTCGGGAAGTAATAGCCGGCGAGCAGGACGATCCCGCCCAACGCGTCGGGATGATCGAGCGCCAGCGCCATCGCGACCGTCGCCCCAAAGGAATGGCCGACCACCACCGGGCGTTCGAGCCCCAGACGGCCGATGGCGTGCCGCAGCAGCGCGGCCTGCTCGCCCGGCGTCCAGGACGGGCCGCGCGGGCGCTCGCTGTGGCCGAAGCCGGGGCGGTCGATGGCGATGACACGGTGGGTCCGGCTCAGCCGCTCGAACACGCCGCTGATGAGAAAATCGTCGGAGGTCGACACGTTGCCGTGAATGAGGACGACCGGCGGTCCCTCGCCCTCCTCCAGATAATGCAGCCGGACGCCGTCCACCGTGAGGAACCGGCCCTTCGGCGGGTTGCGGCGTTCCGCCTCGCGGGCGGCCAGCACGTTGGCGGCGGCCAATCCGGCCAGCGCCGCCGCGGTGACGCCGAGCGCCAGCCCGACTCGGACGGCGGTCGAGCGGGGGGCCGCGCGGTGGCCCGCGGCCGAGGGGTAACGCTGTTCGAGGGTCATGATGCGGTAAGTCCTCTTCCGGCGGATTGGGCGGCGAACGGTTTACGTTGCGCCGCAGCATTGCCGGAAGAGAACCGGAGCCGGGGGAAAGCGTTCCTTCCCCTTGCGGCTTACTTCACGCTCTTCAGTTGGTCGCGGGTCAGCCAGAAGACCTCGCCGAAGCTGTTGGCCGTCTCCAGCCACAGGAAGTCGAGGTTGGGGTATTCGGCCTCCAGGATCTCGCGGCCGGTGCCGAACTCGCAGAGCAGCCCGCCTTCCGGAGTCAGGTGCTTGGCCGATTCCTTAAGGATGCGGCGGACGATGTCCAGCCCGTCGTCGCCGCCGGCCAGAGCCAGGGATGGTTCGTGGCGGAACTCGGCGGGCAGGGCGTCCATCGCCTCGGCGTCGACGTAGGGCGGATTGGTGATGATGACGTCGTATTTGCGGGTCTTCAGCGGCGCGAACAGGTCGCCCTGATGCAGCGCGATCCGGTCGCCGAAGCCGCTGTCGGCGACGTTGCGCTTGGCGACCTCCAGCGCGTCGGCGGAGAGGTCCACCGCGTCCACCTGCGCCTCGGGGAAGATGCGCGCGGCGAGGATGGCGAGGCAGCCCGACCCGGTGCAGAGGTCGAGCACCTTCTCGACCGAGGTCGGATCCTCCACCACCGTGAAGTCGTCGCCGCCGAACAGGTCGGAGAACAGCAGTTCCCCGATGAAGGAGCGCGGGATCAGCACGCGCTCGTCCACGTAGAAGGGGATGCCCTGGATGTAGGCCTTGTTCAGCAGGTAGGGCGCCGGCTTGCGGGTGTCGACGCGGGTGTGCAGGATCTCCGCCACCGCCTTGCGCTCCGCCGCCGTCAGCCGGGCGTCGAGGTAGGGATCGAGCTGGTCGATGGGCAGGTGCAGGGTTTCCAGCACCAGGAAGACCGCCTCGTCGAAGGCCGTGGTGGTGCCGTGGCCATAATCGAGCTCGGCGTGGTTGAACCGGCTGACGGCGTAGCGCAGGAAGTCGCGGATGGTGGACAGCTCGGCGGCGGCGGTCGCGGCGTTGAAATCGGTCACGGGGCGGTGTCTCCGGTGGCGGGGCGGCGGCTTGGAGGAGGCGGCTTAGAGGAGGTCGAGCACCGACTCCGGCGGGCGGCCGATCCGGGCGCGGTCGCCCTTCACCACGATGGGCCGCTCGATGGCGCTTGGGTTGGCGGACAGGGCGGCGACCAGCGCGGCGCCGTCCAGATCGGGGGCGATCCCGGCCTCGGCGGCCTCCTTGGCGCGGGTGATGTCGCGCGGCGCCTTGCCCAGCTTGGCGAGGATCGCGGTCAGCTCGGCGGGCGAGGGCGGGGTCTTCAGATATTCGACCACGGTCGGCTCGACGCCCTTTTCACGCAGCAGCTCCAGCGTCTGGCGCGACTTGGTGCACCGGGGGTTGTGGTATATGGTCACGTCGCTCATCGGATGCCCACGTCCTTGTTCTCCGACAGGGTTTCCCGACAGATACACCCAACCCGCGCCGCACGCCATTCCGGCATGCGAAAACGGTTGCGGCGGCGCAACATCGGTTGGGTGACAAGCCCTGGCTTTGGTATTATTTTGCGCGCTCGCTTTTCCGTGGCCCGACGCGACGCCCACACGCGTGGCGAGGGGGCCGATGACCAGGACGGATGCCGGCCGTGACCAAGCTCTCGCTCTCCAAGGACAAGATCAACATCCTCCTGCTGGAAGGTGTCCACGACAACGCCATCGACGAGCTGGCCCGCGGCGGTTACGCCTCCGTCGAGCGCCTGCCGCGCGCGTTGGACGAGGCGGAGCTGCTGGAGCGCATCGGCTCCGTCCACATCCTGGGCATCCGGTCGCGCACGCAGCTGACCGCGAAGGTGCTGGAGGCGGCGACCAGGCTGATCAACGTCGGCTGCTTCTGCATCGGCACCAATCAGGTCGACCTGAAGGCGGCGCGCCGTCTGGGCATCCCGGTCTTCAACGCGCCCTATTCCAACACGCGCTCGGTCGCGGAGCTGGTGATCGGCGAGATCATCATGCTGATGCGCGGCATCTTCGAGAAGTCGGCGCTGGTCCATGGCGGCGGCTGGATGAAGTCGGCCAAGGACTCTTACGAGATCCGCGGCAAGACGCTGGGCATCATCGGCTACGGCCACATCGGCACCCAGGTGTCGATCCTGGCCGAAGCCATGGGCATGCAGGTCCGCTACTACGACACCGTGCGCAAGCTGGCGCTCGGCAACGCGCGCCCCTGCGACTCGCTGGAGGAGCTGCTGTCGGTGTCGGACGTGGTGACGCTGCACGTTCCCGACACCCCCCAGACCCGCAACATGATCGGCGCGGCCGAGCTGGCGGCAATGAAGCCGCGCAGCCACCTGATCAACGCCGCGCGCGGGCAGGTGGTCGACATCGAGGCGCTGGCCGCCTCGATGAAGGCCGGCCACGTCATCGGCGCCGCCATCGACGTGTTCCCCAAGGAGCCCGGCTCCGACAACGAGGTGTTCGAGAGCGCGCTGCGCGGCATCAAGACCGCCATCCTGACCCCGCACATCGGCGGCTCGACGATGGAGGCCCAGGCCAACATCGGCACCGAGGTGGCGCAGAAGCTGATCGAGTATTCGGACAACGGCTCGACCGTGGGCGCGGTGAACTTCCCGCAGGTGGCGCTGCCGGTGCAGTTCGGCTGCACCCGCTTCCTGCACGTCCACGAGAACCGTCCGGGCATGCTGCGCAAGGTCAACGAGGTGTTCTCCGGCCGCAACCTGAACATCGCCGCGCAGTTCCTCCAGACCGACCCGGAGCTGGGCTACGTCGTGGTCGACGTGGACGGCGACGTGGATGAGTTGGAGGTCACCAACGAGCTGCGCGCCATCGAGGGCACGTTGAAGGCGCGCTTCCTCTTCCCCGGCAAGCGCTGAAGCGCAGGCGGGGTCTTGTCGGTGGGCGTCGTCGTCGCGACATTGGTCGCATGACCGTCCGCCGGCTGTTGCTTTCCCTGTTGGCCGCCGTGCCGGGGGCGCTGTTCGCGCTTCCGGCCGCAGCTCAAGGTATGGGCCAGGGCATGGAGTGCGGGGGTTTTCCGCCCGCGTCCCTTTCCCTCGATATCGCGGTGGCGCCGCTCCAGCGCAACGACGGCTTGGCGATCGCCCAGCTCACCCGGCTGCCGGGGCGCACGCCGGGACCGGCGGGGTCGGCGCGCGGCCATGTGCTGGGGCTGACCCTGGCGCGCTACGGCGAGCAGTCCCAGGTCTCGGCGCTGTTCCAGCGGCTCCCGGACGGAAGCTATTGCGCGTCGGCCAAGACGCTCAGCGTCTCCTTCGGTTACCAGGAGCGCACCGTGTTCATTGCCCGCGAATTGCCGGCGGGAAGCTGCGTCCATGGCGAGGTGCTGGCCCACGAGATGCGGCACGTCGCCGTGGACGAGGCGTTGCTGCGCGAGTTCGCGCCGGTGATCCGCCAACGCCTCGACGAGGCGGTGGCGCGCATGGCGCCGGTCCGCTCCCGCAGCCAGCAGCAGGCGATGGCGGCGGTCCGCCGCCCGCTGGAACAGGTGATGCGCGGCGTGATGCAGGAGTTCGGCCGCGAGCGCGACCGCCGTCAGGCCCAGGTCGACACCGTCGAGGAATACGCGCGCATCCGTCAGGTCTGCAACGGCGAGGTCACCAAATACCTGCCGCAACCGCCGGTGCGCCGGCGGGCGTGAGCTTGGTGCCTCACCGCCGCCGGCGCTTGTCCGTGGCGTGGCCGTCGACGAACTCCGGCGGCTTGCGCCGCACCCAGCGGATGAAGGCGGCGAGGTCGGGATGGCCGCGCAGGCTGTCCAGGTCGCGGTAATGGTCGCGCAACTGCTGTTCGGTGAGCACGGCGTGGATCTTGGCGTGGCAGATGCGGTGCATCGTCACCGTCTCGCGCCCGCCATAGGTGCGCGGCACCAGATGGTGCTCGTTGACGCTGGGGCCGGGCACCATCGGGCGACCGCAAAGGGGGCAGAGGGGCGTCGAAAGGGGCATGGCGTTCGGAACCCGGTGGGGCGGGGGATGTTGGATCCTGGGATGGATCAACAATCGATCTGGCAATCGATATGGTCCGCATCCCACGGGAGGTCACCATGAACGACCGGAACACCGACCCACCACCTCGACCGTCTCCGCAGCGACCCCAAGCCGATCGGCCGCAACCCGACGCCACCGACTACGGCCAGCCCGCCGGCTCTCCCGGCGGCCGGGGCGGCACCACCTGCTACGGCGGCATCCGCCGGGTCGCACCGCGCAACGCCGCGAAGGACACCCCGCCCACCGAAACATAAAGGGGGAAGCCGCAGCGCGACTTCCCCCTCTTAGCCTCAAGCGTGCTGTCCGGTGAGCCTTACGCGGCCGCCTTGCCGGCCATCAGTTCGACGAAGCGGTCGAACAGATAGTGGCTGTCCTGCGGACCGGGCGAGGCTTCCGGATGGTACTGCACCGAGAACACCGGCTTGCCCTTCAGGCGGATGCCTTCGTTGCTGCCGTCGAACAGGCTGACGTGGGTCACCTCGGCGTCGGCCGGCAGCGATTCGGGGATCACGACGAAGCCGTGGTTCTGGCTGGTGATCTCCACCCGGCCGGACGCCAGATCCTTCACCGGGTGGTTGGCGCCGCGATGGCCGAGCGGCATCTTGGTGGTCTTGGCACCCAGCGCCAGCGACAGCATCTGGTGGCCCAGGCAGATGCCGAACATCGGCACGCCGGTGTCGAGCAGCCCCTTGATGGTCGGCACGGCGTATGCACCGGTCGCGGCGGGGTCGCCGGGGCCGTTGGACAGGAAGACGCCGTCCGGCTTGTGGCGCATCACGTCCTCGGCCGTCGCGGTGCTCGGCACCACCGTCACCTTGCAGCCCGACGCGGCGAGGCAGCGCAGGATGTTGCGCTTGGCGCCGTAGTCGATGGCGACGACGTGGAACTTCGGCTGCTCCTGGGTGGCGTAGCCGGCGCCCATGGTCCAGCCGGCCTCGGTCCAGTCGTAGGTCTGGCGGCAGGACACGTCCTTGGCCAGATCCATGCCTTCCAGCCCGGCCCAGCCCTTGGCCTTGGCGATCAGCGCGTTCAGGTCGAAGTTGCCGTCCGGCGCGTGGGCGACGACGCCGTTGGGCGCGCCCAGGTCGCGGATGCGGCGGGTCAGGCGACGGGTGTCGACGCCGGCCAGACCGATCAGGTCGTGCGCCTTCAGCCACTCGTCGAGGCGGCGGGTGGAGCGCCAGTTGGACGGGTCGGTGATGTCGGCGCGTAGGATCAGGCCGCGCGCCGCCGGGGTCACCGTCTCGATGTCCTCCAGGTTGGCGCCGGTGTTGCCGATGTGGGGGAAGGTGAAGGTGATGATCTGTCCGGCGTAGCTGGGATCGGTCAGGATCTCCTGGTAGCCGGTCATGGAGGTGTTGAAGCACACCTCGCCCACGGAATCCCCCACGGCCCCGATGCCTCGGCCGCGGAACACCGTGCCGTCGGCCAGAACCAGCACGCCGGTGTGAACGGCATCCTCGGAGGGGGGGGTGGCGAGAGTCATTCCAATGGACCTTCCCAAAAACCGCGGCCGGCGACGGAACGGGCGATGCGGCGGAACGGCGACGGCCAAGCGTCCCACCGGGCGCGCACACGGACCCGCTCGCACCCCACCTCCGCCGGATGGGCGGTTGACGGGATCGAGTGGGCGGATCAGGGTGGGCCGGACACCGTATATGACGATTGGTCGCGCGATTTCCAGCAATAGCTTTGCAGGGCGGCCTTGCGGCGGGTCTTTTGGGGGAGGGGGTTGCCGGGAGCGGCGCGGCGTTAACCCTTTAGTCGTGGCAATCGGCCGGATTTTTCGGAATAGTCCGCCTCCGTCGGCAAGGGTTTCGCTTGCCGGCCTGACGATGAGGAACAGGAATATGCTGCGCACGCGGTTGAACGAGGCCCTGAAGGAGTCCATGCGCGCGAAGGACGCGCGCGCCGTCTCCACCATCCGCATGGTCCTGGCGGGTCTGAAGGACCGTGACATCGCGGCCCGCACGCGCGGCGTGACCGACGGCATCGACGAGCCGGAGATCCTGTCGATGATGCAGGGGCTGATCAAGCAGCGCAACGAGTCGGCCACGATGTACGACCAGGGCGGCCGTCCCGAGCTGGCCCAGCAGGAGCGCGAGGAGATCGCCGTCATCGAGGGCTTCCTGCCCAAGCAGATGAGCGAGGACGAGGTGAAGGCCGCGCTCGACGCCATCGTGGCGGAGCTGGGGGCGAGCAGCATCAAGGACATGGGCCGCGTGATGGCCGAGCTGAAGGCCCGCCACGCCGGCCAGATGGATTTCGCCAAGGCCGGCGGCTTGGTCAAGCAGACGCTTTCGGGCAAATGATGCGCTAAACGGTTGGCCGGCGAATCGGGACGATTCGCCGTCCGGTCGATGGGAGCGCCTGGAAGGCTGAAGCAAGGGAAGCTGGACTCCCTTCGCCGGAGTTCGTCCGTCCGGAGCCTTGGTGCGTCGGGCAGCGTTCTGCTATAGGCTTGCGCCCAACAGGAACCGGTGACGTTCGAAGCCATGGCCTTTCCCCCCCAATTCCTGGAGGAGCTGCGCAGTCGGCTGGCCTTGTCCGACGTGGTGTCCAAGCGCCTGCGCCTGATCCGTGCCGGCCGCGAGTTCAAGGCCCCGTGCCCCTTCCACAACGAGAAATCGCCCTCCTTCTACGTCAACGACCAGAAGGGCTTTTTCCATTGCTTCGGTTGCGGCGCCCATGGCGACGTCATCGGCTTCGTCATGCGCCACGACAATCTGGGCTTCCCGGAGGCGGTCGAGCATCTGGCCGGTGAGGCCGGGCTCGCCGTGCCGCGCCCGACCGACGAGGACCGCCACCGCTACGAGCGCCGCAAGACCCTGCATGATCTGGTCGAGCAGGCCGCCCGTTGGTTCGAGCAGCAACTTCACGGTCCCGCCGGCCGCGCCGGGCTGGAGTATTTCCGCCGCCGTGGACTCGACACCGACGCCATGGCGCGCTTCCGGCTGGGCTTCGCCCCCGGCGATTCCGGGGCGCTGCGCCAGCATCTGCTGAAGCTGAACTACGCCGAGGAGGACATGGTCACCGCCGGCCTCCTGAAACGGCCGGACGACGGGCGCACGCCCTACAGCTTCTTCCGCAACCGGGTCATGTTCCCGGTCACCGACCGGCGCGGGCAGGTCGTTGCCTTCGGCGGGCGCATCCTGGAGGGCGACGGGCCGAAATACGTCAACAGCGCCGAAACGCCGATCTTCCAGAAGGGCACGCTGCTCTATGGCCTCTCCCGCGCCCGGCAGGCGGCGGCCGACGGCAAGCCGGTGATCGTCGCCGAAGGCTACATGGACGTGATCGCGCTGGTCCGCGCCGGCTTCGAGGGCGCCGTGGCGCCGCTCGGCACCGCGCTGACCGAAACGCAGGTCCAGGAGCTGTGGAAGCTGATCCCGGCGTCGGAGAAGGTGCCGTTCCTGTGCTTCGACGGCGACAACGCCGGGCGGCGCGCGGCGTGGCGGGCGGTGGAGCGCATCCTGCCGCATCTCGCCCCCGGCCAGTCGGCCCGCGTCGCCTTCCTGCCCGAGGGGGAGGACCCCGACAGCCTGATCCGCGCGCAAGGCGCCAAGGCGATGGGCGCGCTGCTGGAGCAGGCGATCCCGCTGGCCGACGCCGTCTGGCGGATGGAGACGGAGGGCAAGCCGACCGACAGTCCCGAATCGAAGGCGGCGGTGAAGGCGGCGCTGGAGGCCCGCGTCGGCACCATCGGCGACCGCGACGTCCAGTCCTTCTACCGCACCGAGATGCGTCGGCGGATCGACGAGGCATTCGCCCCGCCGCCGCGCGCGCGCTTCAACCCAGGCCCCTGGCAGCCTGGCCGCAGGTTCGGTGAGCCGCCGCGCCGGCATGTGGCGGGAATGCCGGGGCGGATGACCTCCAAGCCGGCCGGCGAGGGGCGTGGGCGTGTGCAGCGGCTTCCCCCGGTGCGCGAACGCATCCTGCTGGCGACGCTGATCAACCACCCGGACCTGTTCGGTGAACTGGGCGAACCGCTCGGCCTGTTGCCGTTTGGCGACCCGGAGCTGGAAAAACTGCGCAGAGCCGTCCTGGAATGGCTGTCGGACGAGCGGAACGGCGACTCGACACTTGACGTGGCAGCCCTTTGTCGCCACTTGTCATCCGCCGGCCATGAGACAATGGTCAGCGCTTTGCTTGGCGAGTCGACCTATGTCCACGCCGGCTTCGCCCGCCCGGACGCCTCGACCGAGGATGCCCGGAAAGGGTGGTGGCCGACATGGCGGCATCTGCATCATCGGCAGATGCTCGACGACCTTAGGGAAGCGAAGGCGGCTTCGGCCCGTGACAATAACGAGGCAAACCTCGCGCGGGTCGTAGCTCTTCAACAGGAGGTCATAAAGTCCGGAATGGGAATGACGGATGACAGTGACTTTGACGAGTCCTGACTGTTCACACGGTCGGGGTCTCGGCGTTGAAAGGGCGGGTCGCATGGCGGTCGAGAGGGTTGGGGTACAGGGGTTACGGGGGCGGACGGTGCGGGTGACCGCGGCCGAGCGCTCCTTTCGTCTTTTTTCAATGGGGTAATGCGGGGGCACCGATCGCATGGCCACGAAAGCTGCGAACAGCGTGGAAGTTTCCGAAACGCGGGAGGAATCCGGCGACGGTCCTCTGATGGACGGCATGGGTCTTGCCGTCAAGAAGATGATCGCGCGCGGCAAAGAGCGCGGGTATGTCACCTATGACGAGCTGAACGCGGCTCTGCCCCAGGATTCGTCTTCGTCCGAGCAGATCGAAGACACGATGGCGATGCTGTCCGAGATGGGCATCAACATCGTCGAATCGGAAGAGCAGGATTCGGAGAACAACGCCGAGGCCAGCAACGACGGCGAAGGCCGCTCGTCGGGCAATCTCGACGACGACGACATCGGCCGCACCGACGACCCCGTGCGCATGTACCTGCGCGAGATGGGATCGGTGGAGCTGCTGTCGCGCGAGGGCGAGATCGCCATCGCCAAGCGCATCGAGGCCGGGCGCGAGATGATGATCGGGGCGATCTGCGAATCGCCGCTGACCATCCGCGCGATCCTTGAGTGGCACGACGCCCTCATGGAAGGGAAGATGCTGCTCCGCGACATCATCGACCTGGACGCCACCTACGGCGGCGGTCCGGACGGCGAGGAGATTCCGCCCGAAGCCCTGGCCGAGGTGGTCGAGGGCGCCGCCGCTCCGGCGGCCGCCGCTCCCCCTCCTGCCGGGGAAGAGGGCGACGAAGCGCCGCCGCCGCGTCCCGAAGGGGAAGGCGAGGGCGACGAGGGCGACGAGGAGGGCGACAACAGCCTGTCGCTTTCGGCCATGGAAGCCGCGCTGAAGCCGCAGGTCATCGAGACCTTCGAGAACATCAAGGCGACCTACGACAAGTTGCACAAGCTGCACGAATCGCGCATCGCTGCGATGCAGCGCGGTGAGGACATCACCAAGCAGACGGACAAGAAGTACGAGAAGCTGAAGCTCGAAATGGTCGAGCTGATGAACACCGTCCGCCTCAACAACCAGCGCATCGAGCAGTTGGTCGAGCAGCTCTACATCCTGAACCGCAAGCTGACCAGCTTCGAAGGCCGTCTGCTGCGCATGGCAACGGAATGCCGAGTCAAGCGCGAGGACTTCCTGAACCAGTATTTCGGCCACGAGCTGGACCCGAACTGGCAGGAGCGCATCCGTGGCCTGAACCCCAAGACTTGGGGCAAGTTCGCGGAAAAGTTCGACGCCGACATCCGCAAGGTGCGCGAGGGCATCTCCGGCGTCGCCGAGGAAGGCCGTCTGCCGATCGGCGAGTTCCGCCGCATCGTCTCCACCGTCCAGAAGGGCGAGAAGGAGGCGAGCCGCGCCAAGAAGGAAATGGTCGAGGCCAACCTGCGCCTCGTGATTTCCATCGCCAAGAAGTACACGAACCGTGGCTTGCAGTTCCTGGATCTGATCCAGGAGGGCAACATCGGCCTGATGAAGGCGGTGGACAAGTTCGAGTACCGGCGCGGCTACAAGTTCTCGACCTACGCGACGTGGTGGATCCGCCAGGCGATCACCCGCTCCATCGCGGACCAGGCGCGGACCATCCGCATCCCGGTCCACATGATCGAGACGATCAACAAGCTGGTCCGCACCAGCCGCCAGATGCTGCACGAGATCGGCCGCGAGCCGACCCCGGAAGAGCTGGCGGAACGTCTGATGATGCCGCTGGAAAAGGTCCGCAAGGTCCTGAAGATCGCCAAGGAGCCGATCTCCCTCGAAACGCCGATCGGCGACGAGGAGGATTCGCATCTGGGTGACTTCATCGAGGACAAGAACGCGGTGCTGCCGCTCGACGCCGCCATCCAGGCGAATCTGCGCGAGACGACGACCCGCGTGTTGGCCTCGTTGACGCCGCGCGAGGAGCGTGTGCTGCGCATGCGCTTCGGCATCGGCATGAACACCGACCACACGCTGGAAGAGGTCGGCCAGCAGTTCAACGTGACCCGCGAGCGCATTCGCCAGATCGAGGCGAAGGCGTTGCGCAAGCTCAAGCACCCGTCGCGGTCGCGCAAGCTGCGCAGCTTCCTGGACACCTGAAGTTCCAGGCAGTTTTCTAAGGGAAACGGGGGCCGCGCGGCCCCCGTTTCCGTTTTTGGACTTTGACAAAGGCACGACGAACGAGGGGTTGCAAATCCCCTGCGGTTTGAGCAAAGTGCGGCCCTTGGCTGGGCCTGTAGTTCAGTGGTTAGAACGCGCCGCTCATAACGGTGTTGTCGTCGGTTCAAATCCGGCCAGGCCTACCAAGCTTTCCACTGGGTTGACCGTCGGTGAAGTTAGATGGACGCCCGAATGGAAAAGCCGTGGGGAGCGCCTTTTCCTCCCATAGTGCCGTCTAAAATGCATTGGCGCGATGCGCCCGAGGCTTTTCACGCACCACCCTCGACTCCCTAAAGCTCAAGCTCGATACGGTTCGGCTGTTTTGCAACAATTGGGTGTTTATGGGGCGCCGCTTTGATTCGCGGGAGAGAGTTTCGTGGAAAACCCGATCTATATCGATGCCAACATTACCATCGCGCCTTCCTACACGGTGATTGCGGGCGCTACCTATCCCATTGATACGATACATTCCGTACGCATTGAAAAAATTTCGAGCGAAATCAATGTCGGTCCCATCGCGGTCTGTGTTGTCGGAGCCTCCATGGCTCTGTTTTCCATAGGTGGGTTTAGGAACGCCGATACAGCGGCTGCCACGGTCGTTCTCATGATTGGGGCTGTTCTTCTTGCTCTTGGCGCGCGGAAGCTTGGTCGGGGAGGAAAGTATGCGCTGGTCGTCTCGACGTCTTCCGGTGAACAGAAAATTCTTTTCGGGCGCCGTTACGATCAACTCGATATGATACGTCATGTTCTTGGAAATAACGTCATTTCAGCGCGGGAAAACGCGCTTGTCCAACGACTCTCCGATGACGACGCCAAGCCATGCCCGCGATGCGCGGAGACGATCAAAGCCAACGCCATGGTTTGTCGATTCTGTGGCCACGACTTCGCGATCGGCAAAAAGCCCGATGCTTCGCTTTCTTCCGGACCGTCCATCCCGGCTCCACGCCAAGCGGATGAACCTGATGTGGCGGACCAACTGCGCGATCTTAAAGTTCTGCTCAACAAGGATCTGATCACAAAGGCGGAATATGAGGAGCACCGGCGCACGCTCCTGTTGGAAAGCTTCAAAGCCCACCCATAGTCAGGAAAGGCGCCGGTTCTCTTGTCAGCGGGCCACGCTGTAGACGCCGTGGATGCCGAACTCCACGGTCTGGCCGGTCAGGTGCTTGGTCAGCAACGCCGCGACCTGAGCCGCCGCTGGGCGGCCGTCCAGCGCGGTCAAATCCTTTTGCAGGGCGGCCATCGGCTTGGGCGTGGCGATGGCGACGAAATGGTCGGCGCCGAAAGGCGGTTCCACCGTCAGTGCCAGCCGGTAAGGACCGCCGCGCGCGATCTGCGCCGGGTCCTTGCGATCGGCCAACGGGTACAACATGTTGACCGTCCCATCGGCCGCAAGGTTGATCAGGGTGAAATAGGTCCCCTCGTTTCCCCGGATATCGAGCGACACGGCCTCCCCCTGCCGGTAGCTTTGGTCGCCGGGCGAAACCGCCAGAGCCAGGGACCGGCGTTCCGCCGCCGTCTTGAGCCGTCCGACCAGCGACCATTTGTCGATGACGCCCTGGAGTTGCCGCTGAGTCTCGGGTGCCCGTGGATCGCCGGTCAGGCGGGCCACCACGTCGCCCGTCGCGGTCACGACATCGCCGGTTGCGCTGTCCCAGACCAGGGCGGCCGAATCGGCTTTTCCGGCCAGGGATACGCCCGCCAACCCCTTGGCGAGACTTTTCGCCACGGCGGGCTCGGCGAGGATGCGCAGGGTGAGCGGCGCCGCCGCGCCCAGAAGGGAAGGAGGTTTTGGCCGGCTTGCGACCGGATCGATCAGCGTGGTTTCGCCCCGGCCAGTGGGCAGCACCTGAGGATGCTGCCGCCCTTCCAGCGCCATGCGGACGCCCGACCGGATGTGGGTCTCCAGTTCGGCCTTCGTGATGATCCCGTCGCCGTTGCGGTCGGCGTTGCCGCGTAGCGCGTTGGCGAAGG
This sequence comes from Azospirillum doebereinerae, assembly GCF_003989665.1. Taxonomy (GTDB): domain Bacteria; phylum Pseudomonadota; class Alphaproteobacteria; order Azospirillales; family Azospirillaceae; genus Azospirillum; species Azospirillum doebereinerae. The sequence continues at coordinate 57,108 of NZ_RZIJ01000002.1, read as the reverse complement.
CCCAGCTCAGCGCGCCGCGCGGCTGGCGGTCGATCAGCACCTCCGGCGCCAGCTCGTGCTCGGCGACGGCGGCGAAGAAGGTGACGTGGGGCTGGTCCTCCGCCTCGGCGGCCAGCGCCGCGCGGGTCGGGGGCGGCAACTCGTCCTCGGTGATCTCGTCGATGGCCAGCGCGCGGGTGCCGAGTTGGTCGGCCCGCGTGTCGAAACCGCGGGTCATGGTGCCGGAATGGCAGGAGTCGGAGACGAAGATCACGCGACGGGGCGCCGCCTCCTTCAGCAGGAGGGCGAGTTCATCGTCCACCAGACGCTGCGCGGTGCCGGGGCCGCGTGGGGCGAAGCCGGCGAGCACCAGGAACTCGTCCTTGCCATCGGCCTCGTTGCCGGGGACCCGCTCGGGCTGCTGCGCGCCGTGGCCGGCGTAGGTCAGGATCAGGGTCGCGTCGGGGGAGGTGGTGGCGATCAGCTCGCGCCACGCCTGGATGATCGGTCCGCGTTGCGCGTCGCCGTCGAGGAACAGGCGGATGTCCTTGGCGCCCAGACTCTTCAGGGCGGCGGCGATGTCGCGGGCATCGTTGACCGCCCCCTTCAGCGAGCTGACGTATTGGTACTCGTCGATACCGATGACCAGGGCCGCCGTTTCCGCCCGTGCCGATGCGCCAGCCGCACCGAGCAGGGCCAAAGCGCCCGCCATTGCCAATCCGGTCTTTCCGATCCTGGCCATCGTCCCGAAATCTCCCCACCAACGGTTGCCGGCTTGCCCCTGGTTCACGCCAGTCGCTTATGCCGGCTATGACCCTACACTTGGTTGAAGAAAGGTTAAAGGTCATACGCCCGTATAACTTACCTCCGCTTTCGCAGCCGTCCTCGCTGTGGCAGGGTTGTGCCCGAGATCGCCGAAGCGGTTTTTGACAACCGTTGGTCCGTTCGTTGTTCGACTCGGACTGTCAAGAAACGCCTATCAAGAAACTCAACAAGGATGACGTTATGGGCATGAACCGCCGCCGCAGCACCAACCTCGTCGCTGTCGCCGTTGCCGCCTCCGTGCTTCTGAGCGGCTGCGTCACCACCCAGCAGGACCGCATCGGCTCCAACGACGGCACGGACGCCTGCTATCAGTACCGGGTTGCGCTCGACTCGACCGGCAACTTCTACGCCGAGGACATGCTGAAGGGCGCCGCGATCGGGGCCGGCGTCGGCGCCGTGTCCGGCGGGCTGATCGGCGGGAACCTGAAAGGCGCGCTGATCGGCGCCGCCGCCGGGGCCGCCGTGGGCACGCTGGGCGGCTATTGGAGCGCCAAGATGCAGCAGGGGCGCGATCAGGCCATCACCGGCGTGATGAGCGATCTCGACACCGAGAACCAGAATCTGAACCGCACGCAGGTCGCGCTCGACCAACTGGTCAACTGCCGCCGGGCGGAGATCACGCGCGTCAAGGCCGACTACAAGGCCCAGCGCATCGGCAAGCCGGAGGCGGAACAGCGTCTGGCCGCCATCCGCGCGCAGTTGGACAAGGACTACGCCATCGCCAGCACGATCAACCAGAACATCGTAAAGCGCCGCGACGAGTATCTGGTGGCCGTCGACAACATCCAGCCGGGGTCCGCGGACAAGATCCGCGCGAAGAACGCCTCGGCCAAGAAGACCACGAAGCCGACCAAGCCGACCACCTCGGCCAAGGGCAACTCGGCGACGCAGGTCGTCGACCGGACGAACACGGCCTTCGAGACGTCGGAGCGCATCGGCAACTCGACCGCGGCGATCCAGCAGATGGCGCAGAAGGAGGCGACGCTCGACGCGGTGTGACAACGCGTCTTGCGACCTTGTGTCGTGCGAAAGGGGGCGTTGCCGCCGGCGCCCCCCATGGCACACTGAACGGCGGCTCCACGGGCCGTCCTCAGGCCAACAACGCAAGCGGAACGGGTTCATGGTCGGTTGTGTCTTCCGCTTCGGACGCCGGGTCACCCGGCGGACCATCCCGGCGGTGGCCGTGCTTGTCGGTGCGGTTCTGGCCGCCCTGTGCGTCCCGGCCGCGCCGCTCTTCGCCGGGGATGCGTCCTCCGGTGCCTTCCTGCGAATCGAGACCGGGCGTCACACCGCGCGTGTGAACCGGCTGGCGACCGATGCGGAGGGGCGGCTGATCGCGACCGTGTCGAACGACAAGACCCTGCGCCTGTGGTCGCGCGACGGCGGCGAACCGTTGGGCGTCCTGCGCGTTCCCATCGAATCGGGCGACGAGGGCGCGCTCTACGCCGTGGCCCTGTCGGCCGACGGATCGTTGGCGGTGGCCGCCGGCAACACCGGGTCGAGCTGGGGCGACGGGGTCACCCTCTACCTGTTCGACGTCAAGGGGCAGCGCTTGAAGGCGCGTCTGCCCGGCCAGCCTCATGTGGTGAACGATCTGGCGATCTCGCCCGATGGGCGTTTCGTCGCCGGGGCGTTCGGCGGCAACGCGGGCTTGAGGGTTTGGGACAGCGGCAATTTCCGTCTGTTGGCCGAGGACACCGCCTATGAGGGACGGAGTTCGGCGCTGGCCTTCGCTCCGGACGGGCGGCTCGCCACCGCGTCCTACGATGGCAACATCCGGATTTACGATTCAGGGTTCAAGCAGGCCAAGCCGGCGGTCAAGCGCAAGGCGCCCGGCGGCGCGTCCCCCTATTCGGTCTCCTTCTCGCCCGATGGCTCCCTGCTGGCGGTCGGCTACGCCGACGCGCTGCGGGTCGACGTGCTGTCGGCCAAGGATCTGAAACTCGCCTACAGCCCGAAGACCACCGGCCTCGTCGGCGGCAGCCTCGCCGCCGTGGCCTGGGACGGGACGGCCCTGGTCGCCGCCGGCACCGCCAGCCCGGACGGGACGCGCAACGTCCTGCGGCGCTGGGTGTCGGGCGGCAAGGGGGCTTCGTCCGACACCCCGCTGGCCCGCGATTCGATCACCCAGCTTCTGGCGCTGCCGGACGGCGGGGTGGCCTTCAGCGCCGCCGATCCCTCCTGGGGCATGGTCGATCCGGCCAAGCGAATCGCCTACGCGCGGTCGGGGGACGCCGGAGATTTCCGCGACGTCCAGCAGGGCAGCTTCGCGCTGTCCGACGACGGACTTGTCGTCGATTTTGGGCTGGAGCAGGGCGGCAAGCGGCCGATGCGGTTCGACGTGCTGGCCCGAAGCCTGACCGAAGGCGCGGAGGCGCGCTCCGGCATGACCCGTCCCTCGGCCGAGGGGCGCGACGTGATCGTGACGGACTGGCGCAACAGCCGGGCGCCCAAGGTTAACGGCCATCCGGTCAAGCTCGACACCGGGGAGTGGGCGCGCAGCGTCGCCGTCCTGCCGCCTGGAGCGGGCGGCGCGGCGCGGGTGCTGTTGGGCGGGGAGTTCAGCCTGCGCCTTGTCGACGCGCGCGGCGCGGAGGTCGCCCGCGCCGACGCGCCAGCCGCCGTCTGGGGCGTCATGGCCTCGGCCGACGGGCGGCTTGCCGTGGCGGCGCTGGGGGACGGGACCCTGCGCTGGTACGCGCTGTCGGGCGGCGCCAAGCCGCTGGAGGAATTGGCCGCGCTGTTCCCGCACCGCGACGGGCGCCGCTGGGTCCTGTGGACGCCGGAAGCCTTCTTCGACCATTCGGAAAGCGGCGGCGAGACGCTGGTCGGCTTCCACCTGAACGACCCGAACAAGAAGGGCACCCAGTGGCTTGAGTTCAAGCAGGTCTACCGCGTCTTCCAGGCTCCGGAACTGGTGCGTGGCAAACTGCGCGGTACGGCGCAGGCGGAGATCGACGCCCGGCTCGCCGCCATCGGCGACATCCGGCTGCTGAACCAGCGACGGCCCAAGATCGCCTTGCTGGAGTATTGCGCGGTCCCGCGCGCCAGCCGGGGGCTGGCGCTGGGCACCGGAGCGACCGACACGGTTCCCGCCGTCCCTTCCGCTCCCGTCGCCGTGGAGGCGGCCGAGACCTGCCTGCCGCTCGACGCAACGCCGGTCAGCCGGGCCTTCGCCCGCGCCAAGGAACCGGCGCCCTCGACACCCGTGCCATCCGTTGCCAAGGCGGTCGCTTCCAAGGGCACCACGCCGGAGGCTCCTGAGGAGGAGCCGCGCGTCACCATCAACCTGCCGGCGGGAACCGGAAGCGTGCGGTTGCGCTACCGGGTGGAAGACAATGGCGGCGGCATCGGTTCCGTCGATCTGTTCCGCAATGGCCGCAACGTCAGCGGCGAGGAGGCGTCGCGCGGCTTCGCGCGGGCCAAGCCGGCGCCGGAAACTCCGACAGCCCCGGCCGTGTCCGCGCCAACCGTCTCCGGGCCGGTCGCCCCCGCTTCTCCCGCCGCGCCGCCGGTCGCTACGGAGCGCACCAGCGCGGTTCGGGTCGAGGCGAATTCCAACCGCATCCAGATCCGCGCCTACAACGGGTCGGACGCCATCTACGAACGCTCGCCGATGGTCGATTTCGTGGTTCCGGCCGAGCAGCCGGCCGCCATGGCCGCGACCACGGAGCGGGCGGCGCCGTCGAAGCCGCGGTTGATCACCTTCGTCGTCGGCATCAACGCCTACCGCCCGGCCGGCGCGCAGCTGCGCTTCGCGCGGGCCGACGCCGAAGCCTTCGCGGCCACGATGCGGCAGCGTATTCCGGACAGCTACGACCGGGAACAGTCCCTGGCGCTCTCGACCACGCTCTACGACGAGCAGGCCAGCCGCTCCGCCATCGTCGCCGGGCTCGAGGCGTTGGCGGCGGAAGCGCGGGAGGACGACACGGTCCTGCTCTACCTCGCCGGCCATGGCCTGATCCAGCCCTCGGCGAAGGACCCTTCGGTGAAGCTCTACCACTTCATCACCCAGGACGTGACCGCCGCGACGGCCGAGGCGGTGAACGCCCAGGCGTTGTCGGAGAAGGAGTTGAACCGGCTGGTCAGCGGCATCGCCGCCCGCAACATGCTGGTGCTGCTCGACACCTGCCATTCGGGCGCGGTGTCGGCGGGCACGGTGGACAAGCTCTACCAGGACATGGGCGGGCGCTACCTGCTGGCGGCCTCGTCGGAGGAGCAGGAGGCATTGGACAGCTACAACGGCCGCAACGGCATCTTCGCCCATGCGGTGCTGGAGGGGCTGGGCGGAAAGGCCATGCTGCCCGGTGACGAGGCGATCTACAACCTGACATTGGGCCAATACGTGAACCGCGCCGTTCCCCGGCTGGCCAAGGAAAAGCAGTGGAAGCAGTCGGCCATCTTCAAGACGGGCGGCAACGAGTTGAGCCCCTTCGCTCTGGCGGGGCCGGCGGGGGCGGCGCAATGATCGGCGTGTCATGCGGGCGGCAGGGGCTAAACCGATAAGCCTCCGTCTTAAGGCCTATTCCACGGCCGATTGATTTTCCTCGATGATCTCGCCCACACTCGCGGGCGATTCACGATCCGGTGCTTTGAGGTGGCGATGCAGGGCGGCGATCAATTCGGCGGCGCGCCGGACCAGGAACCCGAACGGACGGTCTTCGTTCCGACACCGGGTGGGCGCCGTCCGCCGGGAGCGGGCGCCGAGGCGCGTCCCGCCGCGCCGCGCGCCGGTTCGGCCGATGGTGCCGCCGGGCATCCGGCGCTCGGGGGCGCCGGCTTCACCGCCCGCAGCCCGCTGGTCGCCGCCGCCTCGCCGGTGCTGCTGCTGGCGACCCGATTGAACGAGGCGTCCTCGGTTCCCGACATCGAAGGCCTGCGCCAGCGCGTGGTCTCCGCCCTGCGCGATTTCCAGCACTGGGTGACGCAGTCCGGCCTCGATCCGGCGATCCAGGCCACCGCCCATTACGCGCTGTGCGCGCTGATCGACGACATCGTTCTGAACTCCGCCTGGGGCAGCCACAGCTCCTGGACGCGGCAGAACGTCACCAGCATGTTCCACAAGAACGTGGTCGGTGGGGACCAGTTCTTCGACCGGCTGGCGGTCGCCCGCCAGGACCCGGCGACCTACGGCGACCTGCTGGAGTTGATGTATCTCTGCCTGTCGCTGGGCTTCCGCGGGCGCTACCGGGTCGCCGGCCGGCAGGACAGCGAGCACGCCCGCATCCGCGAGGACGTCTACAACATCCTGGTCCGCCATAGCGGCGCCGCCGACCGCATCCTCTGCCCGGACGCCGCCGCGCTGGCCGTCGCCTACCAGCCGCCCAAGAGCACGCTGCCGGTCTGGGTCGCGGGGGCCGGGACGCTGGTGTTCCTGCTGCTGCTGTATCTGGGGCTGAGCTTCCTGCTGAACGGCGCGTCGGACCGGCTGTTCGCCGGGCTGGCCGGGCTGCCGCCGCACGGGGCCACCGTGATCGAGACGCTGGCGCCGATTCCGGCCGCCGTCGCGGCGCCGTTGCAGGTCCCGGTTATCGAACCGGCCCCGCCGCCGCAGACCTCGCAGGTCCAGCGCGTCCGCAAGTTCCTGGAGCCTGAGATCGCCGAGGGTCTGGTCGAGGTGACGGAGGACGCGTTGTCCGTCACCGTCCGCATGCGCGGTCAGAGCCTGTTCGCCAGCGGCAAGGCCACGCTGAACCCGGCGGTGGACAAGGCGGTGGGGCGCGTCGCCCGCGCGGTGGCCGAGGAGCCGGGCGCGGTGCTGATCACCGGCCACACCGACAACGTGCCGATCACCGGCGGCGGCCGTCTGCGCTTCCCGTCGAACTGGCACCTGTCGAAGGCGCGGGCCGACGCCGTCCGCGACGCGTTCGACCCGCTCTTCGCCAACAAGGCCCGCCTGCATGCCGAGGGGCGCGCCGACACCGAGCCGGTCGCGCCCAACGACACGGCGGAAGGCCGGTCGGCGAATCGCCGGATCGACATCATCCTCAAGAAGTGAACCGGCCGACCGGGCCAAGGACAGGGGTGCTGGTATGGGGCGGCTGATCGCGATCTTGCGTTCTCCTGCGGTGTTGGGGTTCCTGGGCGCCGTGTTCGCGGCGGCGCTGATTGCCTTGCTCGGGCCGCTCGCCGGGCTGGACCTGCCATGGCTGGCGGTCGCCGCCGCCGTGCCGTTCCCGCTCTGGGGCGTCGCGTTGGTCCTGATGCGGCGCCGCGCGGCGGCGGCCGAGCGGCGCATGGTCGAGGGCGTGACCGGCGGCCTCGACGCCCGCGCCGCCGACGAGGAGGTCGCCGGGCTGCGCCAGACCTTCACGCAGTCGCTGGCCCTGCTGAAGGCCGGGCGGAAGGAGCGGGGCTTAGGCGACGGCTATCTCTACGGCACGCCCTGGTACGTCATCATCGGTCCTCCCGGCGCCGGCAAGACCACCGCTCTGGTCAAGAGCGGGCTGAACTTCCCGCTGGCCGGCGGCGAGGGCGCCGCCGCTCCGCTGAAGGGCGTCGGCGGCACCCGGCAATGCGACTGGTGGTTCGCCGACGAAGCAATATTCCTGGATACCGCCGGCCGCTACACCACCCAGGACAGCCACGAGGCGGTGGACCAGACCGGCTGGGGCGCCTTCCTGAAGCTGCTGAAGGATTCGCGGTCGCGCCAGCCGATCAACGGCGTGCTGGTCGCCATCGCCGTTCCCGATCTGGCGAGCGCCGACCCGGCGGAGCGCCTGGCCCACGCCGCCGCCATCCGCCGTCGCCTGCGCGAGCTGTACGAGGAGCTGAAGGTCAAGGCGCCGGTCTACCTGCTGCTGACCAAGTCCGACCTGATCGCCGGCTTCAACGAGTTCTTCCACGACCTGAACCGCGACGAGCGCAAGCAGATCCTGGGCGTGACCCTGCCCGCGACGCCGGTCGAACTGGACGACGGTGGCATGGCCCAGCTCGGCGCCGGGTTGGACGGCATCGCCACCCGCCTGTCCGCCCGCGCGGTGGACCGCATCCAACAGGAGAGCGCGCAGGAGCGCCGGGGCGCCATCTTCGCCTTCCCGTCGCAGATCGCCTCGCTGAAGGAGCCGATCCTCGATTTCGTCGGCGCCGCCTTCAAGGCCAACCGCTACGAGCCGGCCCTGCGGCTGCGCGGCGTCTATTTCACCAGCGGCACCCAGGAGGGGACGCAGATCGACCGGCTGATCGGCGGCCTGTCGGAAAGCTTCGGCATCCCCGCCGCCCCCTTCCGGGGCGGGGCGGGCGCGGCGGCGCAATCGCGCAGCTATTTCCTGGGCAACCTGCTGTCCGGCGTGGTGTTCCGCGAGGCCAATCTCGTCGGCTTCGATCCGGGGGCGGAGCGGCGCCGGCTGTGGATCCCGCGCATCGTCTACAGCCTGCTCGCGCTGGTGACCGTGGGCGCCACGGCGGCCTGGGTGGCGGGCTATCTCGACAACAGCGGCCTGATCGACCGCCAGCAGCGGAGCGTCGACGCCTACCGCCCGAAGGCGGAAAGCCTGACTGCCGGCACGCTGGCCGACGACGATTTGCGGCGCGTGCTGCCGGTGCTGAACGAGCTGCGCACGCTTCCCGCCGGGCACGACACGCTGGCGGCCAAGCAGCGGCTGGCGCTCGATTTCGGTCTCTATCAGGGCGACAAGCTGGAGGAGGCGGGCGATACGCTCTACGTCCGCGCGGTGAACGGGCTGATGGTGCCGCGCCTGCTGGTGCGGGTGCAGCGCGACCTGCGCGATCGGCTCCAGGCCGACGACGCACCGGCCGTCGAGGCGCTGTTGCGGCTCTATCTCGGGCTCGGCGGCGCCGGGCCGGTGGTGGCGGACGAGGTCACGCCGTGGCTGGCCGGCTGGCTGCGCCGGGTGACGCCGCCGCTCTCCATCGACGAGACCCGGCAGGCGCAGGAGCATCTGGCCGCCGGTCTGGCGGCGCCGTCCGGCCTGCCCAAGGCCAACCTCGACGCCGGTCTGATCCGGCAGGCGCGCGAGGTGCTGCTGCGCACGCCGCTTCCGGCGCGGGCCTACGCCGCCATCGTCGCGTCGGCCGCCGCCAAGCAGCTTCCCGAATGGCGCCTGTCCGATCAGGCGGGGCCGGAGGGCGACCGGGTGTTCCGCCGCCTGTCGGGCGCGCGGCTCAGCGACGGCGTTCCCGGCCTCTACACCTACCAGGGCTTCACCACCGTGGTGCTGCCGGCGCTGCCGGGCGCGGCCCGGTCGGTGCGCGACCTGTCCTGGCTGCTCGGTCCGCCACGCGGCGAGGAAACCGGGGCGGAGTTGGAGACGGAGGCGCTGACCCTCTATCTGCGCGACTACGCCACCCGCTGGGACGCGCTGCTCAACGACCTCGCCTTGGTCACGGCGGCCAACCCGCAGCAATTGGGCGAGCAGGTCAACATCCTGTCGGGGCGGACCTCGCCCCTGCAGCGGCTGCTCGCGGCGGTGACCGGCGAGACCACCTTGCAGCGCATGCCCGAGGCTCCGGCCGGGGCGGCGGCCGCCGTGCCCGCCGCTGCCGTGCCCGCCCCGGTGGCGGCGCTGGCCGGCGCGCTGGGCGACACGAAGACCGCGAAGCTGGTCTCGCAGATGGTCGACGACCGCTTCCGCGCGCTGAACGACTTCACGCGCGGCGCCAGCGGCGCCAAGCTGGAGGAGTTGCTGCGCAGCCTCGAATCGGTCCACGCGGTGCTCAGCCGTCTGGCCTTCGGGCAGGGCGCGAACCAAAAGCTGTTCGACGCGGCGGCGAGCGGTGGCGGGGAGGTCTTCCAGCGCCTCGCCACCGACATGGCCTATTACCCGCAGCCGGTGCGCCGCTGGACGAGTGAACTGGTCCAGCAGGGCACCGAGCGCACCCTCAGCGGCGCCCGCGCCCAGATCAGCGCGGAGTGGCAGAGCTCGGTCCTGCCCTGGTGCAAGCGGGCGCTCGACAACCGCTACCCCTTCACGCGCGGGGCGGGATCGGACGTCGGGCTGGACGATTTCGCCCGGCTGTTCGCGCCGGGCGGCCTGATCGACGGCTTCTTCACCAACCGGCTGCGGCCCTTCGTCGACACGACCAAGGAGCCGTGGCGTTGGCAGGCGGGAAGCGGCGACCTGGGAATCCCGGATTCGGTGCTGCCGGTGTTCCAGCACGCGGCGATGATCCGCGACGCCTTTTTCCCCGACGGCGGTAGGGTGCCGTCGCTGCGCTTCGAACTGCGCCCGACCTATCTGGGCGCCGGGGTCGAGCAGGTCGATCTCGACGTGGACGGCCAGCGCCTGACCTTCGCCCGCAACGCCACGCTGGCCCAGGCGGTGCAATGGCCCAAGCCCGGCGGGGCCGGCGATCTGCGGGTGACCTTCACCGGCCTGCCGCCCGAGTTGCCGGAGATGACCCAGCGCACCGGCTCCTGGGCGTGGTTCCGCACGCTCGACGCCAACCGGGGGCGCAAGGGCGGGGTGCCCGACCGCATCCCGGTGTCCTTCGGGGCCGGCGGCAAGTCGGTCGGCTTCGACGTGCGGATGACCAGCGCGGTCAATCCCTTCTCGATCCGGGATCTCAAGGAGTTCCGATGCCCGGATTCGCTGTGACCGGCTGTTTCGGCAAGCTGCCCGCGCGGGGGGATTTCCTGCTGCGCGGGCTTCCGCGCGATTTCGCCGACCCCTGGCACGACTGGTTGGCCAACGGCATCCACCGCAGCCGCGAGGCGTTGGGAAGCGGCTGGATGCCGGCCTATCTGAACGCGCCGATCTGGCGCTTCGTCCTCCAGCCCGGTGTTTGTGGCACGCAGCCGGCGGCGGGCGTGCTGATGGCGAGCGTCGACAAGGCCGGGCGCCATTTCCCGCTGACCATCGTGGCGCTGCTGACCGGCGGCGCGCGGGTGGAGCAGGAGAGCGGCTGGTTCGACGCGGCGGAGGATCTGGCCTTCGCCGCGCTTGCCCTGGATCTGGACGTGGAGGGCTTCGTGCGCGATGTCGCGGCGTTGGTTCCGGCGCTGGCGGTGGACGATTCGAAGGGCGGTCCGGCGGGGGCTGCCGCGCGCTGGTGGACCCTGGGTGGCGAGGGGGTGGCGGCGCAAGGCCTCGTGACCGACAGGCTTCCCGATCCTGCCGCCTTTGGCGGCTTCCTGACCGGCTTCCCGCAATTTTCCGGCGATGGGACGACGCCATGATCCAGTTCATCCAGGACGACCGTCTGCTGTCGCTGGAGACCCCGGCCGGTCCCGACGTGATGCTCATCGAGCGGGTGAGCGGCTTCGAGGCCCTGTCGACGCCCTTCCTCTACCGGGTCGACGCGCTGGGGCCGATCGACCCGCTGACGCCGGAGACCATCGTCGGCAACAGCGTCAACATCGGTTTCCGCCAGTTGGACGGCGAGCGGCATTACGTCAACGGCATCGCCCGCTCGCTGGGGGTCGGCATCCCGGTCGGGCGCGACCACCGCTTCTACACGATCGAGGTGGTGCCCTGGCTGTCGCTGTTGTCCTACACCAGCGATTGCCGCATCTTCCACAGCCTGGGCAACGGCGGGCCGATGGCGGTGCCGAAGATCGTCGAGACGATCTTCCAGGAATTCGGCTTCTCCGCCTTCGAATTCCGTGGCATGACCGGCAGCTACCAGCCACGCGAATACTGCGTGCAGTACAACGAGACCTACCTCGACTTCATCCACCGGCTGCTGGAGGAGGAGGGGATCTATTATTACTTCACGCATGAGCGTGGCCGGCACAAGATGATCCTGTCCGACAGCGCCCCCGGCTACACCAAGCTGACGCCGCCGGGCACGCTGCGCTTCATGCCGAGCGGGCAGTACGCCGACCAGATCGCGCGCTGGGAGCGGGTCTACGCCATCGCCCCAGGCCGCTGGGCGGCGAAGGACTATGATTTCCAGGCCCCCCGCCTAGCGCTCGACGCCAAGGAGGTCTCGGTGTCGAAGGTCCCGGTCTCCACCAAATACGAGATGTTCGAGTACCCCGGCCGCTACGCCACCCGCGACGCCGGCTCCCTGACCGCGCGGCGGCGGATGGAGACGGAAGAGCGCGGGCTGGAGGGCGTGCGCGGATCGGGCGCCTGCCGCACCCTGCACCCCGGCGTGACCTTCGCCCTGACCGACCACCCGACGGCGGCGGAGAACAACCAGCCGGTTGTGGTGGCGGAGTTGGAGTTCGAAGCCTGCAACGACGCCTTCCTGCCGGGAGACACCCGCAAGGCGTCCTTCGTCAACAGTTTCCGCGCCCTCCCAGCCAAGGCGGTGGTCCGGCCGCCGCGCCGCACGCCCAAGCCCTCGGTGCGCGGCATCCAGACCGCTTTCGTCGTCGGCCCGGCCGGCGAGGAGATCCACACCGACAAGTTCGGCCGGGTGATGGTGCAGTTCCATTGGGACCGCCGGGGCCGCTCGGACGAGAAAAGCTCCTGCTGGATCCGGGTGGCGCAGAGCTGGGCCGGGCATCAGTGGGGCATGCAGACCCTGCCGCGCGTCGGCATGGAGGTGCTGGTCGACTTCGTCGACGGCGACCCGGACCGGCCGCTCGTCATCGGTGTGGTCAACAACGCCGATGCCCTGCCGACCTACGCCCTGCCGGAGCACAAGACCCGTTCCGGCATCAAGACGCGCAGCTCGCCCGGCGGCCAGGGCTTCAACGAGATCCGCTTCGAGGACAAGGCCGGCAAGGAACAGATCTTCCTGCACGCCCAGCGCGACTATGACCTGCGCGTGGCCCGCGACAGCCGGACCTCGGTCGCGGCGGGCCGGCATCTCAGCGTCGGCGGGGGCCTGTGGGAGTGGGTCGGCAAGAACCACCACGCCACCGTGGACGGCGACCGGGTCGAGGCCATCGGCGGCGGCGTGTCCCGCAAGGTCGGCGTCGATGTGCACGACCAGATCGGCACGAATCTCGCCATCGACGCCGGGGCCAACATCTGCCTGGAGGCCGGGGCGTCGCTGACGCTGAAGGTGGGCGGCAACTTCATCACGCTGAGCGCCGCCGGCATCGCCATGAATGGCACGATGGTGATGATCAACAGCGGCGGCGCGCCCAACGGGCTGTCCGCCTCGCCATCCTCGCCCGACAAGCCTACCCCGGCCGACAAGGACAAGGGCGGCACGCTGGCCGCTCCGCCCAAGGCCGCGCTGCCGCGCCCGCCGCAGAGCCACAGCCCGGTCGCCGCCGCCCAGGCGCAGGTGATGCGCAACGCGGCGGCGGCCAACACGCCGTTCTGCGAAATCTGCGGCTGAGGGAACACCGCATGGCCAATCTTCCGACGCCGCGCCGCGACATCCCCGGTGCTCTCGCCCATCACCTCTGGCCCGACGGCGGGCGGCGCGCGCTCTACATGCTGGTGGACGCGGCCCGCGATCCGGGCCTCTACCCCGGCCTGCTGGCGCATGAGGACGGGGCCGAGATGCTCTCGCTCTACCAGGGCGACAAGGCGAGTGAACTGGCGGCCGTCGCCCCCTACATCGTCCGGCTGGAGCGGGGCAGCGCCGCCACCGCTTGGCTTCTCGGCGAGGGCTGGGGGCGGGGCTGGGGGGTGCTGGTCCAGGCCGAGGGCGACATCGAGACGGTGCGGCGGCATTTCCGCAAGTTCACCATCGTCAACGGCGAAGGCGGGGAGACCTACCTGTTCCGCTTCTACGACCCGGCGGTGCTGGCGCTGTTCCTGCCGACCTGCGACGCGGCCCAGCGCGCGGCGTTGTTCGGCCCGTCGATCCGGTACATGATGGAGGACGCCGGGGCCGACGCCTTGGTGGCGTTCGAACTGGTCGAGGGCGATCTGCGCCGCGCCGTGATTCCCGTCGCGGCGAAGCCCGCTGCCCTCTGATCCACCATGGTTCCCGCGTCCGACGCGGCCCCGCAGGAGGAGAACCCCATGCCCCCCGCCGCGCGTCTGACCGACATGCACACCTGCCCGATGTCCACCGGGCCGGTTCCCCATGTCGGCGGTCCCATCGTCAGCCCCGGCGTGCCGACCGTGCTGATCGAGTTCCTGCCGGCGGCGGTGGTGACCGACCTGTGCGTGTGCGCCGGGCCGCCCGACGTCATCGTCAAGGGATCGGCGACGGTGGTGGTCGGCGGGCGTCCGGCGGCGCGCATCGGCGACCGCACCGCCCATGGCGGGGTGATCGTGGCCGGCGCCCCGACCGTCGTCATCGGCGATTGAACAGGGCAGGGACCGCGTCATGCTGAGGCTGAGGATCGTTTCCGACCACCGTGCATCGCTGGGCAGCCGCGCCGAGAAGACGCTGCACGCCGGGGATCTCACGGTCGGGCGGGGGCCGGAGAACGGCTGGGTCCTGCCCGACCCGGACCTGCTGCTGTCGCGCCAGCACTGCGTGTTCGAGAAGGCCGGCGAGCGCTACCGCGTGATCGACACCAGCACCAACGGCGTCTTCCTGAACGGGTCCGAACTGCCGCTCGGCCGCAACGCGCCCGCCGTCCTGTCGGGCGGGGACCGCGTCCGCATCGGCCGCTTCATCATCGAGGCGACCATCGAATCGCTGGACGCGCCGTCCTTCACCGAGATCGCCGGGGCGTTCCGTGGTCAGAGCCCCGGCGGGGCGGAGCCCGAGCGGTTCGGCGACGATCCGTTCGCCAGCCCCGGCCGTGGCGCGCCACCGCCGCTGCCGCCGTTCGATTTCAACGACGGCCCGCCGATCCAGCCCTTCGGGGGGGAGCCGTTGCGCGGCGACCGGGGGGCGTTTCCGGCTTGGTCGGCAGACGACGCGTCGCCGCAGGAGCCGCCCTTCGGTGCGCCGCAGGGCGAGGATTGGCGCTTCGGGACCGTGGACGACCACGCGCCGGCGCTGAACCAGTCGCTCCGGGTCACGCCGTCGGAACCGGCGGCGCCGGTGGCCCCGTCGTCGTCCTCCTCGCTCATTCCCGACGATTGGGACGATCTGTCCCCGCCAATCCCCGAGCCCCCGGTTGCCAAGCACCCGGTGGCCGCGCCGGACCTGCCGGCCGTTCCGCCGATGAAGGTTCCCGCCTTGCCAGAGGATTGGGATCTCGACGATCCCCTGGCGGACGAGCGCGCGCCGGAGCCTCCCAGGGCGGCGGCGTTTTCCCCGATGGCGGCTCCGTCCGTTCCGCCGCCCTTGCCTCCGTTGCCGGCACCGGTCGTTGCACCGCCTCCCCTCGCGCCCGCGCCGGCCGTGGTGCCCGTGGTGCCCGTGGAGGCGGGGAGCGGAGCGGGGGTTGCCGCCTTCCTCGCCGGGTTCGGCGCGCCGCTGCCGCCCGGTGGGGTGGCGGATGGGGACGCCTTCCTGCGCGGCATGGGCGAGGCGCTTCGCGTCAGCCTCGGGGCCTTGCACGCCTCGCTTCAGGCCCGCTCGCACTTCAAGGACGAGTTCCATCTGGAGCAGACCAGTTTCCGCCCGGCCGGGGAAAACCCGTTGAAGCGCTGCGCCGATCTGGGCGAGGCGGTCGAAGTCCTGGCCGACCCCGGCCGGCGCGGCTTCCTGCCGATGACCGAGGCGGTGCGGGAGGCGGCGAGCGACGTTCAGATCCATCATCTGGCCTACGCCGCCGCGCTGCAAACCGCGTTGAAGCAGGTCGTCGCCAAGTTCGACCCGCAGGCGCTCAGCCAGCGGTTGGAGACCCGGCTGCTCGACAGCCTCGTTCCGGGCGCCCGCAAGGCCCGCTACTGGGACCAGTACGAGGCGCTGTACAAGGATCTCGTGGCCGAGCTGGCGGAGGATTTCGACCGGGTGGTCGGCGATTCCATCGCCGCCGAATACGACCGCCATGTCCGGTCGGGTGGGAAGGGCGGCGGTGGCGACCCGCCGTGACCCGGTGTGGTACAAAACCGCCGGCCCCGCTCCTGACATCGATCAACAACCGGACACCACCCCATGGCCCAGCCGCCCGTCGACCCTTCCGAGCCCACCGAGCTGCGATCCGGCGGCGATCTGGAGGCGACGCGGTTGACCCAGCCCGGACCGGCCCCCGAACGGACGCTGCCGCCCCCCTCCGTTTCGGGCGTCGCGGGCACGGGCGGCCCCCGTCCGGCTCCCAGTCCCATCGGGCCGGGCACGCTGCTCAGCCACACCTATCTGGTCGAGGGGCTGATCGCGCGCGGCGGCATGGGCGAGGTGCATCGCGCCCGCCATGTCGATCTCAACACATGGCACGCCGTGAAGGTGATCCGGCCGGAACTGGTCCAGGACGCCAAGATGGTCGAGCTGTTGCGGCGCGAGGCCTCCGCGCTGCGCGACATCCGGCACGAGGCGGTCGTCGCCTATGACGGCGTCTTCCGGGACGAGTTCGGCCGGCTGCTGCTGTCGATGGAGTATCTTGACGGGCCGTCGCTGCACGAGGTGCTGAAGGGCGGGCCGCTGGCGCCCGACGATGTGGCGCTGCTGCTCGACCGCGTGGCGTCGGGGCTGGCGGCGGCGCACCAGCGCGGCATCATCCACCGCGACATGTCCACCGACAACGTCATCCTGCCCGGCCGCCGGGTGGCCGACGCGACGATCATCGACTTCGGCATCGCCAAGCAGACCGCGCCGGAGGCCGGGACCGTCATCGGCGACGCCTTCGCGGGGAAATACGGCTACGCCGCGCCGGAGCAACTCGGGCTGTTCGGCGGGGGGACCGGGCCGCAATCGGACATCTACAGCGCCGGTCTGGTGCTGGCCGCCGCCGCGCTCGGCCGACCGCTCGACATGGGGCGGACGCCGCAGGCGATGATCGAGCGGCGGATGGCCGTTCCCGACCTCGGCGCGGTGGCGGAGCCGTTGCGCGGCGTCCTGGAGTCGATGCTCGCCCCCGACCCGAAGGACCGGGTCAAGACCATGGCGGAACTGGTCGGCGCGCTGACCCGTCCCCCCACCATCACCCCTTTCGATGCCACGCCGTTTCCCGCCACTTCCGCCAAGCTGTCTTCAACCCCGCCGCCCACGGCGGTGAAGGCCGGAGGAGTGGAGAAGCCGAGAAAGGCACCGGTCGGCCTCATCGCCGCCGTCGCCACGGCCGTGGTGGCCGCTGGGGTCGGGGGCTTCGTCGTCGTCAACCGCCAGCCCGCGCCGGACACGCCCGTCGCGGTGGTTTCGACGCCTCAGGCCGTTTCGCCGCCCGCTTCCCAACCCACCTCATCGGCCACCGAACCATCCGCCGCACCGTCTGTCGTCGCGGCTGCACCCTCCCAGCCAGCCAAAGCTGAAACGCCGGTACCGCCCCCGGAAACCAAGCCTCAAGCGCAGACGGCGGCACCGGTGACGCCGCTTCCCGTTCCGACGCCGGTCGGCCCGGCCGTTGAGCTGCAAGTCGCTGCGGTGACGCCTCCGCCCGCTCCGCCGGACATGGCGGTCGTCCGTCGGCAGGTCGAAACGATGATCAGCGGCCTGTCCTGCGCCGGGGTGCGGACGGCGGATGCCGGGGGGAACCTCCTGCGTTTGACCGGCTATGTCGGCCGGGAGGAGGATGCGCAAAAGCTCCGGGCGCTGGCCGGCGGGCTACCGGAGCCGGTCCGGCTCGACAGCCGGGTGGCGGTGCGGCCCTGGCCGCTTTGCGAGACCCTTGGTGTCGCGGGTTTGCCCGAGCGTGCGGAGAGTTTGGGAGCGAACGGTGTCGCTCTGGCTCTCAACAACCCCTCGCAACGCTACCGGCAGGGCGAAAAGCTGGTGGTCACGGTCAAGGCCGGAGCGGCGGGCGGGCATTTGACCGTCGATTACATCGACCTCGAAGGCAACGCCATCCACATGGTGCCGATGCCGCTGCGCCGGGATGGGCGCGTGTCGCCCGGCCAGACGGTCACGCTGGGCGTCGCGGCAACGGACAAGGAACGCGACTACACGATCTCGCCCCCCTTCGGCGCGGCGATGATCCTGGCCGTGGTGACCCGCGACCCGCTCTTCTCCGCCGACCGGGCGGAGGTCGAACCGGCGTCCGACTATCTGCCGAAACTGCGCTCGGCTCTGGCGGCGGCGGACAAGGACGGCGGCGTGGCGGTGCAATCGGCGTTCTTCACCACCGTGGCCGATTAGGCATGGCGGGGTCGCGGTCGGGACGGTGGCTTCCGCTGGCTCTGCTGGCGGGAAGCGTGGCGGTCGGCGGGCTTATCGGCGTCGCCTATCACCGGCTGACAGCTCCGTCGCCGGGCGTGCCGTCGGCGGTGGCGGTGGTGACCGTCCCTCCGCCGCAAGAGGTCCTGTCCATCGCGCCAGCGCCCGCTGTGCCGACGCCGGCCACGCCGACGCTGAGCGTGCCGATACCGGTCGCGCCTCGGTTGACCGCCGTGGCCTGTCCCGATGAGGCGGGGATGCCAGGGCCGGCGCCACGCTGTGCTGTGCTTCGGGTGCCTTCGGACCGGCTGCGGCCGAATGGCCCTCCGGTCGACCTGTTCGTTCTGACCCTGCCGGCACTCGCGCCGACGCCGGCCGCCGATCCCGTCGTGGTGTTGAGTGGCGGGCCGGGGCAGGGCGGTAGCGACGACCTCCATGGGGCCGTCGCCATTTTTGGCGCGATGCGGGAGCGGCGCGACGTCATCCTGGTCGACCAACGTGGCACCGGCCGGTCGCGCCCGTCTCTGCACTGCCCGGCGCTGGACCCGCTGCGGTTCTGGTACGGCGGCGTGACGGCGGAGGATGCGACGGGCTGTCTGTCCCCCTTGAGACGCGAGGGGTTCCGCCTGGAGAGTTTTGATACGGGTGAAAGCGCGTCGGATCTGCGGGACTTGCGCGTGGCGTTGGGGGTGGAGCGCTGGAACGTGGTGGCCACGTCCTATGGAGGGATTCTGGCGCAAACCCTGTTGCGGGTGGATGGAGAGGCGGTGCGCAGCCTTGTCCTCAATTCACCGGCCATGCCGGACGCGACGTGGCTCGATTTCGACCGGCTGACGGCGATCCGCGAGACTTACCGGCGCCTCTTTGCCGATTGCGCGGCCCAGCCGGACTGTGCCCATGCTTTTCCCAATCTGGATGGGACGGTGGAGCGCATCGCCGCCGGTCTGGAACGGCAGCCGTTGGAGACCCGTTTGCGCGCGCCCAGTTCCGGGCGGGAAGCGGCGTGGCGCTTCACTTGGCCGATGGTGGCGTCCACCCTGTCGTTCCGGTTGGGCAGCGGCGGCGGCATGGCGGCGCTGCCGGCGCAGTTGGATCGGCTGGACCGGATGGTGACGGGCCGGCAGCCGGCCGACGAAAGGACCCTGGCGGCCCTTCTGATGCCCGATCTGTTCTGGAACGTGTCCGACACGCTGGCCTATGGGTTGAACCTGACCATCGGGTGCCGGGAGAACCGGCCCCGGATCGACGCGGCCGACGCCCGCCGCGCGGCCCAAGGGCTCCGCCCCTATGTGATGGCGGACACGGTCGAGACCGACTACGACGCGGCCTGCCCGGCCCTGTCCTTGGCGCCTGTGGAGAGCGGATTCTACCGGCCGGTGGTATCGGAGGTGCCGACGCTGATTCTGACGGGGGTCTACGACACGCTGACCGTGCCCGCGCGGGCCGAAGCCTTGAAGAACACGCTGCGGCGGGCGGTCGTTCTGCCGTTCCGTGGCGTCGGGCACGACGTGCTGGGCGCCAGCTTGTGCGCAAGGACGCTGGCGGCCCGCCACGTCGACCTCCTTGGGGTGGGGAATGCCGGCGATTGTCCGGAGCGCTTTCTGCCGCCAGTCTTCGTGACGATCCTTCCGACGCTTGCCACCCGGCCGTAACCGGCCGGGGTTCGGCCATCCAGGCTCTGCGTCAGCTTCCCAGGTTGGTGATCTCGACCCGGCGGTTGACGCCGCTGGTACGGTTGACCGGATCGAGAAGCCGCTGGGACCCGTAACCGGCTGTCGTCAGCGTCCTGGAAGGGATTTGGAAAGTGGTCGTCAGGTAATCGCGGACCGAGGCGGCGCGCCGTTTCGACAGAGTGAGGTTGTGCTCCGTCGAGCCGGTGACGTCGGTGTGCCCGGCCAGTTCGAACCGGAAGCCGGCCAGTTCCGGCGCCGTCAAGGCGCGCCCGAGCTGGTCGAGGATTTTGCGGGCCTTCGGGGACAGCGTGGCGGAATTCCGTTCGAACTCGACCTGGAAGTTGACGCTGGGCCGTTGCGCGGCGGCCGGCGAAGGGGTGGACGGCGGCGGGGCGGGCGGCGCTGCCGGGACGGATACCGGGGTTGGCTGGGGCGCCACGTCGCCCGTGCCCAGCGACAGGCCGCGCGTTCGCAATGGAGCGCTTTCAACCGCTGGGGCGGCGGACGCCGGGGCGAGGGACAGCCCCTTGATGAAATCCTCGCTGGTCGTCGCCATGCCCGCTGGATCGGCGGCCATGGTGGCGGCGGCGCACAGCACCGTCGCGCTGGTGAAAAGACCGAGAATGGCGGCTCTGATCACGACCACGGCTGGTTCACCATATCTTCTGTGAAGGCAGAAATATCGTTTGGCGAGTATAGGGATCGGCCGCCTCCGCCGCAACGGCGATGCCGGCCGCCGCTTCCCTGAAGTCCCGGCGCGCAACCGGGAGTTTTCCGGATTTCCTGGGGCTGGAAGCTCGGCTCGCCATACCATAAGGGTATATTATCCGAAAAATAGGATTAAAAATCCAATTTGGATTGACGGCGTGCATGTTTTCCGGCATGGTTTCGCTACCGTGGCAATCGATGTCACCGGGCGCATCGAGCAAGCAGCCGACTTCGATGGGCTGCCTTCCGGCCGCCCGGCGGGGGCCGGAGCATCGCCGCCCCCGGCTTCGCACGGGCCTCATGACAGGGAAGCCACCATGCATCCAAGAACCGCCATTCGGCACGCCTTGGTCGCCCATCTGGGCCAGCCGGTGCCGGGCATCACACCGCCGAGTTATCGCACGGCGGCCAGGGACAGTGTGTTTTCCAAACGCTCCGCTTCTCCTCCGGCGGGTGCCCTGCCGCTCCTGATCGTGTCCACGGACGAGGACAAGCGGGAGGCCGGCGATCCGGCCAGCGGTGGTGGCCCGCTGCGGCGCCAACTGACCGTCATGGTGGAAGGGAGTGCGGCGGGGGAGGGGGCCGGGAACGCGGTCGACGCCCTGTCCCTGGAGGTCGAGGACGCCGTGTTCGCCGACCCCACCCTGGGCGGCCTGCTGGAAAGCCTGCGCTGGGAAAAAACGCTCGTCGAGGGTGTCGACGAAGACACCGGGGTGACGGCACGAATGACCTTCTCTGCCGTCTATCATTCCCACCTTCCGCCTGAAGGCGGCCCGCCATTGCCCACCAGGATCTATGGCTCCTGGGAGCCGGACACCGGCCCGTCGCATCTGCCGGACTACCGGGAGATGTCGGACGGGCGCCCACCGGAGATCGTCTGATGATGCGCGCGCCGGACACGGATCGCCGCCTGTCCAACCTTGTGCATTACGGCACCGTGGAGAACGCGGACTACGCCAAGGCCCGCGTTCGGGTCCGCATCGGTCCAAACGTCACCGCCTGGATACCCTGGTCCACCAGCCGGGCCGGCGGCGACCGGTCGTGGCATCCGCCGGAAATCGGCGAGCAGGTGGTGCTGGTCGCTCCCGGCGGCGACCTCAACCAAGCCTGCGTCATCGGTGCCGTTTATCAGGAACAACATCCGGCGCCCGCCAGCAAGGCCACCGTCTCCCGCATGGAATGGGAGGACGGCGCCTGGATGGAGTACGACCGTGAAACCCACGGCTACAGCCTGAATGTGCCGTCCAGCGGCAAGATTACCCTGCGCTGCGGGGCGTCCACGCTGGAGATCGGCAACGAAGGCATCGTGCTCAAGGCCCCACGCATCGATCTGAATCCATGAGGTATGCCCATGCCGGCCGTCGCCCGCCTGAACGATAAATGCACCGGACACGGCTGCTGGCCGGCCCGGACGAACGTCGAGGCCAGCACCAATGTGTTCGTGAACGGTCGTGGTGCCCACCGGGTCGGTGATGCCTGGGGTGCGCACACCTGCCCGACCATTCCGGAGACGCACGCAGGCTTCCAGTCGGCTGGGGCGTCATCGGTCTATGTGAATGGCCGCCGGCTCGCACGCGTCGGCGATGCGGTGTCCTGCGGGTCGACCGTGTACGAAGGGTCATTGAACGTCAACTGCGGCGACAACGCACCGGTGCCCGTTTCGCTTTCCAGTGGGGAAATGGACGTGTGCAGCGTCGAAATCGTACCGGCGATCATGCATAATAAAGGATGGCACAAAGCAGCAGCGTTGATGGAGCGTTGGTTTGCCGGTCCGCCAAACGAAAAAGCTGTCGATGGTGTGCCCGATACGCAGACGATATCGCTGGACTGGGTGTTGTCTTTTCCTCGCGTTTATATAGAATATCAGAATTTATTGTTTGAAATGTTGACTGGACCGGCATGGTTTACGACAAAAGCAAAGGATATTTTGAGGGATCGATTAAAGGAAAATAACCTTTGGGAAGGGGGTTCATTCAATCCATTCACTCTACCGCTTCCTGAGGCGCACAAACTTTGGCACATCCAAACATATTACTTTAATGATGGAATTTCACCTCTTTTAAATTTGGATGAAATGTCTGCTGCATTGCATAATTTTTCTTTCCATATTTTTCCTGTGGGATACGTGAATGTGTCAGAAAACGGAAGAAGAGACGTAACTGTTACTGGAGCAGGAATATATTTGCGAGACAATTTTGATTTCCATGATGCTCCAAATTCTAAAACTCAGCCGCTCGGGAATTGGTATTTACCAGACCAAGTAAATATTTTTGGAAAAGGATGTGAAATGAGCAACGAGAAATTTCAATATTGGCGCCTGCGTCATGGTCGTGGTCACGATTACATAATATATTCTGATGTTCGCTATATTGTCGATGGTTTGCCGAGAAAAGTTCAATTCAGCGCATAATACATATGTAAAACCTCCGCGTGATATTGAGGTAAAAGTAAAAATGGTATTGAGTTCACCAATTTCCATAACTTGATGCACTGTGATTGCAAGCGTTGGTATTTTGTGCCGCTACCCTGCCGGCCAGCGTGGTCATGAGCATTCAATGCCCCCTATGCGCCAACCTTAACCGGCGCCCTGCATCCTCCATCGTAAAAGGAGCTTCCCATGCGTGGCATGAACGCTGCGAACGGCGCCCTTTTGTCCGGGCTGGACCACCTGCGGCAAAGCGTCCGCGACATTCTCAACACCCGTGTGGGCACGCGCGTGATGCGCCGGGCCTACGGTTCCGAACTCCCCGCCCTGGTGGACCGGCCGATGAACCCGGCCCTCGCCATGGATCTGTACGCCGCCACCGCCAAGGCGCTGCGGCGGTGGGAGACCCGCTTCCGCCTGCGCCGCGTGGCCATCGCCGAGGCCGCGCCCGGCCGCGTGGTCCTGTACCTCGAAGGGCTTTACCTGCCGGACGGCCGGGAAGTCACCCTGGATGGAGTGGTGGTGCAATGACGACCTCCATCGACCTGTCCCGTCTGCCGCCGCCCACCATCCTGGAGTCCCTGTCCTACGAGGCCATCCTTTCCGAGATGAAGGTGGATCTGAAGACCCGCCTTCCGGAATGGACGGCGGATCTGGAAAGCGACCCGGTCAACAAGCTGCTGGAGGTCTGCGCCTACCGGGAGACCATTCTGCGGCAGCGTGCCAACGAGGTGGCGAGGGCCAACCTCCTGGCCTTCGCCGCCGGCGCGGATCTGGACCATCTGGCCGCGTTCTACGGGGTGAGCCGGCTGGACGGGGAAACCGACACGGCCCTGCGCTTCCGTATCCAGAATCGGGTCCAGGGCTGGGCCAACGCGGGCGGGGCGGCCCATTACCGCTATTGGGCCTTGTCCGCCGACCCGAACATCCAGGACGCCGCCGTGTCCAGCCCGTCCGCTGGCCGCGTCCGCATCGCGGTCCTGTCCCGCAGCGGGACCGGCGCGCCGGACGCGGCCCTGCTGGACAGCGTCAAGGCGGTGGTCCTGCGGGACGACGTGCGGGTGCTGACCGACACCGTCGAGGTGGTCGGCGCCACCATCAAGCCGGTGACCGTCGCGGCGCGGCTGTGGCTCTACCCGGAAACTCCAGAGGCGGTGTTCGTCGAAACCGTGGCCGCTTTCTCCACCGCCTTGGCGGAGGCGCGTGGCCTCGGCTGGGACCTCACCCGCTCCTGGATCGTCGCCCGCCTGCACGCGGGCGGGGTGCATCGGGTGGAGGTGGACAGGCCGCTCGCGGACGTGCCTTGCGCCCCGGACGAGTGCGTGGCCCTGGGGACCGTGTCCATCACGCTGGAGGGCCGGAACCGATGACCGTCACGCTTCTGCCGCCCAGCGCCAGCGGTTTCGAGCGGGCCGTGGAAGCGGCCACCGCCGCTGACGACCGGTTTCCCAGCCTGGCGCCGCTGCGCCGGGCCAAGCTGGGGGCGGCCGCCCCCCTGGTGCCCTGGCTTCTGTGGGAATACGGGTTGGGGGAGGTCACGCCCTATCTGGAGGATCCGCAGCGGGCGATCCGGGAGGGCGTGCTGTGGCAGCGCATCCGCGGGACGCCCGCCGGCTTGCGGGTGGCCTTCGGCTGGCGCGGCCTGGACAGCGTCCTGGTGGAGGAGAAGGGGCCGGGCGTCCATTTCGCGGAGTTCATGGTGGATCCGGGGCTGGTGCCCGATCCCCGCGCCGTGCTCGACCTGATCGGGCTGGCGCGGCTCGCCTCTCCGGCCCGGTCCCGGCTGGCCCGCATCTTCCACGGTTACGACATCCGCCGCTTCCGTCTGGACAAGTCCGGGTTGGACGGCGGCGGTCTGCTGTCCGATTGCAGCGGCGTGGCCGGTCCGGACGGTGTCCAACTTTCCTTCGGCCGCCGTAGTCCAGGGGGGGCGCTGCTTGGCGTCGCGGGGGTGGATGCCGCCGTAGCGCCCGTCCACGCCGCCCACACCGCTTATGTCACCGGGTTCCGGCTGGATCGCAGCGCCATGGACGGGGCCAAGCCGCGCCTGTGGCCCCTCCTTCAGCACACCCGTCTCGTCACCGGCGCCACCGTTTCGGGCGTGCCGGAGCCGAGTGGCCTGCGTCCGGCCCGCCGCTTCACCAAGGCGCAGGTCGTCTTGTCCGATGGCCCCCGGTTGGGCAACGTCAACGCCTGCACCCAGCCGTTCCGGCTGGTCCAGGAGGGACCGCGCCTGATCCTGTCCGGCGGCGCCCAACTGTCCGGCCCGCCACGCCGGCTCGTCCGCGTGCCGGTGTTCGAACGGCTTCTCCGCGTCACGGCGCAGGACGCGCCGGCTTACGACGGCCTGGGAGCCGCCGTTGCCTTGCGCCACGCCGGGCATTCCAGCCTTGCGGTCAACGGCGGCGTGTCCGGCGGCATCGACCGGACGGAAACTGGCCGGGCCTCCTCGGCCGCGTACCGAGGGCAGCATTGGTCCGCCACGGCGTGGCCCCGGTCCCGCTGGTCCGGCACCCGCGAAATCATCGGCGCCTCGCACGCCACCACCGCCTGAAACACTTCGGAGCTTCGGCCATGGCCATTCTCACGCGCAGCGGTCGCGCGGCGCTTGCCGCTGCCATCAAGGCGCAACCCCTGCACATCGCGCTGGGCGAGGGCAACCCGGATTGGGACACCACCAAATCCGGCGCCTTCACCTTCACCTCGGACACTCTGGTGTTGCCCCATCACGGGCTGTCCGCCGTCTCGGTCACCTCTCCCGGCTATGTGCCGGGCACGGTGGACGAGGCCGGCAACCCGGTGACGCCGCCCGAAGGCACGCTCTATGCGGCCGGCGTCGATTACACGCTGGACGCCGCCGCCGGCACCCTGATCCGGCTGGCGGGGGGCGCCATCGTCGCCGGCGCCCAGATCCACGCGACCTACCGGGTGGACCGCCCGGCGGAGGATCCCGCCGCCACCGCCCTGCGCGCCGAGGTGGGCCGCCGGCTGGTCGAGGAGGTGGCCTTCGTCACCCCCGATCCCGACGGAGGGATCGTCGTTCCGACCGGGCGCTACGCGGTGTCCACCAATCCGACCCAGCATCTGTTCGTCCGGGTCCGCTTCGATTTCGCGGACGCGGCCACCGCCACGGTGCGCGAGCAGGCCTTGTTCGTCGGCTCCCTGACCGACCCGGCGCTGCCAGCCGGCCAGCGCTACTTCAGCGCGGCGGAGGTGGAGGAGCCCGGCATCCTGCTGCTGCTCCAGCACTCCGTTCCCATCGTCCGCCAGCCCTCCACCCGCGAGACGTTCGAATTCGTCGTGACGTTCTAAGGAACCCGCCATCATGACCCTGGACCGTTACTACAACCTGTTCGACGCGACCAAGCGTCACGAGGAAATCCTGTTCCTGGCCGGCGACGGCCTGCAGGCCCGCGAACTGAACGAGCTGCAATCGATCCTGGGGAACCGCATCGCGGGCCTGGGCGGCGCCATCTACAAGGAAGGCGACCCGGTGAAGGGCGCCGGCATCATGGTCGATCCCGACACCGGCGCCGTGACGCTGGAGTCGGGCGAAGTCTTCCTGCGCGGTGCCATCCGCCCGGTGCCGGCCGGTGCCTTCACCATTCCCGTCGAGGGGCGCGTGGCCGTCGGCGTCCGCTACACCGAAAGCGTCGTCACGGCCTTGGAGGATCCCAGCCTGCGCGACCCGGCGGTCGGCACGGACGGCTATCTGGAGCCCGGCGCCGCGCGGCGCACGTTCGCCCTGGCCTGGGGCTGGGAGGGCGGCGCGTCCGGCGACGGCGGCGGCGGGGCGTTCCACGCCATCTACACCGTGACGAACGGCGTTCTCGACAACCGCGTCACCCCGCCGGCGATGGACGCCGTCGCCAGCGCGCTGGCCCGCTACGACCGTGAGGCCAACGGCGGCTTCTACGTGGTGTCCGGCCTGAGCGCCGCCTATCTGGAGACCAGCAACGGCGAGCACGTCTTCTCCCTGGCCGAGGGGCGCGCCAACATCAACGGTTACAAGGTGGAGCGCGTCCACGGTGCCCGCCTGCGCTATCCGGTGGATCCGGACCTGCAAAGCGTGGAATCGGAGCCGCACGTCTTCACCAACGCCGGCGGCGGGTCGATGCGGATCACCCTGAACCGGGGGCCGCTGTCGGTCGTGCGCGACGTGAAGGTAACCAAGGAGAAGACCGTCACCGTCACCCATGGCGCCTACACCGGCGCGGTGGACACCCTGCCGGACAGCAGCGTGGTCCAGGTCGTGTCGGTGACCCAGGCCGGCACGACCTACGCGCCGGGCACCAGCTACACGGTGTCGGGCGACGAGATCGACTGGAGCCCCGGCGGCACCGAGCCGGCGCCCGGCAGCACCTACACCGTGACCTACCGCTACATCGACAGCGCCGTGTGGAGCGCCGCCGACGACGACGGCTTCACGGTGTCGGGGGTGGTCAACGGCACCACCGTCTACGTGGACTACGCCTGGAAGATGCCGCGCGTCGATCTGCTGGCGATGAACCAGAACGGCGAACTGTCGCGGCTGAAGGGCGTGTCCCGCACCCGCCAGCCCGCCGCACCCCTCCCGCCGTCCGACGCGCTGGCGCTGGCGACCGTCACCCACGACTGGAGGGCCGCCAACCGGCCGGTGGTCGGCAACATCGCCGTCCGCGCCATCCCGGTCTCCGACATCGAGGACATGCGCGGCCAGATCATGGAGCTGTACGGCCTGTGGGCCACCTCCAACCTGCGCACCGACGCCAGCATCCGCGAGGCCGGTGCCAAGAAGGGCGTCTTCGTGGATCCCTTTGTGGACGGCAGCGGCCGGGACGCGGGCGTGGTGCAGTCGGCGGCCATCGTCGGCGAGATGCTGACCCTGCCCATCGGGGTCAACGGCATCTACACCTCGGCGTCGGGCTTCACCACGCTGGACTACGCGCTGGTGCCGATGCTGGAGCAGATCCAGCGCACCGGCTCGATGAAGGTGAACCCCTACCAGGCGTTCGAGCCGGTTCCGGCGAAGATCACCCTGTCGCCGGCGATCGACGAGTGGACCGTCACCAACACGGTCTTCACCGACGACGTCACGGAACGCTTCGTCATCACCGGCCATTTCGTGCCGGGCGTGTCGCGCGTCACCTCCACCCGGTCGGAGCTGTCCGACGCCTTCGTGTCCACCAGCGCCGCGTCGGCGCAGTTCCTGCGCCAGCTGACCGTCCAGTACACGGCGGAGAACTTCGACCCGGCCGAGACGCTGGACTACGTCAAGTTCGACGGCATCGACCTGACGCCGGGCGTCCGCCCGGTCGCCAGCAGCCTCGGCGTGCTGAACGGCTCCTTCGCCATCCCGGCGGGCATCCCCGAGGGTTCCAAGCGGGTGGAGCTGCGCGGGCGGAACGGCAGCTACGGCGTGACCAGCTACGTCGGGCGCGGCGTCATCACCACGGAGACGCGCCGCCGCATCGTCACCATCTTCGAGGACCACACCGATCCGCTGGCCCAGACCTTCGTCCTGCCCGACACCCGCGTGCTGCACGCGGTGGATCTGTGGTTCACGGCGAAGGGCGGGCCGTCCCCGGTCATCGTGCAGATCCGCGAGACGGAGAACGGCGTCCCCACCCGCACCGTGCTGACCGAGGGCCGCGTCGCGGCCTCGGCCATCGTCACGGGCGGCGGGCACACCCGCGTCACCTTCGACCCCTTCGTGGCCCAGGGCGGCCAGGACTACGCGCTGGTGATCCTGACCGACGACGCCGACCACGCGG
Source organism: Azospirillum doebereinerae (assembly GCF_003989665.1). Classification (GTDB taxonomy): domain Bacteria; phylum Pseudomonadota; class Alphaproteobacteria; order Azospirillales; family Azospirillaceae; genus Azospirillum; species Azospirillum doebereinerae. The sequence goes on along the minus strand of NZ_RZIJ01000002.1, from coordinate 28,777 downwards.
TGGCGGTTGCGGAGCTCGGAAAGTACGACCCGGTCAACGGCTGGGTGACGCGCCAGCCCTACCAGATCGGCGTCCTGCTGTCCTCCAGCAACGCCGTCACCTGGACCCCGCACCAGGAGAAGGACCTGACCTTCCGCCTGCTGGCGGCCGAGTATTCGAGCACCCCCAAGGAGATCACGCTCGGCACCTACAGCGTCACCGCGGTGTCGGACATGATCGCGCTGGCGGCGGTGGAGCGCCCGGCGGCCAGCACGGACGTGGAGTTCGTGGTGGTCGACGCCTCGGGCCGCATCCACACCCTGACGGAGATGCAGCCGCTGAACCTGTCGGACGCCATCACCGGCAACGTGACCGTCAAGGCCCGGCTGACCGGCGGCGGCAGCGTGTCCCCGGTGCTGTACCCGGCCGCCAAGACGGCGATGGGCAAGCTTGAGGTGACGGCGGACTACGTGTCGCGGCGCTTCCCGGCGGGCACCGGCTTCGCGCTGACCGTGGCGCTGGAATGCATCCTGCCGGGCACGGCCACCGTCGCCGTCTACGCGGAAAGCGCCACCACCGGCAACTGGGTTCCGGTGCCGTTCGCCAGCGGCAGCCCGGTCGGCGATGGCTGGGAGGAGCGCGTGTTCAAGGCCACCGGGCTGACGGGGGTCGGCACCGACAAGACCACCCGCCTGCGGCTGGTGCTGAACGGCTCCCCGGCCAACCGGCCGTACCTGCGCAAGCTGACGGGCATCGCTCTTTGACGGGAGGTTCGGCATGGCCGTTCCACACGACGACCGGACGGGGAGGGGGTACCCGCTTCCCCATCCGGACAATTTCCTGCACGACGACGCCAACCCGGCGGACGGCGATGTGATGCGCCTGCGCGAGACCATCGCGCAGGTGGACGCGGACATTACTGAACTGGACGGCCGAACGGATAGCCTAGAAGATCGGGCGAACAACCTAGAAGATCGGGCCGTCGCTTTGGAAAACGGAAAGGCTGCAAAAGACCTTTCGAACATCGACAACCCCACGTTCAAGGCCAAGGCATCCGCCGCAGGGGTGGGGAGTCCGCTGGTACGTGCACCGGCCATCGCCGCACCGTCCAACAGTGCAACAGCGGTGACGCGAGCCCCCAGCATTACAACGACAGCGTATGGGAGCCTGTACGGCATAGCGCAGGCCGCCCTGCGGGTGCAGATTGCCACCGATGCGGCATTCACCACCTTGGCCGCCGACAGCGGGGAGGCTGCGCCGGCGACAACGTGGGTTGCGCCCCTGCTGAACAGCAGCACCGCCTATTTCGTCCGTGCCTACCACAAGGATGGGGATGGCGTGGTGTCTGAGTGGTCCCCGGTTTCGACCTTCACCACGCGGTACGAAAGCGTGGACGCACCGGCGTTCGCCGGCTCCAGCCCGGCTGAAGGCGCCACCAACCAAAACAACCTGCTGACTTTCCAGACGGCCGCCATGACGGTGACCAACGGCACGGACACGCACGCTGCGACCGATTGGGAGTTGCGCACCGGTCCGGCCGGCAGCGGCACGCTGGTTTGGTCTTCCATCAACGACGCCACCAACAAAACGTCCACCGCCCCGCCTCCTGGCACCTACGCCACGTCCACCAAATATCACCTACGGGTCCGGTACAGGGGCATGAAGTATGGATACGGGCCTTGGTCCGGTGATCGCTCCTTCACCACCACCAACAATTTTGCCAAATCTGTGACGATGAAGATTTGGGGGGCTGGGGGAGGCGGCGGCTATCAACCGGCGGGGGGAGGTGGCGGTTACACCGAATACGCCGACACGTTCGCACCGGGTGTATCGCTGACCATCGTTGTGGGTGGCGGCGGTGGTGGCGGTTCTGGTGGCGGTGGTGGCGGCTACTCAGGCGTATTCAGCGGAGCACCCTCGCAAGTTACGGCTATCGCAATGGCGGGAGGAGGAGGTGGTGGTGGATTCACTGATAGCTCTGCTGGTGGTGCGGGTGGCGGCGACAGTGGCGGAAACGCCTCGGGCGGGTACAACCAGTTCGCAACAGGGGGCACGCAGACCGCTGGTGGCGTGCCTAGTACCTCCCCGGCAGACGCGGGAGCCGCCATGCAAGGTGGTCGTGCGGGGACGGGTATAGGCAGCAACCGGGGGCTTGGAGGCTACGCAGGCGGCGGTAACGGTGCGGGCGGTGGTCAACAAGGGCTCGGAGAAGACATCTACTCCGGCGGCGGCGGCGGTGGTTACTTCGGGGGAGGCGGCGGCCCGGTGGGTAATGGCAACGGGTTTGTCCGTTGCTCTGGTGGCGGCGGAAGCGGGTTCCGGAAGACCCCGGCCAAAGGCGCCACTGCGGTGGGGGCCGGCCAGAATCCGGCAAATCCTTCAGACGCGGAACGCAACGGTGCGGGTACTGGCGGCGCCCCCGGCACGGGCGGTGCCAACGGCCGCGTGGTCCTGATTGTGGAAGGGCAGGTGTACCGTTTCGGTTACACCGGCGGACTGCAATCGCTTACCATTCCATAACGGAGGCATCGCTTGTTCAAAATAGATTTGGCCGGCCTCACCGTGCTGGGATGGTTCGCGTCGCTTCCCCCGGATGTGGCCGAGCTGCCTCTCTCCCGTTTGGCGGATTTGGGGGACGGTACCGGGTTTTGGCCGATGGACCGGCAGGTGGTGGGATTCGACCCCCGTACCCACCGGCTGGCCGAACCGGTGCCTCAACCTGACGCGTTGCGCCGGGTGGTGGTGGTCCGCCCCACCCCCGTGCCGCTGCCCGCTGAGGAAGTAGCGGCGGAAGAGGTTGCCGAACTAAAACGGCGACAGGCAGAAGCCATCGCAGTGGTGAACCAAGACGCGGGCAAAGCCCGCGCACGGTTCATTACTGTGGCTATCGGACAGGAAGGGACATACATCGAAAAGGACCGTGAAGCGCGGGCCTTCCAGGCGGACCCGGCCCCCGATCCCGCCAGCTATCCTTATCTGTCGGCCGAGGCCGAGCATACGGGCCAAACGATTACGACGATTGCCGCACTAATTGTCGGCACCGCTGCGGCCTGGACACCCGTCAACGCCCAGATCGAAGGGCTGCGGCAGGGCGCCTTGAAAACTATCCGGGACGCAAGCACTCCTGCGGCCGTGGCCACTGTCTTCCCGATCGACTGGCCGGCCCCCTGATGGGCATGGACCGCTTCATCCAGAATATGCTGGTGGCGGTGGATAAACTATTGGAAACCCGCTGGCCGGCGGGGCACCCGACGAAACAATGTCCAACCGCTTGGACAAGGCTCGGCGACTATGGCTCCACCGTGGCGTGAATGACCGCGCCCCTGCGGTGGGCCGTGGCCGCGGTGTTCCGCATGCTGTTCGGTCCGCCGGACCACTCCACCGTATCCATCGAACCGGACGAAGGTGCCCGCGACCTGCTGCACCGATACGTCAACCTGATCCCCACCCCTTTCCCGGCCCGCCCCTGTGCGGGCCGCCTTCGTTTCAACCTCGACTAGGAACCCCCCATGCCCGAACAGTTCCTTCACGGAGTGGAAGTTGTCGAGATCGACAACGGCCCCCGCCCGATCCGCACCGTCAAATCTTCCATCATCGGCCTCGTCGGCACCGCCCCGCAGGCGGACGCCACTGCCTTTCCGCTGAACACGCCGGTCCTCGTCGCCGGCTCCCGCGCGCAGGCGGCCAAGCTGGGCGACACCGGCACCCTGCCGGCGGCCGTCGACGGCATCTTCGACCAAGCCGGCGCCATGGTGGTGGTGATCCGCGTGGCGGAGGGGACCGGGGCGGACGACTCCGCCAAGGCCTCCGCCACGCTGGCCAACGTCCTGGGTGGGGTGGACGGCGCCACCGGCGCCTACGAGGGCGTCCACGCGCTGCTCGCCGCCCGCACGGTGCTGGGGCTGACCCCGCGCATCCTCTGCGCGCCGGGCTTCACCCACCAGCGCACGGTGGGCGGCGTCACCGGCATCGCCGTGGCGGCGGGCGGCAGCGGCTACACGGCCGGCACCACCACCGTCGCCATCACCGGCAACGGCACCGGGGCGGAGGCCACGGTCACCGTGCTGGACGGCGCCGTCACCGGCATCACCGTCACCAAGCCGGGGCGCGGCTACACCAACGCCAGCGCCACCGTCACCGGGGCCGGCAGCGGCGCCACCGCCACCGTCAACCTCGGTGACGTGGCCAACGCGGTGGTCGCCGAACTGCTCGGCATCGCCGAGCGCACCCGCGCCGTCATCATCGCCGACGGCCCCGGCAGCACGGACGAGGCGGCGGTCGCCTACCGCGGCGACTGGGGCTCGCCGCGCGTGTTCGTGGTGGATCCCTGGGGGCTGGTGACGGCCGACGGCGTCCCCGCCGCCGAGCCGCTGTCGGCCCGCGTCGCCGGGCTGATCGCCCGGATGGACAACGACCGGGGCTTCTGGTGGAGCCCGTCCAACCAGACCATCAACGGCATCGTCGGCACCTCGCGCGCGGTGGACTTCATCCTGGGCGACGCGAACTGCCGGGCCAACTACCTCAACGAGCACGAGGTCGCCACGGTCATCCGCGAGGACGGCTTCCGCCTGTGGGGCAACCGCAGCTGCTCGTCGGATCCCAAATGGGCCTTCCTGTCGGTCCGCCGCACGGCCGACATGATCAACGACAGCCTTCAGCGGGCGCATCTGTGGGCGGTCGACCGCAACATCACCCGCACCTACCTGGAGGACGTGACCGAGGGCGTCAACGCCTACCTCCGCAGCCTCACCGCGCAGGGCGCCATCCTGGGCGGCCGCTGCTGGCCCGACCCCGACCTCAACAGCGCGGCCAACATCGCGCAGGGCAAGGTCTTCTTCAACTTCGACTTCACCCCGCCGTACCCGGCCGAGCACATCACCTTCCGCTCGCATCTGGTGAACGACTACATCGCGGAGATCCTGTAATGGCCATTCAATTTCCCCGCGTCCTGAAGAACATGAGCCTGTTCGTCGACGGTTCCGGCTACGCCGGCCGCGTGGACGTGCTGACGCTTCCCAAGCTGGTCCTCAAGACCGCCGAGCACAGGGCGGGCGGCATGGACATGACGGTCCTGCTGGACATGGGCATGGAGAAGCTCGAAGCCATTCTGAAGCTGTCCGATTTCGATCCGGATCTGTTCCGGTCCTTCGGCCTGCTCGACACCGTCGGCATCCCCGTCACCCTGCGTGGCGCCTTCCAGGCCCAGGGGAGCGCCGAAGTCTCCTCCGTGGTCGTCAGCCTGCGCGGCGGCTGGGTGGAGATGGACGCGGGCGAGTGGAAGATGGGGGGCGAGAAATCCACCCTCACCGTCAAGATGGCCGTCCGCTACTACAAGCTGACGATGAACGGCGACGATCTCGTGGAGATCGACGCCGTCAACATGGTGCGCACCATCGGCGGCATCGACCAGCTCGCCGTCCAGCGGGCCGCCATCGGCCTCTGACCGGCCCACCCCTATCCCAGCACTCCAGCATTGATGGCACGGGCCGGCGGGGCGCGACGCCCCGGACGGCTCGTGCCGTTTTTTCACACGGCAATCGGAAAGGACGGATCAGGACATGGACAACGCGCAGATCATCGGGCCGCGCCGGCTGGCGCTGGCGGCGCCCTTCACGGTCAACGGCCTGGAGGTTTCGGAACTCACCCTGCGGCGCCCCAAGGTCGCGGATCTGCGGCGCATGGACGCCGTGAAGGGCGGCGACCTCGCCAAGACGCTGTGGATGATCGGCCAGCTCGCCGGCCTGTCGCCCCAGGAGGTCGACGAGATCGACGCCGGGGATCTGGAGGCCATCGCGGAGGTGGTGGCGGGTTTTACCGGGAAGGGGCGGGACTAGCCCCCGACGCCCTGTGGGCGGCGATGGCCGATCTGGCCGCTGTCTTTCATTGGCCCCCGTCCGAAATGGACGGAATGGATCCGGCGGAACTCCTGCGCTGGCACGAGCTGGCGCGGGAACGCGGATCCGTGAGCGGAGGCAACCGTGGCTGAACAGAACCTCACCCTCAGCGGCGCCTCCGAGGTGAGCCGGCTGACGGAAACCTTCGCGTCGATGAGACGGACGGTGGACGCGCTGACGGAGCCCTTCGCCCGGCTGTCCCAGTCCGTGGCGAGGCTGGAAGACGGTGGCGCCGCCGTCGTCACGCTGGGAACCCATTTCAAGACGCTGGGCGGCCACATCCAGACGGTCAACGGCCATGTCTCCACCCTGCGCGGCGCCCTCGTCGGCATGGGAACGAAGGGCTTCTCCTTCCTGCTGGAGGGGGCCGCCAACGTCGTCGAGGCCTCGGCGGAGTTCGAGCGATACAAGACCATCCTCACCAACGTCACCGGGTCGCAGGACAAGGCCCAGGCGTCGATGGATTGGCTGTCAGATTTTGCGAAACAGACGCCCTACGATCTGAAGGCCGCAGCGGAAGCCTTCGTGTCGCTGAAGCTTCAGGGCATCGATCCGATGAGCGGCACCTTGCAGAAGCTGGGCGACGCCTCCTCCGCGCTCGGCAAGCCGTTGAAGGAGACCGTGGCGGCGTTCTCGAACGGTCTTTCGGGCAACATGGACGGCTTGAAGTCGTTCGGCGTCACGTCCAAGACCAAGGGCGACACGGTCACCCTGAGCTTCACCGACAAGGACGGGGTGGAGAAGACGCTCAAGGCGGCCAAGACCGACGCCGAGGCGTTGCAGAAGGCCATGCTCGGCGTCTTCGAGGCCAAGGGCTTCGACGGCGCGATGGGCCGGATGTCGGACACCTGGGACGGGATGTGGGAACGGTTTCAGGAAAGCATATCCGATTTCTGGGGGATGATCGGCGACGCCGGCGTCTTCGAAACCCTGAAGGGCAAGCTCAAGACCATCCTGGAGTTGATCGAAGGTTGGCAGGACAACGATAAGCTCAATGCCTGGCTCAAGCAGACCGCCAAAGACTTCGACGAAACCCTCAACGGCATCGAAACCTGGCTGCGCGGCGTCGATTGGACCAAGGCCTGGACGGATCTCTCCGACAGCGTCACCAAGGCCGTCACCACGCTGAAGAGCGCCGTCGACGCCGTGGGCGGATGGGAGCGCGCGGCCGTCATCCTGATGGTGGTGATGAACGGCTCGCTGATTGCATCCGTGATCAACCTGGGCGTGGCCCTGGGCGGGGTGGCGTTCGGGATCGGACGGATCGCCCTGGGCATGGTCACCCTCGCGGGCGGGGGCGTCGTGTCGCTGGCCGCCGCCTTCGTGCGGTTGAACGCCGCCATGGCGGTCAGTGCGGGGCGGATGGCGGTGATGATGTTCGCGCCACTGGTCAAGTACATCGGGGATGTCGTCTTCGCCCTGCGCGCCGGTTACGGCGCCATGACCGCGTTCAATCTCGCGATGGCGGTCAACCCGATGGGTATGGTCATCGCCGGCCTGGTGGCTTTGATCGCCGGGGCGGTGCTGCTCTACCAGAACTGGGACGGGATCGCCGGGTGGTTCTCGGGGCTGTGGGAATCGGTGCGCGCGGCCTTCGACGAGGGATTTGTCCAGGGGGTCCTGGCCCTGCTCACCACCTTCTCTCCCGTGGCGCTGGTGGCGCGGGCGGTGAACGACCTCATCGCCTATTTCACCGGGGTGGACCTCTACGCCGTCGGCGTGGACTGGATCGGTGGCTTTCTCGACGGGTTCAAGGGGGAATGGGAGAGCGTGAAGCTCTTCATGGCGAAGGCGATGGCCGATCTCACCGGTTGGATGCCCGAATGGGCCAGGGAAAAGCTCGGCATCACGATACCCAAGGCGGAACCGGAAGGCCCGGCCGGCGCTCCGGTGGCTTCGCTGAGCGAGGAGCGGGCGGCGCGGCAGGCCAGGAGGCTGGCCTCCGCCGCGTTGGTGGCCGGCGCCGTCGCCGCCGTGCCGGCGGCGGCCTCGCCATCGGCCGTCCAGGCGGTGGCGAACCCGATCCCGGTCGTCCTGCCGCTGCCGGGGGTGGAGGCGGTGGCCCAAGCGGGGCAGGTCCAGACCATGCCTTCGGCTTCGACCATGGCTCCGCCCTGGAAACCGACGTTCCAGCCCGGCGCCTCCCCATCGTTGTCGGCAAAGGCGGCGGGTTTCGCGGGCGGCGGTGGCGGGACGGGCTCCGGCATGGCGTCATCGCCCTTCGCCGCGCCGGGCCGCGCGTCCGGGGCGATCCACGCCCCCGTCACGGTGTCGATCACCGTCAACGGCGTGGCGGAACTGGACGTCCTCCGGCAGGAGGCGGAAGGCGCCGTCCGCCGCGCGCTCGACGAGTGGACGGCCCGCCAGCAATCGGACGCCGATGCGTCCTTGTACGATCCTTATTGACGGAGGCCGGCGGTGGCGGAACGCATCATGTTGGGTTTGGGGGATTTCCGTTTCGAGGTAGGCACCGCCGCGTATCAGGCGATGCAGCGGAACCAGCTTTTCCGGTGGGCGAAGCAGGACCGGATCGGCCGCTTGCCGGCCCTCCAGTTCACCGGCCCGGATCTGCAGACCGTGACCTTGAACGGCGTGATCTTCCCGGCCTTTTCGGGAGGGCTGGGCCAGATCCCCGCCATGCGGGAGATGGCCGCCCGAGGCGAGCCGCTGGAGTTGGTGGCCGGCACCGGTGCGGTGCTGGGCCTCTGGTGCATCCTGAAAGTGGAGGAAAAGCAGGGGGAGTTCCTGGGCGACGGCCGCCCCCGGCAGGTGGACTTTACGCTGGAACTCCAGGAATACGGGGACGACGCCCCGCCCGGCGCCCCGTCCGAAGACCGAATCCGATGACCGAACGCGTGGAGGATCAGCGATGGCGTTTCAATACGTGACCAAGGCGGGCGACGTGGCGGACTGGATCGCCTGGAAACAGTACGGTACCCGGTCCGGCGCCACGGAGGCCTTGCTGGACACCAACCCCGGTCTGGCCGACGCGGGGACCACGCTTCCCGCCGGGCTGACCATCACGCTGCCGGATCTTCCGGCGGCACCGGCGCGGGCGACGATCCGGATTTGGGGGTGATCCATGCGGCCAGTCTTCCGGTTGCTGGCGGGCGGGGTGGACATCACCGCCAACATCCAGGACCGCCTGCTGTCCCTGACCTACAAGGACGAGGCGGAAACCAAATCCGACAGCCTTTCCATCAAGCTCGACGACCGGCCGGACCGCGAGACCGGCGCCCATGTCGCCCTGCCGGTGGTGGGGACCAGGCTGGACCTTTCCCTGGGCTACGCGGAGACCGGTCTGGTCGCCATGGGGGCCTTCACCGTGGACGAGATCAAGCACAGCGGCCCCACGGCCGTGCTGGAGGTGGGCGCCAAGGCGGCGGACATGGCCGGGCCGTTCCGCTCCCCCACCTGCAAATCCTGGGACGGCACCACGCTCGGCGCCATCGCCCAGGAGATCGCCGAGTCCCATGGCTACACGGCCAAGACCGATCCGAAACTGGGCGCCGTGCGGGTGGAGCACGAGGACCAGACCAACGAAAGCCCAATGGCCTTCCTGAACCGTCTGGCGGCCAAGCACGACGGCATCGCCAAGCCGGTCAACGGATTCCTGGTGCTGGCCCCGAAGGGAACAGCCAAATCCGTGACCGGGCAGTCCTTGCCGGCCCTGTCCCTGCGCCCGGAGCGGCTCTCCACTTGGCAGATCAGCTACTCTGCCCGCAAGGAGGCGGGGGAGGCCGCCAAGACCGAGACCCCCGCCGCCGGCAGTGGGGGAGGGGTGCGGACCGCCTATTGGGACAAGGACGCGGCCCGCATGGTGGAGGTGACGGAGGGTGGCCCGCCCTACCAGAACACCCGCTTCGCCTGCGCCGACGCCAAGGCCGCCAAGGCCGAGGCGGCGACCGTGAAGAACGGGCAGGACCGGCAGAAGGCCAAGCTCACCATCGCCTGCATCGGGGATCCCGCCTTCCAGGCCGAGCAGCGGCTGACCCTCGCCGGCTTCCGGCCCGGCCTGCCCACGGATTGGCGGGTGACCAAGGTCGAGCACAAGCTGGAGAAGGGCGGCTACTCCTGCGCCATCGAAGCCGAAGCCTTTCATGAAAATCAAGCCGACGTGGCCAGCAAAAGCCGGGAATGACCCGGATGGCGGCGTCGCGCGGCCCCGGCCGGCTCCCTTTGCAACGAGGCGCCGCGCCGCGCCGTCCAGGAGTTCACGATGGACAACAGAAGCGCCTTTCTCGAACTCGCGGTGAACGGGGCGGTCGCCTCCTTCGGCGCCATGGCCAATTACCTCTACGCCCACATCGCCAAGAACGTGCCGCTCAACTGGCTGCGTTTCCTGAGCACCATCGGGCTCGGGTTCTTCATCGGGCAGGTCGTCGGCGATTTCCTGCCGACGGACTTCGCTTACCGGGACGGAACCCTGCTGATCGCGGGGTTCTCCGTCTATCCGCTGTTGCAAATCCTCGAAATCAAGGGCGTGGAGTTCGTGGGCCGGCATCTGGGCGTCGGCCCGCTGACCGCCCCCTCCGCCCGCAAGCGCAAGGACGGCTCCAATGCCTGACATCGCCAAGCTGAAGGCGGATCTGATCCGCGACGAAGACCTGCGGCTGAAGCCCTACCGCTGCACCGCCGGGAAGATCACCATCGGGGTGGGCCGGAACCTCGACGACGTGGGCGTCACCAAGGCCGAGGCGCTGATTCTTCTCGACAACGACGTGGCCCGTGTCACCGCCGATCTCGACCGGACTCTGCCGTGGTGGCGGAAATTGGACGAGCCGCGCCGCCGCGCCCTGGCGAACATGGCCTTCAACCTGGGCATCGACCGTCTGCGCGGGTTCCGCAAGATGCTGACCGCCCTGGAGGCCGGGGATTACGCCCGCGCGGCGGCGGAGGCGCAGGACAGCCTGTGGGCCTCCCAGGTCGGGGGCCGTACCGCCCGCATCGTCCAGACGTTCCGCAGCGGCGTGTGACGCCGCCATCCCTCATCCAATGCGAAAAAGAAAGGAGCAAGCATGCCGCTCAACGTCATCCTGCGCGCCTTGTCGCAGCCCTCGACCTACGCCGGGCTGTCCGGCGTGGCCGGCGCCGTGGGGCTGTCGGCCCCGGAGTTCCAGGCCGTCGCCTCGCTGCTGGCGGCCCTGTTCGGCGTCGCCGCCATGGTCCTGAACGAGCGGGGCACTTGAGCCGCCCCGTGCCTTACCGATTCCCCCTGCCCCCGGCGCTTCGGCGCCGGGGGCTTTTTGCGTTCCGTCCCCGCGCTGGAACCCGATCGGAACTCCGCCGTTTCACAGGCGCGGGGAATGCGGATATCGTGCAGGCTCCGTTTCGTCGAGACCGCTGCCGAGGTGCCGTTTTGGGTTGGATCGTCAAAACGCTGGTGTTGTGCTTCGTGGTCGGCTTCATCCTGTCGGTCCTGCGGATCGACCCGGCCAGCATCCTCACCAACAGCTGGGAAACCATCAAGGACATCGTCGATCTGATGCTCGACGCCGGGCACTGGGCGCTGCCCTACATCCTGGTCGGCGCGGTGATCGTCGTTCCCTTGTCGGTGATCGGCGCCTTGCTGCGCTGGTCGCGCTCGCGGCCCCGCTCCTGATCCTTCCCTCCGGGCAAAAAAATAGGAGGCCCGTTTCCGGGCCTCCCAACGAAACAGGGAGGGTATAAGAGACAAGCCAAGGAATAGGCCTGTTCCGGACGTCTTGCCTTGATCCACATCAATGGTGCGCGAAGAGAGGCGATCCGGACAGAAAAAAACCGGAGACATCCAGGGATGCTCCGGTTCAGTGAATACAGGGAGGGTTAGAGATGGCGAAACCCTAACCGAACCGCATAAGCCTTTCGTTGATCTGCATCAAATTAAGCGAAAATTCTTTGCTTCCCGTCTCAGCCGTGGCTGTGGCCCTGATGCCCGTACAGCACGCTGGGGTCGGTCTCGACCTCCTGGATCACCTCCAGCGTTCCGTCGCGCCACGCGCGGTAGAAGCAGCTGCGCCGGCCGGTGTGGCAGGCGACGCCGTCCTGCTCCACGACCAGCAGCAGCGTGTCGCCGTCGCAATCGACGCGGAAGTCCTTCAGGCGCTGAACCTGGCCGGAGGTCTCGCCCTTGCGCCACAGCCCGCCGCGCGAGCGCGACCAGTAACAGACCCGGCCGGTGGTCAGCGTCTCGACGACCGCGTCGCGGTTCATCCAGGCCATCATCAGAATCTCGCCGCTGCCCTCGGCCTGCGCGATGGCCGGAACCAGCCCGTCCGCCGTGAAGCGGATGGCGTCCAGCACCGCGTCGAACGCGTTCGCGTCCGTCATGCCCTGTCTCCTGAAAAGTGGACGCCCGTCACAGGGCGTCGTTGAAGCGGCGGAACGCGTTGTCGAGGTCGCGGATCAGATCGTCGGGATGCTCCAGCCCGGCGTGCAGGCGCAGCACGATCCCCGGATCGGTCCAGCGGGTGGCCGACCGCACGGCGGCGGGACGGGCCGGCAGGATCAGGCTTTCGAAGCCGCCCCAGGAATAGCCCATGCCGAACAGTTCCAGATCGTCCAGCATCGCGGCCAGCGCGGCGCGCGGCGCCGGCTTGACAACGATGGAGAACAACCCGCTGGATCCGGTGAAGTCGCGCTTCCACAGGGCGTGGCCGGGGAAATCGGCGCGCGCCGGGTGCAACACGCGGGTCACCTCCGGGCGGGCGGCGAGCCAGTCGGCGAGGATGAGCGCGCTCTCCTGGTGCTGGCGCATGCGCACGGCCAGGGTGCGCAGGCCGCGCAGGCCGAGGAACAGGTCGTCCGGCCCGGCGCAGGTGCCGAACCGAGTCGCGGCCTTCTTGACCGTGGTCCACAGCGCCTCGTCGCGGCAGGTGACGACGCCCAGCATCGCGTCGGCGTGGCCGACCATGTATTTGGTCGCGGCGTGGATCGAGACGTCGACTCCATGGTCGAAGGGGCGGAAGAAAAGCGGCGTCGCCCAGGTGTTGTCCAGCAGCACGGTGGCGCCGACCGTCCTGGCGGCCGCCGCGATCGCCGGGACGTCCTGGATTTCGAAGGTCAGCGAGCCCGGCGATTCGAGGAAGACGACGCTGGTGTTCGGCTTCAGCAGCGACGAAATCCCGGCGCCGACGGTGGGGTCGAAGAACTCGACCTCCACGCCGTAGGGGATCAGCGTCTCCTTAACGAATCGGCGGGTCGGACCATAGGCGCTGTCGGTGATCAGCACATGGTCGCCGGTCTTGGTGAAGGCGGTCAGCGCGGTGGCGATGGCGGCGAGGCCCGAGCCGGTGTTGACCGACCGGTAGCCGCCCTCCAACTCGGCCGCCGCCTTTTCGAAGGCGAAGGTGGTCGGCGTGCCGATGCGCCCGTAATTGACGATGTCGTGGGGGTTGCGGTCGCCTTCCTCCAGCGCGTCGAGCGTCGGGAACAACACGGTCGAGCAATGGTAGACCGGCGGATTCACGATCCCGTGGTTGGCGCGCGGGTCGCGGCCGGCGTGGACGAGAATGGTGTCCTTGGTGACGTCCTTCATCGACTGTCCATCTTTGCTGGAGGCTGTTCAAAACCTGTTCAAATCGGGCCGAACATCTTGTCACCGCAGGGCGCTTCCCGCCATCGCGGATTCAGCGGAACGGCCGCTTTCCCGTCGTCTTGTTCTGGTAACACCATCGACGCACAGAGGATTCGACAAGTCGGATCAAGTTGATGCACTCTTGTCACGCGCGCATGGCTGCATCGCGATCCGGGCAGGTCCCGGAGGGCGGGGTGGCCGGGCGCGTCGTCAGACCGCTCAAACGCGGATAACGCAAGAACAGGGTGGAGCTTAAAAAGATGAAATCGGAACTCCTGGCCGCCGCCGCGGCGGCCGTGGTTGTCACCGTCGCCGCCGGTGCCGGCGCCGCCACGCTCGACACCGTCAAACAGCGCGGTTTCGTGCAGTGCGGCGTCAACGCCGGCCTCCCCGGCTTCGGCAACCCGGACAGCGCCGGCAACTGGACCGGCCTGGACGTTGATTTCTGCCGTGCCGTCGCGGTCGCGGTCTTCAACGATCCGAACAAGATCAAGTTCACCCCGTTGTCGGCCCAGCAGCGCTTCCCCGCCATCCAGTCGGGCGAAGTCGACCTGCTGTCGCGCAACACCACCGTCACGCTGACCCGCGACACCTCGGTCGGCCTGAACTTCGCCCCCGTCACCTACTACGACGGCCAGGGCTTCATGGTGAACAAGAAGCTTGGTGTGAAGAGCGCCAAGGAGCTGAACGGCGCCACCGTCTGCGTCCAGTCCGGCACCACCACCGAGCTGAACCTCGCGGACTACTTCCGCGCCAACAACATGAGCTACAACCCGGTCGTCATCGAGTCGAACGACGAGGTCAACGCGGCCTACTTCGCCGGCCGCTGCGACGTTCTGACGACCGACGTGTCGGGCCTCGCCGGCACCCGCGCGGGCGTCGCCCCGGTTCCCGACGACCACGTCATCCTGCCGGAGGTTATCTCCAAGGAGCCGCTGGCCCCGGCCGTCCGCCACGGCGACGACCAGTGGTTCGACATCGTCAAGTGGACGGTCAACGTCACCATCCAGGCCGAGGAGTTCGGCATCAACTCCAAGAACGTCGACGAGTTCGTGAATTCCAAGAACCCGGACATCCAGCGCTTCCTCGGCACCTCGCCCGGCATGGGCAAGGCGCTCGGCCTGGATGAGAAGTACGCCTACAACGTGATTAAGAAGGCCGGCAACTACGGTGAGATCTTCGACCGCAACGTCGGTCCGGGCACGCCCCTGAAGCTGGAGCGCGGTCTGAACGCGCTGTGGACCAAGGGCGGCCTGCAGTACTCCGCTCCGTTCCGGTAAGCCGATCGGCGAGGGCCGCCCGCCACAACAGGGGGCGGGCGGCCCTTCAAGGGTCTAGGGCGACCGCGAAGGGCGTCATCGAAGCGCCCGCGCATCACGTCGCATTTGGGAGACATGTCGCCTCCGCCGGTGTGGGAAAAATCCGGAAGCACGTCCGGGAACGCGTGGACACCGCACGGAGCGCGATGGTTGGGGGAGTTAGTCCGTGGCGACCGAGACCCGGACCACCCAGGGTGCGCCCGCACCCGGTGGCACATCGTTTTCCCTCAGCGACCCGACGTTCCGCGCGATCGTCTACCAGATCCTGGTGGTCGGCGCGGTCGTTCTGGTCGGCTGGTTTCTGATCTCCAACACGCTGGACAATCTGGCGCGGCGGTCCATCGCCACCGGGTACAGCTTCCTGGAGCGCGAGGCGTCGTTTGGCATCGGCGAGTCGATCATCGACTATTCGCCCAAGGACACCTACGGCCGCGCGTTCCTGGTCGGCGTGCTGAACACGCTGAAGGTGTCGGTGATCGGCATCCTGCTGGCGACCGTGATCGGCACGCTGATCGGCGTCGCCCGGCTGTCGAGCAACTGGCTGATCGCCAAGCTGGCCTCGACCTACGTCGAGATCATCCGCAACATCCCGCCGCTGCTCCAGCTGTTCTTCTGGTACGCGCTGGTGTCGGACAGCCTGCCGCCGGTGCGCAACGCGCTCAACCCGCTGCCGGGCGTCTTCCTGTCCCAGCGCGGCCTGTGGGTGCCGGGGCTGTCGCACAGCCCGGTGTGGACCATGATGGCGGTCGCCTTCGCGGTCGCGGTGGTGGGGACCTTCGCGCTGAGCCGCTGGGCCAAGGGCCGGCAGGCGCGCACCGGACAAATCTTCCCGATGGCCCGCGCCGGCCTGGGGCTGCTGATCGGGCTGCCGCTGCTCGCCTACATCCTGGGCGGGATGCCGACCGCGCTCGACATGCCCAAGCTGACCGGCTTCAACTTCGTCGGCGGCAAGGCGCTGTCCCCGGAGTTCTTCGCGATCCTGACCGGCCTGACCGTCTACACCTCCGCCTTCATCGCCGAGGTGGTGCGCAGCGGCATCGTCGCCGTGAACTGGGGCCAGACCGAGGCGGCCCGCGCGCTGGGCCTGCCCAGCGGGCCGACGCTGCGTCTGGTGATCCTGCCGCAGGCGCTGCGCGTGATCGTGCCGCCGCTGACCAGCCAGTACCTGAACCTGACCAAGAACAGCTCGCTGGCGCTGGCCATCGGCTATCCCGATCTGGTGTCGATCGCCAACACCACGCTGAACCAGACGGGGCAGGCGATCGAGGGCGTGACGATGATCATGGGCACCTACCTGACCATCAGCCTCAGCATCTCGATCTTCATGAACTGGTACAACAAGCGCATCGCGCTGGTGGAGCGCTAACGGATGACCGACACCGTCAAACACGTCGGACTGCCGGACGAACGTCCGCCGTCCAACATCGTCGGCCCCGTCGCGTGGCTGCGGAACAACCTGTTCAACACCTGGTACAACGCGATCCTGACCGTGCTGGTCCTGCTGCTGCTGGCCACGGCGGTCCCGCCCTTCATCACGTGGCTCTTCGTCACGGCGCACGGCTTCGACGCCACCTCGCAGGAATGCCGGGCCGGCGGCGGCGCCTGCTGGGGCTTCATCGGGGAGAAGCTGCGCTTCATCCTGTTCGGCACCTTCCCCTATGACGAGCAGTGGCGGCCGCTGCTGACCATCGTCATCTTCATCGCGCTGCTGGTGGGGAGCTGCGACCGCCGCTTCTGGAAGCCGTGGCTCGGTCTCGTCTGGGCCGTCGGTCTGACGGCGGTCGGCATCCTGATGTGGGGTGGGGTGTTCGGCCTGACCCCGGTCGAGAACACGCTGTGGGGCGGTTTGCCGCTGACGCTGATCCTGTCGGTGATCGGTCTGGCGGTGGCGTTCCCGGCGGCGATCCTGCTGGCGCTGGGCCGGCGGTCGAACATGCCGGCGGTCAAGGTGCTCTGCGTCACCTACATCGAATTGATCCGGGGCGTGCCGCTGATCAGCCTGCTGTTCATGGCCTCGGTGATGTTCCCGCTGTTCCTGCCCAACGGCGTGTCGGTGGACAAGCTGCTGCGCGCCCAGGTCGCCTTCATCATGTTCGCCGCCGCCTACATGGCCGAGGCGATTCGCGGCGGTCTCCAGGCGATCCCCAAGGGCCAGTACGAGGCGGCCGATGGCTTGGGCCTCAGCTACTGGCAGAAGATGCTGAAGATCATCCTGCCGCAGGCGCTGGCCATCGCCATCCCGCCGCTGGTGAACACCTTCATCAGCTTCTTCAAGGACACCTCGCTGGTCATCATCATCGGTCTCTACGACCTGCTGGGCGCCGGCAAGGTGGCGCTGTCCGATCCGTCCTGGCGCGGTTTCTACCGTGAATCCTATCTGTTCGTCGGCGTGATCTACTGGGTCTTCTGCTTCAGCATGTCCAAGTACAGCCAGAAGCTGGAACGCGACCTGAACCGCAGCCATCGCCGTTAAGGGAGAGCATCATCATGTCGCAGGCCGCCCATCAGGCCCAACACGTTCTCAGCGGCGAAGAGATCATCCGCTGCACGGGCGTCAACAAGTGGTACGGCGAGTTCCACGTCCTCAAGAACATCGACCTCAGCGTCCAGAAGGGCGAGCGCATCGTCGTCTGCGGCCCATCGGGTTCCGGCAAGTCGACGATGATCCGCTGCCTCAACCGGCTGGAGGAGCACCAGAAGGGCACCATCGTCGTCGACGGGATCGAGCTGACCAACAACCTGAAGAACATCGAACTGGTGCGCCGCGAGGTCGGCATGGTGTTCCAGCACTTCAACCTGTTCCCCCACCTGACGGTGCTGGAGAACTGCACGCTGGCCCCGATCTGGGTCCGCAAGAAACCCAAGGCCGAGGCCGAGGACATCGCCATGCGCTACCTCAAGCGCGTGCGCATCGCCGAGCAGGCCCACAAGTACCCCGGCCAGCTCTCCGGCGGGCAGCAGCAGCGCGTCGCCATCGCGCGGTCGCTGTGCATGAGCCCGAAGGTGATGCTGTTCGACGAGCCGACCTCCGCGCTCGACCCGGAAATGGTTAAGGAGGTGCTGGACGTCATGATCGGGCTGGCCGAGGACGGCATGACGATGCTCTGCGTGACCCACGAGATGGGCTTTGCCAAGAGCGTCGCCGACCGCGTGATCTTCATGGACCGGGGCGAGATCGTCGAGCAGGACACGCCGGACAGCTTCTTCACCAACCCGAAGTCGGACCGCACGCGACTGTTCCTCAGCCAGATTCTGAATCACTGATCGCCTGAAACAAAAGGCGCTTTTTCCCGGCGTGCGGCGCAATGAGCAGTGGCGATGCACGCCGGTTTCAGGTTCAATCTTGTCCCGTTACGCGCTGTCGGCTGCAACGCACAACGGAGACCCTGCCTCATGGATCTGCTCAGCCCCCGCCCTGGCGTCGTACAGATCAAGCCCTACCGGGCGCAGAGGCCGCCCAAGGACGGGCGCCGCTGGATCGATCTGTCGCTGACCCAGAATCCCCTGGGGCCGAGTCCGGCGGCGCTGGCCGCCTACCGCAACGCCGCGTCCCACATCCACCGTTATCCCGACTGGGGCCAGGACGCGCTGCGCCACGCCATCGCGCGGCGGCATTCCGTCGACGTCGACCACATCGTCTGCTCCGCCGGGTCGGAGGAACTGATCCATCTGGTCACCCAGGCCTTCGCCGGGCCGGGCGACGAGGTGCTCTGCCACGAGCATGGCTATCGCGGTTTTCTCAAGGCGGTCCGCGCGGCGGGCGCCACGGCGGTGATCGCGGCGGAGCGCGACATGGTGGTCGACGTCCAGGCGATGATCGACCGCGCCAACGAGCGCACCAAGCTCTGCTTCCTGGCCAACCCGAACAACCCGACCGGGACCTACATCCCCATCGAGGCCGTGCAGCGCCTTCGCGCCGGCCTGCCGTCGCACACGCTGCTGGTGCTCGATTCGGCCTACGCCGATTACTGCCGGCGGCCCGACTACAGCGACGGCACGGAGATCGTCGAGACCTCCGACAACGTGCTGATGATCCAGACCTTTTCGAAGATGCACGGTCTGGCGGGGCTGCGGGTCGGCTGGGGCTACGGCCCGGCCGGGGTGATCGAGGCGATCAACGCCATCCGCAACGCCTTCAACGTCGGCGCCCCGGCCCAGGCCGCCGCGACCGCCGCGCTGACCGACCGCGACCATGAGGACGCGACCTACGCCCACAACGCCGTGTGGCTGCCTTGGCTGTCCCGAGAGTTGGAGCGGGTGGGGCTGCGGGTCTACCCCAGCGTCTGCAACTTCGTGCTGGCCCGCGTGCCGCCGGACCCGTCGATGGGCGTTCAGGCGGTGATCGACCATCTGGCCGGGCGGGGCATTTTGGTGAAGCCCGTCGCCGATTATGGCCTGCCGGACTGCCTGCGCATCACGGTCGGGCGCGAAGAGGAAAGCAAGGCGCTGATCGCGGCTTTGGCCGAGATATTGGGCTGACGGCGGATTGGATCGTTGTTAAAAGGCAAAGGTCCTAATGCTTGACGCAGATGAACGCAGATAGACACAGATGAATTTCGGATGCTTATGTCCGGCAAAAGAGCCGGTAGGCATCATTCTTAATCTGTGTCTATCTGTGTTCATCTGCGTCAAAAATAAAAATCTTACTTAGTCTTCAC
The DNA here is from genome assembly GCF_003989665.1 of Azospirillum doebereinerae. GTDB lineage: Bacteria > Pseudomonadota > Alphaproteobacteria > Azospirillales > Azospirillaceae > Azospirillum > Azospirillum doebereinerae. The sequence goes on along the minus strand of NZ_RZIJ01000002.1, from coordinate 9,372 downwards.
TCCACGATGGGAATGTGCGACCCCGCGCTCTTCGGCAGCGGCCCGCCGATCCGGGGATCCGGGATCTCGCGCACCACATGCCGGACCGGGACGAAGCCCATGCTCTGGTAGAGGGGCAGTGCCTTGGGGTGGTCGAAGCTGCAGGTGTTGACCACAAGCTTCCGCGTCCGCCCCTGCCACGCCAGCCGGATCGCCGTATCGAGCAGCCAGGGGCCGAGCTTCAACCCGATGAAGTCCGGGATCAGGCCGAAATAGGCCAGATCGGTCGCCGCGTCCCGCCGGTCGATCTCGGCGTAGCCGGCGGGCGTGCCGTTCACGTAGAGAACCCAGACCTCGACGCGCGGGTCCTCGATGCTGCGCTCCAGCTCCTTGCGGGGCAGACGGCGGCGCTCGTGCCACAGCCAGGGCTCGCCGACCGTGTCGTAGAGGTAGCGGTAGAAGGACCAACTCGGCGGGTTTGCGCGGACCAGCGCCAGATCGCCCTTGGGCCGGGCCACCGGCTCGCGGGTCGGCGGGGCGGTCATCTCCAGATAGGTGACGATGACGGACAATTGCCCCGGCTTCACGGCCTTGGGCAGAGCGGGGCGCATCAGGGAGAAGGTTTCGTCAGCCATTTCTGCATCATCGTAGCGGGCGATCTGGCATAGCCCAGCGTTTCGTAGAAGGCCAGCACCCGTTGGTTGGTCTCGCGGACCAGAAGCTGGACCTTGGGCATGCCGGCCTCACGCAGCCACGCCTCGGCGGCCTCGACCATGCGCCGGCCATAGCCGTGTCCCTGTTGGGCGGGATCGACGGCGACGTAATAGATCCAGCCCCGGTGCCCCTCCTGCCCGGCCATCGCGCTCGCCACGATCCGGCCGTCCAGCGTGCCGAGCAGGATCGTGGCGTTCGGCTTGGACAAGGCCAGCGCGATGTCGGCGAACGGGTCGTTCCAGGGAACGACCAGCCCGCAGGCGGTCCACAACGCCGCCACCGCGTCGCTGTCCTCCGGAACGCAGTCGCGGAGGAGGAGCGGCGCGTTCACGCCGTCCTCGGCCCGGTTTCCATCGGCAGGTCCGTGCGCAAGCCCCATTCGGCCCAGGAGCCGTCGTAGATCGCCACGTCGGTCTTGCCGGCCGTCGCCAACCCCAGCGCGATCACGCAGGCCGTGATGCCGCTGCCGCAGGACGCCACGACCGGCCGGTCGAGGTCCAGCCCGGCGGCCTCCGCCTTGGCCCGGATGGCCTCGGGCGGCAGCAGGGTCTTGCTGGCCGGGTCCATCAGGTCGGTGTGGGGCAGGTTGAAGCTGCCGGGGATCCGCCCGCTGCGGCGGCCGGGCCAGGGCTCGGCGGCGTTGCCCTCGAAGCGGGCTTGCGCGCGGGCGTCGGCCACTTGGTCGGCCTTGCGGTCGATGTTGGCGAGCACGTCCTCGACGCTGCGGACCAGTTCGGGGCGCAGGCGGGCGGTGAAGCTCCTGGGCTCGGCGGCCGGGGCGGTGCCGGCTTCGGTCGCGCGATCCTCGGCAAGCCATTTCGGGAAGCCGCCGTCCAGCACCGCGACCTTGTCGTGACCGAACAGCCGGAACATCCACCACACCCGCGCCGCCGCCGTGGCGATGCCGGCGGTGTCGTAGGCCACCACGGTGTCGCCGTCGCCGATGCCCAGCGCGCCGATCTTGGCGGCGAAGGTCGCCTCGTCCGGCACCATGTGGGGCAGGGGATGCGTGTCCGGCGCCGAGATGTCGTCCACGTCGACGAATCGCGCGCCGGGAATGTGGCGCTCGGCGAACTCCGCCTGGGTGTCGCGGTTCTGCGCGGCGAAATACCAAGAGGCGTCCAGCAGCTTCAGACCCGGACGGCCGAGGTTGCGGGCCAGCCATTCGGTGGAGACCACGGGGCCGGGCAGAGCCTCGACGGGGGTGTCGGTCATGACGGCGTTTCCTTCCTCAATCCTTCAGCGCGATGACGACGCGCCGGTTCTGTTTGCCCTTGTTCTCGATCTTGGTGACCTCGATGCCGCCGATCTCGCCGGTGCGGGCCACATGGGTGCCGCCGCAGGGTTGGAGATCGACGCCCTCCACGTCCAGCAGCCGCACCCGGCCGGAGCCGGTCGGCGGCTTCACCGACATGGTGCGCACCAGATCGGGGGAGGCCGCCATCTCGTCGTCGGTGATCCAGCGGGTACCGATGGAGGTGTTGGCGGCGATCAGCGCGTTGATGGCGGCGGTGATGGCGTCCTTGTCCAGGCTCTCGGCCGGAACGTTGAAATCGAGCCGGCTCTTGTCCGCCCCGATCTGCCCGCCGGTGACGGAGCCGGGAACCACCGCGCAGAGCAGGTGCAGCGCCGTGTGCATCCGCATGTGGCGGTGGCGGCGCTCCCAGTCGAGCACCGCCTCCACCTCGGCGCCGGGAGCGGGGAGGGCGGCGTCTTCCTCCGGCACGTGGATCACGTCGTCGGGGCCACCGTCGCCCTTCATCGTGTCCCTGATTCGGATCTCGGCACCGCCGACGCGCAGCACCCCGGTGTCGCCGGGCTGCCCGCCGCCGGTCGGGTAGAAGACCGTCCGGTCGAGCCGGATGCCGCGCTCGTCCACCGCCGTGACGGTGGCGGTGCAGCTTCGGGCGTAGGCGTCGTCGCGGAAAAGCGCGTCCATCGTGAAGAACCCCGTGGAAGGAATCAGGCGAGCCAATCGGGCACGGGGAGATTCTTCTCACGGAGGAACTCGGGATTGAAGAGCTTCGATTGATAACGCTGCCCCCCGTCGCACAGAATCGTCACGACGGTGTGGCCCGGCCCCAGATCGCGCGCCACGCGGATGGCGGCGGCGATGTTGATGCCCGACGACCCGCCCAGCACCAGACCCTGTTCCTTGATCAGGTCGAAGATGATCGGCAGCGCTTCCTCGTCGGTGATCTGGAGCGCCTGGTCGATCGGCGCGCCTTCCAGATTGGCGGTGATGCGTCCCTGGCCGATGCCCTCGGTGATCGAGCTGCCTTCCGCCTTCAACTCCCCATAGGCGTAGTAGTTGTACAGCGAGGCGCCCATCGGGTCGGCCAGCGCGATGCGGATGTTCGGGTTCCGCTCCTTCAGCGCCAGCCCGATGCCGGCCAGCGTGCCGCCGCTGCCGACCGCGCAGGTGAAGGCGTCGATGCGGCCCTCGGTCTGCTCCCAGATCTCCGGGCCGGTGGTCAGGCGATGGCCCTCGCGGTTGGCGACGTTGTCGAACTGGTTGGCCCAGATGGCGCCGTTCGGCTCGGACTTCGCCAGTTCCTCGGCCAAGCGGCCGGAATAGCGCACGTAGTTGTCGGGGTTGGAGTAGGGGACCGCCGGTACCAGACGCAGATCCGCGCCGATCAGGCGCAGCATGTCCTTCTTCTCCTGGCTCTGGGTCTCCGGCATGACGATGACGGTGCGGTAGCCCAGCGCGTTGCCGACCAGCGCCAGCCCGATGCCGGTGTTGCCGGCCGTGCCCTCGACGATGGTGCCGCCGGGGCGCAGCAGGCCGCGCCGCTCGGCGTCCTGCACGATGGCCAGCGCCGCGCGGTCCTTCACCGACCCGCCGGGGTTCAGGAACTCCGCCTTGCCGAGGATGTCGCACCCCGTCGCCTTCGAGGGGCCTTCCAGGCGGATCAGCGGCGTGTTGCCGATGGCGCCGATGAAGCCGTTGCGGATGTCCACGGCAAGCTCTCCTGATGTCGGATGATGTTTCGCATCTCTACTATCGGGGGATAACCGCCTCCGTTCAAGACGGGGTTGTGGAACCCAGCATTGAACGGCTTTTTCTCGTGAAAACTACGCCCCTTCGCCGAGCCAGCGCTGGCGCAGCGAGGCGCGATGGCGGGCCAGCCAGCCGACCGCGATGATGGCGACGGAGTTGCGCAGCCGGTTCTCGTCCATCATGCGGATCACCTCGTCGGCCGGCAGGACCATGATGCGGATGTCCTCGTGCTCCTCCTCCAGCCCGCCGGTCTCCTTGAGGCCGCGGCTGTCGACCCGGCCGCAGAAGACGAAGACCTGCTCGGTGAAGGCGCCGGGGCTGACGAAGTAGTCGCCGATGGATTCCATCTCTGCGATGGCGCAGCCGGCCTCCTCCATCGCCTCGCGGCGGGCGACCTCGTCCGGAGTCTCGCCGTCGCCGACCATGCCGGCGACGATCTCGGTCATCCAGGCGGGGCCGCCGGCGGCGGCGGAGCCGACGCGGAATTGCTCGATCATCACCAGCGCATCACGTTCCGGGTCGTAGAGCAGCACGCCGACCGCCGGCCCCCGGTCGCAGACTTCGCGAGGCGGCAGCACGTCGGTCCAGCTTCCGTCGAACTTCTTGTGGCGCAGGCGGTAGACGTCGATGGTCAGAAAGCCTTTGTAGGCGGTCTTCTTGTCCACGATCTCGATGTCGGGGTGGTTCATGGTGCGCTGGCTCCCTGAGGCGGGACGCGAAGGTCCGGCTCCCCAGGGTTTACCGCATCCCGGTCGCTCTACAAGGTGGGATTCAGACGCAGGAAGCGCACGCGGTCGGCCGACGGCACCGACACCGGCGCCAGCGTCGCGCCGCGCAGCAGTTCCAGCGGCACCACCACCCCGGCCGGTCCCAAGCCCCAGAGCTTGCGGTAGAAATCGGCCAGACCGCTGAAGCGCTGCCCGCCGACTCCGACGATCTGGTCGCCCGGCCGCACCCCCGCCGATTCGGCCGGGCCGCGCGGCGACACCCGCTCCACCACCAGCCGGCCCTGCTCCTCGCGCAGCGTCACGCCCAGCCAGGGGCGCGCCGGTTCCTGCCGCTTGCCGTAGGCCAGCAGGTCGGCCAGGATCGGCTCCAGCGCCGAGACGGGGACGAACATGTTGCCGGGCAGGCCGCGCCCCTCCATCGCCTGGGCGACCAGCAGGGAGCCGACCCCGATCAGCCGGCCGCCGCTGTCCACCAGCGCCGCCCCGTTGAAGGCGCGAATCGGCGGGAAGGTGAAGAGCGCCTCGTCCAGCAGATACTCCCAATAGCCGGCGAACTCGCGCTTGCCGACCACCTTGACCGCCGCCGCCGAGCGGGCCTTGCCACCGCTCAGGGCCAGCAGGGCGTCGCCCTCCGACACCGCCTTCGAGTCGCCCAGCCGTATCCAGGGCGATTCGAATCCCAGCCCGGCGCGCAGCAGGCTCAGCCCGCTGACCGGGTCGTAGGCGGCCAGGGTGGCCGGGTATTCCTTGCCTTCCAGCGTGGTGACCCGGATTTCCGAGGCCTCCATCACGGTGTAGCCGATGGTCAGAATCAGGCCGGAGCCGTCGATGACGATGCCGCTGCCCTCGCGCTCGGTCCCCAAATTCCGGGAGCTTTGGGTGTCGGGCGGGGCCACGGCGGACACGCCGACCACGGCGCGCATCAGCCGTTCGGCATCCAGGCCCGTCAGGCCCTCGGCCCGGCCGGGCGGCGCGGCCCATAGCATCGTGAAAAACAGAAGAAGCGCGGCGCATCGCGACGCGCGCGTGGCTGTGACGACGACCCGCATGCTGCCGCCCTCCCGCAAGCGCGATCCCGACGCCGGGGCCGCTCCTCTTCACATTGCGCGCGAGTCGCGCTGCATCAAGGCGTGACCGGAACCGGCCGTATGAAACATTGCCGGCCCGGCGGGTGTTGTTCCCGGCAAGCACGTCGCAACCGGACAGGAGAAGCCACCATGCCCATCGCCAGCGAGCAGGATCTGGAGCGCGCCATGGACGAATTCCAGCGCTTGACCGACGCGCCCGAGGATTCCGAGCAAGGCGAACGACGCAGGGTTCTGGACGCGGACATCAAGGCGTATTACGCCCAACATTCCGACGAGCTGAGGCCCGGCAAGCCACGCCACGAGTGAGGGTGCCGTTCTCCCTCGGGCGCCGCCAATGAACCAGAGGGGATCGGTCCGCGATGAAGCGATTAGACACCTGCTACACCTGCCGCTTCTGGGAGGGGCAGGGACTGCGCCAGCGCGGACCGAAGGGCATCTGCCGCCGCTTCCCGCCGGTGGTCACCCCGCGCAATCCCGAGGGCGCCTTTCCCATCACCCTGTCCACCGACTGGTGCGGAGAATGGAAACGGGTGGCGTCGCAGGCTGTCGAATCGGATCCCGACAGCACCATCTACGACGACCTCGTCAGCTAGAGAGGCTGTCTGGAAGGCGGCCGGACCGTTCAACGGGGCAGGGGAGCGATGATCATCATCCGGGTCGCCTCCGGCAGAGGCCGGACACCGTCCTCCGCCGTCATGGCCGCCCAATCCGCGCTCAGCACCGCCAGGGCCGCCATGGTGGCGACGGCGAACAGGAGGACGGCGCTGACGCAATCGCGTGGCCGCATCGGCGCGTTGACGGAGGGGGAGTCCACGGAACGATCGGTGGATCGGCCCAAGGCGTGAGGCAGGGAGATCGGCAGAAGCATGGCGTCCTCCAACGGGGGAGAATCGGCCGAGCGACGACTCGGTTGTGATCTGCCTGGAAGTTTAAACCTATAGGCCCGCGTGCGGCAGTTCGCTTCCGGCAGGGCAGCGCCGTCTTTTGGGCGTAGCCGAAGGCCCTAGGCTGAAATCGCCTGTGCTTTCGTGAAGGAGTGGGGAAATGAAAGAAGGCCGGATGATAAAAGCATCCGGCCTTCTTTGATCTGGCTCCCGGTGCTGGACTCGAACCAGCGACAAGCGGATTAACAGTCCGCTGCTCTACCAACTGAGCTAACCGGGATCGGAGACCCGCATTGGGGCCGCCGTTGTTGGCGTGGGCGGGTGTATAGCGAAACTTCTTCGGTCTGCCAAGCCCTATTGCTCAGAAAAATTCATGATCTTGCCCGTTCATCTCTCGCAACGCTTTCGGAGCGCGCTACGGTCGGCGCGGCGCCGCGCGTTTTGCCACGTCGCCGTTGGCATGGAAAATGCCTATTCCTCTCTATGACTTTCGGAGGGGATGCCGATGTTGGATGCCAGACTGATTTCGGGAAGCGCCGCCAGGAACGACGAGCGGCGGGACGAAACCTATTGGCTGGAACGCCTGTCCCAAACCAAAGCGGTTCTTGTGGGAAAGGATACGTTCCCTCTCGAATTTGCGATCCTGCTGTTCAATCTGGATTACGCGGATCTGCGGGTTTGCGGTTGCAGCATGCTGATCGAGATCCTGCCGGCGGGCCTTGCCGCGCTCCAGTCGCGCCGGACCTTTCCCGAACAAGCCCAAAGGGTCGCTTCGCATTTTGCACCATGAGCGTCGTATCGACTTTCCTTTTGCGAGGGGTAATCACAATTCGCTGAAGCTCGTTTCAAGGAAAATATACAGCAAAATTAATGGTAATTCGCCTTTCCGGGCGCTTCCGATTTGGAAGCGTGACGGCATCCATCGGGCCTGACGCCGTTCGTCACGGCCGCCAAGGCCCGACCGCTGCCATCGCCCGATTGGACGACAGGCCGGATGATCGGGTCGGGGAGGATCAGCGCCGCCGGATCATCGTGACGCCACCCACCGTCCGGTCGAGGAAGGCGATCACCGCCTCCGGCTTGGTGCCGACGGTCGACGCGGCGCAGGACACCCACCACCGCGCCATGGCGGTGGTCCAGCCGTAACGGTCGGCGACGGCGTCTATGTCCAGGGGCGCGGTCCTGGCGGCGATGGCAACGGATGGAACGGGATCGGCGCCGGTGCTCTCAATGGGCTGGAGATGTCTCATGGTCGTCTCGCTGAGAGGGGGGCGTCCGCTGAGGCGGAGCTTGCTTCCCAACAGTCGAGCGGGCCAAATCGAACGGCTGACCAGAAGGATAGTTCGCCGATTCTTTCAGGAGGCCGTTTTCCCGTTCTCGCAGGGCGGCAGGCCGGAAGAGACGTGTGAAGCCAAGAAAAGGGCAAGACCGACGATGATCTTGTCAGGACAACCGGATTTTGGGACGTTGACGGCCTGATCGGGCTTCAGGGGAAGAACGCTCCCCTTGCGCTTGGGATGGAGGCACGGGCGGGAATCGAACCCACGTACACGGATTTGCAGTCCGCTGCATCACCACTCTGCCACCGCGTTTTCCTAAGGAAATCAATGGTCTAAGCCGCCCAATAGCCCCCTCGCTCCTTGGGAGCAAGATGGGAGCAAAATGGCTTACGTCGAGAAACGGGGGCAAAGCCTGCGGGTGGTCGTGCGGGTCCGGGGCAAGGTCGAGGCCCAACGGACTTTCCCCCTGGAAGCCGTCGAGGAAGCCCGGAAGTGGGGCGAGGAACAGGAAGCCGCCCTTGGAGTCGTGGGGAGGGGCAGGGGAGGCAAGCGCGAGTCCGTGGCGCCCCGTAGGACGCTTCAGGATGCACCCGAACCGAAACCGGCCGTCGATCTACCGGCCAGCGCCACAGGCTACCCTCTGACGCTTCGCGAGGCCCTTACCCGCTATCTCACCGAAGAGAGTCCGAAGAAGAAGGGCCACGAACAGGAAAAGGGCCGGATCGGCTCTTGGCTGGCTCTCCCTCTGGCCGACAAGCGCATGGTGGATATAACCACGGTGGAGCTTGTGGAATGGCGGCAGGCTGAAGAACAGCGGAAAGGCTGTCGAGGGCTTCCGATTTCCCCGTCAACGATCCGTAATAAGCTGGCAATCCTGTCCGCTATCTACCAACACGCCCGTAGCGAATGGGCGATGCCTGATCTTCAGAACCCTGTCCGCGGTGTGAAACTCCCGAAGAACCGGAAAGGGCGCGATGTCCGCCTTACGACAATCCAGCGTGAGGAACTGTGGAAGGAGCTTCGTAACCCAATCCGCAAACCCTACCTGTATTATATCGCCTGCCTTGCGGCTCTAACAGCAATGAGGCAGGGGGAGCTTTGGCAAATTGCACGTTGGGAGTGCTGGGATAAGGCGAACGTAATTCACCTGACGGACACGAAGAACGGCGATAACCGGGACGTTCCCCTTTCCACAGAGGCTGTGAAGGTTCTGCGGGAATGGTGGGTTGAACAAGGTAGGCCGACTACTGGCCCTCTGTTTCCCGACGTGATGCGCCCCGGCACCGTTGTTCGCTCTTACCAGAAGGTCATTAGGGCAATCCGCAAAAGAAACCCTAGCTTTCCGCACATCACATTCCATGATCTTCGCCATATCGCGGCAACAGACCTAAGCAAGCGGCTTTCCAACGTGCTTGAATTGTCGGCTGTGACAGGGCGCCGCAGCATTCAGGTGTTGAAGCGTTATTATAACCCAGACGCCTCAGAACTTGCATCTAAGCTAGGCTGACAGCGGGTGAGGGGCTTTGTCCCCTCCCTTGCTTGCTGTTGGCTCTCGCAACGTTTACGGAACCTCTTAGCGCCTCCCTTGACGTGCGGTGCGATTGATGTTGGTGCCTCCGCCTCCGCCTCCGCCTCCGCCTCCGCCTCCGCCTCCGCCTCCGCCTCCGCCTCCGCCTCCGCCTCCGCCTCCGCCTC
>NZ_RZIJ01000019.1 GCF_003989665.1 Azospirillum doebereinerae | reverse complement strand
CTGTCCCATGACCGCTCCTGAAGCCTTAACCTCCTGTTCTAAAACAAGAGTTGCACTTCAGGATAGAACCTACCCTCCCGCGCCTTTAAAAACGCATAATGCGAATTATGGAAATATATAGACATGTTCCGTATGCCAGGACCGTCAGATACGCAACCACTTTGCGTGTTTCTTATGGTGAGTGTCCGCTAGGCAACGGACCATTTCATGGTTCGATGCGAACCAGGCCAGACTTCACCGCCCCGATCAGGAACTCCTTATTTCCTTCCGGACCAGTGATCGGGCTTTCGGTCACGTCCAGCACGCGCCATCCCTCCAGCCCGTCCAACCACGCGCGAATTCGGTCGCAGACCTCCCGATGCAGTTCCGGCTCGCGCACCACGCCGCCCTTGCCGACACGGCCCTTGCCAACCTCGAATTGCGGCTTGATCAGCGCGACCAGCCGGCCGCCCGGCACCACCAGTTCCAGCGCCGCTGGCAAGACCACCTCCAGCCCGATGAAGCTGGCGTCGCATACCACCAGATCGACCGGATCGGGGATTTCCTCCACGGTCAGGTGCCGGGCGTTGGTCTTTTCCAACACCACGACGCGCTCGTCGGTGCGCAGCTTCCAGGCCAACTGCCCATGCCCGACATCCACCGCATACACCTTCGCGGCGCCGCGCGTCAGCAGCACGTCGGTGAAGCCGCCGGTAGAAGCGCCGACGTCCACGGCGGTCAGGCCGGTCGGGTCGATGCCGAACACGTCCAGCCCCTTGACCAGCTTCAGCCCACCGCGCGACACCCAGGGGTGGTCCTGCCCCTTCAACGCCAGGGGGGCATTCTCGGCCAGCAGGTCGCCGGCCTTGTCGATGCGTTTGGTATCGGAATAGACCAACCCGGCCAGGATCAGTGCCTGCGCCTTGGCCCGGCTTTCCGCCAAGCCGCGCTCCACCAGAGCCATATCCGCCCGCACCCGTGCCATGCCGCCGTCTCCCCGGTCCGCCCCGTTCCACAAGGGGCGCATTCCTGACCCGGAACGGCCACAAGGGCAAGCGCGCCTTGCGGAAATCCGCTCAGCCAGGGAACTCGACGATCAGCCGGGTGCCGGGAAAATTGGGTTCGGAACGCAGAACGCCCTTCAACTGGCCGGCGAAAGCCCGCACCACTTTCAGGCCCAGCGTCGTGGCACGGGCGACGTCCAGCCCGTCCGGCAGCCCCCGGCCATGATCGGCCACCACCAGCCGCCGCTTGCCGGTGGCGTCGCGGCCAAGGCTGATGTCGATCCCGCCCGGCTCGTCGGCGGCGTAGGCGTGCTTGGCGGCGTTGCCGACCAGTTCGTTGACGATCAGGCTGAACGGGATGACGCTGTCCACCGGCAGGCAGGTTGGCTCGGCCTCCACCCGGATGCGGCGGGCGCCGGGCAGCGTTGCCTCCAGCTCGGTGCAGAGGTCGCGCAGATGGCCGGACACGTCCAGATCGTCGGCGCGCAGGGAGGCGTGCGTGCGCTGGTGCGCCTGGGTGACGATGCCGATGCGCCCGCCCGCGCTCTGGAGCGCGCGCCGCACCTCCGGCTCCTTGGCGCCCAGCGTTTGCAGCGTCAGCAGGCTGGAGACCAGTTGTAGGGTGTTCTTCACCCGGTGGCTGAGCTCGCGCATGTGGCGGTCGTGCTCGACGAGGGATTCCGGAACCTCCTCCGCCGTCACGATCAGGGCGCGCACCACGCCGTTGACGCCCATCATCGGCGTGACCCGCACGTCCCAATGCCGCTCGTCGTCACCGGCCGCGCGGGTGCGCTGCGCTTCGCCCGCGCGCCGCGCCGCCGCCAGAAGAGAGCCAGAGACCGCCGGGAACTGGGCCGGCACGGTGGCGCCGGCAACCACACCCAGCGACCGGAACGCCGCGTTGGAGAAGCTGCACACGTCGGCCGCCCCTTCGACCAGAGCGGTCGGGGTCGGGGTCTGCTCCAGCAGGCAACGCAAGATCGCCGGATCGTTCAGGTTCAAGCCTGGCACCGCCCCCATCGTTCCGCTGCCGAAAGGTCCGTTTCCCTCCGCGACATCGGCACCGCGAAACGCGCTGACCGCGAACATATGCGCCATGTCGTCCGACCCTTCCGCCTTCGGCTGAATGCATCCTTATGTGTCCGAATTGTAAGCGTAGCGGGACGCCACGCACCAGTCGGACAACATGAATGACCGTTAGCCAAATAGGGGTACGACATTCGATGGTGTTAGAAGGCAGCTTCGACCAAGGGATAAGGTCCCGAAAGAGCCAAGCCGGTCAGAGCTTCGCCGCCAGCCGTACCCCCTGCCCGATCGCGCGCTTGGCGTCCAGCTCCGCCGCCACGTCGGCGCCGCCGATGACGTGGACGCGCAAACCCACGGTCTCCAGCGGCGCGGCAAGCTCGCGCAACGGCTCCTGTCCAGTGCACAGCACGATATTGTCCACCGCCAGCAGGCGCGGCCGTTCGCGCGCCTCGCCGAAGCTGACGGTCAGCCCGGCGTCATCGATGCGCTCGTAATTTACCCCGGCCAGCGCCTCGACGCCCTTCATCTTCAATTGTGCCCGGTGGATCCAGCCGGTCGTCTTGCCGAGCCCGGCGCCGGGCTTGGCCGCCTTGCGCTGGAGCAGAACGATTTCGCGCGCTGCCGGAACGCCGTGGGGACGGATTCCCGCGACGCCGCCGCGCGCCTCGGCCGGGTCGCCGACGCCCCATTCCCGGCGCCACAGGGCCGCGTCCAGGCTGGGCGAGGGGCCGTCCTGGGACAGGAACTCACAGACGTCGAAGCCGATGCCCCCCGCCCCCACCACGGCGACCCGGCGGCCGACCGGCTTGGCCCCGCGCAGCACGTCGACGTAGCTCAGCACCATCGGGTGGGATTGGCCAGGGATCTTCGGGTCGCGCGGCACCACCCCGGTCGCCAGCACCACCTCGTCGAAGCCGCCGGCCGCCAGTTCGTCCGCGTTCACCCGCCGGCCCAGACGCAAGGTCACGCCGGTCTCGTCCAGCCGGTGGCGGAAGTAACGCAGCGTCTCGTGGAACTCCTCCTTGCCGGGGATGAGCTTCGCCATGTTGAACTGGCCGCCAATCTCGTCCGCCGCGTCGAACAGGTGCACGTCGTGCCCGCGCGCCGCCAGCTCGCTGGCGCAGCCGAGCCCCGCCGGACCGGCGCCGACCACGGCGATGCGCTTGCGCGTCGCGGCGGGGCGGAAGGGCAGCTCGGTCTCGTGGCAGGCGCGCGGGTTGACGAGGCAGCTCGCCAGCTTGCGCGAGAAGACATGGTCCAGGCAGGCCTGGTTGCAGGCGATGCAGGTGTTGATGGCCTGCGGCGTGCCGGCTGCGGCCTTGCGCACGAAGTCCGGGTCGGCCAGCAGCGGCCGGGCCATCGACACCAGATCGGCGGCGCCCCCGGCGATGATTCCCTCGGCCACGTCGGGCGCGTTGATGCGGTTGGTGGTGCAGAGCGGGATCGACACCTGCCCCATCAGCTTCTGCGTCACCCAGGCGAAGGCGCCGCGCGGCACGCTGGTGGCGATGGTCGGCACGCGGGCCTCGTGCCAGCCGATGCCGGTGTTGATGATGGTGGCGCCCGCCGCCTCCACCGCCTTGGCGAGTTGGACGACCTCCTCCCAGCTGCTGCCGTCGGGGACGAGGTCCAGCATCGACAGGCGGAAGATGATGATGAAGTCGGGGCCGACCGCCTCGCGCATGCGCGACACGATCTCCACCGGGAAGCGCATGCGGTTCTCGTAGGCGCCGCCCCAGCGGTCGGTCCGGTGGTTGGTGTGGGTCACCAGGAACTGGTTGATGAGGTAGCCCTCCGACCCCATCACCTCGACCCCGTCGTAGCCGGCCTCGCGCGCCAGCGTGGCGCAGCGGACGAAGGCGCGGATCTGGCGCTGGATCCCGCGCTCGGTCAGGGCGCGCGGGGTGAACGGCGTGATCGGCGACTTGATGCGCGACGGCGCCACCGACAGCGGGCTGTGGGCGTAGCGCCCGGCGTGGAGGATTTGCAGGGCGATCTTGCCGCCCTCCGCGTGGACCGCGTTCGTGATGACCCGGTGCGCCACCGCCGAGGAGTGCCGGGCCAGCGTCGAGCCGAAGGGCGACAGCCAGCCCTCCACGTTGGGCGCGAAGCCGCCGGTCACCATCAGCCCGACCCCGCCGCGCGCCCGCTCGGCGAAATAGGCGGCCAGCCTGGGGAAGTCGCGGCGGCGGTCCTCCAGCCCGGTGTGCATGGAGCCCATCACCACCCGGTTCCTCAGCACCGTGAAGCCGAGGTCGAGGGGGCTGAGCAGATGCGGGTAGGGGATGGCGTCGGGCCTGTTGGACACGGTGGCTTTCCTCCGGGAAGGGCGCTCTTGGGGCGGCGGTTCTGGTGCGCTGAGGATACGGATCATCCGTTTCGCGGATGCTGGATCAAGTTTACGTAAACGTCAACTCCATTCCGCCAAGTCAGCCTTCCGGCCCCGCTCCGGGGTGGCGTCGCTTTCCACTGCGTGAAAAAGCCGTTCGATGAACTGGCTCAAGGGCGTGGGGGGCGGTCAAGCTCCGGTGCAAAGGCCGCCCCATCCCCGGACGGCGGCCCCAGCGCAACCGGGAGTTCGGCCATGGTGCAGTTCGCCGCCAACCTGACGATGCTCTACAACGAGCACGCATTCCTCGACCGATTCGCCGCGGCGGCCGATGCCGGCTTCCGTGGCGTGGAGTATCTGTTCCCCTACGACTTCCCGGCCGACGCGCTGGCGGAGAGGCTGCGCCAGCACGGGCTGACCCAGGTCCTGCACAACCTGCCCGCCGGCAACTGGGCGGCCGGGGAGCGCGGCATCGCCATCTTCCCCGAGCGCCAAGCCGAGTTCCGCGACGGCGTGGCGCGGGCCATCGACTACGCCGGGACGCTGGGCTGCCAACAGGTGAACTGCCTCGTCGGCGTGCTGCCGGCCGGCGCGGACGCCGACGCCGCCCGCGACACGCTGATGGACAATCTGGCCTACGCCGCCGACGCGCTGGCCGGCGCCGGGATCAAGCTGCTGATCGAGCCGATCAACACCCGCGACATCCCCGGCTTCTACCTGAACCGCACCGGCCAGGCGCTCGACCTGATCGATCGCGTCGGGTCCGGCAACCTCTTCGTGCAGTACGACATCTACCACATGCAGATCATGGAGGGCGATCTGGCGCGATCCATCGAGGCCAACCTCGCGCGCATCGCCCATGTCCAGCTCGCCGACAACCCCGGCCGCAACGAGCCGGGCACCGGCGAGATCAACTATCCCTTCCTGTTCAAGCACCTGGACGCCATCGGCTACGGCGGCTGGGTCGGCTGCGAGTACAAGCCGAAGACCACCACCGCCGAGGGTCTCGGGTGGTTCGCGCCGTTCCGGGCCGAACCAGCCCACGCCTGAACCATCCCAAACACACGCGAGAAAGGACCACGGCCATGAAGGTCGGTTTCATCGGTCTCGGCATCATGGGCACCCCGATGGCGGGGCATCTGCTGGACGCCGGTCACACGCTCTACGTCCACGACATCAAGCCGGTCGCGGCCGAGCTGACCGCCAAGGGCGCCATCCCCTGCCCCAGCGGCGCGGAGGTCGCGGCGGCGTCCGAGGTGGTCATCACCATGGTTCCCGACACCCCGCACGTCGCCGCCGCGCTGTTCGGGGAGAACGGCGTCGCGGCGGGGCTGGGCGCCGGCAAGATCGTGGTGGACATGAGCTCTATCTCGCCGATCGAGACCAAGGAGTTCGCGGCCCGCATCAACGCTCTGGGCTCCGACTACCTCGACGCGCCGGTGTCGGGCGGCGAGGTCGGCGCCAAGGCCGCCTCGCTCACCATCATGGTCGGCGGCCCGCAGGCGGCCTTCGACACGGTGAAGCCGCTGTTCGACAAGATGGGCAAGAACGTCACGCTGGTCGGCGGCAACGGCGACGGGCAGACGACCAAGGTCGCCAACCAGATCATCGTGGCGCTGACCATCGAGGCGGTGGCCGAGGCGCTGCTGTTCGCGTCGAAGGCCGGGGCCGATCCGGCGAAGGTCCGTCAGGCGCTGATGGGCGGCTTCGCCTCGTCGCGCATCCTGGAGGTCCATGGCGAGCGGATGATCAACCGCAACTTCACCCCCGGCTTCCGCATCGAGCTGCACCAGAAGGACCTGAACCTCGCGCTGAACGGCGCCAAGGCGCTGAACCTGTCGCTGCCGCACACGGCGAGCTGCCAGCAGTTGTTCAACGCCTGCGCCGCGCAGGGCGGCGCGCAGTGGGACCATTCCGGGCTGTTGAAGGCGCTGGAGCTGATGGCGAACCACGAGGTGAAGGCGGTCTGAGCGCTGTTGCCCCCTCCCTAGCCCTCCCCCGCTGACGCGGGAGAGGGAACGGGCGGCCGGCATCCCCTCCACCGCCAACGGCGGGGGAGGGAGGGGCCTAGGCTGCCAAGCCTGGGAGGGAGGGGGCCATCGCCAGCCGACGGCTTTGCAATCCCCTCCCCCTCACCAACCGTTTGCCTTCCCCGCGATCCGGTGCATTCTACGCACCCCGAGACCCCAACCCGACCGAGCCAGCATGACCACCGACGCCCTGCTCCACGATCTCTTCCAGGCGGCGCTGAACGCCGTGGTCGCCGACACGCGGCTACCGGCCTCCCTGCCGGAACCGCCGAAGGGGCGCACCGTCGTCATCGGTGCCGGCAAGGCGGCCGCCGCCATGGCGAAGACGGTCGAGGATCACTGGCCGGGGCCGCTGACCGGGCTGGTCGTCACCCGCTACGACCACGAGCTGCCGACCGAGCGGATCGAGGTGGTCCAGGCCTCCCACCCCGTGCCCGATGCGGCGGGGCAGGACGCCGCCAAGCGGATCCTGGAGATGGTCCAGGGCCTGACCGCCGACGATCTGGTGCTCTGCCTGATCTCCGGCGGCGGATCGGCGCTGCTGGCCCTGCCGGCGCCCGGCGTGTCGCTCGACGACAAGCGCGCCGTTGCCAAGGCCCTGCTCAAGAGCGGCGCCGACATCGCCGAGATGAACTGCGTTCGCAAGCACCTGTCCGCCATCAAGGGCGGGCGCCTCGCCGCCGCCGCGCATCCGGCCCGCGTCGTTTCGCTGCTGGTGTCGGACGTGCCGGGGGACGACCCCTCGGTGATCGCCAGCGGCCCGACCGTGCCCGACCCGACCAGCTTCGCCGACGCCCGCGCCATCCTCGCTAAATACGGCATCGCCCCGCCGCCCAGCGTCGCCGTCCATCTGGAGCGCGCCGACGACGAGACGCCCAAGCCCGGCGACCCGCGTCTGGCCGGCGCCGTCACCACCATCATCGCCACCCCGCAGGACGCGCTGGACGCCGCCGCCGCCGTGGCCCGCGACCGGGGCTTCACCCCCGTCGTGCTGGGCGACGCCATCGAGGGCGAGGCGCGCGACGTCGCCAAGGTCCACGCCGGCATCGCCCGCCAGATCGCGAGGCGCAACCAGCCGGTCCCCGCCCCGGCCGTGATCCTGTCGGGCGGCGAGACCACCGTGACCGTGCGCGGCAACGGACGCGGCGGGCGCAACGTGGAGTTCCTGCTGGCGCTGGCGGTGGCGCTCGACGGCCATCCCGGCATCTTTGCCGCCGCCTTCGACACCGACGGCATCGACGGGACGGAGGACAACGCGGGCGCCCTGCTGCGCCCCGACACGCTGGCGCGGGCGGCGGCGCTCGGCCTCGACGCCAAAGCGTACCTCGCCGACAACGACGGCTACAGCTTCTTCAAGGCGCTGGGCGATCTGGTCGTCACCGGGCCGACGCGGACCAACGTCAACGACTTCCGCGTCATCGTCGTGGAGCGGCCCGCAGAATGACAGATGTCAAAATATGACTGACAGATGTTGACATCTGTCAGTCCATGGACGATAAACCCTCCATCACGTTGCGATGGAGGGAAGCCATGGATATGCGTTCGCTTGGAAAGACCGGGCCGCGGGTGTCGGCGCTGGGGCTCGGCTGCATGGGCATGTCGGGGATGTACGGCCCGTCCGACCGGGCGGAGAGCGTCGCCACCATCCACGCGGCGCTCGACGCCGGGGTGACGTTGCTCGACACCGGCGATTTCTACGGAATGGGCCACAACGAGCTGCTGCTCGCCGAGGCGCTGAAAGGCGTCGCGCGCGACCGCTATCAGGTCAGCGTCAAGTTCGGGGCGCTGCGCGACCCGGCCGGCAACTGGTCCGGCTTCGACGGCCGGCCGGCGGCGGTGAAGACCTTCCTGGCCTACACGCTGAATCGGCTGGGCCTCGACCACATCGACGTCTACCGCCCGGCCCGGCTCGACCCCAACGTGCCGATCGAGGACACGGTCGGCGCCATCGCCGACATGGTGAAGGCCGGCTACGTCCGCCACATCGGCCTGTCGGAGATGGGGTCGGAGACCATCCGCCGCGCCGCCGCCGTGCACCCGATCGTCGACCTCCAGGTCGAGTACGCGGTGATCACGCGCGGGATCGAGGCGAGCGTCCTGCCGACCTGCCGGGAACTGGGCATCGGGATCACCGCCTACGGCGTCCTGTCGCGCGGCCTGCTCGGCGGTCATTGGACGAAGGACCAGGGCAAGGCCGCCGGTGATTTCCGGGGCCACAGCCCGCGCTTCCAGGGCGGGAACCTCGACCGCAACCTGGAACTGGTCGAGGCGCTGCGCGCGGTGGCCGAGGCCAAGGGGGCCAGCGTCGCGCAGATCGCGATCGGCTGGGCGTTGTCGCGCGGTTCGGATATTGTGCCGCTGGTCGGCGCGCGGCGGCGCGACCGGCTTGCCGAATCCCTGGGAGCCCTCGACCTTGACCTGTCCGCAGACGACCTCGCCGCGATCGAACGGGCGGTGCCGCCCGGCGCCGCGGCGGGCGACCGCTACGCCGCGCCGCAGATGGCGATGCTCGACAGCGAGCGGGGCTGAGGGGGGCTGTCCGAAGCGGCCGCTTGTGGCTATTGCGTCTTTCCATGAAGGAAATGTGCCGATCAAGCCCCTCTCCCCTTGCGGGAGAGGGGTTGGGGTGAGGGGTGCGCGAATCTTTCCGCCTTCGGCGGAATACCCCTCATCCCAACCCTTCTCCCACAAGGGGAGAAGGGCTTTGGTCGCTGTTCGGGGAAGCGTCCATGGCTGAGCCGACCATCCTCACCCCAGAACGTATCCTGGAGGCGGCGGAGGATGTCCTCCGCCGCTTCGGCCCGGCCAAGGCCACGGTGGTCGACGTCGCCCGCGCGCTGGGGGTCAGCCACGGCAGCGTCTACCGGCATTTCCCCAGCAAGGCGGCGCTGCGCGAGGCGGTGCTGGAACGCTGGCTCGACCGCGTCTCCTCACCCCTCGCCGTCATCGCGAACGGGGACGGGCCGGCACCGGACCGGCTCCGCCGCTGGTTCGACACGCTGATCGCCGCCAAGCGCGTCAAGGTGCTCGACGACCCGGAAATGTTCGCGACCTACTCCACCCTCGCCGCCGATTCGCGGGAGGTCGTGGGGAAGCACGTCGCCACGCTGGCCGCCCATCTCGCCCGCATCGTGGCCGACGGCGTGGCGCAGGGGGTCTTCGCGGCGGAGAATCCGGAGGCGTCGGGGCGTGCCCTGCTCGACGCGACGGCCCGGTTCCACCACCCCGCCCACGCGGCGGAATGGTCCGATCCCACCATCGCCACCGCCTTCGACGGCGTATGGGAGCTGGTCATGCGGGGGCTGGAGTCGGGAAGGGCCTGAAAAGGCTGGAAAATCGGCGCCGGAAACTTAGCGGCGCACCACGACCACCGGCTGGCGGGCGGCGGAGCGGGACGAAACGGCGACGGCGTGCTGGGCGCCGCGCTGCGAACGCCGCTGCTGCGCCATTTCCACGTCCTGCCGGAACTTGGGGCCGAGGGCCTCGTAGGCGGCCTTCAGCTCGGGATCCTTCATCCAAATATCGCGACGGTCCATTGTGTCCTCATTGACGGTTCACGGCCCTGTTCCTGGCCGCAATCGGGGCATTTCTTGGCCCGGCTGCAGACTCCGCGCCGTGACGGCGCGAAGTCCGCGGAGTGTTCGCCAGACATCGAAAGCGGTGTATCCGATGCAACAGGTTGGGGTGCACGCTCTTGTCTTCAAGATGCCCCCGGCGTCAGGCCGAGTGACTGTTCCGAAGCAATAACGCCCTGCCCAGCCAACGGTTCCGCCCCGGCGTTTCCGCCGAGGCCGAACCGCTGCCCTGGCCGTGACTCATACGCCCGTCAGCAGACCCATCTGGTCGAAGGGCAGCACGTCGAAGCCGTGCTGGTAGACCGGCGAGTCGGCGGCCAACATGTAGTTCCCCGCCGACGGGTTGATGAAATGCGCGTCCAGCGCCTCCGACCCGCTGTCGTAGCCGGCGGCCTGCCAGTTCTTCAGCGTGCCGCTGGACCCGCTGCTCATCACCTGCGGCCAGGCCTCGAACAGCCGGGCGTTGGTGTCCAGGCTGGTGTACTCGTTGTCGTGGAACTTGCCCATGTTGGCCGGGCCGTAGAGATGGACGGCGACGCCCTTCGAGGTGTCGATGACGTTGCCGGTGATGTCGTTGTTGGACATCGTCGTGCCCTTCCAGCCGCCCCAGGCCACGTCCTGCTGCAGGCCGACCTGGGCGCCGGTGTTGCCGGCGATCAGGTTGTCGGTGACGGTGTTGCTCCAGCCGCCGTGCAGGAAGACGCCGCCGATGTTGCCGTGCACGTAGTTGCCCTTCACCGTGGCGCCGCTGGTCCAGTCGTCGAGGTAGATGCCCCAGCTCGCCACGGGGCTCGAGGGGTTGGTCGCCGTGGTGCCGGTCACCTCGTTGTTGACGACGATGTGATCGGTCAGGCTCTGCTGACGGTTGATCAGATAGATGCCGCCGCCGTCGTTCGATTCCAGATTGGCGTCGATCACCTTGTTGAAGGCCACGGTCGCCCGGTAGGTCGCGTCGCTGCCCGTCGTTTCGATCGAGCCGATGGCGATGGCCTTCTCCGGCGAGTCCTCGATCTGGTTGTGCGTGACCTTGACGTCGGAGCTGCCGTTGATCCAGATCCCGGCGTCGCCGCGGTCGGCCGCGTTCGGATGCTTGATGAGGTTGTCGGAGACGACCGTGGCGTTGGAGCCGGCCTTGACGAAGACGGCCTCGGCGCCGGTGCGGTCGAACTGGTTGCCGACGACCTTGCTGTTGGCGCTGTTCTGCACCGTGATGCCGTAGCCGCCGCCCGTCACGACGTTGTTCGCGAAGGTCAGGCCGGCGGCGTTGTCGGCGTAGACGTAGTGTCCGCTCGAAACGCCGTCGGTGAAATTCAGGCCTTCGATGGTCACGTTCTTGGCACCGCCGAGGCCGATCGACACCGAAGCCTGCGAACCGCCGTGGATCACCGCCTTTTCGCTGCCATAGCCGGCGATGGTCACGCCGGAATCCTGGCCATCCAACCAGAGCACGCTCTTCAGGGTGTAGTCGCCGCCGCGCACGTAGGTGGTGTCGATGGTGGAGTCCGCCCGCATGGCCGACTGCGCCTTGGTCAGGCTGGCGAAGGGGCCGTCCGTGCCGTCGGCGTTGGGGGCCGACAGCTTGCCCGACCAGCTGTCCTTGCCGTTGGTGGCGACGTAGAAGGCCGGACCGGTCGGCGTCGGCTCGGTCGGGGTCGTGGGGGTGGTCGGCGTCGTGGTGGTGCCGGCCGGGAAGTCGGAGGCCGGGGCGTTGACCACCAGCGTGCCGTTCCACCACATGCCCTTCTGGCCGGCCACCACGTCCTTGCCGTCGAGCGCGCCCTTGTCGTAGCTCACCGCGCTGTCGGTCGGGTTGTAGCCGTGGCCGTTGACGGTGATCTTGTTGACGGTCAGGCTGCGGTCCTGGCCGTTGATGACGGCGTCGTTGTCGTACTGGATCTGCACCTTGTGGGCGACCTTGTCGGCCGCGTCGGTGGTGAAGGTGTAGTCCTTGGCCGAGGTCGTGGCGTTGCCCTCGCCGATCTGCTTGCCGTCGACCAGCACCTTGAAGTGGGCGTTCACGCCGCCGGCCGCGACGCCTTGGGCGTTGACCACGATGGTGTCGAGACCGGCCGTCGGGGTGGTGGTGGCCGGAACCGGGAAGAAGCTCTTGTCGGCGTTGACCACCAGCGTGCCGTTCCACCACATCCCCGACTGACCGGCGGCGACGTCCTTGCCGTCGAGCGCACCCTTGTCGTAGCTGACGATGCTGTCGGTCGGGGACACGGTCTTGTCGCCGATGGTGATCCTGTTGACCGTCAGGCTGCGGTCCTGGCCGTTGATGACGGCGTCGTTGTCGTACTGGATCTGCACCTTGTGCGCGAGACCGGTGTCCAGCGTCGGGGTGAAGGTGAAGTCCTTGGCGGTGGCGGCGGCGGTGCCCTCGCCCACCTTGACGCCGTCGACCAGCAGGTTGAAGTGCGCGTTGGCGCCGCCGGCCGCCTTGCCCTGCGCGTTCACGACGATCTTCGTGGCGGTGCGGGTGGTGGTGCTAGCCATTGGTCGGTGTCCTCGCTCGATTTCCTTGGAGCGCCGAAGATGGACAAGCCCTGCGGGATCTTTGTGTGATGTTTCGCCGAAAAATCGGGATCGTTGGGACAAATCCGCGACACGGCCGGATCGATCCGCCATCCCCGCCGTTCTTGACGCAGTGCAGCATTCCGGCAACAGGGGATAGGACCATATTTGTCAGGTTTTCCCGGATGTTGCAGGAAGTCGTTGAACAAAAGGTCGTTTTCCCGGATTGTTTGGATCAGACACTACTGTTATGACGACGGCTCCGTCGGCCCCCGGAACGGACCGCGCGGAGAACAAGGATCGACCCAGAGATGCCCGATTTCAGCGAACGGCCCCGCCGCCCCGACGACCACCCCGGCCACCGGCCCCTGCCGGCGGGATGCTTCCGGGTGCAGCGGCCCATTCGTTTCTCCCACAGCGACCCGGCCGGAATCGTCTATTTCCCGGTCTATTTCGACATGTTCAACGGCGTGGTGGAGGACTGGTTCACCCAGGGGCTGGACATCGACTACGCCAGCATGATCCTCGACCGCCGGCTCGGCCTGCCGATCGTGCACGCGGAGTGTGACTTCACCATCCCCAGCCGCATGGGCGACACCCTGACGCTGGGCGTGCTGATCGAGCGGCTGGGCCGCAGTTCCCTGAAGCTGCGCATCAACGGCGAGGTGAACGGGCAGGTGCGGCTGTCGGGGGGGCTGACGGTGGTCACGACCTCGCTCGACGATTTCGCCTCGATTCCGATCCCCGACGACATCCGCCACGCGATGGAACGCTACAAGGCCGGCTGCGAGGTCTGAGCGAAAGCCGGATCGCTAAAGCCGGATCAGGGGCTGCATCAGCCGACCCAAAAGGCCGGTGAAGCGCAGCGGGGCCTCGGTGGCGATCACGCAGACGCACTCGTCGCCGCTGTCGGCGACCGGCTGGTGCTGGCGGTCGCCGTCCATCTCGGCGAGATCGCCGGCCGCGTAGCGCGCCAGCCCGTCGGAATAGGCCCCCGACAGCACCACGGTCAGCTCAAGCCCGCGATGCCCGTGATGGGGTACCCCGACGCCCGGCGCGATGCGCAGCAACTGCGCACCCCCGCCGCGCGGGGTGCGCGGCATCAGTTCGACGCGGCGGACGCCCGGCGCCAGACGCCGCCAGGGCGCCGCCGCCAGCGAGGGCACGTAGCCGCGCAATGGCCCCGGCAGGGAGGGATCCGCCGCCATGGGACGCGGCGCCGGTCGCATCGGCGGATCCCGGTCGAGTTCAGCCAGCACGCCGGCCAGGGTCAGCCGCTCCAGCGGGTCCGGCGGCAGCCCTTCCAGCAGCGCGCCGCCGACCGCGTCGATCCCGGCCAGCGCCGCGCGGCACTCCGGGCAGCGGGTGAGGTGCAACGCCACCGCCAGGGACAGCCCCTCGCCCAACGCGCCCGCACCGTAATCGACCAGCAGCGCGTCGCTCGGGTGGTGGTTTGGAAGCGCGTGGGCTTCGTTCATGCCTGCCGCCCCCCGCCGCGTCCGCTCTTTCGCTTGCGAACGATACGCAGCCCTGGCGACCGTCGGCAAGGCCCGCAAGCGGCCGGGCGGCTCATGGCGCGCGTCCGACCGGTTGCGGAAAGGGTCCGCAGCTGGTGGCGGCCGGCTGGTCGCGCCAAACATCGAAGGGGGACGGCTCCCGCCCCTTGGCCCCGGCGGAGGCGGCGATGCCCAGAAGCCCCATCAGGGCGGCGGCCAGGATCAGGCGGGAAAAGACGGCGGGCGGCATCGCTTGGGAACCTCTCATGTCCACTCAGCGCTGCATACGCCACCGCCGCCGTGGCGGATCACCACCCCCCCTCAAAAGTTATCGCCCGCAGGCCGCTCTTAGCCCGCCCGCATGCGGCCGACCAGCGTGTCGACCTGCGAGCCGAGCGCGCGCACCTCGTCCGCCACCGTCGCGGAGGCCGTCAGCACCCGGTTCGCCGACTGCCCCGACTCCACCGCCGAGCGCGCCACGGAATCGATGCTGTTGCGGACGTGCTGGGTGCCGTCGGCGGCCTCGCCCACGTTGCGGGCAATCTCGCGGGTTGCCGCGCTCTGCTGCTCCACCGCCGCCGCGATGGTCGCGGCGATCTCGTTGATGTCGCCGATGGTGCCGGCAATGGAGCGGATCGCCTCCACCGCCTCGCGCGTCACCGATTGCATCGCCGTGATCTGGGCCGAGATCTCCTCCGTCGCCTTGCCGGTCTGGTTGGCGAGGTTCTTCACCTCGCTCGCCACCACCGCGAAGCCCTTGCCGGCCTCGCCCGCGCGGGCCGCCTCGATGGTCGCGTTCAAGGCCAGCAGGTTGGTCTGGCTGGCGATGTTGTGGATCAACTGCACGACCTCGCCGATCTTGTTGGCGGTGGCCGACAGCCCCTCCACCGTCCGGTCGGTGCGCTGGGCGTCCTCGGCCGCCTTGCGGGCGATCTGGCTGGAGGCGGTCACCTGGCTGCCGATCTCCTGAATCGAGGCCGACAGCTCCTCGGTCGCGGCGGCCACCGCCTTGACGCTGCCCTCGGCCTGCTGCGAGGTGCCGGCGGCGGAGGACGCCTCCCCGGTCGTGGCCTGGGCGTTGCGGGTCATGCTCTGCGCCATGTCCTGCATCTCGCCGGCCGCGCGGGAAACACGCTCCAGCACCGAGCGGACGCTGGTCTCGAAGCTCTCGGCCATCTCGACCATGGCGCGGCGGCGTTCCTGGGCGGCGCGCCCCCGCTCGGCCTCGGCGCGCGCGTTGGCCTCCTTCGCCACGGTGGCGGTGTCGCGGAAGACGATCAAAGCCTGGGCCATGTCGCCGATCTCGTCGGAGCCGGCCTGCGGGATCCTGGCGTCGAGGTTGCCCCCGGCGATGGCCCGCATGGCGTCCGACAGTTGCGAGACGCGCGACGCGATGCCCCGGCCGGCGACGAACCACGCCAGCGCGGCGGCGCCGATCAGGCTGGCCAGCGCGAACAGGATCATCATGGTGCGGCCGTTGCCGATGGCGACGGTCGCCCCGGCGGCGGCGGCGCCCGCCTCGGCCTTCATCGCGGCGATCTGGCGGTCCACCGTCTCGGTGAAGCGCTGGGCCAGCGCGCGGTTCTCGGCCAGCACGCCGTTGCTGCCCTCGGTCGCCGCCAGCTCCGCCCGGCGCAGCGCGAAGACGCTCGCCTCGCCCTTGCCGAAGGCGGCCAGCGCGTCGGCGGCCTTGACCAGCCCGGACACGTCGTCCTCGCCGGCCCCGCGTCCGACCCGCGCCAGACGGGCGGTCAGCGCCATCGCGGCGGCGGCGTGGCGGCGCTCCAGGGTCTTCAGCCGCTCCTCGTCGGGGGCCTGGGCCGCCTCGTTCAGCGCGCCGATGACGGCGTCGCCCTTGGCGGACAGCTCCAGGAAGGCGCGGAAGCGGTCCAGCCCGTCGCCCAGCAGATCCTTCATGGAATCCTGGATCTGCGAGCGCACGTCGAAGTTCGCCCGCTTGATCTCGGACTTCACGGCGCGCAGCGGCGGCTGGAGCTGGTCCAGCAGCGCGGTCGAGCGCGCCCGCGCGTCGGTCAGACGGTCGGCGAGGCGCTGGTCGGCCGCCCGGCCACCCTCCGCGCCTTCCAGCGCCGCGCGGCGCAGGTCGAAGACGCTGTCCTTGCCGTAACCGAGCCGGAAGAAGGCGTCGAGCGCCTCGGTGGTCTCCTTGCTCATGCGTTCGCCCAGACCGCCGACCGCCTCGGCAACGTGGGAGGACGCCTCCAGATAGGACTGCTGGTGCTGGATGACGGCGGCCGCCGAGGTGGCGGCGCCGGCCCGGCCCAGCGCGTCCGACGCCGCGGCGATGTCGCCGCGCAGTTCGTAGAGCGCGATCAGCGCCCGCACCGCGTCGGACAGGGTGCCCATCTCCTGGTCGGTGCCGGAATCGAGCGCGTCGCCCTTGGCGCGCAGCGTGACCCCCGCCCCCTCGACCAGCGGCGTCAGCGCCGCGAGGAACGTGTCGTAACTCTTGGACAGCGCCGCCATCGTGTCCTCGCGCTGGGCGCGGACCGACAGGCGGTGCTCAACGGCGGCGTTTTCCGTTTCCAGCGTGGCGATCAACGCCTTGGCCTTCTCGCGCACCTCCGGCAGGAGGGGGTCGTTGGGGCGCCGGCCGCCAAGCTCGTCCACCAGCGCCAGCAGGCCACGAGCCCGCTGCATGATCTGGGCGTCGAGCCGCGCGCGCTCCTCCTGGCTTTCCGACGCGTTCAGGGTCGGCGCCGCCGCCGCGATGCCGCCGCTTTCCCCCGACAGCCGGGTCGCCAGCTCCATTTCCGGCAGGCTGGTGCCGACGATGCGGGCCAGCGGCGCCTCGACCGCCGAGAAGGAGGTCAGGCCGACGACGCTGGCGGCGACCGTCATGCCGGCCATGCCGGCGAAGGCCAGCATCAGCTTGGCGCGGACACCGAACCGGAAACCGGAGCGCGGCGAAATCGGGGTGGCGGTGGTCATGCTGGCGCGATCCCTTACGACGGAGTCCGGCGGCCTCGCGTCGGGAGCGGCGAACGCGGGGGCGCGGTCCCGACCACGGCTGTGCGATCGGGGGAGCGCCACGGCGCGCGTCACTTGCCTGCGACGTTAAGCCTCACGGGTTGGGCGCGATGCTTCCGTGCGCGGACGACCAGCGTCAATCGGGATTTTCCACCAAGAGGAATGTTTTTTCGCTTCGTTCCGTCCAGTGAAATTTCTATGCGAAATTTCATGCGATTTTTTGACTAGTCGTTATTTAGCATTTTAGCAAAAGCTGGACCTTTGCCGCTTCCCGGCAAGCGGCGGCCCCTTGCCCACACGCCGGCGCCGTCGCGACGCGCGCGCTTGCCGCCGCAACGGCACCGGTGGTCCGCCCTCCCTCTATCGCAGGTCGCGGGCCAACTGGTCGCCACGCGCGGCGAGATTGGCCAACAGGGCGCGGGCGTCGGCCTCGGCGGTCCAGCGGGCGACCGCCTCCACGCCCTCGGCGTCGTCGGCGGCGCCGTCCCGCCCCCCGGTCTCGTCGCTGGGCACGCCGTAGACCCGCCCGCCGCGCGTTTCCACCACCGCGTAACGGCCCTCGCTGGCGACCAGCCGGAAGCTGCCGTTCTCCTCGAGCACCGTCACGCCGTCGCCGTCGCCGTCGCTGTTCCTGTCCATGTCCGCCTCCTTCTGGATACCGGTTGTGCAACCCTCAACCGTTGGATCCCCGGAAGGTTTCGCGGAAACGGCAACGAACGGCGGCGAGCATCGACACAAGGCACGGGCGGCTTGACGGGCTGCTCCTTTTTCAGCCACATGCCAGTTTCTTCATCCCCGCATGACCGACTGTTCCAACGGACGGCACGGTCCGTGGCGTGGCACCGCTGTTGCAACTTCAAGCCGCCGCGCCCGCATGGGACGGCGTGAGCAAACGGAGGGGAACAGGTATGGGTTTTCGTGGAATCGGGGCGACCCTGCGCGTGGCGCGGCGCGCCGTCCTAGGCGGCGTGGCCGCCGCGGCCTTGATCGGCGCGATGCCGGCGCTGGCCCAGACGGCCGGCAAGGTGAAGGTCGCCGGCGTCTACACGGTGCCGATCGAGCAGCAATGGGTCAGCCGCATCCACACCGCCCTGAAGGCCGCCGAGGCGCGCGGCGAGATCGAGTATGTCTGGGCGGAATCGGTCGCCAACACCGACTATGAGCGCGTGATGCGCCAATACGCCGAGGCCGGCCAGCAGTTGGTCTTCGGCGAGGTGTTCGGCGTGGAGCGCGCGGCGCGCGGCGTCGCCAAGGACTATCCCAAGACCGCCTTCGTCATGGGCTCCAGCTTCAAGCCGCAGGAGCCGAACTTCTCGGTCTTCGACAACTACATCCAGGAGCCGGCCTACCTGACCGGCATGATCGCCGGGGCGATGACCAAGTCGAACACGATCGGTCTGGTCGGCGGCTACCCGATCCCCGAGGTCAACCGCCTGATGAACGCCTTCATCGAGGGCGCCAAGGAGGTCAACCCGAAGGTCAAGGTCTCCGTCAGCTTCATCGGCTCGTGGTTCGACCCGCCCAAGGCCAAGGAAGCCGCCTTCGCCATGATCGACCGTGGCGCCGACGTGCTGTACGCCGAGCGTTTCGGCGTGTCCGACGCGGCCAAGGAGCGCAAGGTGCTCGCCATCGGCAACGTCATCGACACCCAGCCGCAATACCCCGACACCGTGGTCGCCAGCGCGCTGTGGCACATGGAGCCGTCGGTCGACCGCGCCATCGCCGCCGTGAAGGCCGGCACCTACAAGGCCGAGGATTACGGCCCCTACAGCAAGATGGAGCACAAGGGCTCCAGCCTCGCCCCGCTCGGCACCTTCGAGTCCAAGATCCCGGCGGAAACCGTCGCCAAGGTCAAGGCCCGCGAGGCCGAGATCCGCGCCGGCACGTTCACCGTCAAGGTCGACGACGGCGAGCCGAAGTCGACGATGTGACCGTGACGACCTCCGCCATGCCCACACCCGTCGCCGCACGCGCCGACGGCAAGGCGGAGGTCGTCCTCCGCCTTGCCGGGATCACCAAGCGCTTCGGTCCGCTGCTCGCCAACGACTCCATCTCGCTGAGCTTGCGCGCCGGCGAGGTGCTGGCGCTGCTGGGCGAGAACGGGGCCGGCAAGACCACCCTGATGAACATCCTGTTCGGCCATTACGTGGCCGACGCGGGCAGCATCGAGGCGTTCGGCCGGCCGCTGCCGCCGGGCTCGCCCCGCGCCGCGCTCCAGGCCGGCATCGGCATGGTCCACCAGCACTTCACGCTGGCGGACAATTTGTCGGTGCTCGACAACGTCGCGGTCGGGACCGAGCGGCTGTGGCGCCCCTGGTCGGATCGCGGGACGGCCAAGCGCCGGCTGCTCGATCTGGCCGGGCGCTTCGGTCTGGGGGTGCGGCCGGACGCGCTGGTCGGGGACCTGTCGGTCGGCGAGCGCCAGCGGGTCGAGATCCTCAAGGCGCTCTTCCGCGACGCCCGCATCCTGATCCTCGACGAGCCGACGGCCGTGCTGACGCCGCAGGAATCCGCCGGGCTGTTCGAGACGCTGCGCAAGCTGACGGCGGACGGGCTGGCGGTGGTCTTCATCAGCCACAAGATGAACGAGGTCTTCGCCGCCAGCGATACGGTCGCGGTGCTCCGCGCCGGAAAGCTGGTCGCCACCCACGCCACCGCCTCCACCGACCGCGAGAAGCTGGCCGAGCTGATGGTCGGCCGCGCCGTGAAGCCGCCCTCCCCCGCCCCGCTGGCGCCGGGCGAGCCGGTGCTGGCGCTGTCGGCGGTGACGGTCAAGTCCGATCACGGCCGGCCGCTGCTGGACGCCGTGGATCTGACCATCCGCCGCCATCAGGTCGTCGGCATCGCCGGGGTGTCGGGCAACGGCCAGACGGCGCTGGCCGATCTGGTCAGCGGGCTGATCCACCCCGATGCCGGCCACGCCGCCCTGAAGGGCGAGACGGTGGACCGCGCCGACCCGGCCGCCATGGTCCGGCGCGGCGTCGCCCGCATCCCCGAGGACCGGCACAGCGCCGGGCTGGTCGGCGCCATGGCGGTGTGGGAGAACCTGATCGCCGAGCGCTACCGCGACCCCGCCTTCTCCCGGCTGGGTGTGCTGCGCCGGGGCGCCGCCCGCGCCTACGCCCACGACGTCATCGACGCCTTCGACGTGCGCTGTCCGGGGCCGGACGCCCGCACGCAGCTTCTGTCGGGCGGCAACATGCAGAAGCTGATCCTCGGCCGCACGCTGGCCCACGGCCCCGACCTGATCCTGGCGAGCCAGCCGACGCGCGGGCTCGACGTCGGCGCCGTGTCCTACGTCCATGGCCGGCTGCTGGAGGCCCGCGCGGCCGGCGCCGGGGTGCTGTTGATCTCCGAGGATCTCGACGAGATCCTGGCGCTCGCCGACAGCATCGCCGTCATCCACCACGGGCGCCTCACCCCGCTTCTGCCGCACGACCGCGTGTCGGTCCGCCAGCTCGGCCTGCTGATGGCCGGGCATTGGGACATCCTGCCGGAGATCGTCGATGCGGCTTGAACCGCGCAACGACACCCCCCTCGCCGTCCGGCTGCTGGCGCCCGTCGCGGCGGTGGTCGCGGCGCTGGCGCTCTGCGCCCTGCTGATCGCCTGGACCGGTGCGCCGGTCCTGCGCGCCTACGGGCTGCTGATCGAGGGCGCCGTCGGCTCCCGCTTCGCCCTGACCGAGACGCTGACGCGGGCCACCCCGCTGATCCTGACCGGGCTCGCCGCCGCCGTCGCCTTCCGCGCCAAGCTGTGGAACATCGGCGCCGAGGGGCAGCTCTACATGGGCGCGCTCGCCGCCGTGGTGCTGGGCGGCGGCATGCTGAACCTGCCGTCCTGGCTGCTGATCCCGGCGGTGATGCTGGCCGGCATGGCGGCCGGCGGCGTCACGCTGCTGGGTCCGGCCGTCCTCAAGACCCGCTTCGGCGTGGACGAGGTGGTGACGACGCTGCTGCTGAACTTCGTGGTCCTGCTGCTGGTGTCGATGCTGCTGGAGGGCGCGCTCAAGGACCCGATGGGGATGGGCTGGCCGCAGTCGGCCCCGGTCGATCCGGCGGCGGAGCTGCCCAAGCTGGTCGAACGCACCCGCCTGCACGCCGGTCTCGCCGTCGCGCTGGGTCTGGCGGTGCTGCTGTGGCTGATCGACACCCGGACCATCTGGGGCTACGAGAACCGCGCGGTCGGCGCCAACCCGCGCGCGGCGGCCTTCGCCGGCATGCCGGTGTCGTGGATCATGCTGCGCACCGCCCTGCTGTCCGGCGGTCTCGCCGGGCTAGCCGGGGCGTCGGAGGTGTTGGGGCTGAAGGGCTACCTGACGCTCGACCTGTCGCCCGGCTTCGGCTACAGCGGCATCGTCGTCGCCATGCTGGCCCAGCTCCACCCGCTGGGCGTGGTCGGGGCGGCGCTGTTCATCGCCGGCATCTTCGTCGGCGCCGACGCCATGAGCCGCGCCATGCCGGTGCCCAACTACATCGCCGACGTGCTCGTCGCCACCAGCCTGCTCTGCATGCTGGTCGCCGGGCTCTTGGCGCGCTACCGCCTGCGGCGAGGCTGACGTGACCGAAATCCTCGACATTCTCGTCTCCGCCGCCTTCTGGACGGCGGTCCTGCGCATCGCCACCCCCTATGTGCTGGGCACGCTGGGGGAGCTGCTGTGCGAGCGCGCCGGGGTGCTGAACCTCGGCATCGAAGGCATCATGACACTGGGCGCCATGGCCGGCTGGATGGCGGTCTACCAGGGCGCCGACCTGTGGACCGGCGTGCTCTTCGCCGCCTTCTGCGGGGCGCTGCTCGGGCTGCTGCACGCGGTGCTGACGGTGCCGCTCGGCCTGTCGCAGCACGTCACCGGGATCGGCGTCACGCTGCTGGGAACCAGCCTGTCCTATTTCGTCTACCGCCTCGTCCTGCCCCAGGCCAGCACGCCGCCGACCGTCACGCCCTTCCAGCCGCTCGACCTGCCGGGGGCGCTGGCGCAGACGCCGCTGACCTACCTGGCCTTCGCGCTGGTCGGGCTGGTCGCCTATGTCCTCTACCGCACGCCGGTCGGGCTGGCGGTGCGGATGGTCGGCGAGAACCCGGCGGCGGCCGAGGCGCAGGGCCTCAGCGTCACCGGCGTGCGCATCGGCGCGGTGATGGCGGGCAGCGCGCTGATGGCGCTGGCCGGGGCCTTCCTGACGCTGTCGGCCTTCAACGCCTTCTTCTTCAACATGGTCAACGGGCGCGGCTGGATCTGCGTGGCGCTGGTGGTCTTCGCATCTTGGCGGCCGGGCAAGGCGCTGCTCGGCGCGCTGCTGTTCGCCGTGTTCGACGCGCTCCAACTCCGCCTGCAACAGGTGGCCGGCGGGGTCCTGCCCTACCAGGTCTTCCTGATGATGCCCTATCTGCTGAGCATCCTGGCGCTGGTCCTGGTGGCGCGCCGCGCCTCCTACCCGCGCGCCCTGATGGTGCCCTATCGCAAAGGAGAACGCTGATGTTCGATCTGATCCTGCGCCGCGCCACGCTGCCCGACGGGCGCACCGGCCTGGACATCGGCATCAAGGACGGCCGCATCGCCGCCGTGGAGCCGGCCCTCGCCGGGGAGGCGGCCAGCGAGATCGACGCCACCGGCCGGCTGGTGACGCCGCCCTTCGTCGACGCGCATTTCCACATGGATTCGACGCTCAGCTACGGCATGCCGCGCGTCAACCGTTCCGGCACGCTGCTGGAGGGGATCGCGCTGTGGGGCGAGCTGAAACCGCAGCTGGTCCAGGATTCCATCATCGAACGGGCCATGGCCTATTGCGACTGGGCGGTGGCGCGCGGCCTGCTGGCAATCCGCAGCCACGTCGACGTCTGCGACCCGCGCCTGCTGGCGGTCGAGGCGCTGCTGGAGGTCAAGAAGCGGGTCGCCCCCTATCTCGACCTGCAACTGGTCGCCTTCCCGCAGGACGGCGTGCTGCGCGCGCCGGGCACCGAGGAGCTTCTGCTCCAGGCCCTCGACATGGGCGTCGACGTGGTCGGCGGCATCCCGCATTTCGAGCGGACGATGGCCGACGGCGCCGCCTCGGTCCGGCTGCTCTGCGAGATCGCGGCGGAGCGCGGGCTGCTGGTCGACATGCATTGCGACGAGAGCGACGACCCTCTGTCGCGCCACGTCGAGACGCTGGCCTACGAGGCCAACCGGCTGGGCATGCAGGGGCGGGTCACCGGCTCGCACCTGACCTCCATGCACTCGATGGACAACTACTACGTCTCCAAGCTGATCCCGCTGATGGCGGAGGCGCAGCTGGGCGTCATCGCCAACCCGCTGATCAACATCACCCTGCAGGGCCGCCACGACACCTACCCCAAGCGCCGCGGCATGACCCGCGTGCCGGAGTTGATGGCCGCCGGGCTGACCGTGGCCTTCGGGCACGACTGTGTGATGGATCCCTGGTACCCGCTGGGCTCCGGCGACATGCTGGAGGTGGCGCATATGGGGCTGCACGTCGGGCAGATGACGGGGCATGACGGCATCGTCGCCAGCTTCGACGCGGTGACCGCCAACCCGGCCAAGCTGCTGCACCTCGACGGCTACGGGCTGGAGGTCGGCTGCCACGCCGATCTGGTGGTGCTCCAGGCCAACGGCCCGGTCGAGGCGATCCGCACCCGCGCCACCCGCCTGTTTGTGCTGCGGCGCGGCCGGGTGATCAGCCGTTGCGCACCCGTGCGGGCGGAGTTGGATCTGCCGGGGCGGCCGGAGAGCGTGGCGTTCACGACGCCGGTGGTGTGAGGGGCATCGGAGCCCGCCACCCTCACAAATGCGGCAGAGCAGGAGCCAGCGCCCGGCTGACCTCTTCCAGCTCGGCGGCCAGCCCCCCGGCGCGCGCGGCGTCGAACTGGTTGAGGAACATCGTCGCCGTGCAGGCCATCAGCGGACCGCCCTGCTCGTTACGGATCAGCACCGCCACCGACGCGGTGCCGACCGCGTAGTTGCCGTTGTCGACGCCCCAACCCCGTTCGGCCGCCTCGTCCGCCTGCGCCATGAAATCCTCGAAGACCAACGGGTGGTCCCAGCGGATCGAGGCGAATTGCCGTTCCAACTCCTCCCGCGACAGTCCGGAGCGCGGCGCCATCACCCGGCCGGCGGCGCCGATCAGCAGGGGCAGCCGCTGCCCGACGCTCATCTTGATCCGCATGTTGCCGGTGCCGAGCGCCTCCAGCACCAGCATCATGCGGTCCGCCGCGATCCGGCGCCACAGCGTGACCGTCACATTGTGCTCGCGGGCGATGCGCTCCATCAGCGGGCGCACCATGTTCACGTCGCTGGCGACCGTCGCGGCACCGCGCGCCAGTTCCATCACGCCCAAGCCGATGGAGTAGACCTTTCCCTGCGGGTCGAAGCGGACATAATCCTCCTGCACCAGCGTGCGCAGGATGTTGAATCCCGTGCTGGTGTTGATCTCCAGCTCCTGCACGATGTGGGTCAGGCTGACCGGCGCGCGGGCGCGGCTGAGGAATTTCAGGATCTTCACGCAGTTCAGCACCGCGCCCACCGATTTCCCGGCGTCCGTCCCCCGGCCCGAACCGGCCTCCCCCTCCTCGCTTTCGGCGTCCGGACCCGCGCGGCGCCTAGGCGGACGCCCGCGCCCGCGCTTGGGAAGCTCTGCCGCCGGATCCAGTTCCGCCCTGGTCTTCACCCCGTCCGTCACCCCACGCCCCCTGCTCCGCTTGGCCGTTCCCACCATAAGCCGGGCGTCACCGTCCGCCAAAGCAACGGATAGCACAATTTCATTTTTTCAGAAAATAATTCTCCATTGAGAAAAACTGCTGGACGGGCTGACGGATCGGCCCTACCGTAACGATGACGCCACGAACAGTCAGCGGCACGCCCCTCCTCAGGCCTGCCCTCCCCCGTGGCCTTTCCGGAGATCAGCCCGTGGCTTCCGAGCAAGACGCGAATCCTGAAGACGCCGTCCTCGTCGAACGGCGCAACGGCGTCGGCATCGTCACCCTGAACCGCGCCGACGCGATGAACGCCATCAACATGGCGGTGCGCGGCGGCCTGACCGCCGCCTGCCGGGCGCTGGAGGCCGACCCGTCGGTCCGCGCCGTCCTGTTCCGCGCCGACGGCCGCCGGGGCTTCTGCGTCGGCGCCGACATCAAGGAGTTCCGCCCGGTGGACTCGCCCGTCGCGGCGCGGCGGGTGGATCCGGCCATCGCCTACATCGACGCGGTGGCCGCCCTGACCAAGCCGACCGTCGCCGCCATCCACGGCTTCTGCCTGGGCGGCGGCTTCGAGATCGCGCTCGCCTGCGACCTGCGCATCGCCTCCGCCGACGCGGTGTTCGGGCTGCCGGAGATCAACCTCGGCCTCATCCCCGGCGCCGGGGGAACCCAGCGCCTGCCGCGCCTGATCGGGGTGGGCCGCGCGCTCGACCTGATGCTGACCGGCGAGCGCTTCACGGCGGAGGAGGCGTTGCGGCTCGGCGTGATCTCGCGACTGGCTCCGTCGCAGGACGCCCTGGCCGAGCAGTCCGTGGCGCTGGCCGAGACCATCGCCGCCAAGTCGCCGACCGCCGCCGCCTACGTCAAGGAGGCCGTGCTGGCCGGGGCCGACCTGGACCTCAAGGCCGGAATCGCGCTGGAGAAGAACCTCTTCACGCTGCTGCTCTCCACCGAGGACCGGATGGAGGCGGCCGCCGCCTTCCGCGAGAAGCGCCGCCCCGTCTTCACGGGCCGCTGACGTTCCCCTTTCCCCCGCATCCCCCCGCTGCCCCTCGCGCGCGGTGGCCAACATCCAAGGTGACCCGTCAAATGAACGCAGCCAGCCCGATCAACGCCGAGAGCAAGGTGACCGTCGTCGGCGCCGGCATCATGGGCCGTGGCATCGTCCACGCCTTCGCGGTGCGCGGCTTCCCCGTGGCGCTGTTCGACGTGAAGGCCGCCGCGCTGGACGACGCGCTGGGCAACATCCGCGACATCGTCGCGGGCGCGGTGAAGATCGGCAAGCTGACCGAGGCGCAGGCGGCGGAGACGCTGGCCCGCATCACCGTCGGCACCGACCTCGCCGACAGCGCGCGCGGCGCCGACCTCGTGGTCGAGACCGCCTCGGAGCGGCTGGACGTCAAGATCGACATCATCCGCACCATCGATCCCGTCGTGGCCGCCGACGCGATCATCGCCACCAACACCTCGGCGCTCAGCATCACCGAGATCGCGGCGGCCTCGGCCAACCCGGCCCGCGTCGCCGGCATGCATTTCTTCAACCCCGTCCACAAGATGAAGCTGGTCGAGATCATCCGCGGGCTCGCCACCGACGAGACGGTGATCGCGCGGCTGAAGGCGTGGTCGGACGCGCTGGGCAAGACCTCCATCGTCGTCAACGAGGCGCCCGGCTTCACCACCAGCCGCATGTCGGCGATGCTCGGCAACGAGGCGATGTACATGCTGGAATCCGGCGTCGCCAGCGCCGAGGACATCGACACCGCGCTGCGCCTGGGCCTCGGCCACCCGATGGGGCCGCTGGAACTGGGCGACATGACCGGCTGGGACACCCGGCTGGCCGTGCTCCAGTATCTGCACCAGTCGCTGGGCGAGAAGTTCCGCCCCTGCCCGCTGATCGCCAAGATGGTGAAGTCGGGCCGCACCGGCCGCAAGGTCGGTCACGGCGTCTACAAATACGAGAACGGGGCCAAGGTCCCCGGCTCGGGCCTGGGGAGCGTCTGACCATGCGCGAGGTCGTCATCGTCGAGGCCGTCCGCACGCCCATCGGGCGTTTCCGTGGCGCGCTGTCCCCCGTGCGCACCGACCATCTGGGGGCGCTGGTCCTCCAGGCGCTGGTCGCGCGCGCCGGCATCGCGCCGGAGCTGGTGGACGACGTGGTGTTCGGCTGCGTCACCCAGGTCGGCGAGCAATCGACCAACCCGGCGCGCACCGCGCTGCTGACCGCCGGCTGGCCCTTCGCCATCCCCGGCATGACGGTGGACCGCAAATGCGGCTCGGCGGAGGCGGCGGTCCACGCGGCGCTCGGCTCCATCGCGTCGGGTGCGTTCGACGTGGTCGTGGCCGGCGGGGTGGAGAGCATGAGCCGCGTGCCGATGGGCGGCAACCGCGACGTCCACGGCAAGCCCTTCGGCTGGAAGCTGCTGGAAACCCACCCCCAGATCGCCCAGGGCGAGGCGGCCGAGCGCATCAGCGACGCCTGGGGCCTGACCCGCGACGATCTGGACGACTACGCCATCGCCAGCCACCGCAAGGCGGCGGCGGCGGCGGACGCCGGCTGGTTCGACCGCGAGATCGTCCCGGTCCCGGTCGATGCGTGGCGCGAGCGCGACCTGCCGGAGACCGGCGTCGTCCTGTCGCGCGACGAGACGATCCGCCGCGAGACCAGCCGCGAGAAGCTGGGCACCCTGAAGACCAGCTTCCGGGAGAACGGCCGGGTCACCGCCGGCAACGCCTCGCAGATCGCCGACGGCGCCTCGGCGCTGCTGCTGATGGCGGCGGAGGTCGCCAAGGCGCATGGGTTGAGGCCGCGCGCCCGCTTCCGCGCGGTGACGACGGTCGGCGCCGACCCGACGCTGATGCTGACCGGGCCGATCCCGGCGACCCGCCGGGTGCTGGAGCGGAGCGGCCTGTCGCTCGGCGACATCGACCTGTTCGAGGTGAACGAGGCATTCGCCTCCGTGCCGATCGTCTGGCAGCGCGAGTTGGGCGCCGACGCGGAGCGGCTGAACGTCAACGGCGGCGCCATCGCGCTCGGCCACCCGCTGGGGGCATCCGGCGCCCGGCTGATGACCACGCTGCTGCACGAGTTGGAGCGGCGCGACGCCACCTTCGGTCTGCAGACGATGTGCTGCGCCGGGGGTCTCGGCACCGCCACCCTGATCGAACGGCTCCGCTGAGAAAGCCCTTCTCCCGAACCCGGCGACACCTTGACCAAGGACACCCCCATGAAACCCTGGCCCTTGTGGGACACACCCTTCTTCGAGGACCGCCACCGCGCCTTCGCCCAAACCCTTCTTGAGCTGGAGCTGCCGGAGGTGGACGAGGAGGGCGATCTCGGCCCCGCCAGCCGGATCCTGGCCCGCGCGCTGGGCGAACAGGGGCTGCTCGACGTGGTCGTCCCCCCCGGGGCCGAGACCGGCGAGGCCCGCATCGACCTGCGCGCGGTCTGTCTGGCGCGCGAGGTGCTGGCCTACCGCTTCGGCGATCTGGCGGATTCGGTCTTCGTCATGCAGGGCATCGGCACGGCGGCGCTGTGGCAGACCGGTTCGGCCGATCTCTGCCGCCGCATCCTCCCCTCCGCCCGCCGGGGCGAGACCATCGCCGCGCTGGCCCTGACCGAGCCGGAGACCGGGTCCGACGTCGCCAACATCGCCACGGCGGCGGAGCGTGACGGCGAGGGCTGGCGCATCACCGGGGCCAAGACCTTCATCTCCAACGCCGGCTTCGCCGACCATTACGTCGTCATCGCCCGCACCGGCGAGGCGCCCGGCGCCCGTGGCCTGACCGCCTTCCTGGTCGACGCCGACGCCCCCGGCCTGACCGCCGGCCCACCCATCCGCTTCATGGCGCCCCACCCGGCGGCGCCCCTGCGCTTCGACGCCGTACCGGTCGGCCCCGACCGCGTGATCGGCGCGCCGGGTCAGGGCTTCAAGGTGGCGATGGTGACCTTCGACGTGTTCCGCGCCTCGGTCGGCGCGGCGGGGATCGGGGCCGGGCGGCGCGCGCTGGACGAGAGCCTCGGCCGCGTCACCACCCGGCGGCTGTTCGGCCGGACGATGGCCGAGATGGACGGCGTCCAGACCAAGCTGGCCGAGATGGCGACGACGCTGGAGAGCGCCGCGCTCTGCGTCTACCGCGCCGCCTGGGCCAAGGACACCAGCGGCGAGCGCTGCACCCGCGACGTGTCGATGGCGAAGCTGACCGGCAGCGAGGCCGCCGCCACGGTGGTCGACGCCGCCGTGCAGCTGTTCGGCGGGGCCGGCGTGGCCCATGGCAGCGTGGTCGAGAAGCTGTACCGCGAGGTTCGCCCGATGCGCATCTACGAGGGCGCCTCGGAGGTGCAGAAGCTCGTCATCGCCCGCGACCTGATCAAGCATTTCCAGCAGGAACCCAGCCGATGAGCGACAGCATCCTGGCCGACACCGCGCAGCGCCTGTTCGCCGAGCGCTTCACGCCCGAGCTTCTGCGCGCCGCCGATTCCGGGCAGTGGCCGGCCGCCGCCTGGGCCGCCGTCGAGGAAATGGGCCTGCCGCTCGCCCTGGTGCCCGAGGAGGCCGGCGGCTTCGGCGTGGACACGCTCGACGCGCTGGCCCTGGTCCGCAGCGCCGGCTCCTTCGCCGCCCCGGTGCCGCTGGCCGAGACGATGCTGGCCGCGTGGCTGCTCGCCGGGGCCGGGATGGCGATCCCCGCCGGGCCGCTGGGCATCGCCCCGACGCAAAGCGCCAAGGGCGATCTGGCGTTGACCCGCGACGGCGCCTCCTGGCGCCTGACCGGCACCGCGCACCGCGTTCCCTGGGGCCGCGTCGCCACCGCCGTCGCCCTGCTGGTGGAACAGGAATCCGGTTCCGTCGTCTGCCTCCTGGAGCCGGGCGACTGGACCGTCGAGGAGGGGCGCAACATCGCCGGCGAGCCGCGCGACACGCTGCGGATCGACGCCGTTCTGGACGCCGCGCGGGTCGCCCCGGCAGCCCCCGGCGTGACCCCGGCCGATCTGTTCGCCATGGGCGCCACGCTGCGCAGCCTCGCCATGGCCGGCGCCATCGAGCGCGTTCTGGAGCTGACCGTGCAATACGCCGGGGAGCGCGTGCAGTTCGGCCGTCCGCTCGGCAAGTTCCAGGCGGTGCAGCAGAACCTCGCCATTTTGGCCAGTCAGGCCGCTGCCGCCGGGGCGGCCGCCGACGGGGCCGCCGAGGCGCTGGCCGAACGCAGCGGCGGGCCTCTGCGCGTGCTCCCCATCGCCGCCGCCAAGCTGCGCTGCGGCGAGGCCGCCGGGCTGACCGCCTCCATCGCGCACCAGATGCACGGGGCCATCGGCTTCACCCACGAGCATGTCCTCCACCACCTGACCCGCCGCCTGTGGTCCTGGCGCGACGAGTTCGGCAACGAATCCGTCTGGGCGCTGCGCATCGGCCGGGAGGTCGCCGAGGCCGGCGCCGACGGGCTCTGGCCGCTCGTCACCGCCGCCTGAGACCAACCGCCGCCCCGCCCTTCGCCCGAGAGACCCCGCCCATGCCCCGCATCGCCTTTCCGCCCCCGCCCTCCAGCGCCGCGACCGAGGCGTTGCGCGCGGAGGTCCGCGACTTCCTGAAGACCGAGCTGGCCGACCGCCCGCCCCGCCTGCGGGCGGAGTCCTGGAACGGCTTCGACGCCGCGTTCAGCCGCAGGATGGGCGCGCGCGGTTGGATCGCCATGACGTGGCCCAAGCAATACGGCGGGCACGAACGCAGCGCGCTCGAACGCTACGTCGTGCTGGAGGAGACGCTGGCGGCCGGCGCCCCCGTCGCCGCCCACTGGATCGCCGACCGCCAGAGCGGGCCGCTGCTGCTGAAGAACGGCACCGAGGAGCAGCGCCGGACCATCCTGCCGCGCATCGCCGCCGGGGAGTGCACCTTCTGCATCGGCATGAGCGAGCCGGATTCGGGCTCCGACCTCGCCGCCGTGCGCACCCGCGCGGTGCCGGTGCCAGAGGCCGAAGGCGGCGGCTGGCGGGTCAACGGCACCAAGCTGTGGACGACCTACGCCCACAAGGCCCAGTACATGATCCTGTTCTGCCGCACCGACGGCGGCACCGAGGACCGGCAGGGCGGCACAAGCCAGCTTCTGGTCGATCTGACGACGCCCGGCATCACCATCCGCCCGATCCTCGACCTGTCCGGCGCCCATCACTTCAACGAGGTGGTGTTCGAGGACGTGGTCCTGCCCGCCGACGCCCTGATCGGCAACCGGGGCGAGGGCTGGACGCAGGTGATGAGCGAACTCGCCTACGAGCGCAGCGGGCCGGAACGCTTCCTGTCCTCGATGGCGCTGCTGATCGAGCTGGTGCGGGCGCTGGGTCCGTCGCCGTCGGGCCACGCCGCCATCGCGGTCGGCCGGCTGACCGCGCATCTGATCGTCCTGCGCCGCCTGTCGCGCTCGGTCGCCGGGATGCTCGACAAGGGCGAGAACCCGACCCTGCAGGCCTCGCTGGTCAAGGATCTGGGCGCGCTGTTCGAACAGGAGATCCCGGAGATCGCCCGCCAACTGGTCGAGGCCGAGCCCGATCTGGAGTCGACGCGGGAGTTCTCCGCCGTGCTGGCGCACACCGTGATGAACGCCCCGGCCTTCTCGCTGCGCGGCGGCACGCGGGAGATCCTGCGCGGCATCATCGCGCGCGGGCTGGGACTGCGCTGAGGGCGCGGAAACGCGCTGGCCCCCTCCCCGACCCTCCCCCGCTGGCGCGGGAGAGGGGGCCTTGTGCGAAGCGGCGGAGTTCCCTCTCCCGCGCCAGCGGGGGAGGGTTAGGGAGGGGGCAAAGCGCCCCCGCCACAGAACGAATCCACGGAGACCCACCATGACCGACCCCGTCCTCTACGAGGCCGACGACGGCATCGTCACGCTGACGCTGAACCGTCCGGAGATGCGCAACCCGATCTCCGACCCCGACGTGATCGACGCCATGGTCGAAGCGCTCGACCGGCTGAACGCGGACTCCTCGGTCCGGGTCGCCATCGTGACCGGGACGGGCAGCGCCTTTTCCTCCGGCGGCAACCTGCACAGCATGCGCGAGGGCGGCGGGCTGAACGACCCCCTGCCCGCCCGCACCCGGTACAACTACCAGCGCGGCATCCAGCGCATCCCGCTGGCCTTCGAGCGGCTGGAGGTGCCGGTCATCGCCGCCGTCAACGGCCCTGCCATCGGCGCCGGCTGCGACCTCGCCTGCATGTGCGACCTGCGCATCGCCTCGGAGGCCGCGCGTTTCGCCGAGAGCTTCGTCAAGGTCGGCATCGTGCCGGGCGACGGCGGCGCGTGGCTGCTGCCGCGCGTGGTGGGCTTCTCCAAGGCCTGCGAGATGGCCTTCACCGGCGACCCCATCGACGCCGCCGAGGCGCTGGCCTGCGGCCTCGTCTCCAAGGTGGTGCCGCCGGCCGAGCTGCTCCCGGCCGCCCAGGCCCTGGCCAAGCGCATCGCCGTCAACCCCGCCCACGCGGTGCGGATGACCAAGCGCCTGCTGCGCGAGGGCCGGCACGTCCGCCTCGACACGCTGCTGGAGATGTCCGCCGCCATGCAGGCGCTGGCCCACGCCACCGCCGACCACCGCGAGGCGGTGGACGCCATGCTGGGCAAGCGTCCGCCGACCTTCACCGGCGAATGAGGAAAAGCGAAAAGGCCGGCGTCTCCGCCGGCCTTTTTTCCTTACGGCCTCACACCCGCTCGAAGATGGCGGCAATGCCCTGGCCGCCGCCGATGCACATCGTCACCAGCGCGTAGCGCCCGCCAGTGCGGTGCAGTTCGTGGATCGCCTTCACCGTGATGATGGCGCCGGTCGCGCCGACCGGGTGGCCCAGCGAGATGCCCGACCCGTTCGGGTTGACCTTGGCGGGGTCGAAGTCCAACTCGCGGATCACCGCGCAGGCCTGGGCGGCGAAGGCCTCGTTCGATTCGATCACGTCGAGGTCCGACACGCGCAGGCCGGTGCGCTCCAGCACCTTGCGGGTCGCCGGGATCGGGCCGATGCCCATGTGATCCGGCTCGACGCCGGCGTGGGCGTAGCCGACCAGACGGGCCAGCGGCTTCAGCCCCAGCGCCTGGGCGCGCCGCGCGTCCGCCAGCACCACCGCCGCCGCCCCGTCGTTGAGGCCCGACGCGTTGCCGGCGGTCACCGAGCCGTCCTTCTTGAAGACCGGCTTCATCTTGGCGAGGTTCTCGGCGGTCACGTCGCCCCGAACATGCTCGTCGGTGTCGAAGACCACCGTGCCCTTGCGCGACGCGATCTCGACCGGGACGATCTGCTCCTTGAAGCGGCCCTCGGCGATGGCGTGGGCGGCGCGGCGCTGGCTTTCCAGCGCCAGCGCGTCCTGCGCCGCGCGGTCGATGCCGTAGCGGGCGGCGACGTTCTCGGCGGTGACGCCCATGTGAATCTTCTGCCACGGGTCGTGCAGGATGCCGTTCATGTAGTCGACCAGCGCCCCGTCGCCGAGCCGGGTGCCCCAGCGCGCGCTCGGCACGAGATAGGGGCCGCGGCTCATGGATTCGGCACCGGCACCGATGGCGACCTCGCAGTCGCCGAGCGCGATGGCTTGCGCCGCCGAGACGATGGCCTGGAGGCCCGAGCCGCACAGCCGGTTGACGTTGAAGGCCGGGGTCTCCAGGGGGATGCCCGCGTCGATGGCGGCGACGCGGCTGAGATAGGCGTCCTTGGTGTCGGTCGGGATGACGTTGCCCATCACCACATGGCCGATGGCGTCGGGCGCGGCGCCCGAGCGCTCCAGCGCCGCCTTCACCGCCGTGGTGGCCAGCGCGGTCAGCGGAACGTCCTTCAGGCTGCCGCCGAAACCGCCGATGGCGGTGCGGGCGGCGCCGACGATGACGATGTCGTTCTGCATGGTTGTCCTGCTCCTCTCGATGAGCCTTGGCCCCTGGTTCCGGGCCTTTGCGTGCGTTGACTGGGCGGGGCGATCAGCGCCCCCGGAAGACCGGCTTGCGCTTGGCGAGGAAGGCGGCGATGCCCTCGCGGAAATCCCCGGTCCCGGCGGTGGCGCGGAAACGCGCGCGCTCGGCGTCGAGTTGCTGGTCCAGCGACGCGGTCCAGGACTGCCGCAACAGGTGGCGGATGCCGGCGTAGGCGACGGTCGGGCCATTGGCCAGCCGTTCGGCCAGGGCGCGGGTCTCCTCGGCCAGCGCCGCCGCCGGCACCACCTTGTTGACGAGGCCGAGCCGTAGGGCCTCGGCGGCGTCGACGAGGTCCGCCAGCATCGCCAGCTCCATCGCGCGCCGCACGCCGACCAGACGTGGCAGATTGTAGGTCCCCGACCCGTCCGGCGTCGCGCCGATGCGGGCGTAGGCCGTGGTGAACTTGGCGTCGTCGGCGGCGATGCAGAGATCGGCGGCGCAGGCGAGGCTCATCCCCGCCCCGGCGACCGGCCCGTGCACCGAGGCCAGCACCGGGATGTCCAACCGGTCGAGGATGCGCAGGGCCTCGTGCAGGGAATCGATGATGGCGGTGACGACCTCCGGCGCGGCGGCCGGGTCGTCGTTGAAGCGGGACACGTCGCCGCCGGCCAGGAAACCGCGCCCGTTACCGGCGATGACCAGCACCCGCGTCGGGCCGCCCGGCCCCTCCTCCGCCACCGACCGGCAGGCGTCGCGGAAGGCGGCGGCCATGCCCTCGTCCAGCGCGTTGAGGACGGCGGGACGGTTCAGGCGGATCCACGACACGGCGCCCTCGCGGGACAGCAGCACGGGCGGAGCGGTGTCGGTCATCGCGGCGTCTCCCAAGGGACTTCTCTCGGGGAAACGATATGTTACCGGACAGTAGGTTCTGTCAACGATTTGCGGTGGGGTGCGGCCATGCGTGCCCTCACACCGCTGCCCGAAAAGGAAATGGCCGGGTCGAGCCCGGCCATTTCCCAAAGTCCCAAAACCGCAACAGCGATCAGCCCGCCAGGAACGCCTTCAACCCGTCCACCACCGCGCGCATTTCCGCCTCGGTGCCGATGGTCACGCGCAGGCAGCTCGGCAGGCCGTAGGCCGGCATCTGGCGGACCAAAATACCACGCCCCTTCAGAAGCTGGCGCGCCGCCTCGGCGTCGTCCTTGCCGGGGGCCTGCCCCTTGAAGTCCACCAGGACGAAGTTGGTCACGCTCGGATGCACGGTCAGGCCCAGCGCCTGGACCTCGGCCGCGAACCACGCCCGCCACGTCTCGTTGTGGGCGCGCGAGCGTTCCAGGAATTCGGTGTCCTCGACGGCGGCGACGCCGGCCACATGGGCGGCGTTGGAAACGTTGAACGGCCCGCGCACCCGGTTCAGCACGTCGACGATCCCCGCCGGCCCGTAGGCCCAGCCGATGCGCAGCGAGCCCAGCGCGTAGATCTTCGAGAAGGTCCGGGTCATCACCACGTTGGGGAAGCGTTCCACCAGCTCCTCGCCGGCGGTGTAGTCCTCGCGGTTCATGTATTCGGCGTAGGCGGCGTCGATCACCAGGATCACGTTGGCCGGCAGCCCGGCGTGCAGGCGCGCCACCTCCGAGGCCGGCAGGTAGGTTCCCGTCGGGTTGTTCGGGTTGGCGAGGAACACCAGCTTGGTGCGCGGGGTCACACGGGCCAGCAGCGAATCGACGCTGGCGGTCAACCCGTCCTCGGGCGCCGTCACCGGGGTGGCGCCGACCGACTTGGCGCCGATCGGGTACATCAGGAAGCCGTATTGCGAATAGAGAACCTCGTCGCCCGGCCCGGCGTAGGAGCGGATCAGCAGGCTGATGAGTTCGTCCGACCCGGCGCCGCAGACGATGCGGTCGGCGTCCAGGTTGAAGCGCTTGGCGATGGCGCCGCGCAGGGCCGACGAACCGCCGTCCGGGTAG
Organism: Azospirillum doebereinerae; assembly: GCF_003989665.1. Taxonomy (GTDB): domain Bacteria; phylum Pseudomonadota; class Alphaproteobacteria; order Azospirillales; family Azospirillaceae; genus Azospirillum; species Azospirillum doebereinerae. The sequence continues at coordinate 109,240 of NZ_RZIJ01000019.1, read as the reverse complement.
CGGTGCAGCGTGTCCGCCGCAGCCGCGTAGGCCGCCATGGCGCGCGGGCTGGGACCGAGCGCGCCCTCGTTCGACGCCAGCCGGATGTGGCCGTGATGCTCGCCGCCGACGTAAGCGGCGATGTCGAGAATCCCCGGACGCGGCACCGGGCCGTTCGGCTGAGTCATGGCGTGCGAACCTTCTGAAGGCGTTGCTGTTTGGGAAGAGTGTTACGCGAGGTTGAGCGGCACGGCGTAGCCGCCGACCGTGTTGACCCGCACCGGGATGTCCCCGGACCGCTCGACCAGGGTGGTCAGGCGGGGATCGGCGGGATCGACGAAATCGGCGATCTCCACCAGATGGATGGACGGACCGCCGCCGCCATGGTCGGTGGCGTGTCCACCGGCGTGCCACGTGCAGAAATTCACGGGCGGCAGGCCGCAGGCCTCCAGCATGTCCTTCAGGCGGCCGCGGCTCAGCGCCCCGCCGATCTCGATGCTCAGCAGGGTGCGGTCGTCGCCGGTCGGCTCATGCGCGGCGACGGCGATGGCCAGCGCGTCGCGGTTCTCGCCACGGGCGTTGCCGCGCCCGCCGAACGGCAGCCGGGCGACCACGCGCGGCCGGTTGGCGTCGGCCGAGACCAGGAAGCGCCACCACGGATCCTTGTCGTCCTCGGCCGGATAGGGCACGACGCCGACGGTCGCCGTGCCGTCCGACACGGCGCGCAGCGCCGCGGCCGGGGTGTTGACGGCGCTCATCGGCACGGAGCTGCCGTAATGGTCGCGGGCGACGTCCCAGAAGCCGCGCTTGTCCTCCGGCGCGTAGACGGCGATGGCGAAGGGGCCCTGCATGCGGGTGAAGGCGGAGATCATCTCCCGCCAGATGCGGACGACAGCCTGGGCCGGGAAGCTGCCGGTGTGGCGCGCCATCAGGCGACGCAGGATCGACGCCTCGCGGCCGGGGCGCAGATAGACCGCCTGTCCGGGCGAGCCCTTGGCGGCGCCGATGCGCTCCACCAGGGCGGCGCGGCGCATCAGCAGATCGTGGAGCGCGTCATCGATCTGGTCGATTTCGCGGCGCAAATCGTCGAGCGGAGTCCGGGTGGGTGACATCGATCACGAAACCAATACGGAGGCAAAGCCGGATAGTAGTAGTCCGCATGCGCCGCGAAATCAAAGAAAACGTTGACACTCCGAAGCTTGGCTTCGTAGCTATACGCCAACCGTTCAGCCCGAGGCTTTCCGTCATTCCGACCATGAGCGCGTCCCAGCCCACCGTCGTCGTTCCCGCTGACGCGGGGCTCCTGCCCGGCAAGCGGGTGCGGCTCGGCGATCCCGTGCCGATGCGGCTGGACAGCGGCGCGGAACTGGGGCCGTTCGAGGTCGCCTACCAGACCTACGGCACGCTGAACGCCGACAAGTCCAACGCCATCCTGATCTGCCACGCCCTGACCGGCGACCATTTCGTGGCGGAGACGCACCCCATCACCGGCAAGCCCGGCTGGTGGGAGATGCTGGTCGGCCCCGGCCGGCCGGTGGACACCGACCGCTACTTCGTCATCTGCTCCAACGTGCTGGGCGGCTGCCTGGGCAGCTCCGGCCCGAAGGACATCGACCCGGCGACCGGCCAGCCCTACGGCCTGTCCTTCCCGGTCATCACCATCGGCGACATGGTGCGCGCCCAGAAGCTGCTGGTCGAGCATCTGGGGATCGAGAAGCTGTTCTGCGTCGTCGGCGGCTCCATGGGCGGCATGCAGGTGCTGCAATGGGCGGTCGCCTACCCCGAATCGGTGTTCGCGGCCTGCCCCATCGCCACTGCCGCCCGCCATTCGGCGCAAAACATCGCCTTCCACGAGGTCGGGCGGCAGGCGATCATGGCCGACCCGAACTGGCGCGGCGGCAACTACCTGCTGGAGGCCACGCGGCCGGAGGCCGGTCTGGCGGTGGCGCGCATGGCCGCGCACATCACCTACCTGTCGCAGACCGCCCTGCACCGCAAGTTCGGGCGCAATCTGCAGGACCGCAAGGCCTTCACCTACGGCTTCGACGCCGATTTCCAGGTGGAGAGCTACCTGCGCTACCAGGGCGCGGCCTTCGTCGAGCGGTTCGACGCCAACTCCTACCTCTACATCACCCGCGCGATGGACTATTTCGACCTCGCCGCCGACGCGGGCGGGCTGCTGGCCGACGCCTTCCGGCCGGGGGGGAAGACCACGCCGGTGCGCTTCTGCCTCGCCAGCTTCACCAGCGACTGGCTGTTCCCGACCTCGGAGTCCCGCGCCATCGTCCACGCGCTGAACGCGGTCGCCGCCAACGTCAGCTTCGTGGAGATCGAGACGGACAAGGGCCACGACGCCTTCCTGCTGGACGAGCCGGAGTTCCATCAGGTCATCCACGGCTTCCTGGAAGGCTGCGCCGAGCATCGCGGCCTGACCGTGCGCCGCCGCGCCCGCTGACGAAAGACGAGACCGCCCCCGTGGACATTCGCGACGACCTGAAGCTGATCGCCGAGATGGTGCAGCCGAACAGCCGCGTGCTGGACGTCGGCTGCGGCGACGGCGCGCTGCTCGACTACCTGCGGCATACCAAGAGCGTGGACGGGCGCGGCATCGAGCTCAGCATGGACGGCGTGCGGCAATGCGTGGCGCACGGCCTGTCGGTGATCCAGGGCGACGCCGAGACGGATCTGAAGGATTACCCCGCCGACGCGTTCGACTACGTGATCCTCGGCCAGACGCTCCAGGCGATGCGCAACCCGCGCGAGGTGCTGGACCTGATGTGCCGCATCGGCCGGCGCGCCATCGTCTCGGTCCCGAACTTCGGCTACTGGCGGATCCGGCTGCAGCTGCTGGCCACCGGGCGCATGCCGGTGACGGAAAAGCTGGGCTACCAGTGGTGGGAGACGCCCAACATCCATTTCTGCACGCTGCGCGACTTCGTCGTGCTGACCGAGGAGATGGGCATCCGCATCGAGCAGGCCCGCATCCTCGACCGCGCCGGACGGGTCACCGGGCGGGCGCATTCGGGCTTCGCCAACCTGCTGGGCGAACAGGGCGTGTTCCTGCTGAAGCGGGACTGAGCGGCAACCGGAAGCCGGTTTGCGGTGTTGAGGAAGGAAACCGCACCCCCAACGGAAGGTTTCGCCCCATGCTCCGCCCCCTCCTGATCGCCCTCCCCGCCGCGGCGCTGCTGCTGACCGGGGCCGCCTCGGCCCAGACCCAGGCTCCGTCATCCGCCGGCTCGCCCGCCACCAACGCGCCGCCCGCCGCCTCGGCCGCCCCGCCGCTGATGACAGCCCCGCGTCCCGACGACCAGCCCACCACCGACCCGGTCACCTCGCCGTCGGGCGTCAGCGGCGCCGCCCCCTCCAACGAGGTGCAGAACCCGTCGCCGCCGGTCGCCTCGCTGCCGCCGGGCGCCCTGACGGCCCCCCAGGCCCAGGCGATGGTCGGCACCGAGCTGCGCACCCGCGACGGTCAGGTCGGCGGACGCATCCTCGACTTCACCATGGCCGAGCCGGACGGGCGCATTGCGCGGGTGGTGCTGGCCCCCAACGAGGTGATGGGGCTGGGGACCAAGCTGGTCACCGTGCCGGTCGCCGCGCTGACCATGGAGAACGGCACCCCGACCCTGGACATGGACGCGACGGAACTGGCCCAGGCGCCGGGCTTCGCCTACGGCATCGACCAGCGCACCCTCATTCGCCAGCCGTGATCCGTCAGCCGTAAGGCGCCTCAGCGGACCATGCGGCGCAGGCTGCCGGTCAGCCCGGCGACGAGGCACAGGCCGGCGCCCAGGGCCATCGCCCACACCGTGCCGTCCGCCTTGCCCAGCGCGCTGAACAGCACGCCGACGGCGGCGGCGCCCAGCGTCTGGCCCAGCAGCCGGCCGGTGGCTTGGATGCCGCTGGCGCCGCCGCTGCGCTCCTTGGGGGCGCTGGTGACCAGGACCTTGTTGTTCGGCGTCTGGAACAGACCGAAGCCCAGCCCGGCCAACACCATCCGCCACGCCACGTCGGCGAAGGCCGGATCGGGTGGCAAGAGCGCCATCGCCCCCAGCCCGGCGGCGAACAGCGACAGCCCGGCGCCGCTCAGCAGGCTCGGCTCGTAGCGGTCGGCCAGCCGCCCGGCCAGCGGGGCGATCACCGCCACCGCCACCGGCCATGGCGTCATCAGCAGACCGGTGTCGCCCTGGCTGCGGCGCAGCACGTCCTCGAAGAAGAAGGGCAGCGCCACGAAGGCGATGTTCTGCGCCGCGAAGGAGCAGACCGAGGTCACCACCGACAGCGCGAAGACCGGGCGGCGCAGCAGGTCGACCGGGAGCAGCGGCGCCGCCTGCGCCAGCTCGCGCCGGACCAGCGTGACGCCGAATCCCAGCGCCGCGACCAGCTCCACCCCGGTCAGCCAACCCGGCTGGCCACCGTCCAACCCCTTGAAGCCGACGATCAGCAGGCCGAGCGTCGCCGCGTTCAGCCCGGCGCTGAGCGCGTCGAAGCGGTGGCCGGAACGGGCCGAGCGCGGCAGCGATTTCGCGGCGATGACCAGCGCCGCCAGCCCGATCGGCACGTTGACGGCGAACAGCCACGGCCAGGAGGCGACCGACAGGATCACCGCCGCGATGCTCGGCCCCGCCGCCGAGGACACCGCGACGATCAGCGCGTTGTAGCCAACCCCGCGCCCGAGCTGCGCCGCCGGGTAGATGTGGCGGACCAGCGCCAGGCTGACGCTCATGATGCCGGCGGCGCCGAAGCCCTGGAGCACGCGGGCCGCCGTCAGCAGCGGCAGCGAATCCGACAGCGCGCAAGCCAGCGAGGCGACGGTGAACACCGCCAGCCCGCCCCAGTAGATCCGGCTGTAGCCCAGGATGTCGCCCAGCGAGGCCAGCGGGAACAGCGAGACGGTCACCGCGATCTGGTAGGCGTTGACCACCCAGATGGCTTGGGCCGCGTCGATGGCGAACTCGCGCTGGATGGTGGGTAGGGCCATGGTGGCGACCACCCCGTCCAGCACCGCCATGATCAGCGCCGCCGTCATCGTCGCCATCGCCCAGTAGCGCTGGGGAACCGGGAGCCCGTCGCTCACCGGAACGGGCGAAGAGGGCAAGGCGGCGGCGGACGGCGAAGGGCTGTGCGGCATGGCCGGGAGAATAGGGGGCGGCCGGCAATCCGCCCTCCCCCTTTCTTCGCATGCAAGCCTTGCGGCGGCGGAACGGGGAACCCGGCGGCGACGGTCCTGTTGGGGAAGGACGCTTTCAACAGAAGGAGCGCCACCGATGGCCAAGCACACTCCCCCCGTCCCGCCCGCCGGCCGCAGCACCAAGGGTCCGGCCGGGGTCCCGGACAGCGCCGCCGCCGACACGGCCGCCTCGGCCGACGCCCCGCCCGCGAACACGAAGGAGCAGGGCCAGCAGGGCAACACCCGGCAGAACACCACCCATCAGGGCTATCAACAGGATCGGTGACCTCACATGTCCAAGCGCCACGACGAGACCGACCGCCATCACGGCGGCCCCGGCAGCAGCCACCAGAACGCCGACAAGCCGCAGGCCCCGGCCGAGAAGCACCCCCGCCCCGGCGAGCCGACCAACACCGAGCGCAGCCAGCTCTCCGGCGGCGGCGGCGAGCGGGACAGCCATCACACCCACGACCCGCGCACCAAGAGCTGAGGCGCCCCTTGCCCGCCCCTGCCTCGACCGGACCGTATCCGGCGGCGGGGGCGGGAACGGGACCGCCCTCGAAACAGGGCGGCCCCGCGACGACGCGTCAGGCCGCCGGCGGGATGCGCAGGACCTGCCCCGGATAAATCTCATCCGGATCCTTGAGCATGGGCCGGTTGGCGTCGAAGATCGCCGGGTACTTGTTGGCGTCGTGGTAAAACTGCTTGGCGACCTTCGAGAGCGTGTCGCCGCTCTGGACCGTGTAGAACTGGCTTTCCGGCTGGGCCTGGGCGACGGTGATCTGCTCCTCCACCTTGGACACGCCGTGCACGTTGCCCGCCACCAGCACGGCCTTTTCCTTGGCCTCCTGGCTGGCGGCCTGCCCCTTCACCGTCACCGTGTCGCCGTTCACGGCCACGTCCAGTCCCTGGACATCCAGCCCCAGACGGCCGACCTCGGCCTTGATGTGCTCGGCGTCCGGCGTCTCGGTGCCGCCGAGCTTCTTGCCGGCGTCGCGCCGGAAGAAATCGAACAAGCCCATGGTTTTCCCCCTTCCTGTTGGTTCGAAGGGGAAACATGGGTTTGGGCGCTCCGTTCCGGACGCTTTCCGCATGCCCCCGATACGCCGCCGCGCCATGGGAGAGCCCCTTCCTTCCGGGCAATGACAGGGCCGAATTTCCCCGTCACCTGGGCACGCATCCCGGCAGCGACCGGCGCCTGAAAGCGGCGCCCAAGGCGATCCGCCACACTGATCCCCCTTCCTCCAAAGCCTCCGAACGGACTGCTTGACTGGCGAACGAATTTTAGTGTATCGATTTAGTGTATCGATTTACAAAGCCGTGACGGGGGCGTCCGGCACGATCGGAAAACGATAAGGGACAAGGGTCGCCGCCCTCGGCGCCCGTCCCGCCAACCCGGAGGAAACCCATGATCGCGTCCCGCCGCACCGTCCTGAAATCGACCCTCGCCGTCGCCGTGGCGGCCCCGTTCATCCGCACCGGCAACGCCGCCGCCGCGCTGCGCCTGCGCATCTCGTCCTCGCTGACCGACGACGCCAACTCCTCGCATTTCCTGTGGTTCGACCGTTTCCGCTCGACGCTGGCCGCCTCGGTCGGCGACGCGGTCACGCTGAACTATTTCCCGAACAACCAGCTCGGCAAGGAATCCGACATCGTCCAGCAGGTGAAGATCGGCGCCGTGGACATGATGATCTCCGGCTCGTCGATCTGGGCCACCGTGGCGCCGGAGATCGGCGTCCTCGACCTGGGCTACCTGTTCGCCGACGCCGGCCATGTCGGGCGGGCGCTGGACGGCACCGCCGGGCAGACGCTGTCGGGAATCCTGGCGCAGCGCGCGCCGGTCCGGATCCTCGGCTACGCCTACAGCCTGGGCGCCCGCAACGTCTACACCCGCCCGGCCTTGACGCCGGAGGGTGGCCTCAAGGGCATCAAGATCCGCGTGCTGCCGGTGCCGAACTTCATCGCCACGCTGGAGGCCATGGGCGCCGTCGCCACGCCGATTCCGCTGGGCGAGGTCTACGCCGCCTTGCAGACCGGCGTCGTCGACGGGCTGGAGCAGGACGCGCCGACCGTGCTGGCCGGCAAGTTCTACGAGGTCGCCAAGCACTGCTACCGCACCCGGCACATCTTCAATCCCGTCATCCCGGTCATCAGCAACCGCGCCTTCGACCGGCTTCCGGCCGACATCCGGACGGCGGTGCAGGCGGCGGCCAAGGCCGCGACCGACCACCAGCGCGCCCAGGCGGCCGAGACCGAGGCCCGTGCCTTCGCCGATCTGCAAGGGCGCGGCGTGACCGTCACCGACGTGGACACCGCCGCCTACCGCGCGGCGGTCGAGACGGTCTGGGCGCGCTTCGTCGCCCAGCAGCCGGCGACCGCCCCGGTGATCGACGCCGTCCGCGCGTCGGCCTGACCAGTCCCCGCCGCGAAATCCGAAGCCACACCCGAAGCCAAACCCGAAGCCACCGAGGGGAACGGGCCATGACCGCCCACACACACGCGCCGGATCTCGAAGGGACGGCCCAAGGGACGGCGACACCACCGGCCGGCTTCGCGCTCACCCGGCACCTCGCCCGCGTGACCGAGACGGTGGGCGGCATCGCCCTGGCGCTCGACGTCCTCGTCGTCTTCGTCTCGGTCATCTGCCGCTACGCCCTGCACGCCCCGCTCGATTGGGCGGAGGAGGTCGCGCAGGCCCTGATGATCACCCTGGTGTTCAGCGGGGCCGCCACCGCCATGGCGCGCGGCCGCCACATGGGGGTGGAGATGTTCCAGGCGGCGCTGCCGGCGCCTTTGCGCCCCTGGCTCCAGCAGATCAGCCGCTGGATCCTGTTCGGGGTCTCGCTGGGGTTGCTATGGGCGACCGCCGGGCTGTTGAAGGAATCCTTCAGCCAGACCACGCCGACCGGCCTGCCCCAGGCGATGATCGTGGCGCCAGTGCTGTTCGGAGTCGTGGTGATGACCGTGGCGGCGCTGGAGCAGGCGCTGGCCGGTCCCCGTGCCGTCATGATCGCCAGCGGCGCCATGGTCGGGCTGGTCGCCGCCGCCGCTGTGCTCCTGCCGGGACTGGCGCCGGACGCCCTGCCCTCGGCCCCGGCCGCCGTCGGGTTCTGCCTGGTCTTCGGGCTGGTGGCCGGCGTGCCCATCGCCTTCACGCTGGGGCTCGGCGCCTTCGTCTACTTCCTGCTCGACCCGTCCCTGCCGCTGCCCATCTTCGCCCAGCAGGTGACGGCCGGGGTCGACCAGTTCGTGCTGCTGGCCATCCCGTTCTTCCTGCTGGCCGGCGGCGCCATGGAGATCAACGGCATGTCGGCGCGGCTGGTCGAGCTGATCGTGCGCGGCATGGGGCGGATGCGCGGCGGGCTGAACCTGACCATCGTCACGGCGGTGGCCTTCTTCTCCGGCGTGTCGGGATCCAAGCTGGCCGACGTGGCGGCGGTCGGTGGCGTGCTGATGCCGGCGATCCGCCGCACCCGGCAGAGTCCGGGTGACGCGGCCGGGCTGCTCGCCGCCTCGGCGGTGATGGCGGAGACCATCCCGCCCTGCGTCAACATGATCATCATGGGCTTCGTCGCCAACTTGTCGATCGGCGGCCTGTTCCTGGCCGGGCTGGTGCCGGCGGCGCTGCTCGCCATCGCGCTCTGCGTCATCGGCGTCATCGCCGGCAAGCGCATCGACGTGGCCGAGGCCTACCCCGACCGCACGCCGCTGCGGGCGCTGCTGGCCGGCGGTGCGGTCGGGCTCGTCATGGTGTTGATGATCGGCAAGGGCGTGGTGTCGGGCATCGCCACCTCCACCGAGGTGTCGGCCTTCGCGGTGGTCTACGCGCTGGTGGTCGGCGGGCTGGCCTTCCGCGAGCTGACGCTCCGCAAGGTGGTCCGCCTGTTCGCCGACACCTCGACCCTGGCCGGGTCGCTGCTGTTCATCATCGCCACCGCCACCAGCCTGTCCTACACGCTGACCATGGAGATGATCCCGCAGAACATGGCCGCCGCGCTGGTCGCCTTCGTCGCCGACGAGGGGCCATGGCTGTTCATCCTGCTGTCCATCGTCCTGATGGCGGTGTTCGGCGCGGTGCTGGAGGGCGCCCCCGCCCTGATCATCTTCGGCCCGATCCTGGTCCCCATCGCCCAGCAGCTGGGGCTGGCGCCGCTGCACTACGCGACGGTGCTGATCATCGCCATGGGGATCGGCCTGTTCTCGCCCCCTATCGGGCTGGGGCTGTGCACCACCTGCGTGATCTGCGGCGTGCCGATGTCCCAGGTGGTGCGGCCGATGATGAAATACCTCGCCGTGCTGGTCGTGGCGCTGGTGCTGATCGCGATGGTGCCGGCGCTGACGCTGTGGCTTCCTCGCAGCGCCGGTTATTGAGAACGGAGACCGCAAGACCATGACCTCGGCGCCCACCCAGCCGGCCAGCGTTCAGCCAACCAGCATCGCCCCGGTGAACATCCAGGACGTGGCGCGCGCCGCCGGCGTGTCGCCGGCCAGCATCTCCAACTACCTGAACGGCCGGCAGGACCGCATGCGCGCCGACACCCGCGCCCGCATCCAGCAGGCCATCGAGACGCTGGGCTACAAGCCGAACGCCGCCGCCCGCCAGTTGAAGACCGGCCACTCGCCGATGGTCGGGCTGCTCGTGCCGACCGTGGCGAATCCGTTCTTCGGCGAGCTGGCGGTCGCCGTCGAGCGGGCCGCGCAGGAGGCGGACCTGCACGTCATCCTGTGCAACACCCTGCGCGACCCGGCCCGAGAGCACCAGTTCGCCGAGGAACTGGCCGCCTACGGCGTGCGCGGGCTGATCACCGCCTCGACCCTGGTGGACAACGAGACGATGGCCGGGCTGGCCCAGCGCGGCATCGTGCGGGTGTCCTTCGACGCGCTGTCCGACGGCGATTCCGTCACGCTGGACAACCCGGCGGCCTCGGCGATGGCCGTGGCCCATCTGGCCGGGCTCGGACACCGCCGCATCGCCTACGCCACCGGGCCGACCGGCACCTTCAACCGCGCCGCCCGCTTCGACGGCTTCAAGGCCGAGGCGGAGCGGCTGGGACTGACGGAGGCCGTCGTTCTGGTGGAGGATACGTCGCGTTCCGATTCCGTCTTCGGCGACACCGACCTGCCGGAACTCGGCCGCCGTCTGGCCCGGCGGATCGCGGCGGCCACCCCGCGGCCGACCGCCGTGCTGGCGGTGAACGACATGACGGCGCTCGGCATCCTCGCCGAACTGCGCGTTCTGGGCCTGCGCGTGCCCGAGGACGTGTCGGTCGTCGGCATCGACGACATCGGCCTCGCCACCCTGCTGCACCCGGCGCTGACCACCATCCGCCAGCCGCTGGCCCGCATGGCCGAGACCGCCATCGGGCGGCTGGCGGTCCGGCTGGCCGGGGACACCGGCCCCGGCACCCGAACCGTCTTCCCCCCCGAACTCGTGGTCCGCGCCTCCAGCGGCCCTCTCCTTTCCTGATGCCGCCCCTTTCCTGATTTCGTCCCGATCCAGACCCCGGAGATCCCCCTTGGAATTCTCGAACACGACCGTCCTCGTCACCGGCGGAGCGTCCGGCATCGGCCGCGCCGTTTCCCTGGCCTTCGCCCGCGCCGGCGCGCGCGTCGCTCTGACCTACATGACCAGCGCCGAGGAGGCCGCCTCCGTCGTCGCGGAGATCACCGGCTCCGGCGGCGCCGCCGAGGCCTTCGCGGTGGACACCACCGACCCGGAGGCCGTCGAGCGCGTCGTCGCGGCGACCGAGGACCGTCTCGGCCCGCTCGGCGTGCTGGTCGCCAACACCGGCGGGCTGCTGCAACGCTCGCGCGTCACCGAGACGCCGCTCGACCTGTGGCGCCGGGCGCTGGACGTGAACCTGACCAGCACGCATCTGTGCTGCCAGGCGGTGCTGCGGCGCATGGAGCCGCGCAAGTCCGGCTGCATCGTCGCCATGTCGTCGCTGGCCGCCTTCGACGGCGGCGGGCCGGGCGCCTCGCACTACGCGGCGGCGAAAGGCGCCGTGGTCAGCTACGTCCGTGCCCTCGCCAAGGAGACCGGTTCGCTCGGCATCCGCGTCAACGCGGTGGCCCCCGGCCTGATCGGCACGCGGTTCCACGATGTCTTCTCCAACGCCGACGGCCGCCGCGCCACCGTCGCCCGCACGCCGCTGGGCCGCGAGGGCGTGCCGGAGGACGTGGCCGACGCCGTACTGTTCCTGGCCTCGCCGCGCGCCAGCTTCCTGACCGGCGAGGTCATGCAGATCAACGGCGGCCTCGCGCTCTATTAACCGGCGCCGCCCCCGGCCACGGTCACCGGGGGCGCCTCAAAGATCGATGAAGCCAGCCTCCTCGCGGTCCTCCGCGCCCAGCCGCACGAACTGGTCGAGCAGCCAGGAGGCGGCCGGGCCGGGCGGGGTGTCGCGCCGCCAGACCCCGGCGAAGCGGTAGGTCCCGCCGGGGTGGTCGGGCATGGCGAGCCGCACCAGCGTGCCGGCGACGAGGTCGGGCTCGATCATCGGCAGCGGCATGTTGCCCCAGCCGATCCCCTCGCGCAGGAGGGCGTGCTTGGCGCCCAGATCGGCGAGCCGCCACGTGCGCGCGCTCATCACCGAGAAATCCTGCCCCTCCGTGAAGCGCGACCGGTCGGTCAGGACCAGTTGGACATGGTCGCGGCCGGCGCCGGGCGGGATGCGCTCCATCCGTCCCAAGGGATGGTCGGGGGCCGCGACCGGCACCATCGGCACCGACCCGGCGGCGACGCACTCCACCCCCTCCACCCCGGCGGCCAGCGGGCCGGAGACGCCGACGACCGCCTTCCCGTCGAGCACCAGCGCCGTGATGGCGCCCAGCGCCTCGGCGTGCAGCCGCAGCGAGACCGTCGGGTATTCCTGCGCGAAGGCCCGCAGCACCCGCCCCAGCCGGTCGGCCGGCAGCATCACGTCGACGGCGAGGTCGACCTCCGCCTCCAGCCCGTCGAGCAGCCCCTTCACCTTGGCGCGCAGCCCGTCGATCCCCTGGGCGATGGCCCGCGCCTCGGCCAGCAGCGCCCGTCCGGCGGTGGTCAGCACCGGCTTGCGCGACCCCTCGCGCTCGAACAGCGACAGGCCGAGCTGGGCCTCCAGATTGGCGATGCCGTAGCTGATGACCGAGACGGCGCGGTTCAGGCGCCGCCCCGCCCCGGCGAAGCTGCCGGCGTCGACCACCGCCAGGAAGATGCGCAGTTGCTCGAAGCTGGGGGTTCCGGGATTGGCCATCGTTCAACTCCATCGAACATCTTGTCCGAATTTATGTGGCTAAACTGGAAGGGCCGCAACCGATAGAGTGTCTTCAACGAAACGCACCGGCCGAACCGCTCCCGACAGCGGCGGCCACGGCTTCAGGAGACCGATCATGATCGAACTGCGTCCCTTCAAGGCCCTGGGCGGCGACAACCATGGCTGGCTCGACGCCAAGCATCACTTCTCTTTCGCCAACTACTACGATCCCAAGCGGATGGGCTGGGGCAACCTGCGGGTCTGGAACGACGACACCATCGAGCCTCATACCGGCTTCCCGCCGCACCCGCACCGCGACATGGAGATCATCACCTACGTCCGCGAGGGCGCCATCACCCACGAGGACAATCTCGGCAACAAGGGCCGCACCGAGGCGGGCGACGTGCAGGTGATGTCAGCCGGAACTGGCATCGCGCATTCCGAATACAACCGTGAGGACGTGACGACCCGCATCTTCCAGATCTGGATCCAGCCGACGCGAACCGGCGAGAAGCCAAGCTGGGGGGCCAAGCCCTTCCCCAAGGGCGAGCGCAGCGGGCGCTTCGTGACCCTGGCCTCGGGCTACGCCGACGATGACGACGCGCTGCCGATCCGCACCGACGCCCGCGTGGTGGGGGCAACGCTGAAGGCGGGCGAGACGGCGGAATACGCCCTGGGCACGGACCGCCGCGCCTATCTCGTCCCCGCGTCCGGTCTGGTCGAGATCGACGGGGTGCGGGTGAACGCCCGCGACGGCGCCGCCATCTCGCAGGTCGGCACCTTCACGGTGACGGCGATCGAGGACAGCGAACTCGTCCTGGTCGACGCCGCCTGAGGCAACGCTTGGTATCCGCCGGTCGCTCGATGACCGGCAGATACCACCCTTCCTGACCGGGCGATCAAGCGCCGCCGAACTTCGGCGCCGGGCTGGCCGCGACGCAGGGCGTTTCCGAGAAGCGGATCGGTGAGCGGACCTTCACGATGGCGCCCTCGCTCGGGTGGTCCAGCGCCTGGAGCAAGCCGATGGCCTTGAGGTGTTCGTCCTCCATCAGATCGCCGATGGCGTTGACCGGCGCGCAGGGAACGTCGAGGCGGCGGAGAAGCACCAGCCAGTGGTCCGTGCCTTGCGCCGACAGGCACGCCGCCGTGAGGAAGGCCCGCCAATGGGTGGGGCCGTGTCGGGCATCACACAGACATGGCCGTCAGCGGGCCACCTCGCCGGGGCAGCGTCGGACCTCGACGACGGGATGGACCAGCCCCAGCCCGGTGGGCAGCAGCGCCTTGTAATGATCGGGGCTGCGCGGTTCGTGGCTGACCACTGACAGCACCGTCGTGAACAGCCCCGGACCGATGGACCAGATGTGAAGATCGGCGATGCGGGAATCGCCGTCCGCTTCGATCGCGCCGCGCACCGCCTCGCGGACCTCCGCGGGCGCCTCCTGATCCAGCAGGACCCGGCCGGTGTCGTGCAGAAGCCCCCAGGACCAGCGGGCGATCATCGCCGCGCCGACGATGCCCATTGCCGGGTCCAGCCAGGACGCGCCGAGATGCTTGCCGCCCAGCAGCGCCAGGACCGCCAGCACCGAGGTCGCGATGTCGGCCAGCACATGCAGGATCGCGCCCCGCAGATTGTGGTCCTGTCCCGCGTGCCCCCCGTGCCCCCCGTGCCCATGCGCATGGCCGTGGTGGTGGTCATGGCCATGAGGACCGTGATCGTGATGGTCATGAGGACCATGCGCCGCCGCGCCGCCGGATGGCCGGTGCATCAGGATGGCGACGCTGATCACGTTGACGGCCAGCCCGACCAGCGTGACCACCAGCGCCTGATCGAAGGAGATCGCCACCGGATCGACCAGCCGGTGCAGGCTTTCCCACAGCATCAGCAGCGTGACGAAGACCAGCAGCAACGCGCTGGCGAAACCCGCCAGCGCGTTCACCTTGCCGGTGCCGAAGCTGAAGGCCCGGTCGCGGGCGTGGCGGCGGGCGAAGACGTAGGCGAGCAACGCGATGCCCAGCGCCGCCGCGTGCGAGGCCATGTGCAGGCCGTCGGTCAGCAGCGCGATGGAGCCGAAGGCAAGGCCCGCCGCCACCTCCGCCACCATGGTCACGGCGGTCAGCACCACCACCAAGAGCGTGCGGAACTCCGCTGGCCGGACCTGGTCCTGGCCGAAGCCGTGATCATGGGTCCAGGGCTCGATGGTCTTCGTGTGCATTGGCGGAGGTTCCTTCCTGATAAGGACCGAATTGGTCCAGAATGCCTCCGGCCCCATGAGGCCGCAACGGAATTGCGGGTGACGGTTCCACCGGCCGGCGTGCTTCCGGCACGGACATTGTGCCGCCGCACCGTCCCGCCGGGAATGCCTGCCATGCCGGATCACCCGTTCGATCGGGCTGTTTTGCGTGGCGGCCCCGGTTTGCCGCCCCATATCCAGGCAGCCGGGCGGGACGGACGATCCCCAAAGACACCGGCTGGGAAAGGCATCGATGCGCGACGGGTCCTTCACCGATCTCATCGCCCCCTATGAACGGGTGGCTCTTGTCCTTCAGGGCGGCGGCGCGCTCGGCGCCTATCAGGCGGGCGTCGTCGAGGGGCTGTTCAAGCACGGCATCCACCCGACCTGGGTGGCCGGCGTGTCGATCGGCGCCATCAACGCGGCGCTGATCGCCGGGAATCCCCCAGAACGGCGTTGCGCGGCGCTGTCGGAGTTCTGGAACCGCGTCGCCCCTCCTTCTCCTTGGGAAGGCGCGGAAAGCCTGTGGCGGCGGCTGGACCCCGACGGCCCGTCGATCTCCATCCTCAACCAGTGGAGCGCGTGGCGCACGGCGCTGTCCGGGCAGCCCGGCTTCTTCCGCCCACGGGCGGCGGTGGAATGGGCGGTGGCGGGTCCCTTCGCCGGGCCGACCAGCGTCTACGACACCGCGCCGCTGAAAAAGACGCTGGAGGACCTGATCGACTTCGACCGCATCAACGCGGGCAGCATCCGGCTGGCGCTGGGCGCGGTCAACGTCCGCACCGGGAACTCGGTCTATTTCGATAACGCCACCCAGCGGATCGGCCCGGAGCACGTGATGGCCAGCGGCGCCCTGCCGCCCGGCTTCGCCCCCGTCGAGATCGACGGCGAGTTCTACTGGGACGGCGGGCTGGTCTCCAACACGCCGCTCGACCATGTGCTGGAGGACCAGCCGCGCCGCGACACGCTGGTCTTCCAGGTCGATCTGTGGAGCGCCACCGGGCAGGCCCCGCGCGGCATGTCGGAGGTGCTGGAGCGGCAGAAGGACATCATGTATTCCAGCCGCACCCGCTTCAACACCGACAAGGTCACCTACGAGCAGACCCTGCGCAACCAGTTGGTCGCCCTGCTCGACCGGTTGCCCGACGACCTCAAGGACACGGACGAGGCCAAGGCCCTGCGCACCGCGGCCTGCGGGGCGGCCATCAACATCGTCCACCTGATCTACCGCCGCAAAAGCTACGAGCGCGACACCAAGGATTACGAGTTCTCCAACGCCGGCATGCGCGAGCATTGGGAGAGCGGCCTCGCCGACACGCTGGCCACGCTCGCCCATCCGGAATGGCTGAGGATGCCGTCGCGGGGCACCGGCCCCGTCACGCACGACGTGCTGCGCGGCTGATCCCACCCCCATCCCGGCGGACGGCCGGGACCGATCCAGACAAGACCAATCCAGACAAGGAGCACATCCATGCGCTTGCAAGACAAGGTCGCCGTCATCACCGGGGCGGCGAGCGGAATCGGGCTGGAGATCGCCCGGACCTTCGCCCGCGAAGGCGCGCTGGTCGTGATCGCCGACCTCAACCAAGCCGGCGCCGACGCGGCGGCGGCCAGCCTCGACCCCACGGGCAAGCGGGCGCTGGGCGTCGCCATGGACGTGACCGACGAGACCCAGGTCGACGCCGGCATGGCGCGCGCCGTCACCGCCTTCGGCCGCATCGACGTCCTGGTCAGCAACGCCGGCATCCAGACCGTCGCGCCGGTCGAGCAGTTCGAGTTCGCCAAGTGGAAGCAGCTTCTCGCCATCCATCTGGACGGCGCCTTCCTGACCACGCGCGCCGCCCTGCGGACGATGTACCAGCAGGGAAGCGGCAGCATCATCTACATGGGCTCGGTGCATTCCAAGGAGGCGTCGGCGCTGAAGGCGCCCTACGTCACCGCCAAGCACGGGCTGATCGGCCTCGCCAAGGTCGTCGCAAAGGAAGGCGCCGCGCACGGCGTGCGCGCCAACGTGATCTGCCCCGGCTTCGTCCGCACGCCGCTGGTGGAAAAGCAGATCCCCGAACAGGCCAAGCAGTTCGGCATTTCCGAGGACGCCGTGGTGAAGACCATCATGCTGAAGGACACGGTGGATGGCGAATTCACGACGGTCGAGGACGTAGCGGAAGCGGCCCTGTTCTTCGCGTCCTTCGGCTCCAACGCACTGACCGGCCAGTCCTTGGTCGTCAGCCATGGTTGGTTCATGCAGTGAAGCGGTCCGGGGCGACGACCCGCGGGATCGCCGCCCCAACGCCCCGACCTTGTCCGGCTGACGCAGCCGGACAACCCCGTTGTCCTCGTTACCGGCGCCGCCACGCCGCCCGCTCCAGCCCGCCCTCGCCCGGCATCACGAGAAGCCTATTTTCCTCTGGACAGGCCGTTCGATTTTTCCTACAAAGCCGCCCTCAGCGTGGTGCGTCGGCCCGGTCGGCCAGCATCGCAGGATGCCCAGGTAGCTCAGTTGGTAGAGCAGGGGACTGAAAATCCCCGTGTCGGCGGTTCAATTCCGTCCCTGGGCACCATTCTCTCCAAGCATTTGATGCGCTTGACAGAATGGTGATTTATCTTTCGAGGGGCTTTATGCTCCCCGGCTTCCCCGGTCGCCTGCATCCCCATACCGCTCTCTGACCCGCACCGGACTTGCCGCAAGTCATTTGGGCGATGGGCCGAATCGATGCCTTTCCGCCAAAGCTGTCGCCGGATTTCCCGCACTCCGTAGATCTGGGCGTTCTCGTCCCAGACCCGTCGACGTTCGGGTCCGCCCTTTCCGACCGGGCGCCTGATGCCGCGTGCGGATCGAGGGTGTGTGGGGCAGTTCCGTCCGGATGCCCCTCGCGCCCCAATCCGCACGCCCGCACCGTTGGAGCGATCGGCAAACCCGGATCAAAGCGCCGCCAGCACCTCGTCCAGGGTGGTCAGGAACAGCGTGGCGTCCTCCGCCGAGAACACCAGCGGCGGACGGATCTTCAGGATGTGTCCCTCCTGCCCGGTCGCGCTGATGAGCACCCGGCGCTGGCGCATGCCGTTCACCACGCGGGCCGTCTCCTCCGGGGCCGGGGTCTTGAGGCTGCGGTCGCGCACCAGCTCCACGCCGATGAACAGGCCGCTGCCGCGCACGTCGCCGATCAGGTCGTGCTTGGCGGCGAGCGCGCGCAAGCCCTCAATCATCGCCGTGCCGACGGTCAGGGCGTTCTCCTGCAGCCGGTCCGCCTTGATCACGCGCAGCACGGCCAGCGCGACGGCGCAGGACACCGGGTTGCCGCCGAAGGTGTTGAAATAGCGCTGGCTCTTGCCGAACGCCTCGATGACCTCCGGCCGGAACACCGCGCCCGCCACCGGGTGGCCGTTGCCCATCGGCTTACCGACCGTCACGATGTCGGGCACCAGCCCGTGGCGCGCGAAGCCCCACAT
The DNA here is from genome assembly GCF_003989665.1 of Azospirillum doebereinerae. Taxonomy (GTDB): domain Bacteria; phylum Pseudomonadota; class Alphaproteobacteria; order Azospirillales; family Azospirillaceae; genus Azospirillum; species Azospirillum doebereinerae. Next base: position 91,169 of record NZ_RZIJ01000019.1, on the reverse strand, counting down.
GTGCGTGCCGAGCCGCCCGAAGCCGGGCTGCACCTCGTCGGCGATAAAGAGGCCGCCGGCCTTGCGCATCGCCTCCACCGCAGGGGCGAGGAAACCGGCCGGGTCGGTGAAGACGCCGCTGCTGGAGAAGATCGTGTCGACGAGCAGCGCCGCGGGCGCGATCCCCTTCTCGCGCAGGTCGGCGATGGCCGCCTCCACGGAACGCGCGAAAGCGGCGCCGACCTCCGCCTCCGGGATGCGGTAGCCGTCCGGGGCCGGCACCACGCGGACGTGGTCGCCCAGCTTCACCGCGCCACCGAGCGAGGGCGACATCTCCGCCAGCGCCGCCGTCACGCCGTGATAGGCGTTGTGCGCGATGACGACGCCGGTTCCGCCGGTGTGGACGCGGGCGACGCGCAGGGCCAGATCGTTGGCCTCGCTGCCGGTGCAGGTCAGCATCAGGTGCGACAGCTCGGCCGGGAATTCCGCCAGGAAGGCCTCGGCGAAGTCGAGAATGCCATCGGTCAGGTAGCGTGTGTGCGTGTTCAGCACGGCCGCCTGCCTGGCCATCGCCTCCACCACCTCCGGCCGCGAATGCCCGACCGAGGCGACGTTGTTGTAGGCGTCCAGATAGCGGTTGCCGTCGGCGTCGTAGAGGGAGCTTCCCTCTCCCCGCACCACGTGGATCGGGTCGGCGTAGAACAGGCGGTAGGCCGGACCGAGCAGCTTCTCGCGGCGGGCGATCAGGGCGCGCTCGCGCTCCGGCAGGGATCCGGCGGAGTCGGGCGCGTAGGCGTTGATCATGGTCATGGCGGTTCACACTTTCTGGCAGGCGTGACGGAGCAGGCGGTGCGCGGTGGCGGACTCGGCGCCGGTCAGCGTTTCCAGGCCGGCGAAGGCGCGTTCGGCGTTGCGCAGGATGTAGGCGGCGTTCGCGGGGTATTCGGCCGCGCGCCAGCTGGTGATGCCGATGGTCAGGGCCAGCCGGCCCGCCACCAGATCGGGCAGCAGCTCCACCTCCTCCGGCGTCAGCGGGAGCACGGCGTTGTAGGCGCGGGTCATTTCCACCAACGATCCGAAGGGCGTCTCGCCGCTGGTGACGTGGTAGGCGAGCGCCGTCGCCAGATCGTTGACCAGCGGCGCCTTCAGCGCGTCGCCGAAATCGATGATCCCGGTGACCGTCTCGTGCCCGACCGGATCGACCACCGCGTTGTGGGGGTTGAGGTCGTTGTGGATGACCTGATGCCGCAGCGCGGGCAGCCGGGGGGCCACCCGGTCGGCGAAGCGGGCGACGAAGCGTTCCACCATGCGGCGGCGCGGGCCGTCCGCCAAGTAATGCAGCCGGTCGGCGACGCTGGCGGTGCGCGTGATGTCCCACAGCAGATCGCGTTGCGAGCCGGGATGGTCATAATCGGTCAACGCCAGATCCAGCCTGGCCAGGGTCATGCCCAACGCCCGCATCTGCCCCGGCGAGGCCGGGGCCGCGTGGAGCGGCGTGCCGTCGAGATAGGTCAGCAACCGCAGGACCATGGCGTGCCCCTTGACCCGGACCGTCGCCTGGGCCTCCCCCTCCAGGGTCGACACGACGCGCGGCACCGGCAGGGCGGCGTCGCGCACGGCCACATGCTGCATCGCCCCGGTCTGGAAGCTGGTGACGAGCGCCGGTTCCGCCGGGTTGGTGAACTTCAGCACATAGCCCGGCCCGCCAGGGATCGCGATGTGGAAGTTGCGGTCGCGCTCGCTGCTCAGTTCGCGCACGGTGCCGGCCACGCCGAAGCACCGCTGCATCATGGCGCCGGCCTCCTCTGTCGAGATCGGCGGCGCGGCGGTGGTCAGGACGTCGGGCGCTGTCATGGCCGGTGTCTCCTCGTCGCTCGAAGCGTTCAATGTTTGATGCATCATCATGATGGGCGGACCGGCCTTGGGAATCGATGAGATGATGGCAGAGAGTCAGGAGGCGAGCGCCTCGGGGGTCGCGGCGTCGACCCGCTCCAGGATCGGGCCGCTGGCCAGCAGGATGTCGGCCTGGATGGCGCGGGTGGCGGCCGGTCCGTCGTGGCGACGGATGGCGTCCATCAGCGGATAGTGGTGGTCGATCATGGTGCGCCCGGCACCGTCGTAGACGTCGGCGATCAGCGGCCCCATCTGGAGCCACAGCCGCCGCAGGATGTCGCCCAGCACCGGCATGTCCGCGATTTCGGACAACGCGAAGTGGAACATCTGGTTGAGTTCTGTGGCCAGCGCGGTGTCGCCGGCGGCCATCGCCTCCTCGTTGCGCTTCAGCAAGGCCTCCAACACCTCGATCTGGGCAGGCGTGGCTTTTTCGGCGGCGCGCGCGGCGGCCAGCCCTTCCAGATTGACGCGGATGTCGCGGATTTCCAGATAGGCGGCCCTGGTCAGCATCGGAACGCGAATGTCGCGCGGCGAACGCAGCACCAGCGCTTGGTCCTGCACTAAGCGCAAAATGGCGTCGCGCACCGGTGTGACGCTCGTTCCCAAACGTTCGGCCAGATCGCGGATCTTGAGACGATCATCCGGTTTGAACACGCCCTTCATCAGGGCCTCGCACAATTTTTGATAAATCGTGCTGCCGAGATTGTCGTGCTCGAGAAGGGTCAGATCGAACCCGCTCATCGCCTGCTCTTCGCTGTATGATGCATCATCATGGTGAAGAATGAGCGGAAGGTCAAGATCAAGACGCGCTCCCAGGGCAGCCTTGCCCGCAAGTCCACGGGATTCTGTGAAAACAATTATTCCTAAATGTTTGATCTTATAAATTAAATTTATCTAATGTATTAATTAACGTTAAAATCACTTTCTGACAATGCTTTGTCTATGTAGGAAACTGGAGTATCGACGCAGATTTCATATAAAATTAATAGGGATTGACATCCTTATCCCTCATACCAGAGTATGAATTACAAACCAGTTCACACCTCCTCCCACGCCAATTTGTCCGTACAAATCAGGAGTTCCTGGCATGTTGAAAGTGCTGCGTCTTGCCCGCCGACTGGCCGTGGGCGGCGTGATCGTTGCCGGCGCTCTGTCGGGTCCGGCGCTCGCCGCCGAAACGTTGAAGATCGGGGTCGTCGGCGGCCTGACCGGTCCGGGGGCCGCATGGGGACTGGCCATCGACGCGGGCGCCAAGATCGCAGCAGCCGAGATCAACGCCAAGGGTGGCCTGTCCATCGGCGGCAAGCCCCACACCGTCGAGGTCGTCTCCTACGACGACCAGTACAAGGCGGCCAGCGCCGTCACCGCCGTCAACCGCCTGATCGACCAGGACGAGGTGAAGTTCATCCTTGGCCCCATCGGCTCGGCGTCGCTGCTGGCGATCAAGCCGATCACCGAACGCAACAAGGTCATCCTGCTGTCCAACACCTACACGGCCAAGGCGCTGGAAAACACCGGCTACGTGTTCCGCGTCCTTCCGACGACGCAGGAGTACAACGCCAGCTTCATCGACTGGCTGAAGACGAACCGCCCGGCGATCCGCAGCGTCGCCCTGCTGTCGCCCAACGACGAGACCGGCTGGAACAGCCAGAAGGTCCAGACCGAGGCCTACGGCAAGGCCGGCTTCACCATCGCCGCCGCCGAACTGTTCGAACGCCAGCAGACCGATTTCCGCGCCGTGCTGACCAGGATTCTGGCATCCAAACCCGACGCCATCGAGTTGGACACCACGCCGCCGCCGACCGCCGGCCTCGTCGTCCGACAGGCGCGCGAGTTGGGCTTCAGCGGCCAGTTCACCAAGTTCGGCGGCGTCAACGTGGCGGAGATCGTCAAGGGCGCCGGGGCGGAGAACGCCGAGGGGATGCTCGGCTACTTCGCCGCCGATCCCGACAGCAAGGAATGGGCGTGGCTGCAAACCGAATACGCCAAGCACCACCCCAACGAGATGAGCGACTTCACCTTCTTCTTCTACGACGCGGCCAAGCTGCTGCTCGCCGCCATCGGCCGGGCCGGCACGGCGACCGACACCGACGCGGTGCGGGCGCAGATCGAACAGGGTGCGCCTTTCGACACGCTGCTGGGCAAGGCGTTCTGGGGCGGCAAGGCCGCCTACGGCATCGACCACCAGCTCGTCACTCCATCCTTCCTGGGCGAGATTCAGAAGGGCAAGGGCAAGGTCATCGCCCGCCTCGCGGCGCAATGACGCCCGCCGCCTGATGAGGAGTTCGCGATGCTGACCCAGGTTCTTCTGATCGCCGCCATGTCAAGCGCGCTCTACATGCTGCTGGCGCTCGGCTTCACGCTCATCTTCGGCATCCTGCGCATCGTGAACTTCGCGCATGGCGAGTTTGTCATGATCGGCGCCTACGCGGTGTTCGCGCTGACCAGCGGGCTCGGCCTCGGCTACGCGGCGGCGCTGCCGCTGGCGGCGCTGCTGGCCGGCGGCCTCGGACTCCTGGCCGAGCGTGCGCTGTTCCGCCGCTACGCCGGGGACGAACTGGGCGGCATGATCATGTCGCTCGCCCTGGCGATCACCCTCCAGGGCGCCGCCGCCGTCCTCTTCACCATCGACCAGCAGTCGGTCGAGCGGCCGGTGACCGGCGTGCTGCGCATCGGCGACGCCGTGCTGCCCAAGGACCAGCTCTTCGTCGCCGGCTTCGCCCTAGCGGCGGTGGCGGCCTTCCACCTGCTGGTCCAGCGCACGCGCTTCGGCCTCGCGTTGCGCGCCGTGGCCCAGGATCCGGAGACCCTGCGGTTGCAGGGCGTCTCGCCGCGCCGCCTCTACCCGGCGGCCTTCGGCATCGGCTGCCTGCTGGCGGGGCTGGCCGGGGCGCTCACCGCGCCGCTCTACACCATTCACCCCTACATGGGGGAGACCGCCATCCTGAAGGCCTTCATCGTCGTCGTGCTGGGCGGGCTGGGCAGCGTGCCGGGCGCCATCGCCGCCTCGGTCCTGCTCGGCGTGACCGAGGCGGCGGTGTCCACTTGGTTGGGCGTGACGGCGGCCACCCTGACCTCCTTCGTCGCGGTCATGGCGATCCTGCTGGTCAAGCCCACCGGGCTGGGAGGCCGGGCATGAGCGCGCGAATCCGTTCCTTTGCCGCCGCCGCCGCCGGGCCGGCCCTGCTGGCGGCGCTGGTCCTGCTGCCGCCGCTGCTCGGACGGCCCTTCCATTACCATCTCGGCATCCTGGTCGGGATCAACGCGCTGCTGGCGCTCAGCATGCAGGTGATGCTGCGGATCAACCAGCTCTCGCTGGCGCAGGCCGGCTTCATGGGGCTGGGCGCCTACGCCTCGGCCCTGCTGACCCGCGACATCGGCCTGCCCTTCGCCGCCGCCCTGCCGCTGGCCGGGCTGCTGCCGGCGCTGCTGGCCGGCGCGCTGGGGCCGGTCCTGCTGCGCGTGCGCGGCGTCCATTTCGTGCTGCTGACCTTCGCCTTGGGCGAGGTGATCGTCCTGGTCTTCGTCGAATGGGTGTCGTTGTTCGGCGGCAACAACGGGCTGCTCGACATCCCGCCGGCCAGTCTGTTCGGGACCGCGCTGCGCGCCAAGCCGGCCTTCTACGCGCTGACCGCCGCCACGCTGCTGGCGGCGCTGGCGCTGTGCCGATGGATGACGCGGGGCGAGCGCGGCATGATCGTCGCCGGGTTGGCCGGGAACGAGCCGCTGCTCCAGTCGCTCGGCGTCGACGCCCTGCCCCACCGCTGCGCCCTGTTCGCCTTCAGCGCCTTCCTGGCCGGGCTGGCCGGCAGCCTCTACGCCCATTACTTCGGCTACATCTCGCCGGAGGCCTTCGGCTTCTGGACCGCCGTCAACGCCCTGATCATGGGCGTGCTGGGCGGCGTCACCCTGCTGCTCGGCCCGCTAACCGGTGCCGTCCTGCTGGTCCCCCTGCCCGAGCTGTTCCGCGACGCCATCGCCTACCAGCGCCTCTTCTACGGGCTGGCGCTCATGGCGCTGCTGCTGTTCCTGCCACGCGGGCTGCTGGGCGTCCTGCGCGCGTCGAAAGGATCCACGCCATGACCGTTCCCCGCCTTGACGTGGATGGCGTCAGCCGCAGCTTCGGCGGCATCCGCGCCGTCCGCGCCGTCTCCTTCGCTCTGGAGCCCGGCCGCATCACCGGGCTGATCGGCCCCAACGGCGCCGGCAAGACGACGCTGTTCAACCTCATCGCCGGCACCCTGAAGCCGGACGAGGGACGCATCCGCTTCGAGGGACGGGCGCTGGCCGGGCTCGGTCCCGGCGCCGTCGCCCGGCTCGGCCTCGCCCGCAGCTTCCAGGCGACCTCGGTGTTTCCGGGCTTGAGCGTGCGCGAGCACCTTCACCGCGCCGCCCTGCTGCGCCACGCCGGCCGTCCGGCCGATCTGCTGCGCTGGCGGGTGCTCGCCGCCGCCCGCCGGGCCGCCGGGGAGCGGGCCGCGGAACTGCTCGACTTCGCCGGCCTCGCCGGGGTGGCGGAGACGGAGGCCGCCGCCCTGCCCTACGGCCTTCAGAAGATCCTCGGCGTCGTCATGGCGCTGGCCGGCGGCGCCCACATGCTGCTCGCCGACGAGCCGGCCGCCGGCCTGAACCCGACCGAGACGCTCCGCATGGGCGCGCTGCTGCGCGCCATCCACCGCAAGCGCGGCGTCGACATCCTGCTGATCGAGCACGACCTGCGCATGGTGATGGCGCTGTGCGACCGCATCGTCGCGCTGGGCGACGGGGCGGTGATCGCCGACGGCCCGCCGGCCCTGGTGCGGCGCGACCCGGCCTTCGTCGCCGCCTATCTGGGGGGCGACGCCGATGCGGCTTGAGATCGAGGGCCTGTCCGTCCGCTACGGCGCCGTGCAGGCGCTGGAGGACGTATCTCTGGTGGTCCCCTCCGGAACAACGACCGCGATCATCGGCGCCAACGGCGCCGGGAAATCGACCTTTCTGAAGGCGGTGGCCGGATTGGTTCCTCCGCAGGGCGGACGCATCCTGGTCGAGGGCCGCGACCTCGCCGCGCTGACGGTCGAAGCGCGCCACGCGCTGGGCGTCGTGCTCTGCCCGGAGGGACGGCGGCTGTTCCCCGACCTGACGGTGCATGAGAACCTGCTGGCCGGCGCGCTGCGCCGCAAGGGCCGCGCCGCCGTGGCCGCCGACATCGCCGCCGTCTACGACCGTTTCCCGCGCCTCGACGAGCGGCGGGGCAGCCTCGCCCGCAACCTGTCGGGCGGCGAGCAGCAGATGGCCGCCATCGGCCGCGCCCTGGTCGGCCGCCCGCGCCTGCTTCTGCTCGACGAGCCATCGCTGGGGCTGGCGCCCGGCATGGTTCGGGTCATGGCCGACGCCATCCGCGCCATCGCCGCCGCCGGAGTCACCCTGCTGCTGGTCGAGCAGAACGCCCGCCTCGCCCTGACGCTGGCCGCCACCGGCCATGTGCTGGAGGCCGGACGGCGGGTGCTGTCGGGCGACGCCGCCGCCCTCATCGATGACCCGCGCGTCCGCGACGCCTATCTGGGCGGCGCCGAGACCGCCTCTCCCGCAAGCCCGGAGCCCGCAAGATCATGGTGAACATCTACCAGACCGCCGCCTTCCACGCGCAACGCCGGCCCGATGCGGCGGCGCTGGACGACGGGGAGCGCCGCCTGGGCTTCGGCGGCCTGACCGATCTGGCCCGCCGCCAGGCCGACCGGCTGGAGGCGCTCGGGGCCGGGCGCGGCGAGCGGGTCGCCGTCGTCGCCAACGGCTCCATCGACTACGTCGCGCTCTACCACGCGACCGCACTCACCGGCTTCATCCTGGTCCCGCTCAACACGCGGCTGACCCCGACGGAACTGGCCTGGGCGCTCGGCCACGCCGACCCGCGCGTCGTCCTCCACGACGACGCCAACGCCGCCCTGGTGGAGGCCGCCCGCGCGCTCGACACCGGCGGGCGCGAGTGGCTGACCGTGGCTGCGCTGTCGAAGGAGGCCGGACCGCAGGACGAGGAAACCGACGACGCGCTACGGCGGCGGTTCGGCGCGGTGGAGGCCGACACCCCGGCGCTGATCGTCTACACCTCCGGCACCACCTCCCTGCCCAAAGGGGCGGTGCTGACCCACGGCAACCTCGTGTGGAACGCCGTCAACTATCAGGTCGAGCTGGGCATCGGCGAGGAGACCAGCGCCCTGCTGGCGACCCCGCTCTTCCACATCGGCGGCTTCGGCGTGCTGAACGGCCCGGTGCTCTACGGCGGCGGATCCTTGCGCGTCGTCCCCCGCTTCGAGACCGAGGCCGTGCTGCGCGCGATCGGCGAGGCGCAACCGACCCACCTGTTCCTGCTCTCGGCCATGTGGGTGACGCTGACCGACCGGCCCGGCTTCGCGGAGCTGCGTTTCCCCAGCGTGCGCTACGTGCAGACGGCGGCCTCGCCGCTCAGCGAGCAGCGCCAGGCGGCGATCCGCCGGGTCTTCCCCAACGCGGAGTTCGGCTGGGGCTTCGGAATGACCGAAAGCTGCGTCACCACCATCAAGAACCGCTTTACCGCCGAGATCCTGGCCCATCCCGGCTCGGTCGGCCATGTCTGGCGCCACGTCGCCTACCGGCTGGCGGACGAGGAGGGCCGCATCCTGCCCGACCTGACCGGGCCCGGCGAGTTGCAGGTCAAGGCCCCCACCGTCTTCGCCGGCTACTGGAACGACCCGGAGGCCACCGCCGCCGCGCTGAGCGCCGACGGCTGGCTGCGCACCGGCGACCTGTTCCGCTTCGATCCCGACGGCTTCGCCCATTTCATCGGCCGCAGCAAGGACATGGTGAAGACCGGCGGGGAGAACGTCGCGGCGCTGGAGGTCGAGAACTGCCTCGTCCAGCACCCGGCGGTCTCCGAGGCGGCGGTCTTCGGCGTCCCCCACGAGCGCTGGGGCGAGGAGCTGCGGGCCGCCGTGGTCGCCGCCCCCGGCAAAACTCCCGACCCGGAGGAGCTGCGCGCCTTCTGCCGCGCCCGCCTCGCCGGATTCAAGGTGCCCAAGGCCATCGCCGTGGTCGCCGGCCTGCCGCGCTCCTCGTCCGGCAAGGTCCAGAAGTTCAAACTGACGGAGGCCCGGCCATGACCGCCGCCAAAACCGCAAAAACCCCGAAACCCGTCGTCGGCGCCGCGCAGCTCGGCGATCTTGCGCAGGAACTGACCGACCTGCTGCGTCTGCGCACCCTGCCGATCGGCATGAAGCTGTTCGAGGACGCCGACGCCATGCGGGCGGTGCCCGGCCTGCGCACGCCCACGCCGGAGCGGCGCTTCAGCACCTGCCAGCTCGTCACCCAGGCGCGGATCGGCGGGCTGACGCTCGGCATCGTCGGCGACAGCCTGCTGCCCAACGCCAATTGCGGCGCGGTCGTCGGCATCAACCCGCTGGGGGCGGAGTACAGCTCGGGCGACAAGATGGCCGGGGTGTGGTTCCGCGACCACGCGGCGGCGCGCGCGCATCAGGCGGCGATGCCGCGGGTGGAGCCCGGCCGCTACCGGGGCCTCGCGGTGTCGCCGCTGCGCATGCGCCGGCTCGACCCGCCGGACATCGTGCTTTTCTACGCCACGCCCGGCCAGATGATCCTGTTCATCAACGGCCTGCAATGGAAGCGCTACAGGCGCTTCACCTTCGGCGTCACCGGCGAGAGCGCCTGCGCCGATTCCTGGGGGCAGGCGCTGGCCAGCCGCAAGCCCAGCCTGTCGATCCCCTGCTACGCCGAGCGCCGCTACGGCGGCGTCGCCGACGACGAGCTGCTGATGGCCCTGCCTCCCCGCGACTTCGCCAGCGCCATCGAGGGGCTGAAGGCCTTGGGCAAGTCCGGCCTGCGCTACCCCATCCTGCCCTACGGCACCGGCGTCGATCCGGCCGAGGGCCTGTCCGCCAGCTACGGCCCAACCGGGAAACAGCCATGACCGCACCCGCCGACACCGCCGCTCCCGCCCCCTTCACGGGCGATTTCCTGCCGCGCCTTGCCGGCGCCGTGGCGCAGGATGCCTATTTCCGCGACCGCTGCACCGCCGCGCACCTGACATTCGGGCTGCGCGACACCGGGAGCGGCGCGAGCGGATGGCTGCGCGTCGACGGCCCCGCCGTCTCCGCCGCCGCCGGCCCGTCCGACAGCCGCTTCACCATCGAGGGCGACGGAGCGGCGTGGCGCGACCTGCTGGCCGGCCTGCCGGTCAACCGGCTGCTGCGCCAGCACCGCATGACGGTGAGCGGCGACATCCGAAGCTGCGTGCAGAACTGGCTGCTCGTCTTCGCCGTGACCTCCGCCGCCCAGCGGCTCGCCGCGCAAGACCGCTCCGAGGAGGTTTGAGCCATGGCGTACGTCGATGTGAACGGGATCCGCAGCTATTACGAACGCGCCGGACGGATCGGCAGCACGCCGCTGGTGGCGATCCATGGCGCCTCGCAGGACACGCTGTCCTGGCGCTACGCCATCGACGCGCTGGCCGAGCGCTACGACGTGGTCGCCGTCGACCTGCCGGGCCACGGTAAGTCGGGGCTGGCGATTGGCGCGGGAGCGAGCGGCGGCGCCCTGGCCTCCACCCCCGATAACGCCCGCCATGTCCTGGCGCTGTGCGCGGCGCTGGGGCTGGAGCGGCCCATCCTGATGGGCCATTCCATGGGCGGCGGCGTCGCCGTGTCGGCGGCGGCGCAGGCGCCGGACCGGGTCGCCGGGCTGGTGCTGGTCGACGGCGCGCCCTACAATGTGGCGGCGACCTCCGGCTACAACCCGATCCTGCTCGACATGGCCCGCATCAACCCGACCGACTGGTTCGAGGTCTCCTTCCGCACCCTGCTCGGCAGCGCGACGCCGGCCGGGCGCGGCGACGAGATCGTCGCCGAGGCGCGCCGCTGCATCCCCGAGGTCGCCTTCACCGACATCCGTGCCTTCAGCTCCTACCGGTTGGAGGACGACATCGGCCGCGTCGTCTGTCCGGTGGTGCTGATCGAGGGGGAGGAGGACTGGTCGGTGCCGCCCGAGGCCGCCCGCCGCGCCGCCGCCGCGCTGAGCGTGCCCCACGCCTTCGTGCTGTTCGAGGGGGTCGGCCATTTCCCGCAGAGCGAGCGGCCCGAGCTGTTCAACCCGGCGGTGCTCGACTCGCTGCGCCGCCTGGGGCTGTGACGCGCGTGGCCGGCGCGGACGAGACCGCCCTCCCCGGTGACCCGTCCACCGGTGACGAGCCCGGCAAGGAAGGCCGCCGGACGGAAACGCTGTACTACCGGGTGGCCCGCACGCTGATCGCCGAGATCGACGACGGCACCCACCCGACGGGCAGCGTCCTGCCCGGCGAGATGGAACTGACGCGGCGCTTTGGCGTCAGCCGTCACACGGTGCGCGAGGCGTTGCGCCGGCTGGAGGATTTGGGGCTGATCCGCCGCCGGACCCGCACCGGGACCGAGGTGCTGGGGCCGCGCCGCCCCTCGCCCTACCAACTCTCCCTGACCACCACGCGGGAACTGCTGGCCTATCTGGGCGAGACGACCCTGCATGTCCACGAAACCGGGCCGGCGGATCCCGCCGCACTGGCTGCCTATCTGCCGGAGGCGGAGGCCGCCGGCTGGTGGCGGATCGCCACCTTCCGCACCGCGCCGGACGGCACGCCGGTGTCCTGGACCGACATCTACATCCCCGGACGCTACCGCGGCATCATCGACCGCATCGGCGCCACGGAGACCTCCTTCTACCGCCTGCTGGAACAGGAGTTCGGCGAGACCGTGGAGAACATTGTGCAGGAGCTCTCGGCCACCGCGCTCGGCGGGGAGATCGCCGAGATCCTGGAGCGACGGGCCGGATCGCCGGCCCTGCGGATCGCCCGCTGCTTCCACAACCCGCTCGGCACCCTCATCGAGATCGCCGTCAGCGTCTACCCCGAGGACCGCTTCCGCTACGTCCTGTCCCTGCACCGGAACCAGGCGGGACACAGCGCCTGAGCGGGCGGCTTTACCCACGCCACGGATGTCATTTTCCTGGCGGGATCAGGCTTCGGCCGGTTGCCTCAGGTCTCGTGACCACCGTGGCTTGGGGCACGAGGATGTCCTGAATTGCCCGTCACGGATTACGCAACGGCGAGCATGCCACGCAAGCCGGCAACCCTTCGACTATGAATCGCCGGGCGCAGAAGTTTGCGCAACTCATCTTGAGCCCGGCAGAAACGCGCGGCTCTGCTCAAGAGTTTGGAACCGGGAGCCGGGCACATGCGTCCAATCACTCCGCGTTGATCTTGCTTCAATCCCCCGCCGCCCCGTGCGGCAGCGCACTGCCCAAGCCGCTCCCCTCCTCCGCCTCCTCGCCGGCCGGCCTCGGCACGCGGAACCACGCGGCGTAGAGCGCCGGCAGGAAGAAGATCGTCAGCACGGTGGCGCCCGCCAGACCGCCCATGATGGCGACGGCCATCGGGCCCCAGAAGACGCTCTGGGTCAGCGGGATCATCGCCAGGATCGCCGCCGCCGCCGTGAGCGCGATGGGCCGGGCGCGGCGCACCGTCGCCTCGACGATGCTGTCCCAGCGCGAGCGGCCCGAGCGGATGTCCTGCTCGATCTGGTCGACCAGGATGACCGAGTTGCGCATGATGATCCCGGCCAGCGCGATCACCCCCAGCATCGCCACGAAGCCGAAGGGCAGGTTGAACAGCAGCAGCGACGCCGTCACCCCGATCAGCCCCAGCGGCGCCGTCAGCAGCACCAGGAACACCCGCGAGAAGCTCTGCAATTGCAGCATCAGCGTGGCGACCATGATCAGCAGCATCAGCGGCATCATCGCGTTGATCGAATCCTGGCCCTTGGCGCTCTCCTCGATGGCGCCGCCCATGGTGATGGCGTAGCCGCCGGGCAGCGTGGCGCGCAGAGCGTCCAGCTCGGCGTTCAGCTGGGTGCTGACCACCGGGGCCTGAAGCCCGCCGGTGACGTCGCCCTTGACCGTCATCGTCGTCTCGCGTGCACGGCGCCACAGCACCGGCTCCTCCAGCTCGTAGCGCACGGCGGCGACTTGGCTCAGCGGCACGGCGGTGCCCTGGCCGGTGCGGACGCTGAGTTCCCCCAGCCGCGACAGGTCCAGCCGCTCGTCCGGGGTGGTGCGCAGCATGACGCCGATCAGCTCGGTGCCCTCGCGGTACTGGGTGACCGACATGCCGTTCAGCAGAAGTTGCAGCGCGTTGGACAGATCCTGCTTCGACACGCCGAGCGCGCGGGCCTTGGCGGTGTCGACCTCCAGCCGGACGCGCTTGGACATCTCGTCCCAGTCGAGGTGGACGTTGGCGGTGTTGGAATGCGCGCGCATGGTGTCGCGCACCTGATAGGCGATCTTGCGGATCGTCGCCGGGTCGTCGCCGGTGACGCGGAACTGCACCGGGTAGCCGACCGGCGGGCCGTTCTCCAGCCGGCCGATGCGGACGCGGGCGGCGGGGTAATCGGCCTCCAGGGTCGGTTCCACGCGCTCGATGAAATGTTCGCGCTCCTTCAGCCCCTTGGTCATCACCATGAACTGGGCGAAGTTGGCGGTCTGCAACTGCTGATCCAGCGGCAGGTAGAAGCGCGGCGAGCCGCCGCCGGTGTAGGCCACCCAGTAATCCACGTCGGGATCCGTGGCGAGCGCCGCCTCCATCTTCCGCACCTCCGCCGCCGTCGCCTCGAAGGAGGAGCCTTCGGCCAGACGCAGGTCGATCAGAAGCTCCGGCCGGCTGGCCGAGGGGAAGAACTGCTGCTGGACATGGCCGAAGCCGACCAGCGCCACCACGAAGGCTGCGACGGTGACGCCGATGGTCAGCCAGCGCGCCCGCACGCAGGCCGTGATCAGCGAGCGCAGGATGCGGTAGCCGCGCGTGCCGTAGATCTCCAGCTCGTGCCCGTCGGCCACGACGTGCTTGGGCTTGGGCAGCAGCAGCCAGCCCAGATAGGGGGTGAAGATCACCGCCACGATCCAGGACAGCATCAGCGACAGCCCGACCACCCAGAAGATCGAGTTGGTGTACTCGCCCGCCGCCGAGGCCGCGAAGCCGACCGGCACGAAGCCCGCCGCCGTGACGACGGTGCCGCTCAACATCGGGAAGGCGGTGGATTCATAGGCGAAGGCGCCGGCCTTCAGCCGGTCCCAGCCCTGCTCCATCTTCACCACCATCATCTCCACCGCGATGATGGCGTCGTCCACCAGCAGGCCGAGCGCGATGATCAGCGCGCCCAGCGAGATGCGCTGCAGGTCGATGTGCAGGATCTGCATCGCCACCAGCGTCATCGCCAGCACCAGCGGCACCGCCAGCGCCACGACGATGCCGGTGCGCCAGCCCAGGCTGACGAGGCTGACCAGGATGACGATGGCCAGCGCCTCGCCCAGCGAGTCCATGAACTCGCCGACCGAGTGCTCGACCACGGTCGGCTGGTCGGCGATCTGCGCCACCTCCAGCCCGGCCGGCAGCCCGGTGCGGATGCCCTCCATGGCGGCGTCGAGCCGCTCGCCCAGTTGCAGGACGTTGCCGCCCTTGGCCATCACCACGCCCAGCCCGATGGCGTCCTGGCCCTTGTAGCGCAGGGTGTAGCGGCTGGGCTCGACGTAGCCGCGCCTGACCTCGGCCACGTCGCCGATGGTCAGCATCCGCCCGTTGACCGCGACCGGGATGGCGCGCACCGACTCCGCCGTGTCCAGCCCCAGGTCGACGCGGACGTAGACGCGCTGCGACCCGGTGTCCACGTCGCCCGCCGCCGCGATGGCGTTCTCGCGCTGGAGCGCCTGGATCACCGATTCCACCGGCAGGCCGAAACTGGCGAGCCGCTGGCTGGAGATCTCGACGTAGACGCGCTCCTCCTGCTGGGCGATCAGGTCGACCTTCTCGACGCCGGGCAGGGTCAGCAGCCGGGTGCGGGTCTGGTCGGCGACCTTCTTGAGCTGGGCCGGGGTGAAGTCGGCGCCGGTGAAGGCGTAGATGGCGGAATAGACGTCGCCGAACTCGTCGTTGAAGAACGGCCCCTGCACGCCGTTCGGCAGGGACTGGCGCATGTCGCCGATCTTCTTGCGGACTTGGTACCACAAATCGGGCACCATCTTCGGCGGGGTGTAGTCCTTGAGCTGGACGAAGATCACCGACTCGCCGGGTTTGGAATAGCTGCGCGCGACGTCGTAGTAGGGCACCTGCTCCAGCGTCTTCTCGATGCGGTCGGTGACGAACTGCTCGACCTCGCGCGCGGTGGCGCCCGGCCATTGGGTCTGAACGATCATCACCTTGAAGGTGAAGGACGGATCCTCGGCCCGGCCCAGATTTTTATAAGCGAGCGCGCCGGCCAGCACGCTGGCCAGCATCATGAACAGCACGAGCGTGCGGTGCGACAGCGCCCAGGCCGACAGATTGCCCCGGTGGTGGTTCATCGCGTCGGCTCCGTCCAGACGCGGACCTTCTGGCCGGCGTCGAGCTTGTGCACCCCGGCGGTGACGACCCGCTCGCCGGCCTTCAAGCCCTCGGCGACGACGGCGACGTCCCCGGCGTAGGCGGCGACGGCCACCGGCCGCAGCTCCAGCGTGTCGGCCGAGGCCGGCAGCACCCAGACGGCGGGCTTCTGGTCGCGCTGGGTCAGGGCGCTGATCGGCAAGCGGGCGACCATGCCGCCATGGTCGAGCCGGGCGGTCACCGTCGCGGTCATGCCGAGTTGGACGCCCGGCGGCGGGTTGTCGAGGGCTATCTTGGCCTGATAGGTGCGGGTGTCGGGGTCGGCGCTGGGCGAGAGTTCGCGCAAGGTGCCGGCGATGGGATTGCCGGGCTGCGACCACAGCTCCACCGACAGGGCGCGCTTGGGCAGGCCGCCGAGCTGCTGTTCGGGGATGTTGGCCACCGCCTCCACCGCGCCCAGCCGGGCGACGCGCAGCGCGGTCTGACCCTGCGCCACCACCTGCCCCGGCTCGACCAGCGTCGCGGTCACCACCCCGGCCTCGTCGGCGACCAGCGTGGCGTAGCGCGAGGAGTTGGTGAGCACGCGAAGCTGCGCCTCGACCTCGCGGACATGGGCCTCGGCCTTGTCCAGCGTCGTCTTGCGGCGGTCGTATTCCTGGCGGGTCGTCCATTCGCCCTGGCGCAGGGTGGAATAGCGGGCGAAATCGCCGCGCGCGTTGGCCGCGTCGGAGCGGGCCGAAGCGAGCTGCGCCTCGGCCGCCTTGATCTGGAGCTGGAGATCGGTCGGGTCGATCTTCGCCAGCGCCATACCGGGTTCGACGCGGCTTCCCACCTCGACCAGCCGGGCGATCACCTTGCCGCCGACGCGAAAGCCGACGTCGGCCTCGACGCGCGGGCGGATCACGGCGGGGTAGCGGACGGTTTCGGTCGCCGGCTCCAGCGTCACGGTGGCGACGCGAACCGGCTTGACCTCGACCGCCGGCGGGGCGGCCGACTGGGTCTCCTTGCAGCCGCTCAAGGCGCCGGCCAAGGCCAGCATTCCGGCCGCCGCCACGACCCCGCGCTTGACGCGTCGCCCCTGCCACCCGGTCATACCACGTCTCCCCGCTGGACTGCACTGTATCGTACTGTTAGCCTCCTACTCCGCAAGCCGGCCAACGTCAAGAGTGAACGGTACAGTTCAGTGCAGTCAGAGACCGAATCCCAGCCACTAGCCCCGGACTCCCGGATCGAGTCCAAGCCAGACGCCAAGGCCGAGCAGATCCTGGCCGCCGCCCGCGAAATCTTCCTGGAAATCGGCTACGCCGCCGCCTCGATGGATCTGGTGGCGCAGCGGGCGCGCGTGTCGAAGACGACGCTCTACACCCGCTTCCCCTCCAAGGAGGAGCTGTACACCGCGACCATCGGCGCCGAATGCGACCGGCGCGGCATGCGGTTCCAGCCGGACGAGTTCGACGACCTGCCGTTGCGCGATGTGCTGATCCAGGTCGGCGGGCGCTTCGCCGAGCTGATCTGGTCGGACGCGGCGATCCGGGTCTACCGGTCGGTGCTGGGCGAATCCCTGCGAATGCCCGAGGTGGCGCGGCTTTATTTCCAGGCCGGGCCGGAAAAGGGGATCGCGACCTTCACCGCCCTGTTCGAGCGGTTGAACCAACGTGGTTTGATCCGCACCCCCGACCCGGCCTTCGCCGCCATGCAGTTTCTCAGCGCGATGCAGGGCGGCCCGCATTGCGCACTGGTCGTCGGCCTTTGCCCGGAGCCGAGCGCGGAGGAGCGCGCGGCCTTCGTCGCCAAGGCGGTGGATCTTTTCATCCAGGGCGTGGCGCCGGCCTGAGCCGGCGCGGTTGTACACGGCGGCCTCGTGAAGGGCGGCCTCGTGAAGGTTTCCGCCCCGCTTGCCCCCACCCTAACCCTCCCCCGCTGGGCGGGGCAAGCGGGGAGGAAACCTCAATCGAGCATCGGCAGCCCGGTCTCGATGCGGACCAGCGCCGCCAGCAGCGGCGCGCCGATGTCGCGCCGGACGAAGTTGCTCGACTTCTCCGCCGCGTTGATCGCCAGTTGGAAGCTCCGGCGCCAGCGGTCGTCGTTGTAGAAGACCTTCTCCGCCTTGGCCTTCTGCGCCAGCAGACCGGGACGGCGGCCGGCGGCCTCGTCCACCAGTTTGTTCAGGCGGCGCAGCAGGTCGTTGGCTGCGGCCGGGTCGCCGCGCTTCTGCGCCGCCTCGACCAGCTCGGCCAGCGCCTCGCCGCGGGTGTCGATGTCGGGCACCTGCTCGGCGTAGGACAGGGCGGCGTTGGCCTCGCCACGGCGGGCCAGACGGCCCAGCACCGCCGGGATGGTCCAGGGATTCTCGTCCTGCACCGTGCGCAGCAGGTTGAGCGCCAGATTGGCGTCGCCCATCTCCGACGCCGCCACGGCCAACTCCGGCGGGCAGCAGTCGCCCTTGGTCTCCTTGAACTTCGAGAACTGGGTCTCGACCGTGTTCAGGAACAGGGTGCGCGCCTGCGCCTCCTTGCCGGCGCGCAGAAGGGCCTGCGAGACCAGCCCGAGCTCCCAGGAGCAGTTGCGGGCGGTGGCGTAGGCCTTGGCCTCGTCGGCGAGCGCGTTGGCCAGCCCGGAATCGCCGCGCCACGCCGCCGCCTTGGCAATGTCGGCGAGGTTGTAGATGCGGGTGGAGCAGTCGGCGATCTGCCGCGTGATGTCCAGGGCCAGTTGCGTCTGCCCCATCAAGGCCAGCGCGCGGGCGACGAACAGGTCCTGGCCGGCACTGTCGTTGATGCCACCGCGCCGCACGGCGCTGACGAAGGGGGCGACGATCTCCTTGGCGCGACCGACATCGCCGATCTGCTGGTAGGCGACGGCCAGCGACAGCCAGTCCCAGCGCGCGGCGGCGATGGGCGTCTCCACCGGCGGCAGCATCTCGCCGATGCGGTGCAGGTAACACAGGCTGCTGAGCGGCTCGTTGCAGACCATGGCGCGGATGCGCGAGCGGAACTCGTAGAAGTCGAAGTCGCCGACGAACTGGTTGGTGACCAACTGAACCGCCAGCGGGCTGTCCGGATACTTGGTCACGATCTCGTTAAACAGCTTGTCGGCCTCCTTCAACAGGCGCGACTCCTCGGCGACGTCGTAGGTGTTGTCGGCCTGCCGGAGCAACTGCATCGCCTGCACGAACAGGCGGTTCGCCGGCCCCGGATCCTGCGCCACGGCGGGGCCGGCCGCCATCGCGACCGCCAGCAGCAGGGCGAGGGCGGCGGCGGCGATGCGGACAAACGCGGTCACGCGGGCAAAGGCGGAGGCCATGGCGGTGCGGTTTCGATCTCAGAGGCTGGCGAGAAGGCGGACGTAGTTGACGACGCGCTGGACGCTGGCCACCGAGCGGGCGTGCTGGATGACGCGGTCCAGCTCCTCCTGCGTGGTGGCGACGCCCATCAGATAGACAACCCCATCGACGGTATCGATGCTGTAATTCTGGCTATGAATGTCACCGTCGAAGGTGAGTCTGGTGCGGAGCTGGGTCGAAATCCAGGTGTCGCGGGCGTCGTCGGCGATGCCGGCGCCCTTGTCGACCTGGATTTCGTTGATGACCTCCTGCACCCCCTCGGCCTGCCAGGCGAGCCGGACGGCGTCCAGGCGCATCTGGGCGTCGGCGGCGCGGCCGGTCAGCAGGACGCGGCCCTGGTCGATGGTCAGGCCGATGCGGTTGGTCATGTCCAGCGAATGCTGGAGCCACAGGTGGTTGATGCTGGCCCGGATCTGGGTGTCGCTGGCGAAGCCCTTCAGGCCGCGATGCTCGGACGCGGCGACGGCGGCGGTGGCCCCCCCGCCGAGCAGCAGGGGCGCGCAGCCCGACAGCAACGGTCCCGCCGCCAGCGCGGCGCCGATCAGCGCCAGCCTGAGCGTCGCTGCGAACCCTCCAAGGCGGCTCGACCCCGTCACGACATGCCTCCCCCGGTCAGCGTCCCCGCTGGCCCGCCGATGGGACGGGCGGCGCGAAAAAGTCACGGCCAGCGGGGGATGGCAATGGGGAATTTGGAGGTTCCTACGGGTCATCGTCGATTTGTCCATCGGTGATGCACGGATGTTGCACTCGCTGCGGGTGCGAAGGGAATATCGCATCGCACAACAGGGCCGGGAGAGGCGCTCGGGATCAGGCGAAACCTCTGGCGGTCAGCACGGCGGCAATCTCGCGCGCCAGCACGCGGGCGACCACCAGACGGGCGTTGGCGTCGCGCAGGATCCTCTCGTCATGGGGGTTCGACAGGAAGCCGGTCTCGACCAGCACCGAGGGCACGTCGGGCGCCTTCAGCACCGCGAAGTTGGCCGAGCGCATCGGGTTGTCCAGCAGGCGCAAATCCTTGCCGGCGCCGCGCACCAAGGCCTGGCGGGCGACCAGCGAGGCGTTGCGGGTGTGGCGGGCGGTGAGGTCGATCAGGATGTCCTTGACCACCCTGGTGGTGCCCTTGATCTCCAGCCCGCCGTAGCGGTCGGCCCGGTTCTCCTGCTGCGCCAGCCGCGAGGCGAAGGCGTCCGATGCCTTGTCGGACAGCGTGTAGGCCGACAGCCCGCGCGCCTGGGTGCTGGGGGCGCTGTCGGCGTGGATCGACACGAACAGGTCGGCGCCGGCCTTGCGCGTCAGCGCGACGCGCTCCTCCAGCGCCAGGAAGCGGTCGTCGTCGCGGGTCAGCCGGGCGGTGACGCGGTGGCGCTCGCGCAGCGTGCGGGCGACCGCGCGCGCGATGTCCAGCGTGACGTCCTTTTCTCGGGTGCCGAGCGTGCCGATGGCACCGGGATCGGCCCCGCCATGACCGGGATCGAGCATCACCAGCCGGTTGCCTATCGCCGGTTTGGAGGCCGGCTTGCGCTCCGGCGCGGCGGAGGCCGCCGGGCCGGCGAACAGGGGCAAGGCCGCCAGCGGCAGCGTCAGGGCCAGTCCGAAAAGCCGTCTGCGGTCCATGAGTTCCAAACACCACGCCGTCGAAAAAAGCAACGGCCGTGAGCTTGGCCGCTATCCATCAATCGTTAACCAATGGGCATGCGAAAAAGTGTTGTCAAGTGACGCAGGGTTACCGACTTCGAATATTTGTGTGCGTTTCGTCATGCCTGTGGGGTTGACCCGATGATGATTCGACAGACATGAACGGTTGCTTGAAGATGATGCGGGAAAGCGCTAAAATTTTAGAGACAAGCTCAGGAGGTGGCGATGTTGAGGAAAGCCTTGTTCAACATCATCCGACAGGAGCAGCGCGACATCGAGGACGAACTTGAAAAGGAGGAGCGCCGCTCCTCTCCCGATGCCGGGCGTTTGGTCGGTCTGCGGCAGGAGGTGACCAGCCTTCGCCGCGAGTTGGAGCATTTCCAGGACGTCTGACCCGGTTTCCACGGGAGCCGGAACGCTGCACTCGATGCGATGCGTTTTCGCGCCCCTTCTCCGCCGGCCGGCGGGGAGGGGGTTTTGTTTGTCCGGGCATCGCCGGTCCGGAGGGTGTGGCTCCGTCCGGAGCGTGCGGCCTCCCCGCCCCTACCCCAGCTTCACGTAACCGCGCTCGATGACGCGTTCCGCCGCCTCGTAGACCGACTGCATCTCCTCGTAGGCGGCGCGCAGGCGGATCAGTTCGGTGACCGCCGCCGCTTCCGGATGGCGTGTTTCCGCCGCCTTCATGCCGGCGCGGATGTAGTCGGCGCGCAGCTCCGCCACCCGCACCGCCATGCGCAGGAAGGAATCCCGGTCCAGGTTGGGAAGCTCGCGCCCGATGACCTCGCAGTTGGCCTCCAGGATCGCGGCGTCCATGTTCTCCAGGAAATGGCGGATGCGGTGCCGGTTGCCGGTCTCGGCGGCCTCCGGGGTCAACAGCTTGTCGACCTTGCCCTTGGTGAATTCCCCAACGATCTTGCCGCCCGAGGTCATGGGACGCTCCGTTCCGAAGGGCCGGCGCGCCGCCGGCCCGCGCGACCATTGTCGCACCCTCCACGCCTGGGCGCCAGACGGACCGCAAGGCCGCCGCGCGCAATAGGGCGGTGCAACACGGCGCGGATCGTGATAGGGAAACTCCCCTTCCGATGCCCGCCCAATGATGGTAGACGCGCGATGTCCGAGACCGGCTCCGACTATATCCTGACCATTTCCTGCCCCGACACGGTCGGCATCGTCTACGCGGTGTCCGGTTTCCTGGCGGAGCGGAGCTGCAACATCATCGACAGCGCGCAGTTCGGCGACCGCATCTCCGGATTGTTCTTCCTGCGCACCCATTTCTCGGCCGGCGCCGGCGCCCCGTCGCAGGCGGGGCTCCAGGCCGACTTCGCCGCCCAGGTGGCCGAGCGCTTCGCGATGACCTGGAAGCTGCACGACGCCAACCGGCGCCAGCGCGTGCTGATCATGGTGTCGAAGTTCGGCCATTGCCTGAACGACCTGCTCTACCGCTACCGCACCGGCTATCTGCCGATCGAGATCCCGGCCATCGTCTCCAACCACCGCGATTTCTACCAATTGGCGGCGTGGCACAACATTCCGTTCCACCACATCCCGGTCGGGGCCGACAACAAGGCCCAGCAGGAGGAGCGGCTGCTGGAGATCGTCGATCAGGAGAAGGTCGATCTCGTGGTGCTCGCCCGCTACATGCAGGTGCTGTCGGGCGCGCTGTGCGAGAAGATGGCCGGACGGGTCATCAACATCCACCACAGCTTCCTGCCCAGCTTCAAGGGCGCCAAGCCCTACCACCAAGCCCACACGCGCGGCGTCAAGCTGATCGGGGCGACGGCGCATTACGTCACCTCGAACCTCGACGAGGGGCCGATCATCGAGCAGGAGGCCGAGCGCGTCGATCACACGATGACGCCCGACGACCTCGTGGCCATCGGGCGCGACATCGAGAACGTGGTGCTGGCCCGCGCCGTCCGTTTCCACGTGGAGCACCGCGTGCTGCTGAACGGCAACAAGACGGTGGTCTTCCGCTAACGGCACGGCCGCCGAAGGGGGCGCGCGAACGCCCCCTGCACGCGGTCAGTGCGGATGGGCGGTCTCGCGGGCGTCCTCGGGCTGGGGCATGAAGACCGCGCGGGTGATCGCCTGCTCGATCTGGTCGCGGGTGAAGGGCTTCGGGATCACCGGTCCAAGATGCTCCAGCCCGTGCTTGGCCAGATCGTCGGGGAACGCGGTCACGAAGATCACCGGCAGGAAGCGCTGGGCACGCAGTTCGCGCGCCACCTCCAGCCCGTTGTCGCCGTCGGCCAGACGGATGTCCATCAGGGCCAGCGTCGGGCGATGCTCCGCCGCCAGGGTCAGCGCCTCGTCCATCGTCGCGGCGTTGCCGCAGACGACGTGCCCCATGCCGCGCACCGTTTCCGCCAGATCATAGGCGATGATCGCGTCGTCCTCGACGATCAGGATCGTCGCGGTCAGACGAGCGCGCACCCGGTCGCGGGCGTGGGTCAGCCGCTCCATCGCCTCTTCCGGGGCCAGCCCCAGGACGGCGGCGGCGTCGGAGACTGGCAGATCCTCCAGGTTGACCAGCAGATACAGGCGCCGGTCGGTCTCGTCCAACGCCATCAGGGCCGATTCCACCGGGTGGTAGGGCGCGACGGACGGCGGGACGGAATCTTTGTCCTGCAACTGGTTCAGGTGGCGGTACAAGGCGCTGCGCGAAAGGCCCTGGGCGCTTTCGGTTTCCAGGTACCATTCCAGCGTCTGTGTCACCAGCGCGTCGCCGCGGCCGGACGTTCCCGTCAGGGCGCGGGCGTAGCGGCGCAGGTAGGGCAAATGCTGCATGAAGTGGCCGGTGTACTGCTCCATCTCTCTCCCCGTGCCTTGCTTGCGGCGCGTGCTGCGTAGGCGTTCGTGCGTCTGGCGTCCTGATCGGTCCAGCGCGCCCTCGTCTCACAATAAAGTGCAACAGATCGGAACGCGATGGTGGAGTTCATATGGCGCAGTTCACGGCGCAACGGGAGTGAACTCGAAAGGATTATTCGAGATACCCGCAAGGAATTACCCATTTTTGGGTAGCATTATGCCGGACGGTCATCGTCCGACGCGTCGAAGCCAAGTCGGCGACCTATCCCGCTTCGGGTAAACGCCCAGCAGGTCTTAACCGTTCCGAAAGACTTAGCGCCCTACTCTGACATTGCCCTCCGGCGATGGCTGTGAGAGGGCGAGGCGAGTGTTCCCGATCCTTGAACGCGCCGGTTCCTCCCCCGGGCCGGCGCGTTTTTCTTGCCCCTGCGTGCAGGAACGGGACGCAAGCGGCCATTTTTGCGGGAACTTCCAACGACAGGGGATGGTTGAGTGATCCGACGGTGTGATTCCTCCCTGAACCGCCGAACCCTGACAACCGCCGGACGCGCCCGCCTTGACGGGCCGCGCCGGCGGCTTTTTTTGCGTCCCTTCCCGCATGCGGATGCTTGCAAGTCGCTTAAGCGGAAGTTAATGACATCGGCTCAACGTCATCGCGGATGGGGGTTGCGGTCGAACGCCGCAGCCCTTCGGCTGCCGCAGCGGGTTCGGATTCGCGCATGGAAGACCAAGAGTTCGATCGCTCGCTGACGGAGGGCGTGCCTCCGGACGAGCTGGCCGATTACGCGCTGTGGCGCCGCCGCGTCCAGGGCACCAACATTTCCGACAAGACGCTGCTCGCCACCGACTACCTCAATCACTTCAACGAAATCGTGATGCTGATCGAGATGGTCCCCGACATGCCGGACATGCTGGAGGAGTGCCAAATCTGGCAGCCCAAGAGCTACGCCGAGCATTTCCGCGACAGCGGCTTCTCCGACAAGGAGCTGGCGATCGAGGCCTACGGCCACGTCCCCTCGAAGTTCCGCCGTCCGTTCGAGGACACCATCGTCCAGGCCCATCAGGTGATCGCCCACACGCTGGAACGCGTCTCGACCGACATTGAGGGCGGTGATCCCGACAAGCTGCGCGCCGACTGCCAGACCTCGGTCGCGATGATCCACCGCATCATCCAGGTGGCCAACGGGATCATCCACGGCACCGCCCACGTCATGGAACAGGGCGAGATCGACCAGTATCTCAGCAACGGCTGAGTCCCTTTCCGCCGACTCTCCGCCTGCCGCCCTCCCCCGCCGACACCCGGCAGGAATGGCGATTGATGGTGTACCCACCATTCATTCGTTGCATGGCTCCCGGTCCCCGCCCGGCACTATAGTGTCTTACAAAGAAAAGACGGGGGCGTGTGCGCACGTCCACCGCGAGGGGAGTAGGAGCATATCCATGAAGGCATGCGCCTTCGCGCCGGCCCTTGGCCTGGGCGCGCAGGATGATCTCGCGCGGCGGCTTCGTCCCGCTTCCGATCACGCCGACCCCGCCGCACCCGTCCGACACGCGGGGGAGGATGGCAGACGCATGGCACGGTCCGGGCATCTCGACAATTTCTCCCGCGACCGGCTGCCGGCGCCTTCGCAACGCCCCGATTTTCTTCTCGACCGCCCCGAACTGGCCTATCCCGAACGGCTCAACGCCGTCGCCGCCCTGCTGGACGGCTGGCGGGAGCGCGGGTGGGACGACAAGCCCTGTCTGATCGACGGGGCTGGCACGGTGTGGAGTTACGGCCACGTCCGCGACACTGTGGACCGCATCGCGCGGGTTCTGACCGAGGATTACGGCATCGTGCCGGGCAACCGGGTGCTGCTGCGCGGGCCGAACACGCCGATGCTGGCGGCCTGCTGGCTGGCGGTCATCAAGGCCGGCGCGGTGCTGGTCCCGACCATGCCGCTGCTGCGCGCGCCCGAGCTGGCCGACGTGCTGGAGCGGGCGGGCATCGACATGGCGCTGTGCGACACCCGCTACCTCGACGACCTGGAGGACGCGGCCAAGCCCTCCATGCGCATCGTCGGCTTCCGGGACGGCGAGTTGGAGCACCGCATCGCCGGCAAGCCCGCCGGCTTCGAGGCGGCGGACACCGCCAACGACGACGTGGCGCTGATCGCCTTCACGTCCGGCACCACGGGCACGCCGAAGGCGGCGGCGCATCTGCACCGCCATCTCCTGGCCATCGCCGATCTGTCGCCGCGCACGGTGCTGCGCACGACGGCCGAGGACGTGTTCTGCGGCTCGCCGACGCTAGCCTTCGCCTACGGGCTGGGCGGGCTGCTGCTGTTCCCGCTGCGCGTCGGCGCCTCGGTGATCCTCTTGGAGCGCGGGACCCACGACCGCCTGCTCGACGCGCTGATCCGCCACAAGGCGACGGTGCTGTTCACCGTGCCGACCGTCTACCGCGGCATGATCGCCCATCTGGAGCGCGACCCGGCGCTGGCGGAAGGCTTGACGAGCCTGCGCCTGTGCGTGTCGGCCGGGGAGCCGCTGCCGCTGCCGACCTTCGAGGGCTGGCGCGAGGCGACCGGGCGGGAGATCCTCGACAGCCTGGGCACCACCGAACTGCTGAACGCCGTGATCCACGCGGTGCCGGGCGACGTCCGTCCCGGCTCCACCGGAAAGCCGGTGCCGGGCTACGAGGCGATGGTGGTGGACGACCAGTTCCGCCCGGTGCCGCCGGGTCAGGTCGGGCGGCTGGCGGTGCGCGGGGCCACGGGCTGCCTCTACCTCGACGACCCGCGCCAGGACTGCTACGTCCAGAACGGTTGGAACGTCACCGGTGATGCCTTCCACGTCGATGAGGATGGTTTCTTCTGGTACCACGCGCGTACCGACGACCTGATCGTGTCGGCCGGCTACAAGATCTCCGGGCTGGAGGTCGAGAACATCCTGATGGGGCACGAGGCGGTGCAGGAATGCGCCGTGATCGCCGCCCCCGATCCCGTGCGCGGCACCATCCCCAAGGCCTTCGTGGTGATCCGCGAAGGGACGCTGCCGGACGAACACCTGGCGGAGTTGCTGCAAAGCTACGTCAAGGAGCACATCGCGCCCTACAAATACCCCCGCGCGGTGGAGTTCCTCGACGCGCTGCCGCGCACCGAGACCGGCAAGGTCCAGCGCTTCAAGCTGCGCCGCCGGGAATGGGAGCATGGCGAGAACGATTGAACGGCGTCACCCCTTCGAACCGTCTGAGGACGGCGCTCCTCAAGGCTGACGGCCCGTTTCGCCAGTTCCTGCTGTTCGTCATGGTCGGCGCGGCGGCCGCGGTCGTGCATTACGGCACCCTGATCGCGCTGGCCGAAGGAATGACGGTGCCGCCCGTGGCGGCGTCGGCCGCCGGTTTCCTGGCCGGTGGGGTGGTCAGCTACGTCCTGAACTACAGCCATGTCTTCCGCAGCGAACGGAGCCACGCGCCGACGGCCGCGAAGTTCGTGGCGGTGGCCGCCGTCGGGCTGACGCTGAACAGCGCCATCCTGTGGGCGCTGATTCATGGCGCGTCGCTGCATTACCTTCCGGCCCAGATCATCGCGACGGGGCTGGTGATGGTGTGGAGCTTCGCCGCGAACCGCTACTGGACGTTCGGCGCCGGTCCGGCCGCGCCCTGATCCGCGCCATCCATGGGCTCGGCCGCGAAGCTGCGCCGGTGCGGCGTCGGACCGATGTTGCGGGGCAGGCGGACCCCGCGCAAACCGGCCTGCTCCAGATGGTCCAGCAGCCCGTCCGGGGTGTAGGTCGCGAAGCCCGCCTCGCGGCGGACCCGGCGGTAATCGGACAGGGTCAGGCGGACCAGCGCCACCAGCGACGCGGTCAGGAACCCATGCGTCCAGCCCATGCGCAGTTGGCTGGCGACATCGGCCAGCAGCGGCGTGCCGGGATCGACCACGTCGGCGATCAGGGCCTTGCCCTGCGGTGAAAGCAGGACGCGCAGACGCCGCAGGAGCGCCGGCAAATCCGGCTCCGGGATGTATTGAAGGACCGAGACGACCAGCAGCAGGTCGACCGTGCCCGGCGGCAGCGCCGCCAGATCCCGATCGTCGAGAACACGGACGCGCGGGTTGCCGGCGAAACGCGCGGTCAGGCGCTCACGAACGGCGGGAGAGGCATCGAACAGCAGCAGGCTGCCGCAGCGCTCCAGCATGCGCTCGGCCGCCAGGGCATCGCCGCAACCGAAATCCAGCACCGTGCCGTTCGGCGGCAGATGCTCCGCGATGTCCTGGGCGAGGAGGGCGAAATGGACCTCCAAGTGCCGCCGGTTGGCGTAGACGCTGTGGGGACGGTCCCAGAAATCGACCCAGCGGCGGGCGGCAGGGAAAGGCGCGGTGGACGAGACGGATCGAGCGGAGTCCATCGGTGCGCTGCCCTTCCCCAAGAATGTGGCCGGTCCGGTCGCTCGTCCGCGATGGGTTTGTTCGTTCCACCCGCAACGAAACATCCGAAAAAGGTAAGGGACAGCGGAAAAGCAGGTCAAGCCCGAATGTTGGTGAACCCCGCGAACCGCGTCAGCCGGATTCCCCGCCGCTCCAGAAGCTCCGCGAAGGCCGGCCCCTTCAGGTAATCGTACTCCGCCCGGCGCGGCTCGATCAGACTGTCGACCCGACGAAGCTCCTCGTCGGGAATGCCGGGGTGGACCATGACCAGCCGGCGCTCGTCCGGCGGGCCGTCCGCGTCGAGGAGGCGCGGCAGCAACTCGGCGAAGGGGGTTGCGGTGGCGAAGTCGTAGACGCCGGCGAAGCGGCTGTTGGCCGGGATGCCGCGCGAACGGACGAGCCGGGCGAGACCACCGCCCAAAGCCCCGATCAGCAGCGTCTTCGGCACCGCCACGCCGCGCCGCAGGACGGCGCCCGCCGGCTCGCCGCACAGGCGGACATAGGCGCCGGGCAGCGCCGACAGGGCGTCGGCCACCGCGTCCCGCACCGTCGGCAATTGGTGGACGTGCTGGTGGCCGTCGATGTAGGCGGGCGGCCCGCCCCAGGCGGCGGCGAAGGCGTCGAGTTGGCGCGCCAGTTCATCGCGGATCTCGGCCGGATCCAGCCGCCC
Organism: Azospirillum doebereinerae; assembly: GCF_003989665.1. Lineage (GTDB taxonomy): Bacteria > Pseudomonadota > Alphaproteobacteria > Azospirillales > Azospirillaceae > Azospirillum > Azospirillum doebereinerae. Next base: position 63,027 of record NZ_RZIJ01000019.1, on the reverse strand, counting down.
CGTGTAAGCCATCCCCATCAGCCGCCCCAGCGGCGGCAAGCGGCCGTCGCGCGCCAGCCGGGGCATGGGCCCAAGCGGCGCTTGATCGGTCAGGGTGAAATGCAGCCCGACATCGGCCCTGTCCGCCAGTTCGCGCAGCGGCGCGGCCCCCCCGACCCAGAAGGGGCACAGGCTCATGACCGAGGTCGCAGTGAGGCGTCCGGCCGCGATCAGCTCGCGGATGGCGGCGTTGACGCCCGGCGCCAGCCCGTAATCGTCGGCGCACAGAAGGATCGGGGTCGTCATCGCTGGAAAGCTCGGGCAGTCGTGGACGGGGGCGGCGGGCTTCCGCCAAGATGGTCGGGCGGGCCGTTCCGATCAAGCGCCGTCGGCAGCCGGGATCGTTGCCTTGGCCGTTCCCCGCGACGGCAGGGTAGCCAGCGCCACGCCGGGCAGGACCAGCGCCACCCCGGCCAGATGGAAGAGTTCCAGCCCCTCGCCCAGCAGCAGCCACGACCCCAGCGCCGCCCAGAAGGGCGAGACGTAGAGCGCGGTGGAGGCCTGCGCCGCGCCCATCATCGCGATGGTCTTCTGGTAGACGATGATGGCGAGGACGGAGGCGAACAGCGCGACGGCCGCGATGGACAGGATCGTGGTGGCGTTGAAGGGCACCGGACGCACCGCCACGGTTTCCCAGGCGTAGAAGGGCGCCATCACCAGCAGACCGCCCAGCGCGTTGGCCGCGAAGCTGGTCATCGCCGGCAAGGGCGGGTTGGTCTGGCGCAGCAGGATGGTGAAGAAGGCCCAGGACACGGCGCCGGCCAGGATCAGCAGATCGCCGAAATGGAAGGAGAGACGCAGCAGGGCGTCCGTGTCGCCGCGCGTCAGGATCACCAGCACCCCGGCCATCGCCACCAGGATGCCGGCGATCTGGCGCATCCGGATCGTCTCGCCCAGCCAGACCGCCGCGATGATCAGGGTGAACACCGGGCTGGTGGCGTAGATCAGGCTGGCGTTGGTGGCGCCGGTGTGGGCCAGCCCGTAATAGACCACGGCCCCTGAGATCCCCTGCCCGAACACGCCCAGCAGGATGTAGCGCCGCCAATCCTTCAACAACTGGCGGCGATGGGTCAGAAGCCCCGGCAAGGCCAGGGGCAGGACCATGAGGAACGCGATGCCCCAGCGCCAGAAGGTCAGCCCGACCGGCGGCACCAGATTGGCCAGTGCACGCCCCAGCACCGGATTCGAGGCGAACAGGGCGGAACCGAACAGGTAAAGGCCGTAGGCGGCGAAGGGGCTGGCGCGCAGGGCGGAAAGCATCGGGGGCCGAGCGGTGATGGAGAGGAGGATCCATTCGCGGGCGAACGGTGGAATCGACCCTAGCACGGGCGTCCGGCCTGCCGGTTAGGACGGGTGCGCATGGCTGCCGCTCGCCCTCCCCGTCCGGACGTTGCGCGGATTCGCAAGGGTAGAGCCATGCCCTTTTGGTCAACAATGAATTTACCTTTGCAACTGTTACCCATTGCTGCCGGAAAACCGTTCGGAAACACCGCCTTGGCACTTGAAAGAATGCGCCGTAGAGTGGACCGGCGACGTATGCATGTTCACGTTGACAGCCGCGTCGGGCACGAGCCAAATGGCTCAAGAAATCAAAAGGCCACGTGGCGAATCTCACTCGTTCAAACCGGATATCGGGAGGCTAGAAGAATGAAGCGCATCCTGCTGGGTGCCGGGCTTGGTATGGCCGCGGCGCTGGCGCTTGCGGCGCCGGCCCAGGCCGCGAAGACCCTTGTCTATTGCTCCGAGGGCAGCCCCGAAAACTTCAACCCGATGCTGAACACGACGGGCACCAGCTTCGACGTGGCTCTGCCGGTGTACAACAATCTTGTCCAATTCGAGGCCGGCGGCACCAAGGTCATTCCCGGCCTCGCCGAGTCCTGGACGATCTCCGACGACGGCCTGACCTACACGTTCAAGCTGCGCGCCGGCGCCAAGTGGCACAGCACCAACGATTTCAAGCCGACCCGCGACGCGAACGCCGACGACGTGCTGTTCTCGTTCAACCGGCAGTGGAAGGCGGACCACCCGTTCCACAAGGTGTCGGGCGGCTCCTACGACTACTTCGCCGACATGGCGATGCCCAAGCTGCTGAAGTCGATCGAGAAGGTCGACGACCTGACCGTGAAGTTCACGCTGAACTCGGTCGAGGCGCCCTTCCTCGCCAACCTCGCGATGCCCTTCGCGCCGATCATGTCGGCCGAATACGCCGACCAGCTCCTTCAGAAGAAGACGCCGGAGAAGCTGGACCAGGTTCCCGTCGGGACCGGCCCCTTCCAGTTCGTCGCCTACCAGAAGGACGCGGTGATCCGCTACAAGGCGTTCGAGGGCTATTGGGGCGGCAAGCAGCCGCTCGACAACCTCGTCTTCGCCATCACGCCGGACGCGGCCGTGCGCTACGCCAAGCTGAAGGCCGGCGAGTGCCACATCATGCCGTACCCGAACCCGGCCGACATCGAGGCGATGAAGAAGGACGCCGCCATCGTCGTCCAGGAGCAGGAAGGCCTGAACGTCGGCTACCTGTCCTTCAACGTCACCAAGAAGCCGTTTGACGACGTGCGCGTCCGCCGCGCCGTCAGCATGGCGATCGACAAGAAGGCGGTGGTCGACGCGGTCTACCAGGGCGCCGGCGTCCCGGCCAAGAACCCGATCCCGCCGACCATGTGGTCCTACAACAACGCCATCGAGGACTACCCCTACGACCAGGAGCGCGCGAAGAAGCTGCTGGCCGACGCCGGGCTCCCCAACGGCTTCGAGACCGACCTGTGGGCGATGCCGGTGCAGCGCCCCTACAACCCCAACGCCAAGCGCATCGCCGAGATGATGCAGGCCGACCTCGCCAAGGTCGGCATCAAGGCCAAGATCGTCCAGTACGAGTGGGGCGAGTACCGCAAGCGCATGCAGCAGGGCGAGCACCAGATGGGCATGCTCGGCTGGACCGGCGACAACGGCGATCCCGACAACTTCCTGTACAACCTGCTGGGTTGCGAGGCGGCCCGTCCGGGCGGCAGCAACCTGTCCAAGTGGTGCAACAAGGAGTTCGACGACCTCGCCGTCCAGGCCAAGCGCACGACCGACATCGGCGCGCGCACCAAGCTGTACGAGCAGGCGCAGGTCATCTTCAAGGAAGACGCCCCCTGGTTCACCATCGCCCATTCGGTGGTGCACGTCGGCCTGAACAAGAACGTCGTCAACTTCAAGATGGACCCGTTCGGCGTCCATCGCTTCCTGGACGTCGATCTGAAGCAGTAACCGCTTGAGGCGGCCGCCTCTTTTCCCGGTTCCGGGGAACAGGGCGGCCGCCTCCGGACGGCGCAACGGGTTCGTGACGCCCTTCTCCCATCGCCGGAGGAGGGCTTTATGTCACAGTCGCCCGCATTGACGTTGCACAGGCGTTGTGTGTGAATGCCGCGCCCCAGGGACTGGGGAGCCGCTCCTTCCGCCCGATCCCCCGTTCCGGGGAGAGGATGAAGTTTTCCGGCCGCCGACGCGGCCTTTTGCGTTCGACCGTGCTTTCAAAAGAGTGACCTCGCGATGCTTCGCTTCATCCTGACGCGGGTGAGCTTGGTGATTCCGACCTTTCTCGGCATCACCTTTCTAACCTTCATTCTGATCCGGCTCGTGCCCGGCGACCCCATCGAGGTGCGGGTTGGCGAGCGCGGCATCCCGCCCGAGCGGCTGGCCCAGTTCCGCCACGAGCTGGGGCTGGACCAACCGCTGTGGCAGCAGTTCCTCGACTACGTCGGCAACGTGCTGAGCGGCGATTTCGGCGTGTCGCTGATCACCCGCAATTCGGTGTTCGACGAGTTCGTCACGCTGTTCCCGGCGACGCTGGAGCTGGCGTTCTGCGCCATGCTCTTCGCCACGCTGGTCGGGCTGCCGGCCGGCATCCTGGCGGCGGTCAAGCGCGGCTCGCTGTTCGACCACGGCGTGATGGGCCTCAGCCTGACCGGCTATTCGATGCCGATCTTCTGGTGGGGCCTGCTGCTGATCCTGTTCTTCTCGGTCGGCTTGGGCTGGACGCCGGTGTCGGGGCGGCTCGACCTGCTCTACTACGTGGAGCCGGCGACCGGCTTCATGCTGATCGACACGCTGATGGCCGGCGAATACGGCGCCTTCTGGTCGGCGCTGCACCATCTGGTCCTGCCGACCATCGTGCTCGGCACCGTGCCGCTGGCCGTGGTGGCCCGCATGACGCGCTCGGCCATGCTGGAGGTGCTGGGCGAGGACTACATCCGCACCGCCCGCGCCAAGGGGTTGGCCGACCGCCGCGTCATCGGCATGCACGCGCTGCGCAACGCGCTGATTCCGGTGGTGACGGTCATCGGCCTCCAGGTCGGCACGCTGTTGGGCGGCGCCATCCTGACCGAGACGATCTTTTCGTGGCCCGGCGTCGGCAAATGGCTGATCGAGTCCATCGGACGGCGCGACTACCCGGCGCTGCAGGGCGGCGTCCTGCTGATCGCCACCGCGGTGATCCTGGTCAACCTGCTGGTGGACGTGCTGTACGGCGTCCTCAACCCCCGCATCCGCCACGCGCGGTGAGGACCTGAGACCGAGTCATGACCACCGAAATCTCCACGCCAAGCCAGTCTCCGGCCGCCGCTCCGGCCCCGGTCACCCGCCCGCCGCACCCGCTGGTGGAGTTCTGGTATCATTTCAAGCAGAACAAGGGCGCGATGCTCGGCCTTGTGGTGATCGTCGCGATCGCCCTGGTCGCCCTCTTCGCCGAACTGCTGGCCCCGCACGACCCCAACATCCAGTTCCGCGAGGCGATCCTGGCCCCGCCGGTCTGGTACGACGCCGGGACGTGGCGCTTCATCCTGGGCACCGACGACATCGGCCGCGACATGCTGTCCCGCCTGATGTACGGGGCGCGGCTGTCGATGATGATCGGCCTGATCGTCGTCACCCTGTCGCTGGCCGTGGGGTTGGGGCTGGGGATGATCGCCGGCTTCTTCGGCGGCACGACCGACGTGCTGGTCATGCGCTTCATGGACATCCTGCTGTCGCTGCCCAGCCTGCTGCTGGCCGTGGTGGTCGCCGCCATCCTCGGGCCGGGGCTGACCAACGCCATGCTGGCGGTGTCGGTCGTCGTCATCCCACACTACGCCCGGCTGACCCGCGCGGCGGTGCTGGCGGAGGTCAACAAGGACTACGTCATCGCGTCGCGCGTCGCCGGGGCCGGTCCGCTGCGGCTGATGCTGATCGTCGTGCTGCCGAACTGCCTGGCGCCGCTGATCGTGCAGGCGACGCTGGGCTTTTCCACCGCCATCCTGGACGCCGCCGCGCTCGGCTTCCTGGGGCTCGGCGCGCAGCCGCCGACGCCGGAATGGGGCACCATGCTGGCCTCCTCCCTCCAGTTCCTCCAGCGCGCGCCCTGGGTCGTCACCTGGCCCGGCGTGGCGATCCTGGTGACGGTGCTGGCCTTCAATCTGTTGGGCGACGGTCTCCGCGACGCGCTCGACCCCAAGCTGAAACGTTGACGTCATGCCTCTTCTCGACATCAAGAACCTGTCGGTCGAGTTCACCACCCGCGCCGGCACCTTCCGCGCGGTGGATGGAATCGACCTGACCGTGGACGAGGGCGAGGTCGTCGGCATCGTCGGCGAATCCGGCTCCGGCAAATCGGTGACCTCGCTGGCGGTGATGGGCCTGCTGGGATCCAACGGCAAGGTCGTCGCCGACCGCATGGCGTTCGGCGGCAAGGACCTGCTGACCATGCCGCCGGCCCAGCGCCGGGCGATCACCGGCAAGGACGTCGCCATGGTCTTCCAGGAGCCGATGACCAGCCTCAACCCCTGCTTCACCGTCGGTTTCCAGATCATGGAGACGTTGCGCGTGCACGAGGGGCTGTCGGGCAAGGCGCTGCGCAACCGCGCCATCGACCTGCTGGAGCAGGTCGGCATCCCCGCGCCCGAGACCCGGCTGTCAGCCTTCCCGCACCAGCTCTCGGGCGGCATGAGCCAGCGCGTGATGATCGCCATCGCCATCGCCTGCAACCCGCGCCTGCTGGTCGCCGACGAGCCGACGACCGCGCTCGACGTGACCATCCAGAAGCAGATCCTCGATCTGCTGGTCCGCTTGCAGAAGGATCGGGGCATGGCCCTGATCCTGATCACCCACGACATGGGCGTGGTGGCGGAGACCGCCCAGCGCGTCGTCGTGATGTACGCCGGGCAGGTCGCCGAGACCCGTCCCGTCGCCAGTCTGTTCGAGCGCCCGCGCCACCCCTACACCGGGGCGCTGCTCGACGCGCTGCCGGAACGGGCATTGGGCAAGCGGCGGCTGCCGACGATTCCCGGCATGGTGCCCGGCATCGCCGACCGCCCGTCGGGCTGCCTGTTCAGCCCGCGCTGCCGCTTCGCCACCGACCGCTGCCACGCCGAGCGCCCGGCCCTGTTCGACGTGGACAACGGCAAGGCGCGCTGCTTCTACCCCCTGCCCGATGGGGCGTACGCCGCCGGGGAGGCGGTCCAATGAGCACCCTGCCCCTGCAACAGGCCCCCGCCCCCATCAACGCCGATGACCAGGCCGTGGTGCTGGAGGCGCGCGACCTGCGCAAGCACTACGCCGTCAAGCGCGGCGTCTTCAAGCCGATGGCGACCGTCAAGGCGCTGGACGGCGTGTCGTTCCAGCTCCAGGCCGGCAAGACGCTGGCGGTGGTCGGCGAGTCCGGCTGCGGCAAGTCGACGCTGGCCCGCTCCGTCACCATGATCGAGCCGCCGAGTTCCGGCGAGTTGCACTACGACGGCCGCGACGTCGTCGGCCGCAGCGCGTCGGAGATGAAGGCGCTGCGCCGCACGGTGCAGATGGTGTTCCAGAACCCCTACGGCTCGCTGAACCCGCGCAAGACGGTCGGCTCGATCCTGACCGAGCCGCTGGTCATCAACACCGACATCGGCAAGGACGAACGCCGCGCCCGCGCCGTCGCCATGATGGGCAAGGTCGGCCTGCGGCCCGATCAGGTGGACCGCTACCCGCACATGTTCTCCGGCGGCCAGCGCCAGCGCATCGCCATCGCGCGCGCCCTGATGCTGAACCCCCGCGTGGTGGTGGCGGACGAGCCGGTGTCGGCGCTCGACGTGTCGATCCAGGCGCAGGTGCTGAACCTGATGATGGATCTGCAGGAGGAGCTGAACCTCGCCTACCTGTTCATCTCCCACGACCTCAGCGTCGTGCGGCACATCGCCGACGCGATCATGGTGATGTATCTCGGCAAGCCAGTGGAGCACGGTCCGAAGGACGTGGTCTTCGCCCGGCCGCGCCACCCCTACACCCGAATCCTGCTGGCGGCGACGCCGCGCGTGAACCCGGCCCTGCGGCTGGAGCGGGTGGTGCCGAAGGGCGAGCTTCCCTCGCCGCTGAACCCGCCGCCCGGCTGCGCCTTCCACAAGCGCTGCCCCTACGCGACGGACCGTTGCGCCGTGGACGTTCCGGCCCTGCGCCCGGTGGACGAACGGCTGGTGGCCTGCCACTACGCCGAAGAGATGAACTGATCCAATCCTGAAGTGAAAACCCATGGGGATGGGCGGCCGATAAAAGCCGCCCATCCCCATGCCGTGCCCAGCCTCAGGGCATGTACTGGCCGCCGTTCACGTCGAGCACCTGCCCGGTGATGTAGCCGCTGCACGCGTTCGAGGCGAAGAACAGGAAGGTCGGCGCGCATTCCTCCGGACGGCCGAAGCGGCCCATCGGGAAGCCGGCACCGATGCGGGCCTTGGTGTCCGTGTCCTTGTCGGCGTGGAAGGCCGTGTCGAAGGTGCCCGGCGACACCGTGTTGAAACGGATGCCGTCCTTCGTGTGGAAGGCCACCCAGTTCTTCTGGATGTTGTGCAGCCACGCCTTCGCCGCGCCGTACAGCCCGGCGCCGGGGCCGCCGCCGGTGTAGCCGGCCACCGACCCAACCAGGATCACCGACGCGCTGGTGCCGCTCCGCTTGGCCGAGTCCTTCAGGTGCGGCAGGGCGTGTTTGGTGACCATCAGGGCGGAACGCGCGTTCAGGTCGGTCACCGCGTCGAAGAATTCGTCGTCGATCTCCTCCAGCGGCTTGCGGGCGACGAGGCCGCCGGCGTTGTTGATCAGCACGTCGATCCCGCCGAAGCGCGCGACAAAGGCCTCCACCAGACGCGCGGCCTCGGCGCTGGACGACACGTCGGCGGAGAAGAACGCGACCTCGCCGTCCAGTTCGTTCAATCGGGCCAGCGTCGAGTCGAGGTCGGCCGGCGTCTTGCGGCCGTTCATGCCGACCAGCGCGCCGTGCCGCGCAAAGGCCTCCACCGCCGCCAGACCGATCCCCTGGGTCGAGCCCGTCACCAGCACGCGCCGGCCCTTCAAATCCCCGAACATTGCCGTGTCCTTCCTTGCGATCGTTGAAAACGCAGCACGGACCGCGATTCCCGGCCTCGCGTCCGGACGGACGCGGCGCGGGGCGATCGGCGGGCCGAACGCATAATGTCTCATTTATTGAGACATATTGCTCAATATACGCAGGATGTTAGGCAGATGCGGCCATCGGGTCAAGTTTCCCGATCCCGCTGCGTCAGATCGTCCGCTAGCCGAATGTCTCACTATATGATTTTATCTATGTTGGATTTGACAACATACAACGCGGCCGCTACGGTCGCGTCATCAAGGTGACACGATGCCCACCAGAACCGACCCGATGACCCAGACCATGGACGCGATCGATCCGGCCACGCCCGAAAAGCGGCAGGCCACCGGCACCCAGACCCTGCTTCGCGGGCTGGCGGCGATCGAGTGCGTGGCGACGGGCACGACGGAGGTGAAGGGCATCGCCGCGCGGCTGAACACGCCGCGCAGCACCGTCCACCGCATGCTGAACAGCCTGGTGGCGGAGGGGTACCTGCACCACGTGCCCTACAAGGGCTATCTGCTGGGGCCGAAGCTGATCCAGCTCGGCATGAAGGCGCTGGAGCAGCGTCCGCTGGTGGCGTTGGCGCGGCCCCACATCGAGGATTTGGCCCGGCGCACCGGCGACACCGTCCATCTGGGCGTGGTCGACGGCGGCGAGGTCTTCTACCTCGACAAGATTCCCGGCACGCGCGGGCTGGAGATGCGGTCGCGCGTCGGCCTCCGCATGCCGCTGGCCTCGACCGGAATCGGCAAGGCGCTGATGCTGGGCATTCCGCCGTCGCGCTGGCGCGAGTTGCACGCGGCGGCCTCGACGCCGGGCGACCGGCCCGGCCCGGTGCCGTGGCCGAAATACGAAAAGCTGATGGCGGGCTTCCTGCGGCGGGACTGGGTGCTCGACCTGGAAGAGAACGAGATCGGCGTCCGCTGCGTCGGCGCGCCGGTGCGCGACATCAGCAACCAGGTGGTCGCCGCGATCAGCGTGGCGAGCGCCGTGCCCTACATGCCGGACGAACGGATGGCGGAACTCGGCCCCATGGTCCGGGCCACCGCCGACGCGATATCAAGGGAATTGGGATGGAAACAGGACGGAAGCGCGACGGGGCTGCCCTGATCGCGTTGGACTGGGGCACCTCCAGTCTGCGTGGATTCCTCATGGACGGCGGCGGCACCGTGCTGGAGCAGCGCGCCAACGCGCACGGCATCCAGAATCTGCCGCAGCCGGGCCTTCCCGGATTCGAGCAGGCCTTCGCCGATCTGTGCGGCGACTGGCTGTCCGCCAACGCCGGGATTCCGGTGGTGGCCGGCGGCATGGTCGGCAGCGCCCAGGGCTGGGCCGAGGCGCCCTATGTCGCCTGCCCGGCGGACACGAGCACGTTGGCGGCCCACGCCATCACCGTCGACAGCGCGTCGGGAACCAGCATCCTGATCGCGCCGGGCGTCACCTACGACCCGCCCGACGCCCCGCCGGACATCCTGCGCGGCGAGGAGATCCAGATCGCCGGCGTGCTGGCCGACCGCCCCGACTGGGCGCGCGACGCCTGCATGGTGCTGCCCGGCACCCATTCCAAATGGGTGCGGATCAGCGACGGGCGGATGACCCGCTTCGCCACCTACATGACCGGCGAGGTCTTCGCCGTCCTGACCAAGCACTCCATCCTCGGGCGCCTGATGCCGGCGGACGCGGAGGCCGACACGGGCGCCCGCGACGCGGCCTTCGCCGACGGCGTCCGGGCGGCGCAGGCCAGCGGGCCGGGCGACCTGACGCACCAGCTCTTCGCCGCGCGCACCCTTGGAATCACGCGGCGCATGGCGCCGGCGTTGCTGAAGGACTACCTGTCCGGCCTGCTGATCGGGCACGAGATGGTCTCCGGCCTCGCGCTCATGGGCGGCGAGATTCACGCCGGCCGGCCGCTGCTGCTGATCGGCGAGGGCGCGCTCTGCCGCCGCTACGTCCAGGGGCTGGGCCTGCTGGGCATCGAGCCCACCGCCCGGCTCGAGAACACCGCGCCCAAGGGGCTTTTCCAGTTCGCCATCGCCGCCGGCCTGATCGCGCCGCCGGCTGGAAAGGACAAGCATGTCTGATGAAAGCCTGAAGGCCCGCCTCGACGCCGCCTTCGCCGCCCTGCCGCTGGTCGCCATCCTGCGCGGGCTGAAGCCCGCCGAATGCGAGGACGCCGCCCAGGCGCTCTACGACCGGGGCTTCCGGCTGATCGAGGTGCCGCTCAACTCGCCCGATCCGTTCGACAGCATCGCCGCGATCCGCCGCCTGCTGCCGCGGGACGCGCTGGTCGGCGCCGGCACCGTGCTGGAGGTGGCGCAGGTCGCCCGCCTCAAGGAGATCGGCGCCGATCTGGTGGTGATGCCGCACGCCGACACCGCCGTGATCCGCGCCGCCAAGGCGGCGGGGCTGGCCTGCGTGCCGGGCGTCGCCACGGCGACCGAGGCCTTCGCCGCGCTGGCGGCCGGCGCCGACGCGCTGAAGCTGTTCCCGGCCGAGCAGATCAACCCGACCATCGTCAAGGCGATCCGCACCGTGCTGCCGGCCGGCACCCGCCTGCTGCCGGTGGGCGGCATCGCCCCGGACACCATGGCCCCCTTCCTGGAGGTCGGCGTCGCCGGCTTCGGCCTGGGATCGGCCCTCTACAAGCCGGGCATGGCCACCGCCGAGATCGCCGAACGGGCCGCCGCCTTCGTCGCGTCCTGGAAGACGCTGAACCCCGGCTCATGATCACACCGCCCGCACAGGAGCGCGCCAAGCGCCACGGGTTCCCGCTTTTCCTCACCCCACACCCACCATCGCCAAGCAAGTTTGCAGGGAGAACGCTTATGAAGGGTTATCGCTTTCTGACCGGCGCCGTCGTCGGCGCCCTGGCCTCGGCCAGCCTGATGGTCGCCGCCACGGCCGCCGAATACCCGACCAAGCCGATCGAGCTGACCGTGCCCTACGCGGCCGGCGGCGGCACCGATCTGGTCGCCCGCGCCTACGCCGACGCCGCCAAGAAGCACCTGCCCCAGTCGATGGGCGTGGTCAACAAGACCGGCGGCGCCGGCGCGGTCGGCCTGACCGAGATCATGGCCGCGCGCGCCGACGGCTACAAGATCGGCATGGGCACCGTCGAGATCACCATGCTGCCGCACATGGGGATCGCCCGCTTCACCGCCGACGACTTCACCCCGATCGCCCGCCTGAACGCCGAGCCCAGCGCCATCACGGTGAACGCGGATTCGCCCTTCAAGACCTACGAGGACTTCATCGCCAACGCCAAGGCGAACCCCGGCAAGGTCCGCATCGGCAATTCGGGCACCGGCGCCATCTGGCACCTCGCCGCCGCCGCGCTTCAGGACAAGACCGGCCTGACCTTCAACCACATCCCCTATGACGGCGCCAACCCGGCGGTCACCGCCTTGCTCGGCAACCACATCGAGGCCGTCAGCGTCAGCCCGGCCGAGGTGGTGAACCACGTCGCCGCCGGCAAGCTGCGCATCCTGGCCGTCCTGGCCGACGAGCGTTCGCCGGCCTTCCCGGACGTGCCCACCGTGAAGGAGAAGGGCGTCGACCTGTCGGTCTACACCTGGCGCGGCATCGTCGTTCCGAAGAAGACCCCGCAGGCCGTGGTCGAGACGCTGCGCGCGGCCTCCAAGGCGACCGTCGAGGAGGCGTCCTTCAAGGAGACGCTGACCAAGATGAACCTGACCCTGGCCTACGCCGACGGTCCCGAGTTCGGCAAGGTCATGCAGAAGGACAACACCTTCTTCAAGGACCTGATGACCAAGCTCGGCATGGCCAAGTAAGCAAGCCAGTAAGCAAGAAGGACGGCGGGGCACGGCCGGCATCACCGCCGCGCCCCGTCCGAGGAGACGTCGAATGAGTCATTCTCCCGAGGGAGCCCCGGGGGCGGGTGCGCCGCGTTCCGCGGACATCGCCGCCGGCATCATCGTCGCCGTGGTCGCCGTCGCGGCCATCGCCGTGTCGCGCGACTTCCCGACCACCGGCCTGGACAGCGACGTCGGGCCGGCCCGCTTCCCGCTGATCTACGCGGGCATCCTGATCGTGCTGAGCGCCATCCTGGTGATCGGCCGCCTGCTGCCGACGCGGCGGAACCAGGAGCGCGCCGCAGAGCCGGCCCAGCCCGGAACCGGCTTCCGCTTCGCCCCCGTGGCCATCGGGGTGGTGGCGACGGCCGTCTACATCTACCTGATCTCGCTGATCGGCTACCTTCCGACGACGGTGGTGTTCCTGATCGGCATGATGCGGCTGATGGGACAGCGAAGCTGGGTGCGCACCCCGCTGCTCGCCGTCGGGATCACCGCCTTCCTCTACCTGATCTTCCTGTACGGCCTGCAGATCCCGTTGCCCGTCGGAAGCCTGTTCGAAGCCGCCGAGCTGTAGGCGAGGAGTCCGGAAGATGTATGAAATCGACATGCTCCTCAAGGGGTTCGCCAATCTGGCGGCGGATCCGGTAACCCTGCTGCTCGCCCTGATGGGCGTGGCGCTGGGCATCATCATCGGCGTGCTGCCCGGCCTGACGGCCACCATGGGCGTGGCGATCCTGCTGCCCTTCACCTTCGGGATGGACCCGGCTCCCGCCATCCTGATGCTGTCCGGCGTCTTCTTCGGCGGCATCTACGGCGGCTCGATCACCGCCATCCTTCTCAAGATTCCGGGCACGCCCGCCGCCGCCGCGACGGCGATGGACGGCTACGCGCTGAGCCAGAAGGGGCAGGCCGGCATCGCGCTCGGCACCGCCACCCTCTCGTCCTGCATCGGCGGCACCTTCAGCGTCTTCATGCTGATCTTCCTCGCCCCGCTGCTGGCCGGCATCGCGCTGGAGTTCTCGGCCGCCGAGACCTTCGCGCTGGCCGTGTTCGGCCTGTCGATCATCACCAGCGTGTCGGGCGAATCCCTGGTCAAGGGGCTGATCGCCGGCTTCCTCGGCCTGCTGCTGTCCACCGTCGGCATGGACCCGATGGGCGGCTTCCCGCGCTTCACCGGCGGCTTCAACGAGCTGCTCGCCGTCCCCTTCATCCCGGTGATGATCGGCCTGTTCGCGGCGTCGGAAGCCTTCAAGTCGCTGGGCCAACCCGCTTCCCGCGCCGAGGTGAAGGTCCACATCGGCCGCATCATCCCGCCCTGGGACGTCTTCAAGGGCCTGATCTTCACGATCCTGCGCTCGTCGGGCCTGGGCATCATCGTCGGCATCATTCCCGGCGCCGGCGCCGACATCGCCTCCTTCGTCGCCTACAACGAGGCCAAGCGCTTCTCCAAGAATCCGGAGAATTTCGGCAAGGGCGAACTGAAGGGGGTCGCCGCCGCCGAATCCGGCGCCAACGCCTGCACCGGCGGCGACCTGCTGCCGATGATGACGCTGGGCATCCCCGGCGACGCGGTGACGGCGGTCATGCTGGGCGCGCTCACCATGCAGGGTCTGCAACCCGGTCCGCTGCTGTTCAAGGACCACGCCGGCCTGGTCTTCACGCTGTTCGCCGGCATGCTGTTCTGCTACGCGGCGCTGCTGGTGCTGGGTCTCTCCTCGCTGCGCCTGATGGGCAAGGTGCTGGAGATGCCGCGCTCGATCCTCACGCCGCTGATCCTCACGCTCTGCGTCGTCGGCGCCTACGCCATCAACAACAGCATGTTCGACGTCGGCATCATGCTGGCGACCGGCGTGGTCGGCTTCTTCATGCAGCGTTGGGACTACCCGGCCTCGCCGGTCGTGCTGGCCCTGATCATGGGGCCGATGGCCGAGGCGAGCTTCCGCCGCGCCCTGTCGCTGTCGGGGGGAAGCCTCGACTTCCTCTACACCCGCCCGATCACGCTGGGCCTGCTGCTGGTCGCCGCGATCACGCTGCTGCTGCCGCTGCTCAAGCACCTGAAGGGCGACGGCGGCGGACCGACGCCGGACGGCCGGACGGTCGGCGCCGGCACCGGAGGCGTGAAGTGACCACGGTCACCGTCATCGGGCTCGACGCGGTCGCCGTTCCGGATCTGCGCAACGGCAACGGCGAGAACCCCGTGTGGGACGCCGACCGCCGGGATTGGACCTGGATCGACATTCCGGGGCGCAGCGTCCACCGGCTGGATCCCTCCAGCGGCCGTCACCGCCGCTGGACCCTGCCGGAGATGATCGGCAGCCTGGTGCTGCGGCCGGACGGCGGTGCGGTCTGCGGCTGCGAGACCGGCGTCTTCGACGTGGACCTGCCGGAAGAGGGCGGGGAGGCGACGGTCGCGCGCCTCGCCGCCGCCCCCTTCCCGAAGGACGGCATGCGCTTCAACGACGGTCGCTGCGACCGCCAGGGGCGGCTCTGGGTGTCCGGCATGGTCAAGGACATCACGCAGGGCGACACGTCCGGCGCGTGGTACCGCTTCACCCGTGCCGACGGGCTGACGGAGACGGGGCTGACGGGGTTCGTCATCCCCAATGGCTCCGCCTTCAGCCCGGACGGGCGCATCCTCTACGCGTCCGACACCCACCGCGACGTGCGGATGGTCTGGAGCTGGGACTACGATCCCGACACCGGCACCGCGCGGGACCGGCGTCCCTTCGTCGACATGCGCGCGATGGTCGGACGGCCGGACGGCGCCACCGTGGACGTCGACGGCTGTTACTGGATCTGCTGCCTGGACGAGGGCTGCATCAAGCGCTTCACCCCGCAGGGCGTGCTGGACCGCCGCATCGAGGTGCCGATGCGCAAGCCGACCATGTGCGCCTTCGGCGGGGACGACCTGCGGACGATGCTGGTCACCTCGCTCAGCCGGGGACCGGCCGACTTGGCGGAGGACCCCCATGGCGGGCGCGTCCTGATGTTCGACCCCGGCGTCCAGGGACTTCCCGAACCGCGTCTGACCCAGTGACCAAAAAGGAAAAGGCGCCGTCTCCGGCGCCTTTTCCTTTTTGTCTTGGCGTTCCCTCGTCCCTTAGAAGGCGAAGCGGGTGTCCAGCATCACGATGTCGGCGCGGTCGTTCAGGTCGGCGCCGCCGGTGGTCGAGGACAGGCTGGAGCGGACGTAGTCGTATTCCAGCCCGGTGGTCAGGCCAGGCGCCACGGTCCAAGTGATACCGCCCTGCCAGATGTCGGCCTTGGCGGGGGTCGACAGGGTCGCCGAATCGTTGCCGCGCGCCCGCACGTAGTTGGCGGCGAAGAGCAGCGGGCCGCTGGCGTATTGCCCGCCGACGATCAGGACCTCCTGGTCCCGCTTGGACGGGGCGTCCTTGGCATAGGCGCTGTCGCCGCTGTAGGCGTAGCTGGCACCGACCTTGAAGCCCTCATAGGCCACGTTCGCCCCGACATGGAACGAGTTCAGGTTCTCGAAGCGCTGGTCGGACACGCCGTCGGTCTGCCGGACCGTCTTGCCGGTCTGGTAGAAGGCGCTGGCCTCCACCGTCACCGCGTCGAAGACGCCCTGGTAGACGGCGCCCCCCTCGATCACGTCGTGGAACGACAGGCCGCCGCCCAGCGCGTCGGTCTTGCGGCGGTTGACCGAGGTGTTGGAGTCGCCCGAGCGCGGGGTGTAGGAGAAGGCCGCCTGGACGCCGCCGAAGGACGGGCTGAGATAGACGATCTTGGTGCCGGCGTCGTAGCTGATCAGCGTGCGCACGCTGGTCGCGGTCAGCGGCAGCGCGCCATAGGTGGTGGAGCCGTTCAGGAACAGCAACCCGTTGCTGTCGGCGCTGCCGGCCACGCCCTCGACGTTGGGGCCGATCATCCCGTACTCGTCGGACAGACCGTTGAGCACGCCGGCCTGCACCGTGCCGAAGCCGCCGGTGGCGTAGAGGAAGGCGCGGTCGTTCTCCACCGTCCGGCTCGACACCGCGGGGTCGCCGTTGCCGGCCAGCAGGCGCAGGCGCCCGCCGTATTCCAGCCCGTTGTCGGCCTTGGCGTTCGGCGAGATGGTCAGGCGCAGGCGGTTGGCGAATTCGGTCGAACGCAGGCCGCTGTCCTGGCGCTGGTCGACGAAGGCGCCCTGGAAATAGCCATCGCCGCCGACGGTGATGTCGAAGCTGGACTGGGCCAGCGCCGGAGACGCAAGAGCCGCGCCCAGGGCGACGACGGCGGTGGCGGTGGCGGCGGTGCGGGCGGAAACGGCAAAACGCATCGGTCGGATCATTCCATCGGTCGGAGAGGAAAGGGTTAGGATTTCTTGGCGCGCGGGAACCAGCGCCGCGCCATATCGGTCAGGTTGCCGTCGTCGAGCCGCGCCTGGCAAAGGATTTCGACGCTCTCGGCCCAGCGCGGGTTGACACGGCGGAACTGGGCGACCGCCGGGCTGTCGAGCTTGGCCTCGCTGATCGCGCGGGCCTCCTCCGTCATCCCGTAGCCTTGCCAGTTCCAGTCCACGAACCCGCCTTCCGGGTCGTAGTACTGCTCGAAGGTCTCCCGTCCCACCCAGTCGCGCACGGCCCGGTCGAGCGGATCGAGCGCCGTGTCGGGGTCGGGAACGTGGCGGCGGAACAGCACCGGCATGTAACGGTAGGAGCGGTAGCCGACGGCGCTGTACATCCAGTACCAGACACGGTCGGACGAATCGGCCCGGACGCGATCCAGCATGAAGCTCAGCATCGCGCGCACCAGCCCGTTCGACCCCCAGTAACGGCGGTGGAGGATGCAATGCGCGGTCAGCAGGACTCCGACCGCCCGGCCGTCGATCTCCGTCTCCCGCCGGTACACGGTGGCGAAGCCGACCAGTTCGCCGGTCTCCGCATCCTCCTGGAGAAGGCAGTGGTCGACCTCGGCCAGTTCCTCGTTGAAATAGGCCTCGCCGTAGCCCTCGAACCAGACGCTGAGCAGGACGAACATCGCCGCCCGCCGTTCGGCGGACAACTCGGAACCGGAAACGATGCTCGTGCGCAGCGGCCAGGGGTTCATCCCACGTCACCGCTCAGGTAGCGCGCGGCGCCGGCCTCGCGGACATCCTCGCAGATCTCCTCGTAATTGCAGGTGATCTCCTCCCCGGCGGCGATGTCGCGCAAGGCGACGAAGCGCCGCCAGTCCGCCGCGTCGGCGCGGCCCATCAGCGGGCTGTCCGCGTGGTTGACGAAGCGGGCGTTGTCGCCGGGAAGCAGGATGCCCAGCCCCTCGATCACGCAGCCATGCGCGTCGATCAGCCGGGCAAGCTCCGGGTAATCGACCAGCAGCGCGGCGTCGGGCTCCAGCAGGCGGTCGATGCGGGCGTCGAACGCCCACATCGGCGTGCCGGCGGCGACCGGCGCCTGGGCGAACAGGCCCAGCCCCTCGATCGGGCTGGACGCGACACGGGTGGGGATCAGCAGGGGCATGGCATCCGTCTTTCCAACAAACGTCGCGTCAGGCGGCGACCGGCGCGGCCATCAGCGCCTCGTCGAACTCGAAGCTGCTGGCGTCGTCGACGAACTGCTCGCCGATGGTCGCGTCGCTGCTGGCCAGGCAGGTGCCGAGGTAGTCGATGAAGCGCGGGGGCGGCGCGAAGCCTTCGGCCAGCAGGCGGCTGTTGTCGAAGGCGATGTCCTGCGCGATGAAGCGGTGGTACTTGCGGGCGCCCACGGCCATCGTCCGGTTCAGCAGGGTGCGCTCCGGGAAGGCGGCGCGGAAGGCCGCGTCGAACGGCTTCCAGCCTTCCGGCCCCTTGTGGTCAAAGCGGGTGTAGGGGCGCTGGCCCTCGTGCCCATGGGCGGCGAAGCCCTTCTCGAATTCGGTCCAGGTCGTGCGCGCCCCTTCACCGGCCGAGACGTGGTAGAGCTTGTGCTTCAGGTCGGGCTTGTTCAGCAGGTCGTGCAGGCGGGCCGTGGCCCAATCCACCGGGATGATGTCGATGAAGCCGTCCGGGGTGCAGGGCAGCAGGCCGGTCCGGTCGATCAGGCGGTAGTACCAGAAGATGCTGGCGCTGGGCCGCACGCCGAGCTTGGTATGGCCGACCACGATGGACGGGCGGGCGACGACGATCGGCAGGTCCTGGAAGGCGGCGGCCAGCGCGTGTTCCGTCGCCGCCTTGCTGCGGGTGTATTCGGCGATGTGCGGGGCGGTGTGGCTGGCGGCCGGAGCCTCCTTCACCATCTGCATGTGCGGGGCCTCGCCGCAGCAGAAGGCGGTGCCGATGTGCAGGAAGCGCTGGAGGTGCTTCATCTTGCGCGCGCGGCCGGCCAGCGCCAGCGTGCCGTCGACGTTGATTTCCCACACCGACTGGCGGCTGTCGAAGGAGGTGTCGGCGGCGATGTGGACGATCTTCGTCACCTGGTCCAGGCGCGGATCGGTGCTGGTCGCCAGCGACTGAAGGTCCCCCGGCAGGATCTGGCACAGGCGGGCGGCGGCATCGGCCGTCTCGCGGTCGCTGTGGCGGTTCAGGTTGGTCGCGAGACGGGCGCGGCAGGCGGCCTCGTCGGCGCCGCGGACCAGCAGCATGTAGTCGGCCCCGTTCCCGTTCCTGACGGCGTCGAGGTAGAAGGCGCCGCCGAGAAAGCCAGTGCCACCGGTGAGGAGAATCATTTGGACCTCAGTCTCGCTTGAATGTTGCGGGAGGGAGAAGGGAGCCACCCATCGTCAGACGGCGGGAAGCGATTCGGGTTCGGAGGCCGGGCGGGCGGGAACCAAGCGGCGGGCACTGCCCCGGTCCACCTGGATCTGCACGTCGGCCGCGTCGAAATAGGCGTCGTCGTGGGTCACCGCGATCACGGTGATGCCGCGCGCCTTCAGCCAGGGGATGATCTCCCGGTAGAATTTGCGGCGGAAATAGGGGGACTGGTCGGCCGCCCACTCGTCGAGCACCAGCACGGGCTTGCGCTCCAGCAGGGCCGCGACCAGGGCGAGGCGCTTCTTCTGGCCCTGCGACAGCTCCACCGTGGTGAAGGCGTTGCCGTCGAGCGCCACCTTGTCGGCGATCTCCAGCAGGTCGAACAGCTCCTCGGCGAAGCCGTCCTCCAGGTCGCGGGCGCCGTAGAGCTGGCGGGTCAGGTGGACGTCGGAGAAGACGACGGAGAACAGGTCGCGGTAGGACGCCATCTCGTCCGCCGCCACCGGCTGGCCGTCCACCGTCAGCGCGCCGCGGTGCGCCGGGTAGAGCCCCAGCAGCATATGGACCAGCGTGCTTTTCCCCGAGCCGTTGTGGCCGGTGACGAAGATCACCGTCCCACGTTCCACCGTCAGGTCGATCGGCCCGACGGAGAAGGATCCGATCCCGTCGCGCCCGGCGTGGCGGAAGGTCGTGCCCTCCAGCGCCAGGGTGGAGAAGCCAGTGAAGTCCACCGCCGGACCGGGCGCGGGCTTGGGCGGCAGGGCCGGCGTCTTCAGCTCCGCCTCGATGGCGAGGTAGCTGCGCGCCGCCGTCTCCGCGCCCATGTAGGACGGGTAGGAGGTGACGATGGTGATCACCGGGTAGGCGACGAAGGCGGCGGCGTGCGCCGACAGCACCACGGTCGAGATCTCCGTCGCCGCCAGGGCCGGCAGCAGGAAGATGATCCCGGCGATCGAAAAGTAGTAGGCCAGCTCGTTGGCCATGTAGTAGTCGGCGTAGAGCACGTTGAACTGGAACCGCTTGCGGTGCAGCTCGCCGGTGCAGGCGTCGATGTCGGCCAGCGCGTTGGCGCGGCGGCGGCGGTTGACCTTGCACTCGCGCAGGGTCTTCAGGATGTGGTCGGCCCGCTCGGTCAGCCCGACCTCGCTCTCGTGGATGCTTTCGGCCTGGACCTCCAGCTTGGCGACGATGCGGGCGACGATGATGCCGCCGATCCCCAGGCTGGCCAGCACGATCAGCACGGCCAGACCCGACAGCGACGACAGGTAGACCAGGCAGAGGATGATCGCCGCCACCGACTGCACGCTGATGACCAGCGTCGGCACCGCCTGCGCCAGGATTTGCAGCTCCGCCCCCGCCGCTTGGGCGATGCGGTTGGGACCCAGCGCCATCACGTCCGGCAGGTCGGCGGCGAGCGCCCGGCGCAGCAGATCGACGCGCAGCCGGCCCAGCCCCGCCTGGATCCGCTTGGACGCCATCCGCATCAGCAGGTTCTGCGCCATGCGCCAGACGAAGGCCGACACCAGGAAGATCAGCAGCAGGCGTTCGAGCCCGTGGCCGTCCTCCAGATGCAGCAGCGCGTCGTTGAGCGTCGTCAGGACCGAGAGGTTGAGGGCGGCCGCGAAGGCAGCCAGCAGGAACAGCGATTGGACGTTGCGGAGAGCGTCGCGTCGCAGGAGGCGCCAGAGATCCATCCCAGCCTCACTTCGGCTTGACGAGGTCGAGCAGGCGGGACGGAGACATCGACGACAGGATCGGGGCCGAGGCCGCCGTCTTGGCCGCCGGCGGCGTCGGCGGAACCGGCGCGGCAGGAGACGAACCCTGGGCAGGCGTCGCCGTGTGAGACGTGGTCGGCTCGGCCGGGCCGGTGTTCAGGCTGGGCATCTGCGCGACCGGCGTCTGGTTGGGCGACCCGTCGCCGCTGAGCGAGGGCAGCTGGGCGGTCGGCGGCAGCGCGACGCTGGTCGGCACGCCGGCCACCGGGGCGCCGGGCGGGTGCACGCCGGAAGCGGAACCGATGGTCACGCCGGGAGCCGGGGCCGAGGGCAGCGCGCCGGCGCCGCTCTTGTCGGTCGCGGCGTCGAGGATCAGCGGCAGGCCGCCGCTGGCGGCGTTGCCGATGACGACGATCTTGGAGTTGGGCGAATGGGCCAGCTCCAGCGTCGCCTCGATGCCGCGCCAACGCAGGTAGTTCTCGGTCAGGTTGGCCTGGACGGTCTCCTGGAAGGCGCGGATGCCCTGCCCTTCCAGCTGCTTGCGTTGGCTCTCGAACAGCTCGCGCTGCAGGCGGAACTGGTATTCCTGGGCGGCCTGGTCCTGCTGAATCTTGCGCTCGATCGACGCCATGATCGCGTCGGGCAGCGAGACGTTGCGGATCAGGATGTCCTGGATCAGCACGTAGCCGGTCTTGACCGACGCGTCGGCGCGCGGCCCGGACGCCTCGGCGCCGATCAGCTGGGCGTACATCACGCGGTCGGCCAACTGCTCGTAGGCCTCGGTCTGCACCCGCAGGCGGCGGTGGGCGTAAAGCTCGTCCGCCTTGAAGCGCGACACGATCTCGCGCGAGACCGAACCGACCTCCGGCACCAGCAGCACTTCGAGATAACGGGGACCGACGTGCTTGTGCAGGGAGGCCAGCGCCTCGGCGTAGGGCCGATAGCGGACCGTGATCTCGATGCTGACGTTCAGGCCGTCGTTGGCGATGGCCGAGTAGGAGCGCGTGTCCTCCTGGAGGCGGAGGTCGTAGACCTCGATCTTGTCCCACGGGAAGATGACGTGCACGCCCTCGGGCAGCGCCGGCGCGATCTGGGTTCCCTGATGGAAACGCTTCCACAGCACGCCGCCGTGGCCGGCGGGGATGAAGATGACGATCGACGGGATGAAGTAGAGGAAGATCAGGATGCCGACGAGCAGCGTGCAGAGCAGCGACCGGCGGTACTCCTCGTACCAGAACCCCAGCAGGCCCGCGAGGCGGGACTTCGGCTTCGGCAGGGCGGCGTCCATGTCGTCGGCGGCGAAGGCTTGGTCGGCCATGTCACTCGGTCTCCTGCAAGCAGGCCAGGGCGTCGGCGCGAAGGCCGGGGCCGGCTTGGATGATGTCGATGCCGGCGGGCGCCGAGGCGGCCTGCCGATTCTGATTGTGCTCCGGCGCGCTCATGCGCCCGCCGACCATGCGGATCGTCTGGTCGCAGATCGCCGACAGGTCGCCGTCGTGCGAGACGAAGATCACCGTGCGGCCCAGCGACTGGAGCTTGCCGATGATCTCGTTGGCGAAGCGGGTGCGGAACTCGGCGTCCTGGTCGGAGGTCCATTCGTCGAGGATGATGATCGGACGTCCCTCGGCCACCGCGACGGCGAGCGCCAGACGGCGGCGCTGACCCTTCGACAGGTCGCGGTTCAGCAGCCCGTCGCCGGTCTCCGGCACCAGATGGTCGATCTTCAGGTACGCCAGCATCTCGCGGAACAGGTCGTCGTCGAAGCCGTTGCCGCGCGGCAGCCGCGTGAAGATGTGGTGGTCCTGGAACACCGCGCAGAACAGGTCGCGGTAGGCCTCGATCCGGTCGGTCTCCACCGGCTGCCCGTCGATCAGGATCTGGCCGTCGTCGGGACGGAACAGCAGCGGGATGACGCGCAGCAGGGTGGATTTGCCCGACCCGTTGGAACCGACGATGCCGACCACGCTGCCCGACCGGATGGTCAGGTCGATGGGGCCGATCATGAAGGGCTCCGGCCGCATGCCGGCCCGGTAGGCGAAGTTCACGCCGCGCAACTCGATGGTGTCGAAATGGCGGGGCGCGCGGGCCAGACGCGACGGCTCGTATTCCGCCGCCGGCATGATGGCGAGCAGGGCGGTCAACTGGTTGGCCGCGTCCTCCGCCGCCACGTAGTCGGGCACGGCGTTGAGGAATTTCGACAGGGGACGCGCCAGGAACAGGATGACCGAGGTCACCGTCGGCAGCTCGGCGATGGACATCGCCCCCATGCGCGGGAAGATGAAGACGAAGACGGCGGAGAAGCCGACGATGATCGTGGCGATCCACGAGAACAGCTCGCCCAGACTGCGGCCGTGGCGGCGCTTCAGCGCCTCCCAGCTGGCGATGTCCGCCTCGACGGCGGCGACCAGCTCGTCGCGGCGGGACTTGCCCAGCTTGACCTCGGCGTTGCCGCCGACCAGCTCGGAAAAGCCCTGGAGCATGCGCAGCTCGGAGGTCTTGGCGTCGCCCAGCATGGCGCGGGTGCGCTGCGCCTCGCGGACGTACCAGCCGCCGACCAGAACGGCGGCGCCCAGCAGCAGCGTCGCGCCCAGCGTCGACAGCGTCCACAGATAGGCGTAGGCGACCAGCGCGACCAACGCCATGTTGGCGGCGATCGACAAGTTCGGCATCAGGGCGGCGATGCGCTCCAGATGGTAGTTCGCCATGTCGAAGCTCTGCTTGGCTTCCAGATCGAGGATTTCCCCGTGGGAGCCCAGCGTGACGTGGCGCAGAAATCGGCGGCGCGTGTCGGCCAGCGCGCTGAAGGCGGTGGTCAGCAGCAGCCCGACGAAGCGCTTGCTGAACATGTAGCCGACGATCAGAGACGCGCAGAAGACCAGGAAGGGGGTGTCCATCACCTCGCCGCGCAGCCAGCCCGACAGCTCGGCGCTCAGGCTGACGAGGCTGATGAGGTTGGCGGTGGCCGAGATGCAGCCGGTGACGATCAGCCGCGTCAGAACCTCGCGGTCCGCCAGCCCGGTCAGCACCAGCAGCGCCGAGGCGGGCTTCGAGGGACGGGGGATGGGCCGGCTCATTGGTCGAGCCACTGGTTGACGATGCGGTCGATGGTGCCGTTGTCGCGCAGCTTGACGAAGGCGGCCTGAAGGCGGTCGGCCTTCTCCTTGCGCGCCTTGGGCATGGCGATGTAGCGGGGAACGAGGCCGAGCGGCTTGGGCAGCACGCGCACGTCCTTCAGCCGGCCGTCCTGCTTGGCCATGTAGGTCAGCACGTGCAGATCGCCGACGAGGACATCGACGCGGCCCAGGATCAGGCGGCGGAAATTGACCACGTTGCTGCTCGACGGAACCTTGTCCAGATAGGTGGCGGCGTCGAACGCCGATTCATAGTTGAAGCCTTCCACCACGCCGATGCGGTAGGGGGACAGATCCTCCAGCCGGTCGAAGGTGATGGTGGAGTCCTTGCGCACCATGAAGACGGTGGTTCCGGTGCGGAACGGGCCGATCATGTTGTACTGCGCGAAACGGGCGGGCGACGCGATGAACTGGAAGCCGACGTCGGCCGTGTTGTTGTCCATCGCCTGAAGCACTTCGTTCCAGGACAGCGGGCGGTGGACCGGGGTGACGTCCAATTCCTTCAGCAGGGCGGCGACGATCTCGGTGTCGATGCCCGTGCGGTTGCCGTTGAAGGAGTAGTTGTAGGGCGGGAAATGGTCTTCCGACGCGATGGTCCAGTATTCGGCGCGCGCCGGGACCGCCGCCAGCAGAAGCAGGGGCAGCAGCAGCGCGGCACAGAGCCGTGAAAGCGGCAGGCACGAAAACGACCGGCGCACGAGCGCGACGGCTTTCGTCCGTAAATCCGTCCGGTCCTGATTGGTGTTGCCCGTTCCCATCGTCACGCCTTCACGGCCTTCTTACGGGGAGCCGTCAACAGAATCAGAAGCAGGAGGGCGCCGGGCGGGGTGAGAACCACCGCCAGGAAAGCATAGAGCAGAAACCCGCCCCGACGGCCGATCGCGAGAAACCCGACCAGCAGGCAAAGGCCAATGTAGATCAGCTCGTACACGGTGATGCTTTCCTTTCCGCCCGGCGTTCGACGTCAAACCGCTGGGATCAGCCGGCCTTCTGGACCGGCGCATCCTCCATCTGCGGCGCGTCGACCGCAGAGCCCGAGGTCTCGGCCTTGGCGCGCTCCAGTTCCTTGGCGAAATGCTCGCGCATCGCGTCGACGTCGAAATTCAGCAGCGTGCCGCCCGTCTCGAAATGCTGCGCGAACACGCGGCCCAGCGCCTGGGTCGCGGCCAGCGACAGGGCCGGCATCACCGCCATGCCGAGCACGGTGCCGACGAACGGAACCGCCTTCACCGCCGAGCCGAGCACACTGGTGCTGAGCGCGCCGGGCATCACGCCGCCGAGCAGGGCGACGACGATGGCGCGGGTACGCTCCTGGGCGAACTCCACGTCGTACAGCTTGGCCAGCTTGTGGATCATGTTGAGCTGGGCCGCGCTGACCGCCGCGACGTCGGCACCCGGAACCGGGATAAGGCCGAGCGCACCCGAGGCGTAGCTGTGGTACTTGATCAGGTCCTGGGCACGCTTCTTACGGTCTTCCATAATCCAAAGCCTTTCAGGGGACGGTAGGGATTGCATGGTGGGAAACGAAACCTTGCGCTTTACGCGAGTCATCCGACCAACGCGTTGCGCGCAAGGCGCAACGACGCACGCAAAGGTCGAATTTGAGCTTCACTGGAGATTGGAAAATTCACCCGGTTGTATTTTTGTGTCCTCAACAAAGGAAGACCTGGAAACACAACCATTGGAAAATTCGATATTTCCACCCACACTATACTGTCGTCGTTCCTTATTCTTACAGGTCAGCCACTTAACAACCCATTAACCGAGACCTGCGGGTTGCGCAGGAGGCCTGTAGAATCGGGAATCAACTTGAAACGAAATGTAACAGCACCCTTTTTTAAAGGGACAACCCTTCATTGAGGGAATCGTGCGGGAAGGTCGGGAAGGGACAAGGTCGGCGAGGACTTGCTTCCCGTCTTCACCGAAGCGGCCATGAACAGCACGGTGTCGCGGGCCGGAGCCCCGGTGATGGTCTGGGTCGGCAGCACCATGCGGAACACCGCCCCCTGCCCCGCCGAAGACGGCGCGGCGCGTCCCTTCAACAGGCGCAGCAGCGCCCAAGGCCCCCGTTCCGTCACCGTCAGCGTGTCGCCGGCGATGGCCGCCGCCTCGCTCGCTGCGGCGCTCTTCGGACGGAAGGGCGATCCGGCGGCCCAGCGGAAGCTCAGCAGCACCGGCTGGCCGGGCTTCCAGGCCAGCGGCGTGGCGGCGGTGCCCGACCCGACCGCCGTGGCGCCCGAGCGGACCGACCAGTCGATGATGTGCTCGGCCCCGACCTCGCCGGCGCGGTTCACGCCGTAGGTGAGATCGACGGTCAGGACGGCGGAGCGGGCCACCGCGTCCAGCATCGGCCGCGCCGCCTCCATGCGGTCGAGGAAGGCCCTGACCTCGGGCGTGGCGTCGCGCCCCAGCTTCGGCCGCGCCTCGTCGAGTTGCTTGTAGAAGCGGCGGACATCCTCGGGATCGGCGTCGGGCGCACCACGCGCCAAATCGCCCCGCACGAAGGGGAAGCGCCCGGCCAGCGTCTGCGAGAAGCTGGAGGCGAGCTTCGCCAGCACCGGAGCGGCGGTATCGACGGCCACCGGCGGAGCGGGATCCGGCGCCACGGACGGCTCCGGCGCGCTCTCCGTCACGACCGGAGCCTCGACGGTCACGGGAGGCGGAGCGGCAGGAGCCGGCTCCCGGACCGGCGGCTTGGCCTCCACGACCGCCGGGGGCGGAGTCGGGGCCGGCACGGCGGCCGGGGGCGCGACGGGGGCGGCCTTGACCGGGGCGGGGGGCGGGGGCGCCTCGGCGACCGGCTTGGGCGCGGCCTTTACCTCGGGCGGCGTCGTCGGGGCGGGCGGCGGCAGGGCGGCGGCCAGCGCGTCCGGCAAGGCCGCGATGGCGGAGACCAGCACCGGCGGCGCGCCGTCCTCGGGCTGGATGAAGAAGCGGCCGACCGGCGGCGCCTCAATCGCGAACAGGGCGGCGCGGGTGGCGAGCGCCGCGCTGGACAGCGCCTCGCCGATGCGCTCGGCGGCGTCCTTGCCCGGCAGCTCGGCCAGCGCGGCGCGTTGCAGCGCCACCTTGATCTCGTCCGGCAGCCCGAGGGCCGGCGCCCGCAGCGCGACCATGATCGGCCAGCCGGCGGCCTCGGTCACGGCGGTCACCAGGCGGCGGACCTCCGCGACGTCGTCTTCCGTCGGGGTTTCCGGCAGGGTGTTCAGACGTTCGGCCAGCGCCGCCGCGCGGACGCGCAGGGGATGGCGGATGTAGAGTTCATCGGCGAGGGGCGCGGCGAGCCGGACGGATTCGGCCCGCACCGCCGTCGCGATGGCCTTGGCGTCGAGGTTGGGGAGGTCGGCGCCCGCCGTGATGCGCAGGATGAAGCCGTCGGTGGCCGGCACCGGCGGTTTCGGGAAGGTCCCGAACACGCTCGCCGCCAGCGCCGACAGTTCGTCGAAGCCGCTCGACCGGCGGAAGCGGTCGTAGCGCTCCAGGGCGATGCGGCGGTCGGCGATGCGGTCGAACTGGTCGGTCAGGCGGCGCCAGCTCGGCACGTCCTCGACGTTGCGCGGGTTGGGCACCGGAGGCAGGTCGGACAGGGCGGCGCTGGGCAGCAGCGCGTCGCGGATCGGGCGCAGCACCGCGCGGCGCACGGCGACCGACGCCAGCCGCCGCTTGTCAGTGTCGAACCCGCTGACCAGCGAGGTCGGCAGCAGCGGCGTGGCCAGATTGTTCTGCTCCACCAGGGCGGTGGCCGCGAGAAGCCGGCCGACCAGTTGCGGATCGACGTTTTTGTCGCGGGTCAGGATGCCCTTGCGCAGATCCTCGACGGCGGCGGCGACCGGGGGTACCCCGGCCTTGACGGCGACCACCCCCTGCCACGCGACCAGCGACAGCCCGACGACCGAGGCCGCCAACGCGCCCTGGGCCTGACGGCGGCGGCGCCGCGCCAGCAGATAGGCGCCCTCGGACGCCCGGCCGTAGCCGGCCTCCGCGAAGGCGCGGCCGGGCAGCAGGTCGCGGGCGAAGGCCGGACGGCGTCCGCCCACCAAAGTCGTGTGGGCGCCGGTGAAGGCGATGCCGCGCAGCGGAAAGGGTTCGTCCTCGTCCGCCGAACCGGGTCCATCCGAGCCGAGAACCCCGCCGAGGAACAGCGCCAGCGGATGGCGCAAACTGTCCATCCGGGCTGGCAGCAGCGGCAGGCGCACCCCGGCGGTCCCGGCGGCGAAGGCGTCGGCCTCCAGCAGCGTGACGTCGGCGATGGTGCGGTCCAGCGCCTCGTCCACCCAGCGCGGGTCGAAGGGCGCCAGCCAGTCGTGCGGGTTGGTCCAGCCGAACACACCATCCAGCATCTTGGACGGCACCCCGGCGCAGAATTCGGCGAAGCCGTCCAGCGCCTCGGCCCGGACGATCACGACATGGACCGGGCAGACCACCCCGGCGTTCTCGCGCAAAGCCCGCAGACGCTCGCGCAAGGCCGCCGCGCGCTTGACCAGCGCGGCGCGCGGGGCGTCGCGTTCGGCCGCCGCGCGCAGCTCGTCGGCGCCGATCATCAGAAGGATGCCGTCCAGCGGGCGGCGCATCGGCCGCTTGCGCATCGCCGCCATCAGGCCCGGCCAGGACGCGGCCAGCTTGGAGCCGTCGGAGGAGTCGGCGCCGGCGTGCAGGATCGCCGCGCCCTCGCAGAACCACCAGCTTCCGAGTTCGCCGCTGCCGTCCTCGGGCCAGCGCACATGGGTGGGGTCGGTGGCGAGCAGCGCCGGGCCGCCGACGCCGAAGGCGAGGAACCACGGGATGTCGCCGCGCCGCAGGGCGCCGCGCATCTGGCGCTTCAGGATGTCCAGCCCCTCGCCGTAGACGCGGGCCAGCGGCGGGGCGGCGGCGGCCGCCTTCGCCGGGGCGGGGATGGCCTCGGCGTGGACGCGCAACGGCGCCGGACGCGCCGGCTTGCGCGTCACCGGCTGGAGCCGGGCGGCGGATTTCGATTTGGTCTTGGGCTTGGCGAAGCGGCGGCGCAGGCGCGGCCAGACCGCCCGCGCGCCCAGATAGAGCAGGTAGACCGGCAGGAGGGCCAGCGCGTAGGGCGCCACCGTGACCAGCAGCGACACGAGGAAGGCGATGGCGGAGCCGATGCTGGTGAACAGAAGCTCCAGCGCGATCATCAATACGACCATGACATCCCCATGTCCTCGATGGCGGCGCGCGCGCCGCGCAGGTCACGGTCGATGCCGCCCACGGCGTCGGCCCACAGAAGATGCGACACCAGCAGGAAGGCCGCGACCGCCCCGCCCAGCGCCCACCACCAGCGCCGCGACGACGGCTGCTCCGGCCCCATGACGGCGCCGGCCGGCGGGTCGTAGGCGCGCGGGCTGACCCGGTCGCCCTGCGTCCGTTCGCCCACCACGACGCCGTGGAGCGAGGTGCGCCGCGCGCCGGCCTCGGGATCCTCGGCGAAACCGAGCGACAGCACCGCGAGGTAGACGGCGGCAAGGTCGCGGTCGCCCTTGGAGCCCTGCCGGATCAGGTCGTCGGCCTGGACGAACAGGGTCTTCATGGTGGCGTTGGCGCCGAACAGCCGCGACGCGACGACCGCCTCGCCCGGCCGCGCGCCGGACAGCGCCCGGTCGGCCAGCATCGCCATGGCGAAGGCCGCCTTGACCGTGGTGCCGTGCGCGGCGGGGCCGAGCGGGACCGCCGCCTCGGTCAGCGCGTGCAGCGCGGCGATCAGGCGGTCGGACGCCGGGGGCGCGTCCACCGGCTGGCCGGGCGCGCAGCAGGCGAGAAGCTCCGCGTGGAAACGCCGGAACGCCACCATCGCGGAGGGCTGGGCCGAGGGCTGGGCGGTGGAACGCGCGGCAACCGTGGCAACGGCCGTCATGGCGCCCCTCCCCCGGCCAGCGTTTCCAGAGTGAAGCCGTCACGCCCCAGCCGAACGGCCAGCGGCGCGCCGCCGTCCACCCGCTGCCGGTGCAGCCCCGGCGCGGCGTAGAGCGCGTAGACGAAGGTGGCGACCGGCGTCGCGGCGAAGGGCGGCAGGCTGCCCAACGCGACATTCTGGCCGGGAACGACCTCCCACGACACGATGGCGATGCGGGCGGTGCCCTCGTTCCGCAGGGTGTCCCGCGCGTGGAACCAGGAGGCCGCGTCCATCGAGCCGAGCCGCGCGGCCATGGCCGTGTCGCCGGCCCGCACCACGTCCACCGCGACCGGGCGCCGCCCGTTGGCGTCGGGATCGGCCGCGATGCGCAGCACCACGGGCGCCGCGTCGGCGTTCCGCCACGCCGTCGCCGGCCCTTGGGCGCAGCCCGACAGAGCCAGAGTCGTCCCCACCATCGCGCCCATCAGACGCATCGCCTTGCGCATCGCCCTCATCCCCCCGTCCCCTCGGCCGCCTTGCCGACGCACACGTAGCCGGCCGGGGTGTGGCGGTACCAGTTGGCCGCCGATTGGGCGCAGGGCGCCAGCACGCGGTCGGCGCGCTGCGGGACGGCCGGGTCCGCCGTCACCCCGGCCTCGCCCAGCACCGCCGGACGGTTGGTCAGGGCCAGCGTCTCCTCGTCGTCCTCGACGATCATCACGTAGCGCATGCGCTTGGACGGGTAGCGGATGCCGACGTCGTACTCCCCGTCCGCGATCTTCTCCAGGATGGCAGGGGCGGAGGACGACCCCAGCGGCGCGCAGCCCGGCGCCGCCAGCAGGAGCGGCAGCAGGGGCAGGACGGCGAGCCGCATACGGGCGTTGCGGGTCATGGGGCGTTTCATGCTCATGCCGGGATCGCGTTCTTCTGGGCGGCCGACGCGATCAGTTGCGCGCCGCCGGACTCGGTCAGGTCGGGCGGGGTCGGGTCGATGCCGGCCTCGGCCAAGGCTTGGTAGACCGAGCGCCAGACCAGTTCCGGCACCGCGAAGCTGGCGTCGTGGTCCTTGACCCAGAAGAACAGGTTGTACTTGCACAGCCACTGCCCGTTGACGCCCCGGAAGCCGTCGTAGCGGACGAAGGGCAGCCCGCCCGTCGCGCTGGGCAGCACGCGGTCGGCGGCGCGCAGCGCGCCGGTCAGCAGCCCGCCCATCAGGCCGGGGTCGTGGCGGGCGTCGGCAAAGTATTCCAGCTTCATCGAGACGCGCTCGACCGAGCTGAAGTTGACCACCGTCGCCTCCGACACCTTGGCGTTGGGCATGGCGACGATGAAGCCGGCGACGTTGCGGACCCGCACCGTGCGCCACGTCATGTCCACCACCACGCCGCGCACGATGTCGGTGATCTGGATGGTGTCGCCGATCTGGAACGGCCGCTCGATGTTCAGCACGAGCCCGGAGAAGACGTTGGCGATGTTGGCCTGGATGGCGAGGCCGATGACCATGCCGACGATGCCCGACGCCGCCAGCAGACTGGTGATCGGCTGTTTCAGCACGAAGGCGATGATGCCGCAGCCGGCGAAGCCGAAGACGATCAGCGTCGAGAAGCGGCGGACGATGCCGGGGATCTTGCGCTGGGTGCGGATCTCCAGCGGGGTCCAGACGAAGCGCTCCAGCGTGCGGTCGATCAGGATGGCCGGCACGATCCACCACAGCGCGTCGAAGCCGTTGACCACCATGGCGACGCCGCTGGCCGGCAGACTCGCCACCGCCTGGTCCAGCGCGATGTTGCCGAGCGACATCAACAGCAGCGGCCAGGACAGGATGCGCATGAACAGCGTCTGGATCTTCCAGAACTGGCCACGGTCACGGCGGTCCATGAACGCCGCGAACACCGCCAGCACGACGCTGAAGATGGCGATGTAGACGAAGAAGTCGCGGTGGATGAAGTCGCGCGCGGCCGGGGCGTCGGGCACCGCCACCACGCCGAAATCGACCCGCGAGAAGTCCGGCTGCGGACGGCCGAAGCCGACGTAGTTGGGATCGCCCTCGCTGCCGACCGTCACCACGTCCTGGGAGATCCAGGCCCGCGACAGGCGCCAGCCGGGCGAGGCCGCCAGCACCCGCTTGGCGCGCAGTTGGTCGAGCAGGGTGGAGCTTTCGCTCTCCCCCTCCAGCCCGCGCCGCACGCGCTCGCCCAGGCTGACGTCGACGGCCGACGCGCTTTCCGCCGCCGCCATCGCCTTCAGCTTCTCAACGAAGTCGTTGGTGTCCACCAGCGCCATGCCCAGCACGTCGGTGACGAACATCACCGTGTTGCGGTTCTGCGTGCGGTGGCGGAAGCTGATGCCGGCCGTGTGGCTGCCGTAGGGCGGCCGCTGGTCGGAGAAGTTCAGCGCGAAGCGGCCCTCGATCTTGTAGGCGACGTAGGTGGTGACCTCGCCGCGCTCCTCGCGGTAGGGCTTGCCGAGGTCGATCGGCTTGACCGCGTTGGCGAAGACCACGTCGGCCGGGTTGAAGGCCCCGCGGTAGCGGAACCAGACGGTCAGGTTGAGCGTCGCCTCGTTCTTGTCCGGGTTGAGGTCGCGGACCTCGTCGAGCTGGACGCCGGTGTAGATGACGTCCGTCTTGTACATGAAGCGGTCGTTGACGTAGAGCGCCCGACCCTTGGTGACCTCCTCCAGGAAGTTGGAGACGCCGGCCTCGCGGATCGGCTGGAGCTGGGTCAGCGCCGCCACCGGGTTCAGGCCGTTGTAGGTCGCCATCATCACCGGCAGCGTCGCCTGACCCTTGGCGTCGAAGGTCCAGCTGCCGACGTTGCCCTGGAAGGCGGTCTCGGCGCGGTCGTGGCCGGCGATGGCGCGGCGGATCGCCTCGCCGCTGCCCTCCGCCGGGGTGCCGGCGGGGACGGCCTTGGCGACGGCCTGGGCCACCAGATCGACGCCGTCGTTGCCCAGCGCCGCCGCCCAGTCGGGCACCGCGTTGAAGCGCTTGACGTATTGCCCGTAGAAGCGCTGCGCCCGCTCGTTCGCGGTGTCGAACAGGATGGGCGCGGAGATCAGCAGCCCGTGGCCGTAGGCCTCCGGGGTCAGGGATTTCGGCTGGGCCTGGGTCTGGGCCACGATCTCGGTCCGGAAGGCGGCGGTCGCCATCTCCGACGTGCCGGCGATCAGGTTGCGCACCCCGGCGTCGCGCAGCGCCACCACCACGCGGGCGCTGTCCACCGCCGAGCCGAGCACGATCACGGCGCCGGTCGGCATCCGCTCCTTCACCGCCTGGGCCAGCCCCGGCAGGGCGCCGGCTCCGGCGCGGCCGGGCGCGTAGGTCCACTGGTTGACCAGCTTGGTGCCGAAGCGCTGGAGGATGGCGTCGAACTGCCCGGCCAGAACCGCCGCCTGCTCGCTGTCCTCGCGGACGATGGCGACGGTCGGCTCGCCCACCACGTTGCGGACGTAGTTGGCGAGGAAGCGGGTCTCGTTGCCGCGGTCGAGGTTGATGGCGAACAGCCAGGGGTTCGGCGCGGCGTCGGCCGGGCGCAGGAAGGGGCGCGGGGCGATCAGCGGGATCTTGCGGCCGGCGTAGATCGCCGCCGCGCTGTCCGCCGCGTCGGGGTGGTGGCCGATCACCGCCAGCACCGAGGGATCGGCGGCCAGCCGCCGCGCGATCTCCAGCGACTTGCCCTTGTCGTTCTCGTCGTCGAAGGGCATCAGCGCGACCGGGTGGCCGTTGACGCCGCCGGCCGCGTTGATGGTGTCGGCGCGCAGCGCGGCGCCCTTGCGCAGCGCCAGCCCGATCGCGGCGTCCGGCCCGCTCAGCGGACCGACGACGGCGATGTGCAGCGGCTCGCGCTGCCGCTCGCCGAGGAATCCGGCGCGCACGACCAGCGAGACCAGCACCGTGACGAGCATCGCCGCCACCAGGATCAGCGCGAAACGCGCCTTCTTGGTCAGGTGCGACCAGCGGAACGGCGGCCGGGAGCGGGGCTGAAGGGTCGTCAGCATGGGGCGGTTCTCTTGGTGTCCATGGCTTCCGCCTCCCGGCCGTCATCCCCTCTCCCCCCCGGGGAGAGGGTTAGGGTGAGGGGGAACCGTGGCGTGGCGTCATGGAATGGAGGGCGAAGCGCGCACCGGCTTGGTGAGGTGTCGGGGTGCGTCCCCCTCACCCCAACCCTCTCCCCGGGGGGGAGAGGGGGACAGGCGCGGAGGGGAGATGAAGCGTGAAAAGCAATGCCCATCCTCAACGCTCCTGCATCGCGTGCTGGAGGCCGTTGAGGACCGGCGAGAACACGTAGTCGAGAATCGTGCGGCGCCCGGTCAGGATGCTGCACGTCACCCGCACGCCGGGGAACAGCTCGTAGGTCTTGCCGCCATAGGCGAAGGAGGTCACCGGCAGCTCGACGCGGACCTTGTAGTAGGACTGCTTGTTGGCGTCGAGCAGCGTGTCCGGGCTGATCGTCCGCACCCGTCCTTCGATATGCCCGAAGCGCGAGGCGTCGCTGCCGGCCAGCGTCACCACCACCGGCTGGTCGGCGCGGACGTAGCCGATGTCCTGCACCGGCAGCCGCGCGTCCACCACCAGCTTGCCGTCGCGCGGCACCAGCTCCACCACCGTCTCGCCCGCCTTCACGACGGCGCCCTTGGTCGAGACCGCCAGCGTCTTGACGATGCCGTCCAGCGGCGCCCGCATGGTGCTGCGGTCCAGGCTGTCCTGGTAGCGGGTCAGGCGCTGCGACAGCTCGGCATGGTTGCGCCGCGCCTCGTCGAGCGCGCTGCGGCTCTCTTCCTCGTATTTGCGGCCGATCCACACCTGCTTGCTGCGGGCCTCGGCCAGCGCCGCCTCGGCCTGGGCCAGCGTCGCGCGGTCCTCGGCGATGGAGCCGGTGACCCGCGCGTCGTCGCGCAGGATCTCCAGATGCTTCATGCGGTTGGTGATCTCGCGCTTGAGCAGCGTCTCGCTGATGTCGAGCTGCTCGCGGATCAGGTTCTGGGCGACCTGCGAGCCGGCGATGCGCGCCTTGACGGCGACGACCTGCTGTTCGCGCTGGAGCGCGTCCTGGCGCTGGATGTCCATGTCCGACGCCAGACGCTCGCGCCGGGCGCGGAACAGGTCGCGGGTCTGGGCGACCAGCTCGGGCTTCTCGCGCAGCAGCGCCTCGGGGAAGGTGATGGTGTCGCGCCGCGCCACCTCGGCCTCCAGCCGGGCGATGTCGGCGGACAGCGAGCCCAGCCGCAGGCGAAGCTCCTCCAGGTCGGCGCGGGTCTTGGTCTGGTCGAGTTCGACCAGAACCTGCCCCGCCTGCACGGAATCGCCTTCCTGGATCAGGATGTCGCGGACGATGCCGCCCTCGAAATGCTGGACGCTCTGGTTGTAGGCGAGCGGCACCACGTCGCCGGGGGCGCTGCTGGTGACGTTCAGCTCCGCGAAGGCGGCCCAGCCGACGGCGACGGCCAGCGCCCCGAAGCTGACGGCGAACAGCCCGTCGCCGAAACGGCCCTCCGGCTCGCCGCCCGGCGGGGAGGCGGCGGAAGGCAGGGACGGAACCAGCGCCGGTCCGATGGAGAGCGCCGGGGCCGACGCGGTGGCCGGCTTGCGCAGAAGGGCGGGGAACGGCTTCATCACGCCACCCCCGCCGGGCTGCGGGCCACGGCTGTGTCGTGCGGCTGGTCGAGATCCAGCACCAACGAGGCGCCTTGCAGGATGCGCGGGTCGTGCGAGGCGATGACCACCGTGTGGCCGGTCCGCGCCAGCTCGATCAGGGTGCGGTAGACGATGGCGGTGCCCTCGGAATCCAGCCCGTCGGTCGGCTCGTCGAGCAGGATCAGCCGTCCGCCGACCGCGAGCGCGCGGGCCAGCGCCAGCCGGCGGCGGTGGCCGATGGGAAGCTCGTGCCCGAAGTTGCGCAGCGGCGTGTCGAGCCCCTGGGCGCAGTCGCCAACCGTCCGCTCGGCGCCCGCGCGGTGCAGGACGGCGTGCAGCTCGGCCTCGGACAGGCGCGGGTTGGCGAGCAGCAGGTTGTCGCGGATGGTCATGGTCAGGAAGGTCGGTTCCTGCGGCAGGTAGCCGATCTGTTGGCGCCACCAGGACGGCGCGAATTTGCGGATGTCCACCCCGTCGGCCAGAACCGCGCCCTCCTGCGGCTCCGAAAGCCCGGCGATCAGGCGCAGCAGCGTCGTTTTCCCTGAGCCGTTGCGCCCCTTCAGCACCAGGATGTTGCCGGCCGGCACCGACAGGGTCAGCCGGCGCAGCAGCGGCGTGACGCCGCCCGGCGGGGTGTAGGTGAGGTCGCGGAACTCCAGATTGCCGGCGTAGCGCGGCAGCATGGTGCCGGTGGACGGCTCGACCGGGGTGCGGGCGAACTGCTCCAGCCGGGCCTGGGCCTGACGGGCCATCGCCACGGATTCGCCGATCTGCGCCAGCCGGGTGAAGGGAGCCAGCGCGCGGCCGACCAGCAGGTTGACGCCGATCAGCGAGCCGACGTCCAGCTCGCCGCGCACCACCAGGATGGCGCCGACGGCGATCACCGCGACGCCCTGCAAGGCCTGGAGGCTCTGGCCCACCGATTGGGCGCGGCCCTGGTGCATCGACATGCGTTCGCGCAAGGACCGCAGCGTCTGCGCGGCGCGCTGCCAGTCGCCCAGCAATGGCTTGGCGCCGCCGAACAGGGTGGCGGCGTCGCGCCCGACGATGGCGGCGGTGACCAGCCCCTGGGCGTCGGCCCCGGCCTGCGCCAGATCGCGCCCGACCTTGCGCATGTCGGCCTGGGCCAGCAGCCCGGCGCCGATCGACAGCAGGGTGAAAACGACGCAGATCAGGGCCAGCGGCCAGCTGATCAGCGCCACCACCAACACGAAGCACAGAGCGAAGGGGAGGTCGAACAGCGTCGCCAGATTGGCCGAGCCGAAGGCGGCGTCGATCTGGTCGGGCGCCCGCATCGCCTCGCGCCGCGCCGCGTCGCCTTGGACGGAGGAGGCGCCGCTGCGCGCGGTCAGCAGGATGCCGAAGGCGCCGGTCGCCATGCGCTCGTGGTCGGCGCGACCGATGCGCCCGGCGATGCGCAGGCGGACGTGACGAAACAGATGCTCGAAGGCGATAGACGCCACGACGCCGATCGTCAACGCCGCCAGCGTCGAATCGACCCCGTGCGACACGTAGCGGTTCAGCACCAGCATCGTGTAGAAGGACGAGGCCAGCCCCAGCAGGTTGGCCGCCAGAGAGGCCGCGAAGACGCGCGCCGTCAGCCGCAGGTTGGACCGCAGCCGCACCATCAGACTGGACAGGGCGCCGTTCATGGCGGGCTCCCCGTGCCGCGCCGCCGTCCGGTGTTCGGCGAAGCCGGCGCGGGCGGCTGGTTCGGATCGGGCCGCGCCGCGTCGAAACCGCCCCGGCCCATCGCCGCCAGCTTGGGCAGCGGCTTGGTCTGGATGTCGGCGGCGGACAGCCGGCCCATGGCGGCGAGCAGGCGGTAGCCGGCCAGCACGAACTCGGCCTCCGCCGCGACCGCGTCGCTGCGCGCGTTGATCAGCGTCGTCTCGCCCGACAGGATGTCGATCAGCGACCGGGTGCCGAGCTCGCGCTCGGCCCGCGCCACGTCGAGGAAGCCGGCGGCCAGCGTCGCCTGGTCGTTCAGCAGCGCCACCTGGGCCCGCGCGCTCTCCAGCCGGTTCCAGGCGTTGCGCACGGTCTCCAGGATGGTGCGCTCCTGGTCGGCCCAGCCGGCGTCGGCGGCGCGCAAATCGGCCTCGGCGATGCGGATGGTGTTGAGCGCGGTCAGGCCGGTGTTCAGCGAGTAGGTGACCTGGAGCTTGAACAGCATCTCGTTCTGCGTGCCGGGCAGCCCGGCCACGTCGCGCTTGATGTTGCGCTCGACGAAGCCCTCGACCCGTGGGTAAAGCGTGCGGCCGCGGATCGCCGAGACCGCCTCCTGCGCGGCGGCGGTGGTCAGCGCCAGTTCCTGGAGGCGCGGGTTGTGGCTGCGGGCCTCCTCGACGGCGGCCTCCAGCGACACCGGCAGGGTGGCGCGCGCCATCGTCAGGGTCTCCGCCCCGTCGATGCGGAACGGGACATGGCCGAAGAACGCCTCGAAGCGGCTCAACGCGTTCTGCATCGCCTCCTGCGCCGCGACCTTGCGGGCCTGGGCGCCGGCAAGCTGGCTCTTGGCCTGGAGCACGTCGGTGGTGAAGCCGAAGCCCTCCTGCAAGCGCACCTCCTCCAGCCCGGTCTGCCGGCGGATGTTCTCCTCGGACTGACGGGCGTAGGCGAGCAGGCGGTGAGAGCGGACGAGGCTGGCGTAGGCGGTCAGCCCCTCGACCAGCAGGTCCTGGCGGGTGCGCTCCACCGTGATGTCGGCGCGCACGACGTTGATCTGGTTGCGGCGGATGTCGGCGTTGGTGGCGTCGAAGTCCCAGATCAGCTGGGTCGCGCGCACCGACAACTGCCGGGCGTTCAGGTTGGTGCTGGGGCTGCCGGGTGGCTTGTCGGTGACCTCGCGCCCGCCGTTGGCGCTGAGGCTCAGGCTCGGGTACCAGCCGCCATGGCTGACGCGCAGCGCGTTGCGGGCGCTTTCGGCGGCGGCCTCCACCCCCCGCAGCCGGTCGTGCGTGTCGGTGGCCTTGCCGATCAGCGCCACGACCTCGTCGCGCGGGGCGGCGGTCACCGGTTGCGCAGCACCGGCGAGGAAGGACAGTGCAAACGCGGCGCAATAGAGATTATGTCGCATGAAAGCCTTGCACAACACGATCAGCCGATCCGGCCCAGCCCAATGGCCAGCGCACCATACCCGATCATATGCGCTATGGTTAAAGACATTTCCGTGGCTTTCACTTTAGGAAAAACCCTTATAACCGTTGAGCTTATGCATGCGCCGCCGGATGGACCGACGCGTCGTGGGGCTGGGTGTGACCCGTGTTGGGGTCGAGCGGATCGGGCATCCACTCCGCGCCATGCCCGCCCAACGCCGGGTCATGCGCGAAGGAAGCCGGCTGCGGCAACCCCTGCGGCAGGCCGAGGCCGGAGGTCAGCATCGCCGCGAAGTCGGTGCCGTCCTGCGCGGCGGCAACGACGGGTTGGCTCTGCGCCGCCGGGACCGCCGTTGCCCCCGCCGTGATTGTGTTCACCGTGGTAACGACGGTGTTGACCGCCGCCTTGACGTCGAAGGCGACGCCGGCCACCGCGTGGGTCGTGCCGTCGGCCATCGTCATGCTGGTGGTGCCGAGGATACGGTTGCCGGCCATGGTCGCGTCGCTGGCCGTGGCAGTGGCGGCGATCGACTGGATGCCGGCCTGCGCCAGCGTCTGCAACTCGCCCGCCTGGCTCACCCCGTCGCCGTTGTCGCGCCACACCAGCAGGGTGGCGTAGTCCGAATCCTGCGCGTCGATGCGACCGTCGTGGTTGGTGTCGAGCGAGGTCAGCGCCTCCAGGCTGCTGTTGAAGCCGGCGCCGAACTTCTCCGACACCAGTTCGCTGGCGCTGGAGATGCTGCCGTCGTGGTTGGTGTCGCGCGCCAGCAGGGCATTGCCGGCCCCGACCCAGCCGGTCTGGTCGGCCAGCCCGTCGCCGGTCACGTCGAAATGGACGTTGTCGGACAGCGGGCGCAGCGACAGCCCCTCCCCCGTCATGTCGAGCACGATGGGGTCGCTGGCGACGGTGGTCAGCTTGATGTTGTCGACGGTCAGGGTCGGGTTGACGCTGTTGTCGCCGGTGTCCGACGCGCCGAAGCCGAGGCTGATGGTTGTGTTGGCCGGGATCGTCACGCTGAAGGTGCCGCTGGCGCTGGCCGCCTTGGCCAGCAACGTCACCACGCCGTTGACGCTGACGAAACCGAAATCCTGATAGCTGCCGCTGTCGATGAAGGTGAAGTTCCAGTGGAAGGTCAAGGTGGTGTCCTGCGTCACCGTGACGGTGCTGGACATCTTCATGGCGTGGCCTGCGAAAGGCGTCGTGCCGGTCGCGCTGGCGATGGATCCGTGGGCGAGACCGAGAAAGTCCTCCATCTCCGTCACCGTCTTGCCGGCTTCCGATGTGATCTTTCCCTCATGCCCGTCGCCGCCGGTTCCGACCGTGGACCCGCCGGTGTAGGTCCAGCCGGTCAAACCGTTGTCGAAGGACCCGTTGGGCACCAGCACGCCGGGGTGCAGCGTCACGCTGTCGGTGGCGCTGGAGAAGGCGCTGCCGGTGGTGGTGTCGACGGCGACCTTGGTGCCGGCGGTGCCGGTGGTCTGGTCCCAGGCGTGGATCGTCAGCGCGTTGGAGACGGTGGCGGGAACCGAGGCGTTGGGCTGGAAGTACAGCCGGTCGGTGGAGCGCAGAAGCAGCGCGGAATCGCTGTCGTTCACCGTCCCGACCAGGGACCAATGCGCCCCGTTGTCGGTCGAGTACCACCAGTGGCCGTAGCTCTCGTTGGCGCCGACCAGCGCGATGCCGGTCAGAGCGCCGGAATCGCTGTCGGTGACGTTCGCGGCTCCTGATCCGTTCAGCCCGACCAGCGCAGACACCAGGATGCCGGTGGCCCCCGTCGGCGTGGCCGAGGCTTCGCCGGCGGTCGAGACCTCCAGATTGGTGTCGATCAGCACGGGCGACGCGTTGGGCGGAATCACGGTGAGCGTGACGCTGCCGGTCGCCGTCAGCGCGCCGCCGGCCCCGCCGCCGCCCTGGTCGTCCACCAGCACCGACAGCGAATCGGTGCCGGTGAAGCTGGACGACGAGGTGTAGAGCAGCCCGTTGGTCGCCGCCAGCAGGGTGTTGATCGTGCCCAGCGTCGCCCGCACCGTGACGCTATCCGTCCCGTTGCCGGTGATGACCGCGTCCAACCCGCCGCCGTCGAGCGTCAGGGTGCCGTGCCCGACCGTCAGCGTGACCAGCAGCGGCGTGGTTCCGGCGTCGATGTCCGACACCGACAGCCCGGTCACCGCCACCGCGATTCCCTTCACGGTCGACAGCGCCGCCGTCGCGGCGGTCACATGGGGCGCGTCGTTGACGGGAGTGACCGTCTCGCTGAGTTCGACCGTCGTGCCGCTGTAGGCGGTGTCCCCCCCCACCCCGGTGGCGGTCAGATCGGCATGACCGCCGGTGGCGACGGTCCCGCCGGAGCCGTCGATCAGCCGCACCGTCAGGGCCGGCGCCGTGCCGTTCCAGTCCGCCGCCGGAACGAAGCGCAGTTGATCCGTCGCCTTGACCAGCAGCGCCGAGCTTTCCGACACCGCGCCCACGGCGGTCCAGGCCGAGCCGTTCCAGTACTGCCAGACGCCTTGCGCCGTCGCTGCGTTGCCGACGATGGCGATGCCGGCAAAGGCGTTGGCCGAGGACCCGCCCGACACCGCGTCCTTGGCGTCGGAGAACAGCGCCGCGAACACCGACGCCACGGTCTGGCCCACCGGGTTCGCGGTGTCCTCCGCGATGGCGCTCAGGGTCGCCGTCGTCCCCAGCGCGACCGGCGCGTCGTTGACGGCGGTCACGGTCTGGGTCAGCGCGATGGCCTCGGCGCTGTAGCGGGTGGTCAGCCCGGCCCCGCTCGACAGATCGGCGTGGTTGCCGGTGCTCAGAGCGCCCGCGGAGTTGTCGACCAGCCGCACCGTCAGGGCCGGCGTCGTGCCGTTCCAATCCGCCGCCGGCAGGAAGCGCAGCTTGGCGTCGGCGGCCAGCAGCAGGCCCGATCCCTCCGACACCGCGCCCACGGCGGTCCAGGCCGAACCGTTCCAATACTGCCAAGCGCCCTGCCCGGCCGTCGCCGCGTCGCCGACGACAACGACACCGGCGAACTGGTCGCCGCTGGCGCCGTTGACCGCGTCCTTGGGGTCGGAGAACAGCGCCGCGAACAGCGAAGACACCGTGGCGCCCGCCGGGTTGGCGGTGTCCTCCATGATGGTCGCCAGCGTGACGGCGGTGCCGCTTGACACCGGGGCGTCGTTGACTGCCGTGACGGAGGTGGTGAGCGTGATGGTCTCGGCGCTGTAGGGCGTGATGCCGCCAACACCGAGGCTACCCAGATCGACCCGCCCGCCGCTGGCGATCGCACCGGCGGAGCTGTCGATCAGGCGGACCGTCAGGGCTGGAACCTCGCTATGCCAGTCGGGCGACGGCACGAAGCGCAGCTTGTCCCCCGCCGTGACGATCAGGGCCGAACCTTCGGACACCGCGCCCACGGCGGTCCAGGCCGAGCCGTTCCAATACTGCCAGACGCCCATCGCCGACGACGACCCGTCGCCGACGATGGCGACGCCGGCGATGGCGTTGCCGCTCGATCCGTTCACCGCGTCCTTGGCGTCGGAGAACAGCGCCGCGAACAGCGACGACACCGTGGCGCCCGCCGGATCGGTGGTGTCCTCCAAGGTCGGCGCCAGCGAAGCGCTCGTGCCGGTGGCGACGGGGGCGTCGTTCACGGGGGTCACGATCTGGGTCAGCGCGATGGTCTCGGCGCTGTAGCGGGTGGTCAGCCCGGCCCCGGCGGACAGGTCGGCGTGGCTGCCGGTGGTCACGGCGCCCGAGGAATCCTCCACCAGCCGCACCGTCAGGGTGGGCGTCGTGCCGTGCCAGTCCGCCGCCGGCAGGAAGCGCAGCTTGGCGTCGGCGGCCAGCAGCAGGCCCGATCCCTCCGACACCGCGCCCACGGCGGCCCAGGCCGAACCGTTCCAGTACTGCCAGACGCCCTGCGCGGCGGTGGACTCGTCGCCGACGACGACCACACCGGCGAACTGGTCGCCGCTCAGCCCGTTGACCGCGTCCTTGGGGTCGGAGAACAGCGCCGCGAACAGCGACGACACGGTGGCGCCCGCCGGATCGGCGGTGTCCTCGACGATGGAGTCCAGCACGACGGTAGTGCCGGTCGCCACCGGGGCGTCGTTGACCGGGGTCACCAGCAGCGCCAGCGATCCGACCTCCGCCGACAAGGCCGAGGTCCCGCCGGTCCCGGTCAGCGCGAACAGGGTCTTGCCGGCGCCGGTGAAGCCTTCGGTCCAGCTGTCGTTCACCGCACGCAAGGACAGCGACGGGGCCGTGCCCGACGCGCCCTCGCTGGCCAGGAAGCGCAGCATCGCGCTGCCCGCCAGCACCAGCGCGGCTCCGTCGCCAACCGTGCCGATCTCCAGCCAGGTCGAGCCGTCCACGCTGTACTGCCAGACGCCGAGCGCCGATCCGGGATTTCCCACCACGGCGACGCCGATCACGCTGCTGCCCGTCTCGCCCGCCCGGAACATCGTCTCGATCAGGTGGAACACGGTGAAACCAGCCGGCGCCGCCGTGCTTTCGGTGATCGCCAGAGCCTTGGCGAGCGCGGCCGCGTCGTAGTCGGGGGCAAGAACCGGCGCCCGCAGATGCACCGGTTCGGGGGGGACCGGCGTGGGCGTGACGACGAGAGGGTCGGTTTTTATCGCCTCGATGATCCGCTCGGCGCTCTTGATGGATTGCTGGACGGCCGCCACCGTCGCGAAGGCGTCGGTGCTGGACGTCGTCTTGGTGACCGGCGCGGTGCTGGCCAGCGTGGCTCCCGACGACGCGCTCTGGCTGGAGCTGTCGGCGGACGGGCTGGCCTTGACGGCGCTGTCGGGGGCGGTGAATCCCGTCGCCTTGAGCGCGGCGCTGTCCATGCCGAACGGCTTGTCCGCCGACGGAGAGACATCCTTGGCGGCCGGTTCGCCCGACTCCGCCTTGGCATCGGCCTTTGCATCCGCCTTGTCCGCCGCGGCCGTCTTGGCGTCCGCCTTCGCCTCGCCCTTGCCGGCGTCCTTGGCATCCCCCTCGGCAGTCTTCTCGCCCTCGGCCTCCGGCTCCGCCTTGGCGGCCTCCTTGCCCTCGGCCGGCGCCTCGGTCTTGGCGTCGCTCTTGGGGTCGACGTGCTCGGCGACCTGCGGATCGGCCTTGCCCTGGTCCGCAGCGACCTCGGCCTTCGGCGTGGCAAGATCGGCCATCGCCTTGTTCTCGGCCGACACCGCGACCGCCGCGTCCTGGCTGTTCTGCTGGGCCATGTCGGCGGCCTGACGGGCGCTGGCGAGCGCCTGCCCCATCGAACGTCCTTCCGACAGGGCCTGCGCCAGGGCGTTCCCGAAGACGCCGGTCCCGCCGACCGCCTGGAGCGATTGCTGCACGTTCTGCCCGCTGGCGAGCGCGGTCGACAGGGGATCGCCCTTCACGCCCTGCGCCGACGCGACCATCATCGAGGTTGCCGCCGAGGCGTCCTGCTGCGCCGTGCCGAGCGCCCCGACGGCGTCCGTGCCGGACGACAGCGCCGCCCCCAGAGCCTTGCCGAAGCCGCCGGCCGAGGACGGATCGACACCCGCCGCCGCCGCGAAGCTCTTCACCGTTTCGGCCACGTTGCGGCCCGACGCGAGCGACGCCACCAGCGCATCGGTCGGCTTGGGCGCGACCTCCGCCCCGTTGACCATCGCCGCCGTGTCGCTCTGCGCCTTGACCGAGCGGTCGAGCGCCGCGTCCGGGGCGGCCCCACGCGCCAGCGCGTCGCCCAGCACGCCGGCGAAGGCCGCGCCCTTTTCAACCCCGCCCAGGGTCCGGGCGGCCTCCGCGCCACCGGCGGCCAGCGCCGTCAGCAGGCGCTCGCCGCCCGACTGCTCGACCGCCACCGCCTGCGTCTGCGTCACGCCATGCGCGGCCTGTTCGGCCGCCGTGGCGATGGAAGCCGTGACGTCCCCGCCCGACGACAGCGCCCGCTCCAGGCTCTGCGCGAAGACGCCCGAGGATTCCGCGCCGGCCGCCTTGACCGCGTCCGACACCGCCACGCCCGACGCCAAGGCGGAGGTCAGTTTTTCCGCCGGAGACAACGCGAC
Source organism: Azospirillum doebereinerae (assembly GCF_003989665.1). Taxonomy (GTDB): domain Bacteria; phylum Pseudomonadota; class Alphaproteobacteria; order Azospirillales; family Azospirillaceae; genus Azospirillum; species Azospirillum doebereinerae. The sequence continues at coordinate 18,672 of NZ_RZIJ01000019.1, read as the reverse complement.
CGGCGCGGCCGTGGGGACAACCTCCGGAGTCTCGGTCAGCGCGCGCGACAGCGCAGCGACCGGATCCGCCGCCCCGGCGGGACGGGCCATCTGGTCCATGACCCCGGCGAACAGCGCCTTGGAAAGGCCGGGGGCGGCGTCGCTCCCAAGCGATTGGCTCGGATCCTGGCCCTGCGCCAGGGCGGCGGCAACGCGCTGCTCGGTCGTCAGGCCGGCGGCGTCCTGCATCGCCTGCGCCATCCGCGCGGCGGTGCCGGTCATCTGCCGGCCAGCCTCCGCGATGGCCGCGTCGGGCGACGAGGCGGCACCGACCCCCTCCGCGAAGCTCCGCACCCAACCGTCGGCCAGAGTCCCGGCGGCGTCGCCGGACACGCCTTGGCCGGCCAGGGCATGGGCCAGCTTTTCCTGAACCGCCTTGATCCCATCGACGTTGCCGCCCAGCAACATCGCCGTGGCTTCGGACGCCAACGCTTCGGGAATGGTCAGGGCGGGCGACGGTGCGACGGAGGTGAGGGCTTCTGCGCGATTGTCAGGCACGACGACCCTCTGCTGCATTGGGTGAAACGGTCTGGCATCTTCCTCAGCAGAATGGGTTTCCGATCGTTAACAATCTCCTGAGCTGATGCAGCTTCGTTTGAATTCGTCACATTTTATCAATCGAACGCCACAACCCTTGCTTGGTCGATGGAATACTTCCTCTGCTCCGCAACAAATTCACTGCCCCGATGCACGAATGGCGCCGGTTGCATCGGCTTTAGTGTTGATGGATAACGCCAAGCTTGCGTTGCCACGCCCGGAAAAACCGCAAAAGCTTTGATGTCTTTTTGGCGGAATCCTTTGCTCTCATGATCGTGGGCGGCGCTCTCGACACCAGAATGCGCGCCCACCGGGTCGGTAACCTTAGGTTGGCAAATCACCTCATTCAAAGCAGGCCCGACACGCGCCGCAGATCGGCGACAAAATCCGAGCGCGCCCTTTCCCTCTGCCCTTCATCCGGTAGCCGCAAAAGATAGGACGGGTGAACGGTGACGAACCCGTCCCAGTCCCCGAAGCTCATCGTCCCCCGCTCCCTCAGCACCGAAACGCTGCGACCGGCCAGGGCCAGGGCGGCGGTCGCCCCCAGCGCAACGACAAGGCGCGGCCGGACGAGGCCCAGTTCCTTCATCAGCCACCAACGGTAATGCTTCACTTCCCCGGCGGTGGGAGATTGGTGAATGCGGCGTTCGCCGCGCTGGACGAATTTGAAATGCTTGACCGCGTTGGTCAGATAGGCTTGGGCGCGGTCGATGCCGGCCTCCTCCAGCGCGGCGGTCAGCAACTGGCCGGCCGGACCGACGAACGGCCGTCCCTGCCGGTCCTCCTGGTCGCCCGGCTGCTCGCCGACGATGGCAAGCGCCGCGCCGAGCGGTCCCTCCCCCAACACGGCCCGCGTCGCGCCCGGCACCAGCGGTTCGGAGCGCGCGATGAGTTGGTTCAGCGCGGCCAGCGTCTCCTGTTCCTGCCGCGCCATGGCGGCGACCGCCTTGTCGGGCGCGCGGTGGCGGGGGATGGCGGCCTCCGCCTCGATCATCGCCCGGACACGGGCGGGGGCGGAGCGGACAAGGGCGGGGATGGCGGCGGTTTCCGGCAGGTTGGCCCAGTATTTTCGGGGCATTTCCGCCCGCATCGCCGTCGGGTTGACCCGCGCGGGGTTGAAGGTGCTCTCGTAATAGCGCTGCCAACCCTCGGCGAACCCGTCATCCGCCAAACCATCCGGCCGAACCGCCCCCGGCCCGACCGTCAGGCTGCGCCGGTCCCAGTGCAGCGCGCCGACCGGGGTCAGGATCGACCACACCATGCTCTCGAAACGCTCGACGAAGAAGGGGGCGGCGGCCTCGACGATGAAATGGTCGGGCTCGAACCACGCGACGTAGCGCGCGTCGCCGTCCGCGTCCCGCAGTTCACGGAAACGCACGAAGGCGTGCATCTTGTGAAGGTCGCGCCGCACCGCCTTGTCGAGCCGCGCCAGCCGGTGCACGAGCGGGTCGGCGTGCTGGTCGAGCAACGCCCGCTCGCCTCCCAGCACCCGCCAGACCAACCGATAGAGCAGGGCGTAGCGTTCCGGGTCGCGGTGGCAGACCACCGTCTCGATCAGCGCTCCCACCGCCCGTGGCAGGGAGACCGGCGGCGGGTCGCTCCCAAGGGCCGATTCGGTGGCATCGCCGAACAACGACAAGGCTCCGCCGTTCCACAGCACCGCCTCGGGCGCCGCATCGGCGGCAATGAGCCGCCGCACCGCCCGGCGGAAACCGTCGAGATCCGCCCCCTCCCCCAGCGTCACCGGAAGCATGGTCAGAACAGGCTCAACTGGCGTGGCGGCGCCACCAGTTTCTGGCGCAGGTCGAGCCGATCGGTCAGCCCGGCCGGGTGATGGTCGGCGGCGATGAGGAACGCGCGCGCCCGCTTCAGCCCCGACGACAGCCGCGCCACATCCTCCAGCCGCAAGCGGTTGTGGCGGCGGGCCGAAATGATCTTGTCCACCGCGCGGGCACCCAGCCCCGGCACCCGCAGCAGCAGCTCGCGGTCGGCGCGGTTGACGTCAATGGGAAAGCGCGCGCGGTTCTTCAGCGCCCAGGCCAGCTTGGGGTCGATGCCGAGGTCGAGCATGCCGCCGTCGCCCCCGGCGGCGATCTCCTCCACCGTGAAGCCGTAATAACGCAGCAGCCAGTCGGCCTGGTACAGGCGGTTCTCCCGCTGGAGGGGCGGCGCTTTGACGGGCAGCGCCGAGCTGGCCTCCGGGATCGGGCTGAAGGCGGAGTAGTAGACCCGCCGCAACCCATAGCGCCGGTAGAGCGTGTCGCTGGTTTCCAGCACCGAACGGTCGGTGGCGTCGTCGGCGCCGACGATCATCTGGGTGCTCTGGCCAGCGGGGGAGAAGCGGCGCCGCTCCTCCTTGGCCTCCACGATGCGCTCGTTCACCTGTCCCATGACCGCCTTGATCGAGGCGCCGTCCTTCTCGGGCGCGAAGGCCTTGAGGCTGAGGTCGGAGGGCAGTTCGAGGTTGATCGACAGCCGGTCGGCCCACAGCCCGGCCTGCTCGATCAGCCAGGGGCTGGCCTCGGGGATGGTCTTCAGGTGGATGTAGCCGGCGAAGCCATGGTCGCGCCGCAGCGTCCTGGCCACCAGCATCATCTGTTCCATGGTGTGGTCGGGCGAGCGGATGATGCCCGAGGACAGGAACAACCCCTCGATGCAGTTGCGCTTGTAGAAGCCGATGGTCAGGCGCACCACCTCGTCCACGCTGAAGCGGGCACGGCGCACGTTGGAGGAGCGGCGGTTGATGCAGTAGGCGCAGTCGAACAGGCAGTAGTTGGTCAGCAAGATTTTGAGCAGCGAGACGCAGCGTCCGTCCGGAGTGTAGGCGTGGCAGATGCCGGCCCCGGTCGTGGATCCCAGCCCCTCCGCGCCGCCTTGGCGCCGCTTGGCCCCGGACGAGGCGCAGGACGCGTCGTACTTCGCCGCGTCGGCCAGGATGCCGAGCTTGTCGATCAGGGTCTCGTCCAAAATTCCGCCCTCGCGCCGCCATGATGTTCCTAATATGTTCTTATAGCACGGAGAGGCAAGCGGATGGCGAAACAATCGCCCTCGCCATGGGTGTCGCCCGGCGCCTTGGCGGCTACCCCGAAAGGGAGGACGGAACGGCCTTGAGAAATGGTCGCCGCGATCCTATTGTCGTTGTGCTGCGGATAGACCGCAGCGTTCTTTCAGCAAGGAGCTTGCTGAGCATGACCTCCGCAGACAGCACCGGGCGCGAGTCCGGCACCCTTTCGTTGCCCAGAAAGGCCAGGACCACGGCCTCCGGCGCGCAAGCCGCCCCGACTTATGACTTTATGGTCTTTGTCGGCCGTTTCCGCCCCTTCCACCTCGGCCATCTCACCGTAATGCAGCGCGCCCTGTCCCTGGGGCGGCGTCTCATCCTGCTGGTCGGGTCGTCCCGTCAGGCGCGCAGCCACCGCAACCCCTTCCGCTTCGAAGAGGTCCGTGCCTGCATCCTGGGAGCCTTCTCACCGGAGGAGTGCCAGCGCATCACGGTGCTGCCTCTCATCGACCGCTACAACGATCTGGAATGGATCCGCGACGTTCAGGCCGCCGTGCATGGCGTCGTCGTGCAGCACCACCGCCCCGCCGACGGCTCGGCGCCCAGGATCGGCCTGATCGGCCATTCCAAGGACCACAGCAGCTATTACCTGCGCATGTTCCCGCAATGGGGCGCCGTGGAATGCGGGAACGCCCGGGGGATCTCGGCCACCCCCATCCGCGACGCCTATTTTTCCGACGCCGCCGCGGCGCTGGAGGAGTGGAAGGACGCGCTACCCCCCAACGTCGCGGCCTTCATGGCCGAGTTCGCGCGCACCGAAGAGTACAAGCGGCTCGCCGAGGAAAGCGCCTACATCGCCAAATACAAGGCCGGCTGGGCCGACGCCCCCTACCCTCCGACCTTTCTCACCGCCGACGCCGTGGTCGTCCTGTCCGGTCACGTTCTGCTCATCGAGCGCCGGGGCCTGCCCGGGCGCGGCCTGCTGGCCCTGCCCGGCGGCTTCGTCGGACAGCACGAGCGCATCAAGGACGCCATGATCCGGGAGTTGCGGGAGGAGACGAAGCTCAAGGTCCCGGCGGGGTTCCTGGAGGGCAGCGTCCGCGCCAGCCAGATCTTCGACCATCCCTACCGCTCCTCGCGCGGGCGCACGGTGACCCAGGCGTTCCTCATCCAGCTCAAGGCCGGTGAGGAGGGGTTTCCCAAAGTGCGCGGCGGCGACGACGCCAAGTCGGCCCGCTGGATGCCGATCGCGGAGATCGACCCCGAACGGATGTTCGAAGACCACTTCCACATCATCCAGACGATGATCGCCCAGGCCGGACACTGACCGGAAGATCCGGTGGAGTGTTCGATTGCGATCCGCATGAAACCATCCGTGGATCGTCGCCTCAACCAAGCCCGCCGGACAGACCGGCGGCATTCGGCAAAGGAGCTTTGCCATGCGCACCACGCGTTTTCCCTTGGGTTCGCCCCGCCACCGCCCTCCCCTGCCATCGCCGACCGTCCGCCGCCGCGTCGCCCAGGCGCGCCGCTGACCGTAAACCTGCAAACCGCCCGACTCCCCGCCATGCGGGGATTCAGGCGACGGCGCTGTACGCGCTCCCGGAACGGAGCGCTCCCAGGATGAGGGCATCATGTCGGCAACTCTGCGCATCGTCTGCGTCCAGGCCAATCCCACGGTCGGCGCGCTCGACAACAATTTCGACATCGTCCGCCGCCACCGCGCGCAACACCACGGCACGGCGGATCTGCTGGTGTTCAGCGAGTGCTTCGGCACCGGCTACCCGCTTCAGGATCTGGTGCTGCGTCCGGGCTTCCGGCGCGACTTCCGCACCGCGCTCGACGCGCTCGCCAACGACATGCGGGGCGACGGCGGGCCGGCGGTGCTGGTCGGCGGCCCGCTCGACGGCAGCGCCCTGCCCCACAACGCCGCCTTCCTCGTCGAGACCGACGGCTCGATGCGGATCGTGCTCAAGCACACCCTGCCCAACGACGAGGTCTACGACGAGAAGCGGGTCTTCGCGCCCGGCCCGATGCCCTCCCCCGTCGATTTCCGTGGCTTCCGCCTGGGCATCGCCATCTGCGAGGATTTCTGGCACGGCAAAATCGCCCAGACGCTCGCCGCCGATGGCGCCGAGGTTCTGATCGTGCCGAACGGTTCGCATTTCAAGACCGGGAAGCAGGCGGTCCGGCTCGCCATCGGCCGTCGCACGGTCAAGGCCACCGGCCTGCCGATCCTCTACGTCAACCAGGTCGGCGGCCAGGACAGCCTGGTGTTCGACGGGGGAAGCTACGTCATGGACCGCGCCGGGCTGGTGATCGCCCAGGCCGCCTTTCGCGAAACGGCCTTCGACATCCGGCTGGAGCGGAGCGAGGACGGGGGCGTGGAACTGTGCCGCGGCGACGTGCTCGGCGCGACGCCGAACGGCTACCCCGAGGAATTGGAGGCCGTGTACCAGGCGCTCGTGCTGGGCCTGCGCGACTACGTGAACAAGAACCGCTTCCCCGGCGTGGTGCTCGGCATGTCGGGCGGCATCGACAGCGCCCTGTCGGCGGCCGTCGCGGTGGACGCGCTGGGGCCCGAGCGCGTGCTGCTGGTGCGCATGCCCTCGCCCTACACCTCGGCGGAGAGCATGGAGGACGCCGAACGGGCCGCCGCCCTGCTCGGGACCCGTCTTCTGACCGTGCCGATTGCGCCCGCGATGGACGCCTTCGACGCCATGCTCGCCCCGGTCTTCGACGACCGGCCGGTGCCGGCGGCGGACACGACCTTCGAGAACGTGCAGGCGCGGACGCGCGGCATGACGCTGATGGCGCTCTCCAACCGGCTTGGGCTGATGGTGCTGAGCACGGGCAACAAGAGCGAGATGAGCGTCGGCTACGCCACCCTCTACGGCGACATGTGCGGCGGCTACTCGGTGCTGAAGGACGTCTACAAGACCGTCGTCTTCCGTCTGGCGCGTTGGCGCAACGCGCAATGGCCGTCTGGGCTGCTCGGCCCGCAAGGCGCGGTGATGCCCGAGCGAATCCTCACCAAGCCGCCGACCGCCGAACTGCGCGAGGGCCAAACCGATGAGCAGGCGCTGGGCGCCTACGAGCATCTCGACGCGGTGCTCGTCGGCATGGTCGAGGGGCTGAACGGCGCGGACCGTGCCGCCGCCCTGGCGAGCGCCGTGGTGGGCGAGCCGGTTTCCGCCGCCTACGCCGAGCGGATCGGGCGCCTGACGGCGCGCGCGCAGTACAAGCGCGACCAGAGCCCTCCGGGCGTCGTCGTCACCGAACGGACCTACGGGCTGGGCTGGCGTCTGCCGATCACCAACCATTACGGGCTGTGACCCGATCCGCTAGGAACAGGAGGTTCCCGTCATGCTCATCAACTTCGGCACCCGTGCCCACAACCACAACTTCGCCTCCGACTTCATCGTCCGTTCGCTGCTCGACACGGACTGGTACAAGCTGGCGATGCTTCAGTTCATCTGGCTGCATTTCCGGGACGTGAAGGTCCGCTTCAGCCTGATCAACCGCACCAGATCGGTGAAGCTGGCCCGGATCGTCGATGAAACCGAACTGCGCCGTCAGTTGGACAACGTGCGCTCGCTGCGCCTGAAGCGCTCCGAGGCGGTCTGGCTCCAGGGCAACACCTTCTACGGCCAGCACGGCATTTTCCGGCCCGAGTTCGTCGCCTGGCTCGCCGGCGACGTCGTCCTGCCCGACTACACGCTGTCCGAGGAGGACGGCCAATGGCGCCTGGACTTCGAGGGGCCGTGGGCCCTGGTCACCCTGTGGGAGATCCACGCGCTCAGCATCATCAACGAGCTCAAGACCCGCGCCGCGCTGGCCGGCATGACGGAGACCGAGCTCGACATCCTCTACGCCCGCGCCAAGGTCCGCCTCTGGGACAAGATCGAGCGCCTGCGCCCGGTCGCCGACCTCAGCCTCTCGGACTTCGGCACGCGGCGGCGCCACAGCTTCCTCTGGCAGGAATACGTCGTGGAGACGATGGCGGCCGAGCTCGGCCCGCGCTTCATCGGCACCTCCAACACGTACCTCGCCATGAAGCACGACCTGGAGGCCATCGGCACCAACGCGCACGAGTTGCCGACGACCGTCGCCGCTCTGGCCCGGACCGGTGACGCGCTGCTGGAGGCGCAGTACGAGGTCCTGCGGCTGTGGCAGGAGACCTACGGCGGCGCGATGCTGGTGTTCCTGCCCGACACCTTCGGATCGACCCAGTTCCTGAGGAACGCGCCGGACTGGGTGGCGGACTGGACGGGCATGCGGGTGGACAGCAAGGACCCGGTGGCGGCCGGCGAGGAGTACATCGCCTGGCTGGAGCGGCACGGCCGCGATCCCAGGGAAAAGCGCGTGCTGTTCAGCGACGGTCTGGACGTCGGGGACATCCTGCGGCTCCACGAGACCTTCGGCGGCCGCATCCGCGACGGCTACGGCTGGGGCACGCTGCTGACCTCGGATTTCCGGGGCTGCCACCCGCGCAACGGCCAGGGCCTCGATCCGCTGAGCCTGGTCTGCAAGGTCACCGCGGTCGAGGTGGACGCCGTCTGGAAGGGGGCCGTCAAACTCAGCGACAATTACGAGAAGGCCACGGGACCGGCCTCCGAGGTCGCCCGCTACCGCGCCGTCTTCGGCACCGAAGGCGTCGCGAACGTCCCGGTGCTGGTCTGAACGAGAGGAGACGCATCATGACCGACACCCCGATCGACCGCTTGGTCGGCCCGGCCGCCGCACTGGAGGCCGTTGCCGCCGTCATGCCGGTGCGCCCGACCCGCTTCGCGCTGGACGGCAAGAAAATCGGCAAGCTCGACGTGGATCCGGTAAAGGGGTTCGCCGCCGTCGGGGGCGGCAATCTGGCGCCGCCGGTGGCCAACGCGCAGGTCGCCCGCATGATCGCGGAAATCGATCGCACCGACCGCCTGTTCATCGAGGCACGGCGTCCCATCGCGGTGTTCCTGGACACCCACGAACCGGGCAAGCCCGAACACCCCTACCCGCCCCATTGCGAAATCGGTACCGGCGAGGAAAATCTGGTCGATGAACTTGCCTGGCTGGAGGGGGCTCCCGGTGTCACGCTGATGCGCAAGGACTGCATCGACGGCGTGGTCGGGCTGACCGATCCGGCGACCGGCAGGAACCGCCTGCTCGACTGGATCCTTGGCAACGGCATCGAGACCCTGGTGGTCGATGGCATCTGCACGGACATCTGCGTGCTCCAGGCCGTGCAGACCCTGCTGTCGGCGCGCAACCACGGCATGACAGGGCCGCTCCGGGAGATCGTCGTTTACGAGCCGGGCTGCGCGACCTACGATCTGCCGCTGGAGACGGCGCGAAACATCGGCCTGCCGGACACCGCGGCTCATCCACAGAAAGTCGCCCATCACATCGGGCTGTATCTTATGCAGGCGAGCGGCGCGGTGATTGCGCAAGAGCTGGTGTTCTGAGCAAACCCTCGGCGTCGGCACGAGCGTGCGCCTTGCCCAGCAGCGGATGGCAAGCCAACTCCAGAATCGACTGTTCGCCGGGTCAGCCGTTTTCCACGGCCTTGTCCATCGAGCGCCGCCATACCGGTTCCGACAGACGTTCAGCGAAGAAATCGGCCAGCACCCCGACCTTCGCCGGGCGCGTGCGGGCCGATGGCGTGATGAAGTAGAGGCCTCCTCTGGGCAAGGACCAGTCGCTCAGGATGGCGACGACCCGCCCGTCGGCGAGAGGCTCGGCCGCCATGAATTCCGGCAATTCGGCGATCGCCAGCCCTTCCAGCAGCATGGGCACCAGCGCGTCGGCGTTGGTGACGCGCAAGGGGCCGGAAGGCGTCACGCTCTCCTCCTCGCCGGCGCTGTTGGTGAAGCGCCAGATGTCCTGCCGCCGCCGGTAGGCATAGCCCAGGCAATGGTGACCGTTCAGTTCGCGAGGGTGCCGGGGCTGGCCGTGGCGGGCCAGATAGCTCGGAGCGGCCAGGACGACGGGTGAGATCGGGCACAGCCGCCGGGCCACCAGCGAACTGTCCGGCAGCACCGCGATCCGGAGCGCGGCGTCGAAGCCGTCGCCCACCAGATCGACGACCGCGTCGCTCAGGTGCAGATCGATGGAAATCTCCGGGTAGAGCCGGAAGAAGTCCGGAAGAAGGGGCGCGACCCAGCGCAGGCCGAAGGACATCGGCACCGCCAGACGGATCAGGCCGCGCGGACGGCTGGACATCTCGCGCACGATGTTTTCCGCCGCTTCGGCGTCGTCGTACAGGCGCGCCGCACGCTCGGTCAGCGAATGGCCGAAGTCCGTCAGGGCCAGGCGGCGGGAGGTGCGGTTGAACAGCCGCGCGCCCAGCCTCTCCTCCAGCCGGCTGACCGCGCGCGACACGGTGGCGACCGAAACCCCCATGGCGCGCGCCGCGCCGGCGAAGGAGCGCTCCTCCGCCACCTTGGCGAACATCGCCAACCCCTCGAAATCGGGAAGCTTCGACATCGACAAATCCGCAACGTTCGTTTTCAGTCATTTCTATTTCGATATGCCTCAGCCGTCGATAGCTTTGTGACCAGCGCACACCCCCAAACATGGAGAGCCACATGTCACGCAAGCTTGACGGCAAGATCGCCCTCGTCACCGGCGCCACCAGCGGCATCGGCCTCGCCGCGGCCAAGCGCTTTGCCGATGAGGGCGCCTTCGTCTACATCACCGGCCGCCGCCAATCCGAACTGGACGCTGCGGTCGCCGCCATCACCGCGGCCGGCGGCGCCGCGACGGGCGTCCAGGCGGACTCGTCCAACCTCGCCGACCTTGACCGGCTCTATGCCCGGATACAGGCTGACAAGGGCCGCATCGACGTGCTCTACGCCAACGCCGGCGGCGGTGGCATGCTGCCGCTGGGCGCCATCACGGAGGAGCAGTACGAAGACACCTTCGACCGCAATGTGAAGGGCGTCCTGTTCACGGTGCAGAAGGCGCTGCCGCTGCTCGGGAGCGGCGCCTCGGTGATCCTCGCCGGCTCGACCGCCGGCAGCATGGGCACGGCGGCCTTCAGCGTCTACAGCGCCAGCAAGGCGGCGGTGCGCAGCTTCGCCCGCAGTTGGATCCTGGATTTGAAGGATCGTGGCATCCGCGTCAACACGCTCAGCCCCGGCCCGATCCGCACGCCGGGTCTGGTCGAGTTGGCCGGTCCGGACGCCGCGCAGCAGCAGGGACTGGTGGATTATCTGGCGGCGCAGGTGCCGCTGGGCCGTGTCGGCGATCCCGACGAGATCGCCAAGGCCGCCGTCTTCCTGGCTTCCGACGACAGCAGCTTCGTCAACGGCGTCGAGCTGTTCGCCGATGGCGGGATGGCCCAGATCTGACCGGACGCCGGCAGAGGCGGGGCATCGGTTGGCCGTCCGCGCCCCGTCGCCCCGGACGGGCGTGACCTCGCCTCCGCGTGGCGGAAGGTCACGCCGCTCCGCTCACACCTCAGCCTCCTCTCCACCCGACGCCAATCCAACGGCGGCTTGCTCCCGGAGGGGCGTATCCGGCTGATGTGGACCCTGGTTGAGACCAGCCTTCTGGAGGCAGTCCTCGACCTGCCCTTCCGTACGGCTTTCGTGAATGGTTCGGCGTTCCAAGTGGTTGCAATAATATTATTGCGAATGAGTGGCATTGACGCCTGCGATTGCCATTCGTATGGTTTATTACAGACAAGCAGTTTCGACAGGGTTTACGACGGTATGGCCTCACGGGACGAAAAGGACCAGCGGACGCCCGTCGAGCCATTCAAGAAAAGGCAGCCTCGCTTCCACCGTCGCTCCAGCGCGTGGCGACCTACATCGACCAGAACCGCTTGGAGGTTCTGACCAAATCCGCGCTCCAGATCGCGGCGGTCACCGGCACTTCCGACGCCAGCGTCGTGCGGACGGTGCAGGCGCTCGGCTTCGACGGCTTGCCGGATCTCCGGCGGGCGCTGGCGGCCAGCCTGGGCGACAAGGAAACGCCGGCCGACAACATGAGCCGGACCTTCATCGACATCGCCGAGGGCGCCGACCCCGCCATCGACTTGGTGCTGTCCACCCACCAGGATGCCCTGAGCGCGCTGCGCGGCGGCGCCGCGCGGATGCAGATCTCCATGGCGGTCGCGGTGCTGCGCCGGCATGGGCGGCCAATCCATCTGCTGAACAAAAGCGGTCGCGCGCTGGCCGACCAACTGCTGGAACTCCGCTCCGGAGACGCCGTGTTGATGATGGCCTAAGGCCGCGCCTACGCCGAGGCCGGAGCGGTCATCGCCGAGGCGCGCCGGCTGGCGCTGCCCATCGTCCTGCTGACCAATTCGCTGGACGAGAAGCTGTCCCGCCACGCCGACGTCACCATCCCCGTCCTGCGCGGGCGGTCCCAGCGCGTCGCCCTGCACGGCGCGACCTTCGTCTGCCTCGAAGCCATCATCCTGGGCGTCACGGCGTCCGACACCTCGGGTTCGCTGGCCGAGTTGAAGCGCCTGAACGACCTGCGCGGGTCGATCGGCGGCGGCTGGGCCGACCTGCTCGACCAGGACCGCGCCGGGCCGCCGGACACCCCGCGCCGCCGCAAGACGGCGCCCGCCCCGGAGAAGGAGTCGTGACCCCGCGATGCTGGCCGAAGTCTCCGGGCGACGCGGTCGTGCTGTCGCCCGGCCAGACCGTCCGCTACCACGCCACAAGCGGTCTGGAGGCGACCGCCCTGATCGACCTCGACAACGCCGACGCCTGGCTCCATGGCCGTCTGGTGTTCGACCGCGTCCCCTTGAGCGACGCCGTGGCGTCGCTCAACCGCTATCCTTCGCCAACAAGGCGGGCATCCAGCTTTTCTATGACGCCGCGCCATTGGGGGCTCTGCGCAGCAACGGCGTCAGCGGGACGTTCAGCGTGTCCGAGGGGCTGGCCCGCCTGCTGGCCGGGAGCGGGCTGACCTACCGCTTCACCGGCGCCAACTCCGTCGCGCTGGCGACCGCGCAGGGCGCCGCATCGGGTCCGGTTGTGATCGACCCCGTTCAGGTCGGGGGGGCCGCGACAGGCTTCAACATCCAAACGCCGCCCGACAGCGGCTATCAGGCCAAGCGTATCCTGAGCACCACCAAGACCGAAACCGACCTGCGCGACGTGCCGCAGGCGGTGACCCGCCAGCAGATGGACGACCAGGCGATCCAGAATCTGGAAGGCGCCGTCCGCTACGTGCCGGGCGTCGGCTTCGCCCAAGGCGAGGGCAACCGCGACACGGCGGTGTTCCGGGGCAACAGCACGACCGCCGACTTCTTCCTCGACGGCATCCGCGACGACGTCGAGTATTACGGCGACCTCTACAACATCGAGCGGGTCGAGGTCGTCAAAGGCCCGAACGCGATGATCTTCGGGCGCGGCGGCGTCGGCGGCCTGATCAACCGCGTCAGCCGTCAGGCCGACTGGACCCGCACCCGCGAAGCCAAGGTCGAGACCGGCAGCAACGCCCATTACCGGGGCTCCTTCGACGTCGGCCAGGGTGTCGACGAGGCGGTCGCCCTACGCCTGACCGGCGTCTACGAGGTTTCGGAAAGCTACCGCAACGGCGTCGAACTGCGGCGCTGGGGCCTCAACCCGACGGCCTCCTTCCGCCTGGACGAGAACACGCTGCTCCAGGTCGGCTATGAGCATTTCCAGGACGACCGGGTGGCCGACCGCGGCATTCCGTCCTTCCGGGGCCAACCCTTCGAGACCGGCACCGCCACCTTCTTCGGCGATCCCGAACGCAGCCCGGTGAAGGCGCGGGTGGACGCAGTGACGGCGGCGGTCGAGCACCGCTTCGACAACGGCATCAGCCTGCGCAACCGCACCGGCTACCGCCTCAACCTCTACGGCTCGGTCCAGACCGCCGAGCCGGGAAGGGTGCCGGCCGTCCCGTCGTCCCGGCTCTCCCCCTCCACCATCCTGGCCGGGCGGAGGGCTTGAGTTGGCCGGGAGCGCGGCACCGGATCGCCAAGCCGCCCGGTGTCGTCATGCCTCCCATGCCGCCTCTCGGACGCTTACGGCTGCGGTTGAGATTGATTCGCATCCTATTCCCTGTGTTACTGGAGCGGCATCGACGCTCCCGGCACACGTCGATATCGATAAAGCAGCGAAGGTGACCATGACCATGGTGTTCAAGCATCTTGCCCGCGCGGCGGCGGTGACCGTCGTCCTCACCGGTTCGTCCCTGACGGCCCTGGCCCAGGGCACGGCCGGCAGCGCGGCCGACGACGGAATCGTCGTCTACAACGCCCAGCACGCCAGCCTGACCCAAGCCTGGGCCGACGGCTTCACCCGCGACACCGGCATCAAGGTGACGCTGCGCAAGGGTGGCGACATGGAGTTGGGCAACCAGATCGTCCAGGAAGGCGCCGCCTCGCCCGCCGACGTGTTCGTGACCGAGAACTCGCCCGCCATGGCGCTGGTCGACAAGGCCGGGCTCTTCGCCCCGCTGGCCGCCGACGTGCTGGCCCAGACGCCCGAGAATTTCCGCCCGGCCAACGGCCACTGGACCGGCGTCGCCGCGCGTTCCACCGTCTTCGCCTACAACACCGCCAAGCTGAAGCCGGAACAGCTGCCCAAGTCGCTGCTCGACCTCGCCGATCCCAGCTGGAAGGGCCGCTGGGCGGCCTCGCCGGCCGGGGCCGACTTCCAGGCCATCGTCGGCGCGTTGCTCCAGCTGAAGGGCGAGGCGGCCACCGCCTCCTGGCTGAAGGGCGTGAAGGACAACGCGAAGCCTTACAAGGGCAACGGCGTCGCCATGAAGGCGGTCAACGCCGGCGAGGTCGAGGGTGCGGTGATCTACCACTACTATTACGTCGGCGATCAGGCCAACACCGGCGAGAACAGCAAGAACGTCGCGCTGCATTACTTCCGCAACAACGATCCGGGCGCCTTCCTCAGCCTCTCCGGGGCCGGCGTGCTGGCGTCGAGCAAGCACAAGGCGGAGGCCCAGGCCTTCGTCAAGTGGATGACCGGCACGAAGGGCCAGGAAATTCTGCGCGACGGCAACGCCTATGAGTACGCCATCGCCAGCGGCGTCGCGTCCAACGCCAAGCTGGAGCCGATCGCCAAGCTGCAGGCGCCGAAGGTCACGCCGGAGACGCTGAACAACAAGGCCGTCACCGACCTGATGACGGCGGCTGGCCTGCTGTGACGCACCCCACCCTCGATCCCCGCACGCCGGCTTTCCGCGACGCCGTCCATCCCGGCATCAACGCGCGGGAAGACGGCGCGCGGGGAGAGGGGGCATGGCGGTCTCCGACCGCCGGTGAAGGGTGGCGGTGGCGACGGCCGAACGGCCCCGCCGCCGCCATCGCGTTGGCGGCGCTGGTCTCGCTGATCGCGCTGCTGCCGCTCGGCTTCGTTGCCTGGATCGCGGTTCAGACCGGTTGGGACACGGTGGCGGCGCTGGTCTTCCGACCGCGCGTCGGCGAATTGCTGGTCAACACCCTGCTGCTCGAACTCGCCACGCTGCCCCCGGCCATCATCCTGGCGGTGGCTCTGGCCTGGCTGACCGAGCGCAGCGACCTGCCCGGCGCTCGGCTCTGGGCTTGGCTGGCGGTGGCGCCGCTGGCGGTGCCGGCCTTCGTCCACAGCTACGCCTGGATCACCGTCGCCCCCGGCCTGCACGGGTTGTCCGGCGCGACGCTGGTCTCGGTGCTCGCCTATTTTCCCTTCCTCTACGTGCCGGTGGCCGCGCAGATGCGCCGGCTCGACCCGGCGATGGAGGACGTCGCCGCCTCGCTCGGCCTCGGGCCGTGGGAGGTGTTCCTCCGGGTGGTGCTGCCGCAGCTGCGTCTGCCGATCTGCGGCGGCGCGCTGCTGGTCGGGCTGCATCTTCTGGCCGAATACGGCCTCTACGTGATGATCCAGTTCGACACCTTCACCACCGCCATCGTCGACCAGTTCCAGTCGGCCTACAACGGGCCGGCGGCCAACATGCTGGCGGGCGTGCTGGTGCTGTGCTGCCTGGCGTTGCTGGGCGCCGAGACCGCCGTCCGGGGCAACGAGCGCTACGCGCGCGTCGGATCCGGCGCGGCGCGGCTGCCGGACCGCCGCCGTCTGGGCAACGCCACGCTGCCCGCCCTGCTGGTTCCGGCCCTGACCGCCGCGTTGTCGCTCGGCGTGCCGCTGGTCACGCTGGGGCGCTGGCTGCTGATCGGCGGCGCCGCCGTCTGGGGTCCCGCCGTCCTCGGTGCCATCGGCCAGACCGCGCTGCTGGCGCTGGCCGGCGCCGCGCTGACCACGCTGGCCGCCCTGCCCATGGCGTGGCTGTCGGTGCGGGCGCCCGGCCGCCTGCAACGGATCATGGAGGCTTGCCACTACCACGTCGGCGCGCTGCCCGGAGTCGTGGTGGCGCTGGCGCTGGTGACGATCACCGTGCGGGTCGCCCTGCCGCTCTACCAGACGGTGGCGACGGTGCTGCTCGCCTACGGGCTGCTGTTCCTGCCGCGCGCGCTGGTGGGGCTGCGCGGCAGCATCGCCCAGGCCCCGGTCGAGCTGGAGCGCGCGGCGATGTCGCTCGGCCGCACGCCCTTCCAGGCGGTGCGCCAGACCACGCTGCGCCTGGCCGCGCCCGGTGCCGCCGCCAGCATGGCGATGGTCGCGCTCGGCATCGCCAACGAGCTGACCGCCACCCTGATGCTCGCCCCCAACGGCACGCGCACGCTGGCGACCGAGTTCTGGTCCTTCACCGCCGAACTCGACTACGCCGGGGCGGCGCCCTACGCGGTGCTGATGGTGCTGGCGTCGCTGCCGCTGACCTTCCTTCTCCACGCGCAATCCAAACGGGCGGCCGGACGATGACGTTCCTCACGATTCAAGGCATCGGCAAGCGCTACGGCGGGATGGCCGCGCTGGACGGCATCGACCTCGCCGTTCCGGCCGGCGCCCGCATGGCCATCGTCGGGCGCTCCGGGTCGGGCAAGACCACGCTGCTGCGCATCGTCGCCGGTTTCGAGACCGCCGATTCCGGCCGGGTGACGCTGGACGGCCAGGTGCTGGCCGAGGGCGCCTCGGCGGTTCCGGCGCACCGGCGCGGCATCGGCTACGTCCCGCAGGACGGCGCGCTGTTCCCGCATCTGAGCGTCGCCGACAACATCGCCTTCGGGCTGGAGCGCGGCCTGCCGGGGCGCGACGCCCGCGTGCTGGACATGATGGACATGGTCGAGCTGGACCGCCGGATGCTGGGCCGGCGCCCGCATGAGCTGTCGGGCGGCCAGCAGCAGCGCGTGGCTCTGGCCCGCGCGCTGGCCCGCCAGCCCCGGCTGATGCTGCTCGACGAACCGTTCTCGGCGCTGGACACCGGACTGCGGGAGACGATGCGCAAGGCGGTGGCGGATCTGCTGCGCGCGGCCGGCGTCACCACCATCCTGGTCACCCACGACCAGAACGAGGCGCTGTCCTTCGCCGACCACGTCGCCGTGCTGCGCCAGGGGCGGCTCGCGCAGGCGGGCACGCCGCAGGAACTCTATCACCGGCCTTGCGACCGCGACACGGCGGCCTTTTTGGGCGACGCCATCGTGCTGCCGGCGGAATTGGGCGACGGCTGGGCCGCCTGCGGTCTCGGCCGCGTCGCCGCCGACACCGGTTCGCGGCGCGGGCGGGCGGAGATTATGCTGCGCCCCGAACAGCTTCGGCTGGCTCCCGCCTCGCCCGCTGATCCGGCGGCCTCCCCTGAAGCGGCCTGCCACGGCCGGGTGACCGCCGTGGAGTTCGGCGGCGCCGTCTGCAAGGTCGCGGTGTCGCTGCTGAACGGTCACGCCCAGGATTCCCAGCCGGCGCTGACGGTCCACAGCTCGAGCCTGGACCTGCCGGCGATCAATACCCATGTCCGGATCACGGTGTCCGGCAAGGCTCACGTCTTCGCAACGTAGCGGCTTTGCGTTTCCGGGCCGGCCGCCCGACCCGCAAGAGCGGCAAAACCAGCCGGCCGACCTTCCAGTCAGGCGGTGATGTTCACGGTAAGCCCACGGTTGGGATCCATCGGAAGCGACGGCGCCGCTGCCGGATGCCCTGGCGATGGATTGGCTGGGGCCGCGCAGCCTGTTTGTCGGTGCGGCGGTCATCGCCACCGCCTTCTCGGCCTGTGCCCTGGCCATGAAGCCGTGCGACCGGCTACGCCGATGATTCGCAACCTCATCAACGATCCGGGCGTCACGGCCCTGCCACGGACGCCTCGACAGCCGCGAATTCCCTGGCGAGGGGATAGAGCCGGCGCCAGCGCAGCCATGCCCGGCCGTAGGCTTCGGCACGGGACGGATCGGGGACGAAGCTTTCCAGGCGGCGCGGCTTGCGGCAGACGGCGGCCGGGTCCTCGCCGGTCGCCGCCATGCGGCCGAGACGGGCGGCCCCCAGCCCCGCGCCGACCTCGCCGTCCTCGATGCGGTGAACGGTGACGCCCAACACGTCGGCGCAGACCCGCGCCCACAGCCGCGAGCGCGAACCGCCGCCGGCAAGGTCGAGTTCGGTTGGGGCGCCGGCTCCCTCCCCCAGCGCCAGCAGATTGTCGCGCGCGGCGAAGGCGACCCCCTCCAGGACCGCCTGCACCATGGCGTCGCGCCCGCTTTCCGGCGACAGGCCGGCGAACACGCCGCGCACGGTGGCGTCGTTGTGAGGAGTGCGCTCTCCCGACAGGTAAGGCAGGAAGGCGACCGGCGACGGACCGTCCACCGCGTCGCCCAGCGGCGCCAGCAGCTCCGCCTCCGGCCGGCCGAAGACCGAGGCCGCCCAGGCCAGCGACGCCGCCGACGACAGCATCACCCCCATCTGGTGCCAGACGCCGGGCAGCGCATGGCAGAAGGCGTGGACCGCCAGCGCCGGGTTGGGCAGGAAGCGGTCGGTGGTCCGCCACACCACGCCCGAGGTGCCGAGGCTGAGGAAGCCGTCGCCGGCCGCGATGGCGCCGAGCCCGATGGCGCTCGCCGCGCAATCCCCCGCCCCGCCCGCCACCACCGGCGGCGCCTTCATGCCCCAGCGCCGGGTGAAACCGGCCGACAGCCGGGCGACCGGGGCGGAGCCTTCCGCGAGGTCGGGCATGTGGGCGCGGGTCAGGCGGGTCACGGCCAGCAGCTCGTCCGACCAGTCGCGCCGGGCGACGTCGAGCCA
>NZ_RZIJ01000018.1 GCF_003989665.1 Azospirillum doebereinerae | reverse complement strand
GCCAAGGGCCCGCAGGGCAGCGTCAAGGCCGGCTCGGCCGAGGACGCCGCCTACATCATGAAGAACGCGCAGTCGGTCATCATCGTGCCGGGCTACGGCATGGCGGTGGCGCAGGCGCAGCACGCGTTGCGCGAGATGGCCGACACCCTCAAGCACGAGGGCGTCAGCGTCAAATACGCCATCCATCCGGTGGCGGGCCGCATGCCCGGTCACATGAACGTGCTGCTGGCCGAGGCCAACGTCCCCTACGACGAGGTCTTCGAGCTGGAGGACATCAACCGTGAGTTCGGCACGGCGGACGTGGCTTTCGTCATCGGCGCCAACGACGTGACCAACCCGGCCGCCAAGACCGACCCGGCCTCGCCGATCTACGGCATGCCGATCCTCGACGTGGAGAAGGCCAAGACGGTGTTCTTCATCAAGCGCGGCATGGCCGCCGGCTACGCCGGGGTCGAGAACGAGCTGTTCTTCCGCCCCAACACGATGATGCTGTTCGGTGACGCCAAGAAGGTCACCGAAGAGGTCGTGAAGGCGATGGAAGCCTGATCCTCCGCCGCACGAGCGGGGTTTGAACGAACGGGCGCGAGGGGCTAGGCTCCTCGCGCCTTTTTCGTGCGCGCATTTCCAGAAGAGGACGACGCCCATGCCCGCCTATGTGATCGCCGACATCAAGGTGACGGACACGGTCGCTTACGAGAGTTACAAGGCGCTGTCGCCCAACGCCGTCGCCGTCAACGGCGGGCGCTTCCTCAGCCGGGGCGGCGAGACGGCGGTGATGGAGGGGAATTGGCAGCCGAACCGGGTTGTGATCCTGGAATTCCCCGACATGGCCGCCGCCCGCGCCTTCTACGACAGCCCGGAATACCGCGCGGCGCGGGCGGCCCGCGCGGGCGCCGCCGACTTCAACATGATCATCGTCGACGGGCTGTGACCGGGGCCGGACGGTTACGTTCGGTTACACAAAGCGGCTGTCCGGGACACAAGGCGGAAACACGGCTTCGCTAGAGCTTGGGCGAACGACACCTCAAGCCGCAGCGGAGCCGCCCCCATGGATGATGATAAGGACGACAGCCCCGTCGAGTCGCAGATCAGCCTGTGGACCCGCGTGATGTGCGGAATCCTGCTGTTCGGGCTGTGGCTGTGCGCGACCTCGATCTATCTGCTGACCGAGGTTTGACGCTTCAAACCGCTGCGGCGGCCTTCTTCACGCCAAAGCAATGCTCCGGGCCGGGAAAGCGGCGCGCCCGCACCTCGGCGGCGTAGGACGCGGCGGCCTCGCCGACGGCGGCGCCCAACTCGGCGTAGCGCTTGACGAATTTCGGCTGGAACGCCCCGAACAGGCCGATCATGTCGTCGGTCACCAGCACCTGACCGTCGCAGGCCGGCGAGCCGCCGATGCCGATGGTCGGAATCGCCACCTCCTCGGTGATGCGGCGGGCCAGCGATTCCATGGTGCCCTCGATGACCAGCGAGAAGGCGCCGGCCTCGGCAATGGCGCGGGCGTCGGCGGCGATCCGCTCGGCGGCGGCCTCGTCGCGGCCGACGGCCTTGTAGCCGCCCAGCGTGTTGACCGACTGCGGGGTCAGCCCGACATGCCCCATCACCGGGATGCCGCGCGCGGTCAGGAAGGCCACCGTCTCGGCCATCTCCAGCCCGCCCTCCAGCTTCACCGCCTGGGCGCCGGTCTCCGCCATCACGCGGGCCGAGGCGCGGAAGGCCGCCTGCGGGCTCTCCTGGTAGCTGCCGAAGGGCAGGTCGACCACCACGCAGGCCCGCTCCGACCCGCGCGTCACGGCGGCGCCATGGGCGATCATCATGTCCAGCGTGACCGGCAGCGTGCTGTCGAAGCCGTAGATCACCATGCCCAGCGAGTCGCCGACCAGCAGCAGGTCGACGTGCGGGTCGAGCAGGCGGGCCACCGGTGCGGTGTAGGCGGTCAGGCAGACGATGGGCTCGCCGCCCTTGCGGGCGCGCAGCGCCGGAACCGACACGCGGGCGTTGGACTTCGAAGCGCTCATGACGATCTTCCCACGAGAAAGCCGGCCCCAGGAAAGCGGCGTGGCGCGGCAATACGCGGGTCCCACGCACAATCGGGCAGGCAAAAAGCGGATACACCAAAACCGCCCACGCGATGATTCACGGGACGGTCCAGGTGCAAGACACAAAGGGGTCTTGGGCGCACCGTGGCGCGCCCGAAATCGCAAGGCGCCCTGACGGCGCCTGTCGATTAATAGCCCTCGCGTTCCATCCGCTTGCGGAGAAGCTTGCGGGTGCGACGAACCGCTTCGGCCTTCTCGCGAGCGCGCTTCTCCGAGGGCTTCTCGTAGTTGCGACGCAACTTCATTTCACGGAAAATTCCCTCGCGCTGCATCTTCTTCTTGAGCGCGCGGAGGGCCTGATCGACGTTGTTATCTCGGACCAGAACTTGCACGTTAACCGTCACCCTTCCAAGTGAGCCGTGTTGCCCGTAAGCAACAAGCAGGCATGCGCGGCGGGCGCACCCCTTGTGTGGTTGAGTGTGTAGCACGCTGCCGCCCCCTTGTGAAGGGGAGTCTTGGGAGATTGTGACGCTTATGCTTGGAAAAGCCGGAATAACCGCGGTGAAACTGTTGCCGTGACGGGCGCCGGTCACAGATAATAAGGCATGGCCTTGTTGACGATCGCCCGCATGGGCAACCCGGTACTGCGCGCGATGGCCCAGCCGATTGCGGATCCGACCGATCCCGACCTCGCGCGGCTTGCCGCCGACATGATCGACACCATGATCGACGCGCCGGGTGTTGGCTTGGCGGCGCCGCAGATCGACGTGTCGCGGCGCATCGTGGTCTTCCGCGTGCCCGCCGACCGTGGCGAGGGCGAATCGGTGGCGACGACCGTGCTGATCAACCCGGTGATCGAGCCGCTGGACGGCGGGATGGAGCTGGGCTGGGAGGGCTGCCTGTCGATCCCCGGCCTGCGCGGGCTGGTGCCGCGCCACAGCCGCATCCGCTACCGGGGCGTCGGGCTGGACGGCCAGCCCATCGAGCGCGAAGCCAGCGGCTTCCACGCCCGGGTCGTCCAGCACGAGACCGACCACCTCGACGGCGTCCTCTACATCGACCGCATGGACGACCTGAAGCTCCTCACCTTCATCGAGGAAGCCCACCACATCACCGAAGCCCGGAACGGGTAGGAGACACCGATGAGCATCGACCGGCTTCGCGACGAGATCCTTCTGGCGACGCTGCCCAACGTCGTCTTCGACGGCTGGAGCCTCCAGGCGCTGCGCGACGGGACGGAAATGGCGGGGCACCAGCCCTCGGCCCTGACCCGCGCCTTTCCGGGCGGCGTTCCCGAGGCCATCGAGCATTTCGCCGATTGGACCGACCGCGAGACGCTGAACCGGCTCGACACCCCGTCGTTCGAAGCGATGAAGGTGCGCGAGAAGATCGCGCTCGCCGTCCGCACCCATTTCGAGGTGCTGGCGCCTTACCGCGAGGCCAAGCGCCGGCAGATCTCCTATCTGGCGATGCCGCAGAATTTCGGGCTCGGGCTGAAGCTGCTGCACCGGACGGTCGATTCGATGTGGTTCGCGGCCGGCGACACCTCCACCGACCACAACCACTACACCAAGCGCGCCCTGCTGGCCGCCGTGGTCAGCTCCGCGACCTTCTACTGGCTCGACGACCAGTCGGAGGACCACGCGGAGACCTGGGCCTTCATCGACCGGCGGCTGGCCGACGTGATGAGCGTGGGCAAGGCGACCGCCTCGCTGGGCAAGGTCGGGTCGGTGCTGTCCTTCCTGCCCAATCCGCTGCGCTTCGCCCGGCAGATCCGCCGCCGCGCGACGGAGCCCAAGCCCGCAGCCGCGACGGAGCATATGGCGGAGAACATCTGACGGGCGATCGGGGATAAACATTATAGCCCCTCTCCCCTTGTGGGAGAGGGGTTGGGGTGAGGGGTTGCAAGCTTTCCGCCTTCGGCGAATACCCCTCATCCCAACCCGCGAACCCATCGGACGCCTTTGGCGTCCTCCGGGATTCGCCCCGCAAGGGGAGAAGGGCATGTCAGCGCCCTTCGCCCTTCGACCGCCCCTTGCGGGCCGCCGCGCGCAGGGCGGCTTCCAAAGCCGGGCGCGCCCAATCCAGCAAGTCGCGGGGATCGTCGAGCGCCGAGTCGGGGGGAGGGCGGTAGGACAGCGCCGTCGGCCTGTCCGTGAAGGGGCGGAACGGTTCCAGCCCCAGCGCCTCGTAGGACGCCCGGTTGGCGTCGTCGACCTTGAAATAGAGCGTGTCGTCGGACACCAGCGCGAAGGTCAGCCCGTCGCAGCTGATGCCGTAGCCGCCGAACATGCGGCGCGCCCGCACGTCGCCGAGCGCCGCCAGCGTCTCGCAGACGGTGACGACGAACTCGCTCGGCGGACGGGCGGGCATGGGAAGGGCGGTTACTTCTTGCGGAAGGCGTCCAGGGCGACGACCTCGCCGCGCTTGGGCTCCTCGGCCGGGGCGTCGTCGGCGGTCTTCGACTCGTCCTTGCGCTCGACCGTGACCGGACGGGCCGGGATGGCGGCGACATCGGCCGATTCGCCGGGCGTCGCCGGCTGGAACTGCAGGGCGAAGTTCACCGAGGGATCGGCGAAGGTGGTGATCGCGGCGAACGGGATCACCAGACGCTCGTGCACGTTGTTGAAGCTCAGCGTCACCTCGAAATGATCGTCGTGCACCTCCAGCCCGTAATACTGGAACTGGAGAACGATGGTCATCTCGTTGGGATACTGCGACGTCAGGTATTCCGGGATGTCGATGCCGGGATAGCCGGTGCGGAACGTCAGGTAGAAGTGGTGATTGCCGGGCAGCCCGCGCTCGGCCACGTCGGTCAGCGCGTCGCGGACGACTCCGCGCAGCGCGGTTTCGACCATCCGGTCATAGCGAAGCTGCTCTTTCGGCATGCTTGGGCGGGTCCCTGGAAATCGCTTTGGGAAGCTGGAAGAACGGAGAAGTGTGGGCCTTCTGTTGCTAGGCGGCCCACGGCCCCACCCTCAGGCGCTAACCATCAGGGATTAAGTTTAGGCTACCAGCCGCCGTTAGGCAGCGAGGCGAGCCTGAGCAACGTTGTCATTGGCAACTATTGCAACGGCCCGATAACGGCGGAACCATGCCGGGCAAAAACCTTATCTTTACCACGCGTGTCGATCCTGTTTCGCCCCCAACGACCCCGGCCAATGAGTCCGGAAGATGGTTGGTGGAGGCGCCGGGTACCGCCCCCGGGTCCACAACGCTTATTCCATAAGGCGTTTATCACCATAGTCGGCGAACCGACGGTCGGAATATAGGAGGTCCCGCCCGGCAATGGAAGGGGTTGCGTGGCGTCCATTCCAATTGCGTCGTCGGATTGCGGCATTGACTCCCTTGGAACCGACCCGGCGCGCGCGCTAGAGTGCCGGCCATCGAAGCACCGGAGTCACCATGCCGATCACGCCCGAGCAGCGCGACGAAATCGATCGCCTGCGCGCCGTCACCGCCACCACCCGCCGCGCCACCGTTCCGGCGCTGGAGGAGATCCTCTACCAGCCGGTCGAACTGCTCGACCACGGCTTCGTCCGCGTCATCGACTACATGGGCGACGACGCCGCCGTCGTGCAGGCCGCGCGCGTGTCCTACGGCAAGGGCACCAAGAAGGTCAGCGAGGACGCCGGCCTCATCAAGTATCTGATGCGCCACCGCCACTCGACCCCGTTCGAGATGTGCGAGATCAAGTTCCACGTCAAGCTGCCGATCTTCGTCGCCCGCCAGTGGATCCGCCACCGCACGGCCAACGTGAACGAGTATTCGGCGCGTTACTCGATCCTCGACCGCGAGTTCTACATCCCGGCGCCCGAACAGCTCGGCGCCCAGGCGGTGGTGAACCGGCAGGGCCGCGGCGACGTGCTGGAGGGCGAGGAGGCCGCCGCCGTCCTCAAGCTGCTGCGCGACGACGCCGAGCGCTCCTACGACCATTACGAGGAGATGCTGAACCAGCGCGAGGACGGCACCGTCATCGACGAGTCCCGCCAGGGTCTGGCCCGCGAACTGGCGCGCATGAACCTGCCGCTGAACTACTACACGCAGTGGTATTGGAAGGTCGATCTCCAGAACCTGCTGCATTTCCTGTCGCTGCGCGCCGACAGCCACGCCCAGTACGAGATCCGCGTCTACGCCGAGGCGATGCTGGACATCGTCCGCCGCTGGGTCCCGGCGGTCCACGACTCCTTCACCGAGTACCGCATGGGCGGCAGCCACCTGTCCCGCACCGGGCTGGAGGTCGTGAAGCGCCTGCTGGCCGGCGAGCCGGTGACGCAGGAGAGCAGCGGTCTGTCCAAGCGCGAATGGCGCGAACTGATGGACCAGCTCGGCCGCGCCGAAGGCTGATCCACACCATAGGGAGACCATCGCCATGACGCCCGATCAGGCCGAAGGCTGTCACCGCCGGGGCCTGGTCGCGGCGCAGGCGGGCCGTTTCGACGAGGCCCAGGATCTCATCGCCCAGGCCATCGCCGCCCATCCCGGCGTCGCGGTGTGGTGGGCGAATTACGGGCTGGTGCTGGAGAGCAGGGGCGACGCGCTGGGGGCCGTGCAGGCCTACGCCGGGGCGTTGAACCTCGACGGCGGGCTGGCGATGGCGATGGACGGCCTGCTGGCGATGGCGGACGCCCTGCGCACCGCCGACCGCGCCGATCTGGCGGAAGGCTGCTACCGCCGGGCGATGGCGCTCGACCCGGCCGGGCTGGCGGCGGTCGCCAACGCCGGGGTGCTGCTGCGCGCCCAGGCGCGCCGGGACGAGGCGGTGCGGCTCTACCGCCGCGCGGGCGTGCTGGAGCCCGGCGGCTGGGTGCATCCCTACAACATCGGCAACGCCCTGGCGGAGCTGAACCGGCTGAACGCGGCGGGGCGTGCCTACGAATCGGCGCTGGCGCTCGACCCGGCGCGGGCCGAGGCGCTCGCCAACCGTTCCACCCGCGTGCTGTCGGTCCAGGGCCGGCTGGCCGAGTCGCTGGCCGGGATCGAGCGCGCCCTGCGCCTGCACCCCGGCGCCGATTCGCTGCACACGGCGCGGCTGTTCCTGATGCAGTTCGACCCCGGCCGGACCATGGCGCAGGTCGCCCAGGCCCACGCCGATTGGGGCGCGCGCTATCCGGACCGTCCGGCCCCCGCCGTCGCGGCCCCGGCGCCGAAGCTGCGGATCGGCTACGTCTCCCCCGATTTCCGGGCGCACCCGGTCGGCTTCTTCCTGGAACCGGTGCTGGCCGCGCACGACCGCGACGCGGTGGAGGTGGTCTGCTACGCCAACACCGCCAACCCGGATCGGAAGACCGAGCGGCTGCGGGCCTTGGCCGACACCTGGGTGTGGACGGCGGCGATGAGCGACGCCGATCTCGCCGCGCGCATCCGCGCCGACAACATCCATGTGCTGGTCGACCTTGCCGGGCACACCTTCGGCAACCGGCTGGGCGTCTTCGCCACGCGGGCGGCGCCGGTGCAGGTCACCTGGGCCGGCTATGTCGGCACCACCGGCCTGCCGGCGATGGACTACCTGATCTCCGACCGCCGCCAGAGCCCCGAGGGGGCCGACGGCTGGGCCATCGAGGGCATCGTCCGCATGCCCGATTCCTACGTCCCCTGGGGACCGCCCGACGACGCGCCGCCGGTGGCGCCGCTGCCGATGCTGGCGCGCGGCGCCCCGACCTTCGGGTCGCTGAACGCCTTGCCGAAGCTCAACCCGGCGGTCGCGGCGCTGTGGACGCGGGTGCTCGACGCCGTGCCGGGCTCGCGGCTGCTGCTGCGCACGCCGGGGCTGGACGATGCCGGGCAGCGGGAGCGGGTGCTCGCCCTGTTCGCGCGGGCCGGGGCCGATCCGGGGCGGATCGAGCTGCTGGGCGGGGCGCCGCACCGGGAATTCCTGGACGGCTACGGCGCCGTCGACGTGGCATTGGATCCCTTCCCCTATTCGGGCGGGCTGACGACGCTGGAGGCGCTGTGGATGGGCGTGCCGGTGGTGACGCTGGGGGGCGAGCGCTTCTGTTCGCGCCATTCGGTGACCCATCTGGCCTCGGCCGGGCTGTCGGGTCTGGCGGTCGAGGGCGAGGACGCCTACGTCGCCATGGCGGCGGCGCTGGTCTCCGACCCGGAGGCGCTGGCCGGGCTGCGGGGGCTGTTGCGCGACCGCCTGCGGGCCTCGCCCGCGCTGGACGGCGTGCGCTTCACCCGCGCGCTGGAGGCGGCCTTCGGCGCCATGTGGCAGCGCGCGGCGGCGGGGCAGGGAAGGGCCTCCTTCGCGCTCAACATCGATTGAGCTGAGCGTTTGAAGCCCCTCTCCCCTTGCGGGAGAGGGGTTGGGGTGAGGGGGGCAAACCCCTCTTCTTCGCCTTCGGCGAATACCCCTCATCCCAACCCTTCTCCCGCAAGGGGAGAAGGGCCTTTTCGTCGGAAAACCCTCTCGCCCTTCGCCCAATTCCGGCCATAGTCTCGACTCCAAGCAAAAGAAAACGGACAGGGCGATGGCGGGGCTGGTGACGGTGGTGGTGCTGCTGGTGGCGATGGTGGTCGCCGTTCCGGTGGCGAAACGGTTCGGATTCGGCGCGCCGCTCGGCTACCTCGCCGCCGGGCTGGCGGTGGGGCCGGCGGGGATGGGCCTCGTCACCAACGTCGAGGCCATCGGCCACGCCTCGGAACTTGGCGTCGTCATGCTGCTGTTCCTGATCGGGCTGGAGCTTCGCCCGGCCCGCCTGTGGGTCATGCGCAAATCGGTGCTGGGGCTGGGCGGCGCGCAGGTCGGCGTGACGGCGGCGCTGGTCGCCGGGCTGGGCGTGCTGGCGCTGGGCCTGCCGGTGGCCGCCGCCGTGGTCGCGGGGTTCGGGCTGGCGCTGTCCTCCACCGCCATGGCGCTGCCGATGCTGGCGGAGCGCGGCCTGCTCGCCAACCAGTCGGGGCGCAACGCCTTCTCCGTGCTGCTGTTCCAGGATCTGGCGATCATCCCGGCGGTGGCGCTGCTGCCGCTGCTCGGCAGCGGTTCGGCGCCGGCCACCGGCAGCCCCTGGGTCGCGGTGGCCGAGGGCGCGCTGGCGGTCGCCGCCGTGCTGCTCGGCGGGCGGTTCCTGCTGCGCCCGCTGTTCCGGATCGTGGACCGGGCCGGTGCGCCGGAGATCTTCACCGCGACCGCGCTGCTGGTGGTCATCGGCACGGCGGTGCTGATCGAGGAGGCCGGGCTGTCGATGTCGCTCGGCGCCTTCATGGCCGGGGTGCTGCTCTCCGATTCGGAATACCGGCACGAGGTCCAGGCCGACATCCAGCCCTTCGAGGGGTTGCTGCTCGGCCTGTTCTTCGTCTCGGTGGGAATGGGGGCCGATCTGCCGGCCCTGATGGAACACCCGCTGCGCTTCATCGGGCTGGCGCTGGGCGTGATGGCGGCCAAGGCGCTGGTGCTGGTGGCGCTGGCGCGGATCGCCGGGGTGCCGTTGGCCGGGGCCGTGCGGATGGGCGCGGTGCTGAGCCAGGGCGGCGAGTTCGGCTTCGTGCTGTTCGGGCTGGCGGTGGCCGGCGGTTCGATGGCGCCGGAGCAGGCGTCGGCGGCGATGCTGGTGGTGACGCTGTCGATGATCGCCACCCCCTTCGTCTTCGCGGGTTCGGAGCGCTGGCTGGTGCCGCGCCTGCTGGTCAAGCCCAAGCGTCCCTTCGACGCCATCCACAGCGACGGCGCGCCGGTCATCATCTGCGGCTTCGGCCGGGTCGGGCAGGTGGTCGGGCGCGTGCTGCGGATGCGCGGCATCCCCTTCACCGCGCTGGAAAAGAGCGCGGCGCAGGTCGATTTCGTGCGGAAATTCGGGACCCAGGTCTATTACGGCGACCCGACGCGGGTCGACCTGCTGCGCGCCGCCGGGGCGGACAAGGCGCGCATCCTGGTCGTCGCGCTCGCCGAGATGGAGGAATCGCTGCGCGTCGTCGAGATGGTGCGGCGGCACTTCCCCAACCTGACCGTGTTCGTGCGCGCCCGCAACCGCTGGCACGTCCACCAGCTGATGGACCGGGGCGTCGCCAACATCGTCCGCGAGACCTTCGATTCGAGCCTGCGGCTGACCGCCGACGTGCTGCGCGCGCTGGGCGTCGAGGAGGCCGAGGTGACGCGGTCGCTCGACACCTTCCGCGCCCACGACGAGCGCACCCTGATCCGCCAGCACGCCGTCCACCACGACGAGGGCCGGCTGATCCAGACCTCCAAACAGGCCGCCGAGGAGCTGCAATCGCTGTTCGAGGCGGACCGGGAGGAGAAGTGATGCGCGTCTTCAGCCGATCAGCAGGCTGTCGTCGCTGATCTCGGCCCCGCCGCGCTGCTTGGCGAACAGCGCCAGCAGATGCGGCACGTCGAGGCCGGCGCGCTCCTCGCCCGCCACGTCGAGGACGATCCGCCCCTCGTGCAGCATCAGCGTGCGGTCGCCGTAATCCAGCGCCTGCCGCATCGAATGGGTGACCATCAGCGTGGTCAGCCGGTTCTCGCGGACGATGCGCCGGGTCAGGTCCAGCACGAAATCGGCGGTGGCCGGGTCGAGCGCGGCGGTGTGCTCGTCCAGCAGCAGGATCTTCGAGCCGGCCAGCGTCGCCATCAGCAGGCTGACCGCCTGCCGCTGCCCGCCCGACAGCAGCCCCATCCGGTCGTGCAGCCGGTTCTCCAGCCCGAGGCCCAGCGCCGCGATGCGCTCCTTGAAGCCGCGCCGCCGGTTCGGCCCGAGCGCCAGTCCCAGCCCGCGCCGGCGCCCGCGCGCGGCGGCGAGCGCCATGTTCTCCTCGATGGTCAGGGCGGCGCAGCTTCCGGCCATCGGGTCCTGGAAGACGCGGGCGACGAGCCCGGCGCGGCGCGGCGTGTCCCAGCGGGTGACGTCGGTGTCGTCGATGGCGATGCGCCCCCGGTCGGCCAGCACGTCGCCGGCCAGCGCGCCGAGGAAGGTCGACTTCCCGGCCCCGTTGGAGCCGATCACCGTGACGAACTGGCCTTCCGGGATGGTCAGGTCGATGCCGCGCAGCGCGTGCTTCTCCAGCGGCGTGCCGGGACCGAAGGTGACGTGGATGTCCTGGACGGCGATCATCGCGCGACCCTCCCGCCGGCTGTGGACTTGGCTTTGGCCTTCTGGCGCAGGCGCGGCAGGATCAGCGCGACGGCGACCAGCAGCGCGGTGACGAGGTTCAGGTCCGACGCCTGCAAGCCGATGGCGTCGGCCGACAGCGCCAACTGCACCGCCAGCCGGTAGAGGATCGAGCCGACCACGCAGCCGACCAGCGTCAGCACCAGCGCGCGGGCCGGCAGCACCGTCTCGCCGACGATGACGGCGGCCAGCCCCACCACGATGGTGCCGATGCCGGTGGTGACGTCGGCGAAGCCGTTGGTCTGCGCGAACAGCGCGCCCGCCAGCCCGCACAGCCCGTTGGACAGCGCGATCCCACTGTAAACGTGGGCGTCGGTGTTCACCCCCTGGGCGCGGGCCATCCGCGCGTTGACCCCGGTCGCCCGCATGGCCAGCCCGAACTCGCTGGCGAGGAAGCGCGCCAGCAGCGCCACCACCACGGCGACGATCACCAGCACCACCAGGGGCCGCACGATGTGGTCGGGAATGCCCAGCCCATAGAAGGGCGTCAGCACCGTGTCCTGCATCAGCAGCGCCACGTTCGGCCGCCCCATGACCCGCAGATTGACCGAGAACAGCGCGATCATCGTCAGGATGCTGGCGAGCAGGTGCAGGATCTTGAAGCGCAGGTTCAGCGCCGCCGTCACCAGCCCGGCCAAGGCCCCCGCCAGCGCCGCCGCGAGGCTGGCCAGCCACGGGTTGACCCCGGCGATCAGCAGCACGGCGCAGACGGCCGCGCCCAGCGGGAAGCTGCCGTCCACCGTCAGGTCGGGGAAGTCGAGGATGCGGAAGGACAGGAACACGCCGACCGCGACCAGCGCGTAGACGAGTCCGATCTCGATGGCGCCGAAGAGGGCGATTTCGCTCATGCGGGGGTGCTTTTTTAAGATGAAGTGCTTGGCCCCCTCCCCATCCCTCCCCCGCCGTTGGCGGGAGAGGGGGCAGGGGGGGTGTCGGCGTTCGGCGGAGTTCCCTCTCCCGCGAAGCGGGGGAGGGTTAGGGAGGGGGCAAAACGCCCCTGAACCTTATTGCCCGACCACCCTGGTCGCCCGCGCCACCACCGCGTCCGGAATGGTCACCCCCATCGCCGCCGCCGATTTCGGGTTCACGACCAGATCCGTTCCCTTGGCGGCCGACACCGCGATGTCCCCCGGCTTCTCGCCCTTGAGCACGCGGGCGACGATCTCGCCGGTCTGGCGGCCGACCTGGGCATAGTCGAAGCCGATGGACGCCGCCGTGCCGCGCGCCACGCTGTCGGTGTCGGCGGAGAAGACCGGCAGCTTGGCCTGCTGCCCGACCGAGATGACGCTCTCCAGCGCCGAGACCACCGTGTTGTCGAGCGGGA
Organism: Azospirillum doebereinerae; assembly: GCF_003989665.1. Taxonomy (GTDB): domain Bacteria; phylum Pseudomonadota; class Alphaproteobacteria; order Azospirillales; family Azospirillaceae; genus Azospirillum; species Azospirillum doebereinerae. The sequence continues at coordinate 144,894 of NZ_RZIJ01000018.1, read as the reverse complement.
TGTACACCGCGTCGGCCTTGCCGACGAGGCTGCGCACCGCCGGCTGCGCGTCCGACGATTTCGGCACCGAGGCCTCGACCACCGAGAAGCCGGCCTTGGCGGCCTCCTCCTTCAGCAGCTTGACCAGCACGACCGAGTTCGGCTCGCCCGGATTGTACAGCACGCCGAGCCGCTTGGCGGCGGGCAGGATCTCGCGGATCAGGCCGACATGGGCGGCCACCGGCGACAGGTCGGACAGGCCGGTGATGTTGGCGCCGGGCTTCTCCAGGCTCTTGACCAGCTGCGCGCCGACCGGGTCGGTCACGGCGGTGAAGACCACCGGGACGTCGCGCGTGGCCGCCGCGACCGCCTGGGCCGAGGGGGTGGAGATCGGCACGATCACGTCCGGCTTCGACCCGGCGAACTGGCGGGCGATCTGGGCGGCGGTGGCCGGGTTGCCCTGCGCGCTCTGGTATTCGACCTTCAGGTTCTCGCCGACGGTCCAGCCGGCCGCCTTCAGCGCCTCGACCACGCCGTCGCGGGTGGCGTCGAGCGCCGGGTGCTGGACGATGGCGGTGATGGCGACCGTCTTCGTCTGGGCCAGGACGGGCAGGGGGGCCAGGGCGGCGACCAGAGCGACCGCGGCGGACAGCAGGCGGGGGAGGAACATGGCTTCGTCGTCTCCGGAACGGGAAGGCCATCCCCTAGACCGGGGTCGCGCCGCCGTCAACCGCCTCGCCCCCAGGATCGAGCGCCAAGAGGCGCGGCGAATGGACCGGGGGTGCGTCGCGTTTGGAAAGAGCCTATATTGCGGGCAACACGGAAGGACAGGGCATGATCACGAGCACGCCGGCACCCTCGAAGTTCATCGCGTCGCTGCGCGGCCTGATCGGCCGCTGCCCCAACTGCGGGGAGGGGCGCCTGCTGCGCAACTACCTGAAACCGGTGGACCAGTGCGCGGTCTGCGGCGAGGTCTACGGCCATCTGCGCGCCGACGACGCGCCGCCCTGGATGACGATCCTGATCGTCGGCCACGTCGTCATCCCGGCGCTGCTGCACGTCGAGCAGGTCTACGAGCCGCCGACCTGGGTCCACATGGCGGTCTGGCCGCTGCTGGCGCTGGTGATGACGCTGATCCTGCTGCCGCGCTGCAAGGGCGTGGTGCTGGGCCTGCTGTGGAGCACCGGCGCGCCGGGCTCGGAGCGGGCCTGAGAAGACCCGCCCCGAACCGTTTCGCCTACTGGATGACGATCTTCGGCGCGGCCCGCCCGCCGCCGCCGCCGATCTTCTCCCACAGCCGCGCCGCGATGCGGCGGTAGGACTGCGCGTGCTCCGAATCGGGCTGCGACACCACGATGGGCTGGCCCAGGTCGGAGGTCTCGCGGATCGACAGGTGCAGCGGGATCTCGCCGAGGAACTCCATGCCCAGGTCCGACGCTTCCTTGCGGGCGCCGCCGTGGCTGAAGATCTCGGTGCGGTGGCCGCAGTTGGGGCAGCAGAAATAGCTCATGTTCTCGATGATGCCCAACACCGGCACGTCGACCCGGCGGAACATGTTCAGCCCCTTGCGGGCGTCGAGGAGTGCTATGTCCTGCGGCGTCGAGACGATCACCGCCCCGGCCAGCGGCACCTGCTGCGCCATGGTGAGCTGCGCGTCGCCGGTGCCGGGCGGCATGTCGACCACCAGCACGTCGAGATCTCCCCAGTTCACGTCGCGCAGCATCTGCTGCAAGGCGCTCATCACCATCGGGCCGCGCCAGATCATCGGCGTGTCCTCGGCCACCAGGAAGCCCATGGACATCACCTTGATTCCGTAATTCTCCATCGGCTCCAGCCGCTTGCCGTCGGGGCTGCTGGGGCGGCCGGAGATGCCCATCATGCGCGGCATCGACGGCCCGTAGATGTCGGCGTCGAGCAGGCCGACCCGCTGCCCGTTGGCGGCCAGCGCCAGCGCCAGATTGACCGAGGTGGTCGATTTGCCGACGCCGCCCTTGCCGGACGCGACGGCGACGATCGCCTTCACGCCGGGAACCAGCGGCTTCTGCTCCGAAGCGCCCTGGGCCGGGCCGTGGCCATGCCCGCCGGGGCCGTGCGAATGACCGGCGTGCGAATGACCCGGCGCTTGAGCCTTCGCCGGCGCCGCCTGCGGGCCGCTCCGGTGGGCGGTCAGCACGGCGGTGACCGACAACACGCCGGGCAGGGCCTCCACCGCCTTCTCGGCGGCGTGGCGCACCGGTTCGGCCTGGGCGCCGCGTTTCGGGTCGACCTCGATGGAGAAGGCGACGTGCCCGTCGCGCACCACGAGACCCGACAACATGCCCAGGCTGACGATGTCGCCGCCCCGGTCGGGATCGATGACGGACTTCAGCGCCGCCATGACTTGAGCTTCGCCGATCGGCGCCATGGTTGAAAACTCCGCTGCCTTCCCGATATTTGGCGGGTATCCGATGGTGGAAACCGCTCCGAAGGGAGGGGGGCACTATAGGGCCGTTCTTCGAGAATGGTAAAGGGAACGGGGGTCTGCATCCCGCATCCCGAAACAGCGAGCACGAAAAGGGGGATCGAATCGTATGCCGTGGAACAATCAAGGTGGGGGTGGCGGTGGCGGCCCCTGGGGTCCTCCGCCGGGCGGCAATGGCCCGAACAACCCGTGGGGGCGTCCCCCCAGCGGCGGTGGAGGGGGCGGTGGCGGCCCCACGCCTCCCGACCTTGAGGATCTTCTGCGGCGCAGCCAGGACCGCCTGCGCCGCGCCATGCCGGGCGGCATCGGCAGCGGGCGCGGCGTCGGGCTGGTCGTCGGCGTTCTCGCGCTGATCTGGCTGGCCAGCGGCATCTACCGCGTCGAGGCGGACGAGCAGGGCGTCGTCATGCGCTTTGGCGAATGGACCCGCACCGAGCAGCCCGGCCTGCGCTACCGCCTGCCGTCGCCGATCGAGACGGTGCTTCTGCCCAAGACGACGCGCGTCAACCGCATCGAGGTCGGCTACCGCTCGGCCGGCGACGGCCGCCGTGGCGACCGCGACGTGCCCGACGAATCGCTGATGCTGACCGGCGACGAGAACATCATCGACATCGACTTCACGGTGTTCTGGGTGATCAAGGACGCCGGCAACTTCCTGTTCAAGATCCGCGATCCGGAATCGACGGTGAAGAAGGCCGCCGAGAGCGCGATGCGCGAGGTCATCGGCCGCACCGACCTCCAGCCCGCCCTGACGGAAGCCCGCCAGCAGACCGAGACCTCGACCCGCCAGCTGCTCCAGACCATGCTGGACGAGTACCAGTCGGGCATCGAGATCACCCAGGTGCAGCTGCAGAAGGCCGACCCGCCGGCCCCCGTGATCGACGCCTTCAACGACGTGCAGCGCGCCAGAGCCGACCGCGAACGCGCCCGCAACGAGGCGGAGACCTACCGCAACGACATCATCCCGCGCGCGCGCGGCGAGGCGGAACGGCTGGTGCAGGAGGCCTCGGCCTACCGCGAGCAGGTCGTCAGCCTGGCGCAGGGCGACGCCCAGCGCTACAGCAAGATCTACGAGGCCTACGCGCTGTCCAAGGACGTGACCGCCAAGCGCATGTATCTGGAAACCATGGAGGAGATCCTGCGCGGCCGGAACAAGATCATCGTCGACGGCTCCGCGCAGGGGGTCGTGCCCTACCTGCCGCTGAACCAGCTGGCGCCGCAGCCGCAGGCCCCCGGAGCCGGCGTGCCGGTCCGCCCGGCGGCCCCGCAGCCGGGGACGCAGACCCAGCCCGCCCCGCAAGCGACCAACCGGTGAGGAGGGACGCATCATGAACCGCACTCTCGCCGCCATCGGCCTCGGCATCGTCGTGCTGGGCGTCGTCCTGACCTCCTCCGTCTTCACGGTGAACGAGGCGCAGCAGGCGCTGGTCCTCCAGTTCGGCGAACCGCGCCGCGTCATCCGCGAACCGGGCCTGAAGTTCAAGATCCCCTTCATCCAGGAGGTGCGGATCCTCGACCGCCGGGTGCTCGACCTCGACCCGCCGGTGGAGCAGGTCATCCTGGCCGACCAGAAGCGCCTGGACGTCGACGCCTTCGCCCGCTACCGCATCCACGACCCGCTGCGCTTCTACCAGACGGCGGGAACCGAGGCGATCGCCGAGACCCGGATGAACGCCACCGTGAACTCGGCGCTGCGCCGCGTGCTGGGCAACGTCACGGTGCTGGCCGTGCTGTCCGACGAGCGCGCCAAGATCATGAACGACATCAAGCTCCAGGTGAACGCGGAGGCCCAGCGCTTCGGCATCGAGATCGTCGACGTCCGCATCCGCCGCGCCGACCTGCCGGAAGAGACCAGCCAGTCGATCTTCTCCCGCATGCGCTCGGAGCGTGAGCGCGAGGCGGCCGAAGCCCGCGCGCAGGGCCAGGAGCAGGCCCAGCAGATCCGCTCGCGCGCCGAGCGCGAACGCACGGTCATCGTGGCCGAGGCGCAGCGCGATTCGCAGATCCTGCGCGGCGAAGGCGACAACACTGCGTTGAAGCTGATCGCCGAGGCGACCGCGCAGGATCCGGAGTTCTACGGGTTCTACCGCTCGCTGGAAGCCTACCGGAAGACGCTGAACAAGGACGACACCACCATGGTGCTGTCCCCGACCGGCGAGTTCTTCCGCTATTTCGGAACGGCGTCGCCGCAGGCCCCCCAGCCCCGGTGAATCCGGTCCCGGAGCAATCTGAAGCGTTTTGAGGCGCTGCCTGAGCCCCTCTCCCCTTGCGGGAGAGGGGTTGGGGTGAGGGGAATGCAAACGTCCTTCGCCTTCGGCGAATACCCCTCATCCCAACCCTTCTCCCGCAAGGGGAGAAGGGCTTTCGATCGCTTCAAGCAATTGCCCCGGAGTCCGGCCTATGACCTCCGTGACAAAGAGTTTCACATGCCTTCGACTGGACCGGCGCGCCATTTTGCGGCCATACTCCTGACCCAACACTGGGACGGCCCCAGGATTTGACGAAACGGGCCGAACGTCCGGCAGGGAGAGCAGAGTTGACGAGCACCCCCAAAATCGAACCCGCCACGGCGGCTCCCGCCCGGCGGCGCGGGGCGGTCCGGAAGGCGGGCATCCGTTCCATGACGGCGGCGCTGCTGCTGGCGCTGGCGGCCCCGGTCGCGGCCCCCTCCATGGCGGCCAAGGCTCACGCCCAAGGCCAGCCCCAGGTCCAGACCGGGCCGGGCCGCGCGGCCACCGGCAGCTTCGCCGATCTGGCGGAAAAGTTGTTGCCCGCCGTGGTCAACATCTCGACCAGCCAGGCCGCGCCGCAGCGCCAGCCGGGCCAGCGCCCCGAGATTCCGCAATTTCCGCCGGGCTCGCCCTTCGAGGATTTCTTCCGCGACTTCTTCGACCGCCAGCAGCAGCAGGACCAGCCGCAGCGCAAGGCGACCTCGCTGGGCTCGGGCTTCGTCATCGACGCGACCAACGGCTACGTGGTCACCAACAACCACGTGGTCCAGGACGCCGACGAGATCACCGTCATCCTCCAGGACGACACCAACATCAAGGCGGAGTTGGTCGGCCGTGACGGCAAGACCGACCTCGCCCTGCTGAAGATCAAGACCAGCCACCCGCTGACCGCCGTTCCCTTCGGCGACAGCGACGCGATGCGGGTCGGCGACTGGGTGCTGGCCATCGGCAACCCGTTCGGTCTGGGCGGCTCGGTGACGGCGGGCATCATCTCGGCCCGGCAGCGCAACATCGACGCCGGCCCCTACGACGATTTCCTCCAGACCGACGCCTCGATCAACCGGGGCAATTCCGGCGGCCCGATGTTCAACCTGAACGGCGAGGTCATCGGCATCAACACGGCGATCTTCTCGCCGTCGGGCGGCTCGGTCGGCATCGGCTTCGCCATCCCGTCGAACCTCGCCAAGCAGGTCGTGGCGCAGCTCAAGGAATACGGCAAGACCCGGCGCGGCTGGCTGGGCGTGCGCATCCAGGCGGTGACGCCGGAGATCGCCGAGAGCCTCGGCCTGCCGGCGCACAAGGGCGCGCTGGTCGCCTCGGTCACGCCGGACGGTCCGGCCGCCAAGTCCGGCATCCAGGCCGGCGACGTGGTCATCAAGTTCGACGGCAAGGAAATCAACGAGATGCGGCGCCTGCCGCGCGTCGTCGCCGAGACCGCCATCGAAAAGGCCGTGCCGGTCGAGGTGTGGCGCAAGGGCAAGACCCAGACCATCCAGGTCAAGGTCGGCGAACTCGAAGCCGCCGAGGAGCAGGGCCTGCTCGCCGCCGGCCCCGAGGACAAGCAGGCGCCCAAGGACAAGGCCCCGGCCCAGAAGCCGACCGAAAGCCTGGGCATGAAGCTGACCGCGATCACCCCGGAGCTGCGCCAGCAGTACGACATCAAGCCCGAGCTGAAGGGCGTGGTCATCACCGAGGTGTCGAGCAGCTCCACCGCCGCCGAGAAGGGCCTGAAGGCCGGCGACGTCGTGCTGGAGGTCGGTCAGGAAGAGGTCCGCAAGCCGGAGGACGTGACCGCCAAGGTCCAGAAGGCCAAGGAGCAGAGCAAGAAGTCCATCCTGCTGCTGGTCGACCGCAAGGGCGACCTGCGCTTCGTGGCGCTGCCGCTGAGCTGATCGGCGGGGTTCGTTCGGTATGAAAAAAGCGCCGGAGGGAAACCTCCGGCGCTTTTTCCTTGCGGTTCATTTCCAAGAACACAGCGACGCCGACACAGCCCTCTCCCGCCCCGGGAGAGGGAGGGGACCCGCGAAGCGGGGAGGGTGAGGGGCTATCGGCTGTGGTACCGGATCCATGTCCCGATAGCCCCTCACCCTTCCCACCGCTTCGCGGCGGGTCCCTTCCCTCTCCCGGGGCGGGAGAGGGCTATCTTCGCGCGCCCCGCAGCCAAGTCTGGGATGGCCAGCTTTTGCCGAAAATCCCACAACCCGGCAAACCTTCCCCTACCATGACGGCCCTTTGCCGCCGCCCATGGAGCCTCCGCCATGTTCCTTTCCACTTCCGCCATCCCCCGGAGCGTGCGGCGGACAAGCCGATGGAACATGGAACAGACCCGGAAAAACGTTCCACGGTGTTTCAAACGTTCCAAACGTTCCATTCGCCGCACCGCGCCGGCGTCAGAGATACCCGGCCCGCCGCCGGCCCGAGGCCTTTTCCCACGCCCATTCGACGATGACGCTCATCAGCCGCTCCAGCGAGGGGCGGACCTGACCGGCCAGATCGGGGCGGAAGCGGTAGGGCGCCTCCTCGTCCATGTAGGTGGACTGGGTCAGCTCCAGTTGGATGGCGTGGATGTTCTCGTCGGGCTGGCCGTTGGCGCGGGTGATGTAGCCGCCCTTGAAACGGCCGTTCAGCACCGCCGAATACCGCTCCGACGCGGTCAGCACGTTCATCAGCCGGCCGACCAGCGGCTGGGCGGCGGTCTGCCCCTCGGCGGTGCCCAGGCTGAAATCGGGCAGGGTGCCTTCGAAGAAGCGGGGAACCCGACGGCGCACCGAATGGGCGTCGAACAGCACGGCGACCCCGAAGCGCTCCTTGAGGGCGCGCAGCTCCGCCTGAAGCTGTTCATGGTAGGGGCGCCAGTAGGCGCCGATTCGCCGCTCGACCTCGGCGGCGTCCGGCTCGTGGCCGGGCTTGTAGAGGGGGGCGTGGTCGAAGCTGGTCAGCGGGCAGATTTCGGTGTCGCTGGCGCCGGGATAGAGGAGCGTGTTCGACGGGTCGCGGTTCAGGTCCACCACGTAGCGCGAACAGAGCGGCGTCAGGAAGCCGATTCCCAGCGCCGGGGCGAAGTGGTAGAGCCGGTCGAGATGGCGGTCCACGTCCGGCTGCGCGGTCCCGACCTCGGTCATGCCGGCCGCGATGTCCGGCGGAATCATCGTCCCGACATGCGGGATGCTGAGCAGGACCGGGGTCTCCCCCGGCTGGAAGCGAAAGGTTTCCATGGCTCGTCTCGTCCCCGGAACGGATACGCCGCTGCCATCGCCAGTGCGGCGCAACATCGGCAGGACTATCGTATGCGGAAACCCGCCGCGTCAAACACATTGCGGACTTGTGAAGCCCCTATTCCATTTTGTGAAATGCCTTTCCCATCAAGCTCTTCCCTCCGCGTCGCTTTGCGCGTTGACCGGTTGTCCCACATGCTGGACACTTCCCGCCGATCAGCGTCGGCCGCAGAGCCGCCCCGGTCACCCCGTGCGCGCACTTGCGAAAGACGGCGGGGGCCGGTGGGACGCATCAAGGGAGAAAACCGCGATGACCACACGCCGTCAGTTCCTTCTGCCGCTCGCCCTTGCCCCGGTCGCCGGCTGGGCGGTCTGGGCCGCCGGTTCGGCCGACGCCCCGGCCCACGCCGCCGGGCCGTTCCACCTGCCGCTCGACGAACACACCGCGTTGTGGCGCGACTTGGCGCAGGTCCGCCTGGGCGGGCCGGTGGGCGATCCGCAATTCCCGATCCGCGTGTCCGAAATGGACGGGCAGCCGGTGTCGGTGCGCGGGTTCATGGTTCCCCTCACCGGCGGGGCCTCGCACAACCGCTTCATCCTGTCGGCCAACCCGGTCAGTTGCCCGGCCTGCCAGAGCCCCGCCCCGTCGAGCATGATCCACGTCCACAGCCGGACGCCGCTGGGGGAGACGCAGGAGCCGATCCTGCTGACCGGCACCCTGCGCCTGCGCCCGCACGAAGGGCTGTTCTACCGCCTGGACCGGGCCGAAGCGCGCTGGGCCTGAGCCTCCGGTGATCCCCGTCGCCGATGCCGGGGAAGGGGAGGCGGCAGGCCGGTGGAGCGCGGCCTTCCCCGCTCTGGCCGTGGCCCTTGCGCTGGTGCTGTACGGCGCCTTCAGCGCGCCGGCCCCGCCCGTGCTGCGCGCGACCGAGGCGGTCATCGGCCTGCTGCTGCTGGCCGCCGTGGGCTGGCGCCGCCCGCTGTTCGCCGTCACCGGCCATGCCCTGCGGGCGCCCGCGCTGCCGCGCTGGGAGGCCCTGGCGTTGCCGGCCTTCGCGTGGCTGCTCTGGGCGCCGCTGCTGCGCGCCGCGGCCTTGGGCTGGGACGCGGCGGACATCCTGCGCGACGCGGTCCCGCTGCTGTACCTCTTCCTGCCGGTGTTGCTGGTGCCGGTCCTGCGCGGCGTCGCCGGCCGGGCGGTTCCGATCCTGGGCGCCGGGCTGATCCTGGCCGGGCTGTTCCTGGCGTTGCGCTGGTGGAAGCAGGTGGAATGGGGCTTCGGCGCGGTCGGCACGCGGGCGATGCCCGATGGCGACGGCTATTTCCTGAACGCGCCGTCGGTGCTGTTCGCGGCGGTCGCCCTGCCGGCCCTGGCGCTCGGCCTGTTCGCGCGGGGCGGCTTGGGGCGCGGGGTGGCCGCCCTGTGCTGCGCGGGCGGGGGAGCCCTATGCCTGGGGGCGTTGGCCGGGGCGGTGCACCGGACGGCGCTGGGGCTGGCCGCGCTGTCGGGGCTCGCCCTGATCCTCTGGTTGGGGCGTCGGCGGCCCTGGTTGGCCGTGCCGGTCCTGGCGGCGGCGCTGGTCGTCGGGCTGCTGCTCGGCGACCCGTTGCTCGGCGCCTGGGGGCAGGCGGCGGAGAAGACCCGCCTGACCGGCGCCAACGCCCGCTGGGAGGAGGCGGCGGCGGTGCTGGCGCATGTCGCGCAATCGCCCTGGTCGCTGCTGTTCGGCGACGGCTGGGGCGCCAAGCTGTCCAACCCGGCGGTGGGCGGCTGGCGCGTGTCCTACACCCACACCCTGGCGACCTACGTCCTGGTCAAGGGCGGCGTCCTGGGCGCATTGGCGCTGGCCGCCTATCTCGGCGGGCTGGTTCCGGCGGCGCTGCGGCTGCTGCGCGTCGATCCGCTGCTGGGCTGGTCTTTGCTGCCGCCGCTGCTGATGGCGCTGGGGCTGCACACGAGCTTCAAGTACCTCGACACTGGCGTTCTGCTCTCTTTGATGGTTTTGGCGTCGGGCATCAGGAAACCGTTGTCCATGCAATGACGCTTATGCATACTTCCGCGTGCAATTCATGCGGTGATGTCCCGTGCGTCCGTGTCGTCCGTCCATTTTGTTCGTGAACAGGGTCTTCCCCCCGGATCGCGGGGCGACCGGACGCTGCCTTGCCGATCTGGCGGAGCGGCTGGCGGCGTTGGGCTGGCGCGTCACCGTCGTGGCGGACGGCGCGGGCGGGGAAGCGGAAACACCGCCGGGCGTGACTCTTCACCGGACCGGCGACGCCGTCGATGGGCGGGAGCGGCCGGACGCGCGCTCCTACCTCGATTCGCTGCGCCGGTTGACGTGGCATGCGCTGCGGCAGCCGCGCCACGACGTGGTGGTCACCATGACCGATCCGCCGCTGCTGGCGCGCGTCGGCCCGCTGCTGGCCGCCCGCCACCGCGCCGTCGCCATCCATTGGAGCCAGGACGTCTACCCGGCGCTGCTGCCGCATCTGGGCGTGCGGTTGCCGGCGCCCCTGCTCGGCTTCGTCGAGCGGTCGATGGCGGCGGCGTTGCGGCGCCACGACGCGGTGATCGCCATCGGGCGCTGCATGGCCGGACGCCTTGCCGGGGCCGGCGTGCCGGAGGACCGGCTGACGGTGCTGCCCAACTGGCCGGATCCGCGGGTGCGCCCGATCCCGCACGAGGGGAATGGCTTCCGCGCCGCCTTGGGGCTGGGGGGCCGCTTCGTCGTGGCCTATTCGGGCAATCTCGGCTTGGCGCACCCGATGGATGGCGTGCTGGAAGCCGCCGCGCGGCTGCAGCGGAGCGACCCGGCGGTGCGGTTCCTGATGATCGGGGAGGGACGCGGCCACGCCGCCTTCGCCCAGTCGGTGCGCGGCCAGGGACTCGACAACGTCCTCTTCCAGCCCTGGCAGCCGCCGGAGCGGCTGGCGGAAAGCCTTTCCTGCGCCGACCTGCATCTGGCCGTCATGGCGGAGGCGGCGGAAGGGTTGATGGTGCCGAGCAAGCTGGCCGGCGCCCAGGCGGCGGGGCGTCCCTGCCTGTTCCTGGGGCCCTCCGGCAGCGATGCGGCGCAGCGGGTCCGGGGCTGTGGAGCGGTGTTGGATCCCGGCGATGGAGCCACCCTGGCCGAGACCGTGCGCCGCTACGCCGCCGACCCGCCCCGCTGTGCGGAGGAAGGCGTTCGGGCCGCCGCCGTCGCGGCCTCCTGGACAGCCGAGGACGCCGCTTCGCGCGTTTCGGCCCTGGCCGAAGGGTTGTTGAGACGCAGGGGAATGGCGCATGATGGGTGGCGGCGGGTGTCGGATGCCTGACGGGTCGCTGACGCTGCGGACGCCCGACACGGCGGGCGTGGATTTTCGCGCCTTGGTGCTGACGGCGCTGTCGGGTTGGCGGGTGTTGGCCGTCTTCGCGCTGGCTGGCGTGACGTTGGCGTTGGGTGCGCTGTGGGTCGTGCCGCCCGAGCACACGGTGGTGATGATCGTCGGACCGACCGCGCGGGTCGGGTCGGCGGCGATGGGCGCTCGGATTCCGGTGATGGCGGGGCGCGAATCCGCCCTTGGCGCCGCCGAACCGGGGCCGGGGGACGAGGCGCTGTCCGATTACGCCCGGTATCTGGAGTTGTTCGGCTCCGGCCCGGTGGCGGAGCGGCTGGCCGGCGATCCGGCCTTCCTGCGCAGTCTGTTCCCCGAGCGGTGGAGCGCGGAGGAGGGGGAGTGGCGACCGCCGCCCGGCCTGCTGCCAATGGTCAAGCGTCTGCTTCTGGCGCTGGTGGGGCGGCGGGACTGGGTAGAGCCCGACGCGGAACGGGTGGCCCGTGCCCTGCGCGACCGGCTGGTGATCGATATGGTGCGCAGCGGGCCGATGCGGCGGATCGCGCTGCGCCACCGCGACCGGGGCGCCGGGCTGGAGATGCTGGGCCGGATCGCGGCGGCGACCGACGCCCATCTGCGGGCCGAAGCGGCCCGGCGCAGCGCGGCGCAGATCGCCCATGTGAAGGCCCGGCTGGCCGGGGTCACGGTGACCGAGCACCGTCGCGCGCTCAACGACCTTCTGTCGGACCAGGAGCGGGTGGCGATGATGATCGAGGTCGATCTGCCCTTCGCCGCCGATCCGATCCAGGCGCCGACCGCATCGGCTTTGCCCGACTGGCCGAATCCGGTGGCGGTGGTGCCGCTGTCGGGGCTGGTCGGCCTGCTGGCGGGGGCCTTCGTCCTGTCCGTCCGCGCGGCGTGGCGGGGGAGCGCCGCATGAGTTCCGCGCCGATCCCCGTGTCGGTCGTGGTGATGACCCGGAACGAGGCCGCCAATCTGCCGCTGTGCCTGCCGTCGCTCAACCGTTTCGCCGAGCGCTTCGTGGTGGACAGTGGCAGCATCGATGGGACGACGGGCATCGCCGCCGCCCATGGCGCGCGGGTGGTTCCTTTCCATTGGAACGGGCGTTACCCGAAGAAGAAGCAATGGTGCCTGGACCACTTGCCCTTTGCCCATGATTGGGTCCTGTTCGTCGATGCCGACGAGCGGCCGACTCCGGAACTGGTGGAGGAGATCGACCGGCTGATGGCGGGCGCTTCAGGTCCAACTCCCGCCGGCTATTGGATCGACGGCCGGCCGGCGGTGCGCGGACGGCCGCTGCGGTTCGGCTGCTGGAACCGCAAGCTGATCCTGTTCGACCGTCGCCGTGCGTGCTTTCCAGACATTCCCGATCTGGACGTCGCCAGCATGTGGGAGGTCGAGGGGCACTACCAACCCGCTGTGGCGGGAGCGACCGGACGCCTACGCCACCCGATGGACCATGACGACCGGAAACCCCCGGCCGCTTGGTTCGACCGTCACAACCGCTATTCCGATTGGGAGGCGGCGTTGCGGGCCGATGGCCGCATGGCACGCCTGATCGATGGCGAAACCGGTGCGCGACGACTGATGAAGAGACTGCTCCACCACGCGCCCTGCCGACCCCTGCTGGCCTTCCTGCATTCCTATGTGGCGAAGCTCGGCATCCTCGATGGGCAGGCCGGGTTGGACCACGCGCTGGCGCGTGCCTTCTACTACTGGCAGGTTGCCGTCAAGACACGGGCTCTTCTTGACAAGGCCTCGTCCCCCGGTGTGGCGCCGGTCATGCCGGCGAAACCGCGCCCCGAGGCTCTCCCCAAGGCTCCGTGTCAGTCTTCGAGCAGTGCCAGCTTGTCGCCGCCCAGCGCCTTCAGCAGGTCGAAGGTGCGCTTGCGCACGCTCGGATCCTCGATCCGGTAATAGGCGCGCACCAGTTCCAACGTTTCGCGCCTAGCCATGGATTCGAACTCGTCGGTTTCCGATGGCGGCAAGGCGACCAGCGATTCGGTCTCGACGCTGTCGGGGGAGGGCATGTCGTCGAAGAAGTAGCTGACCGGCACGCCCAGAACCTGCGAGAGGTTGTAGAGACGGCTGGCGCTGATCCGATTCGATCCACGCTCGTATTTCTGGAGCTGCTGGAAGGTGATGCCGACGGCCTCGCCCAGCTTTTCCTGACTCAAGCCCAGCAAGGTCCGGCGCAGACGCAGACGGGCGCCCACATGGATGTCGATGGGGTTTGGACCTTCGCCGCGACGCGAGAGGGTGTGGGCAGGGGCAAGCTTGGTCTTGGTCGCGCTCATTGGTCGTACCTCGAAAAGGAAGCCACAGGGGAAGGCACCACAGGAATGCTTAGTTCAGAAAGTAAATTCTATGCAACCTTTTGTGCGCATCAACCGTTTGATTCGATGTGGGCGGTTGGTGGCTTATGAAAGAAACAAAGTTTCCGCTCTCCGGAAACGCCATTTCGCATAGGCCGCTGGAAAGTGTCGGCGCAAGGCTGTTGCGGACCGTTGCGCCGTCTGCAAAAGCGTCTCGCGCAACGGTCCATGGCCGAGCAGTTCGCGCCGGATGAGGGACTGTTCCCGGCGTCCCTGCGCCGGGTTGCGCTGCGACAGCCCGTTCGGCGCGAAAACGCAGATGGCAAAGGGCAAGTGCACCGCTGCGCCGCGCCCCATGGCTGCCAGGGTGAAGGCGTAGTCGGCCGCTATGGCGTAGCGGTCGTCGAAACGGAGACCGGTCAGTGCGGCAATTCGGTAAAGCATGGCCTGATGATGCGTGAACATACCCAGCGCCGCCCAACGGTGTGACCGGGACGGTTTCAGAAGGATACGTTCGTCCCCCAGCCGCTCCAGCGCATCCCCGTACAAAAGCGTGGCGTCGGGGTGCAGCCGGACAGCATCACGCAGCAAGGCGGCGCTGTCCGGCCCGGCCAGCCGGTCGCCGGCGTTGAGGAACAGGGCGTGCTCGCAGCCGAGCGTCCGGGCGGCGTCGAGCGCGTGGTTCATGGCGTCGAAGGGACCGGTGTCCGGCGCCGAGCGCCACCAGCCCATTTCATCGCCATGGTCGCGCAGCCACTCGGCGGTGCCATCGGTCGAAGCCCCGTCGACGACGACCCAGGTGAAGTCCTGCTCCGTCTGCGCGCGCAGGGTCCCGCGGGTGGCCATCAGCCCGGTACGGTCGTTCCGGGTCACAGTCAGGATGGCCAGCCCGCCGCGCGCCGCCTCGGGCGGGGTCATCGCGAGATCACCGCGATGGACGCGGCGGTGATCGCCAACTGCCCGAGAATGCCGCCAATGGATTTGGTCATCTCCAGCGCGTCGAACGGCTTCGGGTCGCGCGGCACGACCAGCATGGCGCCGGGCGGAATGACATTCACCCGGTGGTTCCAGGGCGACAACGACAGCGGCTGGGCCCTGCCGTCCGGCAGCACGAGGAAACTGCGCGCCGAATCGGCATTGCGTGTCGGGCCGCCGGCCTCACCGAGATACGCCTCGGCGCTCTTGCCGCTGACGAACTGGGCGGCGGTGGGGTGCATCACCTCGCCGGCCACGGAGACTGACAGCGGGCGCTTGGGGATGTGGATGCGGTCGTCGGATTCGAGCAGCGGATCCAGTTCAGGACGGGCGCGCAGCACGGCGGGGTCAGCCTCCACCACGACACGGCCCAGCGGCTCCATACCGCGCAATTGCGCGGCGAGCTGACGGGCCAGCGCCACGTTCTCCGCCTTCACCGGATCGCCCTTTTCGATCTCCAGGGTCAGGGCGCGTTCCAACTCGCGGGCCTGCTGGGTGAATTGCTCCTTCTCGCGCCGCCGTTCGCTCTCGCGGGTAAAGACGGCGCCGGCCGGATAGGCGTCCTCGGTCAGTCCGCCGGCGCGCGCGATCAGCGAGGACAGAGTCTCGCCGCGTCCGACGTCGTAGCTGCCGGGCCGCCGCACCGAGCCCAGTATGGCGACGGCGCGGGCCTCCAGCGCTTGGGCGCGCGGGTTGACGCGGATGGCGTCGCCGGGGCCGGCGGCCCTTGCCTTGTCCTTGGCGCTGCCGAGGTCGACGGCCGTGCGCGCGCCGTCCGCGCCGGTGAGTTCGACCGCCGCCGGGTCGGCGTCGCTCGACAACCCGCCCGCCGCGGCGACCAGCGCCGCCAATGGGGTCCGGTCGGCCACCGGATAGCCGCCGGGTTGCCGGACGGCACCACGGATTTGGACCGTGCGCTCGGCGATCAACGCGGTGATGGCGGGATCGAGCGGTTCGGATTCCGCCATGCGGGCGTCGTCCAGCCTTTCCTTCGCGGCATCGCCCTTTCCGGTGTCCGGCGTGGGACGTAGCAGGGCGCGCAGGCGGGCGGCAGGGAACAGATGCAGGCGGTCGCCATCGGCCAGCACCCGGTCGGCACGTCCGGTGCCGATCTCCTGTGGGGAAAAGGGAATCAGGGAGCGGGTCAGCGTCCGGCGGTCGAAGCGCTCGATGACGCCGAGCAGAGGATAGACGTCGCGCTTCAGCGCGCCGCCCTCGCCCAGAGCCTCGCGCAGGGTGGTCCGGCCGTTCATCGGGCGGGTGCCGGGACGGCGGACGTGGCCGACCAGTTCGTAGTGCGGGGCCGATGATTCCAGAACGGCGTCCGGCCCGGATGGGAAATCGGTGGATGGGGCGCTCCAGTCCAGGAACTCCGATTCGCCGCCTGCCGCGCGGGCCAGGCCCGCGACCGTGGCGCGACCGGTCCGTGGGTAGAAGCCCGGACGCGGCACGCCTCCCAGCAGCAGGGCCGAACGCTCCAGCGCGAAGGTCAGCAGGTCGGGCACGGCCTCGAACAGGGGTGGGCAGGGCTTGCGGGAGCCGGTCAGACCGGCGGCGGCGCGGGCTTGCCGGCCGGTGGCGAGCAAGCCGTCGGGCGCCGCCGCCAGCGCGCGAGCCAGCCCCACCAGCCCTTGGCAGGCGTCGGGCGGCAACGCACGCTCGCCGCGCAGCAGGGCCAGCACCGGTTCGGATGTCAGGAAATCCACGTCCTCGACGCCCAGCACATAGAGCGTGTCGCCCTCCGAGAGGCGGCGGTCGTCGCGGCCGTTCAGGGCCGCCGCCAGATCGACCGGGCGCAGCACCCGCGCGCGGGTCGCCGGATCGGTGGTGGCCAGCGCGGCGAAGGGCAGATAGGGATCGGGCCGCAGATCGGCCTTGGCGACCAGCGCCGACAGGCTGCGGGTGCGGGTCAGGGCGCGTGGGCCGGGCCGGTGGACATGCCCCTCCAGACGGACCTCGTTCCGGCGGTCCTCGCGCTGCGGCGTAAGGATCAGCAGGTCGCCGTCGCCGAACAAGGGGGCGTCGGGATCGCCGGCCTCCTCCGTCACCTCCTCGCCGGACGGGCCGATGCCGAAGCGGACGGCGCGCTGGGCGCCGGGCCGCAGAGGGCCGCCGGCCAAGTCGCGGAGATCGGTGGCGGGCAGGCGCGGCCGACCGGGCGGCAGTTCATAGATGCCGGGACGCTTGACCGGGCCGGCAACGGCGACGGTGGCCCCCAGCGGCGGAACGAACAGCCGGTCCCCGTCGCGCAGCCGCTGGTCCGCTCCGCCCGAATCGCCGGAACCGGTCAGATGCAGGTCGTAGAGATCGACGATCCGGCCGCCATCGGCGCCGCCCCCATTCGACCGAATCAGGCGGATGCGGCGAAGGGAGCCGGTGCGCGACACGCCGCCGGCCGCGGACAGGGCGTCCAGCACGGTGGCGAAGGCGCTGACTTCCTGCCGGCCGGGATGGCTCACCGATCCGGTGACGACGATCCCGATCCGCCGCACGTCGGCCAGCGAGACGAAGGTGTCGGTGTTGGGCAGGGCGGCGGTGACGGCGGCCGACAGCTCCGCCCGCAGCGCGGCCAGGGTCAGCCCTGCGGCGGTCACCGGCCGCGCCTCGTCCACCAGAAGAAGACCGCCGCTGTCGATGGGGAAGCGTTTGCTGAAGGACTTCTGGCCCCGTAGGGTGACCAGCAACTCGTCGCCGGTGTTCAGCACGTAATCGCCCTGGACCGCGCCGGGCGGCGTCCGCGGTTCCGGCGCGCCGGCGGCGAACAGGTCGTAGCCGAACTGCCGCAACGGTTCCCCGGCGCGGACGGAGAAGGCGGTTTCCAGCGCGGAGGGCTCGGTGTCTGAAAGCAATGACGGCGCGCGCGCCGGCTCGGCGGCCAGGAGGGCGCAGACCCACAGAAGCGGCGCCATCCCCGGCAGCCATCGGAGGAATATCCTGCTCGCAGCAGCGATCATGGGGCGTTGAAAACCAGAAATCACCACCCGGCGCTATGCCGTGGTCGAATAGGAAACACTATTGCGTGTGTCGGATCGAAAGGCAACGACTCCCTCAAGGGCGCCATGCAAAAGGGCCCGCACCGGCCGGGGGCGGGCGACGCTATCATGGTTTTTCTCATTCCCTTTTCTTCGCAAGGAACCGCGCGGCGTGATTGTCTTCTACAGCGAGGAGCATCGGCTCCAGTCCGGCCGGTCGGAACTCAACGACGGACAACTCGTGCCCTGCTACGAGAAGCCGGCGCGGGCCGACATCGTCCGCAACCGGTTGGACGCGATCGGCTTCGGCTCCGTCCGAGCGCCCGAGCCGCACGGCTTGACCCCGCTGGAGCGGGTGCACGACGTCGGCTATCTGGCCTTCCTCCAGAACGCCTGGGGCGAATGGGTCCAGGAACACGGCGATTGGGACGCGCTGCCGCTGAACTGGGTGGCGCCGGGCATGCACCGGCGGGTCGTGCCGCGCTCGATCGACGGGCGCCTCGGCTATTATTCCTTCGATGCCGGGACGCCGATCACCGCCGGAACTTGGCGTGCCGCCACCTCAGCCGCCGACAGCGCGCTCAGCGGGGCGGACCGGATCCGGGCGGGAGACCGCAGCGCCTTCGCGCTGTGCCGTCCGCCGGGCCATCACGCTGGAAAGGCGTTCTACGGCGGCTACTGCTTTCTGAACAACGCGGCCATCGCGGCGCAGTCCCTGCGCGACGGCGGGGCAGCGCGTGTCGCGGTGCTGGACGTCGATTACCACCACGGCAACGGCACGCAGGAAATCCTGTGGGAGCGTGGCGACGCGCTGTTCGTGTCGCTGCACGCCGACCCGGTCGACGAGTTTCCCTATTTCAGCGGCCACGCCGATGAGACCGGGGCCGGTGCGGGCGAGGGGGCCAACCTGAACCTGCCGCTGCCCTGGGGCACCGATTGGGCCGCCTACGCCGAGACCCTGGATGTGGCCGCCCGGCGCATCCGCGCCTTCGCGCCCGACGTGCTGGTCGTCTCGCTGGGTGCGGACACCTATGGTGGCGATCCGATCTCCCGTTTCCGGCTGCTGTCGGAGGATTTCCTGCGCATGGGCGCCGCCATCGCCGGAATCGGGCTGCCGACGCTGTTCGTGATGGAGGGCGGCTACGCGGTGGACGATCTGGGCGTCAACGTCGCCAACGTGCTGACTGGATTCGAGGATTCCTGAGGCACCACGCCATTGCCGGAAGGAGGCAATCGCCCTAAATTCGTCCTGTTCGTGAACAATCGCTGAGGGATGCAGGCGGTGGCTGGCGACGTGTCGTCGATAGGGGCGCCCATCGGGATGCACCGCGCCCCGTCCCGGCCCCTGTCCTTCGGAAACGGGGCCGTTTCCGCCACGGAACCGGCGTCGGCCGAGACCCAGCAGCAAGTCCAGAAGCTCAGGCAGAGCGATGCCAACGTCCGCCAGCACGAGGCGGCGCATCAGTCGGCGGGCGGCGGGCACGCCGGGGCGGCGTCCTTCACCTACACGCGCGGGCCGGACGGCAAGAGCTACGCCACCGCCGGCGAGGTGCAGGTCGACATCAGCGCGGAGGCCGACCCTTCGTCCACCGTCGCCAAGATGGAGCAGGTCAAGGCGGCGGCGCTCGCCCCAAACGATCCGTCCCCGCAGGATCTGCGGGTCGCAGCGCAAGCCGACGCGCAGAAGCTGAAGGCGGAGTCGGAGCAGCGCCAGCAGGGTGGCGGCACGGCGCCGCCTGCGCTGGCCGCGCGCGGGGCGTCGGCCTACGCGGCGGCACAAACGGCGGCGCAGGCATTGACCGCGCCGCCGGGTGGTGGGCTTGGCAGGCTGGTGGTGTAGCCGTTACCGGCGTGGCGTGGTCTCGCCGTCCAGCGTCAGCAGGGCACCGTAAAGCTCCGGCCGGCGGTCGCGGAACACCCCCCAGGAGGCGCGTTGCGCCGCGAGGCGGTCGAGGTCGAAGGTCGCGGTCAGCACCGTTCTGCTGTCGCGGTCGGCCTGGGCGACGATCTCCCCCTGCGGCCCGGCGATGAAGGACGACCCGTAGAAGGTGATCCCGCAAGTCTCGCCCTCTTCCCGCCCGATGCGGTTGGAGGCGACGAGCGGCATCAGGTTGGCTCCGGCGTGGCCCTGCATCACGCGGGTCCAGTGGCCCTGGCTGTCGATGCCGGAATCCTGCGGCTCCGACCCGATGGCGGTGGGGTAGAGCAGGATCTCCGCCCCCTTCAACGCCATGATGCGGGCGGTTTCCGGGAACCACTGGTCCCAGCAGATCGCGCAGCCGATCGTCGCGTAGCGGGTCTTGAACACCGGGATGCCGGTGTCGCCGGGGCTGAAATAGAATTTCTCCTGATAGCCGGGGCCGTCGGGAATGTGCGACTTGCGGTAAATCCCCAGCACGCTCCCGTCGGCGTCCACCATGGCGACCGAGTTGTAGTAGGCGTTGCGCGCCCTCTCGAAGAAGCTGACCGGAATGACGACCGACAACTCGCGGGCCAGCGCGCTCAGTCGGGCGATGACCGGGTGGCCCTCGGCGGGGGCGGCCAGTTCGAACAGGGACTGCTTCTGGTCCTTGCAGAAATAGGGGGTCTCGAACAGCTCCTGCGGCAGGATGACCTGGGCGCCGCGCCCAGCGGCCTCGCGGATCAGGGACTCAACGCCCGCCACGTTGGCGGCGCGGTCCCAGCCGCAGGCCAGTTGGGTGGCGGCGACGGTGACGGTGCGGGGGGAAGCGGCGGTGGTCATGGCGGATCCTTGACGTCTCGGGGGGCTTCGGCCGGGGCCTTGATCGGGCTGTCGGGTGGATATGGTGCGCGCCGGCGTGTTTGGCCTCCGTCACCGCGTCGGCGCAAGCCCTCTTGAGGCGCTGGGTGGCGTTTTAGTAAATTCTTCATATTAGGAGCGTCTTGTCATTTCCCATCGGGAAGTAAAAGGCCGGACGGTCCGCAATCCAGGAAACGCAACCATATTGGGATATGGAACTGCGAGGCTCTACCATTAGAAAAGGATAGACCGGCCCCAAGCGGGAAGGGATTTTTCCATGGTGGGTCTTTTTCCTTTGCGGGTGGCTCCGGCTTTGGGTCCTGACATATCATTGCATGCCGGGCTGCGAGGCTTGCGCATTTGATTTGCGCTTCGGGTGCGACACGCTATGATTGGGAAAAACCTCATTGTCCGCCATTCCCCGGTGGCAGTGCGATCGACGGCGTCCTTCGACGGGACGCGGCGGCGTGGAATGTGGGAACGACGGGCAGAAAGATTGTCGGTATGGTTGCGTGTTTCAAGGGATGGGAACCGGTGACGGCCAGCGAGACGGTGGATGCGGCACCGGCACCGGATGGTGCGCTGCCTAACGGTGCCCTGACCGATGGCGCCCTCTCCGACGGCGTCCTGTCCTTCGTGGTTCGTGATGTGAACCGCGCCTTCGGCCGTGCGTTGCAGGCGCGCATCGCGCGCTCCAGCGTCAGCATGGGGCAGTGGTTCTTCCTGCGCGCCCTGTGGGACGAGGACGGGCTGACCCAGCGCGAACTCAGCCACCGCGTCGGCATGATGGAGCCGACGACGGTCACCGCCGTCAACGTGATGGAATCGCAGGGGCTGGTGCAGCGGGTCCGCAACGCGCACGACCGACGCAAGATGAACATCTTCCTGACCGACAAGGGCCGCGCGCTGCGTGAGACGATGATGCCCAGCGCGTCTGACATCGCGGCGATCGCCGTCGATGGCATCGCGCCGGAGGAGGTCGCCCGGGCCATCGGCGTGCTGCGACGGGTCGGGGCCAACCTGAACGCGGCCAGTTTCGGCCGCGAAGAGGACACCGAGGGCTGATTGCGGCGGCGGAGCGACGGCTGATCCCGGTTGGGGCCGCCATCCCCGGTGCTGGCCGGGGCGGCCGCTGAAATCAGTCGTCCAGATCGGGCGGCGGAGGCAGGCTGGCGCCGGTCAGGTTCGCGCCGGTGAAGCGGGCGTCGCGGATGTTGGCGTCGCTCAGGATCGCGCCGGTCAGGTCGGCGTTGGAGAAATCGCAATCCGCCAGGGTGGCGCCCCGCAGGTTGGTGCGCACGCAGGACGCGCCGGCCAGCCGGCTGCCGGTCAGGTTGGCGGCCCAGAGCCGCCCGGTCGGTCGCCCGTCCGGCCCCTTGATGTCGACCCAGCCGATCCCCGCCCCGTCCAGCCGCGCGCCCTCCAGATTGGCGCCGCGCAGGTTGGCGCCGTCGAGGATGGCGGCGGTGAAGTCGGCGCCCGACAAATTGGCCTCCGAGATGTCGCACATGATGAGCAGCGACTCGCGCATCTTGGCGCCGGTTAGATTGGCGCCCTTCAGGTTGGCGCCGGACAGGTTCACGCCGGTCAGATCGATGTGGGTCATATCGGCCCCGGCGAGGTCGGCGCGCGCGCCCATGGTGCCGCTGGTGTTGATCCAGGTGTAGTGGCTGTGCAGCGCCTGCTGGATCTGGACCGAGAAATTCTCCGCCGAGCGGGCGAGATTGGCACCGGTGGTGTCGGCGCCGGCCAGATCGGCGCCCTCCAGCTTGGCGCCCTGGAGATCGGCGTTGCGCAGGTTGGCGCCGGCCAGCATGGCGCCGGTCAGGTTGGCGTCGCGCAGGATGGCGCCTTGCAGGTTCACGCCCGACAGGTTGCTGCCGCGCAGGTCGGCGCGGGCGAGGTTGCAGCTTTTCATGCTGGCGCGCATCAGCGTGGCGCCGGTCAGCAGCGCGCCCTCGCAATCCGCGCCGTTCATCGACACGTCGGTCAGGTCGGCGCCGGACAGGTTGGCGTTGGTCATCGACGCGTCGTCGAAATCGCTGCCCGAGAGGTCGGAGCGGACGAAGTCCAACCCCTTGCCGCCCTTGCCCGGAGCGCCGCCGCCGTAGAGCAGGGCGCCGCCGCGCAGGTCGGCCTCCTTCAGGATGGCGCGCTTCATCTTGGCGCCGCGCATGTGGGCGCCGCGCAGATCGGCGCGGTACAGGTTGCAGCCCGACAGGTCGGCCTTGGTCAGGTGGGCGGCGAACAGGTCGGCGTTGCTCAGGTTGGCGTGGGTCAAATCGCAATGCGACAGGTTGGCGCCCGACAGTTTGCCCTGAGTCAGGTCCACGCCGGAGAGGTTGGACCCTTCCATGTTCGCCATGGTCAGGTTGGCGCGCGCGCCGCCCTGTCTCTTCTTCAGCCAGCGCTCGTGCTTTTCCAGCACCGCGACCAACTCGTGTGGCGTCATCGGCCCCGTCCGGTGTCTGTGGTGTCGCCTGATTTTCCAAGCGATAGACCAGTGTCCGAAAATAATCTATGCCAAAGGTTAAGACCGTTCCGGGACCACGCGACGCCTGCCGCCCGGTGGGGGCCGCGGCGCCGGAACGGGCACGATGAACGCTTTGGAAAAGGGGGCTTGGGCATGGCCGGAGGACACACGGTTGCGGCGTTCGACGCCGAGCTGGCGGCGCTGCATTCCGCCATCGACCGCATGGCGGCTCTGGTCGAGAGCCAGTTCGCCACGGCGCTGGACGCGCTCGCCACCGCCGACGCCGCCAAGGCCGCCGTCGTGGTGGAGGGCGACGCCGCCATCGACCGTCTGGAGATGGAGGTCGAGGCGATGACCATCCGCATGCTGGCCCTGCGCCAGCCGATGGCGAAGGATCTGCGCGACATCGTGGCCGCGTTGAAGATCGCCTCGAATCTGGAGCGGATGGGCGATTTCGCCGGGTCGGTCGCCAAACGCGCCGTCACGCTGGCCGGGCTTCCGGTTGTCCCGCCAGCCGGGTCGCTGACCTGGATGGGTCGGACGGTGCTGGAGATGATCGGCGACATGCGCCGGGCCTACGCCGAGCAGGACGCGGCGCTGGCCGCCGCGGTCCGTGACCGCGACGGCGAGGTGGACGCCGCCTACACCAGCCTGTTCCGGGAGTTCCTGACCTACATGATGGAAACCCCGGCCCAGATCACCGGCTGCACCCATCTGCTGTTCGCCGCAAAGTCCATCGAGCGGATCGGCGACCACGCCACCAACGTGGCGGAGAACATCAGCTATCTGGTGGAGGGCCGCTTGCCGGCGGAGGAGCGCCGGAAGGGGGACCACAGCAGCTTCGCCGTGGCGCCAAGCTCGACGCCGGAGGGCTGACCATCGGGTTTCCGGCTCGGCGGCTTCCGTCCGCCGCCGCGCCGGCTCCCTTACGACGCCTGCCGCAGTCGGTCCAGCAGGCCCTTGGTGGCGAAGCCGTCCGGCACCGCGCCGATGGTGGCCTGGAAGCGGCGCACCGCGTTGCGGGTGTTGGCGCCGACGATGCCGTCGGGGGTGCCGGGCTCCAGCCCCAGCGCGGCAAGGCGCTGCTGCAACTCCATGCGCTCGTCCTTGCTGAGCGCCGGCTCCTGCCGGGGCCAGCTTCCCACCACGCCCGGCCGATCCGCCATGCGGTCGGCCAGCAGGGCCACCGCCAGCGAGTAGCTGGTCGCAGGGTTGTAGCGCATGATGGCACGGAAATTCTCGTGCACCAGGAAGGCCGGTCCCTGGTGCCCGGCCAGTACGAGAATCGCCGCCGGGTTGTCGCCGGCTAGTTCGCCGCCGCCGGCCGGCAGCACTCCCATCCGGCGCCATTCCGATACCGGTTTGACGATGGTGTACTCGGCTTGGTCATAGGGGAAACCATCGGGCAGCCGCACCTCCTGCCCCCAGCGCTCGCCGCTGCGCCAGCCGTTGGCTTGCACGAACTTGGCGGTCGAGGCCATCACGTCGGGCAGGCTGCCCCAGATGTCGCGGTGGCCGTCGCCGTCCTCGTCCATGGCGTGGCGGAGAAAAATGGTCGGCATGAACTGGGTCTGCCCCATCGCCCCAGCCCAGGATCCCGACATGCGCTCCGGCGCGATATCGCCCGAATCGAGGATGCGCAGGGCGGCTAGCAGCTCGGTCCGAAAATAGGCGGCGCGGCGGCCTTCGTAGGCCAGCGTGGTCAGCGCGTCGATCACGGAGAAACCGCCGGTCGAATTGCCGAAATCGCTTTCCATTCCCCAGAAG
Source organism: Azospirillum doebereinerae (assembly GCF_003989665.1). Lineage (GTDB taxonomy): Bacteria > Pseudomonadota > Alphaproteobacteria > Azospirillales > Azospirillaceae > Azospirillum > Azospirillum doebereinerae. Next base: position 120,409 of record NZ_RZIJ01000018.1, on the reverse strand, counting down.
GCGACGAGGATCTCGGCCGGAACACCGGAACGCTGACTGATGCGATTCAGCAACGCCGCGTTCTCCTGCAACTTCCGGCGGCCGTTCTGGACGCGCTTTTCGTTCACGGCGCTGTCAAGATACTGCCACACTTGGCGGGTGGACTCGGGCTGGCTGGAATCCAGTTCCACCACCCGGTCGGACAGCTTCACGCGCTCGAAGGCGCGGTCGAAGGTCTTGGCGCGGATGCCCTGGCCCAACGCTTCGGCGCGGAGCGCGCGCAGCCAGTCGGGGAAGGGCAGGCGCGGCTGCGCGGCCGTCTGGACGGCCGACGCCGGGGACGCCGACGAGGCACCGCCCTCCGCCGTCACAGGAGCCGTGACGCCGGTGCTCTGGCAGCCGGCCAGCAGGAGCGCGACGAGAAGGAGGCGGGCGGAATGGCGGGGCAAGGTGCGGGACAGGGTTCGCATGCGCTCGATCATCGCTGGGAATGCCGGGGCTGGGAATGCCGGGGCACTGGGAATGCCGGGCCGTGACCCTACGGTGCCCCGCCGCCGGGCTCAACCGCGAAATCCGAATCGGGCGTCGCGGGCGGGAACGAAGCTTGAACGCTTCCGGCGCTGCGCCATATCCCTTTCATCCCAACCGGCCGCGTCAGGACGCAGGGTCGAAGCCCTGTCGGCGGTCGTTTCCGCCCATCGGATGGCCTCCTCCGCAACCCCGCCATGACTGGAACTCCACCATGCCCGGCCGCGTTGACTGAGCACGGATCGCTTCGCCCGACGGATCGCTTTCCCGATCGCATGAAGGTGCCGACGCCATGAAGATCGTCATTTTCGGACTGACCACCGGTACCCTTGCCGACGCCGGACACACCCTGCGCTGGCGCTCTCTCGTCCAGGCCCTGGCGCTTCGCGGCCATCGCGTGATCGCCGTGGAGCGGGAGGGGCCGGACGCGGCGGGAAACCCGGCCTGGAGCATTCCGGGCGGCGAGCGGCTGATCTACACGGACTGGGATGCGATCGCCGTCGAAGCGGCGCGGCACGCCGACGATTCCGGAGTCGCCCTGGTCGTGGCGCATGGGCCGGACGCGCGGGCCGCCGCCGCTCTGGTGCAAGAGTCGAAGAGCGCGCGCCGGGTGCTGTACGATCCGGACGCGCCCTCCTCGCTCGCCGCGCTGGCGGCGGGGGAGGCTTTGGCGCATCTGCCGGTCGATGGCCTGGGCGGCTTCGATCTGGTGCTGGCCTCGGGCGGCGGCCCGGCGCTGGAACTGTTCCGCGAGAAGGCGGGGGCCGTCGCCGTGGCACCCCTCTACCCCTGGATCGTGCCCGAGGCGCACAAGCCTGGCACTTCCCAACGCCGCTACCTCGGCGACCTGTGCTGCGTCGCGCCGGACGCAGGGGCGATGCGGGAGGGGCTGGATCGCTTCTTCATCGATCCGGCGCAGCGGCTGACCCGCCGCCGTTTCGTTCTGGCCGGCGGCAATCTGCCGGATGTCGCGAGGGCGGCCCCGAACGTCGTGACGCTGCCCGGCTTCGACCCGGCGGAGACCGGCGACCTGCTGGCCTCCTCCACCCTCACGCTGGCGCTGGCCCGTGACGACGAGCGGAGCGTCGGCTGGTGCCCGACCAGCCGGCTTCTGGAAGCGGCGGCGTACGGGTCCGCCATCGTGTCGGACCGCTGGGAGGGGCTTGAGAGCTTCTTCGAGCCGGGTCGGGAAATCCTGGTCGCCGCGCAGATCGACGACGTGACCACGGCGATGATGCTGCCGCGCAACCATCTGGCCGACCTCGGCCAACGCGCGCGCAAGCGGGTCCTGGCGGAGCACAGCGCCGAGCGCCGCGTGCAGGAGTTGCGCGGCATTCTCGACCTTCAAGGCGGCGGTGACGATTGAGTCCAGGGGGATTGAGCCCAGCGTGACTGGACCGGGCGTGATTGAGCGTGCGGGGGAGTCGGCCTGCGGCTATCGTCGGCGCCCGTCTTCCTCAAGAGAGTTCCGCCCATGCCCTCCGTGACCGTTCGCCCGGCCGTTGAAGCCGATTGCGCCGACATCCTGCGTTTCGTCCGCGAACTCGCGGAGTTTGAGCACGAGGCCCATTCGGTCAAGGCGTCGGAGGAGGATTTTCGGCGCGACGGTTGGGGAGAGCATCCGGTTTTCGAGGCGCTGATCGCCGAGTTGGACGGAACGCCCGTCGGCTTCGCGCTGACCTTCCGCAACTATTCGACCTGGGAAGGTCGTCCAGGGCTGTTCGTCGAGGATCTCTACGTCACACCGGACGCGCGCAAGCATAGCGTCGGGCGTCACCTTCTTTCCGCCGTCGCCCAGCGGGCGGTCGAGCGGGGATACCGGCGTGTGGATCTGAACGTGCTGAACTGGAACCCAGCGCGTGGCTTCTACGACCGCATCGGCTTCCGCCAGATGGAGGAGTGGCTGCCCTACCGGTTGAGCGGAGACGCGCTGGCGGCGCTGGCCGCCGAAAGCCCCTGAAGAAGGGGGAAAGATGGCGTGGGACGTACCGCGCCATCCTCGCTTCTATACGAACCCCGAACGCAAGGCTGACGATGATCCGGGTCAGGCCGCGCGGTTGTAGGCGGTGGCGCCCAGGATTTCAACGTAGCCGGCGCGCTCTTCGCGCAGGTTCATCAGAAGGTCGGCCAAGCTGTCGCGCACGAACGCGTCGTCCTGAGCGCCGATCTTGTCTTGCGTCAGGCGGATGAATTCATCCAGCAGCGTGACGTGAGTCAGGGAGGAAGCGGCGATCTTCTGCGACTTGGTGGTGGCGATCATGTAGAACTCCCTTGGCCTGTGCGTTCGTGGTGACGTCATTGAGCCACGTCGCCGGTTAATGACTCACTAACGGCGCTATGAACGAAGTCGTATCTTGAGGGGTACTTCTAGGACTCGGAAATAATCTCTATGACTATTCCTTGGAGTTACCCCTTTTCCGCCTTCTATCCGGATGATCACGACTTGGTTCTTGCATATGGCGTCAATGCGGCGCGGCGTTCTGAACCTCGCCTTTGAACAACACCGGGGTTTGGCGGTGGTTGCGCGCGGCGGTTGGGGGATTTGGTGGCATCGCCCATCGAAAGGTGTGGGCGACCGAAGTCACGGGCGACATTTTTGGTTACTGCCGCCGGACCATTATTTCCGCCGCCGCCGCAGACCCGCCCAATAATCCAGGCGCTTTCGGATATCGCGCTCGAATCCGCGCTCGACCGGCCGGTAGAACTCATGGCGGCCCACCGATTCCGGGAAATAATCGAGACCGGAAAAGCCTTCCGGCGTGTCGTGGTCGTAGATGTAGCCCTGCTTATAGCCCAGTTCCGCCATCATCTTCGTCGGCGCGTTGACCGCGTGCATTGGCGGCATGACGCTGCCGGTCATTCGCGCCAGCTTGCGCGCCTCGCCCAGAGCGACCTCCACGGCGTTCGACTTGGGGGCGGTGGCCAAGTAAAGACAAGCCTGCGCCAGGGCGCGTTCACCCTCCGCCGCGCCCAACCGCTCGTAGGTCTCCCAGGCTGCGGTGGCTTGGAGGATCGCGTTGGGGTCGGCGAGGCCGACGTCCTCGTTCGCCACGCAGAGCATGCGCCGGGCGATCGTGCGCCAATCCTCCCCGGCGGCCAGCATCCGGCACATCCAATAAAGCGCCGCGTTGGCGTCCGAGGCGCGCAGGCTCTTGTGGAAGGCCGAAAGCAGGTTGTAGTGGCCGTCGCCCGACTTGTCGTAGGAGGGCAGGCGCCGTTGCAGGACCCGGCCGAGCGCGGCGTTGTCGAGCGGCTCCTCTCCACCCAAAGCGTAGATCTGCTCCGCCATGTTCAGGACGAAGCGCCCGTCGCCGTCCGCCATCGCCAGGAGGGCGGAGCGCGCCTCGGGTTGCAGGGGCAGGGGGCGGCCGACATGCTCCTCTGCGCGGGCCAGCAGGGCGTCGAGCGCGGCCTCGTCGAGCCGGCGCAGGACGAAGACCTGGACGCGCGACAGGATGGCGGCGTTCAGTTCGAAGGAGGGGTTCTCGGTGGTGGCGCCGACCAGCGTGACGGTGCCATCCTCCAAATAGGGCAGAAAACTGTCCTGGACGTTGCGGTTGAAGTGGTGGATCTCGTCGCAGAACAGCAGGGTGCCCTGGCCGCCGTCGCGGCGCTGGCGGGCGGCTTCGAAGACCTTGCGGAGGTCGGCGACCCCGGTCTGGAGCGCGGAGATGGACTCGAAGCGCAGGTCGGTGGCCTGGGCCAGCAGCCGCGCGATGGTGGTCTTGCCGCAGCCGGGCGGTCCCCACAGAATCATGGAGGTCAGAGCGCGGGCCTCGGCCATGCGGCCGATGGGGCCGTCGGGGCCGAGGAGGTGGTCCTGCCCGGCGACCTCGGACAGGCGGGTCGGGCGCAGACGGTCGGCAAGCGGCCTGGGGGCCTGGGCGGCGAGCAGGCTCGGCGTGGACATCATGAACTCCGGAGGCGTGGACGGCGGGCCGCCCGGTCGCCGCCGGTCATGGAGGAACGCGAGGGGAAAGACGGGGGAGAAGCGGCGGTCAGGCCGCCATGCCGTCCATCGGCGCCGCGGCGATCAGGCGATAATGATCGGTGTCGATCAGAACGGAACAGCTCAGCGTCTTCGACACGCCGCCGTCCTCCGTGCTGACGATGCGGGCGTGCGGGATGCCCAGCAGGTTCACGGTGCCCATCACCCGCCATGCGCGGCCCTTGCCGGCACCGACCGGCTGAAAGACCTGCCCGATCTGGACACTTTTCTTGCTCATGGCGGAACCCCTGTGGGGCCGGTCCGTGTCCGCGGCGTCCGGGAATTCGGTGCCGCGGCCCGTACCAGCCTGTTGTGACCCTGATCGTCTCAACAGTTAAGCGCAGGGACGAGTCGCGATCAACCATTAAGTATTTTCCGCAAATCCCGCCCAGCGGCCGCTCAGCAACCGGACTTGGGCAGCGCCTCGATGGTGTCGAGGATCGCGTTGACGGTGAAGTCGCCATAGTCGATCTCCATCGACTCGGCGATGCCGTTGCGCAGCAGGCGTAGGCTCATCTCGTATTCGGGCTGGGCGGAGTCGCTGTGGGTCGGGAAGAAGGCCATCCGCACCGGCCACGCCTTGGCGTCGGTCAGCAGCGCGCTCTTGGCGGCGTCCTTGGGCGCGCCGGCCTGTCCGATGACGGTGGAGACCTCGGTCGGGCCTTCGGCGTCGGCACCGTCGAAGACGGTGCGGGTGAAGAAATGCTCACCCTTCAGGGCGTGGTCGAGGATCGCCAGCGTGTGGGCGGTCGGGAACATGGTGGCGGCCGGCAAATCCATCTCCTGCGGTTCCGGCTTGGTGAACTGGGCCGAGCCGTTGCCGTCGTTGGGCGCCAGGTTGGCTTCACCGCGAACGTCGTCGTCGACCTCGCCGTTGATCAGCTTGCGGACGTTGAAGCGGTAGCGCTGGCCGTTCTTCGATTCCCACGTCGTGTAGTTCGTGTTCATCGCCATCTCGTCGCCCTCGCTGTAGACGAAGCGCAGTTGGAAGCGCTGCTCCGTCGTCCAACCGTCGCAGGCGTCGGCCCATTCGAACATCATGCGGCCGCGCACGTCGCTGACCTTGGAGCTGTTGCGGGCCGAGGCCAGCGACATCTTATAGATCGCCCGGTGCGGCTGGATTCCGGCGGCGACCGCGCCGTATTGCGGCGCGGCGGCCGGCGCGGCCTGGGCCGCCGCCGGAACGCTTGCGAGCACGCTTGTAAGCGCAAGGGCGCCCAGGGTCACCCCCAGAGCCGCTCCGAAAATCGCTGGGCGGGCGGAGCGGGTGGCGGCGGTGCGGTCGGACAAGATGGGTTCCACAGGTGATTGTCGGCGCTGGTTGGATTATGGGTGTTTTCGACGCGGACCGGAAGAGCCGCCACCCGCAATTCCTACCATTGGAAGGGAAAACCACGGAATGACAAGCTCCGCCGAAGACTCCACCCCCGATGCGCGCCCGGTCGTCCTGCTGACCCGCCGCCTGCCGGACGCGGTCGAGGCGCGGGCGTCGCGCGATTACGCGGCGATCCTGAACCCGGCCGACGAGGCGTTGGACGGCGGCGCCATCGCCAAGCGCGCCGCCGGGGCCGAGGCTGTGCTGTGCTGTGCCGGTGACCGACTGGACGCTGCCGCCATCGCGGCGCTGCCTTCGTCCGTGAAGGTGCTGGCGACCTTCTCGGTCGGCACCGACCACATCGACCTCGACGCCGCCAGGGCGCGCGGCCTGACCGTCACCAACACGCCGGACGTGCTGACCGACGCCACCGCCGACATCGCGCTGCTGCTGATCCTGGGCGCCGCCCGCCGGGCGTCGGAGGGCGAGCGGATGATTCGCGCCGATGCCTGGACCGGCTGGACCCCGACCCAGTTGATGGGCACCCATCTTGGCGGCAAGCGGCTGGGGATCATCGGCATGGGACGCATCGGGCAGGCGGTGGCGCGCCGGGCGCGGGCTTTCGGCATGACCATCCACTACAGCAACCGCAAGCGTCTGGCCCCGGAGCTGGAGGAAGGCGCGACCTACCACGCCGACCCCGAGGCGATGCTGGCGGTCTGCGACTTTCTGTCGCTGCATTTTCCGGCCACCGCCGAGACCCGGCATTGGCTGAACGCCGAGCGGATCGAAAAGCTGCCGCCGGGCGCCATCCTGATCAACACCGCGCGCGGATCGGTGGTGGACGACGCGGCGGTGATTGAGGCCCTGCGCCGTGGCCGGCTCGCCGCCGCTGGGCTCGACGTGTTCGAGAACGAGCCGAAACTCAATCCCGGCTACCGCGACCTCCCGAACAGCTTCCTGCTGCCGCATCTGGGCAGCGCCACGGTGGAGACGCGCAACGCCATGGGGTTCCGGGCGCTGGACAACATCGACGCGGTGCTGGCCGGCCGGGAGGCGCCCGACCGGGTGGTCTGAATCGGGCAGCCCGAGCCGAGGGGCGGCGAATCGAGGCTGAAAAGCGGCCCCTCTTCAGGGTTTTCCCCATCGGCAGGGGTTGCCGAACCCGGCATCTTCTGCCGGGTGGAGAGGAAAAAGCGGCAAATTCGGCCGTCGAGCGTGACGGATAAGTCACGGAAACGGCTGAATTTCCAAGATTGGCACGCGGTTTGCTGAGGAAGATCGAAGCGTTTCGACCTTCATCGAGGAGCCGAGCCATGAACGCCACTGTCGCCGCCCTGGACCTGACGTCCAACTCCTCCGACCGCTACGACAGCGGGACGGCCTGGAACCCGGGCGCGCTGGCCTCGCGGGTCGGGCTTCTCCGGGGGACCGAACGCTACGCGCTGGACGAGACCATGGCGTTGCTGGCCGAGGCCAGGGAAACCATCGCCCAGCAGCAGGAGCGCATCGCGTATCTGGAAAGCCTGACGATGACGGACGAGCTGACCGGGCTGCTCAACCGGCGCGGCTTCTACAGCCATTTCCGCCGCGAGCTGGCCTCGGCCCGTCGCCACGGCGTCGCCGGCGGGCTGCTGGTCATGATCGACCTCGACGGCTTCAAGGCGATCAACGACACCCACGGCCACGTCGCCGGGGACAGCTATCTGCGGCAGGTGGCCCGGATGCTCTCCGCCAACGTCCGCGAGGAGGACGTGGTCGCTCGGCTGGGCGGCGACGAGTTCGCGGTCCTGCTGACCAACACCGACACGGCCAACGGCCTTGCCCGCGCCCGCCAACTGGCGGCCATCGCCGACTCCTACCACGCCGAATGGGGTGGCAAGACCCTGCCGGTCCGCTTCTCGGTGGGCACGCAACCTTACGGTGCCGACGACGGCGAGGACGAGGTGATGCGCCGCGCCGACGGCATGATGTACGGTGCCAAGAGCGCCCGCCGCCGGGATGCCAAGCGCCGGACCAAGATGGCGGCGTGAGGTGGCGGCTCCTCTGCCGGGCATCCCGTGCCGGGGATCGGAAACGTGAAAACCGCCCAGGGCTCCCTGGGCCGTTTTCTCATACCCGCGTAATCGTCCCGGACTTGCCGCATCATCGTGCCGGTTGCGCAACGGTGCGTGCGATCCGGGTCGATCCCGTTCCCGGGTAACGATAATTTAACCGTCGCGACCTATTTCAAAAAGGGGTATACCGGACTCTTGAACATCGCGGGTCCAGGGCGCGCCGGAGCACCGTCGTCCAGGGACGACGCGAGTGCCGAGGCCAAGCGGAGGAAGCATGCCAGCGGAACCGGGCGGCCCAGAAACGGTCGGCGACACGACGGGAAAGACCGTTCTGATCGTCGAGGACAACGAGCTGAACATGAAGCTGTTTCATGACCTGCTCGAAGCGCACGGTTACCAGACCTTGCAGACCCGCGACGGCATGGAGGCGATGAAACTGGCCCGCCTGCACCGTCCCGACCTGATCCTGATGGACATCCAGCTTCCCGAGGTCTCGGGCCTGGAGGTCACGCGCTGGATCAAGGAGGACGCGGATTTGAAAGCCATACCGGTGGTTGCGGTCACCGCCTTCGCCATGAAGGGTGACGAGGAAAAAATCCGCCAGGGCGGTTGTGAGGATTACATTGCGAAGCCCATATCGGTGGTGAAGTTCCTAGAGACGGTCAAGAAGTTCCTGAACTGATCCTTGTTTTGACGGAATCCGGATAGGATTGCATCGCTCCATGTCTGCGCGTGTCCTTGTTGTCGACGATGTCCTGCCCAATGTGAAGCTGCTCGCGGCAAAGCTGACGCGCGAGTACTTCAACGTCATCACGGCTTTCAACGGGCCGGACGCGCTGGAGCTCGTTCACAAGGAATCGCCGGACATCGTCCTGCTCGACGTCATGATGCCGGGCATGGACGGGTTCGAGGTGTGCGAGAAGATCCGCTCCGACCCGGCGACCATGCACATCCCGGTCGTGATGGTCACCGCGCTGTCCGACGTGGCCGACCGCGTGCGCGGGCTGGAGGCCGGGGCCGACGACTTCCTGACCAAGCCGGTCAACGACATCGCGCTGTTCGCGCGGGTCCGCTCGCTCGTCCGCCTCAAGATGATGATGGACGAATGGCGCCTGCGCGAGACCACGTCCGGCCAGTTTGGCGTCATCGAGCGCAGCGGCACGCTGCTGAGTGAATCCTTCGAGCGGGCGCAGGTCCTGGTGCTGGAGGATTCGGTCCTCGACCTCGACAAGGTTCTGGAGACGCTCCAGCGCGACCACAACAGCGTGATGGCGGCGGACAGCTGCGCCAAGGCGCTGGAGCGCGCGCTGAGCAACGAGCTGGACCTCGTGGTCATCAGCCTGACCCTGCTGAACGAGGACGGGCTGCGGCTGTGCTCGCAGCTGCGCTCGCATGAGCGGACGCGGCAGGTGCCGATCCTGCTGATGGTGGACGAGGGCGACCTGAACCACGTCGCCAAGGGGCTGGAACTCGGCGCCAACGACTACGTCATCAAACCGATCGACCGCAACGAGCTTCTGGCCCGCGCCCGCACGCAGATCCGGCGCAAGCGCTACCAGGAGCGGCTGCGCTCGAACTACGAGCAGAGCCTGTCGATGGCGTTGACCGACAGCCTGACCGGCGTCTTCAACCGCCGCTACGTCAACGCCCATCTGCCGCGTCTGCTGGAGCGCGCCATCGACAGCCACAAGCCGGTGTCGGTGCTGATGTTCGACATCGACCATTTCAAGGTCGTGAACGACAGCTACGGCCACGCCATCGGCGACGAGGTGCTGCGCGAGGTGTCGGCGCGGTCCAGCCGCAATCTGCGGACCTTCGACCTGATCGCCCGGCTGGGCGGCGAGGAGTTCATCGTCATCCTGCCCGACACCGACGGGGAGGCGGCGCTGATCGTCGCCGAACGCCTGCGGCAGCGCATCGCCGACACGCCGTTCACGGTGTCCACCGACGTGGGCGAGATTCGGGTGACGGTGTCGATCGGCATTTCGGTCGGCGGCCGCCTGGGCGATACGGCCGAGGGGCTGATCCGGCGCTCCGACGAGGCCCTCTACGAGGCCAAGCGCTCGGGGCGCAACTGCGTCATCGCCGATGCGCGGGTGAACATCGAGGGGTGAACTTTCGCCCTCTCGTGGGCAAAGCTTGACCATAACCCTCTCCCCGGTGGGAGAGGGCTCCGTCAGAGCAAACGCCCCAGCCTACTCGTCCTCGTTCCCGCCCAGCAGATAATCGATGTCGCCGCCGTCGAGCGCGCCGACCAGACCCTTGCCCTCGATGGTCGCGGCGGACAGGCTGCCCTTGCGGCGTTGCAGGTCGATGATGCGCTCTTCCACCGTGTTGGCGGCGATCAGCTTGTAGACGAAGACCGGCTTGTCCTGGCCGATGCGGTAGGCGCGGTCGGTCGCTTGGTCCTCGGCCGCCGGGTTCCACCACGGGTCGTAATGGATCACCGTGTCGGCGGCGGTCAGGTTCAGGCCGCGCCCACCGGCCTTCAGGCTGATGAGGAAGACCGGAACCTCGCGGTTCTGGAACCGGTTCACCGGCTCGGCCCGGTCCAGCGTGCGGCCGGTCAGCTCGACATAGGAAATGTCGGCCTTCTCCAGTTCGAGCTTGATGAGGTCGAGCATCGTCGTGAACTGCGAGAAGATCAGGATGCGGCGGCCTTCCGGCACCATCTCCCGCACCATCTCGGTCAGCGCCTCCAGCTTGGCGCTCTCACGCACCTTGCCGCCGGTGGCGATCTTCAACAGGCGCGGGTCGCAGCAGACTTGGCGCAGCTTGAGCAGCGCGTCGATCACCGTGATGGCGTTGCGACCCAGCCCGCTTCCAGCGCCGCCCTGTCCGCCGACCGCCAATGCCGCCCGCACCGTCTCGTTCACCGACAGGCGGATCGTCTCGTAGAGGTCGCGCTGGTCGCGGTCGAGGTCGATGCGGACCACCACCTCGGTCTTGGGCGGCAGTTCCTTGGCCACCGCCTCCTTGGTGCGGCGCAACAGGAAGGGGCGGATGCGGCGCATCAGCAGGTTGGCGCGGGTGTTGTCCGCACGCTTCTCGATGGGCACGCGGTAGCGCTTGCCGAACTCCTTCCGATCGCCCAGCAGGCCGGGCATCAGGAAGGCGAACTGGCTCCACAACTCGCCCAGATTGTTCTCCACGGGCGTGCCGGACAGGCAGAGCCGGTGCCGCGACTGCAGGGCCGCGACCGCGCGCGTCGCCTTGCCGTCGGGGTTCTTGATCGCCTGGGCCTCGTCCAGCACCAGCATGTGCCACGTCAGCCGCTTCAGCAGATCGACGTCGCGGGCGACGACGCCGTAAGTCGTCACCACGATGTGGGCGCGGTCCAGCTCCGACAGCCGCTCGTGGCGGTCCAGCCCGTGCAGCACCACCACCCGCAGCTTCGGGGTGAAGCGCCCGGCCTCGGCCACCCAGTTCGGCACGAGGCTGGTCGGCACCACGACGAGGCAGGGGTCGGTCAGCCGGCCCTCGTGCTCCTCCATGGCGATGTGGGCGAGCGTCTGGGCGGTCTTGCCCAGGCCCATGTCGTCGGCGAGGATGCCCGCCACGTCGTTGGCCCGCAGGCTCTGCATCCAGGCCAGACCGGCGCGCTGGTAGTCGCGCAGCTCGCCGTGGAAGCCGGGGGGCGGCTCCATGTCGCCCGGAATCTCGCTGTCGCGCAGGCGCTTGAGGTAGCCGTCGATCTGCGCGGTCTCTTCGGTGCGCCGCGCGATCAGGTCGTCGATGTCGAGCAGGGAGTCGGCCTCGGCCAGCGGCACCTTCAGGCGGTCGCCGCTGGGACGTCCGCTGCCTAGCATGGCCTCCAGCACGCTCATCAGCCGTTCGACCCGCTCGGCGGGCAGGGCCAGGACGTTGCCGTCCTCCAGCACGATGTGCGCCCGCCCGTCGATGACGCGGGTGGCCGACAGCCCGCCGCGCTCGACCAACTGGGCCAGGATCGGCAGCAGCGGGCGGCGTTCGCCCTCGATCTCCACCCCGACGTCCAGGTCGAACCAGCCGTCGCCGGCGTCGCGGATCGCGACCTCCATGTCGGCGCCCGGCTCGATCACCTTGGTGCCGAAGTCGGTGCCGACCTCGACGGTCCAGCCGGTCTTGGTCAGCGCCGGGACCTCGGTCGCCAGGAAGGAGCGCCAGCGCTCCTCCACGTCGCGGCCGGTCAGCCAGTGCACGCGGGTGCCGCGCGCGTCCAGCGATCCCTTTGGCGGTTCGATGCGGGCCTGGGCGAAACCGAGACCGGACAGCCGGTCGAGCGCCGCCTGCTCCTCCGCCTTGGCGCGGCGGACGAAGGTGACGTTGCCGCGTTCGTCCTCGAAACGGGCGAACTGGCGCTGGTCGTCGGGTTCGATCTCCACCGGTTCGCCTAGCTCGCCATAGTCGAAGGACAGGCGCAACACATCGACCAGCCCATCGGCCGGCGTCACCACCCGGCCGAGCCGGGCGACGACGCGCGGGGAGCGCTCGACGATGTCCGCCGCCTCGGCGGCGCCGCTGCGAACGCCGGGGATGGCGTTCTCGCGGAAGGAGGGCAGGGCCGGGCCGGGCCGGGAGGGCGCGGCCGGGGCGTTGCGCGAAGGCGCGAACAGCCGCGACACCGGCTGGGTGCCGGCGGCGGGAACCGGCGGCACCGGCTTGGCGGTCGGTACCTCGACGACTTGCAGATCGACGGGGAAGACGCTGCCGGTCGCCGAATCGACGCACCAATAGGATTGACCCTTCACCAGGACGCTGCGTTCGGGCAGGCCGGTCGGGCGCAGCTTGCGGGTCGCCGGGTCGCGGAAGGCGCGGACGACGCGGCCCGGCCCCTCGGCGAGTGGCGTGCCGTCGCGCCAGTGCAGGCGTCCGGTCGCCAGCAGGCGGCGCAGCAAGCGGTCGATCGCCTCGCCCCGGTTCTTGGCGACGGGGGTGCGGGTCGAACCGCCGCCGCCCAGCAGCCGGGCGATGGCGCGGTCGGCGTCGCCCTCCATGTCGCGCGGGGCCTTGGCGAGCACGTCGCGCGGCGAGGCCGGGTCGGTCTCGGTCCGGCCTTCGGTCACGAAATCGACGGAAATGTGGCAGGCGATCTCGCCCTGTCCGGGCTCCAGCGTCCAGCGCAGGCTCTGCGGCGCGGCCGGCTTCGGGAGGGAGGGTGGTGTGGAGGGGGCGGCCGACGCACGGACCAGCGACAGGGGCGCGGCGGGCGGCTTCGGCGCCGGCGGGGCCAGGGGGCGGGCCTGGGGCGGCGGTTCAAGGGAGGATGGGGCCGGGGCGGCCGGGGGGCGGTCGACCAGATCGAACAGCGATGCCTTGCGCCATTCCGGCCGGGTCTCCAGCGCCATCATCGCCGCCGCCGCCATGTGGGCGCAGGCGTTGCGGCCGCAGGTGCAGGTGCGTTCCAGCACGATGCCGCGCTTGCCCTGCACGGGGGTCACCGTCACCGCCAGCCGGCGGCCCAGGTCGTTGACCTCGGCCTTGATGCGGCCGGTTCCCGGATCCGCCAGGGCCACCGCCCCGCTCATCACCAGGGTGCGGCCGCGCTGCAGGGTCTTCGCTTCGAAGACGCGAGTCAGGTCCTCCTGAGCGAAGGGGACGGCAACGCCGGCCGAAGGGCCGCGCGGCTGGGCATCGAACAGGGACATACGCGAGAAACGCCGGGTAATCGGAACGAAACAAAAACGGGCGGGTGGTATAGACCCTCCCGTCCGTCATCGCAAGCCTGACGCCCCTTTTGGAGGCCGGGACCGCGACGCACGGTGATAGCACAGGAAAGTCGGCACGTCCTCACCGTGGTTGGGAATAAGCGCCATGATCGAACACGGCCACGCGGGGAATGGGGCAGAGGCCGGTTTCGGCTCGCAACTGCACGGCGACGGCGCGGATGCCGGATTCGATGAACGAGGGGTCGCCGACCCGCACCAGCCCGACCACCCCCAGCGCCACCGCCGCCAGCAGCAGCGGCGGCACGCGGGCACGGACGGGGGGCAGGGAGCGGCCGCTCCAGAGGAACAGCGCCACCGCCGACCCGCCGACCAGCAGCCCGGCCACCACCTCGGCGGTGGAATGGGCCGAGACCAGAACGCGGGAGATCGAGATCGCCGCGACGAGGGCCACGGTCGCCAGAAGGATGAGGGTCCGCCAGCCGGGGGAGCCGGTGCCGCGCGCCGCCAGCGCGCCGACCGATCCGTAGAAGATCGTGGCGAAGGCGGCGTGCCCGCTGGGGCTGACGAAGCGGTCCTCCGGCAGGAAGGGAAAGGCCGGCAGGCCGCAACCATGGCCGAACAGCTTCAAGGCGCCCATCACCCCCAGCCCGAGCGCCGCCGCGGCCAGCCAGCGCAACGCCAGCGGCGCCGAATGGCGGCGCCACAGAAGCGTGGCGTAGAGGGCGGAAAGCGGGAACAGAAGGGTGCTGCTGCCCAGATGGGTGACGCCGCGCGTCACGGTCGCGAGCATCGGTAACCTCGTGTCATGTCCATCCGTTCCGTATCGACCAGCCGGCCGCAATCCTGTCCAAGACGGCCGGTGCGCCTCGCTGTTAGAATATAGGCATGGATCAACTGGATGCGCTCACCCAAAGCCAAACCCCGACCCAGGGCACGCGCGGCGACTTCGCGCGGCTGTGGCGCGAGCCACGCTTCGACCGCATGGAATGCCTGAACGCGCGTTTTCAGCGCCACGTCTACGCCCCGCACACCCACGAGACCTATGTCATCGGCGTGATCACCGCCGGCACCGAACTCTACCGCTACCGTGGCGTGACCCACGCGGCCAGCGCCGGGGACGTGGTCCTGCTCAATCCCGAGGAACTGCACGACGGGCGTCCGGCGGGGGAGGGCTACGCCTACCGCATCTTCTACCCGCCGGTCGCGTTGATCGGGCAGACCCTGGCCGACGCGCTCGACCGCCCGGCGCTGCCCAGCTTCGGCGACACCGTCTTGAAGGATCCGGAGCTGTTCCAAGCCATCCGGGCGCTGCACCGGGACCTGGAGCGGCCGGAGCGTGACGCCCTGCACCTGGAGTCGGTCGCGCTGCGGGCCTTCACCGCCGCCGCGCTGCGCCATGGCGACCTGAACGCCCGCCCGCGCCCGCTTGGCCGGGAGCCTGTGGCGGTGCGGCGCGCCCGCGAGTATCTGGACGCCCATCTGGAGGGACCCGTCGAACTGGCCGATCTGGCGGAGGCCGTGGGCTTGAGCCGCTTCCATCTGCTGCGGGTCTTCCGCGCGGCGGTGGGCACGACGCCGCACGGCTACCTGACCGACCGCCGGGTCGGGCGAGCGAAGGAGATGCTCGGCGGCCCCCTGCCACTGGCCGAGATCGCCGCCGCCTGCGGCTTCTGCGATCAGGCTCATCTCAACCGGGTGTTCAAGGCGCGGGTCGGCGTCGCTCCCGGCCATTACCGGCGCGGCAGTGGAACGCCGTCTGTCCAAACGGCCGCGCATTGACGGGAAAATCCCCGTAGGGCAGGAAGGGATCGCCGGTCCGGATGCGTCGGAGGAAACATGCGTGCCCTTTGGTTGCTTCTTGTTTTCATCGCGCTGGCGCGCGCGCCGGCATCCGCCCAATCGCAGGCAAGCGACGAGATGTTCACGAACGCGGCGGTTGCGAAGGGCATCACGATCGGCCGCTCCGGCTGCGCCGTCCTCGAACGGCAGGAGACCGCCGTCTGGGTCGAGGTGGAAGGGAAAGGCGCCTGCCTGCGTTATTACGCCGCCGGCCTGACGCGCGGCGGACCGAACCCGGTCGCTGCCGGCTGGTTTCACGGCGACATACTGGGAACGAAACCGACGAGCATCGGCCATCAGGAAGGGCTCGGCGTCACCGCCATGATCGGGCAGAGCAACCGGCTGGCCGAACGTCATGCGGTGCCCTTCGTCTTCTTCGGGCGTCCCGGCAGCTACGGCAGCGCCGGACTGGCCTGGACGACACGCCACCGGCCGATCGAGGCGGCGTTGATGAACGCGGCTTTGGACGCCGTGAAGGCGCGGTATAGGATCGCCCATTGGGCGCTCGGGGGGCACAGCGCCGGCGGACAACTGGTGGCGGAGTTCCTGGCGCGACGCGACGACGTCCGTTGCGCCGTCCTGTCGTCCGGACCGGTCGCCTACCGCGCCTATCTGCAGGCTCGGCGTTTGACCCATCTGCTGGCCTCGCCGGAGCGCTGGTACGATCCCTATGACTCGGTCGGGAAAATTCCGGCGGATCCGGAGCGCCGGGTGTTCGTGATCGGCGATCCACGGGAAACCAACGTCCCCTTCGAAACCCAGGCGCTCTATGCCAAGGCGCTGAAGGCGCACGGTCACGCGGCTTGGCTGGTTCCGCTGGAGCGCGCGCCCGCTCCGCGTTTCCACAATCTGGTGGATTTCGGGGAAGCCGCGACCGGCGCCTGCGCTCATGGCCGGACCACCGGCGATATTCTGGAAATGCTCGCCGCCATGCCGGCGCAGTCCGACCGGATCAGCAATTGAACCCGGACCGGCGCCGGAACGGGGGGCTCGGCAGCAATCCCGTCCAAGACGGGGCCTCCGTCGCCGCGTAGAAGGGGGGCCATGACCTTGTCCTCCTCATCGCCCCCGGCGACCGTTCGGCGCGAGTTCGCGCTCGGCGCCGTCCATGCCCTGCCCATTGTGGCGGGGGCCGTTCCGTTCGGGTTCCTGCTGGGCAGCCTTGCCGCCAAGGCCGGGCTGTCGCCACTGGAGATGGGGCTGATGAGCGCCCTGGTCTTCGCCGGCAGTTCGCAGTTCGTCGCGGTCGAGCTGTGGAGCCGCGACGCCGCCGGTTTCGCCGTGGTGGGGAGCATCCTGCTGGTCAATCTGCGGCATCTTCTGATGGGGGCGACGCTCGCCCCGCGCCTGGAGGGCAAGCCGCCGTTGCGGGTCGGGGCGGCGCTGTTCCTGATGGCCGACGAGGTCTGGGCCCTGGCGCTCCGCCGGGGCGAGGCGCTGACCTTCGGCTACTGGTTCGGGGTTGGGCTGACGCTCTACGTGGCGTGGCTGGCGAGCACGGTGGCCGGGACGCTGGCCGGCGCGCTGATCGCCGACCCCGCCGCCTGGGGGCTGGATTTCACCTTCATTGCGGTGTTCCTGTGCCTGTTGGCCGGCTTCTGGAGCGGGGCGGGGGCGCTGCCGCCCTGGCTCGCCAGCGCCGTTGCGGCGCTGAGCGTCCACGCGCTGATGCCGGGCGGCCCCTGGCACATCCTGGCCGGGGCCGTGGCGGGCGGCACCGTGGCGGCTTGGCGGGGGAGGGCGTTGTCATGACGGGCGACGATGGGATGCTCGACGGGGCGGTGCTGGCGGTGATCCTGGCCGGCGCGCTGGCGACGTGGCTGACCCGCGTCGGCGGGCCGTGGCTGATCGCGCGTATCCGTCTGGGGCCGGCGGCAAGCGCCGCGCTGGAGGCGACGCCCGGCGCTGTGCTGGTCGCCTTGGTGGCGCCGGCGGCGTTGTCGCGGCCATCCGACGCGCTGGCGGCGGCGCTGGTCTGCCTGATCGCCCGGCGCGTGCCGATGGCGGTCGCCGTCGCGGTTGGTGTCGCGGCCGTGGTGGTGCTGCGGCGGGTGATGTAAAGGGTTCGGCATGTGGTTGCCCCCACCCCGGCCCTCCCCCGCCCAGCGGGGGAGGCAGGGTGGGGGCAAACGTCGCCGAACTTACCGGTCCGACGAGTCCCGCAGCGCCTTGTCGGCCTGACGCTGGTCCTCCTTGGCTTCGCGGGACATCTCCTCGCCGATGCGCGGGTCGATGCTCTTGGCTTCCTCGATCAGGTCGCGTGCCTTGCCGGCGTTGCCTTCGGCGGCCTGGTCCAGCGCCTGCTCGGCGAGGTCATGGGCCTTCTTGTGCTCCGGCGAGCGTTCGTGTTCGGTGGCCATGGTGAACTCTCCTGGATTGGTTTCGTTGTTTCGCCGTCAGTGCAGCAGTCCGGTCGGCCGGGCGGAGGCGGCGGACGGGTCCTCGAAGCTCGGATCCCGGTCCTCACCCAACAGATCCTCGCCGAACAGGCCCTCGTCCGACACCGCCTCGTCGGCGGCGTCGAGCATGGCTTCGGCCTGGCGCCGGACAGCGCCGGCCCGGCTGCGGTCGGCTTCGCCCGTGCTGTTGGCTTCCACGAAGGCCGCCGCCTGCTCGGCGACGGCGAGGGTCTCGAGAACCTCGTCCATCGTGTCTTCCAACGCCTCGACGTCGACGCGGTCGTCGTTTTTCTGGCCGTTCACGGGAATCTCCCATCCTGCTGTCCCGATCTTGCGGGTCGCTTGAACCAACAGGAGGAGCGCCGGACGGTTCCCCGATGCGGCAACGCACAAAAATTTGAAAGAGCGTGGGAATAGTCGGAAGGGCCGTCGCGTTGATGCGGGTGTCCGGTGGCGCACGGCCACCTCAAATAGGGCATCGCGAACTCCCATGAGCAACCCGAAGAACCCGATGCGGTCCGCTGCCATTGCCGCCGCCATGCTGGCCGTGACCGCCGGCCACGCGTCCTTCTGGTCCTGGCGCAACGCGCCGACGCCGGTGGAGGCGGAGCCCGGACGCATCGAATCCGTGTCCTATTCGCCCTCGGGCCGGGATTACGACCCAAATCATTCGCCGGTCGTCCCGCGGGCGGAACTGGAAAAGGACATGACCGCCATTGCCGGCTTCGCCGACGGGGTGCGCACCTATTCCACGCTGGGCTCGCAAGGGCAGGTGCCCGAAATCGCGGTGTCGAAGGGGCTGGACGTCACGCTCGGCGTCTGGCTGAGCAAGGACAAGGCCCGCAATGAGCAGGAGGTCGTCCAGGCCATCGCGCTCGCCAAGACTGTCCGGGGCATCAAGCGCATCGTCGTCGGCAACGAGACGCTGCTGCGCGCCGAGTTGACCGACGCCGAGCTGGCCCGCTACATCCAGCGGGTGCGGGTCGCCGTCCCGGCCTCGATCAAGGTGGGCACCGCCGACGTGTGGTCGGAGATGGTCAAGGCCAACGCCACCGTGAAGGCGTCCGACTTCATGGGCGTCCACGTGCTGCCCTACTGGGAAGGCGTGCCGGTCGAGAACGCGCTGACCTGGATCCGCGACCGGCTCGACACCGTGCGCAAGTCCCACCCCGGCAAGCCGCTGTTCGTCGGCGAGGTCGGCTGGCCGTCGGGCGGCGAGAACTTCCACGACGCCTACCCGACGCCGGAGGCCCAGGCCGCCGTCGTGCGCGGCTTCGCGGCGGAAGCGGGCGCGCTCGGCATTCACTACAATGTGGTCGAGGCTTTCGACGGCGTCTGGAAATCCACCATCGAGGGCTCGCCGGGCCCGAGTTGGGGCGTGCTCGACGCCGACCGCGCGCCGAAATGGCCGCTGGCCGGTCCGGTCGGCGCCTCGCACGGCGAGAAGGTCGGCGCCGGGGTGGCGCTGGCGGTCGGTTTCGCGCTGTCGCTGTTCGTCGCCTTCCGCCGCCGCAGCAACACCGGCTTCGCGCTGGCCGCCTCGCTCGGCGCCAACGTCATCGGCTTCGGCGTCGGGTCGGCGGTGGCCGGCGCCTACGCCGAGTACCTGACCTTCGGCGCGCTGACGACCTGGGGATCCGCCTTCGCTCTGGGCGCCCTGATGATGAGCGTCGCCTTCGCCGATCTGGTCGACGTCGCCCGCCGCCTGTTCACCGGCCGCGCCCCGGCCCTGCTGCCGCGCGCCGTGCCGGAAACGGATCACAAGCCCATGGTCTCCATCCACGTCGCCGCCTGCCGCGAGCAGCCCGACGTGCTGGGCGCCACGCTGGCCTCGCTGTCGCGTCTCGACTACCCGAACTACGAGGTCGTCGTGCTGGTCAACAACACCGAGGAGGAGCATCTCGTCCGCCCGGTGGAGGAGCTGTGCCAAGCGCTGGGCCCCAAGTTCAAGTTCCACTGGTACAAGAAGATCTCCGGCTTCAAGGCCGGCGCGCTGAACGCCGCGCTGCGCCACACCGACCCGGCCGCCGAGATCGTCGCCGTGCTGGATGCCGACTACACCGTGTCGCGTGACTGGCTGTCGAAGCTGGCCCCGGTCTTCGCCGATCCCTCGGTCGGCATCGTCCAGGCCCCGCAGGAGCACCGCGACGGCCATGAGACGGCGCTGAAGGCGGCGATGACCGCCGAGTACCGCCCCTTCTTCGACGTCGGCATGCAGGAAGGGCTGTCGAGCCAGGCCTTCATCTGCCACGGCACCATGATCATGCTGCGCCGTTCCGCCATGGACCAGGTCGGCGGCTGGTCGGAGGCCGGCATCTGCGAGGACACCGAACTCGGCCTGCGCATCTTGTCGGCCGGCTACTGCGCCGCCTACACCGACGAGCGTCTGGGCGAGGGGCTGGCGCCGGACAACTTCATGCAATTCCGCAAGCAGCGCGACCGCTGGGTGTTCGGTTCCACGCAGATCGTCCGGGCGCATTGGGCGAAGTTCCTGCCGGGCAACCGCAGCCTGACCGCCGGCCAGAAGCTGGGCTACGTCACCAATTGGATCCGCTGGTGGTCCGACGCGGTCGGCGTCTTCGCCGCCGCCGCCGCCGTGGTCTGGACCTTCGCCTCGCTGGTCCTGCCGCTGCACCTGCCGCCGGTCGCCGCCACCGCCGCCGTGCTGGGCGCCCTGGTTCTCCGCGCCGGGTCGAGCCTGCTGGCCTCGCGCTACGCCTCGGGCAATTCCTGGACGCACAGCCTGGGCGCCTGCGCCGTCGGCATGGCGCTGTCCACCACGGTGGCGCTGGCCGCCCTGCGCGGTCTGGTCCGCAGCACGGACGCCTTCCGGGTGACCGCCAAGGGTGGCAAGCGCGCCAAGGGCCGCTTCTGCGCCAAGCCCGAAGCGATCCTGTCGGTCGCCCTGGTCGCCGCCTCGGCCACCGCCGCGCTGGTCAATCCGCTGGGCACCCTGGCCTTGGAGCTGTGGTCGATCCTGCTCGCCGCCATGGCGGTGCCCAATCTGATGGCGGTCGGTTTCGCCGTCGGCGACATGCTGCCGGTCCGCGAGGCCCGTCCGGCCCCGGTTCCGGCCCAGGCCGAGCAGGCCAGCAACGCCTCGCAGGCCGTCGCCGCCTGATCGCTGTCGAAAAGCATCCGCTTCCGATCCCCCGTCCGCAAGGGCGGGGGATTTTTTCTGCCTGCAGAATGGCGAAAAGGGGGAGGGTTGCAGCGATCCCCCTTCTCTCACCAAGGTGAAACTTGTCGGGCTTCGCGCTTCGTGCCTACCATCCTGGCCGAGAAGCGTGACAACAGGGGGCTGCCGTGCATGCCGCGAACCCGTCTCTGTCTCCCCGGGCGCCGATGGGCGCCGTTCTGAACGACGAGAGCCGCAGCCGCCTGGAAGGCTGGCTGACCGAGCGGGCCGGTGCCTCCCGCGTCACGGTGACCGACGACGGACGGCTCGGCGGCGGCGCGATCTCGGTCAACCACGCGCTGACGCTGGACATCCATGGCGGTTCCCGCGCCGGACGCCACGCTTGCGTGCTGCGCGCCGAATCCGCCGGCCGCATCGCCGCCAGCATCGGCAAGCGGCGGGAGTTCGCCGTGCTGTCCGCCGCCTTCACGGCGGGGGTGGCGGCGCCGGAGCCGCTGTTCGATTGCGACGACCCCGGCGTGCTGGGACCGGATTTCTTCATCATGCGCCGCGCCGAGGGCGTCGGGGCGGGCTTCGCCGTGGTCAAGGGCGATGCCCCGCAGCCCGATCTGGCGCGCGAGCTTGGCCGCCAGCTCGGCCTGCTGCACCGGGTCACGCCCGACGCGCCGGGGCTGGAGCGGCTGCCCGAGCCGCCGCTCTGCCCGGCGCAGGAACTGCTCGGCCATCTGCGCGCCTGGATCGGCGATCTGGCGCGGCGCGATCCGGTGCTGGCCTGGGGACTGCGCTGGCTGGAGGTCAACGCGCCGCCTCCCGGCCCCCTGGTGCTGTGCCACCGCGATTTCCGCACCGGCAACTATCTGGTCAAGGATGGGCGGCTGACCGCCATCCTCGATTGGGAGTTCGCCGGCTTCGGCGACCCCATGGAGGATCTGGGCTGGTTCTGCGCCCGGTCCTGGCGGTTCCGCCGGGTCAACCGCGAGGCCGGCGGCATCGCCGACCGCGCCGATCTCTACGCCGGCTATGAGGAGACCTCCGGCCGCCGCGTCGATCCCAAGCGCGTCGCCTATTGGGAAACCGCCGCCTATCTGCGCTGGGCCGCCATCGCCCTGCAGCAGGGCGAGCGCCACAGCACGGGCGCCGAACCGTCGCTGGAACTGGCGCTGACCGGGCGCATGCTGCCGGAGATCGAGATGGATTTGCTGCGCCATCTGCGCGCCCAGGCCGCCCTGGCCGCGACCGCCCGAGCGGAAGCCGCCCTCGCCACGCCCCCCGCCGAGGATCCCCCCGTGGAACAGGTGGCCTGATGCGGACCGGCCCTGACGCCTACGCCCTGCTCGACATCGCGCTGACGACCCTGCGCGGCGCGGTCCTGCCCCATGTGGCGCCCGAGGCCCGCTACGCGGCGCTGATGGTCGCCAACGCGCTGGACATCGCCGGGCGGGAACTGCGCGGATTCGACGCCTCCGGCCACGCGATGGTGGTGGCGCTGGCCCCGCTCTACGGCGAGGACGCCGACGACGCGCTGGCCGGCGAGGAGTTGGACACGCGGGTTTCCGCCCTGCAGCACCGCTTGTGCATCGAGATCGCCGCCGGCGACTTCGATCACGACGGGCAGGACGTGCTGATGGATGCGCTGGAGGCCATCGTCCGGGCGCGGCTCGTCATCGCCAACCCGAAGGCGGCGGGGCAGGGGGCGTAGCGGCGAAGCCAGCGCTCGACATGGGACCCCGTCGCCGCCATATAATCGGTTCCTGTTCCGTACCCACCGCTCCGGACCGATCCGCCCCATGGCCAGCCCCGTCCTGTCCGTCCTTCCCGCCAAGCCGCTTGCGAAGCTGGAATCCGGAAAACGCTTCGAAATCGTGTCGGACTACATTCCGGCGGGCGACCAGCCGACGGCCATCGCCGAACTGACCGGGGGCTTGGGAAACGGTGAGAAGGATCAGGTCCTGCTGGGCGTCACCGGCTCGGGCAAGACCTTCACCATCGCCCATGTCATACAGACGGTGCAGCGGCCGACGCTGGTGCTGGCGCCCAACAAGACGCTGGCGGCGCAGCTCTACGGCGAGATGAAGTCCTTCTTCCCGAACAACGCGGTGGAGTACTTCGTCTCCTACTACGACTATTACCAGCCGGAAGCCTACGTCGCGCGGACCGACACCTACATCGAGAAGGAATCCTCGATCAACGAGCAGATCGACCGGATGCGCCACGCGGCGACCCGGTCCCTGCTGGAGCGCGACGACGTCATCATCGTGGCGTCGGTGTCCTGCATCTACGGCATCGGTTCGGTCGAGACCTATTCGGAGATGACCGTCGACCTGCGCAAGGGCGAGGTGATCTCCCAGCCCGAACTGCTGCGCAAGCTGACCGAGCTGCAATACAAGCGCAACGACGCCTCTTTCGGGCGCGGTCTGTTCCGGGTGCGCGGCGACACGGTGGAACTCTTCCCCGCCCACATGGAGGACCGCGCGTGGCGCATCTCCCTGTTCGGCGACGAGATCGAGGCGATCCACGAGGTCGATCCGCTGACCGGCGAGAAGCTGGCCTCGCTGGAGGCCGTGCGCGTCTACCCCAACAGCCACCACGTCATCCCCAAGCCGACGCTCAACCAAGCGCTGGGCCAGATCAAGAAGGACCTGAAGATCCGGCTGGAGGAGTTCAACGCCGAGGGCAAGCTGCTGGAGGCCCAGAGGCTGGAACAGCGCGTGACCTTCGACCTGGAGATGATGGCGGCCACCGGCGCCTGCGCCGGGATCGAGAACTATTCGCGCTACCTGACCGGCCGGGCGCCCGGCGAGCCGCCGCCGACGCTGTTCGAGTATCTGCCCAAGGACGCCCTGCTGATCGTCGACGAGAGCCACGTCATGGTGCCGCAGATCGGCGGCATGTACCGGGGCGACTTGGCGCGCAAGACGATCCTGTCCGATTACGGGTTCCGGCTGCCGAGTTGCAAGGACAACCGCCCGCTGAAGTTCGAGGAGTGGGAGGGCATGCGGCCGCAGACGGTCTTCGTCTCCGCCACCCCCGGCCCGTGGGAGATGGAGCGCACCGGCGGCGTCTTCACCGAACAGCTGGTCCGCCCGACCGGCCTGATCGATCCGCCGGTGATCGTCCGCCCGACCGAGACCCAGGTCGACGATTTGATCGGCGAGTGCAAGGAGGTCGTCGCCAAGGGCTATCGCATCCTGGTCACCACCCTGACCAAGAAGATGGCCGAGGCGCTGACCGAATACATGCACGAGGCGGGGCTGCGGGTCCGCTACATCCACTCCGACGTCGAGACGCTGGAGCGCATTGAGATCATCCGCGACCTGCGGCTGGGCGCCTACGACGTGCTGGTCGGCATCAACCTGCTGCGCGAGGGGCTGGACATCCCGGAATGCGCGTTGGTGGCGATCTTGGACGCGGACAAGGAGGGTTACCTGCGTTCCAAGACCTCGCTGATCCAGACCATCGGCCGCGCGGCGCGCAACGTCGAGGGGCGGGCGTTGCTCTACGCCGACAAGATCACCGACAGCATGAAATACGCTATCGACGAGACGGCGCGGCGTCGCGAGAAGCAGCAGGCCTACAATCTGGAGCACGGGATCACGCCGGAATCGGTCAAGAAGGCCATCGGCGACATCATGGAGAGCGTCTACGAGCGCGGCGACCATGTGACGGTGAAGACCGGGGCGGGCGCCGGGGAACTGGTCGGGCACAACCTCAAGGCCGTCATCACCGACATCGAGAAGCGCATGCGGGCTGCGGCGGCCGATTTGGAGTTCGAGGAGGCCGCCCGGCTGCGCGACGAGCTGCGCCGGTTGGAGGCGATGGATCTGGGGCTGGAGACGCCGGGCAGCATCGGCATCAGCAGCGCCCGGCAGGGGCGCGGCATTCCGGAAGGCGCGCCGAAGAAGCAGGGGCGGCGGCGCAAGGGATAGAGTGGGGAAGTTTTGCCTCCACCCTAACCCCTCCCCCGCTGGGCAGGGGAGGGGACTGTCGCTGGATTTTTGCGAAGGTCCTACCTCCTCCCCCGTCCAGTGGGGGAGGAATGAGGTGAGGGCAAACGCTTACACATCCATGATCGTGTGCGGTCGCTCCGCCCCGTCGATGCTCAGCAGCAGATGCAGATAGACCGCAACCTTGCGCGCCCGGTCGGTGTGCCGGTCCAAACAGTCGCGCAGTTGGGACGCCAACAGCGCGTTGTCGGCCTCCTCCTCCGGAGTGACCGGTCCTGAACCGGCCGCTGCCGCAACGATGTGGTCGGCGTCGACAGGGACGCTGGCGAACGAATCGTCCAGCAGGCGGCCGGGCAGTGATCCCTCGTCCGGCTCGGACGGCAACGCGGAGGGGGATAGCGGAACCCGCGCGGTGAGATGGCCGCGCAGGTTTGCTTTCAGCTTTTCCCGTTGCCGCTCGTCAAGGTCGTCGAACCGATCAACCTCGTCGAACAGAAGATCGTAGATGCGCCGCCGCTGCGGGTTGGGCGGATTGCGGTCGCGCCGCTCCTGGCGGGGATTTCCCTGGCGATGGCGCTCGGTGGCGCTTCCGGTCCGCTCGATGGCGCCCGTCGAGCGGATGGTGAACTCCGAGGATCCGAAACCGCTGCCGCTCATGGTGTGTCTCCCATCGGGGACCACGTCCCATAGGGAAACAAGTCTGGCAGAGTTCAGGCTATCGTCAAGACGGGCCGCGGCCTCTCCGTAGTCACCGCCGACCCGCCTTCACGCAACTTGCCTCAGTCGGCCGCCCCGCTCCCCAGCGCGTCCTTGACCGGCTCCGGGTCGCGCTTGCCCAGCTTCAGGTTCGGGAACACGTTGATCAACGCGGTGACGAAGGCTGCCAGATAGGGCAGCGACTGCACCACCAGCAGGCCCGACCACATGAAGGCGTCGCGGTTCTCGTGCCCGAACACCAGCACGATGGCCAGCGCCGCGCCCCACAGCGACACCAGCAGCACCAGCTCCTCGCGGGCCATCAGGAAGGCCTGCCACAGCGCCGGCTGGTTTTCGCATTTGGGCGTGCGGACGAAGGGGCGGCCCGAGGTGAACATGCCCAGCCACATGGCGCGGCCGACCGTGTGGGTCAGGGCCATGCCGGCAATGGCGGCGCCGACCTTGTCCCAGAAGCCGCACTTCACCCGCGCCTCGTAGAGCCAGAGCGAGGCGCCGACCTTGAAGGCGAAGACGCTGAGCGTCGGGATCATGAAGACGTTGGGCGGGAACTCGAAATACTTCGGGAAGGCCATCAGCCCGACCGACCAGACGATGCCGGCGATGCCGAAGATCATGTGGGCGGCGTCGGCGAACCAGGGCAGCCAGCCGGTGATGAAATGGTACTTCTGCCCGGCGGTCAGTTCTTTTCCGCGCGGCGAGAGCTGCCGCCAATGGTGCTTGAGGATCTGCACGGCGCCGTAGGCCCAACGGAAACGCTGGGTCTTGTAGGCCGAGAAGCTGTCGGGGACGAGGCCCTTGCCGTAGCTCTCCGGCATGTAGACGGCTTCGTACTTGTGCTCGAAGAGGCGCAGGCCGAGGTCGGCGTCCTCGGTGATGCACCATTCGCCCCAGCGCCCCACGCCTTCCAGCGCCGACTTGCGGATGATGGTCATCGTGCCGTGCTGGATGATCGCGTTGCGCTCGTTGCGCTGGATCATGCCGATGTGGAAGAAGCCGGCGTATTCCCAGTTGATCATGCGCTGGAAAAGGTCGCCTTCCCACTCGCGGTAGTCCTGCGGCGACTGCACGAATCCCACCTCGGGCCGGCTGAAATGCGGGATGGTCGCCTTCAGCCAGTCGGGATGGACCTGATAGTCGCTGTCGATGACGGCGATGTGCTCGGCGTCGGGCGCGGTCTGGGCGAGGCCGAAGTTCAGCGCGCCGGCCTTGAAGCCCGGCCAGTTGTCCAGGTGGAAGAAGCGGAAACGCGGGCCGAGCTGCTTGCAGTACTCCTCGACCGGGCGCCACACCGCCGGGTCCTTGGTGTTGTTGTCGAGCAGCAGCACCTCGAAGTTCGGGTAGTCCATCCGGGCCAGCGCGTCCAGCGTCTGGATGACCATGTGCGGCGGCTCGTTGTAGCAGGGCACGTGGATCGAGACCTTGGGCGCGTCGGGCAGGGGGGCCGCCGCGTTGGGTATGAACTTGCGCTTGAACTTGTCCTGCCAGACGACCTCTGTCAGCTCCATGCCGTCGATCAGCATGACCGCGAACAGCACGAGCTGGCAGAAGATCAGCAGCGCCCAGGCGATCTCCGTGGTGACGGCGAGGCCGGCGGCCGACGCCGCGCTGACCGTGAAGACCAGCACGGAGGCGACGGCCTGGATCAGCGCGCCGTAGAAGATCTGCCCGCCGATCTTCAGGTCGCCGCCCCGGCGCCACAGGAAGAACACCAGCGGCAGGAAGCCCAGCGCGACGGCGGTGGCGCATTTGGCCTGCCAGTTGCGGACCTCCTGCACCCCGCCGATCATCGGGAACTTCGGGTTGCGGTAGGCGTCCCAGAGGCCCCAGCTGGTGCCGGCGGTGCCCTCGATCTCCCGCTTCCAGGGCTGGTCGAAGGCCTCCATGATGAAGTAGTCGAGCTTGTTCTGCGCCGCGACGTTCAGGAAGTTGCGGATGAACTTCGCCTGGTTGACTTGGCTGGCCTCCGCGCCGCGGCGCCACGGGCCGTCGGCCGGCCAGCCGATCTCGCCGATCAGGATGTGCTTGTTGGGATACTTGGTCTTCAGCTCGTTGTAGCGGACCATGGCGTAGTCGACCGACTGCTCGGCCGGGACGCCTTCCCAGTAGGGAAGCAGGTGGACGGCGATGAAGTCCACCGCCTCGACCAATTCGGGGTGCTTGAGCCAGACGTGCCACGGTTCGGCGGTGGAGACCGGGACGTTGACCTTCTTCTTGACCCGCTTGATGTAGTCGATGATCTGCGGGACCGTCACGTCGGCGCGCAGCACCGCCTCGTTGCCGACCAGCACGCGGCGCACGTTGTTGTTGGCGCGCGCCAGCTTGATCAGGCCGGCAATTTCCGGTTCGTCGATCTCCGGCTTGCCGGCGACCCAGGCGCCGGCCGTCACCGACAGGCCGTGCTTCTTGGCGATGGGCGCCACCAGCTCCGACCCGTCGGTGGCGGAGTAGGTGCGCACGCCGCGCACGGCGCCGTCCAGCGCCGCCATGTCCTTCTCAATGTCCTCGGCGACGGCCTTGTCGCCCTTGGACGGGCTCTTGTTCGGGTGGAACGGGGTGTAGCCGGCGCCCGCGATGGCGCCCGCCCAGGAGCGTTCGGAGACCGGGCGGTTCCACAAGGCCCAGACCCCGACATTGCCGAGAATCACCAGGATCAGAACCGCCAACGCCGATTTGCGCATGGGTATCGTTCTCGCTCGCCACACCAAGTTTCATCCGGACGCGGCGGCCGAACCGCCGCATCCACCCTGGAAAACCGAAAAGGCCCGCCGGAAATGGCGCAGGGGCAGCCTTGCCGCCCCGACCATCGCCTCGGACCGAACCCGTTTTCCCACAACCGAACCACGTCCGCGGAATGCTCTCTCGCGCGTCTTCGTCCCACCGGCCCGTTTCGGCGTTTGATGCCGGAGGCGGTTGGGCTAAAGACCACGCTGCACTCTATACAGGCTTCACGGTTCGGCTGCCACTGCCGGCTTGAACAGACAGACATCCGCTTTATTCCGTTTTTGCCCGCTACGCGAAAGAGACAATCCATGGTGTCGCTTCACGAACGGCTTCAGGCCGATACGGTTCCGGTCCTCGATCTGGCGCTGAGCCGGGTCCTGCTGATGGACAACCGGGTCTGGCCCTGGCTGATCCTGGTGCCGCTGCGCGAGGGCGCGGTGGAGATCCACCGCCTGTCCGCCGAGGACCGCGCGACCCTTATGGAGGAGATCGCGCTCGCCTCCCGCGTGGTGGAGCGTCTGTTCGCGCCCGACAAGCTGAACGTCGGGGCGCTGGGCAACATGGTGCCGCAGTTGCACGTCCACGTCATCGGCCGGACGCGCGGCGATCCGGCCTGGCCGGGGCCGGTCTGGGGATCGGGCCACGCCGCGCCCTACGAGCCGGCGCACCGCGACGCGCTGATGGCCCGGCTGGCCGACGCGTTCCGCGAGCCGGATGCGTGAGGGAAGGCGGGCGGCGCTGTTGTTTCCTTCGTCAACGAACCGAAGGAGGATTCGCCATGGCCGACCGCAAGCAGGACGCTCCGTCCGACGCCGCGCAGAGGATCGAGGACAAGCTCGTCGAGGGAACCGGCAAGGCGTCGGGCAACCCTGACAAGCCGGTCGAACGCAAGTGGGACGAGATGGGCGAGAAGCCGGAGATCAAAGGGGACGTGAATGAGGGCGGGTCCCGTGTCGCCGGGGTTCCTGGTCCCTGAGGCGAGGTTTGATCGCCGAGGCTTCTGTTTTTCCCCCTCCCCAAACCCTTCCCCGCTACGCGGGAGAGGGAACTGCCGCCGAACGTCGACAAGCATCCAACCCCCTCTCCCGCCAAAGGCGGGGGAGGGATGCGGAGGGGACTGACCAGAGCCTACTCTTCAAACCATCGTTCAAGCCGCCGGGAACAGCATCACCCGCTTCGCGTCCACCACGGCGGTCAGCTCCTCGCCGGGCTTGACGTCCACATGGCCGGGCAGACGGGCGTGGACCTCCGCGTTCTCGCCTCCGCCGGGTAGGCCGAGGCAGATGCGGGTCGAGGCGCCGAGGAAGCTTGAATGCCGGACCCGCACCGGCATGGCGCCGGGGCGTTGGCCGATGGGGGCCAATTCCATGTCCTCGATCCGGCAGGCGACCTCGACACGGGTTCCGCTTTCCAGCGCGGGGGTGGCGAAACGCCCGAGCGGGGTCGTCAGATGCCCGTCGCGGACCGTCGCTTCGAAGCGGTTGACCTCGCCGAACAGGCGGGCGACGAAGCTGTTGGACGGGTTGCGGTAGAGTTCCAGCGGGGTATCGGCCTGGACGATGCGCCCGGCCTCCATCACCACCACGCGGTTGCCGATCTCCATCGCCTCGGCCGGGTCGTGGGTGACAACCAGCGTGGCGATGCCGCTCGCCCGGATCAGGCGGACGACCTCCTCGCGAACCGAGCGGCGCAGTTGCTCGTCCAACGCCGAGAAAGGCTCGTCGAGCAGCAGCACCTGCGGGTCGCGGGCCATGGCGCGGGCCAGCGCCACGCGTTGCTGCTGGCCGCCCGACAGCGTGTGCGGGTAGGCGTCGGCGTAGCGCGCCAGCCCCATCAACTCCAGCAGCTCGGCGACGCGTCGGTTGCGCTCGGCGCGGGGGCGGTCGGTCTGGCCGAAGGCGATGTTGCCGGCCACCGTCAGATGCGGGAACAGCGCGAAATCCTGGAACATCATGCCGACCGGCCGCTTTTCCGGCGGCAGCGAGCGCTCCGGCGTGGCCAGCGTCACCCCACCCACCGTGATCGTCCCGGCCTGCACCGTCTCCAGCCCGCTGATCAGCCGCAGCAATGTGGACTTGCCGCAGCCCGAGGGGCCGACGATGCAGACCACTTCGCGCGGGGAGACACCGAGCGACACGTTGTCGGCCGCGCGGTGGCGGCCGTAATGGTGCGTGATGCCGGACAGGACGACGGTGGGGGCGGAGAATTCGGTCATCGGACGGGACGAGGCTCCGAAAGCGGAAAACGGAACAGCCCCGCGGCAGGGGCGCCGCAGGGCCGGGACACGGTCATTTCCAGCCGGCGCGGTCCATGATGCGAAGCGCCGCCGGGGTGTGCTCGGCAAAGGCCGCCGCGTTCACGTCGGCTTGCTTGAAGCTGCCCAGCTTGGTCAGCTCGGGGTGGGGCGGCACCGAGGGGTTGACCGGGTACTCCATGTTGCCGTCGGCGAACATGCGCTGTGCCTCGGGGCTCAGCAGGTGTTCCAGCAGCTTGCGGGCGTTCTCGGCGTGCGGGGCGGTCTTGACCACGCCAGCGCCCGACAGGTTGACGTGGGTGCCCCGGCCGTCCTGGTTCGGGAAGATCACGCCGATCTTCTCGGCGACGGCGCGGTCTTCCTGCTTGGCCGAGGTGATCAGCTTGCCGACGTAATAGGTGTTTGCGAGCGCCAGATCGCCCTCGCCGACGGCCACCGCCTTGATCTGGTCGGTGTCGCCGCCCTGCGGCGGGCGGGCAAAGTTGGCGACGAGGCCCTTGGCCCAGGCCTCCGTCTTCGCCTCCCCCTCGGCGTCGATCATCGAGGCGGTCAGCGCGAGGCTGTAGGAGTGGGTGCCGCTGCGGGTCAGCACCTGCCCCTTCCATTCGGGCTTGGCGAGATCCTCATAGGTCTTGATCTTGGCGGGATCGACGCGGTCCTTGGCGTAGACGACGATGCGCGCGCGGCTGGACAGGCCCCACCAGGCGTTGTTCGGGTCCTTCAGGTTCGCCGGAACCTTGATCGCGTCGAGCACCGGGGAGGAGACCGGGGCGAGCAGCCCTTCCTGCGCGGCGGCGGCGAGACGTCCGGCGTCCACCGTGATGAACAGGTCGGCCGGGCTGCTGGCGCCTTCCGACTTCATGCGCTGGATCAGCTCGTCGTGGTTGCCCTCGATGATGTTGACCTTGATGCCGGTCGCCTTCGTGAACGTCTCATAGATCGCGCGGTCGGTGTTGTAGTGGCGCGAGTTGTAGACGTTGACTTCCTGGGCCTGGACCGAAGCGGCGGCGAAGGCGCCGAAGGCCACGGTCAAGCCGGCGATCTTGTGGGCGAGCATGCGTTACTCCCGGACTGCGAAACGGCCTTGCATCTGGTGCGACTGTTTATCAGTTGCAAGGCTGTCCGTCGAGAACGGAGTATAACTTTATTGCTGCCGGCCAGTTTCGACCGGAATGATCTCAACCGGCATGGCCGGGGCGCGAGGAGGCGATGGTGCGGCTGAGATAGACCACCGGCAGCAGCCCGACCAGCACGATGACCAACGCCGGAAGGGCGGCGTCGTCCAGCCGCTCGGTCGACGCCATGCGGAAAGCCTCGATGGCCAACGTGTCGAAATTGAAGGGGCGCAGGATCATGGTTGCCGGCAGCTCCTTGCCGATGTCCACGAAGACCAGCATGGCGGCGCTCAGCAGGCTGGGGCGCAGCAGCGGCAGGTGCACCCGACGCAGCACCTGGAACGGGCTGTGGCCGAGCGAGCGGGCCGCGCCCTCCAGATTGGGGCCGATCTTGGCGAAGCCTGATTCGAGCGGGCCGTAGGCGACGACGAAGAAACGGATCAGATAGCCGTACAGCACGCCGACGATGGTGCTGCCCAGGATCATGCCGACCGACAGCCCGACCCACTCGTGCAGCAACCCGACGGCGATCAGGATGCCGACGGCGATCACCGTGCCCGGCGTGGCGTAGCCCAGCGAGGCGAGACGCACCGCGCTGGCGGCGAGCCTGGTGCGGTCGTGGCGGACGCCATGGATCACCAGCAGCGCGACCCCCACCACCAACAAGGCGCCGCTGCCGCCGAGGATCATGGTGTTGCGCACCAGATCGAGGAAGCGCTCCAGGCTCAGCTCGGTGCCGCCGCGCATCACCATGCGGATCAGCACCCCGCCGGGCAGCAGGAAGCCGAAGAAGATCGGGGTCAGGCAGACCGCCCAGGCGACGGCGGTGCCGTGCGGCGACAGGCGCGGGGCGGGCAGGGCGCGGTAGCGGCTGGTGGTCTGATGGAAGCGCATCTTGCCGCGCGACACCCGCTCCAGCACGACCAGGGCCAGCACGAACAGCAGCAGGACGGCGGCCAACTGGGCGGCGGCGGTCGGGCTGTGCAGCGCGAACCACGTCCGGTAGATGCCGACCGTGAAGGTGTTGATGCCGAAATAGTTGACGGCACCGAAATCGGCCAGCGTCTCCATCAGCGCGTAGCCGACCCCCGCGACCAGGGCGGGGCGGGCCAGCGGCAGGGCGACGCGGCGGAAGGCGCCGGAGGCGGTGCAGCCCAACGTGCGGCTGGCCTCCAGCACGCAGACCGACTGCTCCAGGAAGGCGGCGCGGGCCAGGACGTAGACGTAGGGGTAGAGCACCGAGGACAGCACCAGCCCGGCGCCCCAGGCGCTGCGGATCTCCGGGAACCAGTACTGCCCGTGGCGCCAGCCGGTGACCGAGCGCAGCCAGGTCTGCACCGGCCCGGCGAATTGCAGGAAGTCGGTGTAGGTGTAGGCCATCACGTAAGCCGGCATGGCGAGCGGCAGCAGCAGCAGCCATTGCAGGGTTTTGCGGCCCCGGAAGTCGTGCATCGTCACGGTCCAGGCGCAGGCGGTGCCGGTGACCAGCGTGACCGCACCGACGATGCCCAACAGGATCAGCGTGTTGGCGACGTAGTCGGACAGCACGGTCTGCGCCATGTGGCGCCAGAGATCGCCGGTGGAGGCGAAGGACTGCACGAAGACGGCGAGGATGGGGACGGCGATCAGGATCGCCAGCAAAAAGGCGAGAAAGCCGGTGGGGCCGATGCGCGACAGGGTGCGGCGGGGGGAGAAGGACGGGGAGCCGGGTGACTTCGCGTCGGTCGCCATCGCCATGTGGGTGAATCCTCGCGTCGTGAGAAGGGCTTCTGCGCCCGGAAAGAGCCCTTCTCCCCTTGCGGGAGAAGGGTTGGGATGAGGGGTATTCGCCGAAGGCGAAGATAGAGAGGTTTGCGTCCCCTCACCCCAACCCCTCTCCCGCAAGGGGAGAGGGGCTTTCCCTGATGCCCCGTCGAATCAGGAAGCAAACCTAACCCCCAATTGGTTTGAGGGAAAGGGGCTTGGACCTTCGGCCAGACACGCGAAAGCCCTTCTCCCGTGAGGAAGAAGGGCTTTCGCTCAACAACTCAAAACCTCAGACGATCAGCTCGCCTCGGCCGCGCGCGAGTGGCGCTTGCGCTCGTTCGGGTCGAGGTAGCGCTTGCGCAGGCGGATCGACTTCGGCGTCACTTCCACCAGTTCGTCGTCGGAGATGTAGGACAGCGCGCGCTCCAGCGTCATCTGAATCGGCGGGGTCAGGCGGACCGCCTCGTCCTTGCTGGTGGTGCGGATGTTCGTCAGCTGCTTGCCCTTGATGACGTTGACCTCGAGGTCGTTGCCACGGGTGTGCTCGCCGATGATCATGCCCTGATAGACCGGAACGCCCGGATCGATCAGCATCGGACCACGGTCTTCCAGGTTCCACAGCGCGTAGGCGACGGCGGTGCCGTCGCTGTTGGCGATCAGCACGCCGGTCCGGCGGGCGGCGATGGCCCCCTTGAAGGCGGCGTAGCCGTGGAACAGGCGGTTCATGATGCCGGTGCCGCGCGTGTCGGTCAGGAACTCGCCCTGATAGCCGATCAGGCCGCGCGACGGCGCGTGGAAGACGATGCGGGTCTTGCCGCCGCCCGAAGGCCGCATCTCGACCAGATCGGCCTTACGCTCGGCCATCTTCTGCACGACGGTGCCCGAGAACTCCTCGTCCACGTCGACGACGACTTCCTCGATCGGCTCCAGGCGCTGGCCGTTCAGCGGATCGGTCTTGAAGAGCACGCGCGGACGGCTGATCGCCAGCTCGTAGCCCTCGCGGCGCATCGTCTCGATCAGGATGCCCAGCTGCAGTTCGCCGCGGCCCGCGACCTCGAAGGCGTCGCCGCCCTCGGTGTCGGAGATGCGCAGCGCCACGTTGCCTTCCGCTTCGCGGAACAGGCGGTCGCGGATCATGCGGCTGGTGACCTTGTCGCCCTCGCGACCGGCCAGCGGGCTGTCGTTGACCGAGAAGGTCATCGCCAGGGTGGGCGGGTCGATCGGCTGGGCGTGGATCGCCTCGGCGACTTCCGGGGCGCAGATGGTGTCGGCGACGGTGGTGTTGGTCAGGCCGGCCAGGGCGACGATGTCGCCGGCGTGGGCCTCCTCCACCGGAACGCGCTCCAGGCCACGGAAGGCCAGCACCTTGCTGATGCGGGCGTTCTCGACCAGCTTGCCGTCGCGGCTCATGGACTTGACGGCCATGTTGACCTTGACGGTGCCGGTCTGGATGCGGCCGGTCAGGATGCGGCCCAGATACGGGTTGGCTTCCAGCGTGGTCGCCAGCATCGTGAAGGGCGCGTCCTCTTCCACCTTAGGGGCGGGGACGTGGTCGCGGATCAGCTCGAACAGGGGGGTCAGCGTCTCGCGGGCGCCGTTCTCCAGGTCCGTGGTCGCCCAGCCGTTGCGGCCCGAGGCGAACAGGGTCGGGAAGTCGAGCTGCTCGTTCGATGCGTCGAGCGAGGCGAAGAGGTCGAAGACCTCGTCGTGCACCTCGTGCGGACGGCCGTCGGGACGGTCCACCTTGTTGATGACGACGATCGGGCGCAGGCCGAGCTTGAGGGCCTTGCCGAGCACGAACTTGGTCTGCGGCAGCGGGCCTTCGGCCGCGTCGCAGAGCAGCACCACGCCGTCCACCATCGACAGGATGCGCTCGACCTCGCCGCCGAAATCGGCGTGGCCGGGGGTGTCGACGATGTTGATGCGCAGGTCGTTCCAGAGGACCGACGTGCACTTGGCCAGGATGGTGATGCCGCGCTCGCGCTCCAGATCGTTGGAGTCCATGGCGCGCTCCGCAACCTGCTGGTTCTCGCGGAAGGAACCGGCTTGCTTCAGGAGCTGGTCGACGAGCGTGGTCTTGCCGTGGTCGACGTGGGCGATGATAGCGACGTTACGGAGATTCATGGAGCCTTGGTCTCGCAATGGCACCCCCGACACGCGGCACAACACCGCAAACAAACAAAAAGGCCCGCCGAAAGTCTTCGGTGGGCGCTGTCGGGGAAACTGTTGCGGCGCAATATAGACGTCTGCGGCAAAAAGGCAAGTGCCGTGCCCTTCGGCCTAGCGCGAAATTCCGGGATGGAGCCATGCGTTCTCGGATCCTACATTGGCGGTGATGAACCGCCTCGCTTTCGCTTTGCCCCTGCCGCCGCTGTTGCTCGCCGCCCTGCTCCTGCTGGGACGGGCCGACGACGGCCGCGCGCAGGAGGCCGGCCCGGCCGCCACGCCTTCCGGCGCGGACGCCGCCGCCCCCGTCGCCCCGCCGCCCGTGGAGGAGCCGCCCGAGGCGAAGATCCCCTACGAGGTGGAGCTGACCGGCGTCGAGGACGAGGCCCTGCGCGACACGCTGAACGCCGCGTCCACCCTGGTCGAACTGAAGGGCGATCCGCCGCCCTCGATCATCGGGCTGGAGCGCCGGGCCGAGAGCGACCGCGAGCGCCTCCAAGCGGCGCTGCGCTCGGCCGGCTATTACGATTCGCGGCTCGACATCCGGGTCGACGGCGGGGTGCAGCCGGCCAAGGTTGCCGTCGCGGTGACGCCGGGGCCGCTTTACCATTTCAAGACCATCCGGGTGACGGGGGCGAACGGCGCCGCCCTGCCGTCCGACGTCTCGACGGACGGGCTGGGACTCGTCGCGGGTGAGACGGCGCTGGCGCAGAAGGTGCTGGACGGCGAGAGCGCGATGCTCGACCGGCTTGGGCGCAAAGGCTACGCCTTCGCCAAGGTCGCGGACCGGCAGGTGGTGGTGGACCATTCCGACCGGACCATGGACGTGAGCTACGCCATCACGGTCGGGCCGCTGGTGCGCTACGGCGCGACGCGGATCGAGGGGCTGGACCGGGTCGACGAGGAGCTGGTGCGCGGGCGGCTGGGCTGGCGCGAAGGCGGCGTCCACGACCCGGCGGTGCTCGACCGCGCGCGGCAGGACGTCGCCAAGTTAGAGGCCTTCGACACCGTCCGTGTCCGTCTGGCCGAGGAGCCGGGGCCGGACGGTGTCACCCCGGTGATCGTCACGGTGGCCGAGCGCAAGCGCCGCTTCATCGGGGCGGGCGTCAACTACTCCACCCAGGACGGCGTCGGGGCGACGGCCTATTGGGGTCACCGCAACCTGTTCGGCGGGGCGGAGCAACTGCGCGTCGGGGTGGAGGTCGGACGGGTTGCCGGATCGTCCGGCGGCACGTCGAGCAAGAGCAACAACCTGCCGGATCTCCGCTTCAGCGTGAACTTCCGCAAGCCCGACTTCCTGGCGGTCAAGCAGTCGTTGGTGATGAGCTTCCAGGTCGTGAACGACCAGCCGCCGGCCTACAGCCGTGTCGCCACCGAGCTGACCGGCAAGCTGGAGCGCCAGATCAACGACCAGTTGACCGTCAGCTATGGGGTGTCCGGCGAGCGCGGCCGGGTGAAGACGGAGGACCGCACCTACCAGACCTCCTACGTCGGCGTGCCGCTGGGGGCGGCGTGGAACGGCACCGACGACCTGCTGAACCCGACCAAGGGGGAGCGCGCGTCGCTTCAGGTGACGCCCTGGTTCCCGGCTGGCGGCGACAGCCGGTCGCCCTTTACGGCGATCCAGCTCAACGCATCCTATTATTACGACCTCGCCAAGGACGGCCGCTACGTCGCGGCGGCGCGGGTCGGGGTCGGCAGCATCGTCGGCGCGTCGCTGTCGGAGATTTCGCCCGACCACCGCTTCTACGCGGGCGGCGGCGGGTCGGTGCGCGGCTACGGCTTTCAGAAGGCGGGGCCGCGTGACCGCTTCGACGACCCGTCGGGCGGGCGCTCGCTGCTGGAACTGGGGGCCGAGGTCCGCATCAAGGTGACGGACAGCATCGGCGTCGTGCCCTTCGTCGACGCCGGCACCGTCTACGACAGCGCCTATCCCGATTTCTCGGAGCCTCTGCGCATCGGCGCCGGTCTTGGGCTGCGCTATTACACCGATTTCGGCCCGCTGCGGGTGGATGTCGGCATTCCCCTGAACGCCCCCAGCGGGGACGCGCGCTGGCAGCTTTATCTCAGCCTGGGACAGGCGTTCTGACCGCAGTTTCGCCCCATTCCCTGGGAATGGTTGGCGGTTCCAGCGGTTGAAGAGAGTGCGGCGCGGTCACCGCGCCGATATCGGGAAGGGATGTGCGTGTGAAGGCGTTGCGGGTTGCGTTGGTCGGTCTGGTGGTGCTTGTCCTGCTGGTGGTCGTGGCGGTCGGCGCGGGCGCCCTGTGGCTGCAAGGGGATTCCGGCCGGCGCTGGCTGACCGCCACGATACAGAACGCCGTCGCCTCGCCCGACATGACCCTTACGCTCGGCCCCATCGAGGGACGGCTGCCCTTCGACTTCACCATCGCCCAGGTCCAGGTGGCCGACACCCAAGGCGCGTGGCTGACGGTGGACCGCCTGCACGTCGTGCTGTCGCCGTCGGCCCTGCTGGGGCGGCGCGTCCAGATCGACGCGCTGGAGGCAACCAAGGTCGAGGTCGTCCGCGCGCCGGTCTCCACCCAGCCGCCGGCCCCGCCAGAACCCGTTTCGGATCCGAAAGCCTCGCTGCTGCCCAACCTGCCGGTTGCCATCGCGCTGAACCGGCTGGCGGTGACCGAGGTCCGGCTCGGCGAGGCGCTGCTGGGCGAGGCCGCGACCTTGCGCGTGGAGGGCTCGGCGGCGTTGGGCGCCGGCGGGTCGGCGCTGGACAGCCGCTTGTCCGTCGCGCGGACCGACGACAAGCCGGGGCAGGCCGACCTCACCGTCGCCTTCGACCCGGCGCGCAAGCAACTGGACCTCAACGTCAAGGCGGCCGAACCGCAGGGCGGTGTCCTGGCCCGCGCATTGGCGATTCCCGGCCTGCCCCCGGTCACGCTGTCGATGGACGGCACGGGATCGCTCGACGACTGGAAAGGCAAGCTGGTCGCTCGCGCCGAGAACGCCGCCGACCTGACCGCCGACGCTGCCATCCAGGCCACGGCCGAGGGACACGCGGTGACGCTGGCCGCTGGGGGCGATGTGGCGACGCTGCTCGGCCCGGCGGTGGCGCCGCTGGTCGGGCCGCACCCGTCGGTGAACGCCTCGCTCCTCGTCGCGCCGAACGGGGCGCTGACGGTGCGGCCGCTGAGCGTGACCGCCGCCGCCGGCTCCGCCACGCTGAGCGGCGAGGTCGCCGCCGACCGCCGCCGCGTCAACCTGCGCTGGTCGGTGACGGCCGGTCCCGATTCGGCGTTGCACACGCTCGTTCCGGCGCTGTCCTGGCGCGAGGGTGTGGTGAACGGTTCCGCCGAAGGGACGCTGGACGCCCTGCTGGTCGCGACCACCGCGACGATTCGTGACGTGGCCGCCAACGATCCGGCGCTGAGACGCCTCGCCGGTCCTGATTTGGTCTTGGACACCCGCGCGCGGATCGACACGGGCACCGGGCGAGTCGGGCTGGAGGCGCTGACCGTGACCGCCGCCGCCGCGAAGGCGAGCGTGCAGGGGAACGTCGAGGGCTGGGGGCGGGTGGCGGATCTCGCGCTGTCGCTCGCCGCCGCCGATTTGGAGCCGTTGTCCGCTTTGGCCGGGCGCCCGCTGGGCGGGGCCGTGGACATCGCCGGGCCGGTGAAGCGGACGGCGGACGGCGCGCTGACGGCGTCGCTGTCCGGCCGTTTGGAGCGGCTGGTCACCGGTACCCCGGCCGACGCGGTGCTGGGCGATTCGGCGACGCTGAAGGCGGCGCTGAACATGGCCCCGGATGGCGCGATCCGGGTCCGCGATCTGGCCGTGGAGGGCCGCAACGGGCGGCTGACCGGCGAGGCCACGCTAACGGCGGGCCAGCTCGACGCGAAGACTCGGCTGGAGCTGGCCGCGCTGGCGCCGTTGGGCGAGGCGCTCGGCACGCCGATGGCGGGGACGGCGACGCTGGACGCGACCGCGCGCGGGCCGCTCGACCGGCTGGAGGCCCAGGCGACGCTGCGCGCCCGCGATCTGGTCGTTCAGGATCGCCGGCTCGGCGCCACGGAGGTCCAGGCGACCGCCGCCGGCTTGCCCGCCGCCCCGAACGGCACGCTCGGAATCCGCACCCATCTCGACGGGACGCCGCTGACGTTCGACGCCGCCTACGCGCTGCAAGGCGAGACGCTGCGGCTGTCCGATCTGGCCCTCGCCACGGGAGGCAACCGAATCGGCGGCGAGGCCCAAGTGGCGCTCGACACGCTGCTGGCAACCGGCCGGCTTGAGGGAGCGCTGCCCAACCTCAAGGCCTTGTCGGAGCTGGCCGGCATGCCGCTCGACGGCGGGGCGGGGTTCACGCTGGCCCTCGACGCCAAGGGCGGCAAGCAGGGCGCGACCCTCACCGCCAACGCCACCAACCTGCGGGTGGAGGGGGAGGGCGGGCCGCTGCTGACCGCTCGTCGCCTGACCGCGACGGCGGAGGTTGCCGACGCGCTGGGCGCCGCCTCCGGCAAGGCCAAGGTGGAACTGAACGACGGAGTCGCCGCCGGCAACGAGCTTGCCAGCCTGACCGCCAGCGTCGACGGCTCGCTGGACAAGGCAACCTTCCAGGCGGTGGCGAACGGTACCGGTGCCGATCCCATCGGCCTTGATCTTGCCGGCAATCTGACGCGCGAGGGCGACACGACGCGCATCCGGCTGGAACGCCTGCAAGGCCGCTACGCCGGGGAGACGCTGCGGACGACCGGCCCAGCGACCATCACCTTGGCCGAGAAGCGCTACGAGGTGGCCGGGCTGCGCCTCGTGACGGGCAACGCCCGGCTGGCCGCCGACCTCGGTCTGACCGGCGACCGGCTGAGCGGCGAGATCAGCGCGGAGCAGGTCCCGCTGGCGCTCGCCAAGCTGGCCAGCCCGACCCTGCTGCTCGACGGCACCGCCAACGCGCAGGCGACGCTGGGCGGCACGCTGCGCAACCCGCGCGCCGACGCCACCGTGAAAGTCGCCGGGCTGCGCGTCCAGGAAGCGACGCGGGCCGGGGTGCCCGGCGTGGACGCCACGCTCACCGCGCAATGGCGCGACCGCCGCCTGTCGGTGACCGCCGACGCCGCGACCCGCAACAACGCCGGCCGGCTGACCGCCAACGCCGCCGTGCCGCTGGTGATGGATCCGGACAGCCACGCCGTCAGCCTGCCGCCCAAGGGGGCGCTCAGCGCGACGGTCAACGGCACCATTGACGCCTCCATCCTGAACGACCTGCTGGCCTCGTCGGGCGATCGCGCGCGCGGCAGCATGAAGCTGGACGTCCGGGCCGAGGGGACCATCGAGGCGCCGCGCCTCGGCGGCACGGTGGTGCTGACCGGCGGCCGCTACGAGAACCGCGCGTCGGGCGCCGTCGTCAGCGACATCGAGGCGCGTCTGGTCGGCGACGGCGACGTCTTCACCATCCAGTCCTTCCAGGGGCGGACGCGCAACGGCGGCGGAATCGGCGTGCGGGGCGTCATCCGCCCGGCGGCGCCGGCCGACCGGCAACTCGACCTCGTGATCCAGGCCGACAACGCCCGGCTGGTGGAGAACGACCTGCTGACCGCCGAGGCCAACGCCGACCTGACCGTCACCGGTGGTTTTACCAACGCGCGGCTCGCCGGCCCGATCCGGGTGCGGCGCGCCGAGATCCAAATCCCCGACCGCCTGCCGGCCAGCGTCATCGACCTGAAGGTCAAGGAAATCGGCGGCGGGCGAACCCGAGGCAGCGCCGCCGCGCGCAAGGCGAGCGCCCAGGCGGAAACGGCCCGCAAGGCCCCGGTGCGGCAGAACCAGGGAAAGGGGAAGACCCAAAGCCGTGGCAAGGGGCAGGCCCCGGCGGCGGCACCGGCCGAGGCGCCGGCGGCGCCATTCGTGCTGGCTCTCGCCCTGACGGTCGAGGCGCAGAACCAGATCTTCGTGCGGGGCCGTGGGCTGGACGCCGAACTGAGCGGGCAACTCCGCATCGGCGGGACGGCGGCGGCGCCCGAGTTGACCGGACGGTTCAGCATGCTGAAGGGGCAGTTGGACCTGCTGGCCCGCAACTTCACCTTCAAGCGCGGCAACTTCGATTTCGACGGCTCGCTCGATCCCCGGCTCGACCTGATGGCGGAGGCGACGGCGAACAGCGTCACCGCGCAGGTGGTGGTCTCGGGCACGGCCCGCCAGCCGAAGATCGAACTCACCTCCCCGCAGGGGCTGCCGCAGGACGAGGTGCTGTCGGCGGTGCTGTTCGGCAAGTCGGTCGCCAATCTCGGGGCCGCCGAGGCGGTGCAGCTTGCGCAGTCGGCGGCGGCGCTGACGGGGATCGGCGGCAGCGGCGGCGGGTTGCTCGACCGGGTGCGGCGCGGCTTGGGGGTCGACCGGCTGGAGTTCTCGCAGGGCTCCGACGGCAAGGGCGGGGCGGTGCAGGCCGGCCGCTACGTCAGCGACCGGGTCTATGTCGGCGTCGAGCAGGGCATCGGCGCCAACCAGACCCGCGCCAAGGTCGAGGTGGACATCATCAAGAACCTGAAGGCCCAGGCCGACGTCGGCGCCAATTCGGAAACCCGCTTCGGCCTGACCTTCGAACGGGACTACTGAGCCGGTTCAGCCGGCGACGGTGCCGGTCACGATCCGCACATGGGCCGGCACCGGCACAACCCCGTCCGCAGCCCGCGCCGCGAAACGCGCGGCGATGCTGGCCTCCAGGGCGCCGCGCCGGTCCGCCGACAGGTCGCCCAGCCGGTGACCGAAGCTCATGTCGAGCGCCGCCCACCAGAAAGGCTGGTCCGCCGGGGCTTTGCGCACCGGCGTCAGGTCGG
Source organism: Azospirillum doebereinerae (assembly GCF_003989665.1). Classification (GTDB taxonomy): domain Bacteria; phylum Pseudomonadota; class Alphaproteobacteria; order Azospirillales; family Azospirillaceae; genus Azospirillum; species Azospirillum doebereinerae. The sequence continues at coordinate 78,069 of NZ_RZIJ01000018.1, read as the reverse complement.
TCTCTTCGGCCCGCGCGAAACCGGCGTCGCGCATCAGTCCCGACAGGAGCCCCGGTTCGGCGAAGCGGAACAGCGGGTCGAGGCTGCCGTCCTCGCCCAGATGCTCGGCGACGGCGGCGGCGACCTCCGCGAACAGCGCGTTGCCGGACAGCGGACCCCACACCATGAAGGCGGCCGTGCCGCCCGGACGCAGCGCCCGGCGCACCGCGTGGAGCGCGCCGGCGGCGTCCGGCACGAACATGATGCCGAAGCGGCAGGTCACCCGGTCGAAGCTTCCGTCGGCGAAGGGCAGGGCGGTCATGTCCGCTGCCGTGAAGACGGGGGCCTCGACGCCTCTGGCGGCTTCGCTCCCGGCGCGGCGCACCGCTCCGGCCAGCATGCCGGGCACCAGATCGCTGCCGACGACCAGCCCCTGCGCGCCGACCCGCCGCGCCGCGCCGAGCGCCGGTTCTCCCGCCCCGGAGGCGAGGTCCAGCACCCGGTCGCCTACCGTTACCCCGGCGGCGTCGAGCAGCGGGCGGTTCAGCTTGTCGGCCAGATCGGCCATGGAATCCGCCCAGCGGTCCCAGTCGCCGGCGCTGGCGGCCCAACGGTCGCGTTCGGTTTGGCTGTCGAATGTGTGCATCAATGCAGGAGCTTCACGCCGCTGGACACGCGCTGGACCGTGTCGGCGTCGCTCAACCGTTCGCCGAGGGCGTTGAATTGCTCGGTCAGCTTGCGGTTGGCGTCGGCCAGTTGCTGGATGCGGGTCTGCGCCGCCGATTGCTGGGCGGACAGGGTGGCGACCGTCTCGGTCAGCCGCTTGATCTGCTGGGAATGGCGCGTGGCGCCTTCGTTCAGGCTACGCCGGATCGACCCGACGGCCACCAGCACCACGACGCTGATGGTCACGCCGGCCGCGATCGCGACGATGCTGAACCCCGTGAGCCAGTCCATGACCCGAAGCTTCCGCCGAATCCCCCCGGCGGTCAAGGACGAGAAAGACGAAGGACACCCCGGCGCTTTCCGTGCCGGGATGTCCTTGAATCGTCGATCGGGAAACGGTGGGGTGTTTTTAGGCGACCTTGCCTTCGACCGGGCGTTCGGCTTTCACCCGCATGTCCTTCATGTGGTCGCCGAAGGCGCGCAGGACCGGCAGGATGCGCTGGGTCTGGTCGGGGGTGACGTGGGCGTCGGTCTTGAGGACGATGGTCGGCGCCTCCGCCATCAGGCGCTTGGCGCGGATCGGGCCGACCTTGTCGTCGAGGAACATGGACAGGCCCATCAGGATGCCCAGCGTCACGTCGTCCGGCGCCTTTGGCAGGGCCAGGACCTCGTGCAACTCGGTCAGCAGCGTGTAGGCGACGATGGAGGTGCGTTCGATGGTGTCGACGTCGGCGGCCATGGTCATCGGGCGAGGTCCTCGGGAAGACGCTGGGGAAGAAGCGTTCGGTTCCTAAGGGTAATCACCTTTTTGTAACCAAACTGTTAACCATCAGCTTGGCAATAAGCCCGAGTCGCGCTTTCGAGTCGCACCCTCCTGTCTTCAGCGTTTGCCGCCTCCGCGAGTCTTGGTCGATACCGTCGACAGTTCGGCGACTTCCTCGCGCTTGGCGGCGGCCAGTCCGGCGGACTGCACCACCTTGCTGTCGAAGGGATGCCGACTGTTGGCGTAGACGCTGCGGATCTTCACCACGTAATCCTGCGTTTCCCGGTAAGGCGGGACACCCTTGTACTGGAGGACCGCCCCCTCGCCGGCGTTGTAACCGGCCAGCGCGAAGGTGACGTTTCCATCGAAATAGGCCAGCAGCCAGCGCAGATACTTCATGCCGCCGCGCAGGTTCTGTTCCGCGTCGAAAGGTTTCGTCACGCCGAAGCGCTCCGCCGTCTCCGGGATCAACTGCATCAGTCCCATGGCGTTCTTGTTCGACACGACGTCGAGGCGGTAGCCGGACTCCACGGCAATGACCGCCAACACCAATTCGGGGTCGAGCCCGTAGGTCGGCGCCATTTTTGTCACCATGGCACGGATCTCGGCCGGAGGCTTGCGAATCACGCCCCAGCGGACGTTGGGCGGCTCGCAGCGGTCGGGGCCTTTCACCTTGGCTCCGGTGGAAATCTTCGTCACCTGCTCGGCCTCGCCGCTGCCCAGTGACGCCGCCTTGCGCATCCACGCGCGCCCCAGATCCTCGTCCCTGGAGACGCCGCCGCGCCCGGCCATGTGCATGCGGCCCGCGCGGAACGCCGCGTCGGCGTAGTCCTGGCGCGCGGCCCGGCAATAGAGCGACAGCGCCATCCGCTCGTCCCGCTTCACGCCGTTGGCGTTTTCATAGCGGTCGGCCAACTCGAACTGGGCGCGGGGGCTGCCCTTGCCGGCCAGGGCTTCGAGAGCGCGGATGTTCCGATCCACGAAGGGAGCCGTCTGGGCGGCGGCGGGTATCGCGCCGGCACCCAGGAAAAGGAGAGCCGCAGCGCCGAAAATTCCTCTTGCGATTGCCTTGCGGGGTCGAACGAAAGGTGTACTGCCATTGCTGGGATGGTTGTCTGTCCTGGTAACCGGTATAGTCCTTCCCAGAAAAGGGAAGGCATCCTTAAGGATAAGGCCATATCCCGATGGGAAGAAACGCTGACGAACCGCCGATAATTCCGCGTCCGTGGCCGTCGAAGGGAGGGAAGAGCGCCGAGCATCGCCAAACCGGCTGAATTCGGTGCTTCCGCAGAAAAATTCATAGACCGGCCGGCGTTCGTCGGCTGGTCTTTTCCTTTTCAAGCTGGTCATGCGTCCTCCAATCTTGTTGGATGGATACACGAAGGACCAAGTCATGCGCCAACACCCGAACGGTGAAGTGGCCGGGATACAAGGGGTAATCTCGCCACATGGGGACTGTGACTAGCCTTTTTCCCAACTGGAAGGAGGCTTTGGCGGTCATTACGTAAGGGTCGGGCCAGAGACCAACGTTTGAATTCCGGCGACTTTCAGAGCGGCGCATCCAAGCGCCGCCGGATCGCCGGGCTGGAGGCCCCGGACGCGCAGCCTGCGTGGCCGGCACCAACAGCAGCCAAGGAGGCATCGTTTCACCGATGGCGAACCACGTCGCAACCACCCTGAGCCACCGGGCGCATATCCCGGCGCCGCTGGATCCGGCGGCGTTCGGTCCCGAGCCTTCCGGCCGGACCACCCGGAATCACGGGGACGCCGATGGCGATCACGACCTGGAAGCGACCGGCCTGGAAACCGGCGAGAGCGACTTCATCCCGGATCCCAACGCGCCGTCCGATCCGGCGGTTATCGCGCAGATCGAGGCCGAAATCCCCCGTTTGCGCCGCTTTGCCCGCGCGATGGTGCGCGACGCGACGTTGGCCGACGATCTGGTGCAGGAATGCCTGGAACGCGCCCTGTCGCGGCTGCATCTGTGGCGGCCGGGCAGCAACCTCCGGGCTTGGCTTTTCACCATCCTGCGCAACCTCCACATCAACGGCGTCCGCCGCCGCCAGCCGGTGGTCGACATCGACGCCGAAGCCCAGGCGGCCATCGGTGCTGCTCCCGGATCGCAGTTCGTGCGGCTGGAACTGCGCGACTTGCGCCGTGCCCTGGGACTGCTGCCCAACGAGCAGCGCGAGGTGGTGCTGCTGATCGGGCTGGAGGGGATCTCCTACGGTGAAGCCGCCGACATCCTCGGCATCTCGATCGGCACCGTGAAGTCACGCCTGTCTCGCGGCCGTCGCGCCTTGCGGAACCTGATGGAAGGCCGAAGCCCCTCCGATGAGGACGACGCCTAAAAATACGAAATGGAGATACGGCGGGCTCGATATCGGGCCCGCCGTGCGAGCCGCTATAAAGTTCATGCTGAAAAGACAAAGGCCCCTCCTCCTTGTGGAAAGGGGCCTTTGTCGTTTTACCCGATGCTCAAGCTATGCCACGCTTGCCCCCATCCCTCTTCCGCTTCGCGAAGGTAAGGATGGGGGCAAGCGTTGCAGAACCTTCACAAACCTGCCTAGCGCCGTCGCACCAGACCCATGATCAGGCTGGCCGCGAAGAGGATCAGGAACAGGAAGAACAGGATTTGCGCGATGCCGGACGAAGCCGACGCGATCCCACCGAAGCCGAGCGCGCCGGCGATCAGCGCGACCACGAAGAAAACAAGTGCCCAATAGAGCATCATACCCTCCCTCGCTCGTCCGAAGACAATGCCGAAGACACGGCAGACTTCGAAACGACGCGCCATGGATGTTGCGGAACCACCGGTCGTCTCCGTTTCGTCAACGGGGAGCGACAAGCGGTAGTCATTGATCAGAACAAGCTTCACGGACCGATGTTCCATGGGACTTGACAACGCAAGTTCTTTTCGGATTCGCGTCGAACGTCGGCAACAAGCGGCGGCTTCGCCTGTTGTGGCTGTCTTGAAGGGAGCAAGGCGCGTCCAGCGCGCCGCCCCAACGTGAACGGAGAGGAAGCACAATGAACACCAAGCTCTGTCTGGCGGTGATCGCCGCCTCGCTCGCCGTCGCTCCCGTGGCGATGGCGCAGCAGACTTATGAGAACGACGCCTCGAAGGCGCCGCCGTCGGCGTCCAGCACCTCTTCGGGCCGCACCGACAGCCCGGTCGTGAAGAGCCTGCCGGGCGTCGATCCGGAACCGTGGCGGGACAACAACCAGGCCCGCACCACCGACCGGCCGATGGACCGCAGCGCCATGAACCAGGACGGCACCCATCACGACCGGATGCATCGCGACAAGGCACAAAAGCGCGCCATGTCCGGCAGCACCGGCGCCACGATGGACCGGGACGTCACCGGTTCCTCCAGCCGCTCGTCGATGCGAAGCACGACCGTGAACAACGGCGATATGTCCACCCGGCGCGGGCGCGGGCAGAACGATCTGGAACTGAGCCAGACCTCGCTGCTGAACCAGTTCAGCGCCGCCGGCTACACCATGGTCCGCGATTTCCGCAAGGACGGCGATCGCTATACGGCCCAGGCCCAGGACAAGAACGGCCGCTGGACCAGCGTGGAGCTGGATCCGCGCACCAGCACCATCACTCCGCGCTAATCCATCAGCGTCGACCATGTGCCGGCGAGGCGTCCGAAGCCTCCCGGCACGCGCGCGTCATACAGGGGCAGAGGCTGTTGCAGCCTTTGCCCCGCGTCGCGTCCGAGGGTACGGACCGCCGTCTCCACGCTGCCGCCGAGTGGCACCCAGCCCGACGCCGCGAACGGCACCACCAACGACACTCCCCAGTCCATCCGTCCGCCGAAGCGGCTCTGCCCGCCGTCCGGCCCCTCGGTCCAGGTGGCGTGGGCCGACAGCGCGATGCCGCCCTCGAAGCGCCGCACCAACTCCGCCGTTCCGCCCCAGTCGCCACCCAGGTAGCGCCCGAGCCGCAGCACGGTGGTGGTGTCGGCACCGGGGCTTTCCCAGTAAACGCTCGCATGGCCGGTCACGCGAGCGCTGTCGGACCGCACGCCGAACAGACGCGCCGGCTTGCGCTTCCAAACCCGGTTCAGGTCAAGCCCGGCGGCCCAGCGCGCGAAGAGCGGCTGATACAGCGCCTCCGCCCCGATTCCGCTGAACATCTCCTCCATCGCCCCGGCCGTGACGCGGGTCGTCAGCCCGTCGGCCGGCTGCGCCAGCCATGTGGCGTGCAGATGATCGACCGACAGGGGGCTGAGCGTGTAGCTGGGCAGATCGCTGCGCACCGGCTGCGCGGCGGGCAGAGCGTTGGTGTCGAGCAAGGCCAAGCTTTCACCCGTGTTGACCCGCAGGGCCCCTCCAATCACCCAGCCACGCAACGGCTCGGCGCGTAGGAGCAGATCGGTGTGGGTACGGCTGGCGAGCGGGGTGCCCAACTCGGCCAGATCGAAGGCGGCGACGACCCACGTGGAGATGTCCAGCCTGGGGTGCCAAGAGGGTGGCGGGCCGGCGGACGGCTCCACGGTGGCGGTCCGCCACAACTCCTCGGCGCTGCCACGGTGGCGGACGGCGCGTTCCATGTCGCGGCGCAGCAGGGTGAGGGACGTGGCGTCCAGCCCGGCGGTGCCGGTGACGACCCGCAGCCGTTCGACCTCCGGCGCCGTCAGGTCCGCCAGCAGCCGGGCCGCGTGCCCAACCTCGCGCGCCGCCGGAAGCGGGCCGCTGTCCGCCGGGTCGAGCCACAGCGTCGCCGTGTCGCCCTCGACGCGCGCCGCGCGGGCGGGGAGGCCGTGGGTGCGCGCCACGACGGCGATCTCCTCGGGGGAGAGCGCGGTCTCCGGCGTGGGGCGTGGGCCGACCGGCGGAGGAGGGCGTTCGTCGCGGTCGGCGTTCTGCGCCGGGTCGAAGCGCAGGGACAGACGGACCATCGCGCGCCGCCCCTGCTCGAACCCGGCGCCGACATCGATCCAGGAGAAGGGCCGGTAGGACAGGCCCAGATTGTAGCGGCTTCCCGGCACGAAGCCCGGCTCGTCCTGCCGTTGCGCCCGGAAGGTGTCGCCGGTCGTCTCGATCTTCAGGCTGAGGTCGGGGATCGGCGTGTGCCACTCGGCGCCGCCGAACAGGGCGACCCGCTCGCCGCCGAACCACGCGCGCGGCCCGCGCACCGAGGGCCACCAGGACGGATCGCGGTCGCGCCGGAACCGCCCGCCGAGGAAGCGCAGCGGGTTGCGGAAATGCCCGGCCTCGCCCAACGTTCCCCAGCCGAGTCCGAGGGACAGATCGAGGTCCCACCAGCGACGCGACAGCGCGATGTACTCCCCGGCGAAGCGCCCCTTGCCCGGCAGGTCCAGCCCCGATCCGGTGACGTCGCGTCCGCCGACCACCAGCGCCGGGCCGTCCTCGTCCTCCTCGCGCAGGCGCAGCTTGACGTCCAGGCCGGGTTCGCTGAGGCCGAAATAGCCTGGATAGACGGTCTCTCGCGCGGTGACCTCCAGCCAGGGAAGCAACTGGGCGGCGATGGCAACGTGACGGTGCAGATCGCCCAGCACGGTAAGCCCGCCACTCATGGTGCCGTCGGGGGCCATGCGGGCGGTGGGGGTCTGCAACAGCCCGACGCTGCCCCAATCCGACAGGCTCGCCGGGTTTTCGTCCGCCCGTACGGTGGGAACGGAGAGCAGCAGCAGCAGGAGGGCGATGAACCAGTTCACGCAATGATCGCAAAAGAACGGAGATTATCCACCGATCTTTTGCGAATCATACGAAGGAATGCAACCGCAATCGTGTCAGAGCGATTCGGTTTTGCAATTCAAGGCCAGCATCTCCGCCGTGTTGGCGACGGCGGCAAGGCAGGTCGCGGCGTGCTCGGCCGGGATCGAGACGGAGAAGCGCAGGCTGTAGCGCTCGCCGGCCCGGTCGGGCAGGGTCTGGGCGTCGAGCCGGACGATGTTCGCCTCGAACTGGGTGAAGATCTCCGACAGCCTTGCGACCAGACCGGGCTGGTCGCCGCCCGACACCTCGATCCGGTGGGTGACGAGCGCATGGGGACCGGGAATGGGATCGAAGGTGAAGGGCGTCACCTTCACCTGCGCGCGCGCCAGCACGGGCAGGGCGGTCAGGCTGGCCTCGACCTCGGCGACCGTCAGCGATTCGGGCAGCTCGCAGACGGCCGAGAACTCCGCCCCGGTGCCCAGCGCGGCGAAGGTCGCGTCGCGCAGGTTGATCCCCAACTCGAACAGATGCCCGGTGATCCCGGACACCAGCCCGACCCGGTCGGGGCAAAAGGTCGATACCAGCGCCAAATCCGTCATGGAATCCTCCCTGCTCTTGCTTTGTCTCAACCGCGCCAATCGTGCGGGCGCCCGCCATGCACCGACGGTGGAAGGCGCACCGTGAACGACCCGTCTCGCAACTCGCTGAGATGATAGTCGAAATTGATCTGCCGAAACTGCTGTGGAAACCTGCCGCCGAAGGCGCGATGGTATTTCCCCAGGAACGTGGCGTAATCCGTTTCCAGCGATCCGGTCTTGTGGTCCGACTGGCTGTCGGGATCCTCGTCGCGGTTGACCAGGAGATGGTCGCCGGGCAGCAACTCGCAGCGCCCGCCCATCGCCCAGACCCGCATCGCCAGATCGGGGTCGCCGAAATGCGCGCGGTAATCGCGGGAGAACCAGCCGCCGACGTCTTCGGCGCTGCGGCGCGACAGAACGGGGAAATAGGGGTAATAGAGCCCGTACACGGTCCCGAAGAACGGGCAATCCGGCCGGTTCATCCCGCCAAGGAAAGGAAAGTCGAGCTTTTCCCTCTCCTCGATCCGCTTGGCCAACCCGTCGAGCCAGCCGGGGAGCGGCAGATGGTCGTCGCTCATCGCGACGATGATGTCGCCGGTGGAGGCTTCGTAACCGGTGGCGTGGGCGCTGCAGTTGCCGCGTCGCTCCGTTTCCAGCACGTTGCGGACGCAGGGATGCTCCAGCGCGAACGGAGCGACCAGGACGATCTCGATCGACTGCCCGGCGCTGGCGTCGAGAATGGCGCGGACCGCCACCTCGGCCAAAGGTTGCCGGAGCGTCGGGAGAATAATGGAAAAGGTCGGCATGCGAACTCCTGGACGCCATCGTCGCGTCGCCGCCCCTCATAACAGAAAAAAGGATGAAAAGGGGGCTTGCCCCTTTCCATCCCTGTTCACAGGAGGCTCGGTTCCGGCCGCGACGGTCAGGCCGCCGTGCCGCCCACCGTCAGCCCGTCGAGCCGCAGCGTCGGCTGGCCGACGCCGACCGGCACGCCCTGGCCGTCCTTGCCGCAGGTGCCGACGCCGGGGTCGAGCCGGCTGTCGTTGCCGATCATCGACACGCGGGTCAGGCTGTCCGGCCCGTTGCCGATCAGGGTGGCGCCCTTCACGGCGGGGCCGAGCTTGCCGTCCTCGATCAGGTAGGCCTCGCTGGCCGAGAACACGAACTTGCCGTTGGTGATGTCGACCTGACCGCCGCCGAAGTTCTTGGCGTAGATGCCTTTCTTCACCGAGGCGATGATCTCGTCCGGGCTGTGGTTGCCGTTGCGCATCACCGTGTTGGTCATGCGCGGCATCGGGTTGTAGGCGAAGCTCTGGCGCCGGCCGTTGCCGGTCGGGCGCATGCCCATCAGGCGGGCGTTCATGCGGTCCTGCATGAAGCCGACGAGGATGCCGTCCTCGATCAGCGTCGTGCACTGGCCGGGTGTGCCCTCGTCGTCGACCGAGATCGAGCCGCGCGAGTTCTCGATGGTGCCGTCGTCGACGATGGTGACGCCGGGGGCGGCGATGCGCTGACCCATCAACCCGGCGAAGGCCGAGGTCTTCTTGCGGTTGAAGTCACCCTCCAGCCCGTGGCCGATGGCCTCGTGCAGCAGGATGCCGGGCCAGCCGCTGCCCAGAACCACGGTCATCTCGCCGGCCGGGGCCGGGACCGAGGCGAGGTTGACCAGCGCCTGCCGCAGCGCCTCGTCCACGAAGCCGCGCCACGTCTCGGGCTGGATGTAGTGCTCGTAGGTGACGCGGCCGCCGCCGCCGTAGCCGCCGGTCTCCATGCGGTCGCCCTCGGCCACCACGACCGAGACGTTGAGGCGCACCAGCGGCCGCAGGTCGGCCACCCGCACGCCGTCGGCGCGCACGATCTGCACTGCCTGCCACTCGCCGCTGATCGAGCAGCTGACCTGGCGGACGCGCTCGTCCTTGCCGCGCGCGTAGGCGTCGATGTCGGCCAGCAGCTTCACCTTCTCCTCAAAGGGGACGAGGTGCAGCGGGTTGTCGGGCATGTAGAGCGCGCGGTTGGTGCCGCCCGGCGCCTCGGCCAGCGTGCCGGTGTGGCCACTCTGCACGGCGCGCACGGTGGCCGCCGCGCGGCGGATGGCGTCCTCCGACAGGTTGGAGGCGTGGGCGTAGCCGGTCGCCTCGCCGGCGATGGCGCGCAGGCCGAAGCCCTGCGTGGTGTCGAAGCTGGCCGACTTCAGCTTTCCGTCGTCCCAGCCCAGAGATTCGCTCTGGGCGTATTCCAGATAGAGTTCGCCGTCGTCGGCGTTGTGCAGGGCTTCTTGCACCACGCCTTCGACGCGGGCGCGGTCCATGCCGGCCCGGTTGAAGAAGAGATCGTCGGTGATGGCAAGCGCGCTCATGGACACTCCGGGGGCTCGGGGCTGGGCGATCGGTCGGGGGAGATTGAACGATCGTACTGGGTTGTACGGCCGTCGGCGCTCTCGCACCGGTGCCGGTGATATGCTCTAACGACAGGGGATATAGTGTGGCGACGCGGACGCCGTCCGGCAAGGCTTGGACGCCTTGGGGCGGCGGACGGAGCCGGAAAAAGACGGGGGAACCGAGCATGACCGAGCGTGACGCGACCGCGACGATGGCAACCCTGACCCGCGAGGCGCCGGTCGCCGGTTCCCGCCCCCTGAAGGACCACGCGCTGCGGCTGGCGCTGACCAACGAGGTCCACGCCCGTCCACCGGAGTCGCTGAGCGCACCGGTCCGCGCCACCATGCTGGCGATGCTGTCGGGCGAGGGGGCGGCCGACACCGACCGCCGCCATCTGGAGGCGCTGTGCGACTGGGCCGGGGTCGCCCGCCCGCCGCAGGGCGCCACCCACCACAGCGCCTCCTTCGGCAGCTTCCGGCTGAAATGGGAGCGGCACACGGAGTTCTCGACTTGGACCGTCTTCCGGCCGAGCGCCATGCCGGCCGGCGCGTTGGTCGACCCCTTCGTCGAGCCGGCGGTGAACGCCCTGCCGCGCGAGTGGCTGCACGGGCTGCCGGGCGAGCTGATGGTCGGCGTCCACGTCGCCGTGCTCGACGCCGACACGCCAGAGCCGTCGCCAAACATGATGGCGGCGATGTTCGGGTCGGAAAGCTACGTCGGGTCGCGGATCGCCGGCCGCTCGGCGACGGCCTGGACGGATTTCCGGATCCACGGCGACGGCTTCTCGCGCGTGCTGGTGTCCGACCATTCGATGACGCCGCGCCAGACCGGCCGCGTCGTGCAGCGCCTGTTGGAGATCGAGACCTACCGGGTGATGGCGCTGCTGGCCCTGCCGATGGCGCGCGGCGTGCTGCCCCGGATCAACCCCATCGAGGCTGATCTGGCCGATCTGACGACGCGGATCGCCACGCTGGGCGGCTTGCAGGACGAGCGCGACCTGCTCGACCGCCTGTCGCTGCTGGCGGCGCAGACCGAGCAGATCGCCGCCGAGACCAGCTACCGCTTCGGCGCGGCGCGGGCCTACCACGAGTTGGTCGAGAAGCGCATCGAGGAACTGCGGGAAATCCGCATCGAGGGCATCCAGACGGTGCGCGAGTTCATGGACCGCCGCCTGACCCCGGCCATCCGCACCTGCGAGGCGGTGGAACAGCGTCTGAACTCGCTGTCGCAGCGGGTGGCGCGGGCCAGCAACCTGCTGCGCACCCGCGTCGAGATCGCGGTGGAGGGGCAGAACGCCGAGCTGCTCCAGTCGATGGACCGGCGGGCGCATCTGCAACTGCGGCTCCAGGAGACCGTCGAGGGGCTGTCGGTGGTTGCGATCAGCTACTACCTCGTCGGGATCGTCGGCTACGCGGCCAAGGGGCTGAAGGGCTTCGGGCTGAAGGTCGACCCCGACATGCTGGTCGGGCTGATGATCCCGGTGGTGATCGCCTTCGTGTGGTCGGGCGTGCGGCGGATCCGCAAGGTCATCACCGGCGGGCATTGAGTCGGGGCGCTTTCCGTTGCGTTGAGCATCGCTGAGGGGCTGCCCCCTCCTTAACCCTCCCCCGCTTTCGCGGGAGAGGGAACTCCGCCTTATGCTTGCAAAGCTCCTGTCTCCCTCTCCGGCGAAAGCGGGGGAGGGTTAGGGAGGGGGCCGCGCACCCCCGACTCCGCGCCGCAACACCCGCGACCCCGCAGCGCAACAATTCATTCCCGAACGGGTTACTCCGAAAAACACCCTTTCCATCCCGCCTGCCGGAAAAAATTCGCTGATCCAACGGACTGCGACAGGATGCCGCATGGCTTAACCCCTGCCAAAGCTCAACCTTTACCACCATGCAGAACCGAAAACCGAGGTCGATCCAAGCCCACAGCCGGAAAGAGGAATCGCTTGTAACCAAGCGTGATGAGGGGATAAGCTCCGGCCGCGGGGAAATGTCGCGCCTAAAATGGCGCGATCCCTGCATGATCCGGTTTTCGCTGATAAGCCCAGCTGTTTTCCCTGCCAGCGAGCGGGGGCGCGGTGAAAAATATGGGCGGAGGCGAGGCCGGCGGGAAGAGACGACCGCGGCCTATGACGAACGTCGCGGCTAAGAGAGGGTTGGGGATGAAGAGGCAGAGCCTGTGGGCCGCCGGGCTGGCGGTGGTCATGTCAACGGCGGGCGCCGGCACGGCCCTCGCGAACGAGCCGCATCCGTGGCAGATCGGCCTCCAGGAACCGGCGTCGCCCGTCAAGCACCTGATGGACTCGTTCCACAGCCTGCTGACCGTCATCATCACGCTGATCGTGATCTTCGTGGCGGCGTTGCTGGCCTATTGCGTCGTGCGCTTCAACGCCAAGAAGAACCCGGTTCCGTCCAAGACCTCGCACCACACGCTGCTCGAGGTGGCCTGGACCGTCCTGCCGGTGATCATCCTGATCGTGGTCGCCGTGCCGTCCTTCAAGCTGCTCTACGTCGCGGAGCGGGTGCCGCAGGCCGACATGACCATCAAGGTCACCGGCCGCCAGTGGTACTGGGATTACGAATACCCCGACCACGACAACATCGCCTTTTCCAGCAACCTCATCCAGGAATCCGACCTGAAGCCCGGCCAGCGCCGGCTTCTGGAGGTCGACAACCGCGTCGTGGTTCCGGTCAACGCCACCGTGCGCCTGCTGGTCACGGCCGGCGACGTGATCCACTCCTGGGCCATCCCGTCCTTCGGCGTGAAGAAGGACGGCGTGCCGGGCCGCATCAACGAGACCTGGTTCAAGGCCGAGCGCGAGGGCGTCTATTACGGCCAGTGCTCGGAAATCTGCGGCGTCAACCATGGCTACATGCCGATCGCGGTCGAGGTGATGTCCAAGCCGAACTTCGACGCCTGGGTCGCCAAGACCAAGACCGCGCAGGGGATCGGCGACCGCAGCCGCGACGTCGCGCAGGCCCCGGCCCCGGCCGCCGGCGCGGTCCAGTAAACGCCGGGCCGAACGCCGCATCGAACGAACGCCAAAGAAGAACCAACCCCAGCCAGAGCCAGGGTTTCCGAAGACGGAACGTCCAGGGCCGGTCCGGGGGGCAGCGACAAAGGGTAGAGACATGGCAAACGCCAATCCGGGACAGGCCCACGGGCATGACCACGGGCACGACGACCACCACATTCCGGGCTTCGTGCATCGCTGGTTCTATTCGACCAACCACAAGGACATCGGGACGCTCTACCTGATCTTCTCGGTGATCGCCGGGCTGATCGGCGGGCTGTTCTCGGTCATCATGCGCATGGAGCTGCAGTCCCCCGGCCTGCAGATCGTCGCCGATGGCCAGATGTGGAACATGCTGATCACCGCCCACGGCCTGATCATGGTGTTCTTCGTGGTCATGCCGGCGCTGATCGGCGGCTTCGGCAACTGGTTCGTGCCGCTCATGATCGGCTCGCCCGACATGGCCTTCCCGCGCATGAACAACATCAGCTTCTGGCTGATCGTGCCGGCCTTCCTGCTGCTGCTGGGCTCGGCCTTCGTCGGCCCCGGCGCCGGCACCGGCTGGACGATCTACCCGCCGCTGTCCTCGCAGCTCGGCCATGGCGGGCCGTCGGTGGACATGGCGATCTTCGCGTTGCATCTGGCGGGCGCCAGCTCGATCCTGGGCGCGGTGAACTTCATCACCACCATCTTCAACATGCGCGCGCCGGGCATGACGCTGCACAAGATGCCGCTGTTCGTCTGGGCGATGCTGGTGACGGCCTTCCTGCTGCTGCTGGCCGTGCCGGTTCTGGGCGGCGCCATCACGATGCTGCTGACCGACCGCAACTTCGGCACCACCTTCTTCAATCCCGAAGGCGGCGGCGACCCGATCCTGTTCCAGCACCTGTTCTGGTTCTTCGGCCACCCCGAAGTGTACATCATGATCCTGCCGGCCTTCGGCATCATCAGCCACATCATCTCGACCTTCGCCAAGAAGCCGATCTTCGGCTACCTCGGCATGGCCTACGCCATGGTCGCCATCGGCGTCGTCGGCTTCGTCGTGTGGGCGCACCACATGTACACGGTGGGCCTCGACGTCAACACCAAGGCCTATTTCACCGCCGCGACCATGATCATCGCGGTGCCGACCGGCGTGAAGATCTTCTCCTGGATCGCCACGATGTGGGGCGGCTCCATCGACTTCAAGGTCCCGATGCTCTGGGCCATCGGCTTCATCTTCCTGTTCACCGTCGGCGGCGTGACCGGCGTGGTGCTGGCCAACGGCGGTCTCGACAACGTCATGCACGACACCTACTACGTCGTCGCTCACTTCCACTACGTGCTGTCTCTGGGCGCGGTGTTCTCGATCTTCGCCGGCTGGTACTACTGGATCGGCAAGATGTCGGGCCGCCAGTATCCGGAGTTCTGGGGCAAGGTCCATTTCTACACGACCTTCGTCGGCGTCAACCTGCTGTTCTTCCCGCAGCACTTCCTGGGTCTGGCCGGCATGCCGCGCCGCATCCCCGACTATCCGGACGCCTTCTGGGGGTGGAACATGATCTCCTCCTTCGGCGCCTACCTGTCCTTCGCCTCGACCCTGCTGTTCGTCTGGATCGCTTTCAAGACGCTGCGCAGCGGCGAGAAGGTGCCGGGCGCCTATTGGGGACCGCAGGCCGGGACGCTGGAATGGACGGTCAGCTCGCCCCCGCCGTTCCACGCCTTCGAGACCCTGCCGCAGGTCAAGTGATAGCCGTCAAGTGACCGACTAAGCCGGGACCGGGCGCCTCCCCGAAAAGGATGCGCCCGGTCCGAGCCAACAAGACAGCGTGGGAGGGTTGCCCATGACCGATATGACGAACGACATCGCGCTGGGGCAACGCGCGCCCGGAGCCTCGGCCGGCGACTTCATCGAGTTGCTGAAGCCGAGGGTCATGTCCCTGGTGGTGTTCACCGGGCTGGCCGGGCTGGTGCTGGCGCCGGGGCACATCCATCCGCTGATCGGCGCGGTCGCCGTGCTGTGCATCGCGGTCGGGGCCGGGGCGTCGGGCGCCATCAACATGTGGTACGACCGCGACATCGACGCGGTGATGACCCGCACCGCCAAGCGCCCGATCCCGTCCGGCCGCGTCGGCGCCGACGAGGCTCTGGGCTTCGGCGTCACCCTGTCGGTGCTGTCCACGCTGGTGATGGGCATCGCGGTGAACTGGACGGCGGCCGCGCTGCTGGCGATGACCATCGTCTTCTACGTCTTCGTCTACACCATGGGGCTGAAGCGGCGGACCCCGCAGAACATCGTCATCGGCGGCGCTGCCGGTGCCTTTCCGCCGATGATCGGCTGGGCGGCGGTGACGGGCGGGGTGGAACTGCCGTCGATCCTGCTGTTCGGGCTGATCTTCCTGTGGACGCCGCCGCATTTCTGGGCGCTGGCGCTGTTCCGCAACGCCGATTACACGCGCGCCGGGGTGCCGATGATGCCGGTGGTCGCCGGGCCGGAATCGACCAAGCGGCAGATGCTGCTCTACACGCTGGTGCTGCTGCCGGTCGCGGCGGCGCCGTATTTCGTCGGGATCGCCGGGCCGGTCTATCTGGCGGCGTCGAGCCTGCTGGGCCTGATGTTCGTCGGCTGCGCCGTGCGTGTCCTGCGCGCGACCGACGACGGGCCGGCCAAGAAGATGTTCGCCTTTTCGATCCTGTATCTGTTCCTGCTGTTCGCCCTGATGATCGGCGAGCGGCTTGTCGTTGGAGGTGGGGCATGACCGTCATGGAACGCGAGATTCCCGGCAAGCAGGCGGCCGAGCGTGCCAAGCGGCTGCGCGGGCGCAACTACGCCGTGCTGCTGGCGCTGCTGGCGCTGGTCGCGCTGTTCTACGCCATCACCATCGTCCGCATGAGCGCCGGGCACTGACGCCGCAAGGGGAACCGACGCCATGAAGCAGGACCTCCGCCGCCGCAACCTCGTCATCCTGTCGTCGCTGTTCGGGCTGGTGTTCGGGATGATCGGGCTGGCCTACGCGTCGGTGCCGCTTTACTCGCTGTTCTGCTCGGTCACCGGCTTCGGCGGCACGACCCAGCGCGCGCAGGAGGCGGCGTCGCACACCGTCGACCGCAAGGTGACGATCCGCTTCAACGCCGACACCAACATGGGGCTGCCCTGGGCCTTCAAGCCCGAGCAGAAGGACATGGTGCTGAAGCTGGGCGAGACCGGGCTCGCCGCCTACCGGGCGGAGAACAAGTCGGCCAAGCCCACCGTCGGCACGGCGGTGTACAACGTCACCCCCGACAAGGTCGGGCAGTATTTCAACAAGATCGAGTGCTTCTGCTTCACCGAGCAGGTTCTCCAACCGGGGCAGGCGGTGGACATGCCGGTCGCCTTCTTCGTCGATCCGGCGATGAACGACGACCCGAACATGCAGGACGTGACCACCATCACGCTGTCCTACACCTTCTTCCGCGCCAAGGACAGCGACGCCGTCCTGGCGCAGCAGGGAAGCAATCAAAAGGCGGCGCCCAGCGCGACCGCCACAAACTGAACCATTGGGGTTGAGAGACGATGGCCGACATCACCCACGGGCAAATGCCGCACGCCGAACCATCCGCCCAGGCACCGGGCGACGGGATTCCGCACCCCTACCACCTGCTGAAGCCCAGCCCCTGGCCCCTGCTCGGCGCCTTTGCCGGCGGCCTGCTGGCGAGCGGGCTGGTCGTGTACATGCACGGCGGCGGCAAGCTGCTGATGATCCTGGGCATCCTGGCGATCCTGGGCGTGATGTTCGGCTGGTGGCGCGCCGTGATCCACGAGGCGGTGGTCGAGAAGGCCCACACGCCGGTGGTGAAGATCGGCCTGCGCTACGGCATGGCGCTGTTCATCGCGTCGGAGGTGATGTTCTTCGCGGCCTTCTTCTGGGCCTTCTTCGACGCCTCGCTGTTCCCGAAGGCCTCGCCGACCAACCCGGACGCCCATTGGCCGCCGGTGGGCATCCATGTGATCTCGCCTTTCGACATGCCGCTGATGATGACGCTGACGCTGCTGCTGTCGGGCGTCACCGTCACCTGGGCGCACCACGCCCTGCTGGAGGGCCGCACCAAGGAGACCTCCAAGGCTCTCGGCCTGACCGTGCTGCTGGGCGTGCTGTTCACCTTCTTCCAGCTCTACGAATACATCCATTCGCCGTTCAAGTTCACCGACGGCATCTTCCCGTCCACCTTCTTCATGGCGACCGGCTTCCACGGTTTCCACGTGCTGGTCGGCACCATCTTCCTGCTGGTCTGCTGGATCCGCACGAACAAGGGCCATTTCACCCCGGAAAGCCATTTCGGCTTCGAAGCGGCGGCTTGGTACTGGCACTTC
This sequence comes from Azospirillum doebereinerae, assembly GCF_003989665.1. GTDB lineage: Bacteria > Pseudomonadota > Alphaproteobacteria > Azospirillales > Azospirillaceae > Azospirillum > Azospirillum doebereinerae. Next base: position 60,683 of record NZ_RZIJ01000018.1, on the reverse strand, counting down.
GTGGACGTCGTCTGGCTGTTCCTGTTCGTGTCGGTCTACTGGTGGGGCGGTCACGGCGGCATCGTGGCGGCCCACTGAGGGCCGCGCGGGTGAGCGGTTACCACCCGAACGTTTCTCCCTTCGCGGCGGGCATGCGGTGCGCGTGCCCGCGCTGCGGACAGGGCAAGCTGTTCAAGGGCTATCTCGACGTCGCGGAGCGCTGCGGCACCTGCGGCCTCGATCTGTCGAAGGTCGACAGCGGCGACGGCCCCGCCGTCTTCCTGATCTTCATCCTCGGGTTCCTCGTGGTGCCGGTGGCGCTCTGGGTGTCGATGACCGTGGACTGGCCGCTGTGGCTCCATGCCATCGTCTGGAGCGTCGTGGTGATCGGCCTCACGCTCGGCATGCTGCGTCCGGCCAAGGCTTATGTTATCGCCTTGCAGTACCGATACCGCCGCAACGAACTCGAGTAGGGTATGACCGGCCCGCGCCGTTTCCGACCGTCGCTGACCGCGACGCTGATGACCGTTCCCGCCGTCGCCATCATGCTGGGGCTGGGGACGTGGCAGATCCAGCGCATGGGCTGGAAGGCCGAGTTGATGGAACGGGTGGAGCAGCGTGTGACCGCCGCCCCCGTTCCTCTCCCGGCGGTGTTGGACGACCCCGCCGCCTGGGAGTTTCGCCCCGTCACGCTGACCGGGCGTTTCCTGAACGACCAGGAACTGCTGCTGATCGCCCGTCCCCGCCAAGGACAGGCGGGCTACGAGGTCATGACCCCCTTTGCGCGCGCCGACGGCGGTGGCGTGGTGTTGGTCAACCGCGGCTTCGTGCCGATGGACCGGCGCGATCCGGCCAGCCGAGCGGGCACCCGCATCGACGGCGACATCACCCTGCGGGGAATCGTCCGCCTTCCGCAGATGGCGGGGATGTTCCAGCCCGACAACCGCCCCGGCGCCGAGACTTGGCTGCGCGCCGATCCGCCGGCCATGGCCGCGACACTCAAGCTGGACGCGGTCGCCTCTTTCCTGGTCGAGGCGCTGCCGGGCCAATCCCCCGGCGGACTGCCCGCCGGGATCGAACCGCGCGTCGAACTGCCCAACAACCATCTGCAATACGCGTTGACGTGGTACGGGCTTGCGGCGACGCTGGCGGCGATCTACGTGCTGTCGCAGCGCAGAAGCGCCGACACAGGAAGGAACGGGCCGACCGCATGACCGCTTACCGGGACCTCGAACGCCGCACCGCCCGCATCGCCGCCATCGGCGACGCGCTGGGCATCCTCGGCTGGGACACGCAGACGATCATGCCGGAGGGCTCCAACGACGCCCGCGCCGAGCAGACGGCGACCCTTTCGGTCCTGGCGCACGAGTTGGCGACCGACCCCCGCGTCGGCGACCTGCTCGCCGAGGCCGAAAACGACGCCAGCCTCGACGCGTGGCAGCGCGCCAACCTGCGCGAGATGCGCCGCGACTACGTCCACGCCACCGCCGTGCCCGCCGATCTGGTCGAGGCGACCAGCAAGGCCGTTTCCGTCTGCGAGATGGTGTGGCGCAGCGCGCGGGCGAACAACGACTTCGCCGCGCTGCTGCCCTCGCTGACCGAGGTGCTGGCGCGCGTCCGCGAAGGCGCCGAGGCCAAGGGCGCGGCGCTGGACCTGTCGCCCTACGACGCGCTGCTGGACGAGCACGACCCCGGCGCGCGGGCCGAGCGGATCGACGTGGTCTTCGCCGATCTGGCGGAGTTCCTGCCCGGCCTGATCGGCCGTGTCCTCGACAAGCAGGCCGGGGAGCCGGCGCCGGTCCGGCCGCAAGGGCCGTTCCCGGTCGAGGCCCAGAAGGCGCTCGGCGTGCGGATGATGGAGCGGATGGGCTTCGATTTCAGCCGTGGTCGGCTGGACGTGTCTCTGCATCCCTTCTGCGGCGGCGCCACCGACGACGTGCGCATCACCACGCGCTACGAGGAGGACAACTTCGCCAACGCCCTGATGGGCGTGCTGCACGAGACCGGCCACGCGCTCTACGAGCAGGGCCGCCCGCGCGCGTGGCTGGGCCAGCCGGTCGGGCAAGCGCGCGGCATGGCGGTGCACGAGAGCCAGTCGCTGATCATGGAGATGCAGGCCAGCCGCTCCGCCGAATTCCTGACGTGGCTGGCGCCGGTGGCGCGCGAGGCGTTCGGCGGCGAGGGACCGGCCTGGGAGGCCGCCAACCTGCGCCGTCTCTACAGCCGGGTCGAGCGCGGCCTGATCCGGGTGAACGCCGACGAGGTGACCTACCCGGCGCACGTCATCCTGCGCTACCGGCTGGAGAAGGCGATGGTGGCGGGCGATCTCGCCCTGGCCGACCTGCCGGGCGCCTGGAACGACGGCATGGCCGAGTTGGTCGGCGTGGTGCCGCCCGACGACCGCCAGGGCTGTCTCCAAGACATCCACTGGCCGGGCGGCGGTTGGGGCTATTTCCCCAGCTACACGCTGGGCGCCATGACGGCGGCGCAGCTGTTCGACGCCGCGCGAAAGGCCGATCCGGAGATCGTGCCCGCCCTGTCGCGCGGCGCGTTCGCGCCGCTGGTGGCGTGGCTGCGGCAGAACGTCCACGGGACGGGCTGTTTCCACGCGTCGGGCGACGAACTGCTGACGGCGGCGACGGGGCGGCCGCTCGACGCCTCGGTGTTCAAGCGTCACCTGGAGACGCGCTACCTCGGGTGATCGTTTCCCTCTCCCGGGACGGGAGAGGGCAATGTCGGCGTCCTTGCAGGGAAATCACTCCGCCGGCAACCCCTCCGCGTCCGGATCCTTGTGGGCGAAGCGGCGCTTGAAGCGGCGCGACAGCCCGTCGAGATAGGTCAGGATCACCGGCACCACCAGCAGCGTCAGGATCGTCGAGGAGATCAGCCCGCCGATCACGGCGTGCGCCATCGGCGCCCGCTGCTGCGCCCCCTCGCCGAGGCCGAGCGCCAGCGGGATCATGCCGAAGATCATCGCCATGGTGGTCATCACGATGGGGCGCAGGCGGACGGTGCCGGCCTCGATCACGGCGGCGTGCAGGTCCGCCCCCTTGGCGCGGGCTTGGTTGGCGAAATCCACCAGCAGGATGGCGTTCTTGGTCACCAGACCCATCAGCATGATGAAGCCGATGGCGCTGAAGATGTTCAGCGTCGATCCCGCCACCAGCAGCCCCAGGAACACGCCGACCAGCGACAGCGGCAGCGACACCATGATCGCCAGCGGTTGCAGGAAACTGCCGAACTGCGAGGCGAGGATCAGGTAGATCAGGATCACCGCCAGCGCGAGCGCCTGCGCCGCGTAGCCGCTGGTCTCGGCGATGTCCTTGGTCGAGCCGCCGAAGACGATGCGGTAACCGGGCGGAAGCTCCATCTTGGCGATGGCCGACTGCAAGTCCTTGCCGGCGTCGCCCGCCGCCCGGCCCTGGACGTTGGCGGCGACGTTCACCTCGCGTTGGAGGTCGCGGCGGTTGATCTGCGAGGCGCCGAGCGTGGTGCTGACCGCGCTGACCTGTGATAGCGGCACCATGCGCGGCGTGCCGTTGGCGTCGAGCCCGCCGGCCAGATAAATGCGGTCGAGGTCGGCGCGGCCCAACCGGTCGCCCTCGCGCAGGCGGACCAGCACGTCGTAGCTCTCGCCGTCCGGCGCCTTCCAGCTCGACACCGTGTCGCCGGCGAAGAGCGGGCGCAGGGTGTCGGCGACTTGGGCGGTGCCGATCCCGAGGTCGCTCGCCAGATCGCGGTTCAGCCGCACCGACAGGGTCGGTTTGGCGGCCTTCAGGCTGCTGTCCACGTCGACGAAGCCGGGAATGCCCTGCATGGCCTCGGCGACCCGGCGGGCGATGCGGTCGAGTTCGGCGATGTCGCGGCCCTGAACCGACACCTGGATCTGCTTCTGCACGCCGCCGACGCCGGGAATGGCGATGCCGACGGTGACGCCGGGGATCGCCGACAGCCGCTCGCGCAGCAGCGGGGCGAGGTCGTTGGGCGAACGCTTGCGCGTCTCGATGGGCGCGTAGCGGATGTAGACGCTGCCCCGGTTGCGCCCGACCGACACGCCGGTGTTGACCGTGGCGTAGGTGTAGGCGACCTCGGGAAACTCGCGGATCGCCGCCTCGACCTGCCGGATCTTCGCCGCCGTGTAGTCGAGCGAGGAGCCGACCGGCGACTCCATCTCGACGATCTGCTCGCCGAGGTCGGCGGCGGGGACGAATTCGACGCCGATGCGCGGGACCAGCAGGAAGCTGCCGAGGAAGATGACCAGCGCCACCAGCAGCACCAACCAGCGTCGCCGCAGCGCCCAGCCCAGCACGCGGCCATAGCCGCGCGCGACGCGGTCGAAACCGCGCTCGAAACCACGGGCGAAGCGGCCGAAGACCCCGCGCCCGTGCCGGCCATGCGCCGCCGGGTCGTACCAGACGCTCGACAGCATCGGGTCCAGCGTGAAGGACACGAACAGAGAGATCAGCACGGCGGCCGAGACGGTGACGCCGAATTGCAGGAAGAAGCGGCCGATGATGCCGCCCATGAAGGCGACGGGCAGGAAGACCGCGACGATGGTCAGCGTCGTCGCCAGCACCGCCAGCCCGATCTCCGACGTGCCGTCGAGCGCCGCCTGCCGGTGGCCCTGACCCTTGCCCAGATGGCGCATGATGTTCTCGCGCACCACGATGGCGTCGTCGATCAGGATGCCGATGGCGAGCGACAGCGCCATCATCGTCATCACGTTCAGCGTGTAGCCCAGCGCCGCCAGCACCCCGAAGGTGCCGAGCACCGCCACCGGCAGCGTCAACGCCGTGATGACCGTGCTGCGCCAGGATCCCAGGAACAGCATGACGATCAGCACGGTCAGCGCGCCGCCCTCCACCAGCGTGCGCTGGACGTTGGTCAGCGAGTTGGTGATCCCGCGCGAGCTGTCGCGCACCACCTCCATCACCACGTCGGAGGGCAGGGCGCCGGACTGCTTCAGTTCCTCGATGGCGCGGTAGAGGCCGCGCGCCACCTCCACCGTGTTGGCGCCCTGGACCTTGACGACGTCCACCGCCAGCGCCGGCTCGCCGTTGAACAGCGCCAGGGAGTCGCGCTCCTCCTGGCCGTCGATCACCTCGGCGACCTGCCCCAGGCGGACCGGGGCGGCGCCGCGCCGGGCGACAATCAGGTCGAGCAGTTGGCGCGGCTCGACCACCCGCCCGTCCACCTGGACGACGCGCTCGGCCCCGCGGCCGGAGACGGTGCCGGCCGGGCGGTCCTGGTTCTCGTTGGTGACGGCGCGGATCACCTCGTCCACGCCGACGCTGAGCGCCTCCAGCTTTTCCGGTTTCAGGCGGATCTGGATCTGGCGCTTCACCCCGCCGGCGATGGTCGCCTTGCCGACGCCGCGCACGTTCTGGAGGCGCTTCAGCACGATCTGGTCGGTCAGCGTCGTCAGGTCGCGCAGGGGGCGGATCGCCGACTTGACCGCCAGCGACAGGATCGGCTGGTCGTCCGGGTTGAAGCGGGTGATCTGCGGGTCCTTCACCTCGTCCCGGAAGCCGGCGCGGATCGCCGAGACCTTCTCGCGCACGTCCTGCAGGGCCTGGGCGGAGGCGGTCTTCAGGTCGAACTCGGCGATGACGACCGATTGGCTCTCGTAGGAGCGCGAGGTCAGCGTCTTGATGCCGGCGATGGTGTTGACCGCGTCCTCGACCGGGCGGGTGACGTCGGTCTCCACCGTCTCGGGGCTGGCGCCGGGGTATTGGGTGGAGACGACGACGATGGGGAAATCCACGTCGGGAAACTGGTCCACGCCCAGCCGGTTGTAGGAGAACAGGCCCAGCACCATCAGCGCCACCATCATCATGGTGGCGAAGACCGGGTTGTCGACGCTGATGCGGGTGATCGGCATGGGGTCAGGTCCCCCCGGAGTCGGCGCCGACCACGGTAGCGGGCCGGCCGGCGGTCAGGCCCGGCAGGTTGCCGGTGACGACGCGGTCACCCTCGGCCAAGCCGTCGACCTGGACCAGATCGCCGCGCGACCACACGGCCCGCTTTGTGACGGGGCGGCGCTCGGTCTTGCCGTTGGCGATCACCAGAGCGTGGTCGCCTTGGGCGTCGTGGCGGACGGCGACCGGGGGCAGGGCGAAGGCGCCGTCCGCCTCGGCCACCAGCGCCTCGCCGCTGGCGAACATGCCGCCGCGCAAGGAACCGTCGGCGTTGTCCAGCCCGACATAGACCGGGATGGCCCGCGAGCCGGCCCGTGCCACCGGGTTGATGCGGTCGATACGGCCGGCGAAGTCGCGCTCGCCGAAGCCTTCCACCCGCAGCCGCACGGTCTGGCCGGTGCGCAGCCGGGCGACCTCGTCGGCGGGGACCGTGGCCTCCACCTCGACGCGGGAGAGGTCGACGACGGTGAACAGCGCGGCGTTGACCGCCAGATTCTCCCCCGGATTGACCGAGCGCGCCGCCACCATCCCGTCGATGGGGCTGAGCACCACCGCGTCGCGCAGTGCCTTGCGTGCCAGCTCGACCTGGGCGGCCAGCGCCGCGACCTGGGCCTGCTGGAACTGGAAACTGCTCTGCGCCTGATCGAGGTTGGTGTCGGAGACGATGTTCTTCTGGTGCAGGGTGACGCTGTTGGAGCGGGTCTTCTCGGCCAGCACCAGCTGCGCCCGCGCGCCCTCCAGATTGCTGAGTTTCTCGTTCAGCCGGGCGGTCAGGTCGGCGGTGTCGAAGCGGGCGAGAAGCTGGCCCTTAGCGACGGGCTGCCCCTCGCGCACCGCGACCTCGACCAGCTTGGCGGCGACCTCGGCCTTGATCGCCGACTGCTCCATCGGCGCGACCGATCCGCTGAGCCGCACCGTCTCCGCCAGCCGGCGGGGCAGCATGCGCGTGACCTCCACCGCCGACAACTCGACCGGCCGTTCGGCCGGGGGCGGGGGGGCTTGCACCGCCGTGGCCTCGCCGGCGCTGCGGGCGCGCCAGACGGCGCCCGCGCCGGCCAGCGCCGCCACCAGCAGGAGCAGCCACAGCCAGCGGAAACGGCGGGTGGGGGCGGGGGTGTCGGTCAGGGTGGGCGCGGTCATGAAGAGCCAAGGTCCTGCTATGATCCCCTCAAGTAGGAGGGGGATCGATGTTCCGTCAAGGTTCTCATCAAGCTGGACTTACCGGATAAGAAAAAATCGCTGGGGATTTGCCGAAAATCCATATTGCCAAGCCCGAGTAAAGCTGGCTTTTGATGCCGTCCTAAGCAACGGCCGTGTTGTCGCTTGACAGGGCCGGGCTCTACATCGAAAAAGCGAAGCAACACTTTCGATCCCCGCGCCAACAGCACGGAAATCCCGACGTGGTCAAACGACATCTCGCGACGATCCCCGCCGCCGGTGCCTTGCTGTGCCTTGCCCTCGGGCTGGCCGGCTGTGCTGGCGAGGCGCCGCAAGTGGCCAGCGCCCCCGTGGCGGAGGCCTCCTACGTCCCCGATCCCAAGGATCCGCTCGGCCGCTGGGTTCCCCTAATCCGCGAGGCGTCGGAACGCTACGACATGCCGGAGAAGTGGATCCGCGCGGTCATGATGCGGGAGAGCAACGGACGCGCGACGGTGGCGAGCGGCAAGCCGCTGACCAGCTCCGCCGGGGCCATCGGGCTGATGCAGGTGATGCCCGGCACCTACGAGCTGATGCGCTGGCAATACGGGCTGGGACCGAACCCGGCCGACCCGCGCGACAACATCATGGCCGGCACCGCCTATCTGCGCGAGATGTACGATTTGTTCGGCGCGCCGGGCTTCCTGGCCGCCTACAATTGCGGCCCGGCCTGCTACGCCGGACATCTGGCCGGCAAGCAGAAACTGCCGCGCGAGACTCGTCAATACATCGCGGCGCTGACCCCGGTGTTGCGCGGCTCGGCCCCGCGCGAACCGTCGCAGTCGGTCGGCGCGTCCGCCATCGAAGTTGCGGTGGTGCCCGCCGACGCGCCGAGGTCGGCGAAGTCGTCCGGCGAGGTCGTGGTCGCCTTGGCGGTGGAACCGCCGCCCGCCGCTCCGGCGGCGGTCCCCGTGGCGCCCCCGGTGGTGGCCGTCGCGCCGCCGGCTCCGGTCCCTGCTATCGTCCCCGTCACGACGGCGGTCGTCGTCGAGCCCAGGCGCATGGACCCGAAGTCGGCTCCCGCTCCCGCCCCGGTGGTTCTCGCCAGCGCCGCGCCGGCCCCGCGTTCCGAACCCGCCAAGCCGGTCGCCACGGCGCGCACGGCCCCGGCGAAGCCCCGTTCGGTGGAGACGCAGGTCGCCGAGGCGCTGCTGTCGCCGCCGCCCGCCGCGAGCGGCCAGCGGGTGGTCATCCGCTTCGTGTCGCAGGGCGCCAACGGCTGCGGCAGCCTGAAGGGGAGCAACGCCTGCATGACCCTGGCCGCCGGGGCCGGCATGTAGGTCGGCGCCTCACCTAGCCGGTGTCGGGTGGGAGCGGAACAACCGTCCGACGCTGTTGCGGAACAGCCAGCGGACGGCCCGCGCCGTGCGCCGGAGGATGGACAGGGCCATCAAGGCCCCGATCAGGAACGAGAGCGTTCCGGCGACCGCCGCGACGATGGCGCCGACCGCCGCCATCGACAAAGTCACCGCGCCCGCCGCCACGCCGAGCAGAGCCCGGCCGGTGAGGCGCAAGGCTCCGCTCACCGGCTTTCCCAGCAGCTTCGCGGCGCGTTCGGCGTTGCGCAGGTCGGTCACGCCGTCGACGTGCCGCAGGATGGACAGCGTCCGGGCCGGCGAGGTGGCCGCGCCGATCTCGCCCAGCGACGCCATCGTCCGCCGGATCGCCGCGCCGTCCACCCGGGCGGCGTGACGGCCCGCCGCCGCCGCCAGCTCGTCCATGCGGTACCAGGGGATGCCGGCCACCGCGCGCCGGAAGGCGGGGATGTCCACGGCGCGCAGCACGATTCCGCCCATTTCCGCCTGGAACTTCGCGGTCAGCTTTCCGGTCCGCCGCGCCAATTTCGTCAGCGAAAGGCCGGCCTTGGCGGGCAGGGCGCTTCCCATCGTCGCCACGGTTCCGGCGGTCAGGGCGACTCCGGCGATGGACAGGCCCACGGTCAACTCGTCGATGGCTTCGCCCTTCGCCATCTTCGACGCCTCGCCGGCCAGATCCCGCACGTCGCCGACGACCGTCAGGTCGGACGCCAGGGCGGCGGCGACCCCGACCGGGTCCTCCCCCTCGCCGGTCGCGAAGCCGAGCGCGGCCCGCTTTGCCGCGCGCATCGTCGCGTTCCAGCCGGAGGTCTCCTCCGTCCAGCGCCGGCGCAGGGCCGGATCGACCGGAACGCCGATCAGGTCGGCGACCTCCAGGTACTCCTCCGCCTCCTCCGGCGCGTCGCGGTCGAGGGCCGAGGCGATCTCACGCTCCAGCCGCTCACGGGGAGCCGCCGCGCGGATCGTGGCGAGGAGGTTGGAGCGGACCTCAGCGTCGGTCGGCGGCGTGTCGGTTTCGGTCAGGAGGTAACCGCCCATCCCAACCAACAGAGTCAGGAGGCCGCCCACCATCGCCCAGCGCCCCAAGGCCGACATGCGTTCGCTTCCCCAGGTTCCAAGGCCGAGTGCCGCCAGATTGTCCGAGCGCCGACAAGCCCGGCCTCGGGCCTGCACCAACGGTGCCCGCGCGGCTTTGGCGCGTTCGATCTGGGCATATGTGTGTTCCGTGTGCCCGGATCGTCAAGCGGTGGTCTGAAAATGCTCAAAGTGGATGTCGGTGTTGAGAATCGCTGGTCGGGACTGGCGTCGCCGTCCGCTTCGGCTGGATGCCAGCCGTTCTTCCACTTCAGCCAAGCCAGAAGCCCGGCCAGACACCGACGGGCTCGTTCGTTCCGCCCCCGCCCGTGTGTTCAAGCGATGCTGGAAGTGGAAAGCCGCCATCCTCCGCCGACGCATGCCCGATAAGGCTGTGGCCGACATGGTCCAGGAGGCGCCGGCAGAGACCCCCGGCGGTGCTGGCCGGGCTTGAACCGACTGATCCTGCGCCCCGTTGCGCCGGCCACGGCCCTCCAGGCCGGCCGCCGGCTTTCCAGTCTTTTGAACCGCATGGTGCAACGCAAGGGGGAGATGCGGTGTTTCGCGCTGGGGGCGGTGGTTCTTGCCGCCCGAAAACAGCGCCGCCCCCGTGGCGACGGTCCGGAAACATCGCCCAGGAGCGTCACACCATGCCCGACGACCAGCAGCGCAACGACAGCGCTGCCGCCCCTCACAACCAGGAGATCCGTCACAGCGAGGTTCAGGACGGCGGCGGGCAGGCCAGCCGCAAGGAGCCCGAGCCCAGGAAGCCCGGCTTCCTCCGGCGGCATCCTCTGGCCATCGTCGCCGGCCTCGTGGCGGTCGCGCTGCTGGCGGTGGCCGGCTACGTCTACTGGCTGCGCAGCATCCACCCCTACGAGACGACCGACGACGCCTTCATCGATTCCCGCCAATTCTCGGTCGCGCCGAAGGTGGCGGGCTACGTGACGGAGGTGGCGGTCGGCGACAACCGCCACGTCGAGGCCGGCGCCGTGCTGTTCCGCATCGACCCGCGCGATTACCAGAACGCGGTGGAGCAGGCCCAGGCGCAGATCGAAGCGGCGCAGGCCGCGATCAACGGCATCGACGCCCAGACCGCCGCCCAGCGCGCCCAGATCGACGAGGCCAAGGCCGAGGTGTCACAGGCCGAAGCCGCCGTCACCTTCGCCAAGGAGGACGCGGCGCGCTACCGCGACCTTCAGCAGCGCGGGTCCGGCACCGTCCAGCAATCCCAGCAATCGACCTCCAACCTGCAACAGCAGGAGGCCGGCCTCGCCCGCGCCAACGCCGCCGTCATCGCGGCGCAGCGGCAGGTCGGCGCGCTCGACGCCCAGCGCGCCAGCGCCGTCGCCGACCGCGTCCGCGCCCAGGCGCAGCTGGCGCAGGCGCAGTTGAACCTGTCCTACGCCACGGTGACCGCCGCCCAGCCGGGCCGGATCGTGCAGCTTTCCGGGGCGGTCGGCCAATACGCCCAGGCCGGGCAGAGCCTCGCCATGTTCGTGCCCGACGACGTCTGGGTCACCGCCAACTTCAAGGAGACCCAGATCACCGACATGCGGCCGGGCCAGCCGGTGGCGATCCGCATCGACGCCTATCCGGCCGAGACGATCACCGGCCGGATCGACAGCGTCCAGCCCGGCTCCGGCACCGCCTTCTCCCTACTGCCCGCCGAGAACGCCACCGGCAACTACATCAAGGTGGTCCAGCGCATCCCGGTCAAGATCACGGTGGACCGCTGGCCCGACGGGCTGGCCATCGGCCCCGGCATGTCGGTCGTGCCCAAGGTGACCGTGCGATGAGCGCGGCGGCGGAAGCGGCCGGGGCAGGGGGCGGGGCACGGGGCGGGTTCGACCCGGCCCAGAGCGCCGCCGGGGGGCGCAACCCGTGGCTGATCGCCATCGTGGTGTCGATCGCCACCTTCATGGAGGTGCTGGACACCACCATCGCCAACGTCGCCCTGCGCTACATCTCCGGCACCCTGGCGGTCAGCGCCGACGAGGCGTCCTGGGTGGTGACCTCCTACCTCGTCGCCAACGCCATCGTGCTGACCGCCAGCAGCTTCATCGCCAAGCGCTATGGGCGCAAGCGCTTCTACCTCGCCTGCCTGGGGCTGTTCACCGTCAGCTCGCTGATGTGCGGTTTCGCCTGGAACCTGCAATCGCTGCTGTTCTTCCGGGTGCTCCAGGGCTTCGCCGGCGGCGGGATGGTGCCGGTCTCCCAGTCGATCCTGGCCGATTCCTTTCCGCCCCAGAAGCGCGGGCAGGCTTTCGCCATCTTCGGCATCGCGGTGGTGGTGGCGCCGGTGGTCGGTCCGACGCTGGGCGGCTGGCTGTCCGACAACGTGTCCTGGCACTGGTGCTTCCTGATCAACGGCCCGGTCGGGGTGCTCGCCTTCGCGCTGGTCGCCCTGCTGGTGCAGGAGCCGAAATCGGCGGTCGAGGAGCGCGCGGCGCTGAAGCGCCGGGGCGTCCGGCTGGATCTGGTGGGGTTCCTGCTGGTGGCGACCTTCCTCGGCTCGCTGGAGGTGGTGCTGGATCGCGGCCAGACCGAGGACTGGTTCGGCTCGGGCTTCATCATCCTGTTCGCGGCGCTCTGCGTGTTGGCCTTCTGCCTGATGATCCCGTGGGAACTGACGCGCGAGAACCCGATCCTCGACCTCCGCATGGTGGCGACGCGGCAGTTCGGCTCCTGCTTCGTGGTGATGATGGCGACCGGCGCCATCCTGATCGCGACAACCCAGTTCCTTCCCGAACTGCTCCAGCGCTATTACGGCTACACCGCCACCTGGGCCGGGCTGGCACTGTCGCCGGGGGGCGTGGTGACGATGGGCATGATGCTGGTGGTCGGCCGGCTGTCGAGCCTCGTCCAGCCGAAATACCTGATCGCCGCCGGGGCGGCCATCGTGGCGATGGCCATGTACGACCTGACCAACCTGTACGGCGACTCCACCTTCTGGTTCTTCGCGTGGTCGCGCATCTACATCGGTTTCGGGCTGCCGCTGATCTTCATTCCCATCACCACCGCGTCCTACGACGGCATTCCGCGCGAGAAGACCGACCAGGCCTCCGCCCTCATCAACGTGGCGCGCAACGTCGGCGGCTCCATCGGCGTGTCGGTCGCGCAGAACGTCCTGGCCTATCGCGAGCAGTTCCATCAGAGCCGGCTGGTCGAGCACGTCGTTCCCTCCAACCCCGGCTTTCAGCGCCTGATGGAGCAGGCCACCACCCACTTCGCCGGGGCCGGCGGCGGCGCCGTGGCGGCGCAGGGGCGGGCCATCGGCTATGTCGGGCAGCAGATCCAGGCGCAGACCGCCTATTGGGCCTACATCGACGTGTTCTTCGCGCTGATGCTGATCTCGGCCTCGGCGGTGCCGCTGGCGCTGATCCTGAGGAGGGTGAAACTCAAATAGGCGCCCGTACCGAAAAAGCGGGGGCTTGGCCGTGGAACCTTCCCCCGCCCCGCGGCGTTTGGGAGGGGCGGTCGGCGCGGCCGCCACGAGAGACCGGGAACCAGCCGGCATGGCCCAACTGTTCTCACCCGCCGCCGATCTTCGGCTGAGGCTGTTCCTGGTCCTGATGGCGCTGGGGATTCTCGGGCTGTTCCTGGGGGCCGGGGAGCTCATGAACTCCGATTGGGTCACCGGGCTGGGCATGCCGTCCGTCGCCCAGCCGGTGCCGTTCAGCCACCGGCACCATGTCGGCGGCCTCGGCCTGGATTGCCGTTATTGCCACACGAGCGTCGAGACGGCGGCCAGCGCCGGCTTTCCGCCCACCCACACCTGCATGACCTGCCATTCCCAGATCTGGACCGGCGCCGCCATGCTGGAGCCGGTGCGGCGCAGCCTGGCCGAGGGCAGGGCGCTGCGCTGGCGGCGGGTCAACGACCTGCCGGACTTCGTCTATTTCAACCATTCGGTCCATGTCGCGCGCGGTGTCGGCTGCTCGACCTGCCACGGGGCGGTGGACCGCATGCCGCTGGTCGAGAAGGCGCACAGCCTGACCATGGGCTGGTGCCTGGACTGCCACCGCGACCCGGCCCCGGCGCTGCGCGACCGTTCCGACGTGTTCGCCATGGACTGGACGCCGCCGCCCGATCAGCGGGCGCGCGGGGAGGCGCGCATGCGGACGCTGGGAATCCACCCCGAACGCCTCGACGACTGCGGGCTGTGCCACCGATGACGTCCCGTTCCCCCTCCCTGCCGCCCGACCTCGCCGCCCTGTCCGAGCGTCTCGGCCAAGCCGACGGACGGCGCTTCTGGCGCGTGCTGGAGGAGGCCGCCGACAGCGCGCCCTTCCAGCGCTATCTGGCGGCGGAGTTTCCCGGCTTCGCCCTGCCGGAGACCGGACGGCGCGGGGTGCTGCGGGCGATGGCGGCGTCGGTGCTGCTCGCCGGGCTGGGCGGCTGCGGCCCGGAGGAGGCGGTGCCCTACGTCGTCCAGCCCGATGGCGCCGTGCCGGGACGCCCGCGATTCTACGCCACCGCCATCCCCTTCGAGGGCCACGTCCAGCCGGTGCTGGCGCAGACGCAGGAGGGGCGGCCGACCCGCCTGGACGGCAACCCCGACCACCCGCTGTGGCGGGGCATGGCCAACCCGGCGGCGCTCGACCCGATCACCCAGGCGGCGGTGCTGCAACTCTACGACCCCGACCGCTCCCCGACGCCGCGCTACCGCGACCGCCCGGCCGGCTGGGATGCGCTGGTCCGCGCGGTGGAGGAACGCTGCGCCTCCTGGGCCGCCGATGGCGGGCGCGGGGTGCGGCTGCTGACCGGCCCGCTGTCCTCGCCCACCCTCCGGCGTCAGATCGCGGGGCTGCGCGCAAAGTTTCCGGGCTTGCGCTGGCACAGCCACGACCCGCTGGGGAGCGACGGGGTCGAGGCCGCATCGGTGCTGGCCTTCGGCCGTCCGCTCACGGTCCACCGCCGGGTGGAGCGGGCCGGTCTGGTGGTCAGCCTGGAGGACGATTGGCTCGGACCCGGCCCGGCGCAGCTTCGCGACGCCGGTGGCTGGGCGGCCCGGCGCCGGGGCGGCGAGGGGAGGCAACGCCTGCTCATCGCGGAAAGCGCGCCGACCATGACGGGCGCCCAGGCGGACCGGCGGCTGGCGGTCGCCTCCGCGCGCGTCCCGCTGCTGGCCTGGGCGCTGGGCCGCGCGCTGGGCGTGGCGGGGGTGGAGGGCGACGCGGTGCTGGGCGAGGCCGAACGGGAGTGGGTGCACGCCGCCGCCGAAGGCTTGCGCACCGCCGGACCGCGCGGGCTGGTCACGGCCGGGCCGTTCCTGCCGGTCGCGACGCAGGCCTTGGCCCACCGCATCAACCACGCGCTGGGGACCGGCGCCATCATTCACACCGCCCCGATCCTGGCACGGGGCGAGTCCTTGGCCGATCTGGTCGCGGACATGGAGCGCGGCGTGGTCGGCGGCCTGATCCTGCTCGACACCAACCCGGCCTACGACGCGCCCGAGGCCGGGACCTTCGCCGCCGCGCTGGAGCGGGTGCCGTTCCGCCTGCACGCGGGCTCGCACGCCGACGAGACGGCGACGCTCTGCCATTGGCACGCCCCGCTCGCCCACCCGTTGGAAAGCTGGAGCGACGGCCGCGCCGTCGACGGCACCGCCAGTGTCGTCCAGCCGGCCATCCGTCCGCTCTTTGGCGGAAAGTCCGTCCACGCGGTGCTGGCCCTGCTGACCGGCGAGCCGTCCGCCGACCCCTTCGCCGACCCCTTCGCCCTCGTCCGCGCGACCTGGGACGGGCTGGACGACGCGGCGTGGCGGGAGGCGCTGGACCGTGGCTTCATCGCCGGCACCGCCGAGGCGGAGGTCGCGTCGACGCCACTCGACACCGCCTTGCCGCCGCCGGTGGCGGAGACCTCCGCCCTGGAGGTGACGATCCGGCCCGACCCCAACCTGCGCGCCGGGGCGGCGGCGAACTGCGCGTGGCTCCAGGAACTTCCCACCCCCGTCGCCAAGACCGTCTGGGGCAACCACGCCGCCATCGCCCCGGCGCTGGCCCGCGCCCAGGGGCTGGCCGACGGCGACGAGGTGGAACTGGCCGTGGGCGAACGCCGCCTGCGCCTGCCGGTCCTGGTGCAGCCCGGACAGGCGGCGGACAGCGTCGCGCTGACGCTCGGTCACGGGCGCCGCCGCGCCGGGCGGGTCGGCGACGGGGTTGGGGTGGATGTGGGGCCGTTGCGCAAAGCCCCCTCCCTCTGGACGCGGACCGGGGCCACGCTGACCCGCACCGGCGGGCGCTCCGCCATCGTCACCACCCAGCGCCACCACGGGATGGGCGAGGCGGAGCCGATCCGCTTCGTCACGCCGGACCGCCCCGCGCTCCCGCCCATCGACGAGGCCCCGCCGAGCCTGCACCCCGACAGGCCGTCCCCCGGCATCGCCCCCGCCAACGCCTGGGCGATGGCCATCGACACCGATTTGTGCATCGGCTGCAACGCCTGCGTCACCGCCTGCCAGGCCGAGAACAACACGCCGCCGGTCGGGCGCGAACAGGCCGAGATGGGCCGGGTCATGCACTGGCTGCGCGTCGATTCCTACTACGAGGGGCCGGCGGAGGACCCGGCCATCCATGCCCTGCCGGTCCCCTGCATGCAGTGCGAGAAGGCGCCCTGCGAAATCGGCTGCCCGGTCAACGCCACCGTCCACAGCCCCGACGGCATCAACGAACAGGTCTACAACCGCTGCATCGGCACGCGGACCTGCTCCAGCTACTGCCCCTACAAGGTGCGGCGCTTCAATTTCTTCGAATACGCCAAGCCGCGCGATCCGCTGACCGCCGCGCAGTACAACCCGGAGGTCACGGTGCGCGCCCGTGGCGTGATGGAGAAGTGCAACTACTGCATCCAGCGCATCGCCCGCGCCCGCCAGGACGCCAAGCGCGACGGGCGGGATCCGGCCGCTCTCGCCGTGACCACGGCCTGTCAGGCCGCCTGCCCGACCCAGGCCATCGCCTTCGGCGACAAGAACGACCCGGCCAGCGCCGTCGCGCAGGCCCGCCGCGATCCCCGCGCCTACGCCCTGCTGGAGGAGGTCGGCACCCGCCCGCGCACCACCTACCTCGCCAAGCGCCGGCCCGGCGCCGGGGAGGGCTGAGGCGATGAGCGCCGACACGCCCTCGACCCCGCACCGCACCTTGCCGCCCGGCCTGACCGACCGCTCGGTGACGGCGGAGATCACGGCCCCGATCCGCCGCCCGCCAATGCCGCGCGCGTGGCTCGCCCTGCTGGCGGTCGGCGGGGCGGGGGTGGCGCTGCTGGCGGTGTCGGTGTTCTGGCTGTTTTATCAGGGGGTCGGCATCTGGGGTATCAACATCCCGGTCAACTGGGGCCTCGCCATCGTCAACACGGTCTGGTGGATCGGCATCGGCCACGCCGGGACCTTCATCTCGGCGGTGCTGCTGGTGACCGGGCAGCCCTGGCGCAACTCGCTGAACCGCTTCGCCGAGGCGATGACCCTGTTCGCCGCGAGCTGCGCCGCCCTGTACCCGCTGCTGCATCTGGGGCGTCCCTTCTACTTCTACTGGGTCTTTCCCTATCCCAACGTGATGCATCTTTGGCCCCAGTTCCGCAGCCCGCTGGAATGGGACATGTTCGCCTTCTCCACCTATCTGACGGTGTCGCTGGTGTTCTGGTACGTCGGCATGATCCCCGACATGGCGGCGCTGCGCGACACCACCCGGGGACCCGGCCGGCGGGTCTTCTACGGGCTGCTGGCGCTGGGCTGGCGCGGGTCGGCGGTGCATTGGGCGCGCTGGCGCCGGGCCTATGTCCTGCTGGCGGCCATCGCCGTGCCGCTGGTGGTGTCGGTGCATTCGGGCGTGGCGATGCTGTTCGCCGGCGGGCCGGTGGCGGGCTGGAACAACACGATCTTCCCGCCCTATTTCGTGCTGGGCGCGGTGTTCTCCGGCTTCGCCGTGGTCATCCTGCTGGCCATCGTCCTGCGCGCCGCCTTCGGCTTCGGCGATCTGGTGACGGCGCGCCACATGGATCTGCTGGGGCAATGGCTGCTCGCCACCGGGCTGATGACCGGCTACGGCTATCTGATGGACGCCTTCTCGGCGTGGTACGGCGGCGATCCCTTCGAGGTCGGGACCTTGCTCGACCGGCTGTCCGGCGATTACCGGGTCAGCTATTGGGCGGCGGTGTTGCTGAACTTCCTGCCGCTGCAACTGCTGTGGTGGCCGCGCGCGCGGGCGTCGATGCCGCTGCTGGCGACGGTCGCGGCGTCGGTGGTCGTCGGCATGTGGTTCGAGCGCTTCATGCTGGTGACCGGCACGCTGTCCAAGAGCGACCTGCCGAGCGCCTGGGGCGAATACACCCCCAGCGTCTGGGAATGGACGCTGTTCGCCGGGCTGATCGGCTTCTTCCTGTTCGCCTTCTGCCTGTTCGTCCGCTTCTTCCCGGCGATCCCCATCGCCGAGGTCAAGGAGGTGCTGCGCGAGGACCGGACCGCCGCCGACCGGACCGCCGACGCCGGAGCCGCCGACCGGGGAGCGCCGCCGGCATGACCGACACCCTGTACGGCCTGATGGCGGAGTTCGACGACGCCGACGCCCTGCTGGCCGCCGCGCGCCGGGCGCGCGCCGCCGGCTACCGCCGCTTCGACGCCTACAGCCCGATGCCCATCGACGGGCTGGGGGAGGCGGTCGGTGCCCGCACGGCCCCGGTCGCGTGGCTGGCGCTGGCGGGCGGCGCCCTCGGCGGCGGGGGCGGGCTGTTCATGGAGTGGTACGCCAACGTGGAAAGCTACCGGCTCGACATCGGCGGGCGGGCGCTGGCGGCGTGGCCGGCCTTCGCGCTGCCCGCCTTCGAGCTGTCGGTACTCGGCGCCTGCCTGTCCGCCGCCCTCGGCATGCTGGCGCTGAACGGGCTGCCGCGCCTGCACCACCCGGTGTTCGAGGTGCCGCGCTTCGCCCTGGCCCAGGTGGACTGCTTCTTCTTGTGCATCGAGGCGGCCGACCCGCTGTTCGATCCGGAGGGCTGCGCCGCCTTCCTGGCCGGCTGCGGGGCCGCGCGGGTGAGCGAGGTGCCGGCGGCATGAGGGCTCCGTTCCTTCTCCTGGCGCTGCTGCTCGGCGCCTGCGACCAGCGCATGGTCGAGCAGCCCAACCACCGCCCCTACGACGCGGCCCCCGGCTTCCCGGACGAGCGCGCCATGCAGCCGCCGCCCGAGCACAGCGTCGCCCGCGACGAGGCGCCGGAACGCGCCGTCCTCGCCACGCGGCCGCCGATGAGCGCGGCCCTGCTGGCGCGCGGGCGCGAGCGCTTCGACATCTACTGCTCTCCCTGCCACGGCACCGATGGGGCCGGCCGGGGGATGATCGTCCAGCGCGGCTTCCCCAGCCCGCCCAGCTACTTCGACGAGCGGCTGCGCGCGGCGCCGGACCGGCATTTCCTCGACGTCATCGCCGACGGCTACGGCGCCATGTACGGCTACGGCGACCGGGTGGCCGCCGCCGACCGCTGGGCCATCCTGGCCTACATCCGCGCCTTGCAGACCAGCCGGAGCGTCGCCGTGGCCCGGCTGCCCGACGCCCCGCGCGCCCGGCTGGAGGCGGTGCCATGACCGCCGCGCGGTGGACCGGCCCGGCCCTGCTGCTGGTGGCGGCCTTGGCCGGCGCCCTGCTGGCTCCGCGCGCGGCGCTGGCGGCGTGGCTGGCGGCGCTGATGGTCTGGGTCTGGCCGGCGGTCGGCGCGCTGGCCCTGCTGCTGATCGACGGCCTGTTCGCCACCGGGTGGAACGCCGCCTTCCGCGACGCCCTGTCCCGGCTGACGCGGCTTCTTCCCTGGTTGGCGCTCGGCTTCCTGCCGGTGCTGGCGGGCATGGCCCTGCTCTATCCCTGGGTCCGGGGCGGCGGCCCGTCCGGCTGGCTGGCGCCCGGTTGGTTCGTGGCTCGGGCGGTGCTGGTGTGGGGAGCGTGGGCCGGGCTGGGGCGTTTCGCCACGGTGGGGCGGCCCCGGAACCGGGGCGCCGTGGCCTTCGCGCTGATCCTGCTCGCCCTCTCCGCCACGGTGGCCGCCATCGACTGGATGATGTCGCTGGAGCCGGGATTCGTCTCCGCCGCCTACGGTCTGCTGCTGCTGAGTGGCGGCCTGCTGGCGGCCTGCGCGGCGGCGCTGCCTCCCGCCTTGCGGGCGTCGCCGGACGCTCCGGAGCGGTCGCGGGGAGCGCTGGGGGCGTTGCTGCTGGCCCTGGCGATGGTGTGGGCCTACCTCGCCTTCATGCAGTATCTGGTGGCGTGGTCGGGGAATCGGCCGGCGCTCGCGGGCTGGTACCTCCTGCGCGGCGAGGGGCCGTGGCTCTGGCTTCTCGTTGGTGCGGTGGCGGCGCAGGCGGCGCTGCCCTTCCTGGCGCTGCTGTTTCCGCCGGTCCGCTCGGCGCGCCGGCCCCTGGTCGCGCTGGCCGGACTGATCCTGGCCGGTCACGCCCTCGACACCGCGTGGCTGGTGCTGCCGGCGTTCCAGGAGATGTGGAAGGCGGCGCTTCCGCTGGCGTTCGTGTTCACGTTCGGGCTGGGCTGGATGGTTCTGGGCGGCCCGGTGCCGGGGAGGGTGGTGCGTCATGGCCGCGCCTGATACCGCGCCTGACGATACCGCGCCGGAGACGGCGGAGGTCCCCGCCGGACGGATCGCGCGGATCGGCGCGCTTCTGCTGGGCGTGGTGGCGGCGGTGCTGCTGCTGTCCTGGGGGACGCTCCGCCTGTTGGACCGCTGGGACGTCCGTCCCGCCTCTTCCCCCCTGGCCCGGCAGACGCTGGAGGCGCCGGAGCCCCGCCTGCAAACCGACGAGGCCGCCGACCTCGCCCGCCTGCGCGCGGCGGAGGACGCGGAGCTGCATCGGCTGGCCTGGGTCGACCGCAAGGCCGGCCTCGCCCGCATCCCCATCGAGGACGCCATGGACCTGCTGGCACGGGACGGCTGGCCATGAGGGCGGCTCCTTGTCTTGCCCTGCCCATTCTGCTCGCCCTGGCCGGATCGGTGGATGCCGCCCCGCCCATCCCCGCCGACTTCGCGGTCGAAGTGCCGCAGGACGCGCGGGTGCCGGCCGGGGCGTGGTTCCAGGAGGGCGGCGCCCCGCTCCAACTGTCGGCGCTGCTCGGCGGGCCGCCGGTCGTGCTGGCGCTGGCCGCCTACCGCTGCCCCAACCTGTGCGGCGTGACGCTCGACGGCGCCTTCGCGGCGCTGGCCGACACCGGCTTGCGCGGCGGCGCGGCGTACCGCGTGGCGGTCGTCGGCCTCGATCCGGCGGAGCGGGACGCCGACACCGCTCCCGTCCGCGCGGCCGCCGCCACGCGCGGCCTCGACCCGGCGGCGGTCCACACGCTGACCGGCGGCGATCCGGCCGCCGTGGCGCAGGCGGTGGGGTTTCCCTACCGCTGGGAGGAGACGCTGGGGCAGTTCGTCCACCCCGCCGGCCTGTTCGTGCTGACGCCGGACGGCCGGGTGTCGCGCTGGATCGGCGGCGCCGGGTTCGAGCCGCGCGACCTCCGTCTGGCCCTGGTCGAGGCGGGGGAGGGCAGGGTCGGCACGCTGACCGACCGCCTGCTGCTGCTCTGCGCCCATTACGACCCGGTCCGGGGACGCTACGACGGGCTGGTCGTCGGCGCCTTGCGCTGGGCCGGCGGCGGGGCGGCGCTGCTGCTGGCGGCGGGGGTCGGCGGCGCGCTCCTGCGGGAAAGGAGGCGGCGCGCATGAGCATTCCGCTGTGGCCCCGCGCGGCCTCCTTCTACGCCGACCGGATCGACCTGCTGGTCGTCAGCTTCAGCGCCCTGCTGCTGTGCCTGGCGGTTCCGGTGTTCGTCGCGATCCTGTGGTTCGCCGTCAAGTACCGGCGCGGTTCGCCGGCCGAGCGCGGCGGGCCGGTCAAGCGCGAGGCCGGCATCGAAGCCGCCTGGATGGCGATCCCCTTCCTGCTGAGCCTGGGCTTCTGGTTCTGGGCGGCGGAGTTGTTCTTCGTCCGCTCCACCCCGCCGCCGGGCACGCTCGACATCACGGTCGTCGGCAAGCAATGGATGTGGAAGGCGCAGCACCCCGGTGGGCAGAGCGAGATCGACACGCTGCACGTCCCGGCCGGGCAGCCGGTGCGGCTGCGGATGACCTCGCAGGACGTCATCCACAGCCTGTTCCTGCCCGAGCTGCGGCTGAAGCAGGACGTGCTGCCCGGCCGGACGACCGAGCTGTGGTTCCAGGCCGACCGGCCGGGGACCTACGCGCTGCGCTGCACCCAGTTCTGCGGCACCGACCACGCCACCATGGGCGGCGAGCTGGTGGTGCTGCCGCCGACCGGCTACGCGGATTGGCTGTCCACCAGCGCCGTCGAGCCGACCCTGGCGCAGGAGGGGGCGGCGCTGTTCCGCCGCCTCGGCTGTTCGGGCTGCCATGGCAGCTCCGGAGGGGGCGGCGCCGGTGGGGGCGGCGGCTCCGCCGTGCGGGCGCCCGATCTGGGCGGCATCTACCGGCTGCCGCAGCCGCTGGCGGACGGCGGCACCGTGATCGCCGACGAGCGCTACCTCCGCGACAGCATCCTCGATCCGGTCGCCCAGGTCGTCGCAGGCTACGAGCCGGTGATGCCGTCCTTCGCCGGCAAGCTGGAGGAGGCCGACCTGATGCGCCTCGTCGCCTACATCGCCTCGCTGAAACCCCCGTCCGGAACGACGCCATGACCGCAACCAGCACCGATCCGGGCACCGGCACGGGCGCCGCGCGCGCCGCCTTCGACCCGCGCCCCTACACCGCCGCCGGGCACACGCTGCGGTCCTGGCTGACCACCACCGACCACAAGCGCGTCGCCATCCTCTACCTGATCGCCATCACCGGCTTCTTCGCGCTGGGCGCCGTCGGCGCCGTGCTGGTGCGGCTGGAACTGGCGACGCCGCGGCCGGACCTGCTGAGCGCCGAGACCTACAACCGCGCCTTCACCATGCACGGCATCGTCATGGTGTGGTTCTTCCTGATCCCGTCGATCCCCAACGTCTTCGGCAATTTCCTGATCCCGCTGATGATCGGCGCGCGGGACCTCGCCTTTCCCCGGCTCAACCTGCTGTCCTGGTACATCTATGTGCTGGCGGGGCTGTTCACCATCGTCACGCTGGTCAAGGGCGGGGTGGACACCGGCTGGACCTTCTACACTCCGCTCAGCACGCAGTTCGCCAACGGGCATGTCCTGCTGGCGGCGGCGGGGGTGTTCACCGCCGGCTTCTCGTCGATCCTGACCGGATTGAATTTCATCGTCACCATCCACACGATGCGGGCGCCGGGGATGACGTGGTTCCGCCTGCCGATCTTCGTCTGGTCGCATTACGCCACCTCGATCCTGCTGGTGCTGGCGACGCCGGTGCTGGCGATGGCGCTGATCCTGATCGTCGCCGAGCGCGGCTTCGGCGTCGGAATTTTCGACCCCCGTCTGGGCGGCGACCCGCTGCTGTTCCAGCACCTGTTCTGGTTCTACAGCCACCCCGCCGTCTACATCATGGTGCTGCCGGCCATGGGGGTGGTGACGGAGCTGATCTCCACCTTCGCCGGGCGGGCGGTGTTCGGCTACCGCTTCGTCGCCTACGCCTCGCTCGCCATCGCGGCGCTGGGCTTCCTCGTCTGGGGGCACCACATGTTCGTGTCCGGCCAGTCGATGTACGCCAGCGTCGTCTTCTCCTTTCTCAGCTTCCTAGTGGCGGTTCCCTCGGCGGTGAAGGTCTACAACTGGGCGGCGACGCTCTACCGGGCCGAGATCCGGTTCACCGCGCCGCTGCTCTACGGCCTGAGCTTCATCGGGCTGTTCGTGTTCGGCGGGTTGACCGGGCTGATCCTGGCCAGCCTCGCCCTCGACGTCCACGCCCACGACACCACCTTCGTCGTCGCGCATTTCCACTATATCATGGTCGGCGGCGCCGTGACCGCCTATCTCGGCGCCATGCATTTCTGGTGGCCGAAGATCACCGGGCGGCTCTACCCCGACGCCTTGGCGAAGCTGTCCGTCCTTCTCCTCTACGTCGGCTTCAACCTGACCTTCTTTCCGCAATACATCCTGGGCTGGCTCGGCATGCCGCGCCGCTATCACGAATATCCGGCGGAGTTCCAGGTCTGGCACCTGCTGTCCACCGCCGGGGCCGGGCTGCTGGCCTTCGCCTATCTGCTGCCGCTGGTCTATCTGCCCTGGTCGCTGCGCTGGGGCCAACGGGCCGGCCCCAACCCATGGGGCGCCACCGGGCTGGAATGGCGCGTGCCCTCGCCGCCGCCCACCCACAACTTTGATCGCATCCCGACCGTGACCTGGGAGGCCTACACCCCCGAGGCGACGGCCGAAACCAAGGACACGCCGCCATGACCGGCCGCACCGGCGCCGGGCCGGGGACGACGGCATCGCCCGGCCAGCTGGGCCTGTGGCTGTTCCTGTCCACCGAGGTCATGATGTTCGGCGCGCTGCTTCTCGCCATCACGCTCGCCCGGCTGGGGCGGAGCGGGGCCGCGCCCTTCGACAAGGGGCTGGGGGCGGCCAACACGGCGATCTTGCTGACCAGTTCGCTGCTGGTCGCCGTGGCGGTGGAGCGTTCGGGACCATGTTCCGGGCCAGGTCGTGCCCGGCTTCCGCTGGTGGGAGCGGCGGCGCTGGGGGTGGCCTTCCTGGCGGTGAAGGCGGTGGAGTACCGCGCGGATTTCGCCAAGGGGCTGGTGCCGGGGCCGGATCTGTTCGTCAACCTCTACTACGTCGCGACGGCGCTGCACGCCGTGCATCTGACCATCGGCGTGGCTCTGCTGGCGGGGTTGGCCCTGGTCCGCCCCCAGCCGAGTACGGTGGAGGCGGCCGGGCTCTATTGGCATTTCGTCGATCTGGTCTGGGTGTTCCTCTACCCGGCCCTTTACCTCGTACCGGGATGACACGACAATGGATCGCAGACTTAAGGGGCTTCTGACGGTTTGGCTCCTGCTGCTGGCGCTGCTGGGCGCCACCTTCGGGCTGTCCTTCCTGCCCTGGGGGGCGTGGGGCAACGCCGCCAGCCTGGGGATCGCGGCGGCCAAGGCGGCGCTGATCGTGACGGTCTTCATGCGGCTGGGCGCGTCGCAGCCACTGGTGCGGCTGGCGGCGGGAGCCGGGCTGTTCTGGCTGACGATCCTGATGGCGCTGACGCTGGCGGATGTCCTCACGCGCGTCTGAGCCGAGGTGATCCGGTTTGGCTGGACAGGTTGGCTGCAAAAATAAGCTGAACCGCCCCAGATTTCCTGGAGGCCTCGTTAGTGCCTTGATCGCCGCATCGGTCAGCGTTCCATCCCGCCGCTCAAAAAGTACCGCCCGGCGGCTTTTTTAGAGACTTGTATCAGGAAAATCGGCGCTTAATCAAAGGCTTGCATCAAAAAAACACCGTCAGGAGACACGGTTCCTGACGGTGCTTTTGATTTTCGCGATCGTCAATATGGGCGGGGATCGTCAGACACGATCACTGCCCATCGATAGGTGATGGCGGAAAGTTTTTTATCAGTGAGTTACGGCGTCTCTCAGTCTGGTTTCGGATACCGCTCGAAGCGGCGTGAATCACTCCCACTCGATCGTGCCGGGCGGCTTGCTGGTGATGTCGTAGACCACACGGTTGACGCCGCGCACCTCGTTGACGATGCGGTTCGACACCCGCGCCAGGAACTCGTGCGGGAACTGGAACCAGTCGGCGGTCATGCCGTCGGTCGAGGTCACCGCGCGCAGCGCCAGCACATGGTCATAGGTGCGGCCGTCGCCCATCACGCCCACCGTGCGCACCGGCAGCAGCACCGCGAAGGCCTGCCAGATGGCGTCGTAGAGGCCGGCGTTGCGGATCTCCTCCAGATAGACCGTGTCGGCCTTGCGCAGAATCTCCAGCTTTTCCGGGGTGATATCGCCGGGGATGCGGATGGCCAGCCCCGGACCGGGGAAGGGATGGCGGCCGATGAAGGCGGCGGGCAGGCCAAGCTCACGGCCGAGCGCCCGGACCTCGTCCTTGAACAGCTCGCGCAGCGGCTCGACCAGCTTCAGCTTCATGCGGTCGGGCAGGCCGCCGACGTTGTGGTGCGACTTGATCGTCACCGACGGGCCGCCGGTGAAGGAGACGCTCTCGATCACGTCGGGATAGAGGGTGCCTTGGGCCAGGAACTCGGCGCCACCGATCTTGTGGCTCTCCTCGTCGAAGACCTCGATGAACAGGCCGCCGATGATCTTGCGCTTCTGCTCTGGGTCGCTGACCCCGGCCAGCTTGCCGAGGAACAGGTCCGACGCCTCGCGGTGGATCAGCGGAATGTTGTAGTGGTCGCGGAACAGGGTCACGACCTCGTCCGCCTCGCCGGCCCGCATCAGGCCGGTGTCCACGAAGATGCAGGTCAGCTGGTCGCCGATCGCCTCGTGGATCAGCACCGCCGCGACCGAGGAATCGACGCCACCCGACAACCCGCAGATCACCTTGCCCTTGCCGACCTGGGCGCGGATCTTCTCGATGGCCTGTTGCTTGAACGCGGCCATCGTCCAGTCGCCCTTGATGCCGGCGACGCCGTGGACGAAGTTCGCCAGCAGCTGCGCGCCGTGCGGGGTGTGGACGACCTCCGGGTGGAACTGCACGCCGTAGAAGTGGCGGGTGTCGTCGGCGATGACGGCGAAGGGCGCGCCGTCGCTGACCGCCACCGCGCGGAAGCCGGGGGGAATCGCCGTGACGCGGTCGCCGTGGCTCATCCACACCTGCTCGCGCGAGCCCAGATCCCACAGACCGTCGAAGAGCGCGCAGGGCTCCTTGATCTCGATGAAGGCGCGGCCGAACTCGCGGTGGTCGGAGCCGGAGACGGCGCCGCCCAACTGGTGACACATGGTCTGCTGGCCGTAGCAGATGCCCAGAACCGGAACGCCCAGTTCGAAGACCGCCTGCGGAGCGCGCGGGCCGTTCTCCTCGGTGACGGAGGCCGGGCTGCCGGACAGGATTACCGCCTTCGGCGCGTAGGCGCGGATGCGCTCCTCGCTCATGCCGAAGGGGTGGATTTCGCAGTAGACGCCGCTCTCGCGCACCCGGCGCGCGATCAGCTGGGTCACCTGCGACCCGAAATCGAGAATAAGGACGCGCTCGTTGGACAGGGCGTGAGCGGAAGAGGCGGCAGCGGTCGACATCGACGAATCCTGATGCGGGGGACTCAAGTCCCGTGTCTACCGCACCTCCGGTCCCGCCGACAAGCGTGCAAGCGGGGCCAGGTCGCGCCAGCCATAGGCGATCTCCATCAATTGCGCCCCGGCGAAGCGGATCGGCCGCTCGGCGACGCGGCTACCCCCTAGCCTTTCGTAGAACCAGCGCGACGGGTTGTCGCGCAGGCACCACAGCCCGGCGGAGCGCACGCCGTCGGCCATCAGCCGCTCGGCCATCGCCGCCATCAGCCGGCGTCCGACGCCCAGCCCCTTGGCTTCGTCCAGCAGGTAGAGCGCGTGGACCTCCCCGCCATAGCCGTCCACCGTCGCGCGCCGCGCCCCGTAGGAGGCGATCCCGACGATGGTGCCGGCCGGCGCCACGAGGCCGCCGGTGTCCACGGCGACGAAGGCGCCCTGGCCCGGACCGCGCGCTTCCGCGACCGAGCGCCAGCGGGAGGCGGCGGCGGGTTCCGACAGGTTGACCAGGAAGGGGGTCGGGATCAGGCCGGGGTAGGTCGAGCGCCAGCTCTGCACGTGCACGGCGGCCATGCCGTCGGCG
This sequence comes from Azospirillum doebereinerae, assembly GCF_003989665.1. GTDB lineage: Bacteria > Pseudomonadota > Alphaproteobacteria > Azospirillales > Azospirillaceae > Azospirillum > Azospirillum doebereinerae. The sequence goes on along the minus strand of NZ_RZIJ01000018.1, from coordinate 33,513 downwards.
TCGGCGGCCTGCGCCTCCCGAATGGTGATTGCGGTGTCCGTCATCAGCCGTCCCTCCCCATCGTGATCCATCCCTCTTCAGTTTGGATGAGGCGGGCGGGAAGTCCAGATGGAAAAGGCGGGATGGCGCGGAAGACTCCGCCGTTGCGCCGAGGTTGTCATCCCGGCGCAACGGCGGTACACAGCCCGGACAAACCGCGATGGGCCAGGCCCGGACGGTTCCGGAGACCGGATCGCATGTATTCCTCGCCCACGCTGTCCCGTTACATCGGCCGCCAGTTCATTCTGTGGTTCTGCCTGCTGATGGTGATCCTGCTGTCGATCGTGCTGCTGCTCGACGTCGTCGAGTTGCTGCGCCGCGCGGGCACCAAGCCGAACGTCACCTTCGGTCTGGTCTTGCGGATGGCGCTGCTGAAGTTGCCGGAGATCGGTCAGCAGATCTTCCCCTTCGTCATCCTGTTCGCCGGCATGTTCACCTTCTGGCGCCTGACCCGCAGCGCCGAGCTGGTGGTGGCGCGCGCGGTCGGCGTGTCGGCGTGGCAGTTCCTGATGCCGGTGCTGATCGCGGCGGCCGCCATCGGGGTGGTCAAGGTGACGGTCATCAACCCGGTCGGCGCCGTGTTCATCGCCAAGTACGACCAGCTTCAGGACCGCTTCCTGAAGATGAAGTCCAACACGCTGAACATCTCGCGATCCGGGCTGTGGCTGCGGCAGACCAGCGAGAAGGATCAGTTCTTCATCCATTCGGAACTGGTCAACCCGCTGACCTTCGAGCTGACCAACGTCATCGTCTTCCAGTTCGACGCCGACCAGACCTATCTGGGCCGGGTCGACGCGCCGGGCGCCGTCCTGAAGGACAAGAAGTGGGAGCTGCACGACGCCGTGCTGAACCGGGCCAAGAAGGATCCGGAGCCGCTGGCGACCTACACCATCCCCACCGAGCTGGACATGGCGACCATCGAGGAGAGCTTCGCCCCGCCGGAGACGATCTCCTTCTGGGACCTGCCGCGCTTCATCCACACGCTGGAAACCACGGGCTTCCCGGCGGTCCGGCACCGGCTGCACTACCAGTCCCTGCTGGCGCAGCCCTTCCTGTTCCTGGCGATGGTGCTGTTCGCCGCCGCCTTCTCGCTGCGGATGCCCCGGCGCGGCGGCACGATGGCGATGGTGACCGGCGGGGTGCTGACCGGCTTCGTGCTGTTCGTCACCACCGACGTGGTCCGCACCTTCGGCATGTCGGAAACCATTCCGATCCTGATGGCGGCGTGGAGCCCGGCGGGCATCAGCCTGCTGCTGGGCACGGCGGCGCTCCTTCATCTGGAGGACGGCTGAACGGCCTTGGCCCGGTGGGGCCTCCTGGCGTCCGGACCGGACGCCACAATTCCGCCCCGGAAACGGGGCATAGGATTCCGTTTACAGAGGGCCTAACCCGGCCGTATTAACGGGCAACCTGTTTTTGGAGCTTGAGCACCATGCCGAGTTTGCGAGCCGTCCGTTCGGCCTTTGCCGTGGCGACCGCCTGTGCCGTCCTGGCCCTTCCCGCCATGGCCCAGACGACCAAGCCGCCCGTCGCGAAGGCGCAGGGCGGCGCGCCCGCCACGCCCGATTCCGAACGGATCGCCGCCGTGGTGAACGACGACGTCATCTCGATCTCCGACGTCAACGCGCGCATCCGGTTGGCCCTGCTCAACACCGGCACCCAGGAAAGTCAGGAGACGCGCCAGCGGCTGGCCCCGCAGGTGCTGCGCCAATTGGTGGACGAACGGCTCCAGCTCCAGGAGGCTAAGCGGTCGGGCATCAGCATCGCCCAGGCCGAGATCGACGAGTCGGTCAAGCGCATCGCCGAACAGAACCGCATGGGCCGTCCGCAGCTGGAAACGCTGCTGAAGAATCAGGGGGTTCCGATCTCCGCCCTGCACGAGCAGGTCCGCGCGCTGATGGCGTGGCAGCGCGTCATGCAGCGCCGCATCCGCCAGGAGGTGGTGATCGGCGAGGAGGAGATCGACGCGGCGATGGAGCGGCTGAAGGCCAACATCGGCAAGCCGGAGTATCTGGTCGCCGAGATCTTCCTGGCCGTGGACAGTCCCGAACAGGACGACGATGTGCGCCGCACCGCCGACCGTCTGGTCGACGAGGTTCGGCGCGGCGGCAACTTCGCGGCGCTGGCCCGCCAGTTCTCGCAGTCGGCGGGCGCCGCCTCCGGCGGCGACCTCGGCTGGGTGCGCAGCGGCGAGATGGCCGGCGAGGTGGACCGCGCGCTGGCGACCATGCGCGCCGGGCAGCTGTCGCCGCCGGTGCGGACCTCGACCGGCTACCACATCCTGCTGGTGCGCGGGCAGCGCGCCTTCGGCAGCAGCGGCGGCGAGGTGGTGATGCCGCCCCCGCAGCCGGTCGCCCCGCGCCCGCAGCCGCGCCCCGACATCGCCCGCGCGTCGGTCAACATGAAGCAGATCATCATCCCCATCGCCTCCAAGGAAGAGGCGAAGGCGGTGAAGGACAGCGCCGAGAAGCTGCGCAAGTCGATCAAGAGCTGCGCCGATTTCGAGTCCAAGGCCAAGGCCACGGGCATTCCGGAATCCGGCGACATGGGCACCCTGCGCGTGAAGGATCTGCCGCCCGGTCTGCAGCAGCTCGCCGTCGGCATCCCGCTCGGGCAGGCCAGCCCGGTTCTGATGAGCCCCGGCGCCGCCGTGATCCTGATCGTCTGCAAGCGCGACGTGCCGATGATCCAGCCGCCGCCGGAAGCCCAGCCCAAGCCCGCCGCCGCCCCGCCGCAACCTCAGACCACCCCGGTCAAGGAGGCCAAGCTGCCGGGCCGCGAGGAGGTCGAGCGCGATCTGATCGGCGAGCGCGCCGACCTGCTGTCGCGCCGCTACCTGCGCGATCTGCGGCGCTCCGCCTTCATCGAGGTGCGGACCTGATGGCCGCCCCGCCGAGCCGTCCGCCGCTGGCCGTCACCATGGGCGAGCCGGCGGGCGTCGGCGGGGACATCATCCTGAAAGCTTGGGCGGTGCGGCGCGAGGCCGGGGTCGCCCCCTTCGTCCTGCTCGACGATCCGGACCGTCTGGCGGCGCTGGCGGCACGGCTGGGCATGGACGTCCCGGTGCGCGCCGTGGCCTCGGCCGGCGAGGCGACCGGTCTGTTCCATGAGGCGCTGCCGGTCCTGCCGGTGGCTCTCGCCGCGCCGGTGGTGGCCGGTCGGCCCGACCCGGCGAACGGCGCGGCGGTGATCGCCAGCATCGACCGGGCGGTCGCCCTGGTGCAAGCCGGCGAGGCATCGGCGGTCGTCACCAACCCCATCCAGAAATCGTCGCTCTATGCCGCCGGTTTCCGTCATCCCGGCCACACCGAGTATCTGGCCCACCTCGCCGGTTTGGCGGACGAGCCGATCATGATGCTGGCGGCGGCGGATCTTCGGGTGGTGCCGGTGACCATCCATGTGTCGTTGCGCGACGCGGTTGATCGGTTGACGACGGCCGCCATCGTTCACGCCGGGCGCGTGACGGCGGCGGCCCTGACCCGCGATTTCGGCATCGCCCGCCCGCGTTTGGCGGTCGCCGCGCTGAATCCGCACGCGGGGGAGGGCGGGGCGATGGGCCGCGAGGAGATCGACATCATCGAACCCGCCGTCGCCGCGCTGCGCGCCGAGGGGATCGACGCGTTCGGGCCGCGCCCGTCCGACACGCTCTTCCACGCGGCGGCGCGCGCGGGCTTCGACGCGGCGCTGTGCATGTACCATGATCAGGCGCTGATCCCGCTGAAGACGGTCGATTTCGACAGCGGCGTGAACATCACGCTGGGGCTGCCCTTCGTTCGCACATCGCCGGACCACGGCACGGCGCTGGACATCGCGGGCACCGGCAGAGCGAGCGCCGTAAGCCTGTTGGCCGCGCTCGCCACCGCCGACCGGATGGCGAACAACCGGCGCGGCGCCGGGGCATAAAAAAGGAGGGCGAACCTCGCCCCCTTTTTTTCACATCACGCTTCGTTGGTTCGAACGCTCAGCCCCGGTCGTCGGGGTCGTACAGCGTCGGGCCGCTCTGCTGGCCCGGATGCTCGTGGTAACCGCCGCCGCTCGGCTCCCGGTGATGGTGCTGGCGGGCGATGAAGGGCGCCAGATCCTGCAGCTCGATGAAGTTGTCCGCTTGGCGACGAAGTTCGTCAGCCACCATCGGCGGCTGCGAGCGGACGGTGCTGACGACGCTGACGCGCACGCCCTTGCGCTGCACCGCCTCGACCAGCCGGCGGAAGTCGCCGTCGCCCGAGAAGAGCAGGATGTGATCGACATGGTCGGCCATCTCCATCACGTCGATGGCCAGCTCGATGTCCATGTTGCCCTTGATCTTGCGGCGGCCGGACGCGTCGGTGAACTCCTTGGTCGGCTTGGTGACCATGGTGTAGCCGTTGTAGTCCAGCCAATCGACCAGCGGTCGGATCGGCGAGTATTCCTGATCCTCAACCAATGCGGTGTAATAGAAGGCCCTCATCAACCGGCCTTCGCCGGCGAATCCGTCGCGCAACCGTTTGTAATCGATATCGAACCCGAGGGATCGTGCTGCGGCGTAGAGGTTGGCGCCATCGATGAACAATGCGAGACGCTCTTCCTTGTAAAACAATTTGCTGACGTCACGCGGCAAAGTCGTGCTGCGATCCAATGCCTTAATCCTTCCACGATAGCTTGATGCATATGACTGGAACATGCGTAATGGCCCGTGTTCCAATTCTGAAATTAGGGCATGAGGGCCTGTTAAACAAGAGCGGACTACTTATTATACGCTCGGTTGGGGTTTTCCCTGCGCATCGCGCTGCGAAAGGTCCTGTTCGCGCTTGCGTCAATCGGGCCGCGTCCATATAGTCAAGGGCCTCCTTTGAATCCGGAGTTTGCTTGGCATGGCCCGCGTTACCGTTGAAGATTGCGTCCTGAAGGTTCCGAACCGTTTCGAGCTGGTGATGATGGCCGCCCAGCGCGCCCGTGAGGTGGCGTCCGGCGCTCCGCTGTCGATCGACCGCGACAACGACAAGAACCCGGTCGTGGCGCTCCGCGAGATCGCGGACGAGACGGTGTCGCTGGATTATTTGAAGAACGCCCTGATCAAGGGCCACCAGAAGCACGTCGAGCCGGACGAGCCCGAGGAAGAGATCGTCGAGCTGATGGCCGGCGAGAACGATTGGGCGGCGCGCGGCAACAACTCGCTGGGCGACGAGGACGGCATGAGCGAGAGCGACGGCGAGGAGTTGACCGAAGAGGACGACGTCGCCGCCGATATGGACGCCGAGCCGGGCGCCGGTTTCTCCATGACCGAGGATGGCGACGGAGACATCTGATTCTGAACGACCATCGGGCTTGTGACAGCACGGGGGGCATTCGGCCCCCCTTCGATTCTCACCAGAGGACGCCGCGCGCGTCGGGTCGGGCCGCATGATCCGGCAATACGAGCTTGTCGAGCGCGTCAAGGCGTATGATCCCTCGGCCGACGAGGATCTTCTGAACCGCGCCTACGTCTTCTCGATGAAGGCGCACGGGTCGCAGACCCGCGCTTCCGGCGACCCCTACTTCCTGCACCCCCTGGAAGTCGCCGGCATCCTCACGCAGATGAAGCTGGACGCCGGCACCATCGCCACGGCGCTGCTTCACGACACCGTCGAGGACACCGTCGCCACGCTCGAGGACATCGAGCGGGTGTTCGGCAAGGAAATCGCCCGGCTGGTCGATGGCGTCACCAAGCTGTCCCGCCTGGAACTGAACAGCGAGCAGGCCAAGCAGGCGGAGAACTTCCGCAAGCTGGTCATCGCCATGTCGGAGGACATCCGCGTCCTCCTGGTGAAGCTGGCCGACCGACTCCACAACATGCGCACGCTCTTCCACCTGAAGAAGCCGGAAAAGCGCAAGCGCATCGCCCGCGAGACCATCGAGATCTACTCGCCCTTGGCCGAACGCATCGGCATGCACAAGATCAAGGACGAACTGGACGATCTGGCCTTCGCCGAACTGAACCCCGACGCCCGCGACAGCATCCTGGCCCAGCTTGCCCGCTTGCGCAGCGAGGGCGAGAGCCGCGTCCAGACCATCATCACCGAGCTGCGCGACGTGCTGGCGGAAGAGGGGCTGCCCGACGTTCCGGTGTCGGGCCGCGAGAAATCCGCCTATTCGATCTGGCGCAAGCTCCAGCGCAAGAACGTCAGTTTCGAGCAGCTGTCCGACATCATGGCCTTCCGCATCACCGTCGGCACGGTGGCGGAATGCTATCAGGCGCTGGGCGTCGTCCACGCGCATTACCCGGTCGTGCCGGGGCGCTTCAAGGACTACATCTCGACGCCCAAGCCCAACGGCTACCGCAGCCTGCACACCGGTGTCATCGGCCCCGGCCGCAACCGGATCGAGGTGCAGATCCGCACCGGCGACATGCACGAGATCGCTGAGTTGGGCGTCGCCGCCCACTGGGCTTACAAGCAGGATCATCAGCCGCGCACGTCCGGCGGTGAATACCGCTGGCTGCGCGAACTGCTCGACATCCTGGAGCACGCGCAGAAGCCAGAGGAGTTCCTCGAACACACCAAGCTGGAACTGTTCCAGGACCAGGTCTTCTGCTTCACGCCGAAGGGCGACCTGATCGCGCTGCCGCGCGGCGCCACGCCGGTGGATTTCGCCTACGCGGTCCACTCGCAGGTCGGCGACCATTGCGTCGGCGCCAAGATCAACGGCCGCATGCTGCCGCTGCGCACCCAGTTGCAGAACGGCGACCAGGTCGACATCGTCACCTCCAAGGCGCAGACCCCCGTTCCGGGCTGGGAGCGCTTCGTCGTCACCGGCAAGGCGCGGGCGCGGATCCGCAAGTTCCTGCGCACCCAGCAGCGCGCCCAGTACGTCGAGCTCGGGCGCGGCATGCTGATGCGCCAGTTCAAGGCGGAGGGCTACGAGTTCTCCGAAAAGGCGCTGGAGAACGTTCTCAAGATCTTCCAGCAGCCGAGTGTGGACGACCTGATGGCCGGAGTCGGGTCCGGCCTGCATTCGGTGCGCGAGGTCTTCCACGGAGTCTTCCCCGGCCACAAGGCGCAGGCCGCCCAGACGGCGCTGCGCGAGCTCGACGACAAGGCGGCCCAGACCCCGAAGGCCAAGGCCAAGGCGCGCGGCAAGGAATCGCCGCTGCCGATCCGGGGGCTGATTCCCGGCATGGCGGTGCATTACGCCCGCTGCTGCCACCCGCTGCCGGGCGACCGCATCGTCGGCATCGTCACCACCGGCAAGGGCGTGACGATCCACACCATCGACTGCGAGACCCTGGAGAGCTTCCACGAATCGCCGGAGCGCTGGATCGACGTCTCCTGGGAAAGCGGGCAGGACAGTCCCGAGGAGCATGTCGGCCGCATCACCGTTCTGATCGGCAACGAGCAGGGCTCGCTCGGCACGCTGTTCACCGTGATCGGCAAGAACCAGGGGAACATCATCCACCAGAAGATCACCAACCGAAGCACCGATTACTTCGAGCTGCTGATCGATATCGAGGTCAAGGACGCCAAGCACCTGACCAACATCATGGCGGCCTTGCGCGCGACCCCCGTCATCCATTCGGTGGAGCGGGCGCGGGGGCGCTGACGCCCCCGCATCGGCCGGTCCCGCGCCCGCTTCCCAACGGGTGATGGGGATGCGATGGGTGAAAGCTCCGCATCGGGCGTGACGCGACGCCCCCGCACCGCTATATAGACGGAATCGCCCGGCTTCCCCGCATCGGTCCGGCGGCCGTTTGGAGTGCTTTGATGTCCCGTACCCTGCGCCTCGGCGTGAACATCGACCATGTGGCGACCGTCCGCAACGCGCGCGGGGGCACCAACCCCGATCCGCTGCGCGCGGCGATGCTCGCCATCGAGGCCGGTGCCGACGGGATCACCGCCCATCTGCGCGAGGACCGGCGCCACATCACCGACCGGGACATCGAGAAGCTGATGGCCGGCATCGACCGTCCGCTCAACTTCGAGATGGCGGCGACGGACGAGATGCTGGCCATCGCGCTGCGCCACAAGCCGCACGCCGCCTGCTTGGTTCCCGAAAAGCGCACCGAGGTGACGACCGAGGGCGGGCTGGACGCGATCGGCAACGCCGGCTCATTGGCGCGTCCGATCGGAGAGCTCGGCGCCGCCGGAATCCGCGTGTCGCTGTTCATCGACCCCGAGCCGGCGCAACTCGACGCCGCCAAGGCGCTGGGCGCCCCGGTGGTGGAACTGCACACCGGCGCCTATTGCGACGCCGAGACCCCGGAGACCCGCGCCCACGAGCTGGAGCGCATTGTCCGCGCCGCCGCCCACGCCGAGGCCATCGGGCTGGAATGCCACGCCGGCCACGGCCTGAGCTACGCCACGGTCGGGCCGGTGGCCGCAATCCCCACCATCGTCGAGCTGAACATCGGCCATTTTCTGATCGGCGAGGCGATCTTCGTCGGCCTGACCAACGCCATCGCCCGCATGCGCGCGGCGATGAACGCGGCCCGGCGATGATCGGCGTCGGCATGATCCTGGGAATCGGCAACGACCTCATCGACATCCGCCGCGTCGAGCAATCGCTCGAACGCTTCGGCGCGCGCTTCATCGACCGCATCTTCACCGAGGTGGAGAAGGCCAAGTCGGAGCGCCGCGCCGGGTCGGCCGGGCGCCACAGCGCGCGGGCGTCGAGCTACGCCAAGCGCTTCGCCGCCAAGGAGGCGTGCTCGAAGGCGCTCGGCACCGGCTTTCGCGACGGGGTGTTCTGGCGCGACATGGGCGTGGTCAACTTGCCGTCCGGCCAGCCGACCATGCGGCTGACCGGCGGCGCGCTGGAACGGCTCCAGGCGATGACACCGCTTGGCATGCGCGCACGCATCCACGTGACCCTGACCGACGAATACCCGATGGCGGAAGCCTTCGTCATCATCAGCGCCGAACCGGACGTCGAAGCCGGGTCGGCGCCCCTTCCCACCGACACGGCGAAACCAGAATGACCTTCCAGAAGCAGACGGCTTCCGACGCCAAGAAGGAGTCCGGCTTCGCCGAGACGGTGAAGACGGTGCTTTACGCCGTGATCATCGCCTTCGGCGTGCGCACCTTCGCGTTCGAGCCGTTCAACATCCCGTCGGGGTCGATGATCCCGACGCTGTTGATCGGCGACTACCTGTTCGTCTCGAAATTCTCCTACGGCTACAGCAAGCACACCGTGGGCTTCGGCCTGCCGCTGTTCGAGGGGCGCATCCTGGGCGGGCTGCCGGAGCGCGGCGACGTGGCGGTGTTCAAGCTGCCGCGCGACAACAAGACCGACTACATCAAGCGCGTGATCGGCCTGCCCGGCGACACCATCCAGATGATCGGCGGCGTGCTGCACATCAACGGCCAACCGGTGAAGCGCGAACGGATCGAGGATTACGTGGCGCAGGACGGTCTCGGCCGCACCGTGCGCACCGCCCAGTACGTCGAGACGCTGCCGGAGGGCCGCACCCACCGCATCATCGAGGAGTCGGACAACGGCCCGCTCGACAACACCCCGGCCTACAAGGTGCCGGCCGACCATCTGTTCATGATGGGCGACAACCGCGACAACTCGTTGGACAGCCGCGTGCCGGCGCAGGTCGGCTTCGTGCCGGTGGAAAATCTGGTGGGTCGCGCCGAATTCCTTTTCTTCTCGCTCGACGAAGGCACACGCTTCTTCGAGGTGTGGCGGTGGCCGGTCGATCTCCGGTTCAGCCGCCTGTTCAGCGGAGTCCGGTAATTGAGTTTGGACAAGGAGGCGCCTGCCGCAATCGAGGCGGACGCCGGTCACAGGATCGTGGAGGACGCGGCCGACGTGGCGGAACTCGCCCGTGCGCTCGGCCATGCGTTCGTGAACCTCGACCTGTTGCAGGACGCGGTGACCCATCCCAGCCTCGCCGGGCTGGAGCGGGGCGCGCGTAAGCCCGGCGGGCCGGGCCTCGCTTACGAGCGCCTGGAGTTCCTGGGCGACCGCGTCGTCGGTCTCGTCGTCGCAGAATGGCTGCTGGAGCGCTACCCGAACGAGCGGGAAGGGGCCTTGGCGAAGCGTCACGCCTCGCTGGTCCGCCGCGAATCGCTGGGGCGCGTCGCCGACACCATCGGTCTGGGCGCCTATCTGCGGATGTCGCCCTCCGAGGTGCAGAGCGGCGGCCGCGCCAACCGCACCATCCTGGGCGACGCCTGCGAGGCGGTGCTGGGCGCCCTCTATCTGGATGGTGGGCTGGAGGCGGTGACCCGCTTCGTCCGCCGCGCGCTCGCGGAGTCGATCGAGAAGGCGTCGCCGCCGCCGCTCGATTCCAAGACGGCGTTGCAGGAATGGGCACAGGGGCGCGGCAAGCCGCTCCCCAGCTACGAATTGATCGAACGCAGCGGCCCGGCGCATGAGCCGGTGTTCGTGGTTGCGGTGCGCGTCGAGGGGATGGAGCCGGTCACCGGAGCCGGACCGTCCAAGCGCATCGCGGAAAAGAAGGCGGCCAACGCGTTGTTGAGCCAGGTGGGAGTGCAAGTCGATGACTGACGGTCGCGACGACATCGACAATTCGTTCGAAGACGATGATTTCGAGGACGGCCCGTTCGAGGGCGACGAGTCCGAGGACGAGGAGGACGGGGACGACGCCGTGGTCGGGGTTCCCATCGAGCTGCCGCCGCTGGGCGCCATGCCCGAGCACCCGCGCTGCGGCTTCGTGGCCCTGGTCGGCGCGCCCAACGCCGGGAAGTCCACGCTGCTGAACGCGATGATCGGCAGCAAGGTGTCCATCGTCAGCCCGAAGGTGCAGACGACGCGGACCCGCGTGCTGGGTATCACCATCACCGGCGACAGCCAGCTGATCTTCGTGGACACGCCGGGCATCTTCAAGCCCAAGCGCCGGCTGGATCGCGCCATGGTCGCGGCGGCGTGGCAGGGGGCGGAGGATGCCGACGTGATCGGCGTTCTATACGACGTGTCGCGGCGCGGCATCGACGACGACACGCTGAGCATCGTCGCCCGGCTGAAGGAGCAGGGTCGCAAGGCCATCCTGATCCTGAACAAGATCGATCTGGTCAAGCGCGACGTGCTGCTGGGCATCGCCGACAAATTCCAACAGGAAGGCGTGTTCACCGACATCTTCATGGTGTCGGCCCAGACCGCGGACGGCGTCGCCCATCTGAAGACCTTTCTGGCCGAGCGTCTGCCCGAGGGGCCGTGGCATTTCCCGGAGGACCAGATCTCCGACATGCCGATGCGGCTGCTGGCGGCGGAGATCACGCGCGAGAAGCTGTTCCTCCAGCTTCACCAGGAGCTTCCCTACTCGGCCACGGTCGAGACCGAGATCTGGGAGGAGTTCGACGACGGGTCGGTGAAGATCTCGCAGGTCATCTTCGTGCAGCGGGAGAGCCAGAAGGCCATCGTGCTGGGCAAGGGCGGCCAGCGCATCAAGTCGCTGGGGCAGTCGGCGCGCGGCGAGTTGCAGAAGATGCTGGAACGCCGCGTCCACCTGATCCTGTTCGTCAAGGTGCGCGAGGGCTGGGTCGACGATCCCGAACGCTATTCGGCCTGGGGGCTGGATTTCGGGGCGTCGTAAAGGAAAAAAGAAGGCCTCACGGGGAAGCTCTTCCCCGTGAGGCCCTTTTCGTCTCGCGGCCGAGATGTTGTCACCGCTGCATCATCGCGCTTTCCTTCCCGCACAGGAAGAACACCTTCTCGTAGACCTTCAGCAGCGCGTCGGTCAGCGCCTGGACTTCCGGGCTGCCCATGGCGCGCGGCTTGGCCGGATCGACGTGCAGGACGCAGCTGTTCTTCACGTCGTTGAAGGCGGCCAGCGCGTGGATGCGGTCCGGGCGGAACTCGTCCGGGAAATTCTCGTCCATCAGCCAGAAGCACTGGAAGTTCCGGCAGGATTGCGGACGTTCCTCATAGATCGTGCAGCCCGTGCCCTGGTCGCAGGACGCGCACCATTTGGCGGAGGGCTTCTTCAGTTCGGGCACCCCCATCAGCTTGCAGCATAGGGTGCATTCGCCGCAACTGCGGTCGGACATGCGGGAAAACTCCTTGGGTAGTGCGGGTTGCCTAGGAGGCCAGCGCGCGTTCGGTTTCGGCCACCAGCAGGCGCTCGACGGTTTCGGCCGGCGCCGGGCGGGCGAAGTGATAACCTTGCGCGTATTGACACATGATGTCGCGCAGGTATTCGGCTTCCTGTTCGGTTTCGACGCCCTCGGCCACCGCGTCCATGTTCAGGATGGTGGCCAGCGTGGAGATGACGTGGACGATGGCGGCGTTGCCCTCGCCCGTCGAGACCGCCTGGACGAAGGTGCGGTCGATCTTCAGCGTGTCGACCGGGAAGCTGTGCAGATAGGCCAGCGAGGAATAGCCGGTCCCGAAATCGTCGATCGACAGCCGGACGTCCATGTCGCGGATGCTCTGCATCAGCGCCCGGCATTTGGCCGGGTTCTCCATCAGCAGGCTTTCGGTCAGTTCCAGCTTCAGGCTCGACGGCGGGATGCCGGTCTCGTTCAGCAGGTCGCGCACCACGCTCACCAGATCGTCGTCGCGGAACTGGCGGGAAGAGACGTTGACGCTCATGAACAGCGGGGTCGGGCGGGGGAACAGCAATTGCCACGCCACGAGTTGCCGGGTCGCCTCCTGCAACGCCCAGCGGCCCATCGGCACGATCAGGCCGGACTCCTCGGCCAGCGGGATGAAGTCGTTGGGCGGGACGAGGCCGCGCTCCGGATGGTTCCAGCGCATCAGCGCCTCGAACCCGGCGATGCCGCCGTGGCGCAGCGACACGATGGGCTGGTAGTAGAGGCAGAGCTGCCCCAGTTCCAGCGCGGCGCGGAGATCGGCCTCGGTCCGCATGGTGGTCATCGCCTGCCGGCGCAGATTGCCGTCGAACACGTCGATCCGCGCCCGCCCGCCCGATTTGGCGCGGTACATGGCGAGGCTGGCGTCGCGCAGCATGTCCTCGGCGTGCTCGTAGCCGGTGGCGCTCAACGCGATGCCGATGGAGGCGGTCAGCACGATGTCGTGGCCGTCCAGCGTGACCGGACGGGAGATCGCCTGAGCCATGCGCTCGGCCGCGCCCAGCCCGTCGCCGACGTCGCCGATGTCGTCCAGCAGAATGGCGAACTCGTCGGCCGACAGCCGGGCCAGCGTGTCGCCGACCCGCCGGGTGTTATCCAGCCGCTTGGCGATGATCCGCAGCAGGCGGTCGCCGGTGGTGGTGCCGAGCGCGTCGTTGATCGACTTGAAGCGGTCGAGGTCGATCAGGATCGTCGCGAATTGTCGTCCGCCGCCCGCCCGCCGGTTGCGGTCCAGCGCCTGACCGATGCGGTCGAGCAGCAGGGTGCGGTTGGGCAGGCCGGTCATCGCGTCGTGGAAGGCGTCGAACAGCAACTGCTGTTCGGCCTTCTTGCGCGCGGTGATGTCGGTCATCGAGCCGGCCATGCGGACGGCGCAGCCCTTGTCGTTGCGCACGGCCAGACCGCGCACCAGCATCCAGGATTCGTCGCCGTCGGCGCGGCGGATGCGGAACTCGTGCTGGAGGTGGTTGCGCTCGCCGGTGAGGTGCAGGTTGACGGCGGTGCGCAGGCCGTCCAGGTCGCTTGCCACGACGCGGTCGAACCATTCGGCGATGGTGCTGGAGATCTCCGGCTCGCCGTAGCCGAGCATCGATTTCCAGCGCGGCGAGTAATAGACGTCGCCGCTGTCGACGTTCCAGTCCCACAGCCCGTCGGCGGCCCCGGCGGCGGCGAGCGCGTAGCGCTCCTCGCTCTGGCGCAGGCGCTGCTCGGCGGTCTTGCGGTCGGTCACGTCGGCCTGGCTGCCGACCAGCCGGATCGGTTTCCCGGCGGGGTCGAGCACGGCGATGCCGCGGCAGGCCATCCAGCGGATGGCGCCCTCGGCGTTGCGGATGCGGTATTCGAGCTTGAAGCCTTCCGCGTCTTGCCAGCTCAGCGCGGCCAAGGCGTCGATCAGGGTGGGATGGTCTTCGTGGTGGACTCGGCCCAGCCACTCCTGCGGGCTGTCGGTCAGGTCGCTGGCCGAAAGCCCCAGCAGCGACGCCCAGCGCGGCGAGTAATAGACGCGGTCGGTGACGAGGTCCCAGTCGTAGAGGCCGTCGTTGCTGGCGGCGGCGGCCAACGCGTAGCGCTCCTCGCTTTTGCGCAGCTCCTGCTCGGCGATCTTGCGGTCGGTGATGTCGGAGACGGAGCCGACCAGCCGGATCGGTTCGCCCCGGTCGTCCATCACTGCCATGCCCCGGCAGACCAGCCAGCGCCAGCGCGCGTCGCCGACGCTCGCGGAATCGGCGCGGCGAACCCGGTGCTCGATCTGGAACGGCACGGAGAGGCCGACCATCTGCGCTTCGAAGGAGGCGTGCAACCAATCGACGTCCTCGGCGTGCACCAGGGACAGCCAGTCGTTGGGCCGGTTCACGTCGCCCTGCGCGAGGCCGAGGAAATCCTTGAAGCGGGGGGAGAGGTACAGCGTGTCGCTGCGCAGATCCCAATCCCAAACGCCCTCGGAGCCGGCCTTTTCCGCCAGGAGATATCGGTCGATGCTGTTGCCCAAGACCCCCTCGTCGGCCCCCGATGTTCGGCGGGGCGGTCCACCGTCGATTGCAATGTGCGCCATCCTAGCGGCGGCTTGGTGAAGGAACAATGAACACGATGCGGTGTATGAATTCATCACGCCGCGACGCGGTGTTGCGGCAAAAGCCCTCTGGCGAGGTTTTCGCCGTCCTGATAGAGCTTTGTTCATGGAATGGTCCGATCAGGGCATCCTTCTGTCGTCCCGCCCGCAGGGTGAGGGATCGGCCGTCGCCACGTTGCTGACCCGCGAGCATGGGCGGCACGCCGGCATGGTCATGGGCGGGCGCTCCCCCCGGCTGCGCGGCGCGCTGGAGCCGGGAACGCTGGTCGCCGTGCGCTGGCGCGGGCGGCTGGCCGAGCACCTCGGCCATTTCACGCTGGAGGCGGTGAAGGGCTACGCCGCCGATTTCTTCGACGATCCGGCGTCGCTGGCCGCGCTGACCAGCGCCTGCGCCCTGGTGGAGGCAGCGACGCCAGAACACCAAGCGCATCCAGGATTGTTCGACGGTCTGCTGGCGCTGTTCGGCCTGCTCGGCACGCCGGCCTGGGCGGAGGCTTATGTGCGCTGGGAGATCGGGCTGCTGGCCGAGCTTGGATTCGGGCTGGATCTCGACCGCTGCGCCGTGTCCGGCGCCAATGACTACCTCGCCTATGTCAGCCCGCGCACCGGGCGCGCCGTCACCGCGTCGGTGGGGGAGCCCTACCGGAACCGGTTGCTGCCGCTGCCCGATTTCCTGGCCGGGCGCGGCGGCGGCGGACCGGCGGAGGTCCAGAGCGGCCTGCGCCTGACCGGCCATTTCCTGGAGCGCCATCTGCTCAACGGCCCACTGCCGCCCGCGCGCGAGCGATTGAGAGAACGTTACGCGAACGCGGTAGCGCACCCGCGCTAGAGCTGGTAGAAAAGGCGTATGAAACCGCAAGATCCCGCCCTCGACATTCTGGAGAAGCCGCTGGCCGACGCGCTCGGCGAGCGGTATCTCAGCTACGCGCTGTCCACCATCATGTCCCGCTCGCTGCCCGACGTGCGCGACGGGCTGAAGCCGGTGCACCGCCGCCTTCTCTACGCCATGAGCCAGCTCCGGCTGGAACCGACCACGCCGCCGAAGAAATCGGCCCGCGTCGTCGGCGACGTGATCGGCAAGTTCCACCCGCACGGCGACACCTCGGTCTACGACGCGCTGGTGCGGCTGGCGCAGAGCTTCGCCGTGCGCTACCCGCTGATCGACGGGCAGGGCAATTTCGGCAACATCGACGGCGACAGCGCGGCGGCCATGCGCTACACCGAGGCGCGCCTGACCGAGGTCGCCAAGGCCCTGCTGGACGGCATCGACGAGGACGCCGTCGACCTTCGCCCGACCTACGACGGCGACGGCGACGAGCCGGCGGTGCTGCCGGCCAACTTTCCCAATCTTCTCGCCAACGGGTCGAGCGGCATCGCCGTCGGCATGGCGACCAACATCCCGCCGCACAACGTCGGCGAAATCTGCGACGCGCTGCGCCACCTCATCAAGCACCGCGACGCGCCGATCGACACGCTGGTCACCTTCATGCCCGGCCCGGATTTCCCGACCGGCGGCCTGCTGGTCGAATCGCGGGCGAGCATCGTCGAATCCTACCGCACCGGGCGCGGCTCGTTCCGGCTGCGCGCCCGCTGGTCGGTGGAGCGGCTGGGGCAGGGGACTTGGCAGGTCGTCGTCACCGAGATTCCCTACCAGGTGCAGAAGGCCCGGCTGATCGAGAAGATCGCCGAGCTGCTGACCAACAAGAAGCTGATCCTGCTGGAGGACGTGCGCGACGAATCGGCCGAGGACATCCGCCTGATCCTGGTGCCGAAGAACCGCAACGTCGATCCCGAGGTCCTGATGGCCTCGCTGTTCCAGGCGACGGATCTGGAGATCCGCTTCGCGTTGAACATGAACGTGCTGGACGGCGACCATGTCCCGCGCGTGCTGAACCTGCGCGAGGTTCTGCAAGCCTTCCTCGACCACCGGCACGAGGTGCTGATCCGCCGCTCCAACCACCGGATGGCGCGGATCGACCACCGGTTGGAGGTGCTGGGCGGCTATCTGGCGGCCTATCTGAACCTCGACGAGGTCATCCGCATCATCCGTGAGGAGGACGAGCCCAAGCGCGACCTGATGGCCGCCTTCTCGCTGACCGAGGTGCAGGCCGACGCCATCCTCAACATGCGCCTGCGCAATCTGCGCAAGCTGGAGGAGATGGAGATCCAGGGCGAGCACGACGCGCTCACCGCCGAGAAGGCCGGGCTGACCGAACTGCTGGGCGACGAGGCCCTGCGCTGGAAGCGAATCGCCGAGGGCGTGGCCGAGATCAAGAAGAAGTTCGGCGGCGGCGCGCTCGGCAAGCGGCGCACCGACGTGGCCGACGCCCCGGCGCTGATCGAGGTGCCGCTGGAGGCGACGGTGGAGCGCGAGCCGGTGACGGTGATCTGCTCCGCCAAGGGCTGGATCCGCACGGTGCGCGGCCACTTGGCCGAGGCCGACCACGAGGACGTGAAGTACAAGGACGGCGATTCAAAAGGGTTCGTCATCCCCTGCGAGACGACGGACAAGTTGCTGGTCTTCGCCAGCAACGGCAAGTTCTTCACGCTGGCGGTGGACAAGCTGCCGCGCGGCCGTGGCTTCGGCGAGCCGGTGCGGCTGATGATCGACCTCGGCAACGACGCCGAGATCGTCGACCTGTTCCGCCACCAGCCGGGCCGCACGCTGCTGGTCGCCGGCGAGGACGGGCGCGGCTTCCAAGTCGAGGAGGCCGAGGTGCTTGCCCAGACGCGCAGCGGCAAGCAGGTGCTGAACCTGGAAGACGGCAAGGCCGCCCGCATCTGCCATCCGGTCGTTGGCGATCATCTCGCCATCATCGGCAACAATCGCAAGCTGGTGATCTTCCCGTTGGCGCAGGTGCCGGTGATGACGCGGGGCAAGGGCGTCCAGCTCCAGAAATACAAGGACGGCAGCATCGCCGACGTGAAGACCTTCGCCATTGCCGAGGGCTTGAGCTGGCGGCAGGGCGAGCGGGTGTTCCGCGTCACCGATCTGACGCCCTGGCTCGACAACCGGGCCGGCGTGGGCAAGATGCCGCCCAACGGCTTCCCCAAGCAGAACCGTTTCACCTGAGCGGCGTGTTTATCGGCGCGGGATTCCATCCGCGCCGATAAACCTCTGAAATAATACACGCAATTCTTCTTGGGCCTTGATCCGGACCGTTGGATTCCTGCATAGTTCGTTCAGCGGAAGAAAGCTGGGACGGATCGGTCGGCAGGCCGGTGACGAACCCGGACGGAGGAAGGAAAACGGCACGGCTGCCGGGACGCGTGGAAACCGCGATGCGCCCTGTTTCGGGCCTCCCGTCGGCAGGCTCCTACCGTCTTTCCCTTTCCAAGCTCGTCCCGACGCGCACGCCCGGTTCCGGGGAGTGCGGGCGGGTCCAGGCGTGCTTCTTTTTAAAAAACACCCATAACAGAAAATGAACTAGGGAGCTTCTTCATGAAACGTCGCGCTTTCCTGACCTCGGCCGGTGTGGGCGTCGCCGCCAGCACGCTGGCGGCCCCGGCCATCGCGCAAAGCACCCCCGAAATCAAGTGGCGCTGCGCCTCCAGCTTCCCCAAGAGCCTGGACACAATTTACGGCGGCGCGGAGTACGTCTCCAAGCGCGTCGCCGATCTGACCGACGGGAAGTTCCAGATCCGCGTCTTCGCCGGTGGGGAGATCGTTCCGGCGCTTCAGGTTCTCGACGCGGTGAAGGACAACACCATCGAGTGTGGCCACACCGTCTCCTATTACTATGTGGGCAAGGATCCGACCTTCGCCTTCGACGCGGCGATGCCCTTCGGCCTGAACGCCCGCCAGCAGAACGCCTGGATGACCCATGGCGGCGGCATGGAACTGATGCGTGAGTTCTTCGCCGGCTACAACATCGTCCAGTTCGCGGCGGGCAACACCGGCACCCAGATGGGCGGCTGGTTCCGCAAGGAGATCAAGACCGTCGATGATCTGAAGGGCCTGAAGTTCCGCATCGGCGGCTACGCCGGCACGATCATGGCCAAGCTGGGCGTCGTCCCGCAGCAGATCGGTGGCGGCGACATCTACCCCGCGCTGGAAAAGGGCACCATCGACAGCGCCGAGTTCGTCGGTCCCTACGACGACGAGAAGCTCGGCTTCCACAAGGTCGCCAAATATTACTACTATCCGGGCTGGTGGGAAGGTGGCCCTCAGGTCTCGCTGATCGTCAACAAGGCCCAGCTCGACACGCTGCCCAAGCAGTACCGGGCAGCCCTGGAAGCGGCCTGCGCCGAGGCGACGCTCGACATGCAGGGAAAATACGACGTCCAGAACATGCTGGCGCTCAAGCGTCTGGTCGCCGCCGGCACGCAACTGCGTCCCTTCCCGAACGAGGTGATGCAGGCCTGCTATCAGGCCGCCATCGAGACCTACGAGGAGGAAGCCGCCCGGAACGAGAAGTTCCGCAAGGTCTACGAGGCGTGGCGGAAGTTCCGCGAGGACGAATATTTGTGGTTCCGCGTCGCGGAATACAGCTTCGACCGCTTCGTCTACGCGGCCCCGCCGTTGGCGTCGAAGAAGTAAAAACGGTTCGGCAGATCAAAAAAGAAAAGGCCTCGCAGCAGCGAGGCCTTTTTTGCGTGTCCGCTTGAAACAGGAGCACCATGCCGTTTCCGCACGAAAAAGGGGCCAGAAAGTCCTGGCCCCTTTCGCTGCGCGCTCGAAGCGTTACTTCTGCTGGAACTGCTTCATGATGTCGTTGTTCGAATCGTCGCTCTGTCCGGGGAAGGGCGGGGCGGCATCGTCCTCGAAGGACGGAATCTCGATCTTCACCTTGTCCAGATCGATTGCCGGACCATGGTCCAAGCCGGCATCGACCAGGCTGGGGAAGGCGATGACCAGCGCCACCATGATCAGCTGGATGATGACGAAGGGCACGGCGCCCCAGTAGATCTGGCCGGTCGTGACCTTGGCGATCAGCTTGCCGGTGATCTTGTCGGTGTAATCGACCTTGGGCGCCACGCTGCGCAGGAAGAACAGCGCGAAGCCGAAGGGCGGGTGCATGAAGCTGGTCTGCATGTTGACGCCCAGCAGCACGCCGAACCAGATCAGGTCGATGCCCAGCTTGTCCGCCACCGGCCCCAGCAGCGGCACGATGATGAAGGCCAGCTCGAAGAAGTCGAGGAAGAAGGCGAGAACGAAGATCAGGATGTTGCAGACGATCAGGAAGCCGAGTTGGCCGCCGGGCAGGCCGATCAGCAGATGCTCGACCCAAAGATCGCCGTTGACCGCGCGGAAGACGAGACCGAACACGGTCGAACCGATCAGGATGAACACCACGAAGGACGACAGCTTTGCCGTCGAGTCCATCGCCTGCCGCAGGAGTCCCCAACCCAGCTGTTTCTTGGCGAGAGCCAGCAGGATGGCGCCGGCGGCGCCCATCGCGCCGCCCTCCGTCGGGGTGGCGATGCCGACGAAGATCGTGCCCAGCACCAGGAAGATCAGAACCAGCGGCGGCACCAGCGTGGTGATCACGCGGATGAACAGCTTCATGCCGTGCAGGGTCCGGGCCTCCAGCGGGAGCGCCGGGACGGCTTGCGGGCGGATGATGCTGGTCCCGAAGATGTAGAGGGCGTAGAGGCCGGTCAAGACGAGGCCGGGGATCAGCGCGCCGGCGTACATGTCGCCGACCGACCGGCCGAGCTGGTCGGCCAGCACGATCAGCACCAGCGAGGGCGGGATGATCTGGGCCAGCGTGCCGGACGCGGCGATGACGCCGCTGGCGACCCGCCGGTCGTAGCCGTAGCGCAGCATGATTGGCAGCGAGATCAGCCCCATCGAGATGACCGAGGCCGCAACCACGCCCGTCGTCGCCGCCAGCAACGCGCCGACGAAGATGACCGCGTAGGCCAGACCACCGCGGATCGGGCCGAACAGTTGCCCGATGGTGTCGAGCAGATCCTCGGCCATGCCGGAGCGTTCGAGGATCAGACCCATGAAGGTGAAGAAGGGGATGGCCAGCAGCGTGTCGTTGCGCATGATGCCGAACACGCGTTCCGGCAGCGCCTGCATCAACGCCGGGGTCAGCAAGCCCAGTTCCATGCCGATCAGGCCGAAGACCAGACCGTTGGCGGCCAGCGCGAAGGCGACCGGGAAGCCCATCAACAGGAAAAGCACCAGGGCGCCGAACATCATCGGCGCCATGTTGGCGGTAAAGAACTCGACCATGTGTGTCGCTCCCGGTCCTTACGAGTGGCCGTGCATCTTTTCGCCCGGCTCGTCGATGAGGCCGGCCAGATACGCGATGCGTTTGATCAATTCGGACACACCTTGCACGGTCAGCAGGAAGAAGCCGGCCGGAACCAGGATTTTGGCGGGCCAGCGTAGCAGGCCGCCGGCGTCGCTCGACATCTCGTGGGTCATGTAGCTGTCCAGGAACATGGGCCAGGACAGCACCATGATCAGGATCGACATCGGGAACAGGAAGACCACGATCCCGAAGATGTCCACCGCCGCCTGCACGCGCTTGGAGAAGCGGCCGAGGAAGATGTCGATGCGGATGTGTTCGTTGCGCTGGAACGTGTAGCCCGCGCACAGCAGGAACACCGCCGAGAACAGATACCACTGCAGTTCCAGCCAGGCGTTGGAACTGATGTGCAGGCTGTAGCGGATGACCGCGTTGCCCGCGCTGACGATGACGGCGACCAGCACCAGCCAATAGACGAGTTTGCCGATGCCATTGTTCAAGGCATCGATCAGCCCGCTTATCTTGAGCAGGACTCTCAATGGAGAAACCTCCCTGTTGCACGGGGCGCGTTGGCCCCCTTTTGCTTTTGTTTCTGCCTCGCCACCGGTTCAAAAGGACGGCGCGGCGTGGGAAGAGATTACACCAAAAGATAGGATCACGCAGGAATATTCCTTTCGGCTCAGCGACTTGCAAGCGATACCAAGGGGCTAAGTAGAACCACGTAGTTCGGCGATGGCCAGCCGGTGTTGTCCAGTGTGTTTCTTCGCGTCTTCCGTCGGTAGGATCGCAATTTGCAACGCAACCTCGGAACCGTTGAAGCCATGCTCCGTTCTCGGGTGCTTTTCCGGACGCTGGAGCCCCGTGGGGAGCCGCGCGAACCGCTTGATAACTCATGAGGCAGTCGATCGACGGCCCGCTTGCGGAAACCCGGCACGCCGCTTGCTCTGTTTCGGGTGACCGGTACGGTCATGCGCCAATATGCGAAATCCGGGTTGACCCCATCGTGGGGGCCAGGGGTCGTGGCGGTATGGTGCGCGGTGGGCTGACGGAAAAGGAGCGAGCAATGTCCGGGTTGTCGAACGTGTCGGTGAAGGTCAAAGCCATCGCGGCTTTTGCGATCGTTCTGGTGTGCGCCATCGGCCTTGGCGGATTTTCGGTCAGCCGCCTGTCGGCGGTGAACGGCGAGGCGGCCGAAATCCGCGACAACTGGCTGCCGTCGGTCACGGTGGTGGCGGGTCTGTACACGGCGTTCGATTTCTATCGGGTTATCGAGGGCGCCCACGTCATGGCGACCTCGGCTGCCGACCTCAACATGGAGGAGCGCAGCCTTGCCGAGATCGTCAAGACCATCGCGGAGCGCCGCAAGGCTTACGAGGCGATCCTGACCCCCGGCTGGGAAACCGAGACCTACCGCAAGTTCGTGGCGAGCTGGGAAACCTACCTGGCGATCAGCAACGAACAGCTTCAGCCCCTGTCGCGCACCGGCGAAACCCAGGCTGCCGGCGGGGTGTATCGCGGAGCCTCGCGGGAGCAGTTCCGCATGGCCAAAGGAATTTTGCAGGAGTTGATGGACTTCAACCAGCGGGAAGGCGTGCGGGCGGCCAACCAGGGTGAGGCCATCTACAAGACCAGCACCGGTCTGATCGCCGCGGCGATCCTGCTGGTCGTGCTGGTCTGCGCCGCCGCCGGCTGGATGATGATCGCCACGGTGGTGCGCCCGATCCAGGAGATGACGGGAATCATGGGCGGACTGGCCGGTCATGACCTGTCCGTCGCCGTCACCGGGACGGAGCGCCGGGACGAGATCGGCGCCATGGCCCGCGCGGTCCAGGTGTTCAAGGATGGGCTGATCGAGGCCGACCGGCTGGTGGGGCTCCAGGCCGCCGACCGCGAGGCCAAGCAGCGGCGGGTCGAGGCCGTCGACCGTCTGGTTGCCGGTTTCGAAAGCTCCGCCGCCGCCGCGCTGCGCACCGTGTCCTCGGCGGCGTCCGAGTTGGACGCGACCGCGCAGAGCATGTCGGCGATGGCCCAACAGACCAACACCCAGGCAACGGTCGTGGCGTCCGCCGCCGAGCAGACCAGCGCCAACGTCCAGACCGTCGCCACCGCGACCGAGGAGATGGCCAGTTCGATCCGCGAGATCGGCGGTCAGGTGACGCGTTCGGCCGACATCGCCGGCAAGGCGGTGAACGAGGCGGCGCGGACCAGCGAGGCGGTGCGCAGCCTGTCGGAAGCGGCCCAGAAGATCGGCGAGGTGGTCGGGCTGATCACCGACATCGCCAGCCAGACGAATCTGCTGGCGCTCAACGCCACCATCGAGGCGGCGCGCGCGGGCGAGGCGGGCAAGGGCTTCGCCGTGGTGGCGAGCGAGGTCAAGAGTCTCGCGGGGCAGACGGCAAAGGCCACCGACGAGATCGCCGCGCAGATCGGTGCGATCCAGCAGACCACCAACGGCGTGGTCCAAGCCATCGCCGGGATCGGCGACACCATCGGCAGCATCAACGACATCACCACCGGCATCGCCGCCGCCATCGAGGAGCAGAGCGCGGCGACCAACGAGATCTCCCGCAGCGTCCAGCAGGCCGCGTGCGGCACTCAGGAGGTGTCGGGCAGCATCATCCACGTGACCCAGGCGGCAAGCGAGGCGGGCAGCGCCGCCACCCAGGTTCTGGGGGCCGCCGGAGAGTTGTCGCGTCAGGCGGAAACCCTGCGGCACGATGTCGAGGACTTCCTCGCCCGCATCAAGGCCGCGTGACTTGTTGCCCTCTCCCGTCTCGGGAGAGGGCAAACGCGCTAGTCTTCGGACGCGATCACCGGTCGGTGCCAGCCGTCGGGACCGAGCGCTTCCAGCGGCTGGAAGCGTGTCTTGTAGGCCATCTTGCGGCTGCCGGCGATCCAGTAGCCGAGATAGACATGCGGCATTCCGGCCATCCGCGCCCGTTCGATCAGGCCGAGGATCATGTGGGTGCCCAGGCTGCGGCGCTCCTGGTTGGCGTCGTAGAAGCTGTAGACGGCGGAGAACCCGTCGCTCAGCCGGTCGGTCAGCATGCAGCCTATCAGCCGGTTCTCCGAATCGCGGGCTTCCAGCAGGTTGGTGTCGGCGCGGCCTTCGTCCACCATCGCGGCGAAGTCGCCCATCGCCATCCGCGCCATGTCGGATTCGCCATGGCGGGAATTCTGGTACTGTGCGAACAGCCGGTATTGCTCCGACGTTGCGTAGGCCGGGCGCTCGATAAGGCGGACGTCCTGGTTCAGCTTGATCACCCGCCTCTGCGAGCGGGTGGGCACGAACTCGGCGACCGGGACGCGGACCGGGACGCAGGCTTGGCAGTTCGGGCAGACCGGACGATAGACGATGTCGTGGCTGCGCCGGAAACCGGCGCGCGACAACGTGGAGTTCACCTCGGTCGCGTAGGGACCGACCAAGCGGGTGAACAGCTTGCGCTCGACCCGGCCCGGCAGGTAGGGGCAGGGCATCGGCCCCGACCGGAAGAATTGCTGCAACGGGCGCTGCGGCGGCTGGATGACCGACATGCTGACCGACGATGCCTCGTCACAACGGAAGGGAAGGGCGGGGGCCGGAAGCCCCCGCCGGGTCAGCTTACTGCGACTGGCTCTGAACAGCCAGCGGCGCGTCCACGCCGAAGAACGCCTGGGCGATCTCGGTGGTGATTCCGCTGAGCTGCAACTGGACCCAGTCGAGATACTGGTGCAGACCGTCGCGCAGCACCGCCTCGATCGGGCGGGACAGCAGGGCGGCCAGCAACTCGTCCACCCGCTCCATCGCGTTGGAGCCACCGCGCATTTCGTAGCGCGAGCGCATCCGGGTCAGCACGCCGTCGATCTGGCGGACGCACATGACGACCGAGCGCGGGAAGCCCTCGTTGTACAGCATGAAGCCGGCGACCGTGGTCGGCGACATGCCGCGCGGGTAGACGCGGCGGAAGGCGTGGTAGCCGGCGGTCGAGCGCAGGACCGTCGTCCATTGGCTGGCGTCCAGCGTCGAGCCGACATCGGCCGGGGAGGGCAGCAGGGTGTGGTACTTGATGTCGAGCAGGCGCGTGGTCTGGTCCGCCCGTTCGATGTACTTGCCCATCTGGTAGAAATACCAGCCTTGGTCGCGGTAGAAGGTGCCCTCGGTGATCCCGGTGTGGGTCTGGCACTCCTCCTTGATCCAGGTGCAGACCTTGGACAGGTTCTGCGTCGCCACGTCCTTGACCGACATCTCCAGCAGCTTGTTGTGGAACACGTTGATCTGCGTCCACATCTCGGTCGAGATCCAGGGGCGCAGCGCGCGCGCGTTCTCACGGGCGATCCGCAGCATCGACAGCAGCGAGTTCGAGTTCTGCGCGTCGAACATGTAGTAGTGGATCACCGCCTCGGCCGTCGGGCGGTCGTGGCGGCTGAAGAAGTCCTTCTCGTCCGCGTTCAGCTGGACGATGGAGAACCAGTTCGTCGCCCCGCGCGTGTCGCGGGAGAAGCTTTCGTGCACGTCGAGGATGCGGGCGAGATTCTCGGCCCGCTCCATGTAGCGGGCCATCCAGAAAATGCTCTCGGCGTAGCGGGCGAGCAGGTTCATGCCGCACCTTCCAAAACCCAGGTGTCCTTCGAGCCGCCGCCCTGGGACGAGTTGACGATCAGCGTTCCCTTCTTCAGCGCCACGCGCGACAGCCCGCCGGGCAGGACCCAGGTGCTCTTGCCGGTGATGGCGAAGGGGCGGAGATCGACGTGGCGCGGCTCGATGCCGTCCTCGGTGACGGTCGGGCAGACCGACAGGTCGACCACCGGCTGGCTGATGTAGTTGGACGGATCGGCCAGCAGCTTGGCGCGGCAATCCTCCAACTCGGCCTTGCTGGCGCGCGGCCCGATGGTGATGCCGTAGCCGCCGGCCTCGCCGACCGGCTTGACCACCAGCTCGCTGAGGTGGTCCAGCGTGTATTGCAGCGCGTCCGGCTCGCGGCAGATGCGGGTGTCGACGTTGGGGATGATCGGGTCCTGGTCGAGGTAGTATTTGATCATCCGTGGGACGTAGCAGTAGACCGCCTTGTCGTCCGCCACGCCGGTGCCGATGGCGTTGGCCAGCGCGACGTTGCCCTTGCGGTAGGCTTCCAGGATGCCCGGCACGCCCAGCAGGCTGTCCGGGTTGAAGGCGCGCGGGTCGAGGAAGGCGTCGTCCAGCCGCCGGTAGATCGAATGGAGCGGGGCCAGACCGTTGGTCGTCTTCATGTAGACGCGGTCGTTCTCCACCACCAGATCGCGGCCCTCGACCAGCGGCACGCCCATCTCGCGCGCCAGGAAGATGTGCTCGAAATAGGCCGAGTTGTAGGTTCCCGGCGACAGCAGCGCGACCTGTGGATCGTCCACCCCCTGCGGCGCGATCTCCATCATCGCGTCCAGCAGCTTGTGGCCGTAATTGTCCACCGGGCGGATGCCGATGTCCTGCAGCAGGTCGGGGAAGACCCGCTGCATCATGTGGCGGTTCTCGACCACGTAGGACACGCCGGACGGAACCCGGCCGTTGTCCTCCAGCACCCGGAAGACGCCCTGGCGGTCGCGCACCAGATCGGTGCCCATGATGTGGATGTAGGTGTTGAAGGGGACGTCCAGCCCGATCATCTGCGGGCGGAAATTGTGGTTCCCCTCCACCAGATCGCGCGGAATGATCCCGTCCTTCAGGATCTTCTGATCGTGATAGATGTCGTGAAGGAACAGGTTCAGCGCGGCGACGCGCTGGGTGACTCCTGCCTCCAGATGCGCCCATTCCTTGGAGGAGATCACGCGGGGGATGATGTCGAACGGAAGAATCCGGTCCACCGCGTCCTTTTCGGAATAGACGATGAAGGTGATGCCGAGATTGTAGAGTTCCCGCTCCACATCCTGCGCTCGGCGACGCAATTCGTCGAAATCGAGACCCGACAATCTTTGCCGTATCAGCGCCGTGTGTTCGGCCGGCAAGTCCATGCTGCCGAACAGCTCGTCGAAATACAGGCCGGGATCATAGGATGACAAAAGGTCTGACGGTTTGCCCTCGGGTACGCTCACAGACTCCCCCGCGCTTTGTATCGGACCATTTCATCGACTGCCGGACGGCATTGTTCCGGCAGCATCGCTTTGCCCGCCAAGTATGACGCATCGCCGCGCGCTTTGAACAGGGGCAAACAACGCGCTCTGTTGTGCGGTGCGGCCACAAAGCAAGAATTCGGTGCGTACCGCGAAAGATTTTAGCGCTTTGGTGCTGCCGGGGTTGGTGCTTTGGTCGCAGCGGGGGCGACGGCCCCAGCGGAAGCGCTGCCGGCCGAGGGCGGCGCCTGCATTTCGCGCAGCAAAACCATGCTGACGCGGCGGTTGCGCGGGCTGCCGGGCTGGTCGGGGGCGAGCGGATCGCGGTCCGCCTTGCCGACCACGTCCTGGATTCGGGTCTCTTCGATGCCGCCGGCGATCAGCGCGCGGCGCGTGGCGTTGGCCCGCTCGCTCGACAGATCCCAGTTGTCGCGGCCCGAGCCGGCGGGGAAGGGGGTGCCGTCGGTGTGGCCGCTGATCGACAGCTTGTTGGGCAGCTTGGCGAGCGCCTTGGCGACCTGCTGCACCAGTTGGCGGGTCTGCGGGTACATCTGGCCGGAACCCCCGGGGAACATCGAGACGCGGTCCTGATCGACGATCTGGATGCGCAGACCCTCCGGGGTCTGGTCGATCATCAGGTTCTGGGCCAGCGGCTCCAACTCCGGGACCGACTGGATGGCTTGGCGGATCTCGGTGGCGGCCTGCTGGAACTGCTTGGCTTCCTGCTGGGCGTCCTGGAGATGCTCGCCGGCCTCCTTCACGCGCTCGCCGAAGTCGGACAGCTTCTCGCCGGGCTTCTGGCCGGGAATGCCCAGCTGCTTGGCCATCGCCTCCATGCGCTTCTGGTAGTCGGCGCGCGACTCGTTGCTCTTCTGGTCGGCGGCGGAGCCGGTCTCGCCCTGGCGGCCCGGACCGGTGCCGGTGCCGGGACCGGCGGCGGCCTCCGTCGGATCGTCGGCGTCCTCGGTCTCCTGCGACGAATAGCCGGGGGGACCCGACACCGGCACGTCGGCCGACATCGGCGAACTGGCCGAGACCTGCGCGCCGGGCACAGTGATGGTCTTGCCGCCCAGCATGCCGCCGGAGCCCGACTGCTCCCGGCTGACCGAGACGGGCGAGAAGTAATCGGCGATGCCCTTGCGCTGGTCGGACGTGGTGACGTTCAGCAGCCAGAGCAGCAGGAAGAACGCCATCATCGCCGTCACGAAATCGGCGTAGGCCACCTTCCACGCGCCGCCGTGATGGCCGCCGTGCCCACCCTTCTTCTTCTTGATGATGATGGGGCGTTCGCCGCCTGCGTTCGCGCTCATGATGCCCGTGAATGTCGGTCCGGCGCGCGGCCACTTGCCGCAGATGGAAACTGCCTCACCTTCCTTAAAATCGTCTTAAAGCCTCCCGACGAAGTGGGGAACCGCTTGCGCCCACCGCTCCGCTGGGTTAATTCCCGAGGTTCGCCGCTTTGCCGAGCCATACAAAGGCCGCCATGACCACCGCTTCACCGCTCGATCCCCGCGCCTTCCGCAGCGCTCTGGGCTGCTTCGCCACCGGCATCGCCGTCGTCACCACCATCGCGCCGGACGGCCTGCCGCTGGGGGTGACGGTGAACTCCTTCTCGTCGGTGTCGCTCGACCCGCCGCTGGTGCAGTTCTGCCTGGGGCGCGCGGCGATGTCGTTCGAGGCCTTCACCACGGCCCCGTCCTTCGCGGTGAACATCCTGGCGGACGACCAGGAGGATCTGTCGGCGCGTTTCTCCCGCCGCGACCTTCAGGAGCGCTGGGCCGGCGTCGCGGTCGAGACCTGGGACACCGGGGTGCCGATCCTGTCGGGCTGCGTGGCCTCGCTGGAATGCGACCGCGCGCATCTGTTCGACGGCGGCGACCATGTGATCGTCGTCGGGCGCGTCCGTCGGCTGGCCTCGCGCGAGGACGGCGCACCGTTGCTGTACGTGCGGGGGCGGTACGGGCGGGTGGCGTAAGCTCAGCAGCTTTGAATTGTCGCCCACGCGAGAGCGCTGGGGTAAGCCCCTCTCCCCTTGTGGGAGAGGGGTTGGGGTGAGGGGGTGCCGGCGTCAGCCGGCCGGGAATCTCCATGTTTCTTTCCGCCTGCGGCGGAACACCCCTCATCCCAACCCTTCTCCCGCAAGGGGAGAAGGGCTACACGCGATGACGGAGTGGCAGTTCAGGCATGAAGCTGCTGGTACAAATTCACCCCTCTGAAAACTTCCCGCGCCGTCCCGCCGCCCGCGCGATGTCGCGGGCGGTCAGGTGGATGTTGGCGTCGGGGTCGAGCGCGCGGTCGAGAATGCGGTTCTCCACCGCCCGGTCGAAGACTTGGCGGTTCATGCAGACCTGCTGGACCGCCTCGTCCGGCAGGGGGCGGTGGCCGACAAGCCCCTGCATCACCCGGCGCGTGACGAAGACGCGGCCCCGGTACTCCCCGACCTCGACCACGAATTCGACGGCGTCGGCCTCCTCGTTCCAGATCGGATCGTCGGGGAACACGAAGATGGGCATCACGTCCTCATGGGGAAACTCACTTCAGGACGTAGGTGATATCATAGCCGCTGCGTTTGAAGCGCGTCTTCAGCAGCGTGCCCTCGGCGTCGAACCACAGGTCGCGCTCCACGTCGCCCTCGATGCGGTGGTGCTTGGCCTCGGTCTTCCGCCCGCCGGCCTCGACGGTCTCCGTTCCCACCGCCCGCGCCGCGACCTTGTAGGGCGCGCCGTCGATCACCGAGATCAGGTTCGGGCGCTTCAGCACCTCGGGCGTCCACAGGGTCAGCGGCAGGGCGTCGCCCGGCAGTTCCGAGGCCTTGCCGTCGGCGGTCAGCGTCAGCCCGTTGCCCTTGCGCAGCAGGTCCAGGCTGTGCGGCGTGCCGTCGTCGTCGGTGGTGGCGCGCATGGATTCGAGCGTCGCGCCCTTCCACGTCTCCTCGCGCTTGTGGTCGTAGCGGAAGTTGATGAACAGCACCTTGACCCACGTGGTCGCGGCGACCGTCACCTTGGTGCGGTCGCCCTGCGGCTCCACCGTCACCGTCTCGGTCCCGATGGGATCCTCGCCCATCAGGATCTGGTAAGTCAGGGTGCGGGCGGTCCCGGCCGCCACGGCCGTGGAGAGGGGAGCAAGCAGCAGGGCAGCCGCCAGCGTGGCACGAAGCGTGTGCGTCATGATCGTCGTTTCCTCCCGGATTTGGAAAAGAGCGGCTCTTGCGGCCGGTTGCGCTTTACTCGTCGAGAAGCTGGGCCAGCTTCATGGCGATGCCCATCGAGCCCTCCACCTTCAGCTTGCCCATGGTGAAGGCCAGCATCGGGTTGAGGCGTCCGTCCATCAACTTCACCAGGTTTTCCGGCGAGATCCGGATGGTGCAGTCGGATTCGGCGTCGTCCTGGCTGATGCTGACCGGGTTGGCGCGGGCGTCCACCCGGATGATCTGCCCGTCCTTGCCCAGGACGAAGCGCACCGAGGCGTTCAGGCTGCGCAGTGTGGTGGAACGGGTGCGCATCTCGCGGAGGATGTCGTCGACCATGAAAGCTTACTCCTGGAACAGTCCGTGTGACTGCTCTTGACAGTAAGCAAGCATTACGTTTACGTCAACGTCATAACGAAAAGGTTCCAGGCGGCCGGCGGGCGAACCGACGCGGCGACGATCCGGGAGCCCGTCCGTCGCGAAGGGGAGCGAAACCGATGTCCGAACCGCTTGCGCAAGCCGACTCCATATTGCCCGATTCCAGCCCGCTCCGTCCCTGGCTGGCCCATTACCCCGCCGACATCGCCTGGGACCAGAGCTTCGCGCCGATCCCGCTGCACCAGCTGTTCGAGGACGCGGCCAAGCGCTACGCCGAGCGGCCCTGCCTGGATTTCCTGGGGCGGCGCTACCGCTACGCCGAAGTGCTGGATCTGGTGAACCGCGCCGCGCGCGGCTTCCAGGACATGGGCGTCGGGCCGGGGGTGCGGGTGGGGCTGTGCCTGCCGAACTCGCCGACCTACGTGATCGCCTATTACGCCGTGCTGAAGGCCGGCGGCACGGTGGTGAACTACAATCCGCTCTACGTGGAGCGCGAACTGGAACACCAGATCGAGGACTCGCAGACCGAGATCATGGTCACGCTCGACCTCAAGCAGATCTACCCGCGCGTCGCCGCGATGCTGGAGCGGACCCGGCTGAAGACCGTTGTCGTCTGCCGCATGCCGACCATCCTGCCGGCGGTCAAGAGCGTGCTGTTCCGTGTGCTCAAGCGCAGCGAGGTGGCGGAGATCGCCTGGGATTCCCGGCACGTCGATTTCGACGCGCTGCTGGCCAACGACGGCGCCTTGCGCCCGGTGCGGATCGACGCGTTGCGCGACGTTGCGGTGCTGCAATACACCGGCGGTACGACCGGCGTGCCCAAGGGCGCCATGCTGACCCACCACAACCTGCTGTCCAACGCCCGGCAGGTGGCGGCGTGGTTCCCCGGCATGGCGCTGGGCGGCGAGCGGATGCTGGCGGTGCTGCCCTTCTTCCACGTCTTCGCCATGACCGTGATCCTCAACATGGGGCTGGCGTCGGGGGCCGAGCTGGTCATGCTGCCGCGCTTCGAGACCGAGCAGGTGCTCAAGACCATCGCCAAGCGCAAGCCGACCCTCGTTCCCGGCGTGCCGACCATGTACAAGGCGCTGCTGGGCCACCCGCAGGTCGGGCGCTACGCGCTGACCTCGATCCGCTACTGCATCTCGGGCGGGGCGCCGCTGCCGATGGAGCTGAAGCGCCAGTTCGAGCAGGCGACCGGCTGCGTGCTGATCGAGGGCTACGGGCTGTCGGAGGCCTCGCCGGTCTGCGCCGCCAATCCCCTGACCGGCGTCAACAAGGAGGGCTCCATCGGCCTGCCGCTGCCGGGCATCGCCATCGAGATCCGCGGGCTGGACGATCCGTCCCGCGTGCTGGGCATCGGCGAGAAGGGGCAGGTGGCGATCTCCGGACCGAACGTGATGGCCGGCTATTGGGGCCGCGCGGAGGAGACCGACCGGACCATCGTCGACGGCTTCCTGTTCACCGGCGACGTCGGGACGATGGACGAGGACGGCTACGTCTTCCTGCTCGACCGCCTGAAGGACCTCATCATCTGCAGCGGCTACAACGTCTACCCGCGCGTGATCGAGGAGGCCATCTACCAGCACCCCGACGTGGTGGCCGTCTGCGTCATCGGGCTGAACGACGAGTATCGCGGACAGACGCCAAAGGCCTTCGTCCAGTTGAAGCCCGGCGCCGTGATGACGGTGGAGCAGTTGAAGGACTTCCTGCGCGACAAGATCTCCCGCATCGAGATGCCGACCGCCGTGGAGTTCCGCGACGAGCTGCCCAAGACCGCCGTCGGCAAGCTGTCCAAGAAGGAGCTGATCGCCGAGGCGGCGGCTGCCCCGAAGGCAGAGACCTGACGCCAAGTCAGGGTGTTGACCGGGACGTAAAGGGAAGCCTTATCACGCCGCGACGCCTGTGTTAGGAACGACGGGCCGGATAGCGGACGCGCGAACAATAAGGTCATGACGGGGATGGAACAGCTCTACACGGTGAACCAACTGGCGGAAGAGCTGGGAATCACCCCGCGCGCGCTTCGCTTCTACGAGGTCAAGGGGCTGCTGGCGCCCAACCGCGTCGGCAACAACCGTGTCTACACCAAGCGCGACCGCGCCCGGCTGAAGCTGATCCTGCGCGGCAAGCGGTTGGGCTTCTCGCTGGCGGAAATCCGCGAGTATCTCGACCTCTACAACGTCGACGGCGGGGTGGAGCAGCAGAAGAACCTGCTGAAGCGGGTTCAGACGCGGCTCAAGGATCTGGCGCAGCAGCGCGAGGACCTGGAAGCCACCGTCGGCGAGCTGAAAGAGATCGAGGACCAGGTCACCACCCTCCTGGCGCAACGCAAGGCCGCCAAGGAGTCCTGAACCGGGCCGGCGTCGGCCCGACCGCTGGAAGGGAAACCGTCATGAACCTGATCTTCCGCCTGATCGCCGTCACGGTGATGGCCGTGGTTGCCGCGTGGCGCGGGCGCCGGATCGGGTTCCTCGACTCAGGCTCGCTGCGCTTCCGGGTCTGGCCGACCGACCTCGACGTCAACCTGCACATGACCAACGCCCGCTATTTCAGCCTGATGGATCTGGGACGCACCGATCTGATGGTCCGGGTCGGGCTGGGGCGCGCCATCCTGCGCAACCGCTGGCAGCCGGTGCTGGGCGCGGCCAACATCCGCTTCCGCCGGTCGCTGAAACCGTTCCAGCGCTTCACCCTGGTCAGCCGCGTGTTGTGCTGGGACGACAAGTACATCTTCATCGAGCATCGCATGGAGACCGATTCCGGCACCGCCGCGCTGGCGGTGGTGCAGGGCGCCTTCGTGGCGCGGGGGCGCGTGATCCCGCCGTCGGAGGTGCTGGCCGCCGTGGGCGCCGCCTGCGATTCGCCGCCGATGCCGGACTCCGTCGCCGCGTGGCGCGGCCAGCCTTTGACCGCCGTCGCCTGATCCCCACCTGATCCGAAACACAAGAAAACGCCCGAAGGAAGAGGAGCAAACGTCATGAAGGTCCTGGTGCCCGTGAAGCGGGTCGTCGACTACAACGTGAAGATCCGCGTGAAGGCGGACGGCAGCGGCGTCGAGACCGCCAA